>CAWFAE010000001.1:0-416002 GCA_963813615.1 uncultured Actinomycetota bacterium
GGTCTCCGAAACCGCCCTCTGACTCGGGCACCGGCTGCGAGTCGGGGATGAACGGGGTCCAGTTCTTGGTGTCGACGTAGAAGATGCCGACCACGATCACGATGGCGACCACGGTCAGCTTGATCGCAACGACCACCTGGTTCAACAAGTTGGAGAACTTGGTGCCGCGGATCAGCACCCACATCACCAGGAGCGAGATGACGACTGCGGGAACGTCGACCACCCCGTGTGCTGGCTGAGGCGATGGAGGTCGGCAACGTGATGCCGAAGATGTCGAGCACCTGTTGCAGATAGCCGGAGAAGCCCGAGGCCAGCACCGCCGAGCCGATGGTCAACTCGAGGATCAGGTCCCAGCCGATGATCCACGCGACCAGCTCGCCGAGGGTCGCGTAGTTGAACGTGTACGCACTGCCGGCCACCGGCACGGTCGAGGCGAACTCGGCGTAGCAGAGACCGGCCAGCCCGCAGGCGATCGCCGCGAACAGGAAGCTGAGCGCGAGCGCCGGTCCCGAGTTGGACGCGGCCACCTGACCGGTCAGGACGAAGATGCCCGCGCCGATGATCACGCCGATACCGAAGACCACAAGGTCCAGCGCGCCGAGGTCCTTGCGCAGCTTGTGGTCCGGTTCCTCGGTGTCGCGGATCGACTGTTCGATGGATTTCATTGCCGGGACAAACTCATGGTCGCCCAACCTAGTACCCCGAAAGCCGCGCCACGAGACCCTCTTTGTCGGCACGGTGGAGAAGACTCCACCCATGGCGTACGACGAGGACCTACGCCGACCGGGTTCGTGAGCTGATCTTCGGAGCACGGCATCGTCGGACGAGAAGCGCATGTTCGGCGGGCTCGGCTTCCTGCTCGGCGGCCGCCTTTGCCGTGTGTCGAGCCACGACGGCGGCCTACTGGTGCGCACCGAAGGCAGCGACGCCGACGAGCTCCTGGCACAGGACCACGTCGAGCCGATGGTCATGGGCGGGCGCACCTAGCGCACCTGGCTTCGGGTCGATCCAGCAGCCTGTGGCTGCGTCCCACCAAGCAGTTCGGGGGTACTGGGTCTGGCGCGGCGTCAGGACCGCCCGCGCACTCCCGCCGAAGGACTGATCACGTGGAGCGGAGCGACGCGGCCGTCACCAGGCGCGACGAGCAGGAGCAAAGCTGGTTCGAGCGGTTCGTCGAGCAGATCAACCACCAAGTCAGCCGGGCGCCGTTCTTCTTCATCTGCGTAGCCATCGTGCTCGTGTGGCTGGTCAGCGTGCCGCTCTGGGCCGACCTCAAGGCATGGCAGGCGGCGATCCACACGATCAGCAGCGTGCTGGCACTGCTGCTGCTCGTCCTGCTCGAGAACGCCGGCCCGGCGCGGCGGAGAAGGCGTACCAGGAGAAGCTGAACGTGATCGCCGAGGCGCTGTCCGACCTGATGGAGTCCCGGGCCAACCAGGGCGACACCGAGCTCGCGGACGCGGCGCGGCGGCTCCGTGGCGCCGTAGGGCTCGAGGAGCGGCAGCTGAACGGGTCGGTGCAGCTTCGTGTGGGTGCCGGGCTGTCCGGGACTTCGGCCGTCGCACACTTGCCGGCCGTACGCGTGCGGCCCGTGCAGCAGTTGGCGGCCAACGACGTGGGACCATCCGCAGGTCGTTTGCCGCCTCTTGGCCCGCGGCTGTCCCTCGTGCTGCGCTCTGGGTGGTTGCCGGCGGTGATGGGCCGACCGATCATCCACGATCACGTCGTGGGCGCCGCGGTCAGACCAGCTCCGGCTCGGTCTTCTCGCGGACCTCGTCCTCGGTGACGCCGGGGGCGAGCTCGACCAGCGTGCAGGCCCGTCGGGGTCGACGTCGATGACGGCGAGGTCGGTGATGATCCGCTGGACGACGCCGCGGCCGGTGTAGGGCAGCGAGCACTCGTTGACGATCTTGTAGGAGCCGTCCCTGGCGACGTGCTCCATCAGCACGATCACCCGCTTGGCGCCGTGGACCAGGTCCATCGCGCCGCCCATGCCCTTGACCATCTTGCCGGGGATCATCCAGTTGGCGATGTCGCCGGTCGCCGAGACCTGCATCGCGCCCAGGATCGCGGCGTCGATCTTGCCGCCGCGGATCATCCCGAACGAGGTCGCCGAGTCGAAGAACGACGCACCCCGGCGCAGCGTGACGGTCTCCTTGCCGGCGTTGATCAGGTCCGGGTCCTCCTCGCCCTCGAACGGGTAGGCGCCGACGCCGAGGATGCCGTTCTCCGACTGCAGCACCAGCTCGACGTCGTCGGCGACGTAGTTGGGCACCAGCGTCGGCAGCCCGATGCCGAGGTTGACGTAGGACCCGTCGGTCAGCTCCGAGGCCGCCCGGGCGGCCATCTCCTCACGCGTCCACGCCATCTCAGGCTTCCTCCGCCTTGGTCCGCGCCGGGGTCGCACCGTCCGCTTCTCGATCCGCTTGTCCGCGGCCTGCTCCGGGGTCAGCGGCACCACCCGCTGCACGAACACCCCCGGCGTGTGCACGTCGTTCGGGTCGAGCTCGCCGGGCTCGACCAGCTCCTCGACCTCCGCGATCGTGACCCGCCCGCACATCGCGGCCAGCGGGTTGAAGTTGCGCGCGGAGTCCCGGTAGACGAGGTTGCCGTGCCGGTCGCCCTTCCAGGCCCGCACCAGCCCGAAGTCGGCCACGATCGCCTGCTCGAGCACGAACTCCTTCGGGCCCTCGGCGGTCTCGAAATCCGGGTCTCCTTCGGCGGCGAGGACACGACCACGTTGCCGGCGTCGTCGTACCTCCACGGCAGCCCGCCCTCGGCGACCTGGGTGCCGACGCCGGTCGCGGTGAAGAACGCCGCGATCCCGGAGCCGCCGGCGCGCATCCGCTCGGCCAGCGTGCCCTGCGGGGTCAGCTCGACCTCGAGCTCGCCGGCGAGGTACTGCCGGGCGAACTCCTTGTTCTCCCCGACGTACGACGACACCATCCGCCGCAGCCGCTTCGCCGCCAGCAGCAGGCCCAGCCCCCAGTCGTCGACGCCGCAGTTGTTCGAGACCGCCTCCAGGTCGGTCGCCCCCGCCTCCAGCAGCGCCTCGATCAGCACCGACGGGATCCCGCACAGCCCGAACCCGCCGACCGACAGCGTCGCCCCGTCCGGGATGTCCGCGACCGCCTCCGCAGCGGACGCGACCACCTTGTCCATGACCGGCACCCTAGCCGCGTGCGCCAGCACTAGGGTGCGGCTGGATGCAGCGGACTGGCCCCAACGGTGCGACCTGCACGTGGTCACCGGCAAGGGCGGCACCGGCAAGTCGACGGTCGCCGCCGCGCTGGCGCTGGCGCTCGCTCTCACGGCAAGCAGGTGCTGCTGTGCGAGGTCGAGGGCCGCCAGGGCATCGCCCGGATGTTCGACGTCGACCCGCTGCCCTACGAGGAGCGCCGGATCGCCACCGGTCTGCGCCCGACGGCGCGGCCGCGGCGTCGTCCACGCGCTGCACATCGACCCGGAGTCGGCGCTGCTGGAGTACCTCGCGATGTACTACAAGCTCGGCCGCGCCGGCCGGGCGCTGGACCGGTTCGGCGTGATCGAGTTCGCGACCACGATCGCGCCCGGCGTCCGCGACGTGCTGCTGACCGGCAAGGTCTACGAGGCGGTCCAGCGCAACAGCCGCAACAAGAGGCGCTCGCAGTACGACGCGGTCGTGCTCGACGCGCCGCCGACCGGGCGGATCACCCAGTTCCTCAACGTCAGCGACGAGCTGGCCGGGCTGGCCAAGGTCGGCCCGATCAAGAGCCAGGCCGACACGATGATGACGCTGTTCCGCTCGCCGCGGACCGCCGTGCACCTGGTGACCGTGCTCGAGGAGATGCCGGTGCAGGAGACCGCCGACGGCATCGCCGAGCTGCGCGGGCCGGGCTGCCGGTCGGCGGCGTCGTCGTCAACCTGGTCCGCCCGCGCGACCTCTCCGCCGAGGACCTCGCCGCCGCCCGCGCGGGCACGCTCGACCGCGACAGATCGAGGCCGACCTCGAAGGCGGGCGGGATCGACGTCGACACGGCGCTCGTCGACGGCCTGCTGGCCGAGGCCCACGACCACGCCGAGCGGCGCGCGCTCGAGGACGCCCAGCGCGCGGTGGTCGCGGGCTCGGCGTGCCGACGTACGAGCTGCCGCGGCTGCCCGGCGGCGTCGACCTCGGCGGGCTCTACGAGCTCGCCGGCACGCTCCAGCGAGCAGGGCCTGGCATGACAGGCCCGCACCCGGGTCGGCCCGCTCGCGCACCCGGCACGGCGCCGACGCTCGACGTCGACGCGCTGCTCGACGACCCGGGCACCGGGATCATCGTGTGCTGCGGCTCCGGCGGCGTCGGCAAGACCACGACCTCCGCGGCGCTGGCGCTGCGGGCCGCCGAGCGCGGCCGCAAGGTCGTCGTGCTCACCATCGACCCGGCCCGCCGGCTCGCCCAGTCGATGGGCATCGAGCAGCTCGACAACACCCCGCGCCGGTCACCGGCGTCGACCCCGCGGGCGGCGGCGCAGCCTCGACGCGATGATGCTCGACATGAAGCGCACCTTCGACGAGGTGGTCGAGAGCCAGGCCACCCCGGAGAAGGCGCAGCAGATCCTGGAGAACCCCTTCTACATCGCGCTGTCGAGCTCCTTCGCGGGCACCCAGGAGTACATGGCGATGGAGAAGCTCGGCCAGATCCACGCCGACGCGCAGCCAGAACGGCACCTACGACCTGATCGTCGTCGACACCCCGCCGTCCCGCTCGGCGCTGGACTTCCTCGACGCCCCGGAGCGGCTGTCCAGCTTCCTCGACGGCCGGTTCATCCGGCTGCTGCTGGCCCCGGCCGGGGCCCGGCGAAGCTGATGACCGCCGGGTTCGGCCTGATCACCAACGCGCTGACCAAGATCCTCGGCGCCCAGGTGCTCGCGCGACCTGCAGACGTTCGTGGCCGCGCTCGACACCGTCTTCGGCGGCTTCCGGCAGCGCGCCCAGAAGACCTATCGCGCTGCTCCAGGCGGACGGGACGGCGTTCCTGGTCGTCGCCGCGCCCGAGCCGGACGCGCTGCGCGAGGCGGCGTACTTCGTCGAGCGGCTCGGCGAGGACCGGATGCCGCTGGCCGGGCTGGTCGTCAACCGGGCCACCCCGGCGCCGGCGGCGACGCTGTCCGCGGACGAGGCGATGGCGGCCGCGGTGCGGCTGCGGAAGCGCGAGCCGGGCTCGCTGACGGCGGGGCTGCTGCGGCTGCACGCCGACCGGACCCGGCTGGTCGAGCGCGAGGCGCTGCTGCGCGACCGGTTCGCGCCGGCGCACCCGCAGGTGCCGACGGCCGTCGTGCCGGCGCTCGCCGGCGACGTGCACGACCTCGAGGGGCTGCGCCGGGTCGGCGCGCTGCTGGCCGGCGCCTGAGCGGCCGACGTAGCGACCGCGCTGGCAGACGCGGGATCGTCGCGGTGAGCCGGAGCTGCCCTGTTCGCGCGGGCCGGTCTCGAGCACCGAGCGCCAGGAGCGTTCGGGCGGCGGCGGAGCAGCGCACGCCGCTCCCGCTCGGTCATCCCGCCCCAGACGCCCCACTCGATCTGGTTGTCGAGCGCCTCGGCGAGGCACTCGGTGCGCACCGGGCAACCCGCGCACAGCTGCTTGGCCTTGTTCTGCTCCGCTCCACGCACGAAGAGCTGGTCCGGCTGCGCTCGGCCGGCAAGCGGCCGGGGGGCCCAATCTTCGACCCACATGTTGTTGTCCCCACATTGTCCGAGAAATGTCCGCATCCCCACGACGCCCATTCCGGTTCTTCTCAGGCCTAAAGGTAAAGACGGACGGCACCCTCGGGACAGGCTCATTCGGATCAAGCTAGTCCGAAATAACTAGTCACCGGTCGGTGAGCGTGAACTGGGTAGGGCGCGCCCGGCTCCCGTACCTGGGGGCCATGTCCCGTGCCTCCCGCCGAGCGTCTCTCGCACGCCCGGGTGCTCTCCCACCTGGTCGTGATGTGTGGTCTCCGCGGTGCTCGGGTCGTGGTCGTCGCCGGGCTCGCGATCCCGTTCGCCGGCGTCGTCGGCGTCGGCGGCCCGCCACGTCGCCGAGACCATGGACAACCTGCCCGAAGGAGCTCGAGACCGAGCCGCTGCCGCAGCGGACCGAGATCCTGGACGCCGACGGCGACCCGATCGCCACGCTCTACGACGAGAACCGGGTCAACGTCCCGCTCCGCCAGGTCTCGCGGATCATGGTCAAGGCGATCGTCGCGATCGAGGACTACCGCTTCTACCAGCACGGCGCGCTCGACCTGAAGGGCACGCTCCGCGCGCTGATCACCAACCAGGCCAACGACGGCGTGGTCCAGGGTGGCTCGTCGATCACCCAGCAGCTGGTCAAGCTGACGCTGATCGACCCAGGCGAACACCAAGGAGGAGCGCGAGGCCGCGACCGACGACACCTACGCCCGCAAGCTCCGCGAGCTGCGCTACGCGATCGCGCTGGAGCAGAAGTACTCCAAGGACTGGATCCTCGAGCGCTACCTCAACACCGCCTACTTCGGCGACGGCGCGTACGGCATCCAGGCCGCCGCCCGGCACTACTTCAACGTCAACGCCAAGGACCTCAACCTCCGCCAGTCGGCGATGCTGGCCGGCCTGGTGCAAGAACCCCACGGCGTACGACCCGACCAACGCACCGGACCGCGCCCGCGAGCGCCGCAACGTCGTGCTCGACCGGATGGCCGAGCTCAACGTGATCACCCGCGAGAAGGCCGACGAAGGTCAAGGACGCGAGGCCTCGGGCTCGACGTCGCAGCCGTCGAAGAACGGCTGCGTCTACTCGCGGCGCCGTTCTTCTGCGACTACGTCCTCGACTGGCTGCTGCAAGGACCAGCGCGCTGGGCGAAGACCCCGAGGAGCGGATGCAGACTGCTCAAGACCGGCGGCCTGACGATCCGGACCACCATCGACATGCGGGACGCAGGCGCCGCCGACAACGCCGTCGCCGCGCACGTGTTACCAAGCGACCAGGCCATCGGCGCGCTGGCGATGGTCGAGCCCGGCACCGGCGAGGTGAAGGCGCTCGCCCAGTCCCGGCCGATGGGCCGCAACACGCAGCAAGGGCGAGACGTACCTCAACTACACGGTGCCGAAGAAGTACGGCGACTGCCAACGGCTTCCAGGCCGGCTCGACGTTCAAGGTGTTCGTGCTGGCCGCCGCGATCGAGCAGGGCATCCCGCTCAACAAGGTCGTTCAACGCGCCGGGCACGATGGCGCATCCCCGAGGACGAGTTCGAGAACTGCGCCGGCGAGCCCTACGGCTACGGCGACCTGGGAGGTCAGCAACTACGACTTCGCCAGCCGCGCCGATGAACCTCTACACCGGCACCCGGGTCTCGGTGAACACCTTCTACGCCCAGCTCGAGCAGGAGACCGGCATGTGCGAGCCCTACGAGATGGCCAAGCCGGATGGGCGTCGAGCTCACCAACCCCACGGGGACGGGCGAGGGTCTGGCGGAGCGGGTGCCGACGTTCACCCTGGGCGTCGCGGACGCCAGCCCGCTGGAGATGGCCGAGGCCTACGCGACCTTCGCCGCCCGCGGTATGCACTGCGACTCCCGGCCGGTCACCGAGATCCTCGACTCGGCCAGGCAACCTGCTCAAGGAGTACGCCTCGAAGCTGCACCCAGGTGATGGAGCAGTCCACCGCCGACGCGGTCAACGACGTGCTGCGCGGCGTGATCGAGCGGCGGCTTCGCCTCGGCCGAGGCGCCTCGACCAGCCGGCGGCCGGCAAGACCGGCACCACCCAGGGCGGCAAGTCGGTCTGGTTCATCGGCTACACCCCGCAGCTGGCGGCCGCCGCGATGATCGCCGGCGCCAACGAGTACGGCACTCCTCGGGGCTGGACGGCCAGACCATCGGCGGCGACTACGCGCTACGGCCTCCGGCTCCGGCGTTCGCGGCGCCGATCTGGGGTGACGCGATGAAGTCGATCGACGACCACCTCGACTACGAGGACTTCGTCTATCCCTCGACCGTCCCGGGTGCCGGCCAGACCTACGTGCCCGAACCCAAGCCGCCGAAGAAGAGCCGCGGTGACGGCGACGGCGACGGCGGTGGCGACGGCGACGGCGACGGCGGCAACGGCGCGGCGACGGCAACGGGAACGGCGGCGGCGACGGCAACGGCGAGACGGCCGCGGCGCCTCAGGCACCCAGCTGCCGGCGTACCTCCGCGGCGACCGCGGCGCCGTCGGCGCGGCCCTTGACCTGCGGCTGCACCACGCCCATCACCTTGCCCATCGCCTTAGGCCCGTCGCCGGCCACGCCGAGCTTCTCGACCGCCGCGGTGACGATCGTCGCGATCTCCTCGGGGCCGAGCTGCTCGGGCAGGTAGTCGGCGATCACCGCGGCCTCGGCCCGCTCCTTGGCCGCCATCTCGACCCGGCCGCCGTCGTCGAAGGCGGTCGCGGCCTCGCGGCGCTTCTTGGCCTCGGTGGAGAGCACCCCGACGATGTCGTCGTCGGTGAGCACCCGCGCCTCCTTGCCGGCGACCTCGGCGTTGGTGACGGCGGTCAGGATCATCCGCAGCGTCGAGGACCGGATCTCGTCGCGGGACTTCATCGCGGCGGTCAGGTCGGCGCGCAGGCGGTCCTTGAGGGTGCTCATGGCCGCCATTGTGGCAGCCTGTGCCCGGTGCGCCTGCTGCCCCTTCTCCGAGCCGCTGGTCGGCGCCGGAGCCGTCTGCCGGTGCCGCGCTGACGGCGTACGCCGCGCGCGAGACCCGGCAGTTCCGGCTGCGCCGGGTCGACGTGCCGATCCTGCCGCCGGGCCAGCGCCCGCTGCGGGTGCTGCACCTCAGCGACATCCACATGACGCCCGGCCAGCGGGCCAAGCAGGAGTGGCTGGCGCTCGCTGAGCCTGCTGGCACCGGACCTGGTCGTCGACACCGGCGACAACCTCGCCCACCGCGACTCCGTCCCGGTGGTCCGCGACAGCCTGGGGCCGCTGCTCGAGCGCCCGGGCGTGTTCGTGCACGGGTCCAACGACTACTTCGAGCCGACTCTCCGCAACCCGCTGCGCTACCTGCTGCCCGACACCGGCCGGCGCCACGTGAGCTCGTCGCAGCTGCCCTGGGCCGGCCTGACCCGGACCCTTTCCGGGGCCGGCTGGCTCGACCTCACCAACCGTCGCGACTCGCTGGTGGTCGGCGAGACGACGTTCGCGTTCGCGGGGGTCGACGACCCGCACCTCGGCTACGACCGGCTGGAGGACGTGCGCGGCCAGGCGGACCCCACGGCGGACGTCCGGATCGGGGTCGCGCACGCGCCGTACCTCCGAGTGCTGGACCAGTACGCCGCCGACGGGTACGACCTGGTGCTCGCCGGCCACACCCACGGCGGCCAGGTGTGCCTCCCCGGTGGCCGGCGCGCTCACCACGAACTGCGACCTCGAGCCCGAACGAGCCAGGGGTCTGCACCGCCACCCCGCCGACTCGCGACCAGGCGACCCGGGCTCGTCGTGGATGCACGTCTCGGCCGGGATCGGCACCAGCCCCTACGCCCGGATCCGGCTCAACTGCCGCCCCGAGGCCACCCTGCTGACCCTGGTCCCCCGGGACGCTCGGCGGCCCTGAATACCGATTGGGGCGGGCGCCAGGGGCTGGGGTAGTGTTCCACCCCGCTGGCCGTGCATCGGCCATCGGGCTGTGGCGCAGCTTGGTAGCGCGCCTCGTTCGGGACGAGGAGGCCGCAGGTTCAAATCCTGTCAGCCCGACAAATGCTTTTGCAGGTCGACGCCGATTCCCGGTCGGCGTGACCTGGTCCGTGCCAAGAGCGTGCCACGGACCGCCTCGGCAGGGTCTTCTGAGTCATCGTGGCGCTCCCGGCAATGTCCTGAGCCGGTCGAAGCCAGAGTCGCTGGGTTGACTTCCCCAGACGACCGGGCCAGCGTCGAATCGCAAGTCGCGACCTTAGGCGGTCAACCGAACGGCCACCTCGAAGCGATTACCAGATATGAGACGTCGATCCATCGGCAGGACCCAGGCCGGTCCGGACGTCGCGGAACGTGACCGCGGCGGCCCGGACGACGTGGTCGGCACGGACGACGTGGTCGGCACAGAGCGTGCGTTGGAGCCGTTCGATGCGTTCTACTGCCGTGAGTTCCCGCACCTGCTGGTGCTCGCACGCGCACTCGTCGGCCCGGCATACGCCGAGGACGTCGCCCAGGAAGCACTGCTGGTGGCGTATCGCCGGTGGCGGTCCATCGCGAGCATGGCCTCTCCCGCCGGCTATGTGCGGGGCATCTGCGTGCACAAGGCCGTCTCGGTGGCTCGGCGCCGGACGCTGGAGCGTCAGATGTGGGGTCGGGTGACCGCTCGAGCGACGGCCGCCGTCGACGGCCTCCCGGACGACAGCAGTCAGTTCTGGGAGGAGGTACGCCGGCTGCCACGCCGACAGGCGCAGGCCGTGGCGCTCTACTACGCCCTCGATCTGCCGGTGACGCAGGTGGCCGAAATCCTCGAATGCGCCGAGGGCACCGTGAAGGCGCATCTGCACCGCGCCCGCGCCTCGCTCGCCGCGTCGATGGGCGTACCTGGAGAGGACCCGTCATGAACATCGACGAGATCGCACGCCGAGCCGGGCGGGACCTCAGGGAGTCCATGCACGTCGACGTCTACGCAGCGCTCGAGGAGGTCCAGCGCGTGGCCCCCCGCCGCCGACGGGCGCGCGCCCTGGTCGCTGTCGCGGCCGCGGCGTTGATCCTCCTCCTCGTGGTGGGAGCCGCGCAGCTGATGGGGAACCCCCCGAACCAGGCCGGCGGTCCGGCCGGTCGGCCGAGCAGCGTGCCCTCGGAGAGGGTCCAACAGCCGGCCGTCGGGTGCAACAATCCTCTGATCACCTGTCACGGCCGACGGACCTACACCGTCGACCTGCGGGTGCCGGTGACGTGGACTCTCCCGCCCCGTTTCGGAGCCCCGTACTCGGGCAGTAGCCCGACGGACACCTACGTCGAGACGTACCTGCTGGACAGCTCCGGCGGCGTGGGCATCGCTCAACACGTGAGCGCTGCCGCAGAGGAGGCCGTGCCTCAAGCGGTGCCCGCGATCGGCACCGCCGAGGCGCTGGCAGACTGGATCGCGGAGCGACCCTTCCTCGCCTCGTCGGCGGTCCGGGAGACAGAACTCGCCGGCCTGCCGGCGTGGACGGTCGAGGTCGAGGTGCGGCCCGGCCTGCCCGAGGGGCCGGCGACGTGCAGCAGTCGGATCGCCTGTTACCCGGTGCTGTTCGTACCGTCAGGCAGCAGCGGATGGGTCGCCGGGGCCTGGGAGGGGATGACCAGCCGGTACACCGTGCTGGACCTCCCGAGCTCGGGTGTGATGGTGGTGTGGTCGTGGACCTTCGGCACCGACTTCCCGCCCGCAATCGACAGGCTCGTGGAGACCATCGGGCTCGAGTGACGGCGGACGCCGCACCCGACGGGCGTCCGCGAACGCCAGGTCCAACCGGACATCCGGACCTACGAAGTCGTGGGTCCGGATGCGTGCTTTTCGGGGCCGGACCTCCACAGCATCGTCACGGCCACCAGCCCCACCAGGCACGGCGCCATCCCGATCCATCCCAGCATGGGCGCCAGGCCGACGTCGCCGGACGTGTCCTTGGTGAGGAGCGCGGTCAGCGCCACCGAGGTTCCGAGCGCGAACGCCGCGGTGGCAGTCCAGCGAGCCCACCCCTTCCCGGCCCGGACGGCCCAGATCGTCCCGAGCCAGGTGACGACGCCGAGTGCTCCGACCACGGAGAGGATCACCAGCCAGGCGGTGACGGCGGAGTCGATGCGTCCGGAGGAGTAGGTGGGGTAGCCGTCGCGGATGTGGTCGGCCAGCACGTTGCCCTGGGCGCGGTCGACGTACGGCGCGATCATCGCGGCGACGGTGAGCACGAGACCGGCGTACATCGCACCGAGGGCCGGCCGCTGCTGTTGGGTGGTGGTCATGGATGGGCTGTCCTTCCGAGCTAGACGTGGTTACCAGGCATGACGAAGACGCGACCACGGATGTATCAGGCCGCGCCTTGTGCCACCGATCACACCGGATCTACTACCAGGGTCGCAAGCGAGATTCGCCCCGTGGCGCGATGTCCCGGCGCGCTCCCCCACCTAGCGTGAGGTGCACCGAGCAGGACCCACGACGAGAGAGCAGGAGGATCGCGATGACCTGGCACGAAACCCGCGCCCGCTGGCGGATCCTGCGGGAGATCGCGACGGCGTCGGACCACGACCCGACCGGCGCGCTGCCGTGGAACGACGAGTACGCCGAGGTGTTCGGCGACCGCGACTCGCTGGTCGCGGCGCTGCGGTACCGATGGACGGTGGCCCAGCAGGCCCAGCTCGACATGTTCCTCACCGAGCCCGTCCTGGAGGAGCGCCTCGACGACCTCCGCCGGCGCAACGCCGGCGTCCTCCGGATCCTCGAACGGTACGACGCCGAGAAGTCGCGGGAGGCCCTTGCGCATGCGTCCTGAGGGCGGCCCCGCACAGACGGCGCGTTCCTGGCTCACCTGGGCCCTGGCGTTCGGCCTCGGTCGCAGGGTGATCAAGGGCGCCGCGCGGCGGGGTGACCTCGTGGGACGCCTGGAGCTGGACCCGGCACTGCGCGAGGACCCGTTCCCGGCGTACGAGCAGCTGCGGGCGCGCGGACCGATCTCGCGGCACCGGATCGTGCTCGCGACCGTCGACCACGCGGCCTGCACCGAGATCCTCCGCGGCGACGACTTCGGCGTGGCCGGCGGGCACGGCGAGCTGCCCCGGCCGCTGCGCCGCCTGCTCGCCGCGGTGTACGACGACGGCGCGCGCGGGCCGGTCGACCCACCGTCGATGCTGGCCGTGGACCCGCCCTCCCACACCCGCTACCGCAAGCTGGTGTCGCGGGCCTTCACCGCGCGCGCCGTCCGCGCACTCGAGGAGCGGACCCGGGAGACCGCCGAGGAGCTGCTCGACCGGATCTCGGCGAGCGGACGCGACCGGGTCGACATCGTCGACACCTACGCCGCCCAGCTGCCGGTGGTCGTCGTGGCCGAGATCCTCGGCGTCCCCCGGTCGATGCACCAGCAGCTGCTCGCGTGGGGCAACGGCGCCGCGGTCACGCTCGACCCGGCGCTGTCGTGGCGGCAGTACCGCGACGCCGAGCGCAACGTGCGCGCGCTGCACGCGTGGTTCGCCGACCATGTCACCGACCTGCGCCGCTCGCCCCGCGACGACCTGCTCAGCAAGCTCGCGCACCTCGAGGGCGACGACCGGCTCACCGACGTGGAGCTGCACGCCACCGGGCTGCTGGTGCTCGCCGCCGGGTTCGAGACCACGGTCAACCTGATCGGCAACGCCGTCCACCAGCTCGGCCGGCACCCCGACCAGCTCGACCTGCTGCGCGACGACCCCGCGCTGTGGCCCAACGCGGTCGAGGAGGTGCTCCGCTACGACTCGCCCGTCCAGCTCACCCTTCGGATCGCCCACCGCGACACCGAGGTCGCGGGCACCCCGATCAAGCGTGAGGAGGCGGTGCTGACCCTGCTCGGCGGGGCCAACCGCGACCCGTCCGTGTTCTCGGAGCCGGACGCGTTCGACGTACGAAGGGAGAACGCGAACGCCCACCTCGCCTTCTCCTCCGGCATCCACTTCTGCCTCGGCGCCGGTCTGGCCCGGATGGAGGCGACGGTCGCGCTGCAGGCGCTCTACGACCGGTTCCCCGACCTCACGCCGAGCGGGCTGCCGACGAGGCGGGGCACCCGGGTGCTGCGGGGCTACGAGCACCTGCCCGTCGCGCAGGCGCCCAGCAACGCACGTCGGCCTGACTACACCCCGAGCGCGAGGAACGCGGCGGCGGTCGCCTCCCGGGTCGGGTCCCCCTGCGCCGCCCGACGGGCGGCGAGCAGGGCCCCGGCCAGACCGCCGTCCGCGTCCCTCGTCAGGTGGTCGTGCAGGTCGAGCATCAGCGCCGCGGTCGCGTCGTCGTTGACCTCGGCGATGCTGCAGACGAGCCCGGCGGTGCCGATCGAGAACAGCGCGGAGGCCAGGCCGAGCAGCTCGTCGGCGCCGACCGGCGCGAGGACCCCGGACTCGCAGGCCGACAGGATCAGTCGGTACGGCGCCACCCGCAGCCGCTCGAGGTCGTGGACGGTCAGCGGCCCGTCGGCCATCTCGAGCGAGGAGAACAGCGGGCTGTCGGGCCGGAAGCGGCCGTGCGCGGCGACGTGGGCCAGGGTCGCACCGTCCAGGGCGGCCATCGCATCCACGACTGTGGCGTCGGCCCCTTCGAGCAAGGTCGCACCGGGGTGATGCCCGGCCAGCACCGGCACCTCGGCCCCGCCGCCACCGAGCCCCGGCGCGGCCAGGAGCAGCACCTTGTCGGCGGCCGGTGGGCGGACCTCGCGGGCCCGCAGCCACTGACCGGCGGACGGCACCACGTCGAACGCCCGATCGGCCAGCGTCGGGAGCAACGCCCACGGCGCGGCGTGCAGCCGGCCGGTCGGCACCAGCGTGACCGGGCCGTCGGGCAGCAGGTCCACCGCCGATCCGAGCAGCGTCTCCTGCAGCCGGGTGCCGAGGTCGCCCGGGTCGTAGGGCCGCCCGCGGGCCGCCCGCCGCATCGCCGACCGACCGTGGTCCGCCAGCACCAAGGCCTCGTCCGTGGCGCCTGCGACTCGACGGCGTACCCGGCCGTCGTGGACGACGAGCACGTGCAGCGTCCCGTCGACGTGGACCAGCTCGACCAGGGTCCCGGCGCCGACCTCGGCCACCAGGCGGTCGACGTCGAGCCCGGCGTCGGCGTCGCCCGCTCTGGCCGGCCCGGCGGTGGTGCTCGGCCCGCACCGCGCGCTCCAGCTTGGCCCGCTCGGCCTCGAGCTGTTGCGTCGGCTCACCTTCGGCACGCGCCTGCGCCAGCCGCCGGCCGTTGTCGCGCAGCGCCGCCAGCTCCGTCGACACCTCGCCGTCGGGCGTCACCGGCGGCTGGGCCAGCGCGGTCGCCCGCCACCGCTCGCTCCAGCGCAGCAGCGTTCGACCATCCGAGGCGGCGTGCCGGAGGGCCAGCACCGCCAGCTCGCGGCCGTGTGCGGTGGCCAGGGCGCGGAGCTCGGAGCTGCCCAGCGTGCGGCGGTGTTCGTCGAGCGCGGCCAGCCCGCGGCCACAGGCGCGCAGCACCCCGCCGCGGTCGCCGTGCTCCTCACGAGCCATCGCGGACGCCAGCCAGGCGCTGGCGCGCATCAGGGCGTTCGGCCGGTCGCGGTACGCGGCCGCCGCGTGCCACAACGCCGACCGCTCGGGACTCTTCGCAAGGCGGCCGGCCAGGATCAGCGCGACCGGCGCCTCGTCCGCGCGTTCCGCATCGAGCTGCTGCGCCACGTCGCTGGTCTGTTGGGCCAACCCGCGCCGATCACCGAGCTGCTGGCGCGCCCGCACTTGGTGGAGCCGGGCCCGCAGCTCGAACCAGTCGCGATCCTGACGCTCGGAAGGCGACGCGCGCCTCGGACGCCGCGGCAAGCGCCCCTGCCGGATCGCCGGCGGCCTGACGCGCCTGGGCCAGCGCCAGCAGGATGTCGGCCTCCTTCATGGGGGACAGGCGTTCGCGGTCCAGTAGCAGCTGCAGCACCTCGACTGCTTCCCCGGGCATGCCTGCGGTCAGATACACAACGGACCGGGAGACGGCGATGTCGGCGCGTTGGTAGCCGACCCTCCCCGGCGCCGTCGCCATCTCGTCGAAGACGGCGAGCGCGCGTGGGAGGTCGCCGCGGTACAGCGCCACATCGCCAAGGATGGCGAGCGCATCGAGCGCCTCCTCGTGCTCTCCCAGGTCCTGGAAGATTCGACGAGCGTCCTCGCAGGATCGCTGCGCGTCGGACGCCATGCCCAGCGCCATCTCGATGGAGGCAAGGACGGTGAGCGTGCGCGCCTCCCAGGTGCGGTTTCCCGAGCGCCGGATGCCGTCGAGGGCCGTCCGCATGTCCACCAGGGCCGCGTGCTGCTCACCGAGCAGGCTCAGCGCGAACGCACGTCGCATCAGGACCTTGGCCTGCACCTCGCCGGTGACCGAGGCCGCCGCCCGGTCCAGCTGCCGTCGGCCGGCCGCCGTACGTCCGGCCATCACCAGCGCCAGCCCGTACGTCGCGCGGACGTCGGCGTCGCGTTCCGGGTCGACCCGGCCGGCGTAGCGAATCGCCGTGCGCAGCTCCGCCACCGCCTCGCCGGCTCGCCCGGAGTCGCGCAGCACGATCCCTCGCGCCTGGTGGGCGATCGAGAGCAGTCGCGGATCGCTGGAGTCCCCGACGACCGCCTCGGCGCGGGCCCACGCCCGCTCCGGATCCGCGAGCGCCAGCTCGAGCAGGTCGGTCATGTTCGCCTTTGCCTTTACGGGCCCCGTGCCCGGCACTACGTTAACCAGGGCAAACGCGCGCGTCGGCCCTCCACGCCAGGAGTCCCCCCATGACCGATCCGAACGAGCACCCCCGCGGCCTCCTCTCGTGGCTGCGCAATCGCTTCCGCCCCAAGCGCCCGCGACCGCCGGTCCGCCCGAACCTGGATGCCGAGACGCTCCGGGTCCAGCTCGAGGTGATCCGACGCGCCTTCGGAGAGAAGGTGGGGGTCGCGTCCGGTCGGGGCAAGGGCGAAGCGGACGTCGACTACCTCTACCGGCCCGGCCACGCCCTGGTCCGTCCCGAGGGTGCCGACCGGCTGCGCCGCTTCTTCGGCGAGCGCCAGGACGTCTACCGCGGGTCCGGCGACACCGTGGGCCAGCCCGTCGAGGGGCTTCTCATCTACCAGCTGCCACCGAGGATCACCGTTGGAAAGACCGACACGCTCGACACGCTTGCCGAGATCGACCGCGAGCTGGGCGAGGGCGTCGCCGTGCCGGACCACATCCTCTACGTCGTCGGCAACACAGGAAAGGCCTGCCCCGCCACCGAACCCGAGCTGCCGCCGAGGAGCGGCGGCCCGCTACCCGCGCTGAGCAAGGATGCCGGCGCAGGGAAGGGCGTGCGGGTCTCGGTAGTCGACACGGGTTGGTACCCAGGCGCCGCCACGGACGCGGACAGTCCGTGGCTCGGCGCGGGCGTCGACGGCGACGTCGAGACCGTCGACCCCAACAACATCCACCCGTACGCCGGGCACGGCACGTTCGTCGCCGGCGTGGTCCGGTGCATGGCCCCCGCCACCGCGATCGAGGTCGAGGGGTTCCTCACCAAGGGCGGGGCCATCTACGAGTCGGAGATCGCCGAGGAGCTCAACGAGGCGTTGCGCGACAAGGACGAGCCGCAGCTGATCTCGATCTCGGCGGGCACTCACACCCGCCGGAACCTCCCGCTGATGGGCTTCCAGGCGCTGGCCGACGCCTATCGCCTGAAGGACCGTGACGACGGGCCCCTCGTCGTCGCGGCGGCGGGCAACGACGGCAACGACGTCCCGTTCTACCCGGCGGCGTTCGACTGGGTGGTGAGTGTCGGGGCGCTGGACGCCGACGGCAAGAAGTCCGACTTCTCCAACTACGGGAAGTGGGTCGACGTCTACGCGCACGGTCGCGACCTCGTCAACGCGTTCCCGACCGGCACCTACACCTGCCACGAGCCGGCTCACCTGGGCGACGTCCGGAACTTCACCGGCCTCGCCCAGTGGAGCGGTACGTCGTTCTCGACGCCGATCGTCACCGGCGCCATCGCGGCGTACATGAGCGAGCACGGGGTGAGCGCCCGGGAGGCGCGGGACGCGCTGCTCGCCGCCGCGGCGACGATGGTGGACCCGACGGCGGGGAGCATCTCGGCGGTCGGCCCACCGTTCGTGTGAGCTAGAGCGTCACCCACGCGGTGGTCAGCGTGTGCTCGGAGGTCGTGACCACGAACCGGACCGGCCCGGACCCGACCTCCTCGATCCGGAAGAACCCGGCGCCGTCGGCCGCGACCGTGCGGTCCTCGGCACCGGTCGTCTGCAGCGTCAGCGTGGCGTCCTGCGCGGGCAGCACCTGACCGGTCACCGCGCCGGCGCCGACCTCGAGCTCGACGATCAGACCGCCGCGGCCGAAGGAGAGCATCCGTCCAGGGTCGCCGGCCCCGCGCACCGCCGCGCCGGCCTCCAGGGCTGAGTCGTGGAGCAGCTCCATCAGCTCGGCGTCCACGGACCGCCAGGTGAACGCCGCCCGCGCCGCCTCGCGACGCCGGTCGGTCACCGCGTCCCTCTCGGCCACCGCCTCCGCGAGCTCGGCCATCAGGTCGTCATCGGACCAGTCGCTCATCGTCGCTCACCTCCGGTCTCCATTCCGGCCGCCACCAGGGTGATCAGCGCCCGGGTGTTGCGCAGCTGGGCGAGCGCCCGCGCCCGCGTCGGGCCGATGCTGCCGATCGGGATGCCGAGCTTCTCGCTGATCTCGGCGTACGGGATCGGAGGATCGGCCAGCAGCATCAGCAGCAGGTCGCGGCGGCCGGACGGCAGCTCCGCCAGGCCTTCGCGGAGCGCGTGACGCTCCTCCAGCGCGACCAGGTCGACGCCGGACACGTCCTCCGTGACGCCCTCGAGGGAACCCGAGTCCATCGGGTCGACGGGCGTCATGCGCTTGCGTGCCGCGAGCAGCCGAAGGCACTCGTTGCGGGTCGTGGTCGAGATCCAGCCGGGCAGGGCGTCGGGCTCGCGCAGGGCGTCGAGGTGCTCGACCAGGCGCAGCCACACGGTCTGGCACACGTCGTCACCGTCGGCCTCCGACAGCCGGTGACGTCGCACCAGGGCACAGACGAGCGGCAGGAACCGCTCGACGATCGCGTTCCACGCATCTTGGTCCCCTTCGCGAGCCGACGCGACCAGTGCGTGGAGGGGGTACGACGTATCCATCGCACCTCCTCCGTCCGGGGGCTCGGTACCACCGGGCGAAGCAATGGTCTCGCATCTAAGGAGCGCCCAGCCAGCCCCGTGATACGTCGAAATTCAACGTATCTCCGGGACGCGTCCGCCCCTCTGTCTCGACAACCGCGGCATCACTGCCGCCCACCGAGAGGACAGAAGGATGAGCTGGACCGAGACCCACGAGCGATACCGCATCATCTGCGAGGTCGTGAGGGCCGCCGAGTCTGACAAGACGGGCGCGCTGCACTGGCGCGAGGAGTACGCCGCGTCGTTCGGCACCCCCGACGGCCTGGTCGCCGCGCTGCGTCAGCGCTGGCAGCGGACCTGCGAGGCCCAGCTCGAGGCGCACCTCTCCGACGAGGAGATCCAGGTCCGCCATCGCAAGCTGCTCACCGAGCACGCCGCCGTACTGCGGATCCTGGACCGGTACGTCGCGGTCACGCCGCGGCCGGCTGCGTTCCTGACTCCGGTGGCATGACGCCGCCGGTCAGCCCACGATCGTCAGCAGCTGGGTGGCGCGGGTGAGTACGACGTACAGCGTGGCGGTGCCGGTGGCCGACTCCGCCTCGATCTCGTCGGGCCGGACCACGACGATGGCGTCGAACTCCAGGCCCTTGGTGTCGAGACCGGTGAGGACGACGACGCGATCATCGCCCGAGGGGGCGACCGAGGCGTCCGCTGCAGCGGGGCGGGCGCCCGGCGCGTCGTCCTCGAGCTCGGGCCACGACGCCAGCCACGCGTTCACCTCCGAGCGTCGGGCGACCGGCACCACGATCCCGACGGTGCCGGTCACCTGACCAGCCACCTCGAGCACGGCATCCCGAGTCGCCGTCTCGAGGTCGGGAGACGCCGGGCGGGTCACCGGGGGGACGCCGGTCGACCGGACCGCCTCAGGCAGGTCCGCGTCGAGGCCGACCCGCCCGGCGTACTCAGCGGCGAACGCGTAGATCTCCGAGGAGTTGCGGTAGTTCTTCGACAGGTGGAACTCGTGGACCGGCTTGCCGTCCAGGGCGGCCGCCCGGGCGGCCGCCGACTCCGTCGGCGCCGGCCACGACGACTGCGCCGGGTCACCGACGATCGTCCAGGATGCGGCCCGGCCGCGCCGGCCGACCATCCGCCACTGCATCGGGGTGAGGTCCTGCGCCTCGTCGACCAGCACGTGCGCGAACGGGTCGTCCTCGATGCTGTGGGTGGGCGGGGTCCAGGCCCGTCCGGACGGGGCGTACTCACGGTCGGCCGCGGTCATCAGCTCCTGGATGTCCACCGCGCCCTCGAGCAGGGAGTAGGGGTCGTCGCGCTCGTCGTCGGTGCGCGCCGGCACGTCGCCGAGCGCGTAGCGCAGCTCGTCGAGCAGCGGCACGTCCTCGACCGACAGGCCTTGCGCGGCGTCCCACGACTTGGTGAGCAGCCGCTGCTCCTCGCTGGTCACGACACCCTCGCCCACCCGGGCCAGGAGCTCCGGGTCGCGCAGCCAGCCGAGCACCGTGGGCGCGTCCAGCGGCGGCCACCAGGCCAGCGCGAAGTCGAGGAACGTCTGGTCGGAGAGCATGTCGTCGTCGAACGCATCCCGGCCCCGGTCGCGGCCGCGCTCGCTGCGCACCTGCCGCCACATGGCGTCGAGCATGGTGCTCGCGACCCGGGGCAGCTGCCGGTTGCGCCGGCCCTGCGACATCAGCTGGCGCCGGATCCGGCCGAGCACGCCGCGGTCGAGCACGATCCGGTCGTCGCGCCAGAACGTGCGGAACTCGCCCGGGCTGCCCGGCGCCTGCTGGCGGGCGGTGCGCCGGATCAGCTCGGCCATCCGCTCCGAACCCTTGACGTCGGCCACCGCGGGCTCGTCGTGGCGGGTGGCGCGGACGCCGTCGACCACCTCGCCCAGCGAGCGCAGCGCCACCGCCGTCTCGCCGAGGCTGGGCAGCACCCGCTCGATGTAGCGCATGAAGACCCCGCTGGGGCCCACGATCAGCACGCCGCCGCCCTCGTAACGACGCCGGTCGGTGTAGAGCAGGTACGCCGCCCGGTGCAGCGCCACCACGGTCTTGCCGGTGCCGGGGCCGCCGGAGATCGCGACCACGCCCTTGCTGGGCGCCCGGATCGCCATGTCCTGCTCGGCCTGGATGGTCGCCACGATCGAGTGCATCGACCGGTCGCGGGCCCGGGACAGCTGCGCCATCAGCGCGCCCTCACCGAGCACCGGCAGTGCCTCGGCCGCGGGGTTGTCGGGGTCGAGCAGCTCGTCCTCCACCCCGAGCACGGTGGCCCCGGTGCAGCGCAGCACCCGCCGGCGTACGACGTTCTGGGGCTCGGCGGCGGTGGCCTGGTAGAACACCGCGGCCGCGGGCGCGCGCCAGTCGATCAGCAGCGAGTCGCGGTTGGCGTCGCGCAGGCCGATCCGGCCGATGTAGCGCGGCTGCGGGTCGGCCTGGGGGTCGAGGTCCAGGCGCCCGAACACCAGCCCCTCGTGGGCGGCGTCGAGCTGGGCGATCCGCTTGGCCGCCTGGAACACCATCGCGTCGCGCTCGACCAGGCCACCCTCGTGACCGAGCCGCCCGCGCTGATGACCTTCCTTGGCCAGCTCCTCGGCGGCCTTGGCCGACACCTGCAGCTGCTGGTGGACCCGGTCCACGAACGCCTGCTCGCGAGCGACCTCCCGCTCGACCACTGGCTCACTCAACGATGCTTCCCCTCAGCACGATGTCCGGGCCCCTGATCGGGCGCGGACAAGTTCACTACCTTATCTCGCGTGACGGTTCCCGGCTCACGGCGTTGGAAGTTCGTGACCAGCTCCACGGACACCGAGAGCGACCGGCCCACACTCCGGCGGGTCCCCCTCGGTCGTACGTCGCCGGCGCGGCACTTCCGATCGGAAGCGGCGCCGCGTGATGCTGCTCGGCGGCGTCGCCCTCATCACCGTGGGAGCGATCGTCCTCGGCTGGGTGGCTTGGCAGTTCTGGGGCACCAACTGGGTGTCCAAGGGCCGCCAGGCCGAGGTGGTCGCCGACCTCCAGGAGGAGTGGGGCGACGGCAAGGTGTCGGCGGACACCGACTTCGGCAGGGCCACCGGCATCCTGCGGATCCCACGGTTCGGCGCCGACTACGAGGTGCCGATCCTCGAGGGGTCGTCCGACGAGGTGCTGGCCGCCGGCGTCGGCCACCTGGAGGACACCGCGGCCGTCGGCGAGCACGGCAACTACGCGCTGGCCGCCCACCGGATCACCCACGGCGAGCCGTTCGCCGACTTCCCGGAGCTGCGCGAGGGCGACCTGGTGCACATCGAGACCCTGGACGCCGACTACACCTACGTGCTCGACACCGGCGGGCCGGACGTGACCGTGCCGTTCACGGCGTCGTGGGTGCTCGACCCGTTCCCCGTCAACCCCGACCCCGGCGGCACCACGGCCCCCGGCCGGCCCGGAGCCCGGCTGATCACCCTCGTCACGTGCTCGGAGCTGTTCCACACCGACAACCGCAGCGTGGCGTTCGGCCACCTCGTGGAGCGCGTCGCGAAGCTTCCCTGAACATCGGGGCCGGCGCGTGACTCCTCGCCCCTGCGCGTCGTTGTAGGGGGTACGTCGGAGGAGGCCCGTGTGAAGAAGCTTGCAGCGGTGCTGGCGTTCGCCCTGACGTCGTTCATGGTGACGCCGGCCCTGGTCGCGCCCGCTGATGCGGCCGACGACCCCTACACCGCCGGTGTGAGCACTTCGTGCCATCTCGCCGTGCCGGCCGTGGTCAGCGTCGGCACGGCTCCCCGGATCCGGGTCCACGTGCGACCGAACGCCCCCGCGGAGGCTGCCGGCAACGCCGTCCGGCCGACGGGCTCGGTCACCGTCTCGATCAGCAAGGGCGGCACCGGCATCTTCTCCGAGACCGTCGCCTACAACGGCTCCCCGGTCACCATCCAGGGATCGGTACTCAACGAGACCGGCCGCTACCGGGTCCACGGGACGTTCAGGACCGCCGACGGCAGCGTCTTCAAGTCCAGCCAGAGCGACACCTCGTTCGCCGTCCGCGCCAACAGTGACGGGCCCGGAACGAAGGCCCCGGGCCCAACCCCGGCGTCAGCAACCCCGGCGGGCTGCTGCCCGACACCGGTGGCCCGAACGTCGTCTGGCTGCTCCTCGGCCTGACCCTGGTGGGCGGCGGTGGCGGGCTGGTCCTCGCCGCGAATCGCCGGCCGCGCGGTCCGCTGTACGACTTCTGACCGATCGCTACTTCTTCGCCAGGAACGCCAGCATCGCCTCTCGCGCTGCGTCCGAGCCGAACAGTCGCGCGCTGAGCGCGGCCACCTCGTCGCCCTGCGCGTCGATCCGCTCGAGCAGGTCACGGGATAGCAGCGCCTTCGTCTCCCGCAGCCCCTGAGGGGCGCCGGTGCCCAGCGAGGCCACCACGGCCGCCACCGCGTCGTCCAGCTCCTCCACGGGCACCGCCCGGGTGACCAGGCCCATCTCCGCGGCCTGAGCGCCGTCGAACACCTCGCCGGTGAGGCAGGTCAGCGCCGCGGCGCGGGAGGTGAGCCGGGGCAGCACGGTCAGCGAGATCACCGCAGGAGCGAGCCCGAGCTTGACCTCGGTCAGGGCGTACGTCGCGTCCGCCGCCGAGACGGCGATGTCGGACGCCGCCACGATGCCGATGCCGCCGGCCCGGACCGCGCCGTGCAGCCGGGTGACCACCGGCTTGCCCATCGCAACGATCCGTCGCTGCATCGCGACCATCGCCCGGGCGCCCTCCTCCATGCCGTCGGCGGAGGCCTCGGAGAGGTCCGCGCCCGAGCAGAACACCTTGCCCTCGGCGCGGATCACGACCACCTTGACGACGTCGTCGGAGTCGGCCGCCTCGAGGTGCCCCATCAGCTCGGTGACCAGCTGGCGGGACAGCGCGTTGCGGTTGTGCGGGGAGTCGAAGGTGATCGTCGCGACTCCCTCGGCGACGGCGTAGTGGACCAGCTCGGTGGTGTCGGGCATGGGCGTCACCGTACCCATCCACGAGGGCGGCGGCGCCGAAGGACCGACATGCGCACCCGTCGGCTGTACGCCCTGTTCGGCCTCCTCGCCGCCCTGCTCGGGATGGCCGCCGGGCACTTCGTCGCGGCCCTGCTGGACCCCGCCTCCTCACCGGTGCTCGCGGTCGGTTCGGCGGTCATCGACCTCACGCCGACGCCGGTCAAGGAGTGGGCGATCGCGCGGTTCGGCACCAAGGACAAGCCGATCCTGATCGGCTCGGTGCTGCTCGGGGTGCTCGCGCTCGCCGCGGTCGCCGGGCTGCTTGCCCGACGTCGGTTCAGGTACGGCGCCGCGCTCCTCGTCGGCCTGGTGGCGGTGGCCGCGGTCGCGGTGCTGACCCGGCCGACCGTCGAGCCCGTCGACGTGGTGCCCAGCCTGGTCACCGCGCTCGTCGGCGTCGGCTCGCTGTGGCTGCTGGACCGCGCGCGCCCGGTACGAGGCTGAGGAGCCGGATGAGCCGACGGAAGACGCCACCGGACCCCACCGTCGCGGCGTGGTCATCGGCATCGGGGTGATGGTCGCCTTCGCGTCCGCGCTCGGCGGCGCCGGCCGCTGGATCCAGGGCTACCGCGCGCGGGCGGAGGACATCGACCTGCCGGCCGCCGCGGACCCTGCCCGGCCACTGCCGAAGGGCCTGGACGACCAGGTGCCGGGCATCACCGAGTGGGTGACGCCGAACGAGGACTTCTACCGGGTCGACACCCGCCTGGACACCCCGGTCGTGAACACCGACGACTGGACGCTCACCATCGACGGCGACGTGGAGAACGAGGTCACCATCACGTTCGACGAGCTGCTCGAGATGCCGATGATCGAGCGCGACATCACCCTGACCTGCGTCTCCAACAGCGTCGGCGGCGAGTTCGTCGGGGGCGCTCGATGGCTCGGCGTACCGCTCCAGGACCTGCTCGACCTGGCCGGCGTCGGCAGCAAGGCCGACCAGATCCTCAGCACCGACTTCGACGGGATGACGATCAGCACTCCGCTCGCGCTGGCCACGGACGGCCGCGACGCGATGGTCTGCGTCGGCATGAACGGCGAGCAGCTGCCCCGCGAGCACGGCTTCCCGGTGCGGATGGTGGTCCCCGGGCTGTACGGCTTCATCAGCGCCACCAAGTGGCTGACCCGGCTGACGCTGACGACGTACGACGACGAGCAGGCGTACTGGACCGACCGTGACTGGGCCACCGACGCCCCGATCAAGATCTCCGCGCGGATCGACACCCCGCGCGCGCTGGCCAAGCTCGACTCCGGCGAGAACATCATCGGCGGGATCGCGTGGTGCCAGCAGGCGGGCGGGGTCGGCGTCGTCGAGGTGCAGGTCGACGGCGGCGGCTGGAAGCAGGCCACGCTCGGGCCCGACGGCGGCAACGACTACTGGCGGCAGTGGTACTACCGCTGGGACGCCGAGCCCGGCCAGCACAGCATCGCGGCCCGGGTGACCAGCGGCGGCGGCGAGATGCAGAGCCCCGCCCGCGCGAACCCCTTCCCCGACGGCGCCAGCGGCATCCACCAGTACTCCGTGACCGTCGAGTGATCCGCGAACTTTTCGCGCCATCGGCAATCCAGCGGACGACTGGCGCCGAATCCCGGTCATCAGCAACCTCCAACGGAAGGCAGTTCCCATGAAGCTCCAGACCCTCCGACGCAACGGCGGCATCGCGGCCACGGTGCTCGCGATCTCGCTGGGCCTCGCGGCCTGCAGTGACGACGACAGCGGCAGCGACGCCTCCGACGACACCTCGTCGTCGGCGCCGGCGGACGACATGGGCGACGGGAGCGACCCGGCCGCGCAGACCTTCGGCCCCGGCTGCTCGCAGATCCCGACCTCCGGTGACGGCTCGTTCTCGGGCATGGTCCAGGACCCGGTCGGCACCGCGGCGAGCACGAACCCGCTGCTCAAGACCCTGACCGCCGCCGTGGGTGCGGTGGAGGGCCTCGGCGACACGCTGAACAGCGCGGAGGGCCTGACGGTCTTCGCGCCGGCCGACCCGGCGTTCGCCGAGATCCCCGAGGCCGATCTCACCGCGCTCCTCGAGGGCGCCGAGAAGGACGGCCTGAAGAGCGACCTCGCGACGGTGCTGACCTACCACGTGGTCGAGGGTCAGCTGGACCCCGCCTCGGTGGTCGGCGAGCAGACCACCCTGGAGGGTGACACGGTGACCGTCGAGGGCGACGAGTCCGGGATGACCGTCAACGGGGCCAACGTGCTCTGCGGCAACATCCCCACGGCCAACGCCACGGTCTACGTGATCGACACCGTCCTCAACCCGGCTGCCTGAGCCGCTTCCCAACCCAGGCACCGAAAGACGAGGATCAGCCCGTGGAACGGTTCGGGCGGGTGAGCCCCGGCGCCTCCTCCGACGAGGAGGCGCCGGCGGCTGCCACCGACACCTCGAGCGACCTGGCCGAGCTGCTCAAGCGGGCCGGCCGGGGCGACAAGAACGCTTTCGCCGAGCTCTACGACGCCACGTCGGCGCGGGTCTTCGGGCTCGCCGTCCGGGTGGTGCGTGACCCGGCGCAGGCCGAGGAGGTGGCCCAGGAGTCGTTCCTCGAGATCTGGCGCGGCTCGGCCCGTTTCGACGCGGACCGGGGCAGCGCGATCGCGTGGATGCTCACCATCGTGCACCGCAAGGCCGTCGACCGGGTCCGTTCCGCCGAGGCAGCCAGCCGCCGGGACACGACGTACACCCGCCAGAACCAGTCGGTGGACCACGACGCGACCGCCGACGCCGCCCACGCCTCGCTGGAGGCCCGCAGGGTACGCAGCGCGCTGACCAGCCTCACCGAGGTGCAGCGCGAGGCACTCGAGCTGGCCTACTTCGGGGGCTACACACATACCGAGGTAGCCAGCATGCTGGAGCTACCGATCGGCACTGCCAAGACCCGCATTCGGGACGGGTTGATCAGACTTCGTGACGTCATGGGGGTATCAACATGAGCGACATCCACGCGCTCTCGGGCGCCTATGCGATCGACGCGCTCGACGACGTCGAACGCGCCCGCTTCGAGCGGCACCTGGCCGAGTGCGCCGACTGCCGTGCCGAGGTCGCGAGCCTCCGTGAGGCCGCGGCGCTGCTGCCCGAAACGGCCGCCATGGCCCCTCCCGCCGCGCTGCGGGACCGGGTGCTCGGCGACATCGACACGGTCCGGCCGCTGCCACCGGTGACCGACCCGGCGCCGGCGCATCGCCCGGGCCGCCGTCGGTTGGTCGCACTCGTCGCCGCGGCCGCCGCGCTGGTCGCCATCGGCGGCGTGGGGGCCACCGTGTGGCACCCCTGGTCCGACGAGTCCAGCCAGTCGCCCGACCTGAGCGCGGCCGAGCAGATCCGCGCGGCCGCGGACGCCGAGTCCTGGACCGAGCGGTTCGCCGACGGGTCCAGCGTGACGATCACGCGTTCGGCCTCGCTCAACGGAGCGGTCGTGCAGACCCACGACATGGCCCCCGCAGGGGCGGACAAGGACTACCAGCTGTGGCTGCAGCACGACGACGAGATGGTCTCGGCCGGCCTGATGCCGCCGGGCCCGGACAACACCGTCGTCCTCGAGGGTGACCCGGCCACCGCGGACGGCTTCGGGATCACCCGGGAGCCGGCCGGCGGCTCGCCCGAGCCCACCCGGCCCCCGTTGGCGCTGATCGACTTCGACCAGGCCTAGGAGCAACAGCCCGCGGTCTCGCGGCGATCGCGGCGGCCTCGCCGCGTCCGGAGGCGTCCAGCTTGCCGATGATGTTGGACACGTGGACGCTCACCGTCTTGGCGCTGATGAACAGGCGCTCGCCGATGTCGCGGTTGCTGAGGCCGCGGTCGACGAGTACCAGGATCTCGCGTTCGCGAGGAGTGAGCGCGCTGGCGGCCGGGGCCGGCGCCGTCGGAGCGGTGCCGTAACCGAGCTCGGCGATCAGGGGACGTGCACCGAGCTCCCGCGCGGTCGCCAGCGCGCTCGAACTGAGGGTGGCGGCCTCGGGGTCGCCGGCGGCGTCGAGGACTGCGGCGAGCCGGGCCTGCGACCGCGCCACCTCGAACCGATGTCCGTAGTCGGTGAAGCCCTTCACCGACGTACGCCAGGCTTCGACGATCTCGTCGAGGTCGGCCGACGAGTCACCGGTGACCCACCGGAGCCGGAGCAGCTCGGCCCGGGCGCGGCTGCGCCAGGCCTGCGCCTCGAGCCCGATGGCGCCCTTGGCGACATCGTCTTCCCAGACCAGCACGCTGCGCCCGGCGAGCGCCTCTCCGCGCTCGCGCAGTCCGCGGCGCTCGGCGGCGCTGGCGGAGGCAGCCCGGCGGGACAGGTGCGCGAGCATCAGCGTGTTGAGCCGCAGCTCGGGCTGCACGGTCCTGAGCTGCCAGAGGTCGCTGAGGAACTCCACGACAGTCGCGCAGCGCGGACTCCGCGCGGTCGAGGTCACCAGCATCGCCATGGAGCTCGACCAGCGCCGTGGTGGCGGCGATCGAGATCAGCCCGTCGAGCGCCCAGGCGTCACGCAGCCCGTCGGCCTCGGCCACCCGGTCGTACTCGCCGCGGGAGGCCCGCACCATCAGCCCGACCGCGCGGAGCATCGCGTCGGCGCCCGGGGGCGGGGTCTCGCCGGTGGCGTCGACCACCTGGACCGCGAGGTCCCAGTCGCCGTACTCGTAGGCGGCGATGCCGGCCAGAACCCGGCAGTCGAAGCCGTACGGCGCCCAGGACCGGCCGAGCCTCCTGCGCCTTGGCGATGCCCTGTTGGTAGACGTCGAGCGCCTCCTTGAGTCGCCCGGCCCGGTGGTGCAGCGCCCCCAGGTGGTGCATCGCGCGGAGCCGGATCAGCCCGGACGCGGACTCCGCGATGATCCGCTCGAGCGTCTCCTGGGAGGAGACCACGTCGCCGCTGCGCTCGGAGATGCGGGCCACGAAGGTCTCGACCTCCGCGGTGATCTCGGGCAGGTCGAGGCGGTCGGCGAGCTCGGTGGCCTTGCGGCTGTACTTGACCGCCTCCTCGTTGCGGAGCCGGTCGGCGAGCGCCTGGGCATGCGCGGCCAGCACCCGCGCCCGGAGCTTGGTCTCGTCCTCGGCGGGGACGAGCGTCAGCGCTTCCTCGGTGAGGGCGAGGGCGTCGATGTCGAGCTCGGTGATCCGGGACGCCTGGGCGAGCTCCGCCAGCAGCTCCGCGCGCAGCGGCGCCGGCAGCCCACCCCGGTCGAGGCGCTCCCGGAGGAGGGCGACGGCGCGGGTCGGGTGGCCGGCGGCCATCGCCGCGGCGGCCGCCATCCCCGCGATCGCGGTGGCCTCCTCCGGCTCCTCGGGTCCGAGCCCGAGCGCCCGCTCGTAGTGGCGGAGCGCCTCGTCGGGGCCGCCCATCGACATCGCGCTGCTGCCGGCGCTGACGCTGGCCCGCAGGGCCAGGGCCCGCTCGCCGGCCTCGGCGGCGTGCCGGGCCAGGTCGGCGGACTTGCCGAGCGCCCCGTCGGCGTCGATGACCCGGGCGTAGGTCGCATGGGCGCGCACCCGCTCGCCCGGCAGCATGTCGTCGTAGACCGTCTCGGCCAACAGCGCGTGCCGGAAGGCGTAGCCGGTGTCGGTGGGCACCAGGATGTGCCGCTCGACGGCGTCGCGGAGCGCCAGGTCGAGAGCGGCCGAGTCGATCCCGGCGGCCTCCTGCACGGCCCTGGCCAGCAGCTCGTGGGTCACGTGCCGCCCGGCGGCAGAGGCGAGCCTGACCACGGTCTGGGCGGTGGTGTCGAGCTGCTCGAAGCGCACCAGCAGCAGCCGCGACAGGTCGGCTCCGACGCCGGCCTGTCCCCACATGCTCGCGGCGGCGATCTCCTCGGCGAAGAACGCATTGCCCTCCGCACGCTCGACCACCGCCTCGACCTCACGGTCGGCGAGGCCGCCGGCTCCTCCCGTGTCGAGCCCTCGCACAAGCTCGCGCATCGCCGGCCTATCGAGGGGGGCCAGGTCGATGCGGCGAGCCTGTGCGAGGCGGGACCAGTTCGCCAGCGTGGCGCGCAGCGGGTGGCGACGGTGCAGGTCGTCACTGCGGAAGGAGATCACCAGCGAGACGGGGCCGAGGAAACCCCGGGTCAGCAGGAGGCTGAGCAGCTCGCGCGACGACTGGTCGGCCCAGTGCACGTCCTCGATCACCACCAGCAGCGGCTGGGTGGCCGCAAGGTGCTCGAGACCGGCGTGCAGGCTCTCGAAGAGATCGCCGCGGTGGGACTCCGACGCCTCGGCGGAAGGCCCGCGGAGGTGGGCCTGCAGGAGCGGCCCGAGGGACGGGTGGGCGGCGATCAGGTCATCGGCCACCTCGGGCTCGTCGGAGAACAGACGGCCGAGGAGCTCGACGAAAGGGAGGTAGGGAAGGGTGCTGCCGGCCTCACCGAGACAGTGCCCGACGACGACCCGCCAGCCGTCGTCACCGGCGCGCGCCGCGAGCTCGGCGAGCAGCCGGGTCTTGCCCATGCCGGCGTCGCCGGACAGCACGACCAGGCCCCCGAGCGCCTCGGATCCTCCGGCCGGAGCTATCCCGGCGGCGGCGGTGAGGCGGTCGAGGTCCTGGTCGCGTCCGACAATGGGCCTGAGGCCGGCCGGGTTCACTGGCACAGCCTCGATTATGCCGGTGGCCACCGACATGGCGCCGCCCGCTTTCAGGCGGCGTGGTTGCGGCGGGTGCTCACCGACTCGGCGGCGGTCCGCCACATCGGCACCCGACGGCGTACGGCCTTCTTGCGGCCGGCAACCCAGGGAGCGAGCCGACCCCGCTCGAGGCGGTACTCGGTCTCGGCCTTGATGAATTCAAAGTCTCCGTAGAGCGACATGATGGTGATCTCCTCGATTTGGTGTTTCCTGCTGGTGAGGATCAATGTGCTCGGCTAAGGCAGGGCCGCACATCGGGAAGACTCCCTAAGTTCGCCGGACCGGTGCCTTAGACGGGTCACGAAGCGGCTGCACAGGGGCCTTAGGCTCCTCAGCGTGTCCCTAGGACCCACCGACGCACCGCTCGGCGAGGAGCTGGTCAGACTCGCCTCCGCGGACAACTTCCGCGACCTGACCGGCCCCGGGCATCGGACCGCCGACGGCCGCGCGCTGCGCCCCGGCCTGGTCTACCGGTCCAACGAGCTGGCTCTCACCGACGACGACGCCGCGCGGGTGGCCGACCTGGGGGTCACGACCATCCTCGATCTCCGCCATGCGGACGAGATCGCACTGTCATGCGGACGCCGACGTGCCGGGCGCGGCGTGGGAGCACCTGGAGATCCCCGGGATCCCGATGGAGGCGGTGGCCACCCTGGACGACGCGTCGCGGGCCGAGGCGGTGATGCACGAGGTCTACGAGGGCTTCGTCCGGCACCCGGGCGCCCGGGCGGCGTTCGGTGCGCTGATCGGGCGTCTGGCGACCGCGGAGGCGCCTGCTGGTGTTCCACTGCACCGCCGGCAAGGACCGCACCGGCTGGGCGGCGGTGCTGACCCTCGGCATCTGCGGCGTCCCCGACGACGTGGTGCTCGACGACTACCTCGCGACCAACCGGGTCTCGAGCCGGACCCGGGAGAAGTACCTCGGGATGGTGCGCGAGCACCTGGGCGCCGACAAGGTCGGGGTCTACGAGCGGGTGATGGTCGCCGACGAGCGCTACCTCACCGCTGCCTTCGACGCGGTGAGGGCCGACTTCGGCTCGCTCGCCCGCTATCTCGACACCGGTCTCGGGCTCACCGACACCACCCTCGACGCGTTGCGGGCCCGGCTGGTCGAATAGGGGCGTGGACGCCGTGGCCGCGGCCTTCGAGGCGGTCCCCCGGACCGGCTTCCTGCCCCGGCTCGCCCGCGGGCGGGCGTCGTACGACGGCCCGATCGGCATCGGCCGGGGCCAGACCAACTCCCAGCCCCGCACCGTGGCCGACATGCTGCGGCTGCTCGACGTCGAGACCGGGCAGCGGGTGCTCGACGTCGGCGCGGGCTCGGGGTGGACGACGGCGCTGCTCGCCCACCTGGTGGGGCCGTCCGGTGAGGTGCTGGGCGTGGAGCTCGAGCCGGACCTGGTGCGGTTCGGCGCCCAGAACCTGGCCCGCACCCAGCAGCCGTGGGCGTCGATCCGCCCCGCGAGCAAGGGCGTGCTGGGGTGGCCGGACGCCGCGCCGTACGACCGGATCCTGGTCTCCGCCGAGCCGCTCACCCTCCCCGACGAGCTGGTCGCCCAGGTCGCCGACGGGGGGCGGATGGTGATCCCCGTCGACGGCACCATGCGCCTCGTGGTCCGGCGCGGCGACGACATCGAGGTCACCCGGCACGGCGGCTACCGCTTCGTCCCCCTCCGCTGAACGGTCGAGGCCTCAGCTGGTCGGGGGGCTTCGGAGGGGGATTCGGAGGCGGAGGCGGGAGTGTGGGTGGGCGCGGAGGCCGACCGTCGCTGTGCCGTTGCCGTTGCCGTTGCCGTTGCCGTTGCGGATGGTCTCGGTCTTGCCGGTCTTGGGGTCCAGGACGATCTCGTGGGTGTCGCCGTCGCGGCCGTCGAACCGGACGGCGACGGTCTCGAAGCCCTTGTGCCGCTGGGTCTGGGCGTACATCGCGTAGGCGCGGCGGTCGGCCTCGGTGAGGTCGACCCGGTCGGTGAACGGCGTCAGCAGCGCCCGGGGCCACAGCCGACGGGCCAGGACGACGTTGATCTCGATGCCGAGGACGCCCATGACCGCCGCGATGTAGATGATCCCGATCAGACCGAGGACCAGCGCGAACGTCGCGTTCACGCTGCTGGCGTTGGTGAGCACGCTGCTGACGTAGAGCGTGCCGAGGTACTGCAGGAACTGCCACATCACTGCCAGCGCGAACGCCCCCGGCGCCGCCCGCATCAGGGTGATGTGCCGGGTCGCCGCCGCCATCCGGAACAGCGCGGTGATCACCAGGCCCACGATGAGGATGTTCCCGATCCGGATCAGCCAGCGGATCGACGCGTTCAGGTCGGCGCCGAACACCTCCGTGTTGCCGACCACGGCGGTGAACACCGTCACCAGGAGTACGGCGACGCCCGCCGTGAAGAGCAGCCCCAGGCTGTTGAGCCGGATCAGGAACGGGTTGGGGCGGCTGTTCCGCGGGACCGCCCAGGCGGCGTTGATGACGTTCTGGATCGCGACGCCGAGGCCGATGCAGCCATAGAACGCGGCCAGCGATCCTATGATCACGGCGCCGGTCGAGCCCTCCAGCCCCTCGGGGGCGGCGAGCTGGTCGCCGATGATCGGGAAGTTGCTGAGGGCGGAGTTGAGCACCTCGTCCTGGAGGTCGGGCCGGCCCTGGAGGATGAAGCCGAGGATCGACGAGGCCAGCAGCAGCAGCGGGAAGATCGCGATGAACGCGTAGTAGGTGAGCACCGCCGCGAGATAGTTGCCCTGGTCGTCGAAGAACTTGTAGACGACCGCCAGCGGGAAGCCGATCGCTGGGAACCGACGCTGCCCGCGGTCGACCTTCGCGACAACGCTCACGCGGTCAAACTACCTGTGGGGCTACCCCGTAGGTCGGTCGACCAGCGAAGCGAGTCGGTCTGGCGCCTGGAGGCAGTAGGAGTCGGTGAGCAGCTCGGCGAGCTCGGTCCAGTCGGTGTCGTCGTCGAGCAGCAGGCCGATCACGTTGCCGCCCCAGCTCGCCCGGAAGTACGGCGCGCCGAGGTGCTCGAACGCCATCACCTCCTCGGGCTCGCCGCGGAACGTGATCCGGAACAGCTGGTCCTCGCCGCCGAAGACGTGCGCGACGGTGGCGGCGCCGACCCGCCAGCGGGTGCCGACCCACGCGTTCTCCTCCACGCACTCGGGCAGCGCAGTGAGGATCGCGCCGATGCGGAGCACCGTCTCCTCGGGCACCAGGGGACGCTCGGGCATACCCCGACCCTGCCATGTGGCGCGGACAGTCGGCGCACGCGCTTACCTGATCTGCCGACGAGCGGGCAACGCGTGATGGTCTCAGAGCGACGGTGACGCCACTGCTCGGATGTCTAGAATCGATTCACCCGACACGCTTGGGAGGCTCGCATGCCATGTAGGCGCGAGAGCATGCATGTCGCCGGTCGGGCGACGCAGATACCAGCCCCCGGGGTTGTGTCGTGACGACCTCGCCGGAGTGGCGGACCGCTGCTGCCGACCGGCCAACGGTCGGTTTCACCGCGATGGTCGACGGGACCGCCGGAGACTACGAGCTGCTTGCCCCGTACGAGCAAGAGGAACTTGCGAAGGTGCCGGACCGCATCCTCGGATGGCTCCGCGACATGGACGATCACACCGGCTACCAGGTGACCCGCCTCGGTCACAGCCTGCAAGCGGCCACCCGTGCCCTACGAGCGGGCGAGGACGAGGAGACGATCGTGTGCGCGCTCGTCCACGACGTCGGCGACATGATCGCGCCGGCGAACCACTCCCAGGCCGCTGCAGCCATCGTTCGACCCTACGTGTCGGAGCGCAACCACTGGATCATCCAGCACCACGGGGTCTTCCAGGGCGTGTACTGGTTCCAGCACATCGGCGCCGACCCGAATGCACGCGACCAGTGGGCGGGCCACCCCTGGTATCAGGCATGTGCCGACTTCTGTGCCGACTACGACCAGAACTCCTTCGATCCGGACTATCCGACAGAGTCGTTGGAGTTCTTCGAGCCGATGGTTCGACGCGTCTTCGATCCGAGTCGGGTCAAGACCCCCGACGCGCACACCTAGGCAAGTGACGAGCGCTAGGACGTCATACGGGCGGTGCTACCGCTTGCTCTGACCGTATGACGTCCTGGCACGCGAGCATCGACCGACTGCGCGGATGCGCGAGCGTGTCGATGTGCGCACGCGAGGAGTCATGCGTCAGCGACGCCGACCTCAGTACGACTTCGGCAGGCCCAGGGAGTGCATCGCCACGAAGTTGAGGATCATCTCCCGCGACACCGGAGCGATCCGGCCCACGCGCGTGGCGACGAGCAGCCCGGCGACGCCGTACTCCTGGGTGGCGCCGTTGCCGCCGTGCGTCTGTACGGCGCGGTCGGCGGCGTTGCAGGCAGCCTCGGCCGCGGCGTACTTCGCCATGTTGGCGGCCTCACCGGCCGCCATGTCGTCGCCGGCGTCATAGAGCGCCGCGGCCTTCTGGGTCATCAGCCGGGCCATCTCGATCTCGATGTGGCTCTCGGCGAGCGGGTGCGCGATCGCCTGGTGCGAGCCGATCGGCCCCTGGAAGACCGTCCGCTCCTTGGCGTACGCCGTCGCCTTGTCGAGCGCGAAGCGGGCCAGCCCGGTCGAGAACGAGGCGGCCATGATCCGCTCGGGGTTGAGCCCGGCGAAGAGCTGCACCAGCCCGCCGTCCTCGTCGCCCACCAGGGCGTCGCCCGGCAGCCGAAGGTCGTCGATGAACACCTGGAACTGCAGCTCAGGGCTGGTCCACTCCATCGGGATCGCCTTGGCCTCGAACCCGGCAGCGTCGGTCGGTACGACGAACAGCACCGGCTTCACCTTGCCTGTCTTCGCGTCCTCGGTGCGGGCCACGACCAGCACGTTGTCGGCCTCGTCGACGCCGGAGATGAAGATCTTCCGCCCGTTCAGCACCCACTCGTCGCCGTCCTTGCGGGCCACGGTGCTGATGTTGTGGGTGTTGGTGCCGGCGTCCGGCTCGGTGATCGCGAACGCCATGGTGCCGGTGCCGTCGCAGATCCCCGGCAGCCAGCGCTGCTTCTGCTCGTCGGTGCCGTAGCGGGAGATGATCGTGCCGCAGATCGCGGGCGAGACGACCATGAGCAGCAGCGGGCAGCCCTGCGCGGCGAGCTCCTCGCACACGGCGGCGACGTCGCCGATGCCGCCGCTCCCGCCGCCGTACTCCTCGGGGATGTTGATGCCGAGGTAGCCGTTCTTGCCGATCTCGAGCCACAGCTCGGTGGTCTTCTCGCCGGCCCGGCCCTTCTCCATGAAGTACTCACGGCCGTACTTCGAGCCCAGCTTGGCCACCTGGCGGCGCAGCTCCTGGCGCTCCTCGGTCTCACTGAACGTCGTCATCGTCTTCTCCTGTCACCACTGCGAGAACCTCACCGGCCGCCACCTGGGCGCCGGGCTGGACATCGATCTCGGTGACCGTGCCCGCTGTCGGGGCGGTCACCGTGTGCTGCATCTTCATCGCCTCGAGGACCAGGACCACGTCGCCCGCGGCCACCTGGGCGTCCTTCTCGACGGCCACCGAGACCACCGTTCCGGGCATCGGTGCGAGCAGGCTGCCGCTGGCCACCGCGTCGGCCGGGTCCACGAAACGCGGCACCCGCGTCAGCAGGACGTGACCGCGGGGGCTGTCGACGTCGACGGCGTCCCCGCTCACGCTCACGTCGTACGTCGTCCGCACGCCGTCGACCTCGAGGGTCACCGCGGTGGCGCTCGCCGAGACGACCGCGGCGCCGTCGACGGTGTAGCCGTCCCGGCCGCCCCACCACTCGACGACGACGTCGCCGGCTGAACTCGGTGCGCTGCGGCTGCGAGACCACGTTGCGCCAGGCGACGGGGATGCCCCTCTGGACGGCCCGGGCCCGGCCGGCCCGCTCCGCCAGCGCGAGGGCTGCCGCCACCGGCGCACCGGGGTCAACCGCCCTGGCCGGCAGCTCGAAGGTGTCGAGGAAGGCCGTGCTGACCCTGCCTGCCAGGAAGTCCGGGTCCTCGAGGATCGCGACGAGCAGGTCCCGGTTGGTCACCAGGCCGTGGATCCGTGCCCGGCGCAGCGCGTCGCCGAGCCGGCGCGCGGCGACGTTCCGGTTGCTGCCGTAGGCGACGACCTTGGCCAGCATCGCGTCGTAGTGGGTGGTGACCTCGTTGCCGGAGTCGAAGCCGGTGTCGACCCGCACGTGCGCGCTCGTCGGGATCTCGAAGGTCGTGAGCACTCCGCTCTGCGGCTGGTAGTCGTGAGCGGGGTCCTCGGCGTAGAGCCGGACCTCGATCGCGTGCCCGTCGGGCTTGTCGGGGTAGCGCACGTCGGAGGTCTCGCCCTCGGCCGCGCGGATCTGCAGCTCGACCAGATCGGTGTGGAACACCATCTCGGTGACCGGGTGCTCGACCTGGAGACGGGTGTTCATCTCCAGGAACCAGAACTCCGCCCGCTCCTCGTCGTAGAGGAACTCGACGGTGCCGGCGCCGCGGTAGGAGATCGCCTCGGCGGCCTTGCGCGCCGCCGCGTGGAGGCGCTCCCGGGTGCCGCGGCTCAGCTTGCCCGGAGCCGGGGCCTCCTCGACGACCTTCTGGTGGCGGCGCTGGATGGAGCAGTCGCGCTCGCCGAGCACGGCGATGTTGCCCTCCGCGTCGCCCCACACCTGGACCTCGACATGCCGGCCGCGCTCGACGTACTGCTCCACGAAGACCGTGCTGTCGCCGAACGCCGACCTGGCCTCGGCCTCGGCCTTCTCGACCTCGGCCGACAGCTCCGCGAGGTCGCGGACCACTCGCATCCCGCGGCCGCCGCCCCCGGCGGACGCCTTCACCAGCAGCGGCAGGTGCTCGGGCTTCGCGTCCTCGGGGTGGATGCTGGTCAGCACCGGCACGCCGGACTTCTCCATCAGCTCCTTGGCCAGGATCTTCGAGCCCATCTGCTCGATCGACTCGGGCCGAGGGCCGATCCAGGTCAGGCCGGCGTCCAGAACGGTGCGCGCGAACTCGGCGTTCTCCGACAGGAACCCGTAGCCGGGGTGGATCGCGTCGGCGCCGGCCCGCCGGGCGGCGTCGACCAGCAGGTCGCCGCGGAGGTAGGTGTCGGCCGGCGCGACGCCGGGCAGCCGTACGGCGGCGTCGGCCTCTCGCACGTAGGGCAGGTCCGCATCGGCATCGGAGTGCACCGCGACCGTCTCGATGCCGAGCCGGCGGCAGGTGCGGAAGACGCGCGACGCGATCTCGGCGCGGTTGGCTACCAGGACGCGACTGATCACGGTCGGAACACCCCGAACCGGTCGGTGCCCTGGATCGGTCTGTTCTCGATCACGGACAGGCAGATGCCGAGGATGGTGCGGGTGTCGCGGGGGTCGATCACGCCGTCGTCGTAGAGCATCCCGGAGAGGAAGAACGGCAGCGACTGCTCCTCGACCTGCCCTTCGACTACCTCCTTGATCGCGGCGAAGCCGTCGGCGTCGAAGGTCTCGCCCTTGGCCTCCGCCGACTGCCGGGCCACGATCTCGAGCACCCCGGCGAGCTGGGCCGGACCCATCACCGCCGACTTCGCGCTCGGCCAGGTGAACAGGAAGCGCGGGTCGTAGGCGCGGCCGTTCATGCCGTAGTTGCCGGCGCCGTACGACGCCCCCATGATCACGCTGAGGTGCGGCACCGTGCTGTTGGAGACCGCGTTGATCATCATCGCGCCGTGCTTGATGATCCCGCCCTGCTCGTACTCCTTGCCGACCATGTAGCCGGTGGTGTTGTGCAGGAACAGCAGGGGTACGTCGATCTGGTTGGCCAGCTGGATGAACTGCGTCGCCTTCTGCGCCTCCTCGCTGAACAGCACGCCCTGGGCGTTGGCGAGGATGCCGATCTGCCGGCCGTGCAGCCGCGCCCAGCCGGTGACCAGGGACGGTCCGTAGAGCGGCTTGAACTCGTCGAAGACCTGACCGTTCGTGGCCGAGACGCCGTCACAGATCCGGGAGATCACCTCGCGCGGGTCGAACGGCTCCTTGAGGTCGGTGGGGATCAGGTCGAGGAGCTCGTCGGGGTCGGCGTCCGGCTCTGCGAAGGCTCGCGACGGCGGTCGCCCGACCGCCTTGCGCCAGTTCAGCCTGGCCACGATCCGCCGGCCGATCCGGATCGCGTCGTGCTCGTCCTCGGCGAGGTAGTCGGCGAGACCGCTGGTGCGGGCGTGCATCTCGGCGCCGCCCAGCGACTCGTCGTCGGACTCCTCGCCGGTCGCCATCTTCACCAGCGGCGGGCCGCCGAGGAAGACCTTGGCGCGCTCCTTGACCATCACCGTGTAGTCGCTCATCCCGGGCACGTAGGCGCCGCCGGCCGTGGAGTTGCCGAACACCAGCGCGATCGTCGGCTGCTTGGCGGCGCTGCTGCGGGTGATGTCGCGAAACAGCTTGCCGCCCGGGATGAAGATCTCCTTCTGGGTCGGCAGGTCGGCGCCGCCGGACTCGACCAGCGCCACCGTCGGGAGGCCGTTCTCCTCGGCGATCTGGGAGGCCCGGAAGATCTTCTTGACCGTCCACGGGTTGCTGGCGCCGCCCTTCACCGAGGGGTCGTTGGCGGTGATCATGCACTCGACGCCCTCGACCACCCCGATCCCGGTGACCACGCTGGCGCCCACCGCGAAGTCCGACCCCCACCCGGCCAGTGGACTGAGCTCGAGGAAGGCCGAGCCCTCGTCGATGAGGAGCTCGATCCGCTCGCGGGGCATCAGCTTGCCGCGGTCGTGGTGGCGGGCGACGTACTTCTCCCCGCCGCCGGCGACCGCCTTCGCGTGCTCGGCGTCGAGGCCGGCGAGCTTCTCCAGCATCGCCTCGCGATTGGTGAGGGTCTCCGTCACGCGCGGGCCTCCGCCTCGACGACCGCCTTCATCCGCTCCAGCGTCGTGCGCATGCCGCGCTCGTTGGTGCGCCCGCGCAGGCGACCGAGCACCAGCCAGTAGATCCGCAGCGGCAGCGCGGGCTCGAGGCGGAAGTACTCCGTGACCCGGGTGCCGCCGTTCTCGGCCTGCAGCAGGTAGCCCCAGTTGTTGACCGTGACGTCGTCGGTGCCGACCGCGAACTCGAAGACCTCGTTCGGGACGCACTTGGTCACCTGGCAGGGCGACCAGTACGTCGGCCCGACGCCGTTGCGCTTCACGTGGCCCTTGAACGACGCACCCACCTCGGGCCCGGTCGACCCGCGCGTCCACCTGGCCTCGAAGGTCTCGGGCGAGAACTCCCCGATCCGGGTCACGTCGCTGACCAGCGCCCACACCTCCTCGGGCGGGGCGACCATGTGCACGGACACCTCGCCGTACAGCGGCCTGATGATGCTCATGCGGTGTACCCCAGCAGTCGTGCGGCGAGATCGGTCAGCACCTCGGTCGCTCCTCCTCCGATCGGCAGGATCCGGGCGTCGCGGTAGTGCCGCTCCACCTCGGTCCCGTGCATGTAGCCGGTGCCGCCGTGCAGCTGCACCGCCTGGTCGCAGACGTACGTCGCGGCGTCGCAGGCGGTCTGCTTCGCCAGGCACGCCTCAGCGATCACGGTCTCCCCGTCGACGTGCCGTCGGGCAACCTCCCGCGTGTAGGTGCGGGCCACCTCGACCTGCCGTCGCATCTCGACCAGCTTGTGGCGCACCACCTGGTTGGCGACCAGCGGCTTGCCGAACGTCTCGCGGTCGCGGCAGTAGGCCGCGGTGAGCTCCAGCGAGCGCGCCGCGATGCCGTAGGCGTGCACCGCGAGCCCGATCCGCTCGACGACGAACTGCTCGGCGATCTGGTAGAAGCCGGTGTTCTCGGTGCCGACCAGGTTGGCCGCCGGGACCCGGACGTCGACGTAGGACAGCTCGGCGGTGTCGGAGCAGTGCCAGCCCATCTTGCGCAGCGACCGGTCGACGGTGAACCCGGGCGTGCCGGCCTCGACGACGAGCAGGCTGACGCCGGCGTGACCCGGCGCGCCGGTGCGGACGGCGGTGGTCACGAAGTCGGCGCGGACCCCGCTGGTGATGAACGTCTTGGCGCCGTTGACGACGTACTCGTCGCCGGTGGTCGAGCCTGTCGAGGCCCGGACCGCCGTGGTGCGGATGCCCGGCGACGTCGGAGCCGCCACCGGGCTCGGTGACCGCGAGCGAGCCGATCTTCTCGCCGGCGAGCGTTGGCCGGACGAACCGGTCGATCAGGTCGGCGTTGCCGGAGGCTGCGATGTGCGGGAGCGCGATGCCGGAGGTGAACAGCCCGGCCATCAGGCCGCTGGACGCGCCCGCCCCGAACATCCCCTCCTGCAGGTCGACCGAGTCGAGCAGTGTGCCGCCCTGGCCGCCGACCTCCTCGGGGAAGGCCACGCCGAGCAGCCCCTGCTTCGCCGCCGCGAGGTGCAGCTCGCGGGGCAGGGTGCCGTCGTCCTCCCACTCCTGCAGGTGGGGCTCGATCTCGCGGCGGGTGAACTCCGCGCCGAGGTCGTGCAGGGCGCTCACAGGAGCTCCTCCTGGATGTGCACGAGCCGTGAGCGCACCCACTCGCCGAGGCCCTTGGCCTGCGGGTCGAACCGGGTGGAGGCGGCCACGCCGGCGCCGAGCAGGCCGCGGATCAGCACGTTGACGCCGCCGAGGTTCGGCAGCGAGTAGACCTCGACCTCGAGGTCCTTCGCCTCGGGCACCAGCTCGCGGACCTTCTTCGGGGTGATCAGCTTGGTCAGCCAGGTCACCCGGTCGTCGTACTTCGGGGAGCCGTCGTGGGCCACCCACAGCCCCAGGTTGGCGTCGCCGCCCTTGTCGCCGGAGCGGGCGTGCACGAACGTCCCGAGCGGCATCCGGCGGTTGACCTGGTCCTGCGGGGCGGGGTACGGCGACGGGCGGCGCCCGGCCTCCGGGTCGGCCTCGGCGAACTCCTTCGGGTCGTCGACCACCTCGCGCCGGCCGTCGTGGTGCACGACCGTGTGGGTGACCTCCGAGCGGTCGACGTACTCCGGCCGGTAGACGCCGTACGGCGTGGGCCGGCCGGGCGGCGCGGTCATCGTGAAGCCGGGGTAGGAGCCGAGCGCGAGCTCGACCGCGGGCGCGGTGAACGCCTTGCCCACCGGGTCGGCCTGCGGGTCCATCACCGTGCACCGGAGCAGGCAGGACGCGCCCTCCTCGGTGTCGGCGTCCTCGGGGGGCGTGGCGGTCTGGGTCCAGGTGACCGACGCCGCGGTGAGGTGCGGCTCGAGCTGGGTGCGCAGCCACTCGGCCTTGTGGTCGAGCTCGAGGCCGGTGAGCACGAACTCCATCGAGTTGCGGAACCCGCCGAGCTCGTTGACGCACACCTTGAGCCGCTCGGGGGGCGCCCCGCCGCGCACTCCCGAGATCGCCACCCTGTCCTCGCCGTCCTGGGTGAGCGTGATCGAGTCGAGGAGCGTGGTGACGTCGGGGTTGAGGTAGCGGCTGGTCTGGATCTCGTAGACCAGCTGCGCGGTCACGGTGTCGACGGTGACCGAGCCACCGGTGCCATCGTGCTTGGTGATCACGCTGCTGCCGTCGGCGGCGATCTCGGCGAGCGGGAAGCCCAGCGGGGTGCCGTCGAGGCCGAGCTCGCGGAAGCCGGAGAAGTTGCCGCCGGTGGCCTGGGTGCCGCACTCGAGCACGTGGCCCGCGACCACCGCGCCGGCCAGTGCGTCGTACGACGAGGCGTCCCAGCCGTGGTGGGCGACGGCCGGCCCCACCACCAGTGACGCGTCGGTGACCCGGCCGGTGACGACGACATCGGCGCCCGCGTCGAGAGCGGCGGCGATGCCGAAGCCGCCGAGGTAGGCGTTGGCGGTGAGGGCGTTGTCCCCGAACCCGAGGCTGCGTACGTCGTCGCCCTCGACGTGCGCGATCTTCGCGTCCAGCCCGATCCCGGACGCGACCTCGCGCAGCCGGTCGGCCAGGCCCGCGGGGTTGAGCCCGCCGGCGTTGCTGACCAGCTTCACGCCCTTCTCCAGGGCCAGGCCGAGGCAGTCCTCGACCTGGGTGACGAACGTCCGCGCGTAGCCGAGCGAGGCGTCCTTCATGGTGTCCTTGCCGAGGATCAGCATGGTCAGCTCGGCGAGGTAGTCGCCGGTGAGCACGTGCAGGTCTCCCCCGTCGAGCATCTCGCGCATGGCGGAGAGCCGGTCGCCGTAGAAGCCGGAGCAGTTGCCGATCCGGAGGGTGCTCACTGCGGATCACGCCCCTCGCCCGGGGGCCCGGCGAAGGCCTGCGCGATGGTCAGCCACTTCTCGGCGTCGACGCCCTCGGCCCTCAGGTCGGTGTCGTCGCGGTGCACCCGCTGGGTGACCAGCAGGCAGAAGTCGTGGGCGGAGCCGGTGACCCGCTGGGCCGCGTCGTCGGGTCCCCAGGTCCAGGCCTCGCCGGACGGCGCGGTGAGCTCGACCCGGAACTCCTCGGCGGGGGGCGCGAGCTCGTGGACGCTGAACGCGTAGTTGCGGGTGCGTACGCCGAGGTGGGCGACGTGCCGGATCCGGTCGGTGGTCTCGGGGTGGACGCCGAGAGCGTCGTAGACGTCCAGCGCGTGCGCCCAGGTCTCCATGAACCGGGCGGTGGCCATCGACGCCGGCGACATCGGCGGCCCGAACCACGGCATCTTCTGGCCCTCCGGAAAGCCGCGCAGCGCGTCGGTGAGCGCGGTGCGGGCGGCGCCCCAGCGGGCGAGCAGGGCCCGCGGCTGCAGTCGGGCGATCTCGTGGGCGCTGGTGTCGACGTACCCGGTGGGGTCGTCGATCGCCTGCAGCACGATCGCGTCCCACTTCTCCTTGTCGGTCGCCGCGGCGGTCGCGGCCTCGTCGGTCCAGAGCAGGTGGGCGACCTGGGTCGTGACGGTCCAGCCGGCCGCCGGCGTGGGCGTGGCCCAGCCGTCGTCGTCCAAGCCGGACACCGTGGCCCAGAGCCGGTCGCCCTCGGCCTTCAGGTCGGCCAGCAGGCCCTCGAGCAGGTCACTCATCGTGGCGCCTCCAGCGCGTCGTCGAGCGTGATCGCCCACTGGTCGAGGATCCGGCCCCGTCTGCGGGCGTCGTCGGAGATGGTGTTGGCGAGGCCGAGCCCGCGGACCAGGTCGAGGGTGGCCTGCACCAGCTCGCGTACGCCGGGTCGGGACTCGTCGGCGCCGAGGGCGTCGACGGTGAGCAGGTGCGCCTCACGGCCGACCCGGCGCTCGAGCGGCTCGACGGCCTCGAGCAGCGCGGGGTCGGTGCGCGCCGCCACCCAGAGCTCGAGCGCGGCGCTGAACACCGGCGAGGTGAAGTGGTCGGCGAGCATCTGCAGGACCGCGCGGGTGCGGCGCTGGCCCCGCGGCAGCTCGGCGGCGGCCGCCCGCAGCTCCGCGCCGCGGACCTCGGTCAGGTGCTCGACCGCTGCCACCACCAGGGTGTTCTTGGTCGGGAAGTGGTGCAGCTGCGCGCCGCGGCTGACCCCGGCGCGCTCGGAGACCAGCGTGGTCGACGTACCGGCGAAGCCGCGCTCGACCAGGCAGTCGACGGTGGCCTCGAGCAGCCGGGCGCGCATCATCCGGGTGCGCTCCCCCTGCGGCGTGCGCGTGCTGGTCACCACCCGGCCAGCATGGCCACCGCGGCAACAAACAGTCAAGTCTGACTTTAAGTTGTCTCACGGATGCGCGAAGACCGCCGGTTCGCCGCGCAGACATCCGGGCACGACGCGACTACGCTCCCGCAGGGAGTGCCCACAACCCAATCCCTCCAGGAGGGGACCTCGATGTCCAACTACCCACCCCCGCCGCCGCAGGACCCCAACCAGCCGAACCCGTACGGCCAGCCGCAGCAGCCCGGGCAGCAGCCGCCTCCGCCGGCGAACCCCTACGGGCAGCCGCAGCAGCCGGGGTACGGCCAGCAGCCCCAGCAGCCGGGCTATGGGCAGCCGCCGCAGCAGGGGTACGGCCAACCCCAGCAGGGCTACGGCCAGCCCGCATATGGCCAGCCCGGCTACGGCCAGCCCGGCTACGGGCAGCCCGGCCAGAGCCCGTTCGGCCCGTACGCCGTCTGGGGTATCCGGTTGGCGGCGTACCTGATCGACGCGCTGATCGCCGTGGGAGCCGGGATCATCTTCATCATCATCGGCGCGGTCCTGCTGGGTTCCGACGACGCCAGCGCGGTCGGGCTGCTGATCATGCTCGTCGGCTACGCGGTGATCCTCGGTGTCACGATCTGGAACAACGTCTTCAAGCAGGGCAACACCGGTTGGTCCATCGGCAAGGGCATGATGGGCATCCGGGTGGTCGGCCTCAGCACCGGCCAGCCGATCGGCACCGGCAGTGGGTTCGTCCGCTGGCTGATGCACACGTTCATCGACGGGGCGATCTGCTACCTCGGCTTCCTGTGGCCGCTGTGGGATGCCCAGAAGCAGACCTGGGGCGACAAGGTCGTTCAGAGCATCGTGATCCAGGCGCCCAAGCCCTGATCCCTCGCTGACCACGATCGTCGGCATGCGCCACACTCGGCGCATGCCGACGATTCTGATTTCGGGCGCCTCCTCCGGCCTCGGCGCCGAGATGGCCCGCCAGTTCGCCGACCGCGGCCACGACCTGGCGCTGTGCGCGCGGCGTACCGAACGGCTCGAGGAGCTGCGCGCCGAGATCGGCGCGGCCCACCCCGACCGCCGGGTCGAGATCCGGGCGCTGGACGTCAACGACCACGACGCCGTGTTCGAGGTGTTCCGGGCGTTCCGGTCCGACTTCGGCACGCTGGACCGGGTCGTGGTCAACGCCGGCCTGGGCAAGGGCGCACCGCTCGGCACCGGGCGCTTCGACGCCAACCGCGAGACCGCGATGACCAACTTCGTCGCCGCCCTGGCCCAGACCGAGGCCGCCATGGAGATCTTCCGCGACCAGGAGGCCGGCCACCTGGTGATGGTCTCCTCGATGTCCGCGATGCGCGGGATGCCCAAGACCCTGACGACGTACGCCGCCACCAAGATCGGCGTCGCGCACCTCGCCGAGGGCCTCCGCACCGAGCTCTACGGCACGCCGCTGGCCAAGAAGATCAAGGTCACCGTGCTCTACCCCGGCTACATCGCCTCGGAGATGAACGAGAAGGTCGCCCAGTCGACGCCGATGATGACCTCCACCGAGAAGGGCGTCCGCTCGATGGTCTCCGCGATCGAGAAGCAGGTCGCCGACGCCTGCGTGCCCGCACTGCCCTGGGCGCCGCTGTCCGTGGTGATGAAGCACGCCCCGCTGCCGGTCCTCAAGCGCCTCATGTAGCTACTTCACGGCAGGGCACGCAGCGCGGCGGCCAGGCCGGAGACGACCGGCTCCAGCGCGGCTTCGACCCGGGCAGCGGACTCGGGGCGAATAGCATCTTGGCTGTAGCGGTAGCCCTTGTCGGCTCGGAACTGCGCCACCCAGGGCGGCCCGTGCTCGGAGCAGACGTCCGCGAGTGCCGCCGCGTCCCGGCGGATCGACCTCCGGGTGTGACGGTCCGCGTAGCTCCTCGGGTGGAAGTCCGCTGCCTCCACCGGGGCCTCCAGGGTGAGGGTGCGAAGGCCCTCGGTGAACGGCCTGGAGCTGGGGAAGAAGTTCGCGTCGAGTCGAGCGGCGTCCTCGGCGAAGATCGTGGCGATGGACTGCGCCTGGGATGCCGACAACCACAGCCGGCGTCCTCGATCCGCGACCCCGGCCGCGTGGAGGTCGGCGGCGATCCGGTTCCCGATCCTGTGGGCGATGCCGTCAGGCACGTCTCCCGCGCGCAGGGCGCGGTGGACGATTCCGAGGAGGGCCAGTGCCTCGACGCTGAGCGACAGGTTGAGCCGCTGCGCGTGGACCTCGACCGGGCCGCCGGATGTCGCGAGGTGGAGAAAGTCGGAGACGACGTCGCCGCCGACGAGGGAGGACCGGGACATCGGCCGCGCGACGAACCGATCGCCATACACCTCCTGCCAGGCTGCCAGCCGGTCCATGTACTGGAACCGCTGGCTGCGCTCGAACCGTTGGAGGAAGTCGTCCATGGAACCCAGGAACGAGCCGGACTTGCGCTGCTGGGCGAAGGCCGAGACCACCCGCGGGCCGTGCGGACGCACGTAACAGACGACGTGGGTGCGAGCGGGCCAACCCGGGAGGTGACGACTCATTGCCGACGCGAAGGTACTGGCGGGCACACTGACGAAGTGCTCGGAGGAGAGCGCGAAGACATCGGCGTCCGCGCTGGAGAGCCAGCGCTCGATACTGCTCAACCGTCGGGCAACCAGCTTCTCGCGACCTCGCTCCATGGCGTGAGCAAGGTCCACCTCGCTCAGGCGATCCGGATACGCCACCCGGACGCCGTTCGTGGAGAACGCGCCATCGTGCAACGCACGCTGCAACGACGAGGAACCCGTCTTCGGCGTACCGATGTGAACGATCAGTCTCTGTGTCACCTACACCCGCCTCAGCCGCACCCGGGGTCGCATTCTTCCTCAACGGTAGGTCAGGTGGTCGCCCTCGAGGTGGGGGTGCTCGTTGTAGGTCAGCAGGCGGGAGCCGGTGGAGCCGACGACGACGCGGCTGACCGAGGAGTTCACGATCACCGTGTTGAACCGCTGCCAGAGCCGGGCGACCCCGGCGACGTCCGCCTCGGGGTCCACGAGCGCCGCACAGGCGACCGCGATCGGGCCGCCGGAGCTGACCACCACGACGGTGCCGCCCGGGCCGGCCGAGGCCGTCGCACGGGACAGGGCGGCGCGGACCCGGGCGACGAAGGCGGCGTACGTCTCGGCGAAGTCCCCCGGCTCACCGGCCGTCCAGTGCGCGGTGGCCTCCTCGAAGAGCCGCTGGAACGCGCGCGGGTCGGTGAGGTCGACATCGGGCGGAAGGTCGGGGTACGCCGCCACCATGCCCACGTGGTCGAACTCGTCCCAGCCCGGGTCGACCTCGGGCTCGATGCCCGACCAGCCGGCGCCCTCGGCCATCGCGAGCGCCGTGTCCCGCTGCCGGCGCATGTCTCCGTGGACGACCGCGGTCGGGGTCACGTCGCGCTCCGCGAGCCACGACCCCAGCAACCGGCCCTGGGACCAGCCAACCTCGGACAGCACGTCGTAGTCGTCGGCACCGAAGGACGCCTGGCCGTGCCGGACCAGCAGGACCAGCCCCATCAGATCAGCGACCGGCAGCGGGTCTCGAGGTAGCCGACCGCGGGCCCGAACACGGCGTACGCCTCGTTGCTGGTCTGCTTGTGGAAGTAGCGGTACCAGATCTGCTGGGCGATCACCGCGAGCCGGAACAGCCCGAACACCTCGTAGAACCGCCACCGCTCGGGCGTCATCTCGAAGCCCATCCGGTCGCAGTAGCGCTCGACCACCTCGGCGCGGGTCCACATGCCCGGCGTGGTCGTCGGCTGCCGGCGGAACATCTGGAAGAACTCGTCGTCGCCGGGCTCGACCCAGTACGACAGCGTGCCGCCGAGGTCCATCAGCGGGTCGCCGACGGTGGCCATCTCCCAGTCGAGCACCCCGACGACGCGCATCGGGTCGTCGGCGTCGAGCACCATGTTGTCGAAGCGGAAGTCGTTGTGGATCATCCGCTGCCCGACGTCTCCGGGCTGGTGCGCCTCGAGCCACGCGATCACGTCGCTCCAGTCGCCGGTGTCGTCGGTGCGGGCGTTGTCGAAGCGCGTCGTCCAGCCGCCCATCTGCCGGTCGACGTACCCCTCGCCCTTGCCGAGCGCGGCCAGCGCCGGCGCCGCCGACACGTCGACCGAGTGCAGCGCGATCAGGACGTCGAGGGCGTTCTCACACAGCTGGGACACCTGCTCCGGCGGCAGCTCGAACGGCAGCTCGCGGCGCGGGATGACGCCGTCGACCTTCTCCATCACGTAGAAGTCCGAGCCGATCACCGACTCGTCGGTGCAGTGGCCGACCATCGTCGCGACGTACGGGAAGAGCGGGCGCAGCTCGTCCTGGATGAGGTACTCCCGGCCCATGTCGTGGGCGCCCTTGGCCTTCACCCCGACCGGCGGGCGGCGCAGGATCACATCGCGTCGGGGATAGCGCAGCTGGTAGGTCAGGTTGGAGGCGCCGCCGGGGAACTGGGTGACCTCCGGAGTGCCCTCGAGGTCCTCGCGGAACGCCCCGGCGTGCTCCCGCAGCCAGCCCGCGACCGCCTCCACGTCGAAGGCGTCCTCCTCGCGGACCGGCCTGCTCTCGTCACTCACCGCCGCCTCCGTTCGGGTCGAGGCTGTCGAGCCTGGCCGCCTGGGCCCGCATCACCTGGTCGTACGCCGCGCGGTCGCCCAGCTTGAGCGCGTAGGCGTCCCGGGCCGGCTGGTCGGGGACGATCAGCTCGTCGCCGCGATCGAGCCCCTCCAGCACCGCCGCGGCGATGTCGTCGGCCGTGATCGGCGAGCTCTCGACCAGGCTCGCGATCACCTTGCCGAGCGTCTCGTCGCGGCCCTGCATCGAGCTCATCAGGTTGGTCCGGAAGTACGACGGGCACACCGCGTGCGCGGTGCACGCCGTACGCCGCGAGCTCGTGGCCGGTGGTCTCGGTCAGCGCGACCACGGCGGCCTTCACGGCGTTGTACGACGCCATCCCGGCCGGGTGCACCAGGCCGGCCAGCGACGCGGTGTTGACGATGGTGCCGCTGCGCTGCCGCTTGAACATCGGCACGAACGTGGTGGTGCCGCGGACCACGCCGAACAGGTTGATCTCGGTGATCCACCGCCACTCGTCGATCGTGGCGACGTCGAGCCGGCCGCCGCCGGCGACGCCGGCGTTGTTGACCAGCACGTCGAGCCCGCCCCAGGTCCGCTCGACGTGCGCGAGCGCCGCCGCCCAGTCGTCGTCGCTGGTGACGTCGAGGGTGAGGTCGGCGCCGTGCGAGGTCCGTGCGCAGCACCTCGTCGCCGCGGCCCTCGAACGCGGCGGCCAGCGCGGCGCCCAGTCCCGAGGCGGCGCCGGTGATCAGCACCCGGCTCATCGCGACGCTCCGTACTTGCCCAGCTCGAGCCGCGCGACCATGCCGCGGTGCACCTCGTCCGGACCGTCGGCGAGCCGCAGCGCCCGGGCCGCGGTCCACGCGCCGGCCAGCGGGAAGTCGTCGGACAGCCCGCCGCCGCCGTGGATCTGGATCGCCATGTCGATCACCTGCTGCGCCATGTTCGGGACGGCCACCTTGATCTGGGAGACCTCCGACAGCGCGTTCAGCGGCCCGCCCACGTCGAGCTTCCAGGCCGCGTTCAGCACCAGCAGCCGGGCCTGGTCGATCGCGATCCGGGCGTCGGCGATCCGCTCGCGGTTGCCGCCGAGGTTGGCGATCGGCTTGCCGAACGCGGTCCGCTCCAGCGCGCGGGTGCAGGCCTTCTCCAGCGCCAGCTCGGCCAGGCCGATCAGCCGCATGCAGTGGTGCACGCGGCCCGGCCCGAGCCGGCCCTGGGCGATCGCGAACGCCTCACCCGGGCCCGCTGATGATGTTCGCGGCCGGCACGCGTACGTCGGTGAAGGACACCTCGCCGTGGCCGAGCGGCTCGTCGTACATCCCCATCGTGCGAGAGCAGCCGCTCGACCTTCACGCCCGGAGCGTCCTTCGGCACCAGCACCATCGAGTGGCGGTGGTGGCGGTCGGCGTCGGGATCGGTCAGCCCCATGAAGATCAGGACCTTGCAGTCGGGGTGGCCGACGCCGGTCGACCACCACTTGCGGCCGTTGATGACGACCTCGTCGCCGTCGACGACGGCGGTCGCCTCCATGTTGGTGGCGTCGGAGGACGCGACGCCCGGCTCGGTCATCGTGAACGCCGAGCGGATCCGTCCGTCGAGCAGCGGCTCCAGCCACTCGCGCGCGCTGATCCGTCGCTGCCGTAGCGGAGCAGCACCTCCATGTTGCCGGTGTCGGGGGCGTTGCAGTTCATCACCAGCGGCGCGAGGTGCGATCGGCCGGTGAGCTCGGCGACCGGTGCGTAGTCGACGTTGGTGAGGCCCTCGCCGCCGTCGGTGCCGAAGCGGGCGGCGTACTCGCCGGCGTGCTCGTGGGGCAGGAAGAGGTTCCAGAGGCCGCGCTCGCGGGCCTTGGCCTTGAGCTCCTCGATCAGCGGCAGCGGCTGCCACGGGTCGCCGGTGCGGCGTTGCTCCGCGAGGTCGGCGTGGTAGCCGGGCTCGACCGGCTCGATCTCCTCGGCGATGAAGGACCGGACCCGCTCGGTCAGGTCGGCGGCCCGGGGCGACGGTGCGAAGTCCACCCCGCGCACCTTAGTGGGAGGATCTGCTGGTGCACGGTGTGTCCAGGGCGTCCATCCTGCTGCTCGCCGCCCTGCTGCTCACGGGCTGCTCCGACGACGAGCCGGAGCAAGAGGACTCGAGCACCAAGGCCGTGGAGCAGGGCATCGCGGATCTGTACGCCGGTGACCACGCGACCGAGGAGGACTCCGAGGCCGGCGCGTGCTTCGCGTCCGAGCTGGTCGAGCGAGCCGGCGTGGACCGGCTGCGCGACGCCGGCATCCTCACGGAGTCCGGCGTCGCGACGGAGCTGCCCCCCTTCGAGGAGGAGACCGCGCGGCTCTGGGTGGATGCGCAGTTCGCGTGCACCGACTACGTCGACGAGTCGACGCGGGCGCTGGTCGCCCAGTCCAAGGGCAAGCTCGATCCCGAGGCGTACGCCGCCTGCCTGCGCGAGGCGCTCACCGACGAGGAGCTGCGCGAGGCCGTGGTGGCGTCGCTGACCGGTGCCTGGGAGACGCCGGAGGTCAACAAGCTGGCCGACGCCCAGGGTCGCTGCTCGACGGCCGCCGTCCCGCCGGACTAGTGCCCTAGGCGGCCACGGCCATCACGACCCGGGCCCGGTCGCCGGGGTCGATCCAGGCCCGGCGGGTGCGCAGCAGCCGGGCGCTCGACCAGCACAGGAACGGCACCGCCACCAAGGCGCTGACCTGCCACTCCGGCACCCGCGCCAGGCCGGAGAACACCAGCCCGGTCAGGGTGGTGGTCACGGCGAGCCGAGCCGAGTACCCGACCATGGCCAGCGGCGGGGCGGGCGTGGCCCGCGCCGAGCGAAGGTCCACGGCGTACGGCCGCTGCGCCGACCAGCGCAGCGCGGCCGCCACCACCTGGACGGTGACCACGACCTGGGTGCACAGCATCGCCGTCAGCTCGGCCGGCGACGGCACGCCGGCGCGGGTCGCGGCCAGCGCCACGGTGAGCATCGAGGCGGCGAGCAGGAACTCGGCGAGCACGTAGGCCCGGGACGCGAAGACCGCACCCGGTCCGACCGGAAGGCTCTCCCGCCACAGCGACCCGCGCGCGTCGAGGCACCAGGCGTTCACGCCGTACAGCAGAGCGCCGCCGGAGGCGACCAGGCCGGGCAGCACCATCATCGAGCTCCACGGCAGGTTGCCGAGGACCGCGACCACGCCCGGACCCAGGGCGAGCACGGCGAGGCCGCGTCGCATCGGCACCGCCCGCCAGACCGAGGCTCGGTCGGTGCGGACCAGGCCGGCCAGCGCGGACCGCGGCATCCGGCGCGCGGCGTAGGTGCCCGTCTCGACGAGCAGCTCGTCGCGAGGGGTACGCCGGCCGGCGAAGTGCGCCGGCACGGCGCCGAGAGCGGTGGCGGCCACCAGCACGCCCACCATCACCAGCGCCGTGACCGCCCATCGCCAGGACCAGTCGTTGAGCATGCCGATGACCACCCAGGTGGTCGGGATCCGGTCCAGCAGCGGCACCAGGGCGCCGGCCATCTGCAGCACCAATGCGCCCGCGAGGACCGCGACCAGCAATACCCGGACCCCTGCGATGCCGTGCTGGAGCCGGCGTACCCCCTCCAGCGACCAGGCCAGCACCTGCGCGACGGCGGTGGCGGCGGCCAGCCACAGCAGCATCACGATCTGGGCCGGGGCCAGGCTGGTGGTGCCGAGGGCGTACGCCGTGACGCCGAGCAGCATCCACGCCTGCAGCAGCCAGGCGATGTTGAGCGGGGCGAGCAGCAGCGCACCGAGGTGGTCGGTGGTGGGGCTGACCGGGTGGATCTGGGCCGGGTCGCGGGCAAGGAGCTCGCGTCCTCCGCCGGACGCCCCGGCGGACACCGCGGCCAGCACCAGGAACGCCGCCATCGCCGTCGGCAGCAGCAGGACCAGCTCGAACGCGCGCCCCTCACCGGCGCCGGCGCCCGGCATGAAGGCCGGCACCACGGCCGCGGCGGCGGTCACGACGACGAACGCGACGGCGAGCCAAGGAGCTGCGCGGCCGCGGCGCACCTGCGCGGCACGGAACCACAGCAGGTGCCGGACGTCGGTGACCGCGCGGCGTACCTCGCTAGTCCAGGAGTCCACGGTAGGCACGGGCCCCCTCCTCGCCGGCCATCTGGTCGGCCGTGACCGTGGCGACCCGGGAGCCGCCGCGCAGCACGCTCACGCTGGTGCACGCCTCGACGGCCAGCTCGCGCAGGTGGGTGGAGACCAGCACGCACGCGCCGCGAGCCCGCGCGTCCGCGATCACCTCGAAGGTCGCCTCGACGCCGATCGGGTCCACGCCGTCGAACGGCTCGTCGAGCAGGAGTACGGCGGGCGCGTGCAGCGCGGCCAGCACCACCGAGAGGCGCCGGCCCATGCCGTGGCTGAAGCCCGCGGTCACCCGGTGGGCGACGTCGCCGAGCTCGAACCGCTCCAGCAGCTCGCGACCGCGCTCCTCCCAGTCGTCGAGCCGGCGCAGCCGGGCGCTCAGCTGCAGGTGCTCCCACGGCGTCGCCCGGGGCACCAGGCCGCCGACGTCGGGGCAGTAGCCCACGCTCTGCTTGGCCTGCAACGTCTCGCGGCGGACGTCGTACCCGGCCACCGTCGCCGAGCCCGCCGTCGGCGGCACCACGCCGGCCAGGACGCGCATCGTCGTCGACTTGCCCGCGCCGTTGCGTCCGAGCAGCGCGGTCGCCTCGCCGGCGTACGCCCGCAGGTCGACGCCTGTCACCGCCTCCACCTCGCCGAACCGCACGTGCAGACCGCGCACGTCAACGACGGGTGAGGTTGCCTCCCAGTCCCTCACCCGCACGATTCTCGCCGATTCGGCGCGCTTCCACAGGAGAACCGGAATGCGAGGATGGAACCCGCGGTGCTCCTCGCGTGTCGTTCTGCTCTGACAGGCGACGGAGGAGGTCCGTGATGCCAGAGAAGGAAACCCTCGCCCTAGGGCGCGTGGCGTCGAGCCGCTCGCGCGGTACGACGCTCACCGAGGTCTTCGAGCTGTCCTACCGGCGGCTCGTGGTGCAGATGTACGGAGTCGTGGGGGACTTCGCCGAGGCGGAGGACGTCGTCCAGGAGGCGTTCGTCCGGGCCTCGGCCGCGGGCGGCCGCTTCCGCCGGGTGGACAACCCGGAGGCATGGCTGCGGCGTACCGCGATCAACCTGCACCGGAACCGGTGGCGCAAGCTGCGCAACTACAACCGGGTCCGACCACGCCTCGAGGTCGCCCCGCCGGACCTTCCCGGGCTGGAGGAGCACGTCGCCGTGATCGCGGCGCTCCGCCAGCTGCCCGACAGCCAACGGGAGGTGCTGGCGCTGCACTACCTCGCCGACCTGCCGGTGCTGGAGGTCGCGGAGCTGCTCGGGGTCCCCGAGGGCACCGTCAAGTCACGCCTGATGCGCGGCCGAGAAGCATTGGCCGCACTGCTGTCGGAGGAGGATGGCCATGAATGAGCTTCAGCTGAGGGAGTTCCGCACCCACGCCGAGGAGCTCGTCGACCTCCCCGACCTCGCCGAGCTGGAGAGCCGCGGACGACGGATGCACCGGCGCCGGGTCGCCCTCGGTGCGGGCCTCGCAGCGGCTGTGCTGGCCGTGACCGGCGGGCTGGTGGCGGCCACCCAGCGCGACGACGACGGGGACTCGACGCCGATCGAGCCGCCGGACGACCGCGCGCCCGCCGAGGTGGTCGAGTATCCCGGCCCCGTGATGGAGACGCTGGACGCCGGCACCTACCTTCTGCAGCCCTCGTGGGAGGACACCGCGCCGCGGGCGCGGCTCGACCTCCCCGCGGGCTGGAACGCCTGGCAGGGCCCGAACCGCTTCGACGGTGACCTCGACACCACCACCTGGTATGCCGGGCTGCTCGTCGTGGAGGTGGACGCAGTGGCCTCGAGGCCGTGCGTCGCCCCGCAGTCCGACGACGTGGTCGGCGACAGCCGGGCCGAGCTCGTTGCCGCGCTCCAGAGAATTCCCGGCGCCCGGGTCAGCGTCGACGAGGTGCCGGACGAGATGTTCGGCTACCCCGCCACGCACCTCCGGATGACGTTCCCCGACCCGCCCCGCAAGTGCCAGGAAGACGTCAACGTCCTCACCACGAACAAGCACGGCATCGTCGCCGGCGGCGACGACTCGCTCAGGGACGTCTGGGTCATCGATGTCGACGGCAACGCGCTCCTGGTGGCCGCCGGCTACAGCAAGCAGACGCCGCCCGAGATCCAGCAGGAGCTCTACGAGATGGTCGACTCGATCGAGATCGTCTACCCGGAGTGACAGCGTCAGGCGGGGAAGCCCTCGCCCTTGGCGGCAAGGTCGCGGAGGTACGGCGTCGGCCGGAACCGGTCGCCGTACTTCTCGGCCAGCTCGTCGGCCCGCTTCACGAACGCCGACGAGGCCGATCTCGCCGGTCTCAGCGTCCTCGTAGCCGGTCATGAACTGCGCGGCACCACCGGTCATCGGCGGGAAGCCGATGCCCATGATCGAGCCGATGTTGGCCGCGGCGGCCGACTCGATGACGCCCTCCTCGAAGCACTTCGCGGTCTCGAGCGCCTCGGCGAACAGCATCCGGTCCTTGACGTCCTGGAACGGCAGCTGCTCGGCGGCGATCGGGAACAGCTCGGAGAGGCCGGACCAGATCGAGCCGCGCTTGCCGGCCTCGTCGTAGTCGTAGAAGCCGCGCCTTGCGCAGCCGTCCGGCGCGGCCGGCCTCGAGCATCTTGTCGACCACGGCGGTGCCGGGGTGTCCGGCGTACGACGAGCCGTCGCGCTCGGCGGCCTCCTCGGTGGCCTTGGCGATCTTGGCCATCAGCTCGAGGTTGAGCTCGTCGGAGAGCTGCAGCACCGGAGCCGGGTAGCCGGCCTGGGTGGTGGCCCGCTCGATGCTCCACGGGCTGCACGCCCTCGGCGAGCATCGCCATGCCCTCGTTGACCATGTAGCCGATCACCCGCGAGGTGTAGAAGCCGCGGCTGTCGTTGACCACGATCGGCGTCTTCCGGATCTGCTGGACCACGTCGTAGGCCTTGGCCAGCGCCTCGTCGGAGGTCTCCTTGCCCTTGATGATCTCGACCAGCGGCATCTTGTCGACGGGCGAGAAGAAGTGCAGGCCGATGAAGTCGGCCGGGCGGTCGACGCCGTCGGCGAGCTCGGTGATCGGCAGCGTCGAGGTGTTGGAGCAGAGCAGGCGCGTCGCTTCGTTGACGTACGGCGCGATCTCGGCGAACACCTTGTGCTTGAGCGCCGGGTCCTCGAAGACCGCCTCGATCACCAGGTCGCAGCCGGTCAGGTCGGCCGGGTCGGCGGTCGGGGTGATCCGGCCGAGCAGCTCGGCCTTCTTCTCCTCGGTGCTCTTGCCCCGGCTGATCGCCTTGTCGAGCAGGCCCTCGGAGTAGGCCTTGCCCTTCTCGGCGTTGGCCACCTCGACGTCCTTGAGCACGACCTCCATGCCGGCCCGGGCGCAGGAGTAGGCGATGCCGGCGCCCATCATCCCGGCGCCGAGGACGCCGACCTTGGTGCGCCTTCCACGGCTCGATGCCCTGCGGGCGCAGCGAGCCGGAGTTGATCGCCTGCAGGTCGAAGAAGAACGCCTGGATCATGTTCTTCGAGCCCTGGTTGACGATCAGGTTGGTCAGGTAGCGCGACTCGATCCGCGAGGCGGTGTCGAAGTCGGTGCTCGCACCCTCGACCGCCGCGCTCAGGATCGCCCGCGCGGCGGGGTAGACCGCGCCCTTGGTCTGCTTGCGCAGCAGCGCCGGGAACGCCGGCAGGAACGCCGCCAGCGCCGGCGACTTCGGGGAGCCGCCGGGCATCTTGTAGCCCGGCGCGTCCCAGGGGTTCTGCACGCGACTCGGGGTTGGCCTTGATCCACGCCTTCGCCGCCGGGACCAGCTCCTCGCGGGTCGCGACCAGCTCGTCGACCAGGCCCTTCTCCTTGGCCTGCGCGGGCTTGAACTGGGTGCCCTGGAGCAGCACGTCCATCAGCGCCGGCTGCAGCCCCAGCATCCGCACCGTGCGGGTGACGCCGCCGCCGCCCGGCAGCAGGCCCAGCGAGGCCTCCGGGAGGCCGATCGACACCGAGCTGTCGTCGACGATCACCCGGTGGTTGCAGGCCAGGCAGATCTCGTAGCCACCGCCCAGCGCGGCGCCGTTGATCGCGGCGACCACGGGGCGCGGGAACTGCTCGAGGCGGCGCAGGCCGGCCTTGACCCGCTCGGCCAGCTCGAAGATCTGGGCGGCGTCGTCCTTGGTCGCCTGGACCATGCTCTTCAGGTTGCCGCCGGCGAAGAAGGTCTTCTTCGCGCTGGCGACGACGACGCCGGTGACGTCGTCCGCCTCGTCGTACAGGCGGTCGACGGCGGCCTGCATCGACTCGATGTAGAGCTCGTTCATCGTGTTGGCGCTGGCCGTCGGGTCGTCGAGGGTGAGGGTGACGATGCCGTCCTCGTCCCGCTCGTAGCGCACAGCGGTCTCAGTCGTGGTGCTCATGGGAATCCTTTGTCGAGTGGGTGAGCGAGAGTCAGACGAGCTCGACGATGGTGGCGATGCCCATGCCGCCGCCGACGCACAGCGTGGCCAGGCCGCGCTTGAGGTCGCGGCGGGCGAGCTCGTCGACGAGCGTGCCGAGGATCATCGCGCCGGTGGCGCCGAGCGGGTGGCCCATCGCGATCGCGCCGCCGTTGACGTTGGTGATGTCGTGGCTGATGCCCAGGTCGCGCATGAACCGCATCGCGACCGCTGCGAACGCCTCGTTGATCTCGAACAGGTCGATGTCCTCGACCTTCAGACCGGCCTTGGCCAGCGCCTTGCGGGCCGCCGGGGCGGGGCCGGTGAGCATGATCGTCGGGTCGGAGCCGGAGACCGCGGCGGAGACGATCCGCGCCTTCGGGGTCAGCCCGAGCTCCGTGCCGACCTGCTCGGAGCCGATCGCGACCAGCGAGGCGCCGTCGACGATGCCCGAGGAGTTGCCGGCGTGGTGGACGTGGTTGATCTTCTCGACCCAGTGGTACTTCTCCAGCGCCACGTCGTCGAAGCCCGCGTCGGCGCCGATCTGGGCGAAGCTCGGCTTCAGGCCGGCCAGGCCCTCGACGCTGGTGTCGGGGCGGATCAGCTCGTCGTGGTCGAGCACGGTGAGCCCGTTGAGGTCGGCGACCGGGATCACCGAGCCGTTGAAGTAGCCGTTGGCCCAGGCCTTCGCGGCCCGGTGGTGGGACTCGGCGGCGAACGCGTCGACGTCCTCGCGGGACCAGCCCTCGAGGGTGGCGATCAGGTCGGCGCCGATGCCCTGGGGCACGAAGCCGGTCGTCAGCGCGGTCCGCGGGTCGGAGGCCCAGGCGCCGCCGTCGGAGCCCATCGGGACCCGGCTCATCGACTCCACGCCGCCGGCCAGGATCAGGTCCTCGAACCCACCCCGGACGCGGGACGCGGCCTGGTTGACGGCCTCGAGGCCCGAGGCGCAGAAGCGGTTGAGCTGTACGCCGGCCACGGTCTCCGGGTAGCCCGCGGCCAGCGCCGCGGTCTTGGCGATGTCGCCGCCCTGCTCGCCGATCGGCGAGACCACGCCGAGGACGACGTCGTCGACCCGCTCGGTGTCGAGGTTCGGGTTGCGCTTGCGCATCTCGTCGAGCAGGCCCACGGCCAGGTCGACGGGCTTGACCTCGTGCAGCGCGCCGGCCGCCTTGCCCTTGCCCCGCGGCGTACGGATGTGGTCGTACACGAATGCTTCTGCCATGACCGTCCTTCGATGTCGAGCTGTCGAGCCGGTGTGGCTGGTTGCGCCTCTTCGATTGTGACACTAATACTGTCACTGTCGTCAAGGCATGTCCGAGTGTGAGGAGTCACATGGCGATCGACCAGATCACCCCGGAGCTGCTCACGCTCGAGGAGCTGACCAACCGGGTCGGCATGAGCGTGCGCAACGTGCGCTTCTACACCACCAAGGGGCTGGTGCCGCCCCCGATCCGACGCGGCCGGTCGGGCTACTACTCCCCCGACCACGTGGCCCGCCTGGAGCTGGTGCAGGAGCTGCAGAGCCACGGCTTCACGCTGTCGGCGATCGAGCGGTACGTCGCGGGCATCCCCGCCGACGCCACCCCCGAGGACATCGCGCTGCGCCGCACCATGCTCGCGCCGTGGCAGGCCGACCAGCCGGTGGAGATGTCCCGCGAGGACCTGGAGAAGCGGGTCGACCGCCCGCTCACCCGCAAGGACATCGACACGCTGGCCGCGCTCGGCATCGTCTCCGCCACCGGGGGCGGCCGCTACCAGGTGGCGGTCTCCCAGCTGTCCATCGGCCTCGGCCTGCTCGATCTCGGCTTCCCGGTCGAGGCCGCCCGCGCGGCCGCCGAGGTCTACACCAAGCACGGCCAGGAGATCGCCCACGAGCTCTACGACGTGTTCCGCCGGTTGGTGTGGCCGGTCTACCAGGAGTCGGGCGCGTCCCCGGAGACGATCCAGGGCGCGGTGGAACGGCTCAAGCCGCTGTCGATCGCCAGCCTGGTGTCGGCGTACGAAGCGGGCATGGACCAGACCCGCCGCGAGAACATCGCCGCCCGGGCGAAGGGCTAGCGCCCGGAGCTGAACGACGCGGCGCTGTGGCCGCCGCCGGAGCGCCCGCGGGGCTTCCCGCCGCCCGAGGACCGGCGCGGCTTGCCGCCGCCCGAGCGGGCCTTCTGCTGACCAGAGCGCTGACCGCCGCGCTGGCCGGACCCGGCCGGCCGACGACGGCGGTTGCCGCCCCCGCCACCGCCGCGGTTGCCCGACTGCTCGGCCGAGGCCACGGCGACCAGGCCGCCGGGCAGCGAACGCGCTCCGGGGGCGAGGGTCGTCAGCATCGGGTGAGCCGGACCGTCGATCCGGGTGGTCTGCGGCTTGATGCCCGCCGCGCGGGTGAGGCTCTGCACGTCGCGGCGCTGCTCGTCGGTCATCAGCGTGATCACGGTGCCGGCGGCGCCGGCGCGCGCCGTACGACCCGAGCGGTGGAGGTAGGCCTTGTGCTCCGTCGGCGGGTCCGCGTGCACGACCAGCGTGACGTCGTCGACGTGGATGCCGCGGGCGGCGATGTCGGTCGCGACCAGCGTGGTGGCCTCGCCCGAGTGGAACGACGCCATGTTGCGGGTGCGCGCGCCCTGGCTGAGGTTGCCGTGCAGGTCGACCGTCGGCACGCCGCTGCGGTTGAGCTGGCGGGCCAGCGCCTTGGCGCCGTGCTTGGTGCGGGTGAAGACCATGGTCCGGCCGGGTGCGCTGGCGAGGTCGACGAGCACCGGGATGCGGTGCTCGCGGTTGAGGTGCAGCACGTGGTGGTCCATCTTGGCGACCGGCGACTGCGCCGAGTCGGCCTGGTGCACAGCCGGCTTGTCGAGGTAGCGCTTGACCAGCACGTCGATCGCGCGGTCCAGCGTCGCCGAGAACAGCATCCGCTGGCCGCCCTTCGGGGTGCGGTCGAGGATGCGGCGAACGGCGGGCAGGAAGCCGAGGTCGGCCATGTGGTCGGCCTCGTCGAGCACGGTCACCTCCACCGAGCCGAGCGAGCAGTGGCCTTGGCCGATCAGGTCCTCGAGCCGGCCCGGGCAGGCGAGCACGATGTCGGCGCCGCGGCGCAGGCCCTGGACCTGCGGGTTCTGGCCGACCCCGCCGAAGACGGTCTGGGTCGTGAGGCCGGCAGCCTTGGCCAGCGGCGCCAGCGCCTTGTCGATCTGGCCGACGAGCTCGCGGGTCGGGGCCAGGATCAGCGCCCGGGGCGACTTCGGCGCCGCGCGGCGACCGCTCTTCGAGAGGCGGGCGACCATCGGCAGCAGGAACGCGTAGGTCTTGCCGGAGCCGGTCCGGCCGCGGCCGAGCACGTCACGCCCGGAGAGCGAGTCGGGAAGGGTGGCCGCCTGGATCGGGGTGGGCGAGGTGATGCCGCGCTCCGTGAGGAGCGCGACGAGATCAGAGGGGACGCCGAGGTCGGCGAACGAGACATGAGAAGTCACGGGGGGTGTCACTAACGTTTGGTGTGTCTCACCAAGCCGTCCCGTCGGCGACGGGAGGAAAGCATGTGCCTCCGTGAGGAGGGGCGCTGGGCGCCGGAGCCCGAGGTAAGACTGAGCGGGCTGGTGGGACCAGCGTAGTGGGCCGGGCCGCTCACCAGCGAATCCCTAGAGTGTGACTGTGCCCACCGTCCTCGTCACCGGAGCCACCGGCTTCGTCGGCCGGCGGCTGGTGCCGAAGCTTCTCGAGGCCGGCCACACGGTCAGGGCGATGACCCGCAACCCCAGGGACTACGACGGCCCGGGTGAGCCGGTGCACGGCGACGTCGACGACCCCGGGTCGCTGGCCGACGCGGTGGACGGCGTCGACGTCGCGGTCTACCTCGTGCACTCGCTCGACGACGACGACTTCGAGCGCAAGGACGCGGCCGCCGCTCGCTCGTTCGGGCTGGCCGCCGCGGCCGCCGGCATCCGCCAGATCGTCTACCTCGGCGGGCTCGGAGCCGATGACGGCGAGCTGTCGGCGCACCTGCGGTCGCGTCGTGAGGTGGAGGGGCTGCTGGGCGAGGCCGGCGTGCCGGTGACCGTGCTCCGGGCCGCGATCGTGGTCGGGGCCGGCGGCATCTCCTGGGAGATCACCCGCCAGCTCGTGAAGAACCTGCCCGCGATGGTGGTGCCGAAGTGGGCCTCCACGCTCAGCCAGCCGATCGGCGTGGACGACGTGGTGGCCTACCTCGCAGGAGTGGTCGGCAAAGAGGAGGCGCTGGGGCGGGTCTTCGAGATCGGCGGGCCCGAGCGGCTGAGCTATCTCGACATGCTGCAGCAGGCGGCCGAGGTGATGCACGGCCACCGGCTCCCGATCGTGACCGTGCCGGTGCTCACCCCCAGCTGTCCTCGCAGTGGATCCGACTGGTGACCTCCGTCGATGCCACCACCGGCCGCAACCTGATCGACTCGATGAGCACCGAGGTGGTCGTCAACGACGAGTCGATCCGCGAGGTCGTGCCGATCGAGCCGGTGGCGTACGCCGAGGCGGTACGCCGCGCCGTCGAGGAGTCGGCGAGCCGTCCGGCTGGTCAGCCGAATAGCGCCGGCAGCGCGAACAGCATCGTCACCGACCAGGTGACGTGGGTGAGGACCGGCGCGGTGATGCCGCCCGTGGCGCGGCGCTCCAGCCCGACGACCGCGCCGAGAAGCAGGGCCGCGAACGCCAGCATCAGGTTGCCGGCCGCGGCGGTCGCGACGGCGTTGGCCAGCGTGGTCCAGAGGACGGGCTGCCGGGGGATGGCGTCGTACGCGGCGCCGCGGAAGAACATCTCCTCGGCCACGGCGTTGACCGCGGTGACCAGCACCAGGATCGGGATCGAGCCCTGGTCGGCGAAGTCGAGGACCTTGCTCACCTGCTCCTCGAGCGGCTCGATCTCGCGCACGACCAAGCCGCCGACGACGAAGATGCCAGCGAGCGCGAGCCCGATCGCGACGGCACCGACCGTGGGGCGTCCCCACGGCACCCGGCCGGACGCGAGCGAGCCCACGACCCAGACGGCCGCGAGGGTCAGGGTGGCGGGGTAGAACCAGTCGCTCCCGGGCTCCACCCGCAGCGAGACCCCGAGCACGACGGCGCCGACGAGGGCGGTCCCGATGACGACCGCCCTGCGCCGGCGCAGGTCGCTACTTCTTCTTGTCGTCTCCTTTGAGGCTGTCCTTGACGCCCTCGAGGCCTTCCTTGACCTCACGGGCACCCTCCTTCACCGAGGACTTGGCCTGGTCGGTCTTGCCCTCGGACTTCAGCTTGTCGTTCCCGGTCACCTTGCCGACGCCCTCCTTGGCCTTGCCGCCGAGGTCGTCGATCTTGTTGCCGGTCTTGTCCTCGTAACCCATCGTGACCTCCTGGTCGTCGAGCGCACTGCGCAGGTGGCAGCGGTACCCGATCAGGCGAAGGTCAGCACCCCGTCGTCGATGTCGTCGCGGCGGATCCGGCGTACGTCGGTGAGGTAGTTCTGCTTCAGCATCCAGGGCTGTCGGTCGCCCTGCTTGGGCATGTGCTCGATCGCGCGCAAGACGTAGCCGGAGCTGAAGTCGATGAACGGCTTCTCGCTCACCGAGGGGTCGCGGTGCGCCACGGCGTACTTGTGCCCGTGCCGGTCCAGGTGGTCGAGGAGCCGGCAGGCGTAGTCGGTGACCAGGTCGGCCTTGAGCGTCCAGGACGCGTTGGTGTAGCCGACGGTGTAGACGAAGTTGGGCAGTCCGCTGAGCATCAGCGCCTTGTAGGACATGGTCTGCGCCAGGTCGACCGGCCGGCCGTCGACCTCGAACTTGAGGCCGCCGAACGGCAGCACCTTCAGCCCGGTCGCCGACACCACGATGTCGGCCTCGAGCTCGCGTCCGGAGGCGAGCCGGATGCCGGTCTCGGTGAACGTCTCGATGGTGTCGGTGACGATCTCCGCGCTGCCGTCGGCGAGCACCCTGAACAGGTCGCCGTCGGGCACCAGGCACAGCCGCTGCTCCCACGGGTTGTAGTCGGGGCGGAAGTGCTCGTCGATCGGGAACCCCTCGGGCAGCGCCTTCTCGGTCGCCGCGCGGATCAGCTTCTTGGCCAGCCGGGGCCGGCGCCGGGCCAGCTGGTAGGTCGCGATCTGCATCAGCACGTTCTTCCAGCGGGTGATCGCGAACGTCGCGCGGTCGGGCAGCCAGCGCAGCAGCCGGGCCAGCGGGTCGCGGCCCGGCATCGCGAGGATGTACGTCGGCGAGCGCTGCAGCATCGTGACGTGGCCCGCGGTGCTCGCCATCGCCGGCACCAGGGTGACCGCGGTCGCGCCGCTGCCGATCACGACGACGCGCTTGCCGGCGTACTCGAGGTCGTCGGGCCAGTGCTGCGGGTGGAACATCTGCGCCGCGGAAGCTCTCCGCGCCCGGGAACTCCGGCTCGTAGCCCTGCTGGTAGTCGTAGTAGCCCGAGCAGCCCCACAGGAAGCTGGTGGTCATCGCGATCGTCTCGCCGTCGCGGTCGATCGTGACCGTCCAGCGCGCGGTCTCGCTGTCCCAGGACGCGGCCGTGACCCGGTGGTGGTAGCGGATCAGCTCGTCGACGCGGTGCTCGCGGGCGACGGTGCGGACGTAGTCGAGGATCATCGGCCCGTCGGCGAGGGCGGTGTCGCTGGGCCAGGGCCGCCAGCGGTAGCTGAACGTGAACATGTCGGAGTCGGAGCGGATGCCGGGGTACTTGAACAGGTCCCAGGTGCCGCCGCTCGCCGCGCGGCTCTCCAGGATGGCCACGCTCTTGCCCGGGAGGCGGGTGCGCAGCTGGCACGCGGCGCCGATGCCGGAGAGTCCGGCCCCCACGATCAGGACGTCGACGTGTTCGGTCATGTTTCCTCCTGGTTCGGTCGGTGTCAGTCGACCTGTACGGCGACGCCTCGGTCAAGCAGCCCGTCGACGTCCTTGATGCCCCACGCCTCGAGCGCCTCGCGGGTGTGGTGCCCGGCGGCGGGCGACGGAGGCAGGCCGAGCGTCGCCGTCGTACGCGAGAAGCGGGGGGCGGGCGCCGGCTGGGCGAGGCCGTCCTTCTCGACGAACGTGCCGCGCGCCTCGATGTGCGGGTGGTGCAGGGCCTGGGAGATCGGCAGGATCGGCGCGACGCAGGCGTCGGTGCCGTCGAAGATCGCGCACCACTCGTCCTGGGTCTTCTGCCGGAAGGTGTCGGCGATCAGGGCGCGCAGCTCGTCGGCCTTCTCGGGGTCGTAGCGGTCCGGCGCGGCGTCCTTGATGCCGAGCAGGTCGACGAACACGTCGTAGAACTGCGGCTCCAGCGCGCCGACGCTCATGTGCTCGCCGTCGGCGGTCTCGTAGATGTCGTAGTACGGCGCCCCGCCGTCGAGCAGGTTGGCCGCCCGCTCCTCCTTGAACCCGCCGCTGGCCAGGAACGCCGCGGTCATCGCGTTGAGGTGGGCGGTGCCGTCGACGATCGCCGCGTCGACGACCTGGCCCTTGCCGGACACCTTGGCCTCGAGGAGGGCGGCGAGGATGCCGATCACCAGGTACGTCGAGCCGCCGCCGAAGTCGCCGACCAGGTTGGTCGGGAACTGCGGCTTCTCCTTGACCTGGCCCAGGCCGTGGAGGGTGCCGGTGATCGCGATGTAGTTCATGTCGTGGCCGGCGGCGTGCGCCCACGGCCCGTCCTGGCCCCAGCCGGTCATCCGGCCGTAGACCAGGCGCGGGTTGCGGGCTGTGGCACTCCTCCGGCCCGAACCCGAGCCGCTCGGCCACGCCCGGCCGCATCCCCTCGACCAGCACGTCGGCGCTCTCGACCAGGTCGAGCACGGTCTGCACCGCCTCGGGCTCCTTGAGGTTGAGCGCCACGCTCGGCCGGCCCCGGTTGAGCAGGTCGTGGGAGCCGCCGGTGAGCATCTGGCCGCCGGGCCGGTCGATCCGGATCACGTCGGCGCCCAGGTCGGCCAGGATCATGCACGCGTGCGGCCCGGGCCCGATCCCCGCGACCTCGACCACCTTCACTCCGTTGAGGGGTCCGGTGCCCTTGCCCAGCTCGTAGGTCATGCGGCCGATTCTGACAGATCTACTGTCACGGTGGGAGGGCGGTCAGCGCGCTCGCTTGTAACACGCCGTCCACGCATCTACCTGGCCGTTGCAGCGTGTGGGTAGTTCGGCGAACGGCGTGTTACATGCGCCACGGCACCGGAGGCTTGCAACTAGTTGCATAGGTGCGCCACACTGCTGCGCATGGCCCTGGAACACGCGCTGCTGGTGGCGCTGAGCGAGCGCCGGCCTCGGGGCTGGAGCTGGCGAAGCGGTTCGAGCAGGTCGATCGGGTTCTTCTGGCACGCCACGCACCAGCAGATCTACCGGGTCCTGGCCCGGATGGACGCCGACGGCTGGGTGCGCGTCGACCGAGGTGCCGCAGCAGGGCGGCCGCGACAAGCAGGTGTACGACGTCTCGCCGGCCGGGCGGGAGGTGCTCGCCGACTGGCTGGCCGAGCCCACCCCGACCCAGGCGCTGCGCAGCGAGCTCGCCGTCAAGCTGCGCGGCGCGTCTTCGGCGACCGCGCGGGCCGTGCTCGACGTCGTCCGGGCGAACCTCGCCGACCACCACGTCCGGCTCGACCACTACCGACAGCTGATGAAGCGCGACTACCCCGAGCCCGACGACCCTGGCCGGGCTCGACCTCGACCAGTACCTCGTGCTGCGCGGCGGCATCCTGCATGGAGGAGACCTGGATCGCGTGGCTCACCGAGTACCTCCACGCCCACGAGGAAGCCCACGCAGTGACCGCCTACCCCCACCTGCTCTCCCCGATCACCCTCGGGGAGCCTGACGCTGCGCAACCGCGTGGTCATGGGCTCGATGCACACCGGCCTCGAGGACAGCCCGCGCGACCTGCCGCAGCTCGCGGCGTACTTCGCCGAGCGGGCCCGCGGCGGCGTCGGCCTGATCATCACCGGCGGCTACTCCCCCAACCGGCGCGGCTGGCTCAAGCCGTTCGCCTCCGAGATGAGCACCCGGCTGCAGGCGATGCGGCACCGCGAGATCACCGGCGCGGTGCACGACGAGGGCGGCGCGATCGCGCTGCAGGTGCTGCACGCGGGCCGCTACGGCTACCACCCGTTCAGCGTCAGCGCGTCGAGCAAGAAGTCGCCGATCACGCCGTTCCGCCCGAGCGCGCTGTCCACGAAGGGCGTCGACCGCACCGCCACCGACTTCGCCGAGGCCGTCGCGCTGGCGAAGAAGGCGGGGTACGACGCGGTCGAGATCATGGGCTCCGAGGGCTACCTGATCAACCAGTTCCTCGCCGCCCGCACCAACGACCGCACCGACCGGTGGGGCGGCATCGCCGACCAACCGGATGCGGTTCCCGCTCGAGATCGTCCGGCGCAGCCGCGAGCCTGGTCGGCGCCGACTTCCCGATCGTCTACCGGATCTCGCTGCTCGACCTGGTCGAGGACGGCCAGACCTGGGACGAGGTCGTCGAGCTCGCGCACGGGCTCGAGGAGGCCGGCGTCACCGTGCTCAACACCGGCATCGGCTGGCACGAGGCGCGCGTCCCGACGATCATCACCCAGGTGCCGCGCGGCGCCTGGCGCCAGGCCACCGCCCGGCTCAAGGCCGAGGTGTCGGTGCCGGTCTGCGCGTCCAACCGGATCAACACCCCCGAGCTCGCCGAGCAGATCCTGGCCGCCGGCGAGGCCGACCTGGTCTCGATGGCCCGGCCGCTGCTCGCCGACCCCGACTTCGTCGAACAAGGCCGCCGCCGGCCGCGCCGACGAGATCAACACCTGCATCGCCTGCAACCAGGCCTGCCTCGACCACGTGTTCAAGAACAAGAAGGCGTCCTGCCTGGTCAACCCGCGCGCCTGCCGCGAGACCACGCTGGTGCTCCTGCCCCGACCCGACAAGCTCGACCAGCGGAGCGCGTCGCCGTGGTCGGCGCGGGTCCGGCCGGTCTGGCCGCGGCGGTCTCCGCCGCCGAGCGCGGGTTCGCCGTCACCCTCTTCGAGAAGGCCGACGAGATCGGCGGCCAGTTCCGGCTGGCGATGCGGGTGCCCGGCAAGGAGGACTTCGCCGAGACGCTCCGCTACTACACCCGCCGGCTCGAGGTGCTCGGCGTCGAGGTGCGGCTCGGCACCGAGGCCACCGACGACCGACCTCGCGGCGTACGACGAGGTGGTCGTCGCCACCGGCGTCACGCCCCGGATCCCCGAGCTCGACGGCATCGACCACCCGAAGGTGGCGACGTACGCCGACGTGCTGGCCGGCCGGGTCGTCCCCGGCGCGAGGGTGGCGGTGATCGGCGCCGGCGGCATCGGCGTCGACGTCAGCCACTGGCTCACCCACGACCCGCAGGACACCACCGAGGACTGGATGGCGCACTGGGGCGTCGGCGACCCGAGCCTGCACCCGGGCGGGCTCACCGAGCGCAAGCCGCGCACCCCGGTCCGCGAGGTGACGCTGGTGCAGCGCAAGACCACGCCGATCGGCATCGGACTCGGCAAGACGTCCGGCTGGGCGCACCGCGCGGTGCTGAAGCAGGCGGGGGTCGAGCAGGTGAGCGGCGCGACGTACGTCCGGGTCGACGACGCCGGCCTGCACCTCACCGTCGACGGCGAGCCCCGGGTGCTCGAGGTCGACCACGTCGTGGTGTGCGCCGGGCAGGAGTCGGTGCGCGACCTCGACGGCCGAGGGCCGGCACGTGATCGGCGGCGCGGACGTGGCCGCCGAGCTGGACGCCAAGCGCGCGATCGAGCAGGGCACCAGAGTCGTCGCCTCCCTCTGAGCATTCATAGGGCATCGTAGAGCAGATTCTCAGGATTCCGGCGGATGATCGGAGGCATGCTCCAGTTCCGCTTCGCGGCCGAGACCGACACCGGTCTGGTGCGCGACAACAACGAGGACTCGGCGTTCGCCGGTCCCTACCTGCTCGCCGTCGCCGACGGCGTCGGCGGGGCGGCAGCCGGCGAGGTCGCCTCCGCCACCACGACGTACGTCGTCAGCGCGCTGACCCTCGCCCATCCGGGCACCCACCCGCTGGGCCTGCTCCAGTCGGCGGTCGAGGACGCGCGCGGCCAGGTGGCCGCAGGTGTCGAGGCCGACCCGACGCATCACGGCATGGCCACCACGCTCACCGCGATCCTCACCGACGGCCACCGGTTCGGGCTCGCGCACGTCGGGGACTCCCGCGCCTACCTGCTCCGCGACGGCGGGCTGGCCCCGCTCACCAGCGACCACACGCTCGTCCAGGCCATGGTCGACACCGGCCGGATCACCGCCGAGGAGGCCGCCGCCTCCCCGATGCGCAGCGTGGTGCTCCAGGCGATCGACGGCGAGTCGGTCCCCACTCCCGACCTGGTCTGGCTCGACCTGCGCGCCGGCGACCGGCTGCTGCTCTGCTCCGACGGGCTCACCGACCTGGTGACCGACGGCGAGATCCTCCGCCTGCTGTCCACGGAGGCGCGGTCGATCGCCGCCACCGGGCTGGTGCAGGCCGCGCTCGAGGCTGGCGGACGCGACAACGTCACCTGCGTGGTCGCCGACGTGGTCGACGCCGAGCCCGTCGTCGGCACCGGGATGATGATCGGCGCCGCCCGCGACCTGCGCAACGTCGTCGACCCCGCGCCACGTCCGGCCGGTCCGCTCCGCCTGAGCGTCCGGACCCGTTCGTCACTCCGCGTCCCCGGACAACGCCGCGGGACGCATGATCCGCGACCTCACCGACGCCGAAGCCCGCGCGGCCCTCCCCTGCAAGTGGGGTGAGGTCGACGCCGACGTGCTGCCGGCCTGGGTCGCCGAGATGGACTACGCCCTGGCGCCGCCGATCACCGAGGCGCTGCACGAGGCGATCGACGCCCAGATGGCCGGCTACCCGAAGTTCGACATCGGCGGCGAGCTCGGTACGGCGTACGCCGGCTTCGCGCGCCGCCACTTCGGGCACGACGTCGACCCCGGCCACGTGATCCCGATCGTCGACGTGACCTCCGGGGTGCGGTTCGTGCTGGACGTGCTCTCCGAGCGCGGGCCGATGGTGATGCCGCTGCCGGCGTACTCCCCCCAGCTCGCGGTCGCCGCGATCACCGGCCGCGAGCGGGTCGACCTGGTGCTCGACCCCGACGCCGAGCGCGCCGAGCTCGACCTGGACCGGCTGGACGCGCTGTTCGCCGACGGCGCCCGCACCCTGCTGCTGACCCAGCCGCACAACCCGTGGGGGCGGGTGTTCACCCGTGCGGAGCTCGAGGGCGTGCGCGACGTCGTGGTGCGGCACGGTGCCCGGGTGATCACCGACGAGATCCACGCGCCGCTCGTGCTCCCGGGCGCCGAGCACGTGCCGTACCTCTCCCTCGAGGGCACCGCCGACCACACCGTGGCCGTGGTGGCCGCGTCGAAGGCGTTCAACACGGCCGGGCTGCGCTGCGCCCAGATCGTGGTGCCCGACCAGGCCGCCCGCGACCGGCTGCTCGCCGCCCCGGAGGCGCTCAACGACTCCTGGTCACCGCTCGGCGTCGTGGCCGCGGTGGCGGCGTACACCCGCGGTGACGAGTGGCTGGCCGCCCTGGTCGAGCGGCTCGACGGCCAGCGCCGGTTGCTGAGCGAGCTCCTCGCGACCCATCTCCCGCAGGCCCGGATGCGCCCGCTGGAGGCGACGTACCTCGTCTGGATCGACCTGCGCGCCTACGGCCAGGCCGACCCGGCCGCCGTCGCGCTCCGCCAGGGGCGGGTGCGGGTGGCCGCCGGGCACGACTACCAGCCCGGCCTGGAGGGCCACATCCGGCTCAACATCGCGACCTCGCCGGAGCGGCTGACCGAGATCATTCACCGACTCGCCAACTCGTTGGTGCCGGCCGCCGCCTAGGGTTCTCCCCGTGAACATCACGGTGATCGGGTGCGGCTATCTCGGTACCACCCACGCGGCCTCCATGGCCGAGCTGGGCCATGACGTCCTGGGCGTGGAGATCGACCCCGACAAGCGGGCGTTGCTCGCCGCGGGCAAGGTGCCGTTCTTCGAGCCCGGTCTCGAGGACCTGCTCGCCCGGCAGGTGGCGGCCGGCAGGCTGCGGTTCACCGACTCCTACGAGGAGGCCGGCGCGTTCGCCGACCTGCACTTCGTGTGCGTCGGCACCCCCCAGCTGGCCTCGAGCATGGGCGCCGACGTCAGCTACGTCGACGCCGCGATCACCTCGCTGGCCCCGCACCTCACCCGTCCGTCGTACGTCGTCGGCAAGTCGACCGTTCCGGTCGGCACCGCCGCGCGGCTCGCCGCGCACCTGACCGCCAACGCGCCCGCCGGGGCGGAGTCCGAGCTGGTGTGGAACCCGGAGTTCCTGCGCGAGGGCTTCGCGGTCGAGGACACCCTGCGCCCCGACCGGATCGTGGTGGGCGTCGGCTCGGAGCGGGCCGAGAAGGCGATGCGCGAGTTCTACGCGCCGATCACCGACACCGGGATCCCGATCGTGGTCACCGACTACGCGACCGCCGAGCTGGTGAAGGTCTCCGCCAACGCGTTCCTGGCCACCAAGATCTCGTTCATCAACGCCGTCGGCGAGGTGTGCGAGGCGGCGGGTGCCGACGTGGTCGACCTCGCCGACGCGATCGGCCACGACGCCCGGATCGGCCGCCGGTTCCTCAACGCCGGCGTGGGCTTCGGCGGCGGCTGCCTGCCCAAGGACATCCGCGCGTTCGTGCACCGCGCCGGCGAGCTCGGTGTCGAGGACGCGATGACGTTCCTGCGCCAGGTCGACGACATCAACCAGCGGCAGCGGCAGCGGGTCACCCAGATGGCCGAGGAGATGGTCGGCGGCTCGGTGGCCGGTGCGCGGATCTGCATCTGGGGGGCGGCGTTCAAGCCCGACAGCGACGACGTGCGCGACTCGCCGGCGCTGGCGATCGCCGGCAACCTGCACCTGATGGGTGCGCAGGTCTGCGTCTACGACCCGAAGGCCGGCGCGACCGCCCGGGCCCGCTTCCCCACGCTCTCGTACGCCGGCTCGGCGGCCGAGGCAGCGCAGGGCGCCGACCTGATCCTGCACCTCACCGAGTGGCCGGAGTTCCGCGAGATCGACCTCGACGAGCTCGGCGGCAGCGTGGCCCACCGCCGGCTGATCGACGGCCGCAACATCCTCGACCTCGCCGCCTGGCGCTCCGCCGGCTGGGAGGCCCGCGGGATCGGGCGCCGCTAGAGCTCCATCAGCCGGCTCGGGCGGAAGCCGTCCTGGGTCGCGGCGACCCGGTCGGGGTCGAGCAGGTAGTCGAGGTCGACCTGCCAGGTGTGCCCGGACGACGTACGGCGGAGCAGGTAGCCCAGGCCGTGGGTGCGGTAGATCGCGCCGCCGGCGGCCCGGACCGCGGCGAGCAGCTGGGCGTCGACGTACTTGCGCACCGGGCGGAAGCCGCCGACCTCGCGAAGCATCAACCGGTCGACCATCATCGTGCCGCCGGCCACGAACGTGGCGTAGAGCTCGCTGGGGTGGCCGCGGCGGACGGTGAGGTCGCGCTCCTCGAGGTAGTGGAACTCGGGGGGCATGCCGACCAGGTCGGCGCCGCTGTAGGCCCTGGCACGGAGCAGGTCGGCGACGGCGTCGGGTGAGTACCAGTCGTCGTCGTCCATCTTGAGGATCACGTCGCCGTCGGCGGCACGCGCTGCTCCGTCGAGGACCTCGCCGAAGATCGTCGTCCGCCGGCTGCGGCGCCAACCGCAGCCCGATGCCGGGGCCGAGCAGGTCGCGCACCCGCGCCTCGTCGGCGTCGAAGCCGTGCGGCGCGAGGACCAGCTCGAGCTCGTCGACGCCGCGCTGGCGGGCGACCTGGCCGACCGCGAAGTCGAGCATGTCCGGACGGCGGGTGGCGAGGACGATGCTGACGGCGGGATGCCTGGTGGCGGCGTAGGTGTCGAGGGCCGCACGGCGGAGCACCAGGCTGTGCTCCTCCCGCGCCAGCGGGTCCGCCAGGTCGACCGGCGCGGTGATGGCGGCGGCCACCTCTGCCCCGAGGGTCTCGGCCGGGGCGGTGGCGGCGGTGACCGGGATGCCGGCCATCGCCAGGCCCCGGACCGCGTGCGTGGTCGCGTCGTCCCAGGCCGTCACCTTGACCCCCGCGGCAGGCCGGAGCTCGTCGACCAGCTGCTCGGTCGCGCCGTCCCTCAGGTCGAGGGTCGCCGCGTCGACCACCGGGCCGGTGGCGGTCGGGTCGAAGCCGATCGGGTTCAGGACGCGCGCGTCGAGGTCGGGGAGCGGTGAGCTGGGTCGGTGCCAGTGCGGCATCGGCCACAAGTCACCGCTCCCCCGGTAGACCGCCTGCCGCCCGAGCTCGGCGAGCACCAGCGCCACCTCGACGGCAGCGGTGAATCGGAGCACCGTCAGCCAGCCGCCCGCGGCCGGCCGAGCCCGCTGCCGGGTCAGCGCCGGCCAGGTCGGCGGCGGCACCACCGTCAGCGGCCCGGGGCCGTGCTCGAGGTACACCGCGACCGCGCTCGCCACCACCCCGTCGGGCACCACCAGCGATCGCAGGGCGAGCCGGTCGCGCACGACCACCGCCACCCGGTCGTAGTCGACCCGCCGCCGAGCCCGGCTCGAGGAGCAGTGAGCCCGGTGCCTGGTCGAGGAAGCGACGTACCTGCTCGACGACCACGCTCAGACCTCGAGCCGGCCCCCGCGACCCACCAGGGGACGCGGCTGTCGCGCCAGCCAGGTGTCGGTGACGTAGTCGATCACGTGGACGCCGGGGGGCGCCTCGATCCGCTCCAGACCGAGCACCTCGTCGCCGAGACCGTCGGTCAGCGCCCGGTAGACCTCGCGCTCCCGGCGCTTGCGCGACACCCGCGGGGCCTCGAACTCCGCCTCGTCCGACCAGTGCGCGAACTCGTCGCTGTCGAGCCACTTCAGCTCGACGCACAGCCCCTCCGGCGCGATGATCCGCTCCGACGTCGACGGGAACTCCCGCACCTCCCACTCGAAGGCCTTCACGAACGTGAACTCCGGCCCCATCGGGTAGACCCACGGCTCGAGGAACCGGAAGCCCAGGTCGATCCAGGCCACGACGTCGCTCTCGATCCACAACGGGTGTCGCGGGATCGCGACGACCGCTCCGGAGTCCTCCAGCTGCCAGGACAGGTCGGCGAGCATGTCGACGCCCTCGCGGCCGAGCACCATGTCGCCGTCCCACTTCATCGAGTACGCCGTGCGCACGTGCGAGAACGACCAGTTGTAGAAGTGCGTCAGCGAGTGCACGGAGTCCGGCGGGGTGGCCAGGTGCTCGGCGCCGGCCCGGCTCACCTTCCAGGGGTACGACGTGCCGGTGTAGCGATCCGCGGCGCCGCAGCGCTCGGCGATCTCGCGGGCCACCTCGGGGGTCCCGTCGTCGGAGCCGTTGTCGACGAGCACGACGTGCTGCACCGCGTCGAGCATCCGCGGCAGCACCCACGGCAGGTTGCGGGCCTCGTTCTTGACCCGGAACACGCAGGTCAGCCCGGTCCGGAGCTTGCCGTCGTGCCAGGGCCAGGTGACGTCGTACGCCGGATCGCCCTCGAGGCAGGGGATGTCGGGTTCGCTCATCGGTCCCGGCCGAGCGCGCGCCGCAGCCCGCGCCGGGCCTTCGGCGGGACCATCTTGCGCACCCCGTCGGCGAGCCGGCCGTTGCCCGGCGCCAACGTGTCCGGCGCGGGCTTCTGGGCCAGGCCGTCGCGGTGCGCGGCGAGCGCGGAGGAGGAGGCGATCGCCTCGGCCTCGTCGTACAGCTCGCCGTACGCCGCCCGCAGCTCGTCGAGCCGGTCGTGGATGTCAGACGTGTCGCCGCCCTCGTCCGCGAGCTTGTCGAGGTGCTGCCAGGTCTCCTCGGCGATGTCGCGCAGCCGCGTCGGCACCTCGATGTCGTCCCAGGTGAGCTGCACGCGGTGCAGCTGCGGGTCGATGAAGTCGTGCACCGCCCGGACCTCGTTGGCGGTGGCGCCCTCGATCGCGGCGATGCCGAACTCGCGGCCGATCCGGTGCACGGGGATGGTCCAGTCGCGGAGCATGTCGGCGTAGCGGACGAACGCGCGCTGCGAGCCGCGGGTGGCCCGCTCGGTGTGCAGCATCATGTTCACCCACGCCGCGGTGCGCTGCACCTCGCCGAACTTCGTCGTGTAGTAGCGCTGCTTGCTGCCGACCACCTCGGTGACCGGCCGGAGCATCGTGACGTACGACGGGGTGGCGTCGCAGCGCAGCGCCGCGGAGCGCCACAGCCCGACGAACCAGGCCAGGCGCGGGTCCTTGATCACCAGCTCGGGCGCCTCGGCGAACTGCGGCTCCAGCCACTCGTGCAGCCGCATCCGCAGCGGGCCGAACGTGCCGAGCTTGCCGGTCTCGTACCACGCCGAGGGGCGGGCGTCGGAGACCTGCACGTTGCAGCGCTTGAGCAGCTCCTGGTGGAAGTCGACCACCCACTGCGGCTCGCCGAACCCCTTCGGGTTGGTCTCGTCGGGGACCACCTCGGGCTGCGGCACGTGCATGCCGAGGGTCTGCAGCGCGCCGGCCATCGTGCTCGTGCCGCTGCGGCCCGAGCCGACGACGAAGACGACCCGCCGCTGGACGGGTGGCTCCTCGGCGACCGACATGGCGTTCAGGTTATCCGTGCAGGCGGTAGTCCGTGCCCCCGGCCGCGCGCACCGCCTCCAGCAGTCGCGTCGGGTCGGTGCCCACCCGGCGGACCAACGAGCGGTCGACCAGGACCGTGTCGCCTGCGCTCACCAGGTCGGCTCCGGAGTAGCGGCGGGCGAGCAGCAGGTCGGTGACCAGGTCGGGCGCCGGAGGCTCGTCGGTGGGCATCACCAGCACCAGATCGCCGGTGAGGTCGGGCGCCACGGTGACCGAGGGGAACGTCGGCCCGGGGACGCCGGCGCGCTCGGCGAGGCGCTGCCGCCAGGCGAACGTCGAGTGTTCGAGCAGCGCGGCCCGGCTCTGCCGCACCGAGTGCTCCTCACGGCGGTCCGGATCATCGAGGTCGGCCTCGTCGCCCGGCGCGACCAGACGGGACCCCGCTCATCGCCAGCGCAGCGACCACCCGCTCGTCCGCACCGGACGGCACGCGCACGCCCTGCGCGTCACGGAGCGCCTCGACCAGCCCGGGCGTCGCGGTCCACGCCGGGTCGAGGTCGACCACGCCCCGGGTCCACTCCCGCCGGAAACCACGAGGGTTGAACAGCGTCTCGTCGAGCGGCGCCGGGCCGGGGTCGCTCACCACGGCGGGCGGGCGGCCGAGCACCGGGCTCTCCTCCGGCTCGCCCGCGCCGAGCACCACGTCCGGCGGCACCTTGTCGTCGGGGTGGTAGTCGCGCGCCACCACCAGCCCGTCGTGGCCGGGGCGACCCGTCGGCGTACGCGATCCCCGCGAGCACGTCGGCCACGTCGAGCCGCGACGCGAACCTGGCCACCGTCACCGCCGCTCCGTCCTCCAGCCGCGAGTCGAGGTCCTGCAACGCCGGCCAGGTGGGCCGCCTCCGCATCGGGAGCGGCGAGCCGGCCTCGGCGACGACCACGCCGACCATCCGGGCCCGGCCGAGGTCCGGCAGGTCCGGGAGCGCGTCCCGCAGCGCGGCGAGGTCCGAGGCTGCGACGACGACGGAGCCGAACGGCGGGGGCGGCGCCGGCGTACCGAGCCGGACGACGGTCACGTCGTCGGCGGTGATCGAGAGGTCGGTGTCGGCCACCACCAGCGACGGGCGCTTCAGCCCGTCGAGTGCCGCCTCGACCGGATGACGGGGAACGGGCGGCATGGTGGCAAGAGTCTAGGGTCTGACGCGTGAGTGGCGACGAGCTCGAAGCGCTCCGAGAGGAGAACGCGCGGCTCCGCGAGAAGGTGCAGCGGCTGCGCAAGCGGGCCGGGGACGACGACCTCGGCTACCTCTTCGTGGTGACCTACGGCCGCTCCGGCTCCACGCTGGTCGCGGGGCTGCTGAACGCGCTGCCCGGCTACCTGATCCGCGGCGAGAACCGCGACGCCGTGCACCACCTGTTCCGCTACCACCAGACCCTGCTGACCGAGAGCGGTCGGGCGTCGCAGACGAAGCTGCGGATGAAGACGAACCCCTTCTTCGGCATCGGTGACTTCCCGCCGGAGCGGTCCATCGCCGCGATCCGGGCGCTGGTGCTGCAGACGGTGCTGCGGCCCAAGCCGGACACCCGGGTCGTCGGGTTCAAGGAGATCCGCTGGTACCACGACGACCTGGAGGAGTACGTCGCGTGGCTGCGCGAGGTGTTCCCCGGCGCCCGGTTCGTGGTCAACACCCGCGACCACGCCGACGTGCTGAAGAGCAAGTGGTGGGGCAAGGGCGATGTCGAGGCGAACGCCGCGGACCTGGCCCGGATCGAGCGCCGGATCCTGGCGCTCGCCGACCAGCTGGGCGACGCGGCGTACCGCATTCACTACGACGAGTACGTCGCCGACCCGGCGGTGCTACGCGGCCTGTACGAATGGCTCGGCGAGCCCTGGGACGAGGCCGCTGTCCGTGAGGTGCTGGCCGTCCGGCACTCGGTCTGATGAGGATGATCCATCCCGCCGGTACGCGGTCCCGATACACGGAGGCACTCCGCCTACCTCGGCTTGCGTTGGGTCTGATCTTCGGTGGATGCGGTGGCCCGATCGGGGGTCAGTGGCATCGAGGCCGACAGGTGGGTGCCACCGGAAGGTTGGCGTCCTAGGTGGAATGTGCCGCCGAGCGACTCCACGCGGCGTCGCATCGAACTGATCCCCACTCCACTGACGTAGGGCTGCTCGAGACCAATGCCGTCATCGACAACCTCGAGTTGGAGGCGGTCGGCCTGAAGGGTCGCCGAGAGCGTGGCAGACGTGGCTTGGGCGTGCCTCACGACATTGGTGGTCGCTTCCAACAGCACGAGGTAGGCGGCCTGGCCCACTGCCGCAGGAAGATCGCCTACGTCGATCGTGACCGTGAACGCCGGGAGCTCCAGGCCGTTGAGTCCTGCCAGGTAGTCCTCGATCGCCTTCTCGAGGTCGGCGGGGGGTTCGGGAGGTTGCAGGTCGTGTGCCATCCGGCGAGTGTCGCTGGCGGTCCGCCGCAGAAGGGCAGCCAAGCGCGCTGCCACTTCCGCGTCCGGTGACCCGCGAGGGAAGCTGCGTCGCAGCGCCTCGGCCGAAAGCCCGGCTCCGGCGAGCAGAGGCGCGAGGCCGCGTGGAGGTCGCGTCCGAGCCGCGACCGTCCTCGACAAGACGTCGACGGTCTCTCGTCGGGCCCCCGCAAGCTCGGAGTCGCGGCGCTTGCTGTACACCAACGCTGCGGTCTGGCGGGCGAGCTGGTCCAGGAGTCGCTGATCGGCGGCCCCGAAGGCCTCGCCGACCGTTCGGGGACTGACTTGCAGCTCACCGAGTCGCTCGCCCAGGTACACCAGCGGCGCGACGGTAGGGCTCCCCAGCCGGGTCCCCGATCGCCGCCACGGCGTCCGCCGCGGCGTCGCGGTGAACAACGAGGGCGACGTGCGGGGATCGGACAGCTGCCGCGACCGTCCCGACCACCCCGCTGTACAAGGTCGCCTCGTCGGACTGGCTGATCGTCTCTTGCAGCCGGTCGAGCGCCGCGAGTGGATCGCTCCGCTCACCGAGCAGGCGACGCTCCAATGCCTGGCGGATGCGTCGCCGCACCGGCTCGACCAGCACCACCCCGACGACGGCGACGGCCACCGCCACCCAGCGATACTCGAACTGGTCGAGACCTTCACTGATCAGGAACAGGGAGGCGAAGTACACCGCCACGAAGAGGACTGCGACGAGGGTTCCCAGGGCGGCGTCGATCGCTGCCCTCTTCACGCCCACGCGGATGTCGTAGAGCTGAGCGCGCAGCACCGAGAGACCAATGACGGTCACCACGACAACCGGCCACAGCAGCAGCACCAGTCCGCCGAACAAGCCAGTCGGTATGAGCACCGCGGCGAAGATGAAGCCGACGTTCACTCGACGTAGACCTGAGCTGACCTTTCTGCGCCGCGGCTGCCCGGTCGAACCGCGCCGCCAGACTCGCCGTACCGAGCACGGTTCCACCAATCAAGCCGAGCAGGAACAGCGACCAAACGACTGTCGCGAACGGGGCGACCGAACCCGGCGCAATGCTCTCCAGCTCGACGAGCGATCCAAGCATGAGCGCAATCGCGATGATGCTCCACAGCGTGACGCGAAAGATGATCGGCCATCGCCAGGCCTGCTGAGGTCCGTCAGGGAATGCTTGTGGAAGCAGCGCCAGGGTAAGCAGGAGGGTTCCGCTCACACCGACGAACGCAATGGTTTCCATCGCCTGCCTGGGCGCCCCCGCGAGTGATGGCCCGACCCCGAGGGCCGCGGCGCCCACGCCCGCGGCCACGCCTGCGGCAAGCAGGATGCGGGCGAGGTACCGCGCCTTCGGGAAGCCCATCAGGAACGCCCCAGCCCATCCGAACACGATGGCGTAGACCAGCAGCCCCACCGCTCCCTCCCGAGCATCGTCGGGAGCACTAGCCCGTGCAGTCAGTGCCACCCCCGTCACGGCGGTGACTGTCGCCAGCAGTGCGAGTCCGAAGTGAACGAACCGGGGCCCCCTCCGAAGCATTCGGTTCACCTCCTCTCGAGCATGATCGCGCTTGGAGTTCCCGGGAGGGTCGGGAAATTTCTGTGCTGGCCGCTACTTGCTGCTGCCCAGCCCGGCGTCTCGAGCCATCGCCACCAGCTGGGCACGGTCCCTCGCTCCCAGCTTCAGCAGGATGCCCGAGACATTGTTCTGAACCGTCTTGACACTGATGCCCATACGGCTCGCGATCGCCTCGTTGCGAAGTCCGCGCGCGATCCGGTCCAGCACCGCGAATTCGCGTTCGGTCAACGAAGGGAAGGGACGCTCAGCTCCGGCTAGCGAGGTGCTGTCGATGATCGTGTTCGCGATCCCCGGATCGAAAACGAGCTGGCCCTGGCTCACGCCCACGATCGCGCGAATGATGGCTTCGGGGTCGGCGTCCTTGAGCAGGTAGCCACGCGCCCCAGCGGCGATCGCTTGCCGCAAGTGGACGTCGTCCTGGTGCATCGTCAGCACGACGACAGCGACCTCGGGGTTGGCGAGAAGGATCTGCTCGGTCGCCGAGACGCCGCCCTCTCCCGGCAGATTCAGGTCCATCAGGACAACGTCCGGGTGACATCGGGCTGCGACCTCGATCGCCTCTTCAGTGGTAGCGGCCTCACCCACGATCTGGACGCCGTCCACACGCTCCACGAGCGCGCGAAGCCCCTCCCGGAAAACCACGTGGTCGTCGACTACGGCCAACCGCAGATGCGATTCACCCATGCCATCAATGTGTCCCGGGTGCCTGATCGTGTCTACCCGGTTCGGCCGCCCAATGCTCCCGAAACCTCCCGGCAGGACGCTCGCGAAGCCCCTGACGTCCCGGGAAAGAGCGCCGCCAGGCTCAGCGCAACGACCAGCCCTGACGACCTAACGGACCGAAGGCGATCACCCCAAGGAGGAAGACATGAACAGCCAGCTCACCCCGAGGAGCCACCACACGGTCCAGTTCCTCAAGGACTACGGCGCCGAGCAGGCACGCGCCGCCCACGCCCCTCTCACCGCAACTCTCCGGACGCGGGCCGGGGTGCGCAACGCGAATCCTCGGGAGCTTGGCGCACGCCGACGCGGCGACTGGCCGTGGCCGCGCCTGGCCGCCGCCGTCGTCGGCGGAGCCGTGGTTCTCATCGCCTTTGCGTTCTTCGTGGCGGTGGCTCGCGACGCCCACCCCGGGCAGCAGCACGGCTGCTACGTCGACAGGTACGCGCAGCCGGCCGGCTATTCCGCCTGCAGCACCGCGCCGGTGGGCAGCTCGCAGGCGCTCGCACTCGAGCGTCGCTAACACAGAAATCGGAAAGGAAAGGTGACAACCATGTTGGCAAGAACCCCAACACGAAAGATCGCTGCGACAGGGGCAGTGTTGCTGCTCACGACCGCCGGCGCAGCTGCGGCGGCCGCTGCTAGAACAGGCGACCAGCAGAACGGCGCCAACTCGGAAGTTCCAGCCCACCACCACGACACGCACGGCGAGCACGCCACCCAGGCACGCCACGGGAGGGCCCTGAGGGTGACCTTGCGGGGCGTCGAAGGACAGAGGGTAGGCGTCGTGTCGCTGCGCCGGGCCGGTGACGTGCTGGTGGTCTCCGGCCTCACCTGGGGGCTGACCCCGGGCTTCCACGGATTCCACATCCACACGACCGGGTTGTGCGAGGCCGACGCCCCGGCCGGCCCCTTCACCACCGCCGGCGGCCACTTCGACGCGGGCGCCGCCCACACGCACGGCGACCACGCTGGGGACATGCCGTCCATGCTGGTGACCGAGAACGGCAGGGCGTACGCACGCTTCATCACCGACAGGTTCACGCTCGCTCAGCTCAGCGAAGGCGACGGATCCGCGGTCATGGTGCATGAGGATCGCGACAACTTCGCGCACATTCCGGAGCGCTACACGCCGGCGGTGTCGTCGGCCCCGATGACAGCACCAAGAAGACAGGGGATGCCGGTACCCGGGCGGCATGCGGCGTCATCGACTGATCTGAGGCAGGGCCCAGACGCGTGGTGGCAAGGGCTTCTGGGCCCCGCCTCGCAGCCGACGGTGCCTGCAGCTGACTAGCCCGGCGAGCGGGTCTGGGCGGCGATCAGGTCGGCGTACCAGTCGAAGGACCGCTTCGGGGTGCGCACCTGGGTCTCGAAGTCGACGTGCACCAGGCCGAACCGCTGGGCGAAGCCCTCGGCCCACTCGAAGTTGTCCATCAGCGACCACACGTAGTAGCCGCGTACGTCGACGCCGCGCTGCACCGCCTCGGCCACCGCGCGCAGGTGGGCGTCGAGGTAGTCGATGCGGGGCTGGTCGTCGACGACGCCGTCCGCGTCCGGGCCCATGCCGTACGACGCGCCGTTCTCGGTGATCATGATCGGCGGCAGCGCCGCGCGGAACCGGGCGCGGAACATGATCAGCCACTCGCGCAGCGCGTCGGGGACGACCGGCCAGCCGAAGTCGGTCGTCGGGTAGCCGAGCAGCTCGACGAGGTCGAACGGCAGCTCGGCGTCCTCGCCGGCCGCGGCGATCCGCATCGGGTTGTAGTAGTTGACGCCGTAGAAGTCGAGCGGCTGCCGGATGGTGGCCATGTCGCCGGGCTGGATGACGTGCTCGAGGACCGGCATCAGGTCGGCGGGGTAGCGGCCGAGCAGCATCGGCTCGAGGAACAGGCCGTTCCACAGCGCGTCGAAGAGCTTCGTCGCGCCGACGTCGGCGTCGTCCTCGCTGGCGGGCCACATCGGCGCGTGGTTGTTGGCGCAGCCGACGCTGGTCGCGCCCGCGGCGCGCAGCGCGATCGCGGCGCGGCCGTGCGCGAGCAGCGGTGTGGTGGGCCACCGGCAGCGCCTCGAACAGCAGCGCCCGGCCGGGGGCGTGGATGCCGGTCGCGTAGCCCATCAGGGTCACCACGTTGGGCTCGTTGATCGGCACCCAGTGCTCGACCCGGTCGGCGTACTTCTCGCCCACGATGGCGGCGTACTCCGCGAAGCAGTCGATCGTGTCGCGGTTGAGCCAGCCGCCGTCGTCCTCGAGCGCCTGGGGCAGGTCCCAGTGGTAGAGCGTGACCATCGGCTGGACGCCGGCCTCGAGCAGCCGGTCGATCAGCCGGTCGTAGAAGTCCAGCCCCGGGCCGTTGGGCGGTGCCGCGACCGGTCGGCTGGATCCGCGGCCACGAGATGGAGAACCGGTAGCCGCTGACGCCGAGGCGACGCATCAGCTCGACGTCCTCGTCCACCCGGTGGTAGTGGTCGCACGCGACCGCGCCGGTGGAGCCGTCGTTGATCCGGCCGGGCTGGGCGGCGAAGGTGTCCCAGATGCTGGGGCCCTTGCCGTCCTCGTCGGCCGCGCCCTCGATCTGGTACGCCGACGTGCTGGTCCCGAACCGGAAGCCGGGTGGAAGCTGGGGAAAGGGCACGGGGACAATCTTGCAGGTGAGAGTGGAGATCAACCGCGGTTCGACGCGGTTCGTCGAACGTGAGTCCGGCCGGGTGACCCGGCATTCGTTCTCATTCGGAGCCGACTACGACCCGGCGCGGTCTGGGGTTCGGGCCGATGGTGTGTCACGACGACCACCTCCTCGGCCCCGGCCGCGGCTTCCCGACGCATCGGCACAGCGGACTCGAGATCGTCACGTACGTCGTGTCCGGGGCGCTCCGGCACACCGACTCGACCGGGTCGGCGACGGAGGTGCCGGCGGGCTCGGTCGCCGTGCTGTCGACCGGTGACGGCGTGGAGCACTCGGAGTTCGCGACCGACGACGGGCCGTGCCGGTTCGTCCAGGTCTGGCTGCGGTCGACGTCGGCGGGCGGCGACCCGCGCTACGACGTGCGGCCGGTGACCGCCGTCGCCAGGCTCGCTGGTGCCGGTCGCGGAGCCGCGACCCGGCGGCGGTGCTCGCACCTGGCCGGCCTCGGCGCCGGCGTACCCCTGGTGCTCCCGGCCGCGCCGCTGCTGCATGCCTACGTCGTCACCGGCGCGCTGCTTCGGTCGTCGCTCGCCGAGCCGCTGTCCGCCGGGGACGCGTTCGAGATGACCGACGAGGCCGCGCACGAGGTGGCCGCGGGGGTGCCGACCGAGCTGCTGGTGTGGACGTTCGCCTGAGGTCCCGGCTTCTGAGTCCGGCTGCCAGCGCGTCAGGCAGATCGACAGCGCCCCGGGCAGCACCTCGACCACGGCCGGCGCGGCGCCGAGGCCGGGCAGCACGCCGAGCGGCTCACCGTCGCCGCCGACCGGCACGGGGGTGCGGGAGTCGGCAGCGACCTCGACCCGGCGCCCGGTGAGCACGGTGACCTCGGGCAGCGCGACGTGCCCGCCGTCGTACACCTTCGGCAGCGAGCGGATCAGCTCCCAGCGGGAGGCGGCCTCGATCACCACCACGTCGAGCACGCCGTCGTCGACGGTCGCGTCGGGGGCGATGTTCATGCCCTTGCCGTAGTAGCCGGAGTTGGCGACGACCACGGTGGCGGCGGTGTACTCCGCGGTCGTGCCGTCGACGGTGACCCGGAAGCGACCGGGACGGTACGTCGCCAGCGAGCGGATCGCGGCGTAGGGGTACTGCAGGCGCTTGGGCAGCCAGTGCGCGCGGTCGACGATCTCGGAGGCCCGGGCGTCGACGCCGGAGTAGACCGAGCCGGCGACCCGGCGCTCCCCCGCGCCCGGCAACGAGAGCGAGAGCAGGTCGACCTGGCGGGGGTCGGCCTCGAGCAGCAGCTTGGCCAGGTCGTCCGGCGACTCCGGCAGCCCCAGCATCCGGGCGAAGTCGTTGCCGCGACCGGCGGGCAGCACGCGCGAGGGTGCCGCCGGCGGTCGAGACCGCGCCGGCCAGCGACGACAGCATCCCGTCGCCGCCGACGGAGACCACCACGTCGCCGCGCTCGAGCGCGGCGGCCACCAGCCCGGCCATCGCCTTCGGGCCGGGCGAGTAGGTGACGTCGACGGTCGCGCCGGCCTCGCGCAGCAGCCGCGCCACCGGCACCACCGCCTCGGGCGCGGCGCCGCCGCCGGAGGACGGGTTGACCAGGAACGCGAAGGAGCGGCGTCACGGGATCAGCACCCCCGGGTTGAGGACGCCGGTCGGGTCGAGGTCGGCCTTGACCGCGCGCAGCACGGAGCCGCCGAGCTCGCCGATCTCCGCGGTCAGCCACGGCTTGTGGTCGGTGCCGACCGCGTGGTGATGGGTGATCGTCGCGCCGGCGGCGACCATCGCGTCGCTCGCCGCGGCCTTGGCCTTCTGCCACTGCGCCAGGGGGTCGTCCCCCTCCTTGGCAGCGACCGTGAAGTAGAGCGAGCAGCCGGTCTCGTAGACGTGCGAGATGTGGCAGAGCACCATCGTCCCCTCGCCGAGCGACTGCTCGAGGGCGGTCTTCACGCCGGCGTACAGCGCCTCGCCGGTTGGACCACCAGGTCGCGGTCTCGAGGGTCTCGACCAGGACGCCGACGTCGAGCAGCGAGTCGCGGAGGTACGGCGCGTTGAACCGGCCGTGCGCCCAGGACTCGCCCGGCTCGGTGCCCCCGCAGGTGCCGCCGAGCGACTCGAGAAGCGCGGTGACCGCGGCGCGCTTCGCGGCGTTGGCCGCGGGCTCGCCCTCGTAGCCGGTGATCATCAGGCAGCCGCCAGCCGCCTCGCCACCGATCGAGTCGGGACGGGCCAGGTTGATCGCGGACTCGGCCTCGTCGGAGAGCCGGATCACGGTGGGCAGCAGGCCGGACTGCGCGAGCGTGCGCATCGCGTCGGCGCCGGCCGCGAACGACGGCCAGGACCAGCCTTCGTAGACCTTCTCCGCGGGCAGCTTCCGGACCCGGACGGTCACCTCGGTGATCACGCCGAACGCACCCTCCGAGCCGAGGATCAGCTGCCGCAGGTCGGGGCCGGCGGCGTTCGCGGGGGCGCTGCCGAGCCGCAGCTCGCCGCGAGGAGTGGCGACCCGCAGGCCCACGACGAGGGAGTCGAAGCGGCCGTAGCCGGCACTGGACTGGCCGCTGGACCGGGTGGCCGCGAAGCCGCCGATGCTCGCGAACTCGAACGACTGGGGGTAGTGACCCAGCGTCAGCCCCTCCGCCGCCAGCAGCGCCTCGGCCTCGGGCCCGCGCAGGCCGGGCTCGAGAGTGGCGGTCATCGAGGTGTGGTCGACGGCGAGCAGGCGCTTCATCCGGATCAGGTCGAGGGAGACCAGGCCGGCGTACCCCTCGCGGCGGGCGACCAGTCCGCCGGTCACCGAGGTGCCGCCGCCGAAGGGCACCACGGCGAGGTGGTGCTCCACGGCGTACGCGAGAACGGCCGCGACCTCCTCGTGCGTGCCCGGTCGTACGACGGCGTCCGGGGCGTCGCTCAGGTCGCCGGCGCGCTGCCGGAGCAGGTCGGGGGTCGACTTGCCGCGGGTGCGCAGCCGGCGGGTCTCGTCGTCGGTGAGCACGTGCTCGGCGCCGAGCAGGTCGCGCAGGCCGTCGAGCAGGCCGGGCGCGATGGCCGGCGCGGGCAGCGTGACCTCGGCGGCCGCGGGGCGCTCCTCGATGCCGAAGGCCAGCTCGATCAGGCCGCGCGCGGCGTCGGGGAGGTCGGTCGCGGCGGCCGGGTCGCCCCAGCGGCTCGGGTGCATCTCGGTCGTCATGTGTTACAGTGTGACATATGACGTCACTTCGTCACAAGCCCGGTTCGAACGAGCCTGCCGCGGAGAGCCCGCGCGACGGCTACCTGGATGCCGCCCGCGCGTGCATCCTCGACGTCGGCTGGCGGCGTACCACCCTCACCGAGGTGGCCCGGCGGGCCGGCGTCTCGCGGATGACGATCTACCGCACCTGGCCGGACATGCCCCAGCTGCTCGGCGACCTGATGACCCGCGAGTGGTCGGGCGTCGTCGAGACCGCGGTCGCCGGGCAGGACGCCGAGCGCTCCGCCGTCGACCGGCTGGTCGGCGGCATCGTCGGCACGGTGCGCGCGCTGCGCGACAACGAGCTGTTCGTGCGGATCATCGAGCTCGACCCCGAGCTGATCCTCCCCTACCTGCTGTCCCGCCGCGGCCGCTCGCAGGACCTGATCCTCGCGCTCACCGAGGAGGCGATCGCCGACGGGTCAGGCCGCCGGCGAGGTGCGCAAGGGCGACCCGACCGCGATGGCCCGCGCGCTGGTGCTCACCGCCCACGGCTTCGTGATCTCGGCGCACACGATGGTCGACGACGACGTCTCCGAGGCCGAGCTCGACGACGAGCTGGCCACCCTCCTCACCCGGATGCTCGCGCCATGACCGCGCACCCGGATCACTCCCGGGCTCGACGGCGCGCCCACCGACGTCGACGTGGTCGTCATCGGGCTCGGCGTCACCGGCGCCGGCGTCGCGCTCGACGCGGTCACCCGCGGCCTCTCGGTGCTCGCCGTCGACGCCCACGACCTCGCGTTCGGCACCTCGCGCTGGTCGTCCAAGCTGGTGCACGGCGGCCTGCGCTACCTGGCCAACGGCCAGTTCGGCGTCGCCCACGAGAGCGCGGTCGAGCGCGGCATCCTGATGGCGGTCACCGCGCCGCACCTGACCCACGCGATGCCGATCGTGCTCCCGTTCAGCTCGTCGGTCCCCCGCTCGCTGGCCGCGAAGTCGCGGGCCGCACTGCTCGCCGGCGACGTGCTCCGCCGCTCGGCCGGCACCGACTCGCAGACCCTGCCCCGCTCGCGCCGGGTGTCGAGCACCGAGGTGCTCCGGATGGCACCGCCGCTGCGCCCGGCAGGGCTCCGCGGCGGCCTGCTGTCGTGGGACGGCCAGCTCGAGGACGACGCCCGGCTGGTCACCACGATCGCCCGTACGGCGGCGGAGTACGGCGCACACATCCGCACCCGCGCCCGGGTGCTCACCGCGACCGGCACCTCCGTCGAGCTCCGCGACGAGCTCACCGGCGAGACCCACCGGGTGCGGGCCCGCGTCGTGATCAACGCCGCCGGCGTGTGGGCGGGTCAGCTGGTCGACGAGGTCAACCTCAGGCCCAGTCGCGGCACCCACCTGGTGCTCCGCGCCGAGTCCCTGCCCGGGCTGACCGTGTCGGTGTTCGCGCCGATCCCGGGCACCAGCAACCGGTTCGTGCTGGTGCTGCCGCAGCCCGACGGCACCATCTACGTCGGCCTGACCGACGAGCCGGTCGAGCGGCGAGATCCCCGACGTGCCCGAGCCGAGCGAGCCCGAGATCGGCTTCCTCCTCGACGTGGTGTCCGCCGCGTTCGCCGTACCCCTGCACCGCTCCGACGTGGTCGGCGCCTTCGCCGGGCTCCGGCCGCTTCTCGACACCGCCGAGGGGGAGACCGCCGACCTGTCCCGCAAGCACGCCGTGCTCACCAGCCGGACCGGCGTGATCACGATCGTGGGCGGCAAGCTGACGACGTACCGGCGGATGGCGGAGGACGCCGTCGACGCCGCGGTCGACCACGCCGGCCTCACCGCCGCCGCCTGCCGCACCCGCACCCTGCCGCTGCTCGGCGCCGCCCCGCGCCCGGTGCTCGCCGCGTCCGAGGCGCCGGCCCGGCTGGTCCGGCGCTACGGCACCGATGCCGACCTGGTCCTCGACAACGCCCGCGCGGTCACCGGGATGAGCGACGAAGAGCTGCTGGCGCCGATCGCCGAGGGCGTCCCCGCCACGCTCGCCGAGCTGGTCTTCGGCGTCACCCACGAGGGTGCCGCCGACGTCGACGACCTGCTCGACCGGCGCACCCGGGTCGGCCTGGTCCCCGACGACCGGGCCCGCGCCGTACCCGCCGCCGAGCGCGCGCTCGCGGTTTCGCTTCGATCCCCCTCGAATCCTTCGGAATCCGACGCCTCTGGGCAAAGAATTCGAAGTGACAGCAGTGCGACCGATGAGTTTTCCCGTCGACGCCGGTCTCAGGTGGAGGCAGACTGAAGCGCACGGCGGGAGAACGGCACCATGACGACGGCGACGGGGACCGACACCATGACCACGGAGATCTCGGACAAGACCGCGGAGCTCAACGACTTCGACACCCTCACGGAGCGCTACCAGCGCGAGCTGCTGGCGCACTGCTACCGGATGAGTGGGTCGGTCCACGAGGCCGAAGACCTGGTCCAGGAGACGTTCCTGCGCGCCTGGAAGGCGTCGGCGGACTTCCAGGGCCGCTCCTCGGTCCGCACCTGGCTCTACCGGATCGCCACGAACGTCTGCCTGACCAACCTCGAGGGCCGGCCGCGCCGGCCGCTGCCCGCCGGGCTCGGCACCGCCGACCAGATGGCCGGTGACGCGCTCGAGGAGAACCACGAGATCGCCTGGCTCGAGCCGGTGCCCGACGCCGCCGTGGTGGTCGCCGAGCGCGACTCGATCCGGCTCGCCTTCATCGCCGCGCTGCAGCACCTCCCCGCCCGGCAGCGCGCGGTGCTGATCCTCCGCGACGTACTCCGCTGGTCGGCCGCCGAGGTCGCCGAGGCGCTGGAGACCACCACCGCCGCGGTCAACTCCGCCCTCCAGCGCGCGCACGCCACCATGCAGGAGCGAGGGCTCACCGAGGAGACCGTCGAGCCCGAGCTGACCGCCGAGCAGGAGGGCCTGCTGGAGCGGTACGTCGAGGCGTTCTGGGCCAAGGACATCGACAGCATCGTGAGCATGCTCAAGGCCGACGCCGTCTGGGAGATGCCGCCGTTCGTCGGTTGGTACGTCGGCGACCGCAACATCGGCGACCTGATCAACGAGCAGTGCCCGGGCGGCGTGCACGACATGCCGATGATCGCGACCACGGCCAACGGGCAGCCGGCGTTCGGGCTCTACATGCGCACCCGCAAGGGCGACTTCCGGCCGTTCCACCTGCAGGTGCTCGAGCTCGAGGGCGACCGGGTCAAGCACGTCGGCGCGTTCTTCGAGAGGTCCCTGTTCGCGAAGTTCGGGCTGCCCGAGCGGCTGCCCGCCGACTGGGCCCCCGCCGCGGCCTGACGTCATGGCACCGCTCGACCACGCGGTCGAGCTCCTCGACCGCGCACTCTCCTACACCCGGGTCATCCTCTCCGAGGTGACCGACGCCGACCTGCCCCGGCGTACGCCGTGCGACCGCTGGGACCTCGGCCAGCTGCTCGCGCACATGGACGACGCCCTGGACGCGTTCACCGAAGGCGCGCACGGTGCGGTCGACCTCGACGACCGGGTGCCGGTCCAGGTCCGGGTCGACAGCCTCCAGCAGAAGGCGTGCGCACTGCTCGCCGCCTGGAGCCAGGAGACGCCGGAGCACGTGCGGATCGGCGACTACCACCTCGAGACCCCGGTCGTGGCGCTCGCCGCCGCGCTGGAGATCACCGTGCACGGGTGGGACGTCGGCCGGGCGCTCGGCGCCGGCCGGCCGATCCCCGACGAGCTCGCTCATGGCCTGCTGCCGGTCGCGGAGACGCTGCTCGGCGAGTCAGATCGCGGCACCCAGTTCGGTGCCCCCCGCCCGGTCCCGGCGGACGCTCCCGCAGACGCCCGGCTGGTCGGCTTCCTCGGGCGCGATGCCCTTCCCCGTCCAGGTGTGACCCGATCGCCAGGGCAAATAACTGGCAATACCGGTGCAGGCGAGGCCGCCGCTTCCTAGCCTTCGTCCATGCATGAGCAGGGCGACCCCGTTGCCGACCGGAACCATGCCGTCGCCCGACTGGATGCGGCGTGCGCTCTGGTGCGCGAAGGCGCCATCGGACAGGCGGTCTCCATCCTCGGTCTCCTCGGCGACCCCGCGGTCGAGTGTCTGCTCGGCGCGGCCGAACGCTCCCTGCTCACCGCCGCGCTGCTCGAGTGCCGCCTGGCCCGGGGCGACCTGGCCGGCGCCATGGCGCTGGGTCACGGCCTGGCCGAGTTCCTCGAGGCGCCCGGACTCACCTCCGCGATCGCGCACCACGCCAGCGGCGAGCTCGCCTCGGCGCTCGGCGATCCCGACCTCGCGCTGGAGCACTTCCTGGCGGTCGGCGAGGAGACCGCGGACGACCCGGTCTCCCCCGAGCTGCTGCCCTGGCGCGCCGGCGCCGCCCTGGCCCTGCTCCGCCGCGGCCGGGGCCGCGAGGCCGCCGAGCTGGCGGAGTGCCACCACGCCGAGGCACTCGCGACCGGGTCGCCGTACGCGATCGCCGTCGCGCTCCGGACCCTCGCCGCGACCGGCACCGGAGCCCGGCGCGTGGAGCTGCTCCGGCAGGCGCGGGCGACCCTGGACGGCGTACCCGCCGATCGGCTGCTCGCCCAGATCGACACCGACCTCGCCGGCGCACTGGTGCTCTCCCAGGGCGCCGACACCATCGAAGCGCTCGCGATGCTCCGCACGGCGGAGGGCTACGCCGGGCGCCAGGAGCTGTGGCCGCTGCAGGGCCGGGTACGCCGGCTGCTCGACCACCTGGGCGAGGCGCCGCAGCAGATCGACAGCGAGGCGATGGCCGCGCTGACCGCGGCCGAGCGGCGGGTGGCGGCGCTCGCCGCCGAGGGGCTGACCAACCGGCAGATCGCCGAGCAGCTCCTGGTGAGCGTCAAGGCGGTCGAGTGGCACCTCTCGAACGTCTACCGCAAGCTGGAGATCCGCTCGCGCAAGGCGCTCACGCCGTCGATCGCGCGCCCCCGCCTGAGTTCCTCCCTACACTCGGCGCCATGGCCGAGCGCACCACGCACTCCTTGCTCCCGATGGGCGGCCGCGACCCGCACGAGGAGCACCGGGCCGCCACCCCGCTGGAGCTGCTCTTCGACCTGACCTTCGTGATCGCGTTCGGCGTCGCGGCCGACCAGCTGGCCCACGCGATCGCCGACCACCACATCACCGATGGCCTGATCGGCTTCGGGTTCGCGGCGTTCGCGGTCGCGTGGGCGTGGATCTTCTACAGCTGGTTCGCCTCCGCCTACGACACCGACGACTGGATCTTCCGGCTGCTCACCATGGTCCAGATGGTCGGCGTGCTGATCCTCGCCCTCGGCCTGCCCGCGATGTTCGAGTCGATCATCGAGGGCGACCACGTCGACAACGGCGTCATGGTCGCTCGGCTACGTCGTGATGCGCGATGCCGATGCTGCTGCAGTGGTTGCGGGCCAGCCAAGCAGGACCCCGCGCGCCGCCCGGCGCGCCTCGCCATACATCGACCTCGGTCGTGGTGTCCCAGATCGCTCTGGGTGGTGATCGCTGTTCGCCGACCTGTCCGTGGGCGCGATGTTCGCCGCGGTCGCGCGTGCCGCTGCTGATCGAGCTGTCCGGCCCGGTCATCGCCGAGACGCCGGCTCGGCGGCACGCCGTGGCACGCCCACCACATCGCCGAGCGCTACGGGCTGCTGGTGATCATCGCCCTGGGCGAGGGCCTGCTCGGCACCACGGCGGCGCTCGGCGCGGTCTGATCGAGGGCGGCTGGATCACGGACGTCGCGCTGCTCGGCATCGCCGGCACCGCGCTGACCGTTCGGGATGTGGTGGACCTACTTCGTGATCCCGCACGGCACGCTGCTGCATGCCCATCGGCGAGCGGATCGTTCGGCTGGGGCTACGGCCACATCCCGTTGTTCGCCGCGGTCGTCGCGGTCGGCGCCGGGCTGCACGTGGCGGCGTACTACCTCGAGTGCAGGAGTTCGACGTGAGCCGGACCACGACCGTGCTCGCGGTCGCGATCCCGCTGGCCGTCTACCTGGTCGAGGCTCTACGTGCTCTACGCCCAGCTCACCCGCACCGTCGACCCGTTCCACATGCTGCTGCTCGCCGGCTCGGCGGTCGTCTGGTCGGGGCCGCGGTCGCATGTCGGCCGGCGGCGTCGGCCTCGTGTGGTGCCTGCTCGTGCTGGCGTTCACGCCGTGGGTGACCGTGATCGGCTACGAGACGGTCGGGCACCGCCACAACGAGGCGCGTGCTGGAGGAAGCCCTCAGTCCTCGTCCCTGAGGGGATGGGCGATCTCGTCGGCCGGCAGCTTGGCCCAGACGGTGGCGGCCACCGCGGCGATGCCGGGCACGATCGCCGCGATCAGGAACGTCGTGCGCAGCCCGATCGCGTCGGCCACCGGACCGGCCAGCGCCATCGAGATCGGGCATCAGGCTGATCGACACGAAGAAGTCGAGCGAGGCGACCCGGCCGAGCATGTGCGGCGGCACCCGGCGCTGGAGCAGCGTGCCCCAGATGACCATCGGCGCCGAGAACATCACGCCCAGCGCGAACGCGGCGACGACCACGACCCACACCGCGTCGGCGTAGCCCATCACCAGGAACGGCAGGCAGCCCACGCCCCACATCAGGTTCATCACGGTGAGGTAGCGCCGCGGCATCTTGAACGACGCCATCCCGAGCGAGCCCAGTGCCCCGCCGATGCCGAAGGCCGCCATCACGAGGGCGTGGTCGCCGGGGCCGCCGCCGAGCTTGTCCTTGATGAGGAACGGGATCAGCACCTCGAACGGGCCCATCATCACCAGGATCATCACCGAGGCGAACAGCAGCGTGGCGAGCAGCCACGGGGTGCGCACCATGTAGACGAAGCCCTCGCGCATGTCGGCGACGGCCGAGCGGATCGGGTGCTGCGGCTCGGCGTCGGGGTCGACCTCGCGGCGTACGGGCGTCAGCGGCACCAGGGTCAGCGCGATCAGCCCGGCCAGGGCCGCACCCGCGGCCACCGAGATCGCCGCACCGGCGGAGACCGCACCGACGACGGCGCCGGCCACGCCGGGGCCGATGGCCTGGCCGATCGTCGGCCGGACCATCCCCTCGAAGCCGTTGACCGCCATCAGGTCGGACTCGGGCACCAGGGAGGGCAGCCACGCGGAGTAGGCGGGGTAGTAGAACGCCATGCCCATGCCGGTGACGAAGGCGACGGCGGCGAGGTGCCACAGCTGCGTGGTGTCGGTGATCGACAGGGTCGCGACCAGCGCCATCGCGGCCAGCTCGACGGTGGCGACGCACAGGAGGATCAGCTTCTGCGGCACCCGGTCGGCGACCACGCCGCCGAGCAGGGCGGGCAGCAGCACGCCGATCGCGCCGGCGGTCGAGACCACGGACAGCTGGCCGGGGCCGCCGCCGATCCGGATGACCTCCCACACCTGGCCGACGACCCACACGCCGGAGGCGAAGGTGGACAGCATCAGCGCGAGGGCGAGCCGACGGTAGGCGGAGTGCCGGAACGGCGTGAGCGCGCGCGGCAGCTTCCGACCTGGTGTCGGTTCGGCGGTCTTGGTCGCCGTCAGCTGCTCGGTCATCGTCACTCCTCGTGATCAGTCTGACGATGTGGACCGACAGTCGCGATCGAATTCATCGCTGCACGGTCAGGACGACCTTGCCGAGGGCCCGGCGCTGCTCCAGGTCGGCGTGGGCGCGCGCCGCCTCGGCCAGGGGGTACGTCGTCACCAGCGGCTGCCAGTCGCCCCCGGCCACCCGCTCGAGCGCGCGGGCCGCGAGGCCGGGGATGCCGCCGGGCAGCGCCATCATCCGCGGGCCCAGGCTCCAGCCCACGGTCAGGCCACGCTCCACCACGTCCGCAGAGTCGAAGCTCGTCGGTGCGCCAGCCGAGTAGCCGAACATCACCTGCCGGCCGCCGGGCCGGAGCAGCTCGAGGGCCTGCCGACCCACGTCGCCGCCCACGCCGTCGTACACCAGGGTGACGCCGTCGGTGCGCTCCCGGACCTCCTCGGCCCAGCCCGGGTCGGAGTAGTCCGCGACGAGGTCGGCGCCCAGCGGTGCGAGCGCGGCGACCCGGTCGGCACTGCCGGCCGCGGCCACGACGGTGGCTCCCACGGCCGAGGCGGCCTGGGCGAGCAGCCAGCCGAGTCCACCGGCGGCGGAGGGCACCAGCACGACGTCCTCCTTCGCCGGCGGCTCGAGCTCGAGGACGCCGAGGGCCGTGCGCCCGGTGCCGACCGCGGCGATCGCGTCCGGGAAGGTCACGTGGTCGGGCACGTCGAACACGGAGTCGACGGAGGTCACCGCCTGCTCGGCGTACCCGCCCGGCACCATGCCGAGGTGAGCGACCACCCGGCGTCCCAGCCAGTCCTCGTGGACGCCGTCCCCGACGCGGTCGACGACGCCGGCGACCTCGCGTCCGGGGATGGTCGGCAGCTCCGGCAAGTGCGATGGGCGTGTCCTGGTCCCCGCGTCGAAGGCTGATGTCGAGCAGGTGGATCCCGGCTGCTTCGACGGCGATCCGCACCTGGCCGGCTGCGGGGTCCAGGTCGGGCAGGTCGTCGAGGACGAGGTTGGTGGCGGGTCCGAACTCATGAAGGCGAATGGCATGCATAGCGATCATTCGACAAGTTCAAGTAAACTTGAGGTCAACATCATCGTGACCCGACCACTCAGTAGCGGTGGAACCACTTGTCCATCTCGTCGGCCGTGCCCGGACAGGTCACGTTGTGATCGCGGTTGTCCTCCACCCACTGCCCCAGGACGGACGGCCCGCCCTGGATCACCCAGTCCGCGCCGCACCGGTTGAGCGCCTCGGCCATCGACGTCTGGCCCGCGGCTCGCCACTCGGGGACGCCGAGGGACAGGTCGCCGACCACGGTCTCCCAGAGCAGCGGCGTCGAGTAGATCCCGATCCGGTAGCCCGCCGCCCGGTAGCCACGAGCCAGCCCGCGCACCACGGCGGCGTTCGCCTGGGTGTCGGCGCTCCACTCGAAGTCGGGCACCGGCTCGACGTCGATCCACACCACCGGGGTCTCCAGGCCGGTGCGCAGCATCGAGGTCACGTTGAACCGGGCCTGCTGGTAGCCGGTGTTCGCGAGCGCACCGTCCCTGGTGCTCCCGTCGAACGGCCCCAGCCCGCCGTAGGTCTCCACAGCGGCAGCGTCGGGGAAGCTGCCGACGGCGTACGCCGCCACCAGCAGCCCGCGCTCCCGCACCCACTCGACCATGTCCGGCAGGCACGGGTTGGGGGTGAAGCCGGGTCCGTTGGTGAGCCCGAGGATCACGTACTCCGCGGTGTCGAGCGGCAGCGGCGCGCCCTGGGACCGCTTCTCCGGGATGCCCATGCCCTTCGGACACTGCGGCCAGCTCATGTCGGCGCCGATGACCGGCGGCCTCGGCTCCGACGGCGACTTCGTGGGGGTCGGCGCGGGCTTCTCGGGTCGCGGCGCGAGGGTCCGTGGCGGCGCGACGCTCGCCGGAGCCTCGGACGTCGGTGCGTCCTCGGTCCTGCCGGGATCGTCCGAGCAGCCGGTCATCGACAGGCCTACGAGCAGCAGTAGCGGGGCCAGCGCCCTCACGGCAGCCAGGTCATCGCCCGCCCGTGGCCGTCGGTCCAGGCCACCGCGCGGCCGTCGACGCCGAGGACCAGGCGTGCCGCGTCGTCGGGCATCGTCGGACCGGTCGCGTAGACCTCGGGGAGGATCTTGGGTCCCTCGTTGCTCACCCAGTGGCAGGCACCGTCGGCGACCAGGTCGGTCATCATCCGGGTGAAGCGGCTGCGCTGGTCGGCGTCGAGGTAGGCGATCACCGCGCTGTGGAACACCACCACCCGGCCGTGCTCGGCCGCGCGCTCCACCTGCGCGGGCAGCACCGCGAGCAGGTCACCCCGCACGATCGTCGGCGGGTCGGTGGCGGCGATCTCGATGGCCTTGCGCAGCAGCAGCCGGCGGTCGTCGTGCTCGGGCCAGATCAGGTTGGTCAGCCAGGCCATGTCGTCGCCGTCGGTGACGTCGAGCGGGTTCAGGTCGATCCCGCCCCGCCAGGCCACGTCCGGGCGCTGGACCGGGAAGGGCACCGGCCCGTCGACGGCGCAGGCGAGCCGCGGGTCGAGGGGGCCGAGCGCCACGGTCTCGGCACCGGTGCTCCACTCGTAGCCCCAGCGGTCGGGGTAGAGGCACAGCCCGGCGCTCGCCCCCGCCTCCACCAGCGCCAGCGGCTCGCCCGTCGGCCAGCGCCGCGAACGCCGGCACCAGCGTCGCCAGCCGCCCGGCCTCGTTGGTCTGGGTCGCCCGGGCCATGATCGTGGCCCGGATCGTGCCGTCGTCGCCGAGCAGCGCGGCGCGCAGGCCGTCGTACGGACCGGGGGCGGCGACGCCGTGCCAGCGGGCGGCGGCGAACACCAGGTTGGGCTGCTGCTTGATCTGCGGCAGGGACGCGATCCACTCCATCACCGGCGGGTCGTCGACCACGCTGCCGGCCCAGTCGGCGAAGCAGGGCGAGTAGCCCACCGCGAACGGCACGAAGTTGCGGTACTGCTCCTGCACCGGCTCCAGCAGATCCATGTGCAGATCTTGCCGGTCAGGGCGCGGGGATCGCGACGTACGTCGTCTCGAGGTACTCCTCGATCCCCTCGAAGCCGCCCTCCCGGCCGAAGCCGCTGGCCTTCACACCGCCGAACGGGGCGGCGGCGTTGGAGACCAGGCCGGTGTTGGCGCCGACCATGCCGAACTCGAGCGCCTCGGCCATCCGGACGGTGCGCGCCAGGTCGCGGGTGTAGAGGTAGGCCACCAGGCCGTACTCCGTGGCGTTGGCCAGCCGCACGGCTTCGTCGTCGGAGTCGAACGTGGTGATCGGCGCGACCGGGCCGAAGATCTCCTCGTTCGCGATGTCGGACGTGGTGGCGACGCCGGACAGCACCGTCGGCTCGTAGAAGTAGCCCGGCCCGTCGGGCGCGCGACCGCCGGTCACCAGCCGGGCACCGTCGGCCACCGCACGCGTCGACCAGCCGGCCGACGGACGCGACCGCCTTCTCGTCGATCAGCGGCCCGACGTCGACGCCGTCGTCCTGGCCGCGGCCCAGGGTGAGCGCCTTCATCCGATCGGCCAGCCGCTCCGCGAAGGCGTCGGCGACGTCGGAGTGCACCAGGAACCGGTTGGCCGAGGTGCAGGCCTCGCCCATGTTGCGCATCTTCGCGATCATCGCCCCGTCGACGGCCGCGTCGAGGTCGGCGTCGGCGAAGACCAGGAACGGCGCGTTGCCGCCCAGCTCCATGCTGACCCGCAGCAGCTGGTCGGCGGACTGGCGCACCAGCGTGCGGCCGACCTCGGTGGATCCGGTGAAGCTCATCTTGCGCAGCCGGTCGTCGCCCATCAGGGTCTCGCTGAAGCCGCCGGAGTCGGTGGTGGTCACCACGTTGAGTACGCCGTCGGGCAGCCCGGCCTCGGCCAGCACCCCGGCCAGGGCCAGCATCGTCAGCGGGGTCTGCGAGGCCGGCTTCATCACCATCGTGCAGCCGGCCGCCACGGCCGGCCCGATCTTGCGGGTGCCCATGGCGAGCGGGAAGTTCCACGGGGTGACGAACAGGCACGGCCCCACCGGCTTCTTCACCGTGAGCAGCCGGTTGACCCCGGCCGGGTCGTGCATCCAGCGGCCGTGGATGCGCACCGCCTCCTCGGCGTACCACCGGAAGAACTCGGCGCCGTACTTCACCTCGCCCTTGGCCTCCGCGATCGTCTTGCCCATCTCGAGGCTCATCAGCTCCGCGATCTCGCCGGCCCGGTCGGTGAGCATCTCGAAGGCGGTGCGCAGGATCTCGCCGCGTTCGCGCGGCGCGGTAGCGGCCCACTCCGCCTGGGCGCCCGCCGCCGCGTCGAGGGCGGCGACCGCGTCAGCGGTGGAGGCGTCGGCGACGTCGGTGAGGACCGAGCCGTCGGCCGGGTCGATCACGTCGAAGCGCTTGTCGCCTTCGGCAGCCCGCCACCCGCCGCCGATGAACAGGTTGCGCCGATCCGGGGCGAGCAGTTCGAGTCCAGACATGAAGAGCACTCCTACAAGCAAAGTCTCTGGGATGAGGTGACGACCTTGAATCTACGTTGTAAATTGATCCAGTCGTACTTCGGAGGGAGCACCTAGAAGTTCGACAGAACCCCTCGCCGACCCCATGCGGCGGGGGGTTCACTTATTTGGTCACAACGCCGGCGACCGGGCCCGACGGCAGCGCCGCCGGACCCGGTCACCGGGGTTGTCGAGGTGTTACGGGGTGTTGTACTTCAGCGTGAACGAGCCGGAGCCCGAGTAGCCGTAGACCTCGATCCGGTACGTGCCGGAGCCGGCGTTGTAGCTGATCGTCTCGGTCGACGACGGGCTCTCACTCGCCGCGACGTCGGACCAGAGCGAGCCGTTCTTCTTCTGCAGGTAGAGGTCGAAGTCGGCGTTGCTCGGCCCGGTCAGGCAGGCGGTGATGACTCCGCCGGCCGTGCTGAAGCCGGACGACGACGGGTGGTAGACCGAGAACCCTCTCGACGTGCTGCCGGTGACCGTCGTCTCGGTGCAGTCGCCGCCCGGGTCCGGGTCGCCCCCGCCACCGCAGGTGGGCTCACCGGACTGGGTGCCGACCGAGATCGCGGCCCACGCGGCCTTCACCCGGTTGAACGTCGTGCAGTCGGTGCTGCCGTAGAGGTTCTTGGTCGCGGTCAGCGTCGCGACCCTCGCCTTGCCGTGGTTCCAGCTCGACGTCTTGAGCAGCAGGCCGTTGTAGAAGATCTTGCCCGCGGTCTGCAGACCGACGCCGGTCACCGTCGAGCCGTTGCAGGTCGGCGAGGACGGCGACCCGTTGGAGCCCTGCGCCAGCAGGTAGAACCAGTGGTTGAGCGGGCCTGCCGCCGCGTGCACCTCGGTGCCGGGGAGGCTCGTGGAGTAGCAGTTGGGGTCACCCAGCGCGCCCGGGTTGTACATGTTCCGGATCGGGCCGTCGCCCACCAGGTCCGCCTCCTCGCCGACCAGGAAGTCCGCCGGGTCGTTGGGGTTGGCGGCGTACGCCTCGGTGAGGGCGCCGAAGATGTCGCCGGTCGCCTCGTTCATGCCGCCGGTCTCGTTGTTGCCGCTGGAGCCGCCGGGCGTGGTGTAGAAGATGCCGTGGCCCTGCTCGTGAGCGACGATGTCGATCGCGGTCAGCTGGCGGGCGTTGTCGGAGCTGTGCCCGAAGTTGACGATCGAGCCGTTCCAGTAGGCGTTGACGTCGTTGAGCCCGACCCGCGCCGGGTAGCTCGTGCCGTTGCCCTTCACGCCGTTTCGACCCAGCCAGGCCGACAGCATGTCGACCTCCTTGGCGGTGGCGTACATGACGTCGACGCAGGCGGTCTCCAGGTTGGTGCCGGAGCCGTTGCCCCACACGTCATCGGTTCCGGTGTACGCCGAGCCGTTCTGGCCGCCGCACTGCACGCCGGAGTGGGCCGGGTCGACCATCCGGAACGACCCGCTGCTGCCGGAGGTGCCGATGGTGACGTTGCCGTAGTAGTAGCCGGTGCCGGAGCCGTGCATCACCTTGTCCCAGGCGAGCAGCACCTTGCCGGTGCGGGCGTCGGTCCACACGGTCTGGATCGACGGCGAGCCCTTGTCGACGCCCTTCACGACGGTCTTCCAGGCGAGGCGGGGGGCGCCCTCGGCGTACACCTCGAGGGTGGGGCGGGAGACCGAGCGCACTTTGTCGACCTGACGCTTTGCGGTGGACCGCGCAGCGGCCTTGCTCACCGTCGGGGTGGTCGCGACCGAGATCCGGCGCTCCTGCCCGCTGGTCGCGCCGACCGCGCGGCCCTGGCTGTCGACGGCGACCACGAAGTCGCCGCCGTAGACCGGGAGGCCGCGGTAGCTGCGCTCGTAGGAGACGTAGTAGGTGCCCTTGGTGCCGGGCGTGGCGGTGACCCGCCGGATCGTGTCGTCGGCACCGCGGCGTACCGCCCTGCCGTGGCTCCGGAGGTAGCGGTCGGCCGCGGTGATCGCCTGCTGCCGCTGGGGCCCTTCCTGCTCGACCTGGTCCGATCGGTCGGTCCGTTGCTTGTCGGCCCCGGCGGTGTACGACGGCCCTTGGACGCCCAGGACGAGGGCGCCGGCCACTGTTGTCGCCAGAGCGGCACCGAGCCACTTCTGCGGTTTCATCTGATCTCCCTTGAGGGTGCGGGTGTGGAACGCAGCGGTGCTCCGGGTTCGCCGGACCACCACGCCGAACCTAGGAACCGCCCGCACCCCTCGATAGGGGGAAAACCCTTGTCTACTCCGGGGGTGCGGGGACCAGCAGTGCCGCCAGGTGGGTGCGGGAGCGGACGTCGAGCTTGCGGTAGATCCGGGTGAGGGTGGCCTCGACGGTCTTGACGCTGACGTAGGTGCGCTCGGCGATCTCGCGGTTGCTGGCGCCCTGGGCCACCTCGCGGGCCACCCGGGCCTCGGCGTCGGTGAGCCGGTCCAGGAGCGGGTCGGCCGCGGAGGCGGCCTTGTCGGGCATCAGCTCCGAGCGCACCTGCGTCGCCCACGCGTCCGCGTGCAGGCTCTCGAACAGGTCGAGCGCCTCCTGCAGCGTGGCCCGCGCCGCGGCGGCCCGGCGGCGCCGCCGCTCGAGGTGCGCGCGGGTGACCAGGGCCCGCCCGGCGTCGATCCGCATGCCGAGCTCGGCCGCCGCCTTGGCCGACCGCTCCAGCAGCGACTCCGCGTGGTCGAGGTCGCAGCTGCCCATCAACACCTGCGCCTCCGCGCGGTCGAGCTGGGCCGCGACCCCGTCGGTGCCGTCCCGGTCGGCGACGGCCCGCCGCGCCTCGGCGAGCACCTCGGCGGCCTCCTCGATGCGGCCGAGCAGCACCAGGGCGGTGACCAGGTCGGCGTGCCACCTGTTCACGGTGGGGTCGCCGAAGTCGTGCTCGCGCTCGTAGGCACGGACCTGGGCCAGCGCCTCGCTGGCGCCCTGGGCATCGCCGGTTCGGAGCAGCGCCTGGCCGAGCAGCACCAGGTGCCGCTGCCAGTACCTCGTGTCCCCGCGCTCCTCGGCCGCTGCGGCACCACGCGACGCGAGGGTCCGGGCCCGGGTCAGGTCACCACCGGCGAGCTCGGCGAGCGCGGTGATGAACCACGACGTGTGCGCGTCGAGGTCGAACTCCTCGCCGATCCGCGACGCCCGGGCGGCGTACTCCATCGCCTCGCGGCAGCGGCCGCTCCGCACACCGACCTCGACCAGGCAGCGCAGCACGTGGACGTGGTCCATCCCGGCACCGCGCTCGACGTGGGACAGCATGGCCGAGAAGCCGGACCAGGCCTCGTCGAGCCGGTCGTCGTAGAACGCGAACCGGGCGGCCATGTACTCCGGTGAGGTGTGCAGGAAGCCGGTCGGCGTGGGGCCTGCGAGATCGAGCGCCCGGTCGAGGCACGCGGCGTGGTCGCCGCCGAGCCAGCGCCGGGCCACGGCCAGCGTGGTCAGACCGAGCGCGAGCTCGTCGCGGTCCTCGGCCCGCTCGAGCAGACCGACCGCCCGCTCGGCAGACCGCTCGGCCAGATCGGGTCGCGACTCCATCAGCGCGATCCGGGCGCGCTGCAGGAGCACCTTCGCGACCAGCTGGTCGTCGTCGCCGGCGTCGGCGAGCGCGGCCGCCATCACCTCGTCGAGCGCGGCCACGCCGTACCCCGCCAGCTCCGGGATGGCCAACCGCACCCGCACCGACTGGGCCGGGGTCGGCGTCGCCTCCAGGAAGTCGCCGAGCGCGCGCACGACCAGCTCGACGTGGTTGCCCGGCGCGGCGGTCTCGATGGCCGCGGCCAGCCACTCGACCCGCTGCTCGCAGAGGTCGTACGGCGACCGCTCGGCCGCCAACAGGTAGAGCTCGGCCGCGATCTCCCGCGCGCCCGCTGCCGCCGAGTCGCGCGCGGCCACGCCGAGCTCGCGGGCCAGGTCGGCGTCGACCCCGGGCCGGGCGAGGGCGAGGTGGCGGAGCCGCTCGGCGGAGGTGCCGGCGAGGTCGGCGAGGGCCGCGTGCAGACGCGACCCGGTCGTCGGCCGGCATCAGCTCGGCGATGATCAGCCGCAGTGCCGAAGGGGTGAACCGGATCGCCCCCTCGGCGCGACACACCAGCCCGGACTGGGCGGCGCGACTCACGTGCTCCTCCGCCGCGAGCCGACCACCGCGCTCGAGCTGGCGGACGGTCGGGTGGTGGAGCAGGGCGGCCTGCGACAGGGTGGCGCGCACCTCCTCGGGCTGGGCGAGGAACCGGTCACGGAGCACCCGCGCGATGCTCGACGGCAGCGGCGTCGGCGCACCCAGCACCGACGGGTGCTCCCCGATCGCTCCGCAGAGGGCGAGGGCGAGCGAGGGGATGCCGCCGGACTCGACGTACACCCGTTGCGCGACGTCGGCGGTCAGCCCGTGCTCGCAGAGCAGGTCGATCATCTCGGCGGCCGGCAGCGGCGGCACCTCCAGGTGGTGCAGCCCGGAGACGTCGACGTCCTCGTTGTTGTCACCGGGACCGATGGTGGCGACCAGGGCGACCCGCCCGTGCAGCCGTCGGCGGGCGTACCCGACGATCGCCGACGACTCGCCGTCGAGCCATTGGACGTCGTCGAGGAGCATCAGCACCGGCCGGGTCTCCGACCAGCTGGCCAGCAGCGAGTGGAACCCGGCGGCCAGGTCGGACCGCAGCTCGTCGGTGGCGTCGATGCCGACCAGCCCGGCCGCGACCGGTCCGCGCACCGGCTCGGGGAGTCGCTCGACGAGCTCGGGCGGGCACTGGGCCAGCAGGTCGCGCAGCGCCGCGAACGGCAGCGCGTGCTCCTCGTGCGCGCCGCGGGCGTGCAGCACGGCGTCGCCGAGGGCGGCGCGCTCATCCTCGATGATCGTGAGCAGGGCGCTCTTGCCGACGCCGATCGGCCCGTTGAGCGCGACCGACTCACCCCGCTCGAGGAGCTCCCTCACCTCGGCGAGCAGGGCCTCCCGACCTACGACCCGAGACATCCACTCAGGTTAGTGCTCCCTACCCTGCAGCGCGTAGGAACTGCTCCAGGATCGGGCCCGCCGTGCTCGACCCGGACTGGCCGACCTCGACGAAGACCGCGACGGCGAGGTCGCCCTGCGCCGCGATCATCCAGGCGTGGGTCTCGATGCCCTTGTCGCCCTGGAACTCGGCGGTGCCGGTCTTGGCGATCACCTCCGGACCGGGTACGTCGGCCAGGCCGATGCCGCTGCCGGAGGTCACCACTCCGCGGAGCATCCCGCGCAGGGCGGCGGCCTCGCCGCGGGTCATCGGCTCGTGGTCGGGATCCTTGACCTTCACCGACTTCAGCAGCCGGGGCACCACCACCTCCCCCTGCTGCGCCGAGGCGATCACGGCTGCCATCGTCATCGGCGAGGCCAGGATCCGGCCCTGCCCGATCATGTTCGCGGCCCGCTCGGTCTCGCTCTCGGCGGGCTCGACGCTGCCGAAGAACGCGGGGAAGCCGAGGTCGTGGTCGACGGCCATGCCGAGCGAAGCGGCGGCGTCGAAGAGGTCGAGGTCCTTCAGGCGGCCGCGCTCGGTGATGAAGGCGGTGTTGCAGGAGTTGGCGAGCGCGGCCCGGAACGGGATCCGGCCGAGCCCGGACGACGGGTAGTCGTCGTAGTTCTTGAACGACTTGCCGTCGACGACGGTGGTCGGCGGGCACGAGACGGTCGTGTCGGGGGTGATCCCCGCCCGCAGCAGGGCCAGGCTGCTGACCGCCTTGAACGTCGAGCCGGGGGCGTACTGCCCGTACGTCGCGAGGTTCTGTCCGCCGTTGCCGGGCCCGTTGGCCGCGGCCAGGATCGCGCCGTCGCTCGGGCGGATCGCCACGATGGCGCTGGCCGGGCCGACGCCGGCGAGCAAGCCGCTCGGCCTCGCTCTGGAGGCGCGCGTTCATGGTCAGCGCGATCGACTTGCCTGGCGCGGCGTCCGACCGGAAGAGCTCCGTCTCGGTTCCGTCGTCGTCGATGGACTGGACAAGCACGCCGGGAGTGCCGCGCAGCTGCTCGTCGTACCGCGCCTGCAGACCGGAGAGGCCGGCCTGGTCTCCCACCTCGTAGAGGTCGGGGTGCTCCTTGATCATCTCGGCGGTCACGTCACCGACCGTGCCGAGGATGGGCGCGGCGAAGTCGCGGGTCGGCGCCAGCGGGAGCTCGCCGTCGATGAGGAGCACGCCGGGAGTGCTGTCGGCGAGCGCGGTCACCTCGGGGGGCACCTCGTCGGCGCGGTAGGTGATCGCGAGCACGAACGCCTCGTCACCGGCGGCGCGGACCTGCTTGACGTACGGCGCGGCGTCGATCCCGGTCGCCGCCGCCACCCTCTCAGCGGCCGCGACCGCCTCGGCCTGCGACGCCTGGGACCGGTCGACCCCGACCTCGACCACCGGCCGGTTGGTCACGATGGCCCTGCCGTCCCCGCCGGTGATGTCGCCACGCGCGCCGGCGATGGTGGTGGCGTCGAGGACGGTCGTCTCGGTCAGGCTGGGCTCGACCAAGGACCGGTCCCAGGTCACCGCCCACTCCGAGCCGGAGCCGGTCAGCTCGGCCTCGGTCTGGTAGGCCCACTCCTGCTCGCCGTCCACCGGCCACGACCACGCATAGGGTCACGGTCGGCGGTGTCCCCGTCCTCGGCGAGCTCGACGTCCTCCACGGAGACGGTCGGGCTCGAGCCCGCCCATCCCCTCGACGGTCGCGGCGTAGTCCTTCTTGACCTCCTTGGCGGTCGCGCCGGCCAGGTCGAGGTCGGCGAAGTCGCCGGCCTCGAGGGCGGCGGCCAGGTCGTCGGCCGCACCGTCGGCCTGGGCCTCGTCCTCGTCCTGGCCGTCCGAGCAGCCGGCCAGGACGAGGAGCAGAGCTGTCAAGACCGGCGACTGGACGTCCGAGAGGCGCACGCATGCGTCTCTTCTACCAGCCGCCTCCCAGCGGCCTGACTAGTGCCTGGCGAGCCACCTCTCGATGTCGATGCCGTGCTTCGCGGGCCGCGCGGCGCGCCGCCGGTGTGGTCAGGTCGGGCGCCCGGAACGACTCCTGGACGGATGCCGGCGTCCGCGTCGGCGTACTGCCGCTGCTGGGCGGCGAGCTCGTCGGCGCTCGCCCGCGCGTCGGCGAGCGTCTGCCGGGTGACCCGGGCCGGGGCGCCGGTGAGCAGCGGGCTGACCGTCGGCGCGTAGCCGGAGGAGTGCCCGACGATCTTGGGGTGGTAGCTCTCGCTGATCGGCCAGGACAGTCCGTTGATCCACTCCGGGCTGTCGCACACGGCGTGGCCGATGAACCGGCTCGTGGGGTTGCCGAACCCGAAGCCGCGGGCCGAGGCGGCCGCCGAGAGCTTGGAGTTCAGCAGGTCCGCGGTCTGGTTGAGCCGGGCCTCCTCCTCGGGCGAGAACCAGGTGGCGGCGTTGCAGTCCTCGCCGTTGAAGATCCGCGGGTAGCCGACCACGACGACGCGGGCGCTCGGCGCCCTGGAGCGGATCGACGCGTAGAGCGTCGACAGCCGACCGGGCAGCGTGTTGTTGATGAACGCCTGGGCGCCGTCGATCGCGCCGTCACAGTCACCGGCCCACCAGGGCGTCGCGCACTCGGTGAGCACGTCGGCGAACCCGGCGTCGTTGCCGCCGACCGAGATGGTGACGTAACGGGTGGCGGTGTTCAGCGCGCTGAGCTGGGTGTTGGTGACGTCGGTGATGGTCGCGCCGGAGCAGGCGCGGAAGTTGAGCGCGTAGCCCTTCTGGCTGGCCAGCAGGCTGGGGTAGGCGTAGACCGAGCGCTGGCACGACGTGCCGTCGTCGATGTAGGAGCCGGTGCCGGTGCCCGAGGAGTAGGAGTCGCCGAGGGCGACGTACGGCGGCGTCGCGGCCTGGGCCGGGGCGATGGGCGCCAGGAACGTGGCGACCGTCGCGAGTGCGATCAGGAGCGGCGGGATGAAGCGTCTTCCGAGCAAGGTGACCTCCGAGAGAGAACCCCATGACGGCCACGCGGTCGTGTGGCCCGGGTCACACCTAAGCGCTACCGTCTGGAAACTGTCTAGAGGAGAGACGATGGAAGACGCCCGGGACCCTCACGTCCTCGCGCCCGGGACGGCGCCCACGCCGTTCACCGCCGACGAGATCCAGGCTGCCTGCACGGTCGGGAAGACCATCCGGCGTCGGGTGGACGCGATGGGAGAGGCGCCCTACCTCCTGGTCAGCCGGTACGTCGAGCGCGACGAGGCCGGCGCCACCCTCGAGCGGTCCCGGCTGACGCTCGACGGCGCTCCGCTCGGCGAGCCCATGGTCGCTCGGGTCGAGTGGCTCGACCTGCAGGCGCACGCCTCGTTCCCGGCCGACGCCACGACGATCGAGCCCGAGCGGATCGCGACCGCGATCGGCGCGCTCGACTGCCTGCGCTACACGGTGCGCGACGGCGCGACCGAGGAGATCTTCTGGTTCGCCACGGACCTGCCCGGCATGCCGGTCCAGCAGGCGACCCGCACCGATGGCCAGGTCGTCGAGACCGTGACCCTGGTGGACTACGAGGTCACCTGAGGATGCGGAGCCGACCGGAGCGTCCGGGATCACGCGACGCGACGGCGATGACAAGCTACTGCAAGGCCACCGACGGCGGCCCAGGCCAGACGCACTCCATCGCCGCCTGACCCGTCCCATGGCACGAAGATCGCAGGCTCCACAAGAAAATCGGCGATGAACGCACCGATGCCGAGCAAGCCGATGACCGGGGCCACCAGCCCACCGGGCTCGGCCTCGCCACGCGCTGCCAGCACTGCGGCCGCGCCCAGCGCCACCAGACACAGCACCGCCAGCTCGCTGGTCACCAGCCCCGGCGGGAGGGCGTCCTGCTGCCACAGCACTACGAGGATCAGCGTCCAAGCCCCCAAGAGCTGTGCCACCCCCGACAGAAGTCGCGGCAACCGACGACGCCACACTCCGACCGGAACGACGGTGGTCAGTGCGACCGCCGCGTCATCGAGCAGGTACGCCGCCCCGCCGGCCAGCAGGAGCTCGGAGATCCGCACCACGAGGCCCGAGACACCGGCATCCGGCTGGGCGACCGCCGACACGATGACGAGGACGACCGCGGCCAGTGCCGCGGCGCTCAGCGCGCGGGGCGGTCCGGTGCTCATGACACGGCGAGAAGGAAGCAACCCGACAGCGCCGACGGTCAGTGCGGCGCCCGTACCGAGCAGGGCCCGCCGATGCCCCGGGTCGCGCAGCAGCGCCGCCACCACGGCCAGACCGCACAGGCAAAGGAGGTAGCCCAGGACCCAGATCGGCTCCACGCCGGGCACGAAGGACGACCGCACGACCGGACCTTCGCCGTCGTTCACGTATTCGTCGACCAGGAGCGGCCAGGCCGAGAGCACCCGCCACGGGAGCGAGTGCCTCGCTGGGCAGGGCGGTGAGGAACACCAGGGTGACCACTCCGATCAGGGCCGATCCCCGGAACGGCGCCCATCGCGCCACGGCCACACCCGAGCAGCGGCCCGCCCAGCGCCGCGACCGGCCCCATCGCGATCAGGGTGGCCAGCACGTCGATGGCCGGGTCGTCCCGGAACCAGGCGACGTGCGCGGTGACGGGGTCGCCGACCGGCGTCCAGATGGCCGCGGTGACCAGCATGAAGACCGCCACCACCACTCCGGCGGTGGCGGGAACCAGACAGGCCAGGCACAGGGCCAGCGTGCGCTGCTGCCGACCCACGGGCGTGGTCGTGGCGAGGTCGCGGGTGCGCAGCATCGACGTGGTGAGCCGGTGCGCGACGATGAACCCGAAGACGCCGAAGAGGAAGGCGATGAACAGGGTCCCGGTCATCGGGTTGGCGTCGAGCTCCTGCTGCCAGACCACGGCGACCATCGGAATCAGCATGATGGCGATGCCGAGCAGGAACAGCGGGTGCCGGGCGAAGCGCTTCGCCTCCACGCGGGCCAGGGCACGCAAGGCCGGCCAGCCCTCAGCGGTCGGAGCCTCGGGGCGCGGGGAGATCGCGGCGCTCATGACGCCGCCTCCAGTCTCGGTGTCGCGCGGCCGCGTCTCCGACCAGCAGCAGGTAGGCGTCCTCGAGGGCCGGCTCGATGAGCTCGGCCGACGGAGGCGGGTCGCCGACGTTGCGGAACCGGCCGCTGCCGGTGCGCCAGGCGTGCTGGGCGGCCGGGTCGCGCTCGGCCGCCATCCAGACCCGGCCCGCGGCCTGGCTCGACCATGTCCGTCACCGTGCCGTCGAAGAGGATCCGGCCCCCGTCGAGGACCACCACCCGCTCGCACAGGGCGGCCACGTCCTCGGTCTGGTGGGTGGAGATGACCACCGTCGACGTCTCCCCGGCCCGGCCGAGCACGTCGCGCAACCGGCCGCGCTGAGCAGGGTCGAGACCGGCGGTCGGCTCGTCGAGAACCAGCAGGTCCGGGCGTCCGAGCAACGCCTGGGCCAGCACGACCCGGCGCCGCTGGCCTCCGGACAGGGCGCTGACCCGCTTGGTGGCGACGTCGGTCAGCCCGACCTGGTCGATGACGCGGCGTACTTCCTCGTGCCGGGACGGGAGATCGGTCCACTCCTTGAGGATCGCCAGGTAGTCGACGAAGGCGAACGCCGTGAAACCGCGGGGGAACCCGGTCTCCTGGGGGACGTAGCCGAGCCGCCGTCGTACGGCGACCCGGCCGTCGGTCGTCGTCGGGTCCTCTCCGAGGATCCGCACCGAGCCCCGGTCGGCGGCGAGCGCGGTCGCCAGGATCCGCAGCATGGTGGTCTTGCCGGCGCCGTTGGGGCCGAGCAGCCCGGTGATGCCGGGCGCGAGGGCGAGGTCCACTCCGCGAGAGGGCGGCGGTGCGGCCGTAGGACTTGTCCAGGCCGGTGAGGGTGACGGTGTTCATGACTGCCTTCCCAGGTGTTCGAAGGACGGTTGACGGACGACGAGGGCCGCGACGGCGACCAGGGTGAGGACGGCGAAGACGAGCTGCATGGTCGGGCTCGACCACCTCGATCGGGTCGCTCAGCCGGGCGGCGAAGACCACCGCCGCCGACCAGAAGGCGCCGCCAGGGTCGCGGCCGCGACGGTGGAGCCGAACAGCGGCGCGAGCAGCAGGGTCAGCGCGACGCCCGCCGCGGCAGGGGTCAGCCAGGCCACCCCCACCCAGGCCGGCCCGGGCAGCGCGAGACCCGCGAGCAGGGTGACCGGGAGCGAGGTGGCGAGCACTCCGGCGGTCCGCAGCAGGAGCATCCGGACGGCGGAGTAGGGCGTGACCGTCACCAGCTCGTGGCAGGGGTCCGCGTCCCCTCCGAACGAGGCGGCCACGCCGGCGACCGGGGCGAGCGGCGCCACGATCAGGAACAAGGTCATGCCGTACTCGCCGGCGAAGAGGGCCGCCAGCCCGGCGAAGAGCGTGACCATGAAGAGCCCGAGGAGCCAGGCACCCCGGAAGGCCGGCACCGCCACCAGGAGCCGTGCGGTCTCGGTCGAGACGCCGAACCAGCGGATCAGCCGCTCGGGGAGGCTGCGCCGCGGCGCCTCGACGTGGGCCCGGATGGCGCTCCAGGCACGATCGACGGCTTGGTGGGGCATCAGCTCGCCGAGCCGCACCCGGCAGTCAGGGCAGTCGACGAGGTGGGCCTCGACCGAGGCGCCGACGACGCTGAGCGGGTGACCGTCGACGTACGCCCGCAAGGTGGCCTCGTCGAGGTGCCACGTGGGTGTGCTCTGCCGGCTCATGCCAGCTCCTCCCTCATCGTCGTCCGGGCCCGCTGCAGCCGGGACTTCACGGTGCCGCGCGGGATGCCGAGCAGCTCGGCGGCCTCGCGGGTGGACAGCCCGTCCAGCACGGTCAGCTGGAGCACCACCCGCAGCTCCGGCGAGATCCGGGCCATCGCGCTGCCGACGTCGACGTTCTCGAGCCGCATCAGCACCCGCTCCTCCGCCGAGATGTCCTCGCCGTCGCTCTGGAGGAGCGCCGGCCCGAGCCGGAAGCCGGAGCGCTTGCGGAGCCTGCTGATCAGCCGGCGGATGGCGATGCCCCAGAGCCAGGCGGGGACCTCGCCCTCGCCGCGGAAGCGGGCCGCGCCGTCCCACGCTGCGATGAACGTGTCCTGGAGGACGTCGGAGACGGCGTCGGGATCGGCGCAGCGACGGGCGAGCCGGGCCGAGATCCAGAGGGCGTGGCGGTCGTACAGCTCGCGGAGGGCGCCCTCGTCCCTACCGGCCATCGCGTGGAGCAGGTCGGCGTCCGTGAGATCACAGGAGGCCATATAAGGACTGTCGCACCGTGGCTCCCGAACGGCCCACGAGCGGCCGAACTATTTCCTCGGGTCGAGGCGTCCTCATGTGCATGCGCACCACGTTCCCGGTCTCGGAGGAACGGATCTGCACGAGGTCGCAGAGCTGGTGGATCAGCCAGAGGCCGCGACCGCTCGGCTCGTCGATGGGGACGGGGAATCGCCCCGCCAACGGATCGAGGATCCGCCCGTGGTCGTGCACCTCGCAGACGATGCAGCCCTCGTGGCGCCACAGCCGCAGCTCTCCGTCGCCGCCCGCGTGCTGCAGCGTGTTCGTGGCGGCCTCGCTCACCGCCAGGGCCAGGTCCTCGATGTGCTCCGGCTCCAGCCCGGCCGCGGACGCCGCAAAGCTGACCCACCGGCGTAGGTCGGCGAGGCTGTGCTCGGTGAGGTCCCACGACTCGACGGGACCGGTCGGCTCGGCGAGGCTTCCGGCGTACGGCGAGACGCTGCGGTCGTACTGCGTGCTGGCGGTCGTCTCGCCGTCCTGGACCAGCAGGGGGTGGCTGCTCCGGGCCTCGGCCAGCACGGATTCGTCGAGCTGGGTGCTGTCGTAGGGGCAGACCAGAACGAAGTCTCGCCGGTCGGCGAAGGCCAGGTTGAGCAGGGCCTCGTGGCGCTGGCACTCGGCGATCTCGTCGGGGGTTCGCCCGAACCACACCGGTTCGCCGATGCCGCGCACCGGTCGGGCGGCGGCGTGCTCGCCGAGGAAGTCGGCCCACGCGGAGATGAGCCGGCCCGGGTTGCGGCCCAGGTCGGTCATGTCGACGAACCGGACGGCGGCGTCCCCGTCGGGGAGCTCCGTGCGCATCGCCTCGGCCTTCTCCGGATCCACGGCTACCAGCGCCGGCTCTTCGGCGGCGATCCCCTCCAGCAGGAACGGGACCGTGCCGGCCAGGAACCCCGGCAAGTCGTCGTAGAAGACCGCTTCGTGCCTGAACGGCGCGGTCACAACGTCACCCCGAGGATGTCGGCGAGCCGTCGGAGGGTCGGGGGCCCGCCACGAACCTTGAGCCCGATGCCGTGTGCGCGCACCGCCTCGGCGTACTCGTGCAGGGCGAGCACCCCGGTGTGCTCGATGAAGGTCAGGTCGTCGAGGTCGAGGACCGCGTCGACCGGTGAGCCGTCGCTGGTCCGCAGCAGCTGTCGCAGGGTGTTGGAGGAGAACGCGTCCACCTCGCCCGCGATCGCGAGGCCATCGTCTCGGCCGAAGAGCCGGAAGGGGACGAGGTCGTCGAGCCGGCGGTCGACCACCGGGTGCGCGCTCGCGATGGCCGCGAGTCCTTCGGGGGGCACGGCGCTGCGGTCGAAGCAGCACAGCGCCGCCAGCGTCGAGTCGGCCATCCTCCGGTCGGCGTAGCTCTCCCACCGGGACTGACCGGGCCAGGCGCCGTCGGGGCTGGCGAGCGAGGTCACCTCGGCCAGGACGCGAAGCCCCGTGGCGCCGCCCTGAAGGGCCTGCTCGGTGGCGCCGGCGTACGCCGTCCACTGGTCGGCGTTGGTCCATCCGCCGGCCGCCGGGGTAGACGCCCTCGAAGGGCGCGATGGTCAGCGACCCGTCGGCGACCAGCGAGCTCAGCGGCTCGACCGAGCGCACGACCTCCTCGGCCTCGGGGCCGCCGACGAACATCAGCGCCTGACCGAGCTCGAGCCCGTCGGCCAGGAACGCGACGGCCGCGTCCCGGAAGTCACCCTCGAGATCCTGATAGCTCCAGCAGGCATGGCCGTTGATCCCGAGGTCTGTTGGTGAGTCGACCAGACCCTGACACCGCACGGTCGCAGAGTACCGCTAGTGGTTCTTCTTGTGCCGGGGCTTCTTCGCCTTGCCCGGCGGGCCGGAGTCGCGCTGCAGCTCGATCAGCTTGCCGCTGATCCGGGTCTGCTCGAGCGCCTTCCACACCTTCCCGGGCAGCTCGGCCGGGAGCGCGAAACGGCTACGGCAGGGCTACGAACTGCGCGAGGAACTCCTGCGCCCAGGGGGTGTCGAGACGGTACGTCTTGTCGAGGGCCTTGCACGGCGCATCGCCGGTGATGGTCAGGGCGACGACCACACCGTCGAGGAAGTGGGGACCCCCGGAGTCGCCGTAGCAGGTGCCACCGTTGCCGGTGGCGAGATTCATGGAGAAGTTCGCCCATGCCTTGGTCACCGAGAGCAGCTCCTGGTCCGCCTTCAGCCGTTGGGTGCCCGGCAGGAACGCTTGGCTGGACTGACGGTTGGTCTCCCGCACGGTGCCATAGCCGACCGCGGTGAACGTCTCGTCCCGCAGGCTCCGGTTCGACAACGCCCCGAGCTCCGGCAGCGCCGCAGGGGTGATGCCCGTGACCGCGTCGTCGAGCAGGAACACGGCGATGTCGAAGGTGTTGTTGGCGCCGCCGGTGGCGAACAGAGGATGCGTCACCGGAGTCCCGCTGAGGAGCTCCACATCGTCGTCGACCACCCCGTTCTCGTCGGCGTCGATCACCTCGTCCAACGTGAAGCTGATGTTCGTGATGGTCGCGGGGAGCCCGACGAAGCAATGGGAGGCCGAGAGCACCACGTCCGAGTCGATCAGGGTGCCGGTGCAGAGCTGGAACAGACTGACCTCTCCGGTTTCGGGGTCGGTAAACTCGCCGACGAACGAACCGACGTTCGGATGTTCGCCGTCATCCGGGACGCCGTACACGATGCCGTGCGCTGACTGGGGGATGAACAGCGAGAAGCCGATGACGAGGATGGCCAGGATCGCGCGCTTCATGGGGGATGTCCCTTCCTGCCAGAGGAGGTCTCGCCAACATAAGCCCGTCGTAGCGGCGCCGCCCATACCCCAGTCAGGAGATATTCGCCGGGACGGGATCGTCCCGCTCAATAGTGCTCGGCGATGGCGTTGATCTTGATCGTGGTCACGCGGACAGGACTGCCCGTCACTGGTTCCTGCGCAGGTCGTCAGCCGAGGACGGATCGGTCCGCGCTGGGGCGGCGGTGTTGCGGGTCCTGATCAGCCGGATCAGGCGGTGGTAGACCGGCCGCACCAGGCGCGGGGGAAGGTAACGGTGGCGCTCCTCGCGCCACACCCGCGCACGTGGGTGCGGCTTGACCAGCTGCAGGCCCAGGTGCGACCGCCAGCTCGGGTGGTACCGCACCCGAGGCTCGGAGGTGTGCAGCTCGATCCGGGCCAGGTGCTTGGTGCTCACATAGCCGTACTGCGCGGGGCTCACGAGTCGCGCTGGCGCACCGTGATCGCTGTCGAGCGGGCGGCCGTCGAGTCGGTCGGCGACGAGGACATCGGGGTCGAGCAGGTCCTCTAGCCATGCGACCGAGCGATAGCCGTCGAGCCCTTCCAGGACGACGTGCGTCACGGCCGGGTCCGGCGCCAGCCGTGGCCGGAGCACCGCGTCGTAGAGGTCGGCAAAGGCCACGCCCTCCCAGTGCAGGTCGATCGCGGTCCAGCCCGACACACAGTGGAAGTCGGCGGTGAGTTCGCGCCGCGGCATCCTCGCCAGCTCCGGCACCGGGAGCGTGACCGGCTCGTCGAGGGCGCCGCGGAACTCGATCTTCGGCGCGGCCGGGACGGTCGGCGGCCGGCCGCCGAGGCCGAAGCGGGGGAAGTCGTTGATCCTGAGCTGACCGGGAGGGAGCTTCATCTCTCACACGCCTTCTGTTCCATACGGTGCCGTATCCATACGGTAGAGTATGGTTGCAGGACGCGCAATCGACCCTAGCGAGGGAGCATGACACACCGATCGCACCCCGCGCGAGCGTTGGATCGACGAGGGCTCGGGCGCACTCGCGTCCGGCGGTCCTGATGCTGTCCGCGTCGAGACGGTGGCGCAGAGCTCGGTGTCACCAAGGGCGGCTTCTACTGGCACTTCACCGACCGCAACGGCTCCTCGAGGAGATGCTCGACCGCTGGGAGCGGGTGATGGTCGACGCCGTCATCGACGGGTCGAGTCAGGGGCGGCGAGCCGCGAGCCGGCTGCGGCGGTTGTTCGGGCTTGCGTGCTCGGTCGACGACCTCCTCGGCATCGAGCTCGCGGTCCGCGACTGGTCCCGCCGCGACGCGGGCGTGGCCGAGCGGGTGCGCCGGGTCGACAACCGGCGGATGGACTACCTGCGGGGTCTCTTCGGCGAGCTCTTCGCCGACCCTGGTGAGGTCGAGATGCGGTGCTTCGATGGTGATGTCGCTCTTCGTCGGCAACCACCACATCGCTGCCGAGCACGGCAGGCGGACCCGCTCGGCGGTCATGAAGGACACGCTGCGCTGGCTGCTGTCCTAACCCTGGGCCTTCTTGTGCCGGGGCTTCTTCGCCCCGGGTTGCGACGACGGCGGGCCGGAGTCGCGCTGCAGCTCGATCAGCTTGCCGCTGATCCGGGTCTGCTCGAGCGCCTTCCAGACCTTCGCGGGCAGCTCGGCCGGGAGCTCGACCAGGGAGTGGTCGGGCCGGATCGAGATGTGGCCGAAGTCGTTGCGGCCCAGGCCACCCTCGTTGGCGATCGCGCCGACGATCTGGCGCGGCTCCACCTTGTGCCGCTTGCCGACGATGATCTTGTACGTCGCCATCGGCTGGTCCGACGTACGCCGCGGGGCCCTGTCCCCGCGGTCGCGGCGCTCGCCGCGCTCGCGGCCGCTCGCCGGCCGCTCGGGCTCGGGCTCGAGCAGCAGCGGCGTCTCGCCCTGGGCGACCACGGCGAGCGCCGCGGCGACGTCGGCCTCGGGGACGTCGTGCTCGCGGACGTAGTGGGCGACGATGTCGCGGAACCGCTCGATCCGGCTGGTCTGGCTCAGCGCCGCGGTGATCTGGTCGTCGAAGCGGGCCAGCCGGGTGACGTTGACGTCCTCGACGGTCGGCAGCTGCATCTGGGTCAGCGGCTGGCGGGTGGCCTTCTCGATGTGCTTGAGCAGGTAGCGCTCGCGCGGCGTGACGAACGAGATCGCGTCGCCGCTGCGGCCGGCCCGGCCGGTGCGGCCGATCCGGTGCACGTAGGACTCGGTGTCGGTCGGGATGTCGTAGTTGACGACGTGGCTGATCCGCTCGACGTCGAGCCCGCGCGCGGCCACGTCGGTGGCGACCAGGATGTCGAGCTTGCCGGCCTTGAGCTGGTTGACCGTCCGCTCGCGCTGCACCTGCGCCACGTCGCCGTTGATCGCCTGGGCGGAGAAGCCCCGGGCGCGCAGCTTCTCGGCCAGCGTCTCGGTCTCGTTCTTGGTGCGGACGAAGACGATCATCCCCTCGAAGTTCTCGACCTCGAGGATCCGGGTGAGCGCGTCGACCTTCTGCGGGTAGCTGACCGATCAGGTAGCGCTGGGTGGTGTTGGCCGAGGTGGTGGTCTTGTCCTTGACCGTGATCTCGACCGGGTCGTTGAGGTACTTCTTCGACAGCCGCCGGATCTGCGCCGGCATGGTCGCGGAGAACAGCGCGACCTGCTTGGTGTCCGGGGTGTCGGCGAGGATCGTCTCGACGTCCTCGGCGAAGCCCATGTTGAGCATCTCGTCGGCCTCGTCGAGCACCAGGAACCGCAGCTCGGTCAGGTCGAGCGTGCCCTTCTCGAGGTGGTCCATGATCCGGCCCGGGGTGCCGACGACGACGTGGACGCCGCGACGCAGCGCGGACAGCTGGACGCCGTACCCCTGGCCGCCGTAGACCGGCAGCACGTGCACGCCCTTCACGTGGGCGGCGTACCGCTCGAACGCCTCGCACACCTGCAGCGCCAGCTCGCGGGTCGGCGCGAGCACCAGCGCCTGCGGCGTCTTCTGCTTCACGTCGAGCCGGTCCAGGATCGGCAGCGCGAACGCCGCGGTCTTGCCGGTGCCGGTCTGCGCGAGGCCGACCAGGTCGTGGCCGCGCCAGCAGCGGCGGGATGGTCTGCGGCCTGGATCCGGGACGGGCTCTCGTAGCCGACGTCCGCGAGCCCCTTCAGTACGGCGTCACCGAGGCCGAGGTCGGCGAAGGTGGGTGTCGCTTCGGGCTCTGCGTTGCTCACCCGCCAACGGTAGTGCGTGAGCGGTCAGCGACCGAAAAGCCCGCCGAGGAACCCCTTCTTCCGCTCCCAGCCGTGCTGCTCGAGGAACGCGAACAGCGGCTCCTTGATCCGGCTGGTCTCGAAGGAGTACGCCACCGGGTCGAGCGAGACACCGTCGTCGGTCTTGTTGACCCCGCCGAAGCTGAAGCTGAACTCCTTCTTCGACGACTTGCCGATGAACGTGCTCTTGCTCATCGACGCCCCACCACCGTCGACCTCGCCGGACGTCTCGGAGTGCCGCTCGGTGAAGTCGAAGGTCTGCTTCTCCTGGTCGAGCTCGACGGTGATCGAGTAGTCCTTGTCGAGGTGCTCGAGCCGGTCGGGGTAGAGCGAGGTGGCCCGCACGATGTCCCACCGGCCGACGATCGTGTCGCCCTCCACGGCGTACGTGAACGGCTCCGACGGGTTGTCGAGCGACGGTACGGCGGCGAGGAGCTCAGGCAGTGGAGTGGTCACGCCGGGCAACCTACCCCCGCCGTCACTCGACCGTGACGGACTTCGCCAGGTTCCTCGGCTTGTCGATGTCGTGACCCAGCGACAACGCGGCGTGGTAGGCCAGCACCTGCAACGGGATGGTCAGCAGGATCGGGTCGAGCTCGCGCTCGGTGCGGGGTACGTCGATCCGTTGGCACTCGACGTCGCCCAGGTCGACACCGGCGTGCGTGACCACGATCAGCGGGCCGCCCCGGGCGGAGATCTCGTGCAGCGCGCCGACGTTGCGGTCGGTGAGCTCGTCGTCGGGGACGATCGCGACGGTCGGCACCTCGGGCGAGATCAGCGCGAGCGGACCGTGCTTGAGCTCGGAGGTCTGGTACGCCTCCGCGTGCCGATAGCTGATCTCCTTGAACTTCTGCGCGCCCTCGCGCGCGACCGGGTAGCCGCGCACCCGTCCCACGAAGAACAGGCTGTCGGCCTTCGCGAGCCCCTGCGCGATCCGGGCCAGCTCGTCCTCGGCGGCGAGCACCTCCTCGATCTGCCCGGGCAGCCGCGTGAGTCCGGCGATCAGCCGCTTGCCGTCGGCGATCGACAGGTCGCGCACCCGGCCGAGCTGGAGCGCCAGCAGCGCGAACGCGAGGAACATGTTGGTGAGCGCCTTCGTCGACGCCACCGCCACCTCGGGGCCCGAGTGCAGATAGATGCCGCCGTCGACCTCGCGCGCGATCGCGCTGCCGACGACGTTGACGAGGCCGATCACCCGACCGCCCTTGCGCCGGATCTCCTGTACGGCGAGCAGCGTGTCGAGGGTCTCGCCCGACTGGCTGACCGCGACGTACAACGTGTCCGGCTCGATGATCGGGTTGCGGTAGCGGAACTCCGACGCCGCCTCGGCGTCGGCCGGGATCCGGGCCAGCTCCTCGAGCAGCGAGGCACCCATCTGGCCGACGTAGTACGCCGACCCGCAGCCGAGGATCTTCACCCGCCGGATCGCCCGGGTCTCGCGGGCCTCCATGTTGAGGCCGCCGAGGTGACCGGTCCCGAACCGCTCGTCCAGCCGGCCGCGCAGCACCCGCTCCGCGGCGGCGGGCTGCTCGAGCATCTCCTTGTGCATGTAGGAGTCGTGGTTCCCGGCGTCGTAGTCGGACGCGTCGATGTCGAGCTTCGTCGGCGTGCGGTCGGTGGCGCTGCCGTCCGGGCGGAACGTCGTGAACCCGGAGGCCGTGATCGTGGCCAGCTCGCCGTCGTCGAGGTGGGCGACCGTGGTGGTGTAGCGAACCAGCGCGGCCAGGTCGGACGCGACGTGCATCTCCTTGTCGCCGACGCCGATGATCAGCGGGCTGCCGTTGCGGGCCACGACGATCCGGTCGGGGAAGTCGGCGTGCATGACCGCGAGGCCGTAGGTGCCCTCGATCATCGACAGCGCGTCGCCCACCTTGCCCTCGAGGGTGGGCGCGTCGGAGCGGGCCACCAGGTGGGCGAGCACCTCGGTGTCGGTGTCGGAGGCCAGGTCGACCCCTTCGTCGGCGAGCCGGGCCCGCAGGCTGGCGGCGTTGTCGATGATCCCGTTGTGCACGACGGCCACGCGGCCCTTGCCGTCGACGTGCGGGTGGGCGTTGACGTCGTTGGCGGGGCCGTGGGTCGCCCAGCGGGTGTGCCCGATGCCGGCCCGGCCCGAGAACCGCTTCGGCAGCGACTCGTCCAGGTCGCGCACCCGGCCGGCGAGCTTGGCGACCTTGAGCGCCCCGGTCTGCCCGAGCACGGCGACGCCGGCCGAGTCGTAGCCGCGGTGCTCGAGCCGGCTCAGCCCCTCGATCAGCAACGGCGCTGCCGGCTGGGTCCCGACGTATCCCACGATCCCGCACATGTCGAAGGTCCTCTTCTTCCTGTTGTTGAGGAGGTCGCGCAGCGACCGTCTCGAAAACCTAGGTGTAGATGATCCGGCGCAGCTGGCGCTCGCTCAGCGATGGTGCCGCCACGACCCGGTCCTCGAGCTCCTCGGCGATCCGGGCGAAGATCTCGGCGTTCTTGGCGCCGTACGTCTTCAGCTCGGCGTGCCGCCGGCGGACGTACTCCTCGACCGGCTCGGCGTAGAAGGACAGCACGTCCTCGACGACCCGCTGGGCCTCCAGCGGGGTCAGGCCGGTGCCGGCCACCAGGTGGTTCACGAGCGCGGCATCGACGGGCACGACGCCCAATGTGCGGCCACAACGCCTCGATTGGCAAGTTCTTGCCCGGATTCGGGCAGTTTCCGGACACAGCCGTGGCTGAGAGATCGACGCCAGGGTCCGGGAATTAATCGGACCAGGGTCCGGTTATGGTCATTGAGAGTTCAACAACCCTACAATGGAGGCCAACGAAATGACCCAGAGCCAGACCGTCACCCAGGACATCGCCGCGGACTACACCATCGACCCCTCGCACACCCGGCTCGGGTTCACCGCCCGGCACGCCATGGTGACCAAGGTGCGCGGTCAGTTCGAGGACTTCTCCGGCACCGCCCACGTCGACACCACCGAGCCGGGCAACTCCCGGGTCGAGCTGACCATCAAGACCGGCAGCGTCCTGACCGGCAACGCCGACCGCGACGGTCACCTCCGGTCCGCCGACTTCTTCGACGCCGAGGCCAACCCGGAGATCACCTTCGTCTCCACCGACGTCAGCCGCGACGGTGCCGAGTGGACGATCACCGGCGACCTGACGATCAAGGGCGTCACCAAGTCCGTGACGATCCCGTTCGAGGAGACCGGCACCGCCCAGGACCCGTTCGGCAACGTCCGCGTGGGCTTCGAGGGCGCGGTCACCGTCAACCGCAAGGACTGGGGCCTGACCTGGAACGCCGCCCTCGAGACCGGTGGCGTCCTCGTCTCCGAGAAGATCAAGCTCGAGTTCGACGTCTCCGCGATCAAGAACGCCTGACCCGTCTTCCTCGTTGACCCGTCGCAAACTTTGCGACGGGTCAACGTAATTCGGCTGCAGTTTGCGACGGGTCAGCGTTGAATGCCCCCGTGAACGAGTTGCCCGAGGGGCTGACGACCCGCCCACTGGTCCCCACCGATGCACGTGCGGTCTACGAGGTGATGGCCGCGCAGGAGAAGGCCGACATCGGTGAGATCGCCATCGAGGAGGCCGACATCGTCGGTGACTGGCAGCGGCCGTCCTTCGACGTCTCGGCAAACACCACCGGCTTCTTCGACGGCGATCGCCTGGTCGCGTACGGCGAGGTGTCCGGCCCCTGGCACGGCGACGCCGCCGTCCACCCCGACTACCGCGGCCGGGGCCTCGGCACCCTGATCGCGCAGTGGATGCAGCAGGCCGCCAAGGCAAAGGGCTCGACGATCATCGGCATGCCCGTGCCCGAAGGGTCACCGGGCGACCAGCTGCTCGAGTCGCTCGGCTACCACATTCGGTGGACGAGCTGGGTGCTCGAGGTCCCGCCGGGAGCCGCCATCCCGCACCGGGACGCGCCGGAGGGCTACACGGTGCGCGAGGCACGACCCGACGAGTACGAAGCGTGCTGGACGGTCACCGAGGACGCGTTCCTCGAGTGGTCGGAGCGCGAGCGCGACACCTTCGAGGACTGGGCGTCCAACGTGACGAAGCGACCGGGCTTCGAGCCGTGGAGCCTGCGGGTCGCGGTCGACCCTGACGGTGAGGTCGTGGGCGTGGCGGTCATTCACAAGAACGACGACTACGGGTACGTCGACAAGCTCGCGACCCGCAAGGACCAGCGCGGCAAGGGACTCGCCCAGTGCCTGCTGATCGACGCGTTCGAAGCCTCCCGCGGCCACGGCTGCACCCGCTCCGAGCTGTCGACGGACTCGAGGACCGGGGCGCTCACGCTCTACGAGAAGGTCGGGATGCAGCCGACCTCCGTGTGGCTGCATCGCGCGATCAACCTCTGAGCGACGCTACGCGGTGGACGCCGCCATCCGCCCGTCCAGCCGCAGCCCGACCCCACGGACCGAGCTGATCCGCACGGGACACCGCAGGTCACGCAGCTTGCGGCGCAGCCGCTTCACCACCGACTGCACGTCGGCCAGCCCACCGAGGTGCCCGGTGCCCCAGATCTCCCGGTGCAGGATCTCGAACGGCCAGGTCCGGCCTGCGTCGCGGACGAGACAACGCAGCAGGTCGTGCTCCAGCGGCGACAGGGGCACGGAGACCCCCTGGTAGCTGGCCGTGCGCAGGTCCGAGTCCACGGTCAGGCCGATGGTCGTGACCCGCGTCGGGTACTCCCCCCGGGGCCGGCCGGGAGCTGCCGGTGGGTCGTCCCCGAGCAGCAGGGCCACGGCCTCCTCCCGGCTCGCGACCATCATCACCGCGATGTCCTGGCCGAGCAGCCGGGCGACCCGGAGCCGTTCCTCGTGCGTGGTCGCGACGGCGATCAACAGTGCCGGTCGGTCGACCGGGTCGTCAGCCCCGATCGCCGCCTCGAACGTCTCTCTCCCCGAGCGAGAGACATGTCCGATCCTTTCTCAAGGGTGGTCCGAGTTCTCCCTCGTTGCAGGAGAAATAGAAAGCCTCACGCTTTCCAGACGTAGTCATCCCGGCTTTGATGACGCGGTGCGGGGCCTTTACTAAGACTGCCCATGAGTTGCCCATCGGTTCGCATTGTGGACGCGCGCGTTCGCTATTTAGCGTCGCTGCTCCGGATACCCCGCGGTTCTGGCGGGGCCCATTCTCGGGAAGGAAGCCGATGAGCTCCACATCATCCGCCGCGCGATGGCGCGGTTCACATCCATCATCGCTGCTGATCAGACTGGTGACAGTCGTCGTCGCAGCAGCGCTGCTGGCGATCCTACCGGCGTCGGCGCAGGCCGACCCGGCGCTCGGATCGAGCTCCGACACGGACAAGATCAAGCCGCAGCTGGCCCAGCAGCTCGAGCAGAAGGACGAGGCGTCGTTCTGGGTGCGCTTCGACCAGGCCGACCTCACGTCGGCCAGCCAGATCAAGGACTGGAACGAGCGAGGCAAGGCGGTGTACGACGCCCTGACGTCGGCCGCTGACGCCAGCCAGGGCGAGGCGCTCGGCGTGCTCGACGAGGCCGGCGCGTCGTACCAGGCCTTCTACGCCACCAACGCGATCCGGGTCGACGCCGGTGACCAGGCGCTCGTCGACCGGCTCGCCGGGCTCGACGACGTGCAGTCGCTGTGGCCCACCCGCGACTACGCCGTCGAGGAGCCGATCAAGGGCAAGGACGTCAAGGACGTCAACTCGGTCGAGTGGGGCGTGGCCAACATCAACGCCGACGACGTCTGGGGCGAGTTCGGCGTCACCGGTGAGGGCATCACGGTCGCCAACATCGACACCGGCGTGCAGTACGACCACCCCGCTCTGGTCGGGAAGTACCGCGGCAACAACGGGGACGGCACGTTCGACCACAACTACAACTGGTTCAACGCCGCCGGCTCCTGCACCGCCGCCCCGTGCGACACCAACGGGCACGGCACCCACACGATGGGCACCATGCTCGGCGACGACGGCGCCGCCAACCAGATCGGCGTGGCGCCCGGCGCCAAGTGGATCTCCGCCAACGGCTGCTGCCCGTCCGACGCGGCACTGATCTCCTCGGGTCAGTGGATGCTCGCACCCACCGACCTCGACGGCGAGAACGCCGACATCACCAAGCGCCCCAACATCGTCAACAACTCCTGGGGCACGACCGGTGCCGAGCAACGACCCGTTCATGGAGGACATCCAGATCGCCTGGAAGGCCTCGGGCATCTTCGGCACCTGGTCCAACGGCAACAACGGGCCGTACTGCCAGACCAGCGGGTCGCCCGGCAGCCGGATCATCAACTACTCCGTCGGTGCCTACGACAGCAGCAACAACATCGCCGGCTTCTCCTCCCGCGGCGCGGGCCAGGACGGCGAGATCAAGCCGAACATCAGCGCTCCGGGCGTCAACGTCCGGTCCAGCCTGCCCGGCAACTCGTACGGCGCGTACAACGGCACCTCGATGGCGGCACCGCACCTCGCCGGCGCCATCGCCCTGCTCTGGTCGGCAGCGCCGTCCCTGGTGGGCGACATCGACGCGACCTGGGCGCTGCTCGACGGCACCGCCACCGACAGCAGCTCGACCGGCTGCGGCGGCACCGCCGACGACAACAACGTCTTCGGCGAGGGGCGTCTCGACGCCCTGGCCCTGCTCCAGGCCGCACCGGTGGGTGACACCGGTGAGGTGGAGGGCACGGTCACCGACGCTGGCTCCGGCGACCCGATCGAGGGCGCCGAGGTCACGCTGGACGGCGAGTCCTCGCGGACGCTGACGACCGGCGAGGACGGCACCTACTCGGCCCGGCTCACCGCCGGCGAGTACGCCGTCACCGTGTCGGCGTACGGCTACCAGACCCAGAACACCACCGTCACGGTGACCGCCGGGGAAACGGTCACCCAGGACTTCGCACTGGCAACGGCGCCCATGGGCACCGTCGTCGGCTCGGTGTCCGACGGCTCCGGGCACGACTGGCCGCTGTACTCGAAGCTCACCGTCGATGGTGCTGCACCCGACGGGTTCAGCGACCCGAGCACCGGGGAGTTCTCCCTGTCGCTCCCGGTCGGCACCTACTCGGTGACCGTCGACTCGGAGTACCCGGGTTACGTCCCGGAGACCAGGGAGATCACGGTCACCGAGGGCCAGTCGACGCAGGACTTCGTGCTCGAGGTGGACAGCACCACGTGCACGGCGCCCGGCTACACGTTCAACACGACCGGCACCGTGACCGAGGACTTCAACGACGGTGCGCTGCCCGAGGGTTGGACGATCGATGACAACCTCGAGAACGGCCAGGTGTGGAGGTTCGACGACCCGGACAACCGCGGCAACCTGACCGGTGGCGACGGGACGTTCGCGATCTCGGACTCCGACTTCTACGGCAGCGGTCAGTCGCAGGACACCTCGCTCGTCAGCCCGGTGATGGACATGTCCGCGATGAACGACCCGGTGGTCGGCTTCAAGCAGGACTTCAACCAGCTCGGTGACATCGCCGACGTCGACGTCAGCGTCGATGGGGGTGAGACGTGGGAGACGGTCCTCAGCCAGACGACCGACGTCCGCGGACCGCGCGAGGACGTCATCCCGCTGCCGATGGCGGCCGGGGAGCCCGACGTACAGGTCCGGTTCCACCACCACGAGGCCAGCTACGACTGGTGGTGGCAGGTCGACGACGTGTTCACGGCCAACCGGTCGTGCGACCCCGTGCGTGGCGGCCTGGTGGTCGGCAACGTGCGTGGCGCCACCGGCAGGGCCGGCATCAACGGGGCCACCGTCACCAGCCTGGACAAGCCGGACGAGAAGGCGGTCACCGCCGCGACTCCGGACGACCCGGGTCTCGACGACGGCTTCTACTGGATGTTCTCCAGCCTGACCGGACGACACCCGTTCGAGGCCACGGCGAAGCAGTACACGTCGCAGACCCGCCAGGTCAACGTGGCCGCCGACTGGGCGACCACGGCGAACTTCAGGCTCGACGCTGCGTTGCTGACGGTGACCCCGACCAGCCTGCAGACCACGTCGGTCCTGGGAGGTGACGTCAAGTCGAAGACCTTCACGGTCACCAACGACGGGACGGCTCCGGTCAACGTGGAGTTCGCCGAGCAGCCGGGCGGCTTCGTGCTGCAGACGCCCGACGGCAACCGGGTCGACACCGACTCGATCGCCGAGGAGACGGGTGCACCGCTGCAGGAGATCAAGGCCGACGTGTCTCTCGCGAAGTTCGCGAAGGGGATGGGTCAGACCGGTTCGCCGGCCGCGCCCGTCGGCCCGAACGAGGCGCCCTGGACCGACATCGCCGACTACCCGTCGACGGTGATGGACAACCGCGTCGTGTACGTCGACGGCGTGGCCTACTCCATCGGCGGCGGCAGCGGCAGCGCGTCGTACGACACGGTCTACGCCTACGACCCGGCGACTCTCGCGTGGACGGAGAAGGCCAGCCTGCCTGGCGCCCGCAACGCGATGTCGGTGGGCGCGGTGAACGGCCAGGTCGTCGCGACGGGTGGCTGGGCCGCAGCAGGTCCGAGCGCCAACACCTGGGTCTACGACCCGGCGGGTGACGCGTGGTCGCCAGCAGCCGATGCTCCGGTGTCGCTGTCGGCGTCCGGGCAGGCAGTGGTCGACGGCAAGCTGTACGTCGTCGGCGGCTGCACCACCTCGGCGTGCACGCCGATGGCGAACGACGTGGCTGCGTACGACCCGGCGACCGACACCTGGGAGCAGCTCGCCGACTACCCGGCGCCGGTCGCGTTCGCGTCCTGCGGCGGGATCGACGGGATGATCTACTGCACCGGCGGCAACGGCGGTGCGGCAGGCACGGCGGACAGCTACGTCTACGACCCGGGTGCGGACTCGTGGACGGCGATCCCGGACGCCCCGGTCGACACCTGGGCGAGCGGCTACACCGTCGCGAACGGGATGCTGGTCGTCAACGGCGGGGTGCAGGGTGCGGTGATCACCAACCGCTCCTTCGCCTACGACCCGGCGGCCGGCGCGTGGACCGATCTGCCGAACTCCAACACCGCTCGCTACCGCGGCGGTATGGCGTGCGGCGTCTACAAGATCGGTGGCTCGTCCGGTGGCTTCACCGCGACCGTGGACAGCGAGGCGCTGCCCGGCTTCGAGGAGTGCGCCGTGGGATCAGCCGACGTCGAGTGGATGACCATCAACCGGACGTCGGCCAGCCTGGACCCGGGTGAGTCGGTGACCGTCCGCGTCTACGATGGACCCGAACGTCGCCCAGCCGGGCACGTACACGGCCGGTGTCGCGATCAGCGACGACGCCCCCGGCTCGACCGAGCCGGTGGCGGTGACGATGAAGGTCAACGCACCGACGACCTGGGGCAAGCTGGTCGGCGTGGTCGAAGGTGCGTCGTGCACCGGCGACGCCGCACCTCTGCCGGGAGCGACGGTCCAGGTGGACTCCTACGCGGGTTCCTGGACGTTCTCGACCGAGGCCGACGGGTCGTACGCCTACTGGTTCAGCACCGCGGCGAACCCGCTGGACATCATCACGTCGAAGGACGGCTACGTCCCGCAGACGCGACGGGTCCGGGTCTACCGCGGTGAGGAGACCGCGGCGGACTTCACGCTGAGAAAGGCGGGTTGCTAGCGGGCTGAACATGGGGCAGGGGCCCGTCCCGACTTCGGTCGGGGCGGGCCCCTGCCGCCTTCAGTGCGCGTGGACTAGCCGGCCTCGACGGCGGCCTTGATCCGCTGCGCGAAAGCGTCCGCGTCCTTGGCCGCTGCCTTCACCGCGAAGCCGGCGATCAGCTTGCCGAAACCGTGCCCCTCGAGGGTGTTGAAGATCGTCACCCGGGTCTGCGTGCCGCCGAGGTCCTCGAGGTCGTAGCCGCCCTCGGCGGTCACCAGGTTCTTCGAGAGCTCGGTCCACCGGATCTTGGTCGGCGCCTCCACCTCGATCAGCTCGAAGGTGCGGTCGGTCTTCATGCCCGCGTCCTTGACCTGGCTGATGAAGAGGGTGCCCACGGCCGAGGGCCCCTCGGGCTCCTTGCGGATCGACTGCACGCGCGGGCTGAACTTCGGGTCGTTGGTGCCCTCCACGAGGAAGGCGAAGACCTCCGCGATGGGGCGGTCGACGACCGCAGATCCACTGAACCGTCCTGACATGACTCATCCTCGCGGTATTCGCTGCCGAGACCCGGTCCCGAGCGTAGCGCGGGTGGCTCTCGGAGGCCCGTGGCCGGGCTAGCGGATCGGCGCGCCTGAGATCGAGCGCGCGATGACCAGTCGCTGGATCTCCGAGGTCCCCTCGAAGATCGTGTAGATCTTGGCGTCCCGCGCCATCCGCTCGACGGGGTACTCCCGCGTGTAGCCGTTCCCGCCGAGGATCTGCATCGCCCGCTCGGTCACCCGGACCGCGGTCTCGCCGGCGAACAGCTTGGACATCGAGCCCTCGGCCTGGTCGAAGCTCTTGCCCTGGCGCGCCATCCACGCCGCCCGCCAGACCAGCAGCCTGCTGGCCTCGATCGAGGTGGCCATGTCGGCCAGGGTGAACGCGATCGCCTGGTTCTCGATGATCGGCTTGCCGAACTGCTCGCGGGTCCTGGCGTAGTCGAGGGCGACCTCGTACGCCGCCCGCGCGATCCCGATCGCCTGCGCACCGACGGCGGGACGGGTCCGCTCGAAGGTCGCCATGCTGGCGTTGGCGCCGGCCCTGCCGCCCTCCCTGGCGCGGGCGAGCCGCGCGTCGAGCTTCTCCTTGCCGCCGAGGAGGCACTGGCCGGGGATGCGCACGTTGTCGAGCACGACCTCGGCGGTGTGGGAGGCGCGGATGCCGTGCTTGGCGAACTTCTGGCCCTGGCTCAGGCCCTTGGTGTTCGGCGGCACCACGAAGCTCGCCTGGCCGCGGGCCCGCAGGTCCGGGTCGACGACCGCGGTGACCACGTGGATGTCGGCGAGGCCGCCGTTCGTGGCCCAGGTCTTGGTGCCGTTGAGCACCCACTCGTCCGACGCCTCGTCGTACGTCGCCCGGGTGCGCATCGCGCCGACGTCGCTTCCGGCGTCGGGCTCGGAGGAGCAGAACGCCGCAACCTTGAGGTCGCCCGGCTCGCCGAACATCTGCGGTGCCCACTCGAAGACCTGCTCGTCGGTGCCGTTGGCGCGCAGGCCGGCGGCTGCCAGAGCAGTGCCGGCGATCGACATGCCGATCCCGGCGTCTCCCCAGAACAGCTCCTCCATCGCGACCGGGATGCCGAGACCGGTCTTCTCGAAGGACTGGGTGGCGAAGAAGTCCAGGGAGTAGAGGCCGACCTTCGCGGCCTCTTCAAGCACCGGCCACGGGAACTCCTCCCGCTCGTCCCACTCGGCTGCCGCGGGCCGGATCACGTCGGCGGCGAACGTGTGCACCCAGTCGCGGAGCTCGAGATTGTCGGGGCCGAGCTCGAAGGACGGCGTCGTCGTCATGCCCCGCAGGCTAGTGCGCTGGTGCCGGCTCAGCGGAACGCGTGGACGTGTTCGGGGATCCAGTCGGCCAGGGTCAGGGGCGGGCGGCCGAGCACCCGCTCGACGTCGGGCGAGACCCGGGTCGCCTCGGCGACCGGCCGCTGCTGCCACGCGACCAGGGCGTCGACCAGCCCCGCGTCGTACCCCTCGGCGAGCCAGCGGCGTCGGGCCTCGGCCTCGCTCAGCTCGACGAGGTGCAGGGGCTGGCCCAGTGCCCGGGCAAGCGCCTGCACCCGGTCGCGGACGGACACCGGCTCGCGGCCGGTCAGCTCGTAGGACCGCCCTGCGTGCCCGTCCTCGAGCAACGTGGCCGCAGCCACGGCGCCGACGTCGGCCTCGTGCACCATCGTCTCGGCCACGTCGACGAACGGCTCGGAGACCTCGCCGCGTTCCCGTACCTCCTCGGCCCAGACCGTGGTGTTGCCGAGGAAGCTGGCGGGTTGCAGCGACGTCCACTCCAGGTCGGTGTCCGCGAAGGCCTCCTCGACCGGTCCCCAGTAGCCCGCCCACAGCAGGCTCACCCGGCGTACGCCGGCGTGCTCGACCTGCTTCACCGTCTCCGCGTCGGCGAAGCCGGAGAGCAGGTGGGCGGCATCCATCCCCTCGAGGGCGTGGGCCGGGTCGCTCAGGTCTCCCCGGACGATCTCGACCCCCTCGGGGAGGTCCGCGGTCGCGGGGTCCCGCACCAGGGCGCGCACCTCGGCGCCGCGGTCGAGGAGGGCGCGGACCGTCGCGCGGCCCGCCTTTCCGGTCGCTCCTGTCACCAGTACTCGCATGCCGGCGACGCTAGGAGCTCAAGTCGGCTTGAGGTCAAACCGCCTCAGCGCCAGGCCTGCGCCCGCCTCGCGAACAGCCCACAGCCGACGAAGAAGATCAGGATCCAGAACGGCAGGTGCGTGACCACGCTGAGCACGATCAGCAGGGCGACGATCGGCACGAACGGCACCGGCCGCCAGCCGCGCCGGCCACGCGACGGTCGCTCGGGCGCCCGGCGCGGGAGGTCCTCGAAGATCGGCTCGAGGTCCGCGTGGGTGCGCGCGGTCCAGATCGCGTCCAGCCGCTCGGCGTGCTCCTCGGCGTCGAGCCGGCCCTCGGCGTAGTGGTCCGCCAGGTCGGCGGCGGCACGATCGCGATCGGCGTCGCTGAGCCGGGTGCTGGGTCCACTCTGGGGGTTCATCCCTTCTCCTCCTGGTCGTCCTGGTCGTCGCTGGTCGTCCTGGTCCTCCTGCTCGTCTCCGTCGGCGAGGATGCCGTAGAGCCGGCGCCGGGTGTCGACGAGCACGTCGACGGCGGCCCGGCGCTGCTGGTCGGAGCCCGAGGTGACGATCTGCCAGACGGCACTCATCACCTGTCCGATCTCCGGCTTCAGGTCCGTGAAGTCGACGCCCTCACTCTCCTCGCGCCGACTCCGCTCGAAAGGGGTCCAGACCGCGGCGAGCTCCTCGGCGTGCTCCTCGCAGTAGCGCACCCCCTCGGCACTGAGCCGGATCGTGCGCCGGCCGCGCTCGTCGTCGCTCTCCACCAGCCCCTCGTCCTGCAGCTGCTGGATGGTCGGGTAGACCGACCCCGGGCTCGGCCGCCACGCGTCGTTGCTGCGCTCGCCGATCTGCTGGATCACCTGGTAGCCGTTGATCGGCTCCTCCCACCGGACGGCCGCGTGCAGCACGTCCAGGATCGCGGAGCGTACGTCGCCCCGACGGGCCCGCGGGCCCCGCCCGCGCTGCGGCTCGCCCATGCCGAACATGCCGGCCACCCAGGGCGGGGGTCCGTGATGTCCCGCGTGTCCCCAGCCGGGTCCCGGTCCCCAGCCCTGCCAGTGTCCGCCTCGTCGTCCTCGTCCCATGATGTCTCTCCCAATGTCTGTGATGGTTCAGTGTCTGTGATGTTTCGCGATATGTTGAACGATATATCGCGAGCGTACGCGACTGTTCACCCAGACGCAAATGACATTTGTCAGCGACTTCTGATGCGACCCGGCACTGCCGAGGACCCGGATCAGCCGGTTGCCTGGAGTCATGACCACCGCTATCGCAGCCATCGCTGCCCACGGCCTGCGCCGCCGGTACGGCGCGGGCGACGACTCCTTCGAGGCCGTCCGCGGCGTCGACCTGGCCGTGCCGACCGGCACCATCAGCGCACTCCTGGGCACCAACGGCGCGGGCAAGACCTCGACCCTCGAGGTGATCGAGGGCCTGGCCCGGCCCAGCGGCGGGTCGGTCCGGGTGCTCGGCCTCGACCCGGTCGCCGACCGCCGGGCGGTACGCCGGCGGACCGGCGTACTGCTGCAGCGCAGCGGCTTCTCCGGCGACCTGACCGTGGCCGAGACGCTGCGGATGTGGGCCGCCACGGTCACCGCCCCGCGGCCGGTCGACGAGGCTCTGGCCATGCTGCGGCTCGAGCACCGCGCAGACACTCGGGTGCGGGCGCTGTCGGGCGGCGAGCAGCGCCGGCTCGACCTCGCCTGCACGCTGATGGGCGATCCCGAGGTGGTGCTGCTCGACGAGCCGACCACGGGGCTCGACCCCGAGAGCCGCCGCGACGTCTGGAACCTGATCCGCGGGCTGCGCGGCCGCGGCGCGACCGTGCTGCTCACCACGCACTACCTCGAGGAGGCCGAGGAGCTGGCCGACCGGGTCGACATCATGCACGAGGGCCGGATCGTCAGGTCCGGGACGCCGGCCGAGATCTCCGGCGACCACCCGTCGACGATCCGGTTCGAGACCCCCGTGGAGGCGCTGCCGGACCGCCTGCCTGCCCGCAGCGTCGCGGCCGACGGCGGCCAGACCGTGATCGAGACCTACGACCTGCAGGACACCCTCACCGAGCTGCTCGGCTGGGCCGCACGGCACGACGTACGACTGTCCGAGCTGGAGGCCCGCACCGCCAGCCTCGAGTCGGTCTTCCTCGACATCGCCGGCGACACCACTCCCGCCCCCGAACCGGAAGGAGCGCTCCGATGACCGCCCTGTCCCTCACCCGCACGGCGGGCCTGGCGAAGTACAACGCGCTGCTGCTGACGCGCAACCGGATGGCGATGCTGTACGGCGTCGCGCTCCCGCTCGCCCCTCTGGCGCTGTTGCTGTCCGCGCCCGCTGGGTCCGGCGCGGCCGCGATCGCGACCACGCTGACCATGGCCGCGCTGTTCCCCGTCTACTACAACGTCCTGTCGCAGTTCGTGAACCGGCGCGACGAGCTCGTGCTCAAGCGGCTGCGCACCGGGGAGACCTCGGACGCGGAGCTGCTCGCCTCGATCGCGTTGCCCGGAGCGGCCCTCGCGCTCGGCGCGCTGCTGCTGTCGGTCCCGGTGGCCGTGGCGCTGGGCGAGCCGTTGCCGCTCAACCCGGTGGTCATCGCCGTCACCGGGCTGGTCACGGTGGTGCTGTTCGCGGCGTTCGCCTACTGGACCGCTGCCTGGACCCGCACCGCCGAGGCCGCGCAGCTGACCAGTGCGCCGGTGATCCTGCTGGCGGTGTTCGGGCAGATGAGCGTCGCCTTCCCGGAGTCGGTGCAGCGCTGGGTCGACCTCACCCCGGGTGCCGCGATGACCGACCTGGTGCGCGTCGGGTGGTTCGGCTTCGGCGAGCCCGGCACCGAGCGCACCCTGGACTTCGCCGACACCTGGGCGCGCCGCCGTGCAGCCCCTGCTGGTGCTGGTCGCGTGGACGGCCCTTGCGGTCTGGCTCGCCGCGCGGTCGATGCACTGGGAGCCCCGCACCTGAGAGGCTTGGCCGGATGAGTCGCTGGAACTGGTGGTCGAGGCGCTCGCAGGTCGAGCGCGTCGACATCTACACGCGACAGTCGCTCTACGTGCTCCTGTGGATGTTCACCCTGCTCTTCCTGGTCGGCTCCGGACCCGAGTCCGGCGACCATCAGGCGGCGAGCGTCGCGCTAGTGGTCGGTGCGCTCCTGCTGAGCGCGGCCGCGACGCTCGTGCTGCGCGACGTCATGGAGCTCCACCCCGCTCTCGGACCCATCCCGTGGGCGAGCATCGGGCCCTTCCTGGGCCTGGCCGGGCTGTGCATCGTCGGCTGCCTGTTCCTGCCGGAGGACCTTCGGATCGCCGGGGCGGGGGTCGTGTGGGGATGCCTGGGCTGGGCCCTGGGCGGGCTCCGAGACCGACGTGCGCTGGCTCTCCTGATGGTCGTGCTGCTCTTCCTGCCACTGCTCGGCAAGGCCGAGTGGTTCACCGCGGCGTACGGCCTGATCGCGGGTGCGGTCATCGTGTTCACGGTGCGCACGTCGCTGTGGCTGATCGGCGTGGTCCGCGAGCTCGACCGGGCCCGCGGGGCGCAGGCGGCGCTCGCGGTGGCGGAGGAGCGGCTGCGCTTCTCGCGCGACCTGCACGACGTACTCGGCCGTCGGCTCTCGACCATCGCGGTCAAGTCCGACCTCGCGGCGACCCTCGCCGACCGGGGCGAGCCGGGCGCTTCGGCGCAGATGCTGGAGGTCCGAGGCGTGGCGCACGAGGCGCTGCGCGAGGCCCGCGAGCTGGCCCGCGGCTATCGCTCGACCGACCTCGGCCAGGAGCTGGAGGGGGCCCGCTCGCTGCTCCGCTCCGCCGGCATCGCCGTGTCGCTCGACGTCGACGAGCTGCCCGCGGGCTGGCACGAGCCGGCGGCCTGGGTGGTGCGTGAGGCGGTCACCAACGTGCTCCGCCACTCGAGCGCCGACACCGTCACGATCCGCTACGCCGCGCCGGAGCTGACCGTGACCAACGACGGCGCCGGATCCGGGTCGACCGCCGACGGGTCGGGGCTGGCCGGGCTCCGCGAGCGGCTGGACCCGCTGGGCGCGGACATCTCGTCCGCGCGGGCGGACGGCGAGTTCGTGCTGACCGCGACGCTTCCCGGCCGCGGACCGGAGGAGGACGCGTGATCCGGGTGCTGCTGGCCGACGACGAGAACCTGATCCGGGTCGCCCTCGCCCAGATGCTCGACCTCGAGGACGACCTGTCGGTGGTGGCCCAGGCCGCGAGCGGCGACGAGGCGCTGGCGGTCGCCGCGAAGACCGAGCTCGACGTCGCGGTGCTCGACCTGCAGATGCCGGGCGCGGACGGCATCGCGGTCGCCGAGCAGCTGACCCGCACCACCCCGCAGGTGGCGAGCGTGATCGTCACCAGCCACGGCCGGCCGGGGCACCTGAAGCGCGCCCTGGCGGCCGGCGTACGCGGGTTCCTGCCGAAGACCACGTCGGCAGCCACGCTCGCCGAGGTGGTGCGCACCGTGCACGCTGGCGGCCGCCACGTCGACCCCGAGCTGGCGGCGGAGGCGATCGCTGCCGGTGACAGCCCGCTCACGCCGCGCGAGGCCGACGTACTGGAGCTCGCCGCCGACGGCGCGCCGGTGGAGGAGATCGCGGTCCGGGCTTCGCTGTCGCCCGGCACCGTGCGCAACTACCTCTCCAGCGCGGTCACGAAGCTCGGCGCCGCCAACCGGCACGACGCCTGCGCGATCGCGCGGCGGATGGGGTGGATCTAGGGCGGTTCACCGCCTCTGCTCAGCAGCAAACCTGTCGGCCAGCTCGTACAGCCGCTGGTCGGGGCCGGGCGCCGGCTCGGGCTGTGACTCCATCCGGTCGGCGTACTTCTCGGCGAGCTCGTACAGCCGCTGGTCCGGGCCGGGCGCCGGCTCGGGCTGTGACTCCATCCGCTCGGCGTACTTCTCGGCCAGCTCGTACAGCCTCTGGTCGACGCCGGGGGGTGGTACCTCCCTCTCGACGGCCGGGGGATTGTCCGTGCCGGGCGGGGTCTGCGCACCGGACCCGCCGTTCACGCCGATCACGAAGGCGATAAGGCCGACACCGGCGACGGCGAGGGCGGCGATCAAGGTGTTGACGTGCTTTGTGTTCATGGGGATTCCTTTGGTGGCGGGCCACCCGAGTCGGTCGCAGTTGGTTGGGACTCCCCCGTTGTGACGGAGGCCGGTACCGGCGCGCCGCCACACCGGTATCTCCTCGGTATCTGCGCTGTTGACCGGGTATCCCGGCGAGCGGACACTCGGGATCAATGGCTATCGGGGTTCTCGGCCCCCTGACGGTTGAGGGCTCGGGAGCAACGATCAACCGCCGGGACCGGGCCGTCCTACAGGCGCTGGCCGCCTCGCACGGCGAGGTGCTCAGCGCCGACCAGCTCGCCGACGCGGTGTGGGGTGACCACCCGCCGGCGTCGTGGCGCAAGAACCTCCAGGGCTGCGTGATGCGTCTGCGGCGGCTGTTGGGTGACGAGGCGATCGAGACCCTCCCCCAGGGCTATCGGCTGGCAATGAGTCGCGACGACGTGGACGCCGGCCACTTCGAACGACTGCTGGACCGGGCCGGCGAGCTGCTCGTCCTCGGTGCGACCGACCGCTCCCGGTACCTGCTGGAGGAGGCCCTCGGGCTGTGGCGGGGGGACGCGCTGACGGACATCGCGGACTGGCATGAGGGGCGGATCGAGGCGGAACGCCTCGCCGAGCTGCGGCTGGACGCCGAGGAGCTGCGCCTGGACTGCGCCCTGCGCACCGGTGAGCACGCGCAGGTCCTGGCCGAGCTGATGGCGCTGGTCAAGGAGCGACCGTTGCGGGAGCGGCGTTGGGCGCTGCTGGCGCTGGCGCAGTACCGGTCCGGCCGGCAGGCCGACGCGCTCCGGACCCTTCGCGAGGTACGCCGGGTGCTGGGCCGCGAGCTCGGGCTCGACCCGGGCCCGGAGCTCGTCGAGCTCGAGCAGGCGATCCTGCAGCAGGACCCGTCGCTGGCGGTAGGCGACGTGCTGACGCGGACCAGCCCGCAGTGTCCCTACCAGGGGTTGGTCCCCTACGACGTCGACGACAGCGACGGGTTCTTCGGTCGAGCGGACGACGTCGCCCGATGCCTGCAGCGCCTGGGTGAGGAGGGCGCGGTGGTGGTGGTCGGCCCGTCCGGCAGTGGCAAGTCGTCGTTGGCGCGGGCCGGCGTCGCCGCCGCGCTGCGGCGTAGCGGGCGGCGGGTCCAGGTGATCACCCCGGGTGCGCATCCGATGGACGCGTTGACGGCCGGGCACGGGTCAGAGGTGCTGGTGGTCGACCAGTGCGAAGAGGCGGTGACGCTGTGCGCCGACCCGGCGGAGCGTGCGGCGTTCTTCGCCGCGCTCGCCGAGCGCGACGGAGCTGGTCGTGGCGCTGCGCGCGGATCGGATGGGTGCGGTGGCCGGGTACCCGGAGTTCGCCCGGGTGGTCGAGCGCGGTCTGCACCTGCTGAACCCGATGACCGCCGACGACCTCCGCGCCTGCGTGCAGGGCCCGGCGCAGCAGGCCGGCCTGTTGCTCGAGCCGGGGCTGGTGGACCTGCTGCTGCGCGAGGTGGAGGGAGAGCCGGGCGCCCTGCCGCTGCTCTCGCACGCGCTGCGGGAGACCTGGGCGCACCGGGAGGGTCGCACCCTCACCGTGGAGGGCTACCGGGCCACCGGCGGCATCCGGGGCGCGGTCGCCCGCACCGCGGACGAGGTGTGGGAGTCGCTCGACCCGGACATGCAGCGGGTGACCCGAGACCTGATGCTGCGGCTGGTCGCGACCGGCGAGTCAGGGGAGCCGGAGGGGCACCGGGTCCCGCGCCGGCTGCTGGCCGCCGACCGCGAGCACGAGCAGGTGATGGAGCGGCTGGTCGCCGCGAGGCTGGTCACCAGCGACGAGGACAGCCTGCAGATCGCGCACGAGGCGCTGGCCCGGGCCTGGCCGCGGTTGCAGGACTGGCTCGCCGACGACGCCCAGGGGCAGCAGGTCCGGCACCACCTGGCGACGTCCGCCGATGCGTGGGACGGGCTGGGGCGCCCGGACAGCGAGCTCTACCGCGGCATTCGGTCTGGCCCAGGCCGTGGACTGGCGGGATCAGTCCGATCCCGACCTGCAGCCGATCGAGCGGGACTTCCTCGACGCCTCCCAGCAGCAGGTCGACGCAGAGCTGCGAGCCGCTCGTGAACGTGCCGAGAGCGAGGCGGCCGGCCGGCACCGCACCCGCCGGCTCGCCGCCGGGCTCGCCGCGGTGCTGGCCCTGGTGCTGGTCGCGGCCGGGCTCGCGACGTACTTCCAGCGTCAGGCGGTCACCCGGGCGGACGAGGCGGCGGCGGCCACCGTCCAGGCGGAGGCGAACCGGCTCGCGCAGCTGTCCGGCACCGTCGGCGGCCTGGACACCTCGCTGCTGCTGGCGGTCGAGGCGCTCAACACCGCGGACACGCCGGCGACCCGCGACGGGCTCCTGGGACGGCTGCTGGAGCATCGTCACGCCGAACAGGTGATGCCGCTCGACGGCAACGTCACCACGACCGCGCTCGCCGACGATGGCTCGCGGCTCTTCGTCGGCGTGCGCGACCACGTCGCCGCCTGGCAGGTCGGCTCGCCCGAGCCGCCCGCCAAGGTCATCGACATCCCGATCAACTCCTGGGTGCTTCGGCGCCAGCGGCAACGGGCTGTTCGCGCTCGGATGACCCGATGGGCGGCGCGCTGGTCAGGGTGGTCGACGCCGACGGCACCAGGTCCTCGACGCTCCGCGGCCTCGACCGGGTGGGCGGATACGCGTGGGACGCGGAGCTGACGCCGGATGGCCGGCTGCTGAGGCTGATGGTCGCTCAGTTCGTCCGAGACAGCCCCGACGGTACGGGCTTCTTCCGCGGGGTGGTGCGGACGGTCGAGGTGGCGACCGGACGGGTGCTTGAGCGAGCCTGGTCGTCTCGGGGCCCGACGGCCGCAGTGGGTCGACGGCAGGTTCGCCTCCGACGCGTCGGCGCTGGTCTCGTGGCGGCAGCTCCCGCGAGGCTGCCTGCGAACCTGGTCCGGTTCCGCGACGCGGTCGATGACGCCGCTGCGGTCGGTGCTGCCCGCGGGCGTGGAGGCGACCGACTACTGGCCGCTGACCAACGGCGCCGCGCAGGCGCGGGACGACGGCTCGATCGCGCTGTTCGAACAGCCGTGGTCAGGCAGATCCAGGTGGTCCAGGTGCACCGGTCACCGGTGCTGGCGGTGGCGATGGCCCGGGACGCCACGCTGGGCGGCGAGTGCCGACACCGACGGCGTGGTGCACCTGTGGGACGTCGACCCGGCATCCGGCCGGTGGACGGCGCGCGAGACCCTGATCGGGCACGAGGGCCCGGTGCGGGGCCTGGAGATCGACGCCCTCCGGCAGACCGGCTGATCTCGGTCGCCGACGACGGCAGCCTCATCTCGTGGGACACCACCGGATGCGGCAGGCTTCGGCACGCCGTACGGCAGCGGGTTCGACGGCCGCTGGGTGTCGACCCCGCCGGTCACCGTCGTACCCGGCGAGCTGGTGGTCACCACGACCCGACCGCAAGAACCCCCGGCACCACTGCCGAGCGATCCGGACCTCCCGGACATCCTCCGGGCGACGTTCGTCGACCCCCGCACGGGCGCGGTGGTGGACGAGGTACCGATCGGGCCGGCGGACGGCGCGATCTACGGGGGGTCGGTGTCGGTGCGCCCGGGCGGCGCGCAGGTCGTGGTGGCCAACAACTCGCGCGTGGTGGTGCTCGATGCGCACGACCCGCGAGGAGCTCGCCAGTATCGAGCTGCCGCCGAAGGGCCCCTACCCCGAGCCTGAGCTCGTCTGGGACACGGTCTGGACCCCGGACGGCTCACGTCTGCTGCTCGGTGTGGAGGGAAATGCCGATCAGGCTGACGACGGGGGGCTGGCGGTCGTCGATCCGGCGACCTGGGAGGTCGAGCGCAGGGTGAGCCTCGGTCGCGGCCCAGGGGTGATGGAGTTCAGTCCGGACGGGGGCGTGCTCGTGGCCGGCGTCGTGTCCCTCGACCAGAGAGGACGAGGCGCCGCCCGAGCTGCTGGTGCTCGACGGCGCGACGTACGACGTCGAAGAGGTGGTGGCGCTGCCGGTGGGCGCCTACCCGGTCGACCTGGAGTTCTCGCCCGACGGCAAGTGGCTCGCGGCGGTCGGTGACGACGGTACGTTGACCGTGCTCGACACGCGGACCTGGACCGCGCTGCACGAGTCGGTCGAGGTGCACGACGGGTATCGGCCGCCAGGTGGACTGGCTGCCCGACGGAGAGACGGTCGTGACCTCGGGCTCGGACGGCACCGTGTCGCTGTACGACGTGACCCGCGACCTGGTGCGGGTGCGCGACATCCCCGGGTCGGCGGACGGCCGGACCGGGCAGACGCACATCTTCCCGCCCGTGGGGAACGAGATCGTGGTGAGCACCGAGGACGGACCGGGCCGCCGCTACCCGATGGACACCGACGCATGGATCGACCATGCCTGCGACGGTGGCGGGACGAGACCTGACCGAGGACGAGTGGAACCGGTTCGTGCCGAACCAGGCGTACCGCCGTACCTGCACCGATCGGTGACTCCGCCAACTCGGCGCGACCTCAGGCAGCGGCGACGGTCCGCCTCATCACCGTGTGGTTCTTTCCCCTTCGGCCGCTGATAGGCGAAGCCGGCGCGCTCGTGCCGCTCGACCAGCGCAGCGAACGCGTCCCGCGTCTCCGGAGTGAGCGCCCGGACCGTCAATCCCTCGCCCATGGCGGCATGCTAGAGGTCAACTGCTTGCGGCGCTCACCGCAGGTACTTCTCCCACGGACCGGTGATGGCGAGCATGAGACCGGGGTTCTGGATGTTGACGTAGAGGACCTTGCCGTCGGCGGAGAACGTCGGTCCGGTGAACTCGGAGTACTCCGGCTGGGCCTCGTCGCCGATGTTGAGCATGTTGCGGGCGATGGCGTAGGTCGGGCCGCCGGGAGTGCTGCTGAGGACGTGCGAGGCGCCGACCCCGTCCTCGGCGAGGACCAAGGACCCCCACGGGGTGACGGTCACGTTGTCGGGGCCGTCGAAGTTGAGGTCCGGGTACGCCGGCTCGAAGGTCTCGTCCTGGGCGTAGTTCTGGAAGGGGAAGTAGTTGACGAGCTGGATCGTCTCCCTGGCGTAGTCGTAGAACCACACCATGCCGCTGTGTGGCACGGCCTGCTCTGGCAGCTCCTCCCCCTTCTCGAACGCGTACGAGTTGACGACGTAGACACCCGCGTCGGTGCCGTACACGCCTTCGAACTTCCTGCCCCGGGTGACCTCACCGTCGGCGAACTGTTCACGCACCGTGACGTCGGTCGCGTCGCGGTCGGGCACCTCCACCCACTTCACCTTGAACGGGCGACCCAGCTGCGCCGAGGTCAGGTGGGCCACGTCCGGCACCACGCTTCCATCGTCCAGCAGGATCGCCATCGCCCCGAGCTTGCCGAACGACGAGGAGAACAGCCGGTCGACCGAGTCGTGCCCCACGCGAAAGCCACGCGGACCCTGCCACCGGTAGAACAGCCCGTTCGGCTCGTCCGCGTCCTCGGACAGGAACACGTAGCGGCGGTCCGCGCTGATCGCGCAGGCCTCGTGGTCGTAGCGGCCGAGCGCCTTCAGGGGCACCGGCTTCGCCTTCCCGGTGCCGAACACCTCGTACACGTAGCCGTGGTCCTTCTGGTAGACGCCGGTGGCGCCGGTGTCCTCGTGCTCCCAGGCCTCCCCCGCTCGGGCGGTCGCCTCCTCGCAGGTCCACCAGGTGCCCCACGGCGTCGGCCCGCCGGCGCAGTTGGTGATGGTCCCCGAGATGCCGACGGACTGGCCGAGGTTGCGGCCGTGGCCGTCGGTCCGGATCACCGTGCACCCGCCGCCACCGGTGGCGCCCGGGTCGTACACGGTGCCCTTGAGGTGCGGCACACCGAAGTCGTCACCGGCATCGCACTCATGGTTGAGGATGAGGTACTGGTGCCGTCCGCTACCGAAGACGGCGGTGCCGTCGTGGTTGCTCGGGCAGGGGTCCCCGCTCTCCAGCTTGGTCACCCCGGCCCGGTTCATCACCCGGTAGGAGAACTGCGGCGGGAGGGCCAGGATGCCCCGCGGGTCATCGACCAGCGGCGGGAAGGGACGTGGCTGCGCACGTGGCCCGGGGCCGACCCCGGCCTGGCCTCGGCGAGCGAGGGGAACCGGCCGGTGACGGCGATGCCCACGCCGGCCGCACTGCTGGTCACGATGCCACGACGGGTGATGGTCACGATCCCTCCCGGGAACTCGGCGAACGGTGCCGCTCAACCTCCTCGTGGAACGTGAACGTCGCGCCTGCTAGATGCGGTGGCGTTGGTGACCAACCGGTGAACGGGCGCTGACTTAGGAGAGCCTTACGATTGCCGCGAATCAGGTGGCGAGCAGTCGACGAGTCCGGCGCCGAGCCCGGCCAGGGCGCAGGCGCCGAGGGTGCGCAGGACAGACCATTTGGCGCGGAAGAGCAGGAGGGCCGCGAACGCCGCGACCGCCAGGGAGAGCGGCTTGAGACTGCCGGGCTCGGGCAGCTGGAGGTCGACCGGTCCCCAGGTGACCGTGCTGACGTCGCGGAACAGCGTGTGGATGGCGAAGTAGATCGCCAGATTGGCGATGACGCCGACCACGGCCGCCATGATCCCCGTCAGGGCGGCCGAGAGGGCGTGGTTGCCACGGAGTCGTTCCACGTACGGGGCGCCGACGAAGACGAAGACGAAGCACGGCACGAAGGTGACCCAGGTGGTCAGTAGGGACGCGAGGATGGCGGCGACCCACGGGTCGAGGAGCCCGGGTCGTTGTAGGCGCCGACGAAGGCCACGAACTGGACCACCATGATCAGCGGCCCGGGGGTCGTCTCGGCCAGGGCCAGTCCGGTGATCATCTCGCTGGGTGTGAGCCAGCCGTAGACCTGCACGGCCTGCTGTGCGACGTAGGCCAGAACCGCGTAGGCACCTCCGAAGGTGACCAGCGCGGCGCCGGTGAAGAACAGCGCCTGGTCGGCGAAGATGCTGTCGCGCCCGGCCACCGCGAGGACAGCCCCGACCGGAACGGCCCAGGCGAAGAGACCGACGCCGATGACCTTCAGAGCATGGGTCCGGCTCGGGCGTTCGGTGTGCAGCTCGTCGTCCGAGATCAGCGGCGTCGGCCCATCGGCGCTGGCAGCCGGCGGTTTCGGCTCACGCATGGTCTGGGGCGCCCAGCGACCAAGGGCCCATCCGACCGCCGCCGCGACACCGACGACGAACGGGAACGGAGTCTTGAAGACCGACAAGGCAAGGAACGCGGCCACGGCGAGCGCCAACAGAGCGGGATGCCCCAGGGCTCGACCGCCGACGCGCACGACGGCTTGGGCGACGATCACCAGGACCGCTGGGGCCACAGCAGCGAGCACGGCGGTGACGATCGTCGTGTCGCCGGCGCCCACATAGAGCGCGGACAACACCAGCAGGGCCACCACCCCCGGAAGGACGAACAGAACACCGGCGATCAGCCCACCGGGCACCCCGTTGAGCAGCCATCCGATGTAGATCGCCAACTGCTGAGCCTCGGGCCCCGGAAGCAACGTGCAGAAGGACAGGGCATGCAGAAACCGCTTCTGCCCGATCCAACGCTTCTGGTCGACCAGCGCGTGCTGCATCACCGCGATCTGCCCGGCGGGGCCGCCGAACGTCTGCAAGGAGATCGCAAACCAGGCACGAGTCGCCTCACCGAGCGGAATCGCCCGCCCGCCCTTGGCGCGGGCTGCGTCGGGCTGGTCAGCGGGGGACGTCACTGGGACTTCCTTCCACACCGGCCTCACGAGGCGCAACGAGAGCCGTCGCCCAACGGGCGATCGGGTGCACGATGGGAGGACTTGATCAACGGAGACTGGGAGGGTTGGGATGGCCGAGGAGAAGATGATCCAGATCGTCGAGTCCGCGCTTCGGGAGCTCGGCGACGAGGGCGAGGTGGTCGCCGCGGGTCAGTTCATGCCGCGCGGGCACACCGGAAGCATGTTCGCCGGAGGCATCGTCGGCGACAGCTTGGCGGGGTCGGTCGGCGGTCTCGCCGACTCGATCGCCACGGTCGGCGGCTCGATGGCAGGCGCGCACGCACACGACGCCACGACCGGCTTGCCAAGCAAGCTCCTGGTCGGTGTCACCGGCACGCATGTCTACGGATTCAGCGCGTCGACCCGGCACACCCCCGCCGGGCCGCTGGCGTTCCGCGTCCCGCGCGCCGATCTGGAGGTCAAGGTGCATCAGCGGGTGAACGTACGGATCCTCGAGCTGATCGAGACCACCACCGGGTCGAGGATCGAGCTGGAGGGGAATCGCATGCCGGTCACCCACAGCAAGGACGTGATCACCGCGCTCGAATCCTGACGGGTCTGATACGGCGTGGGCTGCGGCCAGGACGGATCGCTACCAGCGCTGCTCGACTTCTATCGTCAGCCGTTCAGCACTCGGACGGGTGGACGTCGTAGAGGTCGTCGGCGACTAACTGGCTCGGTCAATCGCGACCACTACACAACTACTCGAAGTGTTCACGTACACGGCATTCGAGTGCCGGATCGCCCAGTTCGATACCTGGTGATGGTCAGCCGACTCGAACGAGTCGGAGACCAGCCTTGCGGCGTGGCGCAGGCATACATTCCATCCGACCTCGTCGAGCATTGCGAATCGAACATATGTTCGATAGACTCGGCGCATGCAGTCACTCACCGCCGACCCCGAGGCCCCGGCCGCGGTGGCAGCGGTGCGCGCGTTCCACGCGCAGCTCGCCTCGCTCGGCGACGGCCTGGATGACTGTGGCCGAATCGATCTGATCCGCGCGCTCGAGGAGCTGAAGTCCGGAGCCGCGGCGGCTCAGGCGCGGGTCAGCGTCGAGTTCGACGCTTCCCAGCGGGCCGCTCAGGCCGCCGCCGGGGTGCCGGCGGAGAGGCAGGGCAGGGGCATCGCCGGCCAGATCGCCCTGGCTCGCAAGGAGTCTCCGCACCGGGGCGGCCGTCGCTTGGGCGCCGCCAAGGCCTGGGTGGCCGAGATGCCATTCACGCTGGCCGCGCTGGAGGAAGGCCGGCTCACCGAGTGGCGAGCCGAGCTGATGGTGCGCGAGACCGCACTGCTGTCTGCTCGAGCACCGCGCCGAGGTCGACCGCGAGGTGTGCGGCGACCCGACCCGGTTGGACGGCCTGGGCGACACGAAGGTGGTGGCCGCCGCCCGTCGCGCCGCGCACCGGCTCGACCCCGGCGCGGCAGTCCGCCGCGCCAGCAATGCCGAGGCCGACCGCAACGTCACCTGCCGACCGGCGCCCGACACGATGGCACGCATCAGTTCGCTGCTGCCCGTCGCCCAAGGGGTGGCGGTCTACGCCGCCCTGAAGCAGTACGCCGACTCCAGGACCGCAGCCGGCGACCCGAGGACCCGTGGCCAGCTGATGGCCGACGCGCTGGTCGAGCGCGTGACCGGCCAGGCGACCGCCGACGGAGTCCCCGTGGCGGTCCACCTGGTCGTCACCGACGCCACCCTGTTCGGGACCGACAACGAGCCCGCCGACCTGCACGGCTATGGCCCGGTGCCGGCCGGCTGGGCCCGCGACCTGGTGCGCGCCGCGATCGAACGCCTCGGTGCCCAACACGCCGGCTGGTTGCGCCGGGTCTTCACCGACCCGGTCAGCGGCGATGTCACCGCGATGGACTCCCGCACGCGGCGGTTCTGCGAGGGTCTCGACGCCCTGATCGCGGTCCGCGACGCAGGGATCTGCCGCACCCCCTACTGCGATGCCCCGATCCGCGACACCGATCACGTGGTTCCCTACGACCAGGGTGGCCGCACCAACGCCGCCAACGGCCAGGGTCTCTGCGAGGCCTGCAACATCGCCAAGCAAGCGCCGGGCTGGAGCGCCCAGCCGCGGCCCGGACCGCGACATACCGTCGCGACCACCACTCCCACCGGGCACACCTACGACTCGACCGCGCCTCCGCTGCCCGGCGCCATCCGCACGCCCTATCCGCTCGACCTCGTCTGGGCGGCCTAGCGCGCCAGCCAGGCGGCGTACGCGTCGAACGTGTAGGGCCGGCCGAGGAAGTCGGCGACCAGGTCGGCGGCGTCCTTGCTGCCGCCGGGGGCGAGCACGCGGTCGCGGTAGCGCCCGGCCACCTCGGGGTCGAAGAGGTCGTCGGGGTCGAACGCGCTGAAGAGGTCCTTCGCGATCACCAGCGACCACATGTAGGTGTAGTACGCCGAGCTGTAGCCGCCGAGGTGGCCGAAGCTCGCGAACATCCGGGTGTCGTCGATGTAGGCGAACGGCGAGTACCGCTCCTGCAGCTCGACCATCCGCGCGCGCAGGTCGGCGGGCCGCTCGGCGTGGAACAAGTAGGACATCGACGCGTAGAACATCTGGGTGCGCGCCTGGATCGCCCTTGCCGTAGTCGTCGGCCCGGCGCATCCGCTCCACCAGCTCGGCCGGGATCGGCTCGCCGGCCTCGTCGGTCGCGAACGTCCGCAGCACCGCGGCGTCCCAGGCCCACTCCTCGAGCATCTGGCTGGGCGCCTCGACGAAGTCCCACTCGGTGGCGACGCCGGCGAACCGGGTCCAGCGGCCGTGACCGGCGAGCACGTGGTGGACGAGGTGGCCGAACTCGTGGAAGAGCGTGACGACGTGGTCGTGCTCCATCAGCCCGGCGCGGGAAGTTGCAGACCAGCACCCCCTCGGGGAGCTGCCGGCCGGCCACGCCCTCGGTGAGCGTGAACTGCGCGGCGTGCTTGTACTTCCCCTCGCGCGGGTGCAGGTCGAGGAAGATCCGGCCCAGGTGCGCGCCGTCGTCGACGCGATGGACGTCGTACGCCGTGACGTCGTCGGCCCACAGCACCACGTCGGTCACCGGCTCGTAGCGCAGCCCGAACAGCCGGCCGGTCACGTCGAGCAGGCCCTGCCGCACCCCGTCGAACCCGAAGTAGGTGCGCACCTCCTGCGAGTCGACGTCGTACTGCTCCTTGCGCACCAGCTCCTGGTAGTAGGGCCCGTCGGCGGAGTCGATGCCGGTGGCGTCGGGCACGTCGCGGCGGTAGCGCTCGAGGAGCGCCTCGAGGTCGCGGCGCATCGGCTCCTCGGCGGCCGCGGCGATCCGGTCGATGAACTCCGGGATCGCCGGGCCCTTGCCGATCATCTTCACGTCGGCGTCGTACGACGCCCAGTCGTCGTAGCCGACCAGGGTCGCCATCTCGTGGCGGAGGTCGAAGAGCTCGGTGAGCAGCGGCTCGTTCTGCGGCCAGCCGCGGGTCAGGAACTGCACGGTGAGGTCGCGCCGGACCTCGGGGTCGTGGGCGAACATCCGGACCGGGATCGCGTCGGGGTAGTCGGTGGTCACGGTGACCAGGCCCTCGTCGTCGGCCGGGTGCGCCGCCAGCCAGTCGGCGGGCATCCCGTCCAGCCGGTCGGCAGTGACCCGGATGGTGCGCACGTCGTCGCGGATGTTCCTCCCGAACTCCTGGTCGATCTCGGTCACCCGCTCGTTGATCGCCGCCACCCGGGCCCGGGTCTCGTCGTCGCGGTCGACACCCGAGCGGGTGAAGGTCTCCAGCACCTTGTCGAGCAGCCGGCCGGCCTGCGCGTCGAGGTCGGTGCGGTCGAGCCCGGCGAAGACGTCGTAGAGCGCGCGGTCCAGGCTGAGCTCGGTGAGCAGCCGCATCGCGTCCTGCTCGGCCCGCTCGGCGACGTCGCGCACCGCCTCGAGCGGGTGCACGTTGCTGAGCAGCGACCCGACGGCCGCGACGTTGCTCAGCTCGAGTGACAGCTCGTCCCAGACCTCGAGCGCGCCGAGCGCGTCGGCCGGCGGGTCGGTGCGCAGCCGGTCGGCGAGCTCCCGGGCGCGGGCGAGGCCGTCGGTGGCGCGGGTGCGCACCCACTCCTCGGCGTGGTCGGCGTCGGGCAGCGTCAGGGGGCGATGCCGAGTCGGCAGTCACCCGGCCAGACTGCCACGCCTCCGGGAGAGGTAGGCACGCTCGGCCTCGTTGTCGGTGGCCGCGATCGCCGCGTCGTACGCCTCCCGCGCCTCGGCGCTGCGGCCGAGCCGGCGGAGCAGGTCGGCGCGGGTCGCGTGCCAGGCGTGGTACGTCGTCAGCGGCAGCCCGTCGACCATCGCCAGGCCGACCTCCGGGCCGTCGAGCTCGGCCACCGCGACCGCCCGGTTGAGCGCGACGATCGGCGACGGGTCCACGGCGTACAGCTGCTCGTAGAGGGTGGCGATCTGGGACCAGTCGGTGTCCGCCGCGGTCGGCGCGTCGGTGTGCACCGCGTTGATCGCGGCCAGGATCTGGTAGCGGCCGGGCCGGTTGACGCGCGCAGGCACTCGCGGACCAGGTCGTGGCCCTCGGCGATCAGCTCGCGGTCCCAGCCGCCGCGGTCCTGCTCGTGCAGCGCCACCAGCTCGCCGCCGGCCTCGCGGGTCGCCCGGCGCGACTCGGTCAGCAGCATCAGGGCGAGCAGCCCGGTCACCTCGGGGACGTCGGGCAGCAGCGACCGCAGGATCCGGGCCAGCCGGATCGCCTCGGCGGTGAGGTCCTCGCGGACCGCTGCCTCGCCCGAGCTCGCGAGGTAGCCCTCGTTGAAGACGAGGTAGAGCACGGCCAGCACGGTCGCCAGCCGCTCGGCGAGGTCGGCCTGGTCGGGCACCCTGTAGGGGATGTTGGCGCCCTTGATCTTGGCCTTGGCGCGGGTGATGCGCTGGGCCATCGTCGTCTCGGGGACGAGGAACGCCTGGGCGATCTCGGGGACGGTCAGCCCGCCGAGCAGCCGCAGGGTCAGGGCCACCCGCGCCTCGGGTGCGAGGGCGGGGTGGCAGCAGGTGAAGATCAGCCGGAGCCGGTCGTCCTCGACGATGCCGGTCGGCTCGTGGGGTGTGTCGTCGTGCATCATGTGGGCCGCCTCGTGCTTGGCGTCCCGCTGCCGCTCGCGGCGGATCCGGTCGATGGCCTTGTTGCCGGCCGTCGTGGTCAGCCAGGCACCCGGGTTGGGCGGGGTGCCGTCGACCGGCCATTTCTCGAAGGCGACCAGGAGCGCCTCGCTGGCGGCGTCCTCGGCGATGTCGATGTCGCCGAAGCGGCGTACCAGCGAGGCGACCACCCGGCCGTACTCCTCGCGGAAGATCCGCTCGATCGCGGACGCGGGATCGCGTCACTCGGGCTCGGGCTGCGAACGGCCGGACCTCGACCTTGCCGGCGCAGGCCTTGGAGCCCTCCTCGGCCCACTTGAGCGCGGCGTCGAGGTCGGGCGCCTCGATGATCCAGAAGCCGCCGAGGTACTCCTTCGACTCGGCGTAGGGGCCGTCGGTGACGATCGGCTTGTCGCCGGTGTTGTCCACGGTGGTCGACTGGTCGACGGGCTGGAGGCCGCCCGCGAAGACCCAGGCGCCCTCGGCCCGGACCTTGTCGTTGAACGCGTTGACGTCCGCGAACATCTTCTGCATCTCCTCTTCGGGCATGTCGGCGAAGTCCTCGTCCGAACCGTGAACGGACAGCAGGTACTGGGTCATGACGTTCTCTCCTCAGGTAGTGGGGCGGCCGTCCGGCTGCCTCTCACCCTCTCCACGAACCGGCAGCCCGAGATACGACACTCTGACAGAACATTTCTCGGACCGCTCCCCGATTCTTCTAAGGTCGGTGTCATGGCGCGCTACGAGGTCCACGACGCGGGCGTCGCCCGTGCCCGCGAGCTGATCGAGGCCCGGCAGTACGTGCTCGACAGCGACTGGGGCGAGGTGCAGCCGAACGCCGAGGCGGAGAACGCCTACCTCGACGGCCACTCCTGGGAGGAGTACGCCGCCTGGCACCTCGGCCTCACCGAGGGAGCGACCGACGGCACCAAGGCGAGGTACGCGTTCGTCTACGGCGACCTGCGCCGGGTGCACCGCACCGCGCTGATCGCCTGCGTCTACCGCGCCTCGGAGTGGCGGCACAAGAAGGTCGAGCTGGCCGCGCACCAGCTGCTCCAGGACCTCGACCGGGTGGCCGGGATCGAGTGAATCAGGCGTCCTAGCCGCAGCCTCTCGTCGAGGTGGACTTCGACCGGGTCGCCCTCGCCCTTGCCGATCGTCTTGCGCACTGCGGCCTTGACGGGGAGCTTGTGGGTGCCGTCGCCCAGCGCCATGAACGAGCTCTCGAAGGGCGTGCCGTCGACGGTGCCGCGCACCTTGACCAGCCCCTTGGTGTCGAAGTAGTCGGCCGAGCCCGGCCACACGACATAGGTCCAGCCGCCCTCCGCGGGGCTGCGCTGGAGCGTCTCGGTGAAGGTCACGTCGAGCGGACCCTGCTTCTTGCTCACGTCACTCATGATGGATGGACCCGGTCGGCGGCGTCGACTCATCGGTGCGCACTACGGTGATGCAGGTGCAGATCCGGGGGTGGGTGGCCGACACCCGGCCGCTGCGCAACCCGCACTTCAGGCGGCTGTGGACCACCAACATCATCACGGTCATCGGCGCCCAGCTGACGGTGGTCGCCGTACCGGCGCAGATCTACGCCGAGACCGGCTCGTCGGCGTACGTCGGGCTGACCGGCGTCTTCGGACTGGTCCCGCTCGTGGTCTTCGGGCTGTGGGGCGGGGCGCTCGCCGACGTCCTCGACCGGCGGACGGTGCTGATCGTCACGACGCTCGGGCTGATCGGAACCAGCGCGCTGTTCTGGCTGCAGGCGGCCGCGGGGGGCGGGAACGTGTGGCTGCTGCTCGGCCTGTTCTCGGTGCAGCAGGCGATCTTCGCGGTCAACCAGCCGACCCGGGCGCGCGGTGATGCCGAAGCTCGTCGGCGAGGACCTGCTGCCCGGCGGCCAACTCCCTGAACATCACCGTGCTCCAGGCCGGCGCGATCGCCGGGCCGCTGGTCGCCGGGGCGCTGATCCCGGTGTTCGGGTTCGAGTACCTCTACCTGATCGACACGATCACGCTGTTCGCCACCCTCTCCGCGGTGGTCCGGCTGCCGCGGCTGCCGGTGGAGGGCGCGCCCACGCAGGCGCCGGGGCTGCGCTCGGTGGTCGAGGGGTTCACCTACCTGCGCGGACAGCCGGTGCTGATGATGTCGTTCCTCGTCGACATCATCGCGATGGTCTTCGGGATGCCCCGGGCGCTGTTCCCCCAGATCGCGCACGAGAGCTTCGGCGGACCCGAGGAGGGCGGCTGGGCGTTCGCGCTGCTCTTCGCGGCGATCCCGGCGGGCGCGGTGGCGGGCGGGATCTTCTCCGGGTGGGTGTCCCGGGTGAGCCGACAGGGCGTCGCGGTGGTGGCCGCGATCCTGGTGTGGGGCTTCGCGATGATCGGGTTCGGCGTCGCCACCGCGCTCGCGGACAGCTGGCCGCAGGCGATGCTGGGCGCAGCGGTGCTGATGTTGATGATCGGCGGCGCGGCTGACATGGCGTCGGCGGCGTTCCGGATGAGCATGCTCCAGTCCGCCGACGACGACGCCATGCGCGGCCGGCTGCAGGGGATCTTCCTGGTCGTGGTCGTCGGCGGTCCGAGGGTCGCCGACGTCGCGCACGGCTCGGCCGCCGCGCTCGTGGGTACGGCGGCCGCCGCTGCCGGCGGTGGCGTGCTCGTCGTCATCGGCACCGTGGTCGCCGCGCTCGCCGTACCGTCGTTCGTGCGGTACCGGGTGACCCGGCCGGTCGCGGGCTAGCGACCCAGCAGACCTCTCGCGTACGCCGCCTGGCCGACGTGCTGGGTGTCGTCGTTCACCACGCTGACCAACCGCGCCCCCAGGGTCACCGGCGGGTCCCAGCGCTCGTCGACGATCCGGTCGAAGTCGTCGGGCGCCAGGCCGGCGAGGTACTCCATCGTCCGCGCGTGCACGGCGTCGTAGTAGGCGGACAGCAGATCGGCGTCGGCGCGGAACTGGCCCACCTCCTCGCTGGACTGGCCGTAGCCGTGGGTGGCGGTGTCGTAGGGGAGGTCGAACCGGTCGGCGTACCCGTCCGCGGTCCACACCTGCTCGGTCCCGGCCACGTCGGCGACGTGGTCGTCCTGGACCCGGGTGAGGTGCCAGACCAGCCAGCCGATCGGGTTCGCGTCGCGGGTGGGCCGGTGGGTCAGGTCGTCGGGGGACAGCCCGTCCAGGACATCCCTCACGCTCTCGCGCACGCGCTCGAGGGAGTCCTTCAGCAGCTCGGCAGGGGTCATGCCCCCGACGTTACGCGGGGTGCGACGTACCGCTCGACCATCGCACGCACGGGAAGGGGACGGTGGTCGGACGTCGAACGTAGGCGCCCGGCGCCCACTCACACGGCATCGATGTCGACCGTGAAGTCGGGGCAGAGAGGCGAGCAGCTCCTCCAACGCCACCCGCGCCTGCATCCGGGCCGCGTTGGCACCGAGGCAGAAGTGGTTGCCCTGGCTGAACGTCAGGATCTGCCCGGGGTTGCGGCGTACGTCGAGCTCGTCGGCGTCCGGGCGGTAGCGGCGCGGGTCGCGGTTGGCGGCGGCGTACAGCAGGAGGACCTTGCGGCCGGCCGGGATCGTCACGCCGTGCAGGGTGACGTCGCGGGTGGCGGTGCGCGCCAGCCCCTGCACCGGCGAGGTCAGCCGCAGCATCTCCTCGACCGCCGAGGGGATCAGGGCCGGGTCGTCGACGAGCGCGCGGCGCTGGTCCGGGCGCTCGGTGAGCAGCTGAACGGCGCCGCCGAGCATCCCCGTCGTGGTGTCGTTGCCGCCGGTGACCATGGTGAAGACGTAGGCGAGGATCGAGAGCAGCCCGCCGTCGTCGTCGCCGACGCCGGCGGCCACGAGGTGCGAGACCGTGTCGTCACCGGGGTCGCGGCGGCGTCGTTCGACCAGCTCGCCGAAGTAGCCCAGCATCTCGGCCACCGCCTTCGGAGCGCCGGCCACGTCGCCGGCCGCGCTCGCTGCGACGATCGCATCGGTCCACCCGTCGAAGCGGCCGCGGTCCTCCTCCGGGACGCCCAGGTAGTGCGCCACGACCATGCTCGGCAGCGGCTTGAAGAGCTCGGCGACGATGTCGCCCTCGCCTCGTTCGGTGATGCAGCGCCAGCCGCTCGCGCACGAACCCGCGCACCGCAGGCTCGACGCTGAGCACCGCCCGCGGCGTGAACCCCCGCGAGACCAGCCGCCGGAACGTGGTGTGGTCGGGCGGGTCCTGCATCACCATCGGCGGGTTGTCCGCGAGGCCGATCCGGTCGAGCTCGTCGTAGTGCACGGTCAGGCCCGCGGCACTGCTGAACGTCGCCGCGTCCACCGCCGCCGCCATCACGTCGGCGTGCCGGGTGAGCACGAAGTAGTCCAGGTCCGGCGCCCGCTCGGCGTTGTCTAGATCGCCGCGGTGTACTCCATGGCGATCGCGGCGCCGAGCCGGGCGTTGTTGCGGACCAGCGCGATGTTGGCGGTCAGGCTGGCGCCGTCGGTGATCTCGACGATCCGGCCGAGGAGGTACGGCGTGGCGTCCTTGCCGGTGATGCCCAGCCGGTCCATGTCGCCCAGCGCCTGCTCGATGACCGCGCCGATCTCGTCGGCGGGGATCTCGTCCTCGGCCGGGATCGGGTTGGCGACCACGATCCCCGAGCGCAGCCCGAGCGACCAGGCCGACCGCATCACCGCGGCCACCTCGGCCGCCGAGTCGACCCGCATCGGCGCCGCGTGACCGCTGGCGCGGGAGAAGAACGACGGGAACTCGTCGCTGCCGTGCACCAGCACCGGCACGCCCTGGGTCTCCAGCGTCTCGAGCGTCAGCCCGATGTCGAGGATGCTCTTCACGCCCGCGCTGACCACGGCCACGGCGTGCCGCCGAGCTCGGTGAGGTCGGCGGAGATGTCGAAGGTCTGCTGCGCCCCGCGGTGCACGCCGCCGAGCCCGCCGGTCACGAACACCGGCGATCTCGGCGAGCGCGGCCAGGCGCATCGTCGAGGCCACGGTGGTGGCGCCGTGCAGGCCGCGGGCGACGACGTACGGCAGGTCGCGGACGCTCACCTTGACGACGTCCGGATCGCTGGCCAGCAGCTCGAGGTCGTCGCGGGTGAGCCCGATCCGAGGGCGGCCGTCGAGCACCGCGATCGTCGCCGGCACCGCGCCGCCGTCGCGGACGATGCCCTCCACCTCGACCGCCATCTCGACGTTGCGGGGGTACGGCATCCCGTGGCTGATGATCGTGCTCTCCAGCGCCACCACCGGCCGGCCCTCGGCCAGCGCGGTCGCGACCTCGTCGGTGAAGGTCAGCATCGGGTGGGTCATCGCAGCAGGTCCTCGGTCAGGTCGGGACGGACGGTGTCCGGCACGGCCACCGTGAGCGCCGCGGCCACGTGGCCGAGCCGGGCGGCGGTGACCGGGTCGTCGCCGGACAGTACGCCGTGGCAGAAGGCCGCGAGCATCGCGTCACCGGCGCCGGTCACGTCGACGACATCGGCCGGGAGTCGACGGCAGCCTCGTGGATCCGTCGCGGCTGATCAGCCTGGACCCCTCGACCCCGGCCCGCACCCACACCAGCTCGACCCCGCGAGCCAGCAGGTCCACGGAGTCGCCGAGCACGGCCAGCTCGTCGAGGTTGGGCGTGACCGCGAACAGTGGCCGGCTGCCGTCGAGCAGGTCGGCCAGGGCCGCCGCCTTGGGGACGCTCACCGGGTCGAGCACCACCGGCACCCCGGCCTCGACGGCAAGGTCCCAGCCGGCGGTCAGCGCGGCGCGAGAGAGGTTGCCGTCCAGCACCACCAGGCCCGCCCCCGTGATGACCGACTCCGCGGCGCGGACGTCGGAAGGGGTCAGCGCCTCGGTGGCCGCCATGTCCGAGACCGCGACGACGAGCTCGCCGACGTCGTCCAGCACGGCGACGTAGGTCCCGGTCCGGCTGGCCACCCTTCGAACGAGGCGCACGTCGACGCCGGCTGCGGAGGTGGCGGCCACCAGCTCGTCGCCCAGGGCGTCGGGCCCCACGGCGGCGACCAGGACCGTCGGAGTGCCGAGCCGGGCGAGGTTCTCGGCCACGTTGCGCCCGACCCCACCGGGCGAGCGGACGGCACGTCCTGGGTTGCTGGTGCCCGGCACGACCGGGCGCGCGCTGCGGGCCTTGACGTCCATGTTCGCCCCGCCGACGACCACCGCAGTCACGTGAGCTTCTCCAGCCGTGCGCGCAGCGCGTCGACCCGGTGCGCGTTGCCGTGCAGGGCGAGGTAGCGGTCGCCGTACGCCGCGAGCAGGGCGTCGTCGAGCCGGCGTACGGCGCCGGGCGGGTAGCGGTAGCCCATCCGCGCGTTGAGGTCCTCGCCGCCGCTGCCGCGGACCACCTCGGCGAGCTCGTCGAGCGAGTCGATGCCGAGCTCGAGCAGCAGCCCGGAGATCCAGGCGTAGTGGTCGGTGCGCGACCAGCCGGCGTCGGCGTACTGCCCGGCCAGGAACGCCGCCAGCTCGCGCGGGTCGATCCTCGGGTCGTCGGGCGCGGCGGCGGTGCGGTCGGGGGTGCCGCTGCTCAGCCGCTCGCGGATCGTCGAGAACTCCTGGTCGGCCAGCTCGAGCAGCCCCGCCGCCAGCGTGAACCGGCGGTCCAGGTCGCGCGCGTGCTCCTCCGGGACGGTCCCCTTGTAGCGGATGTCGTGCTCGAACTCCGCCCACGCGTGCTGCAGCACCGTGCGCACCTGCACCTGGGCGATCCGGCCGCGGAGGTCGGCGTACACGGGGTCGCTCTCCCGCGCGGCGTCGAGCGCGATCAGCAGGTGCCGGCTGGCGTAGCCGAAGCGCCCCTCGCTCGCGGTCTCCTGGCCGAAGTCGCGGTCGTCCTTGACCACCACCTGGTCATCGAGCAGGTCGGCCACGGCGCTGACGTCGCTGTGCACGTAGGTGATCACCCGGACGCCGATCTGGTCGGTGATCTCGCGCAGCGGGTCGGTGAACGCCGGGCGGCCGTCGACCATCCGGCCGGCCTTGGCGGCGAACGACGCGACCCCCTTGGTGCGCCCGGTGACGCTGAGGTAGTTGATGCCGGCCTCGTCCAGGATGCTGGTCACCAGCACGACGAACTGCTGCGCGGCCAGCACGAGCTCGGGTTCGCGGGCGGCGTACTCCTGGATGGCGGCGGGTACGACGTCCTCCTCGAGCGGTCCCTCGGGCAGCGCCGGGGTGACGATGTAGCCGGTCTCGACGTCGCCGTAGGTGGCGGTGCGCTCCGGCCACCGCTCGGCGAACAGCGCGACGTAGGCGCAGATCACCGCGTCGACCTGGTCCTCGACGACCCGCAGCTCGCTCTTGCGGGTGGCGGACTCCGCCGATGCGCGCAGCTGCGCCCAGGCATCGTCGGTCGTGACCAGGGTCTCCACGTGCGTCATCAGGGTCAGCAGCTCGGAGCGGAGGAGATCGACGTCGCGGCCGCGCTTCTGCTTGTAGCGCAGGATCCGGTCCAGACCGAACAGCACCACCGTCGCCGGGTGCGGGTAGACCTCGATGGCGCGCCGCTCACGGCCGGAGCGAGGGTTCATGTCGAGGCCGAGGGCCGCGCACAGCCGGGCGCCGCGGGTGCCGTCCTTGAACTCCGGCTTGCCGGTGTTGGACGGGTGCGCGCCTGCGTCGTACCGGCGGAAGTCCTTGCTCAGCGCCTGCTCGGCCGGCCGGGAGCCGGTGGGGTTGGTGACGATGAGCGGCGCGTCGATCGCGACCAGGCAGGGCCCGTCGACGTACGGCGTCAGGGCGGCCACGATCTCCTCGTCGGTGCGCACGGCGCTCACGTGCAGCAGCCGGGCGCCCTCGTCGAGGACCGCCAGGCCGGTGGGCTGCCGGCCGCCCCAGGAAAGGTCGATCCCGACGAGGTGCACAGCCGGAAACCTACTAGCGCCTCGCTTCCCGATGAATCAGGCTGTCGGCGGCGGTCGTTACCGTGCATCGCTATTCGGGAGGAGCGACATGGTTGACATGATCCAGGCCACCGGCCTGGTCAAGAGGTACAAGGAGGTCGTGGCGCTGGCCGGCCTCGACCTGTCAGTCCCGGAAGGCACGGTCCTGGGACTGCTGGGCCCCAACGGGGCCGGCAAGACCACCGCCGTCCGCTGCCTGGCGACGCTGATCCGCCCCGACGAAGGCAGCGCCACCGTCGCTGGGGTCGACGTGCTGGCCGACCCGGCCGGCGTGCGGGCGCGGATCGGCCTGTCGGGGCAGTACGCCGCGGTCGACGAACACCTCACGGGCTACGAGAACCTCGAGATGGTCGGCCGGCTCTACGGCCTGGGCAAGGCGCGCTCCCGCGACCGCGCCCGCGAGCTGCTCGAGCGGTTCGACCTCAGCGAGGCGGCGGACCGGCCGTCGAAGACCTACTCCGGCGGCATGCGGCGCCGGCTCGACCTGGCGGGCGCCCTGGTGGCGGCACCACCGGTGCTGATCCTCGACGAGCCGACCACGGGGCTCGACGTCCGCGCCCGCCAGCAGATGTGGGAGGTGATCCGCGACCTGGTGGCCTCCGGCGCCACCCTGCTGCTGACCACGCAGTACCTCGAGGAGGCCGACCGGCTGGCCGACGACATCGTGGTGATCGACCACGGCAAGGCGATCGCCCGCGGCACGGCCGACGAGCTCAAGTCGCAGACCGGCGGCGAGCGGATCGACGTGGTCCTCGCCGACTCGACGCAACGCGACGCCGCGGTCCGGGTGCTCAGCGAGGTGGCGCGCGGCGAGACTCAGACCGACGGCGACGGCCGGTCGCTCGGCGCGGCGGTCGACGGCGGTCAGCAGGCTCTGTTGCAGGTGCTGCGGGGCTTCGAGGAGCAGCGCATCCAGGTGGTCGACGTCGGCCTGCACCGGCCCACTCTCGACGACGTCTTCCTGGCCCTGACCGGCCACGCTGCCGAGACCGACGACGGGACCGAGCAGACCAAGAAGACCGAGGAGGTCCCGGCATGAGCACCGACACGCTCGAGCCGGCCATCCGCAGGGGTGGCGTGCTAGGAGGAGCCAGCGACGGCTGGGTGATGGCGAAGCGCAACCTGATCAAGATCAAGCGGGTGCCCGACATCCTGGTGTTCGTCCTGATCTCGCCGATCATGTTCGTGCTGCTGTTCGCCTACGTCTTCGGCGGCGCGATCGACGTCCCCGGCGACGTCGACTACAAGGAGTTCCTGGTCCCCGGCATCTTCGCCCAGACCGTGGTGTTCGGCGCGACGTTCACCGGCTACGGCCTGGCCGACGACATGCAGAAGGGCATCATCGACCGGTTCCGCTCGCTGCCGATGTCCCAGTCCGCGGTCCTCGTCGGGCGGACCACGTCCGACGTCGCCTACAACATCATCTCGCTGGTGATCATGGGCGCTGACCGGCCTGCTCGTCGGGTGGCGGATCCGCGAGGGCCTCGTCAACGCCGTTCTGGCGTTCCTGCTGCTGCTCGTGTTCGCCTACTCCATCAGCTGGATCATGGCCTACGTCGGGCTGCTGGTGCCGAGCGTGGAGGTCGTCAACAACGCGTCCTTCATCGTGATCTTCCCGCTGACGTTCATCTCCAACGCATTCGTGCCGACCGAGTCCTTCGACGGAGTGCTCAAGACGTTCGTCGAGTGGAACCCGGTGTCCACGGTCACCCAGGCCTGCCGCGAGCTGTTCGGCAACACCGACCCGAGCATCCCGGTGCCGGACGCCTGGCCGATGCAGAACCCGGAGATCTACACGCTGCTGTGGGCGGTGGCCATCGTGGCGATCTTCGCGCCGCTGTCGGCGCGCCAGTACCGCCTGTCGGCCAAGAAGTGACCGAGCCCGAGGCCGTCGTCCGCCGCTTCTTCGACTTGCTCATCGACAGGGAAGCAGCGGCGGCGGCCGAGCTGCTCGCCGACGACGTGGAGTGGCGCAACACCGGCTTCCCGACGATCCGCGGCGGGCGTCGGGTGGGCGGGATGCTCCGCGACATGGAGCGACGCCGGATCAGCTTCTCCGCCGACCTGCACCACGTGGCGGCCACCGGCCCGGTGGTGCTGACCGAGCGCACCGACTACCTCGGCACCGGCCGGTTCGCCGCCGACTTCTGGGTCTGCGGCACGTTCCGGGTGGAGGACGGCCGGATCGTGCTGTGGGACGACCACTTCAGCCTCGGCAACTTCCTGGGCGGCGTGGGCCGGGGAGCCCTCCGAGCGCTCAGGGATCGAGGTCGATCCTGACGGTCAGCAGGTCGGTGCCGAAGGTCCGCACCGCGGCCGCGTTGAACCGCACGCCGGGCCGTCCCTTGCTCATGATCCGCTGACGCTCGCGCGGGTCGTCGTCGGGCAGCGTGACGGCGGTGCCGCTGCGCCACTTGCCGCGCACCCGGACCCGCACCCGCGGGTTCGCCTCGATATTGAGCACGTACGCCGCCCGGCGGCCGTGCTCGGCGACGATCCAGAACGTGTCGCCGTCGAGCCCGTCACCGACCGGGTTGCGCCGCGGCAGGCCGCTCTTGCGGCCGATGGTCTCGAGCACGGCGTACCCGGGGATCCGGACTCCGCGCTCCAGCGCGGTGCGCACCACCGGGTTGACCAGTCGCTTCTGGAGGAAGTGGACGGCGGGGTACTTGTCCAAGGCGAGCCTCCTAGCGGGTGACCGTCAGGATCCGGTCGTCGCCGTCCCGCGGTTCGCCCCTGCCGTCGGTGTTGGAGGTGGCCAGCAGCAGCCCCGAGTCGTCGGCGTTCGCCTCCACGGTACGCAGCCGGCCGAGCTCGCCGGCCAGGTGCGGCACCGGCGTGCCGGCCTGCGTGCCGTCGATGGGGATCTCCCAGAGCCGTTCGCCGCGGAGCCCGGCCATCCACAGCGAGCCGTCCCAGTAGGCGATGCCCGAGGGGGACGCGTCGGCGGTGGCCCAGACGGCCACCGGGTCGACGTACTCGTCGCCGCCGCCGGATCCCTCGATCTCCGGCCACCCGTAGTTGCCGCCGGGCTCGATCAGGTTGAGCTCGTCCCAGTCGCTGTCGCCGAACTCGGAGGCCCACAGGTTGCCGTCGTCGTCGAAGGCCAGGCCCTCGACGTTGCGATGGCCGAGGGAGTAGACGGCGTTGCCGAAGGGGTTGTCCGGTGCCGGCTCCCCGTCGAGCGTGAGCCGCAGGATCTTGCCGCCGAGGGAGTCCTCGTCCTGGGCGATGTCGGGGGTGTTGCCGGTCTCGCCGGTGCTGACGTAGAGGAGGTCGTCGGGCCCGACCACCAACCGGCCGCCCTCGTGCCGGTTGCCGTCGCCGTTCGGGATGCCGTCGAAGATCACCTCCGGCTCGCCCAGGGTGGCGCCGTCCCAGCTCATCGCGACGATCCGGTTGTCCTCGGCCGAGGTGTAGTAGGCGAACACGGTCGACTCGTCGGCGGTGGCCGCGAGACCCAACAGCCCGGCCTCGCCGCTCGGCACCGCCTCCTCGATCGTGGTCAGGACCTCGGGCTCGTCGGGACTGTCGGCCGGGACCAGCTTGATCTGCTTCGTGTCCCGTTCGCTGACCAGCAGCGAGCCGTCGTCGAGGACGAGCAGCCCCCACGGGCTGGTCAGGTCGGTGACCAGGTCGGCGGTCTCGATGCCGGTCGGCTGCGCGGTGTCGTCGGCGGACGCCTCGGGCGAGCCGGTGCGGGTGTTGTCGTTCGGAGCGTTCTCCGGCTCGTCGTCGGAGCAGGCGACCGCGCTCAGGGCGAGTACGCCGCCCAGCGCGACAGCGGGAACGAGGGAACGCCTCATCAGGCCGACTGCGGCTCCCGGGCGTAGAGGCTGACCGGCAGCGAGTCGACACCGTAGACGGCGGAGAGCTTGCGGAACTCGAGAGCGGAGACGTCGACGGTGACGTGCAGGTCGGGGAAGCGCCGGGCCAGCTGGCGCAGGGCGATCCGCAGCTCCATCCGGGCCAGCTCGGAGCCGACGCAGCGGTGCAGCCCGTGGCCGAAGGCCAGGTGCCGGGTCGGCTCCCGGTGCGGGTCGAAGCCCTCCATGTCCGGCCCGAGCGCCGGGTCGCGGTTGGCGGTGAGCAATGAGACCCCGACGACGTCGCCGGCGCGGATCTGCCGGCCGCCGAGCTCGAGGTCGTTGCGGGCGAAGCGCACGAACGCGAGCTGGACCACGGTGAGGTAGCGCAGCAGCTCCTCGATCACCCGGTCGACGGTCTCGTCGTCGCCGGTTCTGACCAGCGCCATCGCCTCGGGATTCTCGGCGAGCAGGTAGGCGCCGAGGGAGAGCATGCTCGCGGAGGTCTCGTAGCCACCGAGGAAGACGCCGTCGGCGAGCCCACCCAGGGTGACGTCGTCGAGCTCGTCGCCGTGGTCGGTGAGCAGCGCGCCGATCAGCCCCGGCCCGGGGTTGTCGCGCTGCTTCTCGACCGAGCTGATCAGGAAGTCACGCGAGTGGCCGGCCGCGTCGAACGAGCCCGCCGAGCCGGTGCTGAGGTCGAACCGCGCCACGCCCAGGCTGTGGAACTTGGCCCGGTCGTCCACCGGAAGCCCGAGCAGCTCGCAGATCACCTCGAACGGCACCGGGAACGCGAAGTCATGCACCAGGTCGACGTCAGGGCCGGCCGCGGCCAGCGCGTCCAGGCGTTCGGAGACGATCCGCTCGATCAGGGGTTCCAGCCGGGCCAGGCGCTTCTTGGTGAACTCCGGGGTGAGGTAGCGACGCAGCGTCGTGTGGCCCGGCGGGTCGGTCATGCCCAGCCCACCGACCTGGTCCTTGGCGTCCCGGCCCTCCTGGGGCACGAACTGGGCGAGGTCGTTGGAGAAGTCCTCGCCGGCGGCGAGCACCGCGCGGGCCTCGTCGTACCCGGTCACCAGCCAGACGCCGCGACCGAACAGCTCGGTCAGCTGGCTGACGCCCTCGGTCTCGCGCATCCGGGTCAGCTCGGGCACCGGGTCCAGGCCGTCGCGCTTGAACGGGATCCGGATCGACTCGGGGAAGAAACGCAGCTTGCGCAGGTCGAGACCGTTGCTCATGGTGCGCTCGAGCATCCTGGTGGCCAGGCGCTGTTTCACCGAGGCGAGGAACCGCATGGGGTCAATCTCACCAGACGCCGGGCCGAAGGGCCTATCCGGAACGTCCCTGACCAGACCACGGCCCTGCCCCGAGGCCGTCGGTCAGGCGGTGAGGACCCGGTCCTCCACGACCTCGAGCACCAACGGCTCGGAGTGGGAGACCAGCTCGGCCCGCGACTGGGGAGTGCTCCAGATCTTGGCGAGAACGTCCGTGTAGGCCTCGGCCGCGGCGCGGTCGTCGAACTCCAGGTCGATCACGATCTGCTGCGGGTCGTCGGGCCGCCGCCGGATCCGGTAGGACCGGACGCCGTTGTCGGCGCGGACCCGGTCGTACTTGTCGAAGGCGGTCTTCCACGAGTCGAAGTCGTGGAGCGTGTTCTCGATGTGCAAGGTGGTCATGCCCCGACCATCCGCCGGGGACAGGGTCCACCGACATCCCCACGCGTGGGGATCTTCGGAGCCGGCCGACGGTCCTACGCTCGCTCCATGACGAGCCGCGCGCGAGGACTGCGGGACCGCATCGAGCGGCTCTGCGCCGGCGACCTCTCACCGAAGGTGCTGCGCGAGAAGGTGATCGCTCAGCTCCGCCCGGTGCTGCGGTACGACGCGCACGTCTGGCTGCTCACCGACCCGGTCACCCGCGTCGGCACCTCGCCGCTGGCCGACGTGCCGATGATGCCCTGGGCGCGGCTGCCCGAGCTCGGCCGGCTGCGCTACCTCACCCACGTCAATCGCTGGACCGACCTGATGGATGCCGGCCGCAGCACCGGCCTCCTGCTCGAGGAGACGGAGGGTGAGCCCGAGCGATCCCAACTGTGGGCGGGGGCGCTCCGGGACTTCGGCGTCGTCGACGTCGCGTCCCTGGCGTTGTGGGACCGGTTCGGGTGCTGGGCCTGGCTCGACCTGTGGCGCTGCGGCGACGCCCCGCCGTACGGCCGCGAGGACCGGGAGCTGCTCGAGGACCTGGCGCCGCCGCTGACCAGAGGGATCCGCGAGGCGCAGGCCCGCACGTTCGTGGACGAGACGGCAGACCTGGCGATGACCGGCCCGGCGGTGGTGGTCCTCGACGCCGACCTGCAGGTGCGCAGCCAGACCGCGTGGGCCGCGGAGGCCCTGCACCGGCTGAACCCACCGGACCAGGAGATCCCGACGATCCCGGCCGCGGCCTACCACGTCGGCGGCGCGCTGGTCGCCGCGGAGCACGACATGCCGGTCGGGCCGCCGTGGAGCCGGGTGCACCTGGGTGCCGGCCGCTGGGTGACGCTGCGCGCCGCCCGGATGGGTGACGGCACCGACGGCGACATAGCGGTCACGATCGAGCCGAGCACTCCGGCCGAGCGCCGCGAGGTCTTCGCCCTCGCCCACGCGCTGACCCCTCGGGAGCGCGAGATCCTCGACCAGCTCGCGACCGGCGCGGACGCGCCGACGATCGCCGAGCGGCTGGTGCTCTCCTTGCACACGGTGCACGACCACGTGAAGGCGATCCTGGCCAAGACCGGCACCTCTCACCGGCAGGCGTTGCTGGCCCGGATCGTCGGGGCCTGATGGGCCCTCGGCTACTTCTTCGGTACGACGTGCGCGTCCGGACCCGGGAACGTGAGCCCCTCGTGGCCGTCGGACCAGCGCACGACGTACGGCGGAGCGCCGTCGTCACCACGGACCTCGATCACCTCGCCGTCGCGACGCGCGTTGCCAACGCTGCGGCCCTCGACCACGATCCGGTCCCCCACTTGTGCCTGCATCCCACACCTCCCATCTGTTGCCCCCACGATGCTCCCCGCTGGGGCACCGCCACAAGGGTCAGGAGGTCACGGTCCGGCGAGCCGTGCTACCAGGGGAGCAAAGACCTCCCCCTGGGGAAGCACGACCGCCTCACCCGGAGGCGCGATGCGGTCGCACAAGACGGCTCCCTACCCTTGGGGGTATGAAGAGATCGGCCCTGGTCGGGGCGCTCCTGGCCACCCTGCTCCTCCCGCTGGGTGGAACGCCCGCCACCGCGGCCACCTCGACCGCCCGCTCCGACGACGCGACCGCGAAGGTCTGGAGCGGCGACGGCGTGCTCCGGAAGGGCTGCCACGGCCACCGCTACGGGTACGCCGTCGTCGTACCCGCCGGCGACTCGTGGTCGCTCGAGGTGTTCCTCGTCAACCGACGCGGCAAGACCGTCTCCTTCGGCTACGAGACCACGGGCGGCGACCCGAAGAAGGGGCAGGGCAGGTTCCAGTTCTGCGGCAACGACCTGCGCCCCGGCCGCTACAAGGTGAAGGCCGAGCTGATCTGGTCGCACTACTCCGACGAGCATCACGAGTGGGCGAAGCCGCGGACCATCCGTCTGCGTCGTCCCTAGCGCCCCAGAACTGGACTGCTCCGGTTCGCCCGATCCGTAGCGCGCCGGTGACCGCCTCCCTACCCTGAGATCACCCTCAGGGAGGTACCTCCATGGCCGTTTCCGATCACGTCGACCTGCCGCAGTTCATCGAGGGCGTGCGCAAGCGCAACCCCGGGCAGACCGAGTTCGTCCAGGCGGTCCAGGAGGTGGCGGAGGACATCTTCGAGTTCATCGAGGACAAGGAGGAGTACCACCACTACCAGATCCTGCGCCGGATCGCGGAGCCCGACCGGGTGATCAGCTTCCGGGTCTGCTGGGAGGACGACAACAACAACATCCGGGTGCAGCGCGGCTGGCGGGTGCAGAACAACAACTCGATCGGCCCCTACAAGGGCGGCCTGCGGTTCCACCCCAGCGTCAACGAGTCGATCCTGAAGTTCCTGGCGTTCGAGCAGACCTTCAAGAACGCCCTGACCGGGCTGCCGATGGGCGGCGGCAAGGGCGGCGCCAACTTCAACCCCAAGGGCAAGAGCGACCACGAGGTGATGCGCTTCTGCCAGAGCTTCATGACCGAGCTGTTCCGGCACGTCGGCCACGACGTCGACGTACCCGCCGGCGACATCGGCGTCGGGGGCCGCGAGATCGGCTACATGTTCGGCCAGTACAAGCGGATCACCAACCAGTTCACCGGCGTGCTCACCGGCAAGGGACTGGAGTACGGCGGATCCCTGATCCGCCCCGAGGCGACCGGGTACGGCGCGGTCTACTTCCTCGCCAGCATGCTCGAGACCCGCGGCGAGGGGCTCACCGGCAAGACCGCGGTGATCTCCGGGTCGGGGAACGTCGCCACGCATGCCGCGGAGAAGGTCAGCCAGCTCGGTGGCACCGTGCTCACGCTCTCCGACAGCCAGGGCTTCGTGCACGACCCCGACGGGATCGACCTGGAGAAGATCCAGTGGGTCAAGGACCACAAGACCAAGCGCCGCGGCCGGATCTCCGAGTACGTCGACGCCTTCCCGCGGGCGAGCTTCCACGAGGGCCAGACCCCGTGGGGGGTGGCCTGCGACGTGGCGCTGCCGTGCGCGACGCAGAACGAGCTGCACGGTGCCGACGCCAAGACGCTCGTCGACAACGGCTGCATGGCGGTCAGCGAGGGCGCCAACATGCCGACCGACCTCGACGGGGTCCACGCCTTCAAGACGGCCAAGCTCCTCTACGCACCCGGCAAGGCCGCCAACGCCGGCGGCGTCGCCGTCTCCGGCCTGGAGATGAGCCAGAACTCCGAGCGCCGGATGTGGAAGGAGGAGGAGCTCCAGCAGCTGCTCCTCGACATCATGGAGGGCATCCACACCCGGTGCGTCGAGTACGGCCGGGTCAGCGACGACTACATCGACTACGTCAAGGGCGCCAACATCGCCGGCTTCAAGAAGGTCGCCGACGCGATGCTCGCCTACGGCGTGGTCTGAACGCTGGCCCGGAACCCGCGCAGCCGCAGGCTGTTGCTCACCACGAACACCGACGAGAACGCCATCGCGGCACCGGCCAGCATCGGGTTCAGCAGCCCGGCCGCGGCCAGCGGGAGCGCGGCGACGTTGTAGCCGAACGCCCAGAACAGGTTGCCCTTGATCGTGGCCAGGGTCCGGCGGGAGAGCCGGATCGCGTCGGCGGCCACCCGCAGGTCGCCGCGCACCAGGGTCAGGTCGCCGGCCTCGATCGCGACGTCGGTGCCGGTGCCCATCGCCAGGCCGAGGTCGGCCTGCGCGAGCGCGGCGGCGTCGTTGACGCCGTCGCCGACCATGGCGACGACCTTGCCTTCGTCCTGGAGGCGCTTGACCACGTCGACCTTGTCGGCCGGCAGCACGTCGGCGATCACCCGGTCGGCGTCGATGCCGACCTCGGCCGCGACCGTGCGGGCCGTCGCCTCGTTGTCGCCGGTGAGCAGCACCGGGGTGAGGCCGAGCTCGCGGAACCGCGTGATCGCCTCGGCGGAGGTCGGCTTGACCTCGTCGGCCACGACCACGACCCCGCGGGCCTTGCCGTCCCAGCCGACCGCGATCGCCGTACCGCCGCGCGCCTGGGCGTCGAGCAGCGCCCGCTCCAGGGCCGGGGTCAGGTGCTGCGACCACTCCTCGAGCAGCCGCGGCCGCCCGACCAGTACGGCGTGCTGGTGTCGCCGTCGACGATCACGCCCTGGACGCCGAGGCCCTCGACGTTCGCGAAGTCCTCGACCTGGGGCAGCGGTCCGGCCGCGCGGGCGGCGTCGGCGACGGCCCGCGCGATCGGGTGCTCGGAGGCGTCCTCGAGGGCGCCGGCGAGCCGCAGCACCTCGTCGGCTGACTCGCCGTCGGCCGCGATCACCTCGCGCAGGGCCATCCGTCCGGTGGTGACCGTGCCGGTCTTGTCGAGCACGATCGTGTCGACCCGGCGGGTGGACTCCAGGACCTCGGGGCCCTTGATCAGGATGCCGAGCTGGGCGCCGCGGCCGGTGCCGACCATCAGCGCGGTCGGCGTGGCCAGCCCCAGGGCGCACGGGCAGGCGATGATCAGCACGGCCACGGCGGCGGTGAACGCCGCGGGCAGCCCGTCACCGGTGCCGATCCAGAACCCCAGCGTCCCGACCGCCAGGGCGATCACGATCGGCACGAAGATCCCGGAGACCCGGTCGGCCAGCCGCTGCACCTCGGCCTTGCCGTTCTGCGCGTCCTCGACCAGCTGGGCCATCTGGGCGAGCTGGGTGTCGGCGCCGACCCGGGTGGCGCGGACGACCAGCCGGCCGCCCGCGTTGACGGTCGCGCCGACGACGGCGTCGCCGACCCCGACCTCGACCGGCACCGACTCTCCGGTCAGCATCGACGCGTCCACGGCGGACGCACCCTGCTCGACGACACCGTCGGTGGCGACCTTCTCGCCGGGCCGTACGACGAACAGGTCGCCGACGGCGAGCTGCTCGGTGGGGATCCGGGTCTCGACGCCGTCCCGCAGTACGGCGACGTCCTTGGCGCCGAGCTCGAGCAGCGCCCGCAGCGCCGCGCCGGCCCGGCGCTTGGACCGGGCCTCGAAGTAGCGGCCGGCCAGGATGAACGTGGTCACCCCGGCGGCGGCCTCGAAGTAGATGTTGCCGGCGCCGTCGCTGCGCTCGACGGTGATCTCGAACGGGTGGGTCATGCCGGGCGTGCCCGCCGTACCCCAGAACAGCGCGTACAGCGACCAGCCGAGCGCCGCCAGCGTGCCCATCGAGATCAGCGTGTCCATCGTCGAGGTGCCGTGCCGCAGGTTGGTCCACGCGGCCTTGTGGAACGGCCAGGCCCCCCACACCACGACCGGTGCGGCGAGGGTGAGGGAGAGCCACTGCCAGTTGGTGAACTGCAGCGCCGGGACCATCGCCATCGCGATCACCGGCACGGTCAGCACGACGGAGACCAGCAGCCGGTCGCGCAGCGACCGCACCGGGTCGTCCGCGACAACGGGTGCCGGCGTCGTCGCTGGGCACGCTGGCGTCGTAGCCGGCCTGCCGCACCGTGTCGACCAGGTCCTCCGGCGCGACTCCCTCCGGGAAGGTCACCTTCGCCTTCTCGGTGGCGTAGTTGACGCTGGCCGTCACGCCCTCGAGCTTGTTGAGCTTGCGCTCGATCCGGTTCGCGCACGAGGCGCAGGTCATGCCGGTGATCTCGAGCTCGACGTCAGTGGTCGTCATGGCTCTCCTCCGTGCTCAGCGCGAACGCCGCAGTGCGGACCACGCCGTCGTGCTGGAAGTCGAGGAACAGCCGGTAGCCGCCGTCGCTGGGCACCGCGGCGTAGAACACCACGTCCGGCCCGGGCTCGGTCTCGCCGTCGCCGGGAGTGCCGTCGGGGTGCACGTGCAGGTAGGCCAGGTCGCCCTCGCGGAGCGCGACCAGGTGCCCGTAGGCGCCGAGGTAGGGCTCCAGGTCGGTGACCGGTCGGCCGTCCTTGCTGACGCTCAGCGTCAGCTCGGCGTCCTCGCCGGCCGTCAGGTCGCCCTCGAGGGTGACGGTGTAGCCGTCCACCTGGGCGGTGCGGATCTCCTCGCGCGGTGGCTCCGGCCGGTAGTCGCCGGTCACCGCGAGGTCGGCGCCGAGGGTGAGCGTCGTCTGCCCCGGTCGCCTTGAAGTCGGCGAACACCCGCCAGGCGCCGGGCGTGAGGTCGAGGTCGGTGGACCAGACGCCGTCGGCGTCCAGCTCGGGGTGGACGTGCTGGAACCCGGTGAAGTCGCGGCGTACGGCGATCAGGTGCAGCTGCTTCTCGTGCTCGACGTCGTAGTCCGTCACCGGGTGCCCGTCCGGGCCCTCGATCGTGAACTCGACCGGTACGTCGCGCCCCGGCGCCGCGGCGGTGTCGGCGAGGCGCAGCGTGTAGCCGCCCTCGGACACCATCAGCCCGCCCGGGATCTCCGCAGCGGTCTCGGCGCCGCCGTCGTGGCCGCCGTGCTCGTCCGCGCCGTCGGCCGACGTGCTCGTCGTCGTGGCTCACCGGCTCGTCGGCGACCGGTCCGACCGCGTTGCCGATGCCGAGGGCGCCGACGAACACGACGGCCAGGCCGACGAGGAAGACGGCGACCTTCGTCGGTGTCTTCACGTCAGCTGGTAGCCGGCCTCCTCGACGGCCGCGCGCACGGCGGCGGCGTCGAGGGACTGGCTGCTGGCGACGGAGAGCGTCCCGGTCTCGAGCACGACGTCGACGCGCTCGACGCCCGGGATCTCCTGGACCTCTTCGGTCACCGAGGACACGCAGTGGGCGCAGGTCATGCCGGTGACGGTGAAGTTACGGGTGTCGCTCATGGTGAATCCCTTCGGAGTGAGGTGGTCAGGACCGGACCAGGCGGGCGATCGCGTCGGAGGCTTCCTTGAGCTTGACCTCGGCGTCGGGCCCACCCGCCATCGCGGCGTCGACCACGCAGTGGCCAGGTGGTCGTCGAGCAGGGTGAGCGCGACCGCCTGCAGGGCCTTGGTCATCGCGGAGACCTGGGTGAGGACGTCGATGCAGTACTTGTCCTCCTCGACCATCCGCTGGAGGCCGCGGGCCTGGCCCTCGATCCGGCGGAGGCGCTTGAGGACGTCGTCCTTGTGCTGGTGCGCGATGTAGCCGTGCTGGTGTTCGCTCATGTTGGTACCATACCCCCCTATGGTATCTTGATGCAAGCCCCGACAGCAGAGGAGTCCCGATGAACCCCCGCAACGCGATGGCCGCCAGTGCGACGTTGCACTGCCTCACCGGCTGCGCGATCGGCGAGATCCTCGGCCTGATGATCGGTACGGCGGTCGGCCTCTCCAACGGCGCCACGATCGCGCTCGCCGTCGGCCTCGCCTTCCTGTTCGGCTACCTGTTGTCGACGGTGCCGCTGATCCAGGCGGGCCTCGGCTTCTTCGCCGCGCTCAGCCTGGTCTTCGCCGCGGACACGCTGTCGATCGCCACCATGGAGGTCACCGACAACCTGGTCATGTGGCTGATCCCCGGCGCGATGGAGGCCGGCCTGGTCGAGCCGATCTTCTGGATCGGCATGATCATCGCCCTCAGCGCCGCCTTCGTCGTGGCCTTCCCGGTCAACCGCTACCTGATCGACAAGGGCAAGGGCCACGCGCTGACCATGCAGCACCACCACGAGCACCACTGAGCCGGGAGGTTCCGATGAACACCAGCACCCTCGCCGCCGGCGTGATCGGGTTCCTGCTCGGGGGACTCACCGTGTCGATCGCGGCCGAGCTCGAGGACGAGCCCAGCCCGCCTCCGCCGCCGTCCCACGGGGCGCCGCTCCGCTAGCCTCAGCCCTCCGGTAGCGGCCCACCGACCACCGACCGGATCGTGTCGATCGCGTCCCAGTCGTTGAGGTGCATGCCGGCCACCACGGTGCCGGCGCGCAGCCAGTAGGCCTGGAGCTTGCGCTCCGCGCGGTCGCCGCGGACCACCACCTCGTCGTAGCCGGCACCGGTGTGCCCGACGTACTCCATGCCGAGGTCGTACTGATCGGTGAAGAAGTACGGCAGCCGGTCGTACGCCGCATCGTCGCCCAGCATCGCGCGGGCGGCGGCCTTGCCCTGGTGGATCGCCGCGTCCCAGTGCTCCACCCGGAGCCGGCCGAGCAGCGGATGGTCGTGGCGCGCGACGTCGCCGGCCGCGAACACGTGCGGGTCGCTCGCGCGCAGCTGGGCGTCGACGAGCACGCCGTTGTCGCAGGCCAACCCCGCGGCGCGGGCGAGGTCGTCGTCCGGAGCGGCGCCGATCCCGACCACGACCAGGTCGGCAGCGGCCAGGGTCTCGGAGTCGACGGAGGTGCCGAGCCGCAGGTCGACGCCGTGCTCGCGGTGCAGGTCGGCGAACACCGCCCCGATCTCCGGGCCGAGCACCGCCTCCAGCGGCTGTGACGGCCTGCTCCACGACGGTCACCTCGGCCCCGGCCTCCCGCGCCGCCGCGGCGACCTCGAGCCCGATCCAGCCGGCGCCGACGATGACGATCCGGCCGGTCAGCCGCTCCTTGAGCGCCACCGAGTCTTCGAGGGTGCGGAGGTAGGTCACGGGGACCCCTGCCTCGTCGGCCATCGGGAGCCGGCGGGGGGTCGCGCCGGTGGCGAGCAGCAGCCGGTCGTAGGCCAGCTCGCGATCAGCGAGCGCGACCCGGCCGCGCTCCAGGTCGATCGCCTCGGCCCGGCTGCCGGTCAGCACCTCGACCTGGTGCGCGTCGTACCACTCCGCGTCGTGGGCGAACACCGAGTCGGGCTCGGCGGTGCCGAGCAGCAGGCCCTTGGAGAGCGGCGGTCGCTCGTAGGGCAGGTGCGGCTCGGCGGCGACCAGGGTCAGATCGTCCTCGTAGCCCTGCTCGCGCAGCTCCTCGACAGCGTTCGCGGCGGCCAGCCCGCCGCCCACCACCACGATGTTCATGACCGGCTCCTGGTGAGCGAGAGGAACTCGGCGCGGCTGCGGGGGTCGTCGCGCAGCAGCCCGAGCAGCGTGGAGGTGACCGTGCGCGCACCGGGCGCCCGGGCACCGCGCAGGCTCATGCAGGTGTGGTCGGCCTCCACGACCACGCCAACCCCGCGCGGGGCGAGCTGCTCCTGCAGGTGCCGCGCGACGGCCTGGGTGAGGCGCTCCTGCGTCTGCGGACGCCGGGCGTGGAACTCCACCATCCGGGCGAACTTGGAGAGCCCCAGGATCCGTTCGCCCGGCAGGTAGCCGATGTGCGCGGTGCCCACGAACGGCAGCATGTGGTGCTCGCACAGCGACTGGACCGGAATGTCCTCGACGACGACGAGCTCGTCGTACCCCTCGTCGTTGGGGAACGTCGTCAGGTCGAACTCGCGGGGCGTGGTCAGCTCGAGCAGGGCGTCGGTCATCCGGCGGGGCGTGTCGGCGAGGTGCTCGTTCGTGAGGTCCATGCCGAGGGCGCTCAGCAGGTCCGTCGCGGCGCGCTCCGCGGCTGCGGGGTCGGCGACCGGAGCGGCGCGGACGATCCGCGGCCGGAGGGGGATGGCGGTCAAGGAATTCCTCGTCTCTAAAGTGGGGTTCTCTTGGTTTTAGACCCCGATAAGGGTCTAATGTCAAGGAAACTCTGCTTTAGAAGGAGCCACCGTGGATCTGGGGAGTCAGGCGGCCGGCATCGGCGTCCTCGCCGACGCCACCCGCCGGGCGCTCTACGAGTACGTCGTGGCGCAGCCCGGATCGGTCGGTCGCGAGCAGGCCGCCGCGGCCGTGGACCTGCCGCTGCACCGCGCCAGCTTCCACCTCGACCGGCTGGTCGACGAGGGGCTGCTGGACGTGGAGTTCCGCCGGCTCACCGGCAGGTCCGGGCCGGGCGCCGGCCGGCCCAGCAAGCTCTACCGCCGCGCCGACCGCGAGTTCGCGGTGTCGCTGCCGGAGCGGCGCTACGACCTGGTGGGCGACATCCTCGCCGCGGCCGTGGCCCGGGCCGCCGAGGGTGCCCCGCTGGAAATGGCGTTGAGCGAGTGCGCTCGCGAGGAGGGGCTCGAGGTGGGCGGCTCGGCCACGGACCAGGACGACCCGGGGTGCCTGGCCTCCCTCGCCGAGGTGCTCGCGACCCAGGGCTACGAGCCGCGCATCGAGCAGGACGCGGTCGTGCTCGCCAACTGCCCCTTCGACTCGCTGGCCCGCAAGCACACCTCGCTGGTGTGCGGCCTGAACGAGTCGTTCGTCCAGGGGGTGGCCGACGGGCTCGGGTGTCCGGCCACCGCGTGCCTCGAGCCGTCGCCCGAACGGTGCTGCGTGACGGCGCGCACCACGGACTGACCCTACGATCGCCGTTATGGCGGAGGGGGCGCTGCTCGAGGCGGCGCGGGCGGGCGACGACGATGCGTTCGGGCGGCTGGTGGCGCCGTACCGGGGTGAGCTGCACGCCCACTGCTACCGGATCCTCGGGTCGACTCACGACGCGGACGACGCCCTGCAGGACGCGATGCTCGGCGCGTGGAAGGGCCTGTCGGGGTTTCAGGGGCGGAGCTCCCTGCGTGGGTGGCTCTACAAGGTGGCCACGCACGCCGCGCTGCGGGTGGGCTCGCGGCGGCCGAAGCGCCAGCTCTCGCTCGACCTGGCTCCCCCGCTCGAGGCGACGCACGACCTCGGCGAGCCGATCGCCGAGACGGCCTGGCTGGAGCCCTACCCCGGGACGCTGGTCGACGGGCTGGGGGCGCTCGACCCGGCCGCGCGGTACGACCTCCGGGAGAGCGTCGAGCTCGCGTTCGTCGCGGCGCTCCAGCACCTGCCCGCCACCCAGCGCGCCGTACTGATCCTGCGCGACGTGCTGGCGTTCAGCGCCGCCGAGGTGGCGACCGCGCTGGACACCTCGGTCGCCGCCGTCAACAGCGCCCTGCAGCGGGCCCGGGCCGGCCTCGAGGAGCGCCGCGGCCCCACCAGCCAGCAGCGAACGCTGCGCGAGCTCGGCGACACCGGGCGCGAGGAGCTCGTCGACGCGTTCGTCGCCGCGTGGGAACGCGCCGACGTGGAGGCGCTCCTGGACCTGCTGGTCGAGGACGCGCGGCTCTCGATGCCGCCGCTGCCCGCGTGGTTCGACGGCCGCGACGCGGTGGGCCGCTTCCTCACCGAGCGGATGTTCGCCACCCCGTGGCGGCTGGTGCCGTGCGACGCGAGTGGCCAGCTCGGGTTCGCCTGCTACATGCGCGCCGCCGACGGCCGCTACCGGTTGGGGGGCGTCACGGTGCTCACCCTGCGCGGCGACCGGGTGGCAGAGCTGACGTCGTTCCTCGAGCCGGTCGTGGACCGCCGGTTCGGTCTTTCGGAGGAGTTTCCCGGCGACCGATGAGTTCGCGGCCTCGCGTGACTCATGAGGGGTAGACGGGCGGAACGGTCCGCCCACCACCCGAGGAGATCGAGATGCGCAAGGTCATCGTCACCATGCTGACGTCGCTGGACGGCTACGTCGCCGACGCGGACGGCGGCTTCGAGAAGATGCCGATGGACGAGTCGTTCAGCGCCTACAACGTGGAGCGGTTGCGCGAGGCGGAGACCCTCCTGCTCGGCGCCACCACGTACCAGGGCTTCCTGCAGTACTGGCCGCCGGTGGCGGACGACGAGTCGCAGCCGCCGGTGGAGCGGGAGATCTCCCGGCTCAACGGTGCGATGGAGAAGGTGGTGGTCTCGGACTCGCTGACCGAGGCCGACACCGGCACCTGGGCGGACAACACCCGGATCGTGAAGCGGGCCGACGCGCACGAAGCGGTGCGGGAGCTCCGTGCGGGCGAGGGCGGCGACATCCTGACGTTCGGCAGCCTCAAGGTGTGGAACGACCTGCTCGCGCACGGACTGGTCGACGAGCTGCACGTGATGATCGGCAACGCCGCGATCGGCGAGGGAGTACCCGGGTACTCCGTGGCCTCCGAGCGACTCGAGCTGCTGGAGGCGAGGCAGCTCGAGGGCTCGCAGAACGTGCTGCTGCGCTACGCCGCCCCCAGCCTCGTGACGGCCGGTCAGACCGGTGCCACACTGGCAGCCGTGACCGCCGAGATCCTGCGCTACGCCGCCTTCACCGACGATCCCCGGCGTGGCAACCCGGCGGGCGTCGTGCTCGACGCGACCGGTCTGTCGGCCGAGGAGATGCAGGGCATCGCCGCGGAGGTCGGCTACTCGGAGTCGGCGTTCGTGATCCCGGGCGACGGTCCGCTCGCGACCCGCTACTTCAGCCCGCAGGCCGAGGTGGACTTCTGCGGCCACGCCACGATCGCGCTGGCGGTCGCGTGGGCCGACCGGGACGGGCCGGGCCCGCTCGCGCTCGACACCGCGGCCGGCCGGATCGACGTGGACGTCGTCGCGACGCCGTCCGGACCGGTGGCCACGTTGCGGAGCGTCCCGACCCACACGCAGCCGGCGTCCGAGGAGGACCTGACGGCGCTGCTCTCCGCCCTCGGCTGGGCGCGGAGCGACCTGGCCGAGCGGCTACCCACCGCACGTCGCGTTCGGCGGCGTGCACCACCCGGTGCTCGCGGTCCGCACCCGGGAGCGGCTGGCGGACCTCGACTACGACTACGACGCGCTGCTGGCGCTGATGACCGAGCGCGGCTGGACGACCGTGCAGCTGTTCTGGGTCGAGGACGAGCACACGATCCACGCCCGCGACCCGTTCCCGGTCGGCGGGGTCGTGGAGGACCCGGCGACGGGTGCCGCCGCCGCGGCTCTCGGTGGCTACCTGCGGGACCTCGGCCTGGTCTCCGAGCCGACCCGGATCCGGATCATCCAGGGCGAGGACATGGGCCGGCGCAGCGAGCTGCTCGTCGACGTCGATCCCGGACGACCCGACCGTGCGCGTCTCCGGCGGCGCCGTACGCATTCCTACAGGTGCTTGAGCGCCTCGCGGCGCGACAGCGGGCTGAGCTCGTTGCCGTCGACGTAGGCGCGCACCCAGTCGGGGTTCCAACGGGCCACCTCGCGCAGCGCCCAGCCGATCGCCTTGCGGATGAAGAACTCCGGATCCGCCCGGTTGGGCTCGATGACGTCGGCCAGCAGCTCGAGGTCGGCCCCGTCGCGTAGCCCGAGCTGGCCGATGATCGCGACCCGCCGCAGCCACAGGACGTCATCGGTGCTCCAGTCGCGGAGAACCGTGCCGAGCCGCTCCGGATGCGCCGCCACCAGGTCCGAGATCCGGTGCGCGGTCTCGTCGACGTGGTCCCACCACGCGCCCGTGACGACGTGATGACGGTGCAGGTCGAGGAGGTCCAGCCGGCCCTTGGCCCAGCGGAGACCGAGCAGGTCCTGCGCGGCGTACCGCTGCTCGCGATGGGTCGCGGTGTCCCACAGCGTGCCGACCGCCGCCAGCAGGGTGTCCGGGTCCTGGCCCTTCGCGAGTGCCCGCGCGGTGCGTCGTACCTGCGGGCGGCGGATGCCGAGGAACGGCAGCGTCCCGTTCTCCGCCACCTTCATGTACGCCGACATCGCCGGCGCGATCTCGAGGTCCGCGAGTTGCTCGAGCTCGGCCGTGATCCGGTCGGCGAGGTCGGTCATCATGGGCGGGTGAGCCTCCATGGCGCCATCCCATACTTCCCGGCCCGCTCTGTCGATGCGACCGCCGCCTTCTACCGTGACCGGCTCGGCTTCGAGATCCCCTACCAGGCCGAGGGCTTCGCCCGCGTCGTACGCGATGACGTGGAGCTCCACCTCTGGGAGTCGGGTGACGAGGGCTGGCGCGAGCGCGACGACTTCGCTGTGAACCCGGTGTGCAGTGGCGCCGAGACCTTCATCGCCGGCACCTCGAGCTGCCGGATCCAGGTCGACGACGTCGACGGGCTGTACGACGAGATGCGCGCCGCCGAGGTGCTCCACTACCGGGACCCCGGCTCCCCCACCGACACCGACTTCGGCACCCGGGAGTTCGCGGTCACCGACCTCGACGGCAACCTGATCGTGTTCTTCCGTCGGGTGTAAACCGTCCTGCCAACGGGTTGCGACCTGTTACTCGGCATGCCAACAGCGCTGCCCTCTCGAACTATCCGCTCATGCCGATGACAGCGCGGCGCTGCGCTGGCTGGTCGTCACCTCATCCGCCAGCGGCAGGAGCAGGGCAACGGCGACGGCCGTTCGTAGTGTGTGTGCGAGTGCCAGGGGTGGTGTCTCCGATCGTTGACCGAGAGTGGGTATAGTCAGTGGCGGTCGGACCTTGGCGTTGATGCGGGCCAGACCTCCATGGTCGACAAGAAGCCTTCGAGGAGCCGCTGGGAACCGCCGTACGGCACCACGCTGGAGTCCGACTCGGGGCGCCATACCGCGACGACGGTCATCGCGTCCTGGGCGTAGATGCCGCCGCTGAAGAAGGCCTGGACGTCGTCCTTGAACGGCACCAGCAGGCCGGGATGGCAGTCCCACTTCTCGAGGCACAGGTCGACCGCGCGGTCGGCGATCCCGGTGCACGGGGTGTTCCCCGACGCCTGGCAGTAGTCCTCGACCCAGGCCTCGAGGTAGTCGGTCGTCTCCTCGCGTGTCGTGGGATCGAGGGGCGCTGCCCAGACGCTCACGCGGACGTCACCCTCCGGAGGCCGGAAGGCCTCGTGCGCGGGGCTCAGGAACTCCGTGCCGTCCTCCTCGAGCCGCCACTTCCGGGTGGCGGGTTCCTCGCTCCATCCCGGAGGGTGGCCAACTTCGAGGTCGTAGAGATCCGACTTGTACGTCGTCCAGTCGCTGGTGTCGATCGTCTCGGACGGCGTCGGGCTGGCCGACGGCGTCGGGCTGGCGGAGGGCGCAATGATCTGCTCGGCGCCGTTCGACCCGTCCGAACCACCGCCGCTGCATCCTGCGGCGACCACGGCCACGGTGGCAGCCATCGCGAAGGAGACGGCGTTCGTCGCGCGTCCTCGCCGCTTGTCCTGGATCTTCATGGCGTTCTCCTCGCTTGAGTTCCGGCGAACTCTTGCCGCTCTGAACGCCGTTACCCCTCACCTCGGTTCGGTGGACGATGAGGACATGGGGAGCTCCGCCGGTTGCCTGCTCGACCTGCGGGTCGGCGAGGAGGAGGATCGTGTCGACGCGCTCGAACGAACCGGATCGCCCGCCAACCGCGTTAGAGGTTCGACAGAGCGGAGGGCAACCGATGAGCATCGACGAGGACTTCGCCGAGTTCGTCACCGCGCGGTGGACTGCGCTGTACCGGTTTGCCTACCTGCTCACGGCGACGCCGACCGGTGCGGAGGACCTGTTGCAGAGCACGCTGGAGAAGGCCTACATGAACTGGGCGCGGATCGGCCGGATGGAGTACGCCGAGGCGTACGTGCGGCGGATGCTCGCGAACACCCTGTTCTCGAGCCGGCGCCGAGCCTGGCACCGCGAGCAGCCGCGGCACGAGCTGCCCGAGGTCATGGGGGACTCCCTCGAGGTGCCGGTCCTGGACCACTCTCTGCTGTGGCCGCTGGTGTGCGCGCTCCCTGACCGGCAGCGAGCGGTGATCGTGCTGCGCTACTACGAGGACCTGAGCGAGGCGCAGATCGCCGAGGTCCTCGGCTGCGCGCCCGGCACCGTGAAGTCCCAGTCGTTCGCGGCGATCGGTGCCCTCAGACGGGCGTTGGCCGCGTCGGGTGTCGGAGAGGCGGTGGAGGGGTCATGAATCTCGGCGATGCACTCAGAGACACACTGAGCCAGGAGGCGGACATGCAGACTCCGACCCCACCCGACGTCGACGTCCTGATCCATGGCGGGCGGGTCCGGCGGCGTCGCCGCAACATGACCCGGATCGGCCTCACCGCCGCCGACGGTCGTGCTCGCCGGCGGGGCCGCCTACGGCGTCAGCCAGATCGATCCCGGCGGCCCTCGGAGCGATCCCGGGCTCGCGAACCAGCCGCCCGAGACGTCCGAGTCCGCGCCGACCCCTTCGGCGCTCCCGGACGGAGATCGTGCTCCGATCGAGCCGGGCACCTTCCGGACCTTCGTGGGTTACGACGCGGCCGGGGCAGCGGATCGAGGCCGACCTGACCGTCGCCGGGACGGGCTGGGAGAGCGGGAGACTACCCCGTGGTCTCCGAGGGCGACACCTGGGCCGGGGTCGGTATCTACCGACCGCTGTCGCTGCCCGACGGGTCCGGTTGCGCCGGTGACTGGCACGGCGGCCGCCACCCGGCCGAGACGACGCAGGGGCTGGCCGGACAGCTTGCCCGACTCCCGCAGGGCACGGTCGTCCAACCACCCGCGCCGACCGAGGCGTTCGACCACGACGCCATCCACCTGCGGCTGCGGATCGACGACAGCTGCCCGATCGATCAGGTGTACCGCGTAGCCGGGACGTCGAAGGGGTGGCGCGGCATCAGCTACAGCGACGTCCCCAAGGAGGTCATCATCGACTTCTGGGTCGTGGACCTGAACGGGACCCCGGTCGTGGTCGACTCATGGCACCAACAGGGCGCGTCGGCCGACCTGATAGACCGCATCGCCCAGGCCCGGGACTCGATCGCCTTCGTCAGCAGCGGATAGACCTGGACCTGAATGAACAGCATCCACAAATCCAGAACGCGTCCGAGCCGCGAGTTCGACCAGCGCGTCGGAAGGGCAGGCGGCCGCCATCGCAAGGCTTCCCGGTGACCGCAACGAGCGCCCTGGGGCGGCGGTGGTTCCTTGTGCAGGCGAGCAAGGGCGTCCTCGGCTTTGCGGTGCTCGGTCTCGCGGCGGCCTGCAGTGCCAACGACGACGAGACGGATGTTGCCAGCGGCCCGGGCCGCAGCGGGTCCGCCGCCGGGATGGATTGGTGGCGAGTCGACTTCGCCTATGTGTCGGCCTACGTGCTCGTGCGCGGCCGCGAGGCGGCGTTGGTCGACTGCGGCCTCGGTAGCCGTGTGGACGAAATCGGAGCGGTGCTCGGCGCCGCCGGCACTGGGTGGGATCGTGTGCGCCACATCCTGATCACCCACTCTCACCCCGACCACCATGCCGGCTTGAACGAGGTCACCGCTCGGGCGCCGGACGCGGCCCTCTACGCTGGCGCGGCAGAGTTGGAACTCCTGCCCGACTGGTCGCAGTTGCGCCCGGTGACAGACGGCCAGGAGGTGTTCGGCCTGCAGGTGGTCGACACCCCCGGCCACACCCCCGGCCACATCGCCGTCTTCGATAACGACTCGCGGGTGCTCGTCGCCGGAGACGCTCTCACCAACACCATCGACGGGCTGGAAGGCCCGATGTCGGAGTACACCATGAGCATGCCGACAGCCGAAGAGTCGATCCGCAAGCTGGCCGCTATGGAGCCCCGAGGTCATCCTCTTCGGCCACGGTCCCCCCGTCCAGCGAGACGCCGCCGCCCAGCTTCGACGGCTAGCCAATTCACAATGAACCGACCAAGGTCGAGGAGCGTCCTCGGGTTCGGCTCACCAGCTCTTCGACCCGTCCGCTGCTGCCCGACAGCATGCGAAAACGCACGCTCATGCCTGCGGGCTCAGGCGGTCAACCTTGCCGATGGGCGACGTCCAGCCGGCTGTCCCTGCGGGCAGTAGGCCGGTATCCGCCAGGAGTATGAGGATTGACCTCAGGTAGGGCGACTCGGCACCTGCGAGGGAGGTTCGGGCTCGCCCCTTCTACCTACGTTGCCGGCGTGACCAACAATCTCACCAGCCCCTGCCATTCGCATCGAACCAGCGGCCTGCTGACCGCGTTGATGCTCGTCGTCGCTCTCTCGACCCTGGGCTGCGGCGCGTCCGAGAAAGTGGGGGCAACTGAAGGGAGGCAGGACGGCCTCCCCCAAGTGTGGTCGGCCGGAGACAAGCGTCCCCAGGGCGCCCCCGGCGGCCCTCTCGACATCAATCGGCCAACGATCGACAACCTCGCTCCGGACCTTCTCGATGCCATCCAGGCCGCCGCGGGCGACGCCCAGGACGACGGGGTGCGAATGGTCGTCACGAGTGGCTGGCGCAGCCAGGCGCACCAACAGCGCCTGTACGAGGAAGCCGTCAGCAAGTACGGGAGCGAAGAGGAGGCGAGCCGCTGGGTATCCACTCCCGACACCTCGGCTCACGTCACCGGTGACGCCGTAGACATCGGTCCGACCGTCGCCGCCGACTGGCTCAGCCAGCACGGAGCCGACTACGGGCTCTGCCAGATTTTCGCGAACGAGATCTGGCACTACGAGCTCGCCACGACCACGGGCGGCCAGTGCCCCGACATGCTCCCCGACAGCAGCTACCGGAGCTAGTTCAAGGATCTGACAGATCGAGAGTGGGCGACGGGGGTTGCGCGCTCAGAAGCTCACGTTCGTCCGGTGGAACCTGACCTTGCCGGTCGGGAGTTTGGTGGTCTGTGTAGGTGGGGTCGTGGGCTCGGGCGTGGTGGCGGGGGCAGAGCAGCCGGCCGTTCTTCACCGATCGTGGCGCCGCCTGCTGCTGAACGGCTGGTCGTGGTGGGCGTGGCACATACCGGGCGGCCAGTCACAGCCCTCCGCGGTGCAACCGCCCTGCTCGATGGCCAGCGCGATCCGCTGGGGTTCGGTGTGGAACCGGGTCTTCCGACCGAGGTCGAGGACCTGGGACTGGGTGCCGAGGACGGCGGGGATGATCCCGGCCCGGCACGCGAGCCTCCGGGCCAGGCCGGGGCAGATCCGGTGGCCGGTGTCCAGCTCGGCGGCCTTCAGCCCGCCCATCAGGGTCTCCACGGTCATGGTGACCACCACCGTGGCCGAGACGCCGCCGGCGTGCGGGAGCCGGTCGGTGGGGTAGGTCTCGATGTACTCCGCGAACGCCTCCCCCAGCCGGCGTGCGGACGGGCGTCCGGGTTCGGGTGCCTGCCCGTCCACCTGGGTGCGGTGCTTGGGTGCCGCGATCGCGAGCAGCTGCTTCCTCAGCATCGCCCCGTGCAGGGAGGAGATCGTGAACCGGCCGTGGCACTTCCCGTGCCCGTCCTCGACCATCCGGAACGACGCGGCCGCCTCCGCCTCCCGCTCCTCGGCGTCCGAGCAGCTTGGCTTCGTGGGCCTCGCCGACCTCCGGGGCGACCACCTCCAGGATCCGGTTCCCCAGGATCCGCAGCTCCCGGGCGTCGTGGTGGACGGCGTACCCGACCAAGGTCGCCTGCGCATCCGCCGCGATCCGTGGGTCGAGGTCGGCGGGCAGCGCCTCCACCGCCGCCGACGATCACCTGGGCCTGGTCGACCAGCAGCCGACCCTCCGCCAACGCCGACCCGTGATCGGCTCGAACGCCTCCGACCCCAACGCGGCGGCGAGCCGGGTCTTGCGGTGCGCCGCGGCCCGGGTCTGCTGGGTGGCGTGCGCCCACCAGTTCGCCGTGCGAGGTGGCACCCGAGTCGGCCTCCACCTCGACGGTCTGGCCATGGTGGGCGAGCCGGAGCTTCCAGCTCGACTGAGCTGGGCGACCAGTCTGGTCAGCTTCCACCAGCGCCGTCGCGGGTCTCCGTCGGCCGTCATCGACCAGGCCGGTGCGTCCCGGACCGTCTTCAGGCTCGTCGTGCGATCTGGGACAGCCGCGGACCGGATCGGGTGTCCCCGATCGGTGGTGTCCGCGGTGTTCGCCATGGACCTAATTCCAGCACCCGGCGCCGACATCTCGGACGCGTCGAGCCGGGTCTGTGGACGACCTCCACGACGCGTCTGCCTGTGGATGCCAAGTGGGCTTTTCGCCCGTGGTTGAGCGGGATTCCTCACCCTTGCCTGGAGGTCTCGACGACGCTCGCTAGGCGCTCGCTCCTCGACCACCGTCAGACGGCCCGCGGCAGCAGGTCCACGAACTCCGTCATCGCCCGGTCGGCGGCGGCGCGGTCGCCGGTGATCGCCACGTCGAAGAGCAGGCCGCGCGCCATCGCCAGCGACATCCGGACGAACACCTCGGCCCGGTCGGGCGGGTGGCCGGCGGCGACGTACAGGTCGGTGAGCGCGTCGGTCCAGCCCTCGGCCAGCCAGTCACGCAGCGCGGATGCGTGCGGGCGTCCCTGCATCGCGTGGCCCGACAGCTCGAAGTACAACGGAGCGAACGTCGCCGCGGTGTCGGCGACCTGCGACCAGAACCGCATCCCGGCTTCGTACGGGTCGTCCTCGGTCTCGAGCAGCCCGGCGAGCAGGTCGCGCTCGCGCTGCTCGACGTGCTCAACGACCGCCGTCAGCAGGCCCTCGCGCGAGCCGAAGTGGTAGATCAGCATCCGGTGACTGGTCCCGAGAGCGGTGCCGAGTGGCACGGAGGCTGGTGTCGCCGATGCCGTTCTCGGTGAACCACTCCACCGCGCGCGCGAGCAGGTCCTCGCGTGCGGTCACTCCTCGGCACGCGCGGCGAAGGTGGCCGCCTCGGTCTCCATGTAGCTCCCGGCCATCCGGCCGTAGATCTTCCCGAGCAGGCCGGAGAGCAGGCCCGACCAATGCATGCCGAGCACGATCTCGGTGCCTCCCTGACGGCGTCGCGGAGACCTCGTGCGTGGCGGTCATGCGGAGACCCGGCGCGGACGACGTCCAGGTGAACGACATCCCCGGCTTCCACTCGGTCACCTCCCACCGCGCCCGGCGCAGCTTCGGCTGGTCCACGTAGTACGCCGTCCCGACGCCGTGGGGTGCGGCAGGGCCGTCCCGCTCCATCCGGTCGACCGTGGGCAGCACCTCCGCCCAGGCATCCAGGTCGGACATGACGGCCCACACCTGGTCGGGTGCGGCCTTGGAGGAGGCACGACGTTCGATGTCCATGTACCAAATGGTACACCTCAGGCCGGATCGTTAGGTTGGGAGGCATGAGCGAGGTCCCGACGTACCGGCTGAACGACGGCGCGGAGCTGCCCGCGATCGGCTTCGGCACCGTGTCGCTGCGCGGAGAGGAGGGGACGGCCGCGATGACGTCCGCGCTCGAAGCGGGCTACCGGCTGCTCGACACCGCCGTGAACTACGAGAACGAGCGCGAGGTGGGCGAGGCGGTGCGCCGGTCGGGCATCCCCCGCGACGAGGTGAAGGTGTGCAGCAAGATCCCCGGCCGACATCACGGGTACGACGACGCGATCCGGTCCACGCACGAGTCCCTCGAGCGGCTCGGCCTGGCCAGGCTGGACCTGCACCTCATCCACTGGCCGAACCCCAGCGTGGACCGGTACGTCGAGGCCTGGCAGGCACTGGTCGACCTGCAGCGCGAGGGGCTGGTGACGAGCATCGGCGTCTCCAACTTCACCGAGGCCAACCTGCAGCGGATCGTCGACGAGTCCGGGGTGACCCCGGCGGTCAACCAGATCGAGCTGCACCCCTACTTCCCCCAGGCCGAGATGCGCGCCGTCGACGACGACCGCGGCATCCTCACCGAGTCGTGGAGCCCGCTGGGCAAGCGGCAGGCGCCGTTCACCGAGCCGCCGGTCGCCGACGCCGCGGCGAGCCACGGCGTGGACCCGGGCCAGGTCATCCTGCGGTGGCAGGTCCAGCTCGGCGCCCTCCCGATCCCGAAGTCCGCGACGCCGGAGCGGCAGCGGAGCAACCTGGACGTCTTCGGGTTCGAGCTCTCCGACGAGGAGATGGCCGCGATCACCGGCCTCGGTCGACCCGACGGCCGCCTGTTCGGTGGCGACCCCGTGACGCACGAGGAGATGTGACGTAGCGTCGACGCCCGTGTCTGTCTCGCGCCGCGTACGCCGTCTCGTCGCCGCCGCACTCCTGGTGCCGTTGGCGATCACCCTGAACCCACCCACCGCGACCGCCGACCACGCCGGCGACGACCCGGGCCCGATCCACGCCGGCAACACGTTCGGCTGGTGGCAGAGCCTGGTCTACCGCGAGGAGTTCCACGGCAAGATGCCGAAGTACTGGAAGGTCCGCGGCCAGGGCGTGGTGCAGCACCAGAACGGCATGCTCACCCTCAACACCACCGACTCCGGCAGCGTCAGCGCCACCCTCAAGCGCAAGGGGGCGACCACCGGACGGTGGGAGGTGCGGCTGCGCTCCCGCCGCTACGGCACCGGCGACGCGAACTTCCGGGTGCTCACCGAGCTGGTGCCGGCCAAACCCGGCGCCTACCACTGCGGCGCCCAGAACATCGCGCTCAACGACTACCTGATCGGCCGCAAGACCGCGCAGTTCCACATCCGGACGCTGCCCGACAACCAGTTCCGCGGCCACGTCGGCAAGATGGACCTCGGCAAGGACGAGTGGCACACCTACGCGGTCGAGGTGAAGCCGAAGCGGATCTCGTGGTTCGTCGACGCCCACGTCATCCACTCCGAGCGCCGCCGCGCCGCAACTCTCCGGCGTCGCGCTGACCCCGCGGTTCACGATGCAGGCCGTGCCCGGCGAGAAGATGAACCCCAGCCGGATGCAGATGGACTGGATGCGGCACTGGAGCACCAAGACCCCCAACACCAAGTCGGTCGTCGCGCCGAAGACCGAGCGCGGCACGTACGCCGACGCCTGCTGACTCCGTCTTCAGGCCCGGGCCGGCACCCCTCGCGCCAGGTCGTCGGCCATCGGCTCGTAGTGGGCGAAGGTCCGGGTGAAGCTGCCGGTGCCGTGCGTCTGTGACCTGAGGTCGACGGCGTACCGGGTCAGCGAGCTCGCCGGCACGTGGGCGCGGACCAGGGTGCGGTCGCCCTGCTGGTCGGTGCCGAGCGGGCGGCCGCGGCGCGAGGACAGGTCGCTCATCACGGTGCCGACCATCTCGTCGGGCACCACGACCTCGATCTCGTCGTAGGGCTCGAGGATCGTGATCGCGGCGGTCGCCGCCGCCTCGCGGAGCGCTAGTGCACCGGCGCTCTGGAACGCCATGTCGGAGGAGTCGACGCTGTGCGCCTTGCCGCCGGTGAGCGTGACCCGGATGTCGACGACCGGGTAGCCGTTGCGGACGCCGCGCTCCATCTGCGCGCGCACGCCCTTCTCGACGCTGGGGATGAACTGCTTCGGCACCGACCCGCCGACCACCCGCTCGGCGAACTCGAACCCCGCGCCCTGCGGCAGCGGCTCCACCTCGATGTCGCAGACGGCGTACTGGCCGTGCCCGCCGGACTGCTTGACGTGCCGGCCGAGCCCGGTGGCCTTGGCCCCGAACGTCTCACGCAGGGGTACGACGAGGTCGACCGTCTCCACGGACACGCCGAACCGGTCCCGCAGCCGCTCGAGCGCGGCGTCGGCGTGCGCCTCGCCCATCGCCCAGACGACGAGCTGCCGGGTCTCGGGGTCGTTGACGATCCGCACCGACGGGTCCTCGGCGGCCAGCCGGCCGAGGGCGGTGGAGAGCTTGTCCTCGTCGGACTTGGTGGTGGCCTCGATCGCGACGGGATGGAGCGGCTGCGGCAGCGTCCACGGACGGAGCACGCGGGGCGCGTCGACCGCGGAGAGGGTGTCGCCGGTCTCGGCCCGGGTCAGCCGGCCGATGGTGGCGATGTCGCCGGCGACGACGCGCTTCGCCGGAGCCTGCTGCTGGCCGAAGGGGTAGGCGAGCGAGCCGACCCGCTCGTCGTCGTCGTGGTCGTCGTGGCCCGAGCCGGCGCCGAAGAACGACGAGAAGTGACCGGACACGTGCACCGGGCTGTCGGCGTCGAGGGTGCCGGAGAAGACGCGCACCAGGCTGACCCGGCCGACGTACGGGTCGCTGGTCGTCTTCACGACCTCGGCCACGAGCGGCCCGCCCGGGTCGCACGCCAGCGGGTCGGCGGCCGCGCCGCTGGGCGTGAACACCTCCGGGCTCGGATGGGTGGACGGCGCCGGGAACCCGCTCACGACCAGGTCCAGCAGCTCGGCGCACCCCACCCCGGTGGACGCGCAGACAGGCAGGACCGGATGGAAGGAGCCCCGGGCCATCGCCCGCTCCAGGTCTTCGACGAGCACGTCGGCGCCGATCTCCTCACCGCCGAGGTAGCGGTCCATGAGGGTCTCGTCCTCGGACTCCTCGATGATCCCCTCGATCAGCGCCGCTCGGTGCTCGGCGGCCTCGCCCTCGGTGTGGCTTCCGTCGAGCAGGCCCGCCAGCCCGACCACGGACCCGCCCTCGCTGACCGGCAGGAACACCGGCAGCACCTTGTCGCCGAACGCCGCCTGGGCCTGGGCGAGGACACCGGGGTAGTCCGCGCGGGCGTGGTCGAGCTTGGTCACCACCACGGCGCGCGGCATCGCCACCCGGGCGCACTCCTGCCACAGGCCGGCCGTGGTGTGGTCGACGCCCTCGTTGGCGGCGACGACGAAGAGCGCACAGTCGGCGGCGCGCAGCCCCGCGCGCAGCTCGCCGACGAAGTCGGCGTACCCCGGAGTGTCGACGAAGTTGATCTTGGTGCCGCGATGTCGCACGGGCGTGACGGCCAGGGCCATCGAGCGGCCGTGACCGCGTTCGGAGTCCTCGAAGTCGGACACCGTGGTGCCCTCGTCGACCGAGCCGGCCCGGCTGATGGCGCCCGCGGTCACGAGCAACGTCTCCAGGAAGGTGGTCTTGCCGGATGAGCTGGGCCCGATCAGGACGACGTTGCGGATCCCGTCGGGCCCGGCCGCTTCGAGGTCGTGGCGGCCCGTTCGTACGGCGGGTTTGTCAGCCATGGGCACACGCTGCTCCAACCCGGTCCCGGACACAACCCCCCTCCGGCAGTCGATGGCCGTCGATGACTGTCGGCAGCATCGTGTAGGCAAGAGACATGGCTGAGATCCTGTTGTTCCACCACGCCCAGGGACTGACCCCCGGCGTCGTGGCGTTCGCCGACGAGCTCCGCGCCGCCGGCCACACCGTGCACACGCCCGACCTCTACGACGGCAACACCTACGACAACCTCGACGACGGGATGGGCTACGCCCGCTCCGATGGGGTTCCAGACGATCCAGGACCGCGGGGTCGCGGCGGCCGAGGGGCTGCCCGACAAGCTGGTGTACGCCGGCTTCTCACTCGGGGTGATGCCGGCCCAGCGGCTCGCGCAGAACCGTCCCGGGGCGGTGGCGGCGGTCTTCTTCGACGCGGCGATGCCGCCGGAGGAGTTCGGCGGGCCGTGGCCCGAGGGCGTCCGGCTCCAGGTGCACGGCATGGACGCCGACCCGTGGTTCGCCGGCGAGGACCTCGACGCCGCGAGGGCGCTGGTGGGGAGCGTGGACGGCGCCGAGCTGTTCCTCTACCCCGGCGACCAGCACCTGTTCGCCGACTCCAGCCTGGCCGGGCACGACGCGGAGGCGACGAAGGTGCTCACTCAGCGGGTGCTGGAGTTCCTGGCTGACTGAGGGGCATGTCACGATCCTGGCATGACGAAGCCGGAGAGCCCGTTGGGTCTGTTCGCGATCGACGACCTGCTCGACGACGAGGAGCGGGCCACTCGCGACACCGTTCGTCGGTACGTCGACGAACGGGTCCGTCCGGAGATCGCCGAGTGGTACGAGTCCGGCACCGTCCCGGCCCGCGAGCTGAGCAAGGAGCTCGGTGCGCTCGGGCTGCTCGGCATGCACCTGGAGGGCTACGGGTGCCCGGGCGCGGGCGCGACGGCGTACGGGCTGACCTGCATGGAGCTCGAGGCCGGCGACTCCGGCATCCGGTCGCTGGTGTCGGTGCAGGGGTCGCTGGCGATGTTCGCGATCTGGAAGCACGGCTCGGAGGAGCAGAAGCAGGAGTGGCTGCCGCGGATGGCCGCCGGTGAGGCGATCGGCTGCTTCGGGCTCACCGAGCCCGACTTCGGCTCCAACCCCGGCGGCATGCGCACCCGGGCCCGTCGGGACGGGGACGACTGGGTGCTCGACGGCACCAAGATGTGGATCACCAACGGCTCGGTCGCCGACGTCGCCGTGGTGTGGGCGCGCACCGAGGAAGGCATCCGGGGCTTCGTCGTGCCCACCGACACCCCCGGCTTCTCCGCCCCGGAGATCAAGAAGAAGATGTCGCTGCGTGCCTCGGTCACCTCCGAGCTGGTGCTCGACGGGGTGCGGCTGCCCGGATCCGCCGTGCTGCCCGAGGTGACCGGGCTCTCCGGGCCGCTGTCCTGTCTCAGCGAGGCCCGCCTCGGCATCGTCTTCGGCAGCCTCGGCGCCGCGCGCGACTGCCTCGAGACCGCGATCGCCTACGCGATGGAGCGGGAGATCTTCGACCGCCGGCTCGCGGCGTTCCAGCTCACCCAGGCCAAGATCGCCGACATGACCCTCGAGCTCGGCAAGGGGATGCTGCTCGCGCTGCACCTCGGCCGGCTCAAGGAGCGCGGCAGCCTCGACCACCGGCAGGTCAGCCTCGGCAAGCTCAACAACACGCGCGAGGCGATCGCGATCGCCCGCGAGTGCCGCACGATCCTGGGCGCGGCCGGGGTGACGCTGGAGTACCCGGTGATGCGGCACGCCAACAACCTCGAGTCGGTGCTGACCTACGAGGGCACCTCCGAGGTGCACCAGCTGGTGATCGGCCAGGCGGTGACCGGGGAGGCCGCCTTCCGCTGAGCGCCTAGCGTGTGCTCATGAACGACGCAGCCGGATCACAGGGGGTGCGCCAGCTCCGGCTGGTGGTGCACGCCGAGGACTACGACGGGGCGTTGCGGTTCTTCCGCGACGTACTGGGCATGCCGGAGCAGGAGGCCTACAGCGGCGACGGCGGAGCCGAGGTGGCGATCCTGGACGCCGGGCGGGCCACGCTCGAGATCGCCAACTCCGCGCAGGTCGAGATGATCGACGACGTCGAGGTGGGCTCCCGCGTGGCCGGGCACTTCCGGGTCGCGCTCGAGGTCGACGACTGCACCTCAGCCAGCCGGACGGCCGTCGAGGGCGGAGCGACTCCGGTCGCCCCACCCACCCGGACGCCGTGGAACTCGCTCAACGCCAGGTTCGACGCTCCCGGCGAGGTGCACCTGACTCTCTTCCAGGAGCTCAGCGAGTGACCGTTTCGGCGAGGAACTCCGCCCAGGTCCGCTTGCCGATCGACGCTCCCTCCAGCACCAGGTTGTCGCCGGCGCGGTAGGCGCGGCCGGCCTTGCCGGGGATGCGCAGCGGCAGCATCGGCCGGTGCTTCCCGGCAGCGCGCAGGTAGCCGCGGACCAGGTCGCCCATGGGGTGCACCTCCGGCCCGACCAGGTCGGCGACCCGCCCGGCGGGTCGGTCCAGGGTCAGCTCGACGAGCCGCGCGGCGACCTCGTCGGTGTCCACCGGCTGCAACCGCAGTCCTCCGGGTCGGGGGACCACCGGCAGCTTGGCCATCGCCCGGGCGGTCTTGAGCACCAGGTCGTGGAACTGCGCGGCCCGGAGCACCGTGTGCGCGACGCCAGACTCGGCGAGCACCTGCTCGGCCTCGTGCTTCGCGCGCAGATAGGTGAGCGGGATCCGGTCGGCCGCGGTCACCGAGATGAAGACGACGTGCTCGACCCCGGCCCCCTTCGCCGCGCGGACCAGGTGCCGCGCCAGCACGTCGTCGCCCTTCGCCCCGCCCGCGAGGTGCACCACCTTCCGTACGCCGGCGACCGCCGCGTCGATGCCCCGATCCGCGGCCAGGTCGCCGACGACGTACTCGATGCCGTCCTCGGCCTCGCGCGCGCTGCGGCTCAGGACGCGCACCTCCGCCCCCGCCGCCTGCAGGCGCGGGACGACATGGCTGCCGAGCGTTCCGGTGCCGCCGGTGATCAGGATGGGTGCGTTCATGGGGTCCTCCGGTTCGTTGGGTTGTTCTCTCGAACCGTTGACCCGCACGGCGGGCGGCGTGTGACCACCTGGACCAGCCGGTCACACCCGGCCCCTCCCGCGGGTCAGGCTGGTAGACACACGCTCTCGACGGGAGGACGACGGATGGCGGAGCAGGACTGGCTGGCGGCGCGGTTCGAGGAGAACCGGCCGCGGCTGCGGGCGGTCGCCTACCGGATGCTGGGCTCCTCCGCCGAGGCGGACGACGCGGTCCAGGAGGCCTGGTTGCGGCTCAGCCGCTCCGACGCCGACGCGGTGGAGAGCCTGCCGGCCTGGCTGACGACCGTCGTGGCCCGGATCAGCCTGAACATGCTGCGGTCGCGGACCACCCGGCGCGAGGACCCGCTCGAGGCACAGGAGCCGACCCCCACACTGCGGGTCGTCCGCGACGACCCGCAGGAAGCGGCCGTGCTCGCCGACTCCGTGGGCCTGGCGCTGCTCGTGGTGCTCGAGACCCTGTCGCCCGCCGAACGGCTGGCCTTCGTGCTGCACGACATGTTCGACGTGCCGTTCGACGAGATCGCGACGATCGTCGATCGCTCCCCCGCCGCCACTCGTCAGCTGGCGAGCCGGGCACGCCGGCGGGTTCGCGGCCAGGAGCCGCCGAAGCCCGACCTGACCCGTCAGCGCCGGGTGGTCGAGGCCTACCTGGCCGCCACCAGGGACGGCGACTTCGAGGGCCTGGTCACGCTGCTGGACCCGGACGTCGTGCTCCGGGTGGACGCCGAGGCGATGCCGACCGGCCGCGGTCTGGTGCTCCGTGGCCGTGCGGCCGTGGCCGACGGAGCGTGGCGTCGGCCGCCCGGGCCCGCGCCACCGAGGTGGCCCTCGTCGACGGGTCCGTCGGCATGGTGATGACAGCCGGAGGCCGGGCGACCATCGCCCTGCGGTTCGTGATCGCGGGCGACGCCATCGCCGGCATCGACGTCATCGGTGCGCCGGAGCGGCTGGCCCGGCTCGAGATCGCCGAGCTCCCGGGCTAGACGCTCGCGCCGAGCGCCGCGGCGACCCGTCGCGCGCCCGCCGCCTCCTCGTGCCGCGAGCCGCGCTCGAGGGTGCGCGCCAGCAACAGGGCGGCGTAGGCGTCGGTCGGGTCGTCGGCGAGCAGGTCGCGCACCGTCGCCTCGGCACGGCGCAGCTGCGCCGAGTGGTAGTAGGCCCGAGCCAGCAGCAGGCGCGCCTCGCCCAGCCCGTGTCCGACGTCGTCGGGCCGCTCGGCGGCCTCGTCGAGCAGCGCCTCGAGGGTCCGCGCGGCGCCCCGGTAGTCCCGGTGCTCGAACCGGTCCTCCGCCCAGCGGTACCGGTCGTAGAAGTGCTGCATGGCTGACCCCTCCTCGGATGCTCCCTACGATGAACGCACAGGTGCGGTGGGTATTCCGGGTCGGCTCTGGGGGGTGCGGTGGACGCTGGCCGGATCGCCCACGCCTTCGGGCTGGGCGCCGATGCCCGGCTCTCCCCGGAGCCGGTGGCGCGAGGGAAGCAGGGCGCGGTCTGGCGCCTGGAGACCGACGGCGGTCCGTTCGCGGTGAAGGTGCCGTTCGGGCCGGTCGTCGCAGACGAGGTGCGCGCGGCCACCGAGTTCCACGAGGCGGCGTACGCCGCCGGCGTCCCGACGCCTCGTGTGCACCGCACCCCCGACGGGCGAGGTGTTCGCCGACGTCGGCGGTGTCCAGGTACGCGTCTACGAGTGGGTCGACGTGCTGGATCCCGACACCGCACTGGACCCCGGCCTGGTCGGCGCGACGGTGGCGGCGATCCACCAGGTCCCGGACCCGCAGGTCGAGCACGGCCCGGTTGCGGCGTGGTACGTCGAGCCCCTGGGCGCCGAGCGCTGGGAAGCACTGGTCGGCCGGCTGGAGTCGGCGGGGGCGCCGTTCGCCGCCGCGATCACGGCCCTGCACGACGAGCTGGTGGCCCTCGACGAGTGGGTGGTGGCACCGAGGAGCATCCGCACCTGCCACCGCGACCTGTGGGCCGACAACCTGCGGCCCACCGCCGACGGCGGGGTGTGCGTGCTCGACTGGGAGAACAGCGGTCCGGCCGATCCGGCGTACGAGCTCGGGTGCATGTTGTTCGAGTTCGGTCGCGGGGATCCGGGCCGGGCCCGCGCGCTCGCCGGCGCCTACGCCGAGGCGGGGGGTCCGGCGCGGGTGTCGGGCCGCGGTGACTTCTCGATGCTGATCGCGCAGCTCGGTCACATCACCGAGCACGCGGCGGAGTCGTGGCTGGCCGCGGACGATGCGTCGGCGAAGACAGACGCCGCCGCCTGGGTCGACGAGCTGACCGAGGACCCGCACACGCGTCGGGTGCTCGCCGACCTGCTGGCCGCGGTCACCTGACCGGCCAGCCCCACTCCTCGAAGGCCGCCTCGAGCCTGACCGCCTCGTTGTGCCCGGGGAGGCTGACCGTCAGCAGGTCGTGGCCGTCCCGGTCGCGCACCTTGACCACGTGCATGCTCATCCGCGGACCCATCTTCGATTCCACCCGCACCTCGGCCGCCTCCGCGCGGGAGATCCGTACCTCGACGCCGGCATGGGTGTGCCGCAGCTCGCCGGGCGTCAGCAGCACCAGCCATGGTTCCTCCGACTGCTCGCGCCGGATCCGCCACGCCCACCAGGCCACGAAGGCCGCGAGGAACAGCGCACCCAGCAACAGCTCCGGCTTCACCAGGAAGGCCACCAGTCCGCCGACTGCCAGCAGTGCGCAGAGGCCGGTGAAGGCCCGACCCAGGGCGCGCTGGTCGGCGACCGAGTGCTCGATCCGCACTTCCGTCGGCGACGCCTCCATGGCCATCGAGGCTACGCGGTGGCGAGCGACGAGAGGTCCGATTGCCGCCAGCAGTGTCGCCCGGGCCTGAGCAGGCTAGGAGCATGGAGCTGAACCTGACGAACAAGACGGCACTGGTCACCGGCGGCAGCAAGGGCATCGGCCTGGCGGTCGCCACCGCACTCGCGAAGGAGGGTGCCCGCGTCGCCGTCGCCGCCCGCGGCACGACACCGGAGCTGAAGGAGCTGATGAACGAGTACGACGTGGAGCACTTCGCGGTGGATCTCGCCGAGCCACGCGGGCCCGAGCGGCTGGTGGCGGCGGTGGCGTCGTCGTACGGATCGCTCGACCTGCTCGTGAACAACGTCGGCGCCAGCGAGCCGGCGGGGTCGAGCCTGGACTTCACCGACGAGCAGTGGCAGCGGCTGTTCGAGGTCAACTTCTTCGGAGTCGTCCGCACGGTGCGCGCCGCCGCGCCGCTCCTGGCCGCCGGCCGGGAGGCCGCCGTCGTGAACATCGCCTCCCTCAACGCGCGGCTGCCGGCCGGGATGATCGCGCCCTACAGCGCCGCGAAGGCGGCCCTGGTCAACTTCGGCAAGGCACTGTCCGAGGAGCTGGCGGCGCAGGGCGTGCGGGTCAACTCCGTGTCGCCCGGCCCGGTGCGCACGCCGCTGTGGACCGGGCCCGGCGGCTTCGCCCACCTGTTCGCGGAGCAGGCCGGCATCAGCGCCGACGAGGTGATGGACCGGATGCTGCCGGAGTCGATGGGCATCTCGCTGGGCCGGGTCGCGGAGCCGGAGGAGATCGCCGACCTGGTGCTGTTCCTGTGCTCGCCCCGCTCGAGCCACGTGACCGGCGCCGACTACGTCATCGGCGGAGGGATGCTCAAGAGCACGGCCTGAGAAACGCCGGCGAGAAAGTTTCGGGCACGTTGTCGTATGGGAAGGGACGCCGTTCGTGGAGTGGGTGGAAACCCCTTCACCCCAACGAAAGGCAACACCATGGCCACCATCGCAGTGCACGAGTTCATCTCCCTGGACGGCGTCTTCGAGAGCCCGACCTGGACGTTCGACTACGGCTTCGACCCGAAGATGGGCGAGACCCTCGCCGCGATCACCGGCGAGGCCAGCACCATCCTTCTGGGCCGCACGACGTACGAGATGTTCGCCCCGGCCTGGCGGGACCGCACCGCCGAGGACGACCCGGGCTCGCCGTTCTTCAACGAGACCGAGAAGCTCGTCGTCGGTTCGCAGGAGCTGGTGGAGGAGTGGAACAACTCCACCCCCATCGGGGCCTACGACGCCGACGCGATCCGCAAGATCAAGGCCGAGCGGGACGGCATCATCTACATCTCCGGCAGCGGCCAGCTGGTCCGGGGGCTGCTGAGGGACGGCCTGGTCGACGACCTGCACCTCTTCGTCTACCCGGTCGCCCTCGGCGAGGGCGAGCGGTTCTGGAAGGACGGCGTCGACCCGACCAAGCTCGCGCTCAAGGACACCGACGTCTACGAGAACGGCGTCGTCCACCTGGGCTACGGACCGGCCTAGTCACGGACTGTCGGCCCGGATCGTCATAATTATTGAGCGGCGATCCGGGCCGCCGGTGTTTTACTCTTCGCGAGGAGGTGCCAGTGGCCGAGACCGTCGACGGGGAAGTCCGTCACACCCCGATCCCCGTGCGTCTCGTCTCGCTCGCCGTCTTCGTCGCAGCACTCACGACGTACATCGCCCTCGTCGGTCTGCCCAAGCAGTCCTGGGCCGCCGTCGCGTGGCTCTGGTTGGCCACCATCGCGTGGGACGTGCGCAAGCCGCTGCTCGACCACCTCGCGTTCCTGCGCGACTGGTGGATGCCGATGGCGCTGCTGATGGTCTACCTCTACAGCCGCGGCATCTCCGACGACCTCGGCTTCGTCTCCGTCCACGTGACCGCACCGATCGACGCGGACCGCTGGCTCTTCGGCGGCACCCTGCCGACCGAGTGGCTGCAGGCGCACATGTGCGGGGTGCCGTGCGAGCGGGCCAGCGAGCCGGCGTGGTACGACGTGGCGCTGACCACGGTCTACTACTCCCACTTCTTCGCGGCGCTCTCGATCGCGGCCTACCTGTGGATGCGCGACCGCCCGGAGTGGGTCCGCTACATGCGCCGCTACCTGACGCTCACCTTCACCGCGCTGGTCATCTACATCGTCTACCCGATGGCACCGCCGTGGATGGCCTCGCGCGACGGCTTCATCACCGAGGACATCTCCCGGATCACCGGTCGCGGCTGGTTCGACTTCGGGAAGTCCGGCGGCGGTGGCGCCCACCAGCAGTTCTCGGCGGTCGGCAACCAGGTCGCCGCGATGCCGTCGCTGCACGCCGGCCTCTCGATCCTGGTCGCGACCTACCTGATCACCCGGCTGCGCAGTCCGTGGCGCTGGCTGATGGTGCTCTATCCCGTGGCCATGTCGTTCATGCTCGTCTACTACGCCGAGCACTACGTGATCGACATCATCGCCGGCGGGGTGTGCGTCGTGGCGGTGATGGCCGGCTGGACGACCTGGGAACGCCGACGAAGTCAGCGCGCGGACCATCGAGTCGAGGCCGATCCCGACGACGTACTCGTCAGCGGACGACCTTGAAGTTGAACCGCGCGGTCCCCATCACGCTCATCAGCCGGACCCAGATCGGCAGCAGCATCTCGGCGCCGCGCGCCGTGGCCAGGTCGCCGAGGTCGATGACATCGGTGTGACCGAACTCGGATAGCAGCTCGGTCGCGGTGGCCTTCGCCTCGGCGTCGTCCCCGGAGACGAACACACTGCCCGGATCGGGGAGCAGGTCGGGGTGGACCATCACCTCGTTGTTCATGGTGTTGAGCGTCTTGACCACCCGGGCCGCGGGGAACGCGCGCTGGATCTGCTCGGCCAGCGAGTCGGTGTCCTTCACGAACAGCGTGGGCGGCATCCCCTGGCTGAAGTCGAGAGGGTTGGAGACGTCGATGAGGACCTTGCCGTCGAGGTTGTCGGCACCGGCCAGGGCGAGTACGTCGAGCGCCGAGGCACCGTTCGTGACGTGGAGGACGACCTCGGCCGCGCCCGCCGCCGCGGCGTACGTCGCCAGCCGCACCTGGGGATGGTCGCCGGCCCACTCGGCGTAGTCGGCACGGGCCCGGGTGGCATCGGGATCCCTGGTGCCGATCGACACCTCGTGGCCCAGCTCCGCGAGCCGCGCGGCGATGGCGCGTCCCGCCGATCCGGTGCCGAGCACTGCGAGCTCCATGGGGGCCTCCTTCGGGCGGGTTCGTCCACTCGGAACCTACGCCTGCGCTAGCCGGCGAGTTCAGCATCGACCCCAGCGAGCAGCGCCCGCAGGGCCGACAGGTAGTGCGCGTCGCTTCCGTAGTCGCTCATGGCGGCGGCGACGGAGATGGTCAGGGGAAACTCGTCCGCGGGCAGTGCTCCGAGCTGCGCCTCCATGGCCGGCCGGTCGTCGTCGTCCTCGCCGGCGGGCTGGCGCCGGGTCCCGAACCCGGACCAGCCGTAGTTGAGTGCGATCACCGCGCTGAACGTCACGACGGCGCGCTCGCCGCGAATCCCGCCGCGGTCCAGGATGCGGAGCGCCTCCTCCCCGATCCTGGCGGCGTTCAGCCCCGGGTTCGGGCGGGCGAACAGTGCGGTGATCGCCCAGGGGTGGTCGGTCAGGAGCCGTCGGTGATTGACGGCGAACGCCTCGAGATCCGCGACCCAGTCGTCGGTGGTCGGAGGTGGCTGGAAGCGGCTCAGCACCCGGTCGAGCAGAGCGTCCACCAGGGCGTCCTTGGTCGCGAAGTGCCGGTAGAACGCCATCGGAGAGGCCTCGAGCCGGGCGGTCACCGCCCGGACGGTGACGGAGTCGACGCTCTCGGTCGCGAGCGCCTCGGCCGCGTCCAGGATCCCGTCGGCGGTGATCGAACCCCGTGGTTTTCGGGGACGTCGGGGGGTTGACGTGGTCATGTGTACATCGTACGCTATCTCCATAGTGTACGTCGTACGCTTTCAATCGAGGAGATCTCATGTCCCTGCTTCGCTGGCTTCCCACCTTCCTGGCCTTCCCCGCCGGCGGGTTCCTCGCCATCCAGATCTTCGGCAGCGCCGACGACCCGGTCACCGCGGGCCTCGGCGGCCTCCTGGTCGGCGCCATCATCGGCCTGGCCCAGTGGCTCGCGCTGCGCAGCAACGGCTTCGGGCCGGGCTGGGCGGTCGGCACCGCCCTCGGAGCCGCGGTCGGCAGTGCGGTCGCCGTCGCCCTCACCGGCGGCTCCACCACCGTGCCGGCCCTGGTCACCATGGGCCTGGTCACCGGCGCGTTCGTCGGGGCGGCCCAGGCCACCCAGCTGGGCCGCGGCCGAGTCGTGGCGGTCGTGTGGACCGGCGTCGTCGGGCTCTCCTGGGGCATCGGCTGGCTGGTGACCGCGAACGTGATCGTCGACGCCGAGCGCGGCTTCCACATGTTCGGCTCCAGCGGGGCGCTGGCGGCCACGGTCGTCACCGGCCTGGTGCTGCGGGTGCTCCTGCGTGACGCGACCCCCACCGTTCGCACCCCGGCGCCGGTCGCGATCGGCACCCACTCGTGACGACCGCGTCGGTGGCCGGGCTGTCGCTGCTGGCTCTCCCGGTGGCCTTCAACGCGGCATTCGCGGCGCTGGCCTCGAGCTTCGACTACCCGGACATCCTGCGTCGGCCCACGAGCGAGGTCCTCGCTCGGTTCCGGGCAGGGGGCACCCGGCTGGTGCTGACCTGGTGGGTCTTCACGCTCACCGCCGTCGCGCTGGCCCCCGTCGCCGTGGTGGTGGCCGCGGCACTCCCGGGTGCGAACGAGACCCTGCTCGTCACCGGGGCGGCCTTCGGCGTGCTGGCCGCGCTCGTCCAGTTCCTCGGCCTGGTGCGCTGGCCGTTCCTCGTCCCCTACCTCGCGCGCGTCGATGCCGACCCCGAGGCGAGCGAGAGCAGGCGCGAGGCCGTCGACGTCGTCTTCCAGGCGTTCCATCGCTACCTCGGGGTGGCGGTCGGCGAACACCTCGGCTACCTGTTCACGGGCACCTGGACCGTGCTCGTTGGAACCGCGATCACCCAGACATCGGTGGGCCCGGCCTGGCTGGGGATCGCCGGGATCGTCGTCGGTGCCGTGCTCGCCCTCTGCTCGCTGGAGTTCGTCGGCCCGGCCGAGCGCACCGGTTGGCGGCTCGCCGGTGCCATCACCCCGATCGCGTACGTCGCGTGGTCGGTGTGGCTGGTGGGCGTCGGCGTCGCGCTGATCGCCTAGCTCGACCGGGCTCGACCGTCAGGCGGGTTCGTCCACCCGGAAGGTGCGGCGGTACGCCGTCGGCGAGACGCCCGCCTGGGTGCGCAGGTGCGCCCGGAGCGACGCCGCGGAGCCCAGCCCCGCGCGGTCGGCGACCGCGTCGACGGGCAGGTCCGTCGACTCCAGGAGCCGCTGCGCGTGCCGCACCCGCTGCCGGATCAGCCAGGCGGTCGGCGACTCCCCGGTCTCGGACCGGAACCTCCGGGTGAAGGTGCGCACCGACATGCCGGCGGCCCGCGCCAGCTCCGGCACCCGGATCGGCTCCTCCAGCCGCTCCAGCGCCCAGGCCCGGGCCGCGGCCGTGGACTGCTCGGGCCGCTCGGGCACCTGGCGCTCGATGTACTGGGCCTGACCGCCGTCGCGCCAGGGAGGTACGACGAGGTGCCGGGCGACCTTGTTGGCGATCTCCGTGCCGTGGTCGCGCCGGATCAGGTGCAGGCACAGGTCGACCCCCGCGCTCAGCCCGGCCGAGGTCAGCACGTCGCCGTCGTCGGTGAACAGCACCGCCTCGTCGAGCTCGACCTCCGGGTAGAGGCGCGCGAACTCCTCGGCGTACTTCCAGTGCGTGGTCGCGGGCCGGCCGTCGAGCAGCCCGGCCGAGCCGAGCACGAACGCTCCGGTGCAGATCGACACCAGCCGCGCGCCCGGACGGATCCGGGCCAGCGCGGCGGCGAGGTCGTCCGGGAGGGTGCCGTCGAACCGCGGGCCGGGGATCTTGGTGCCCGGCACCACGACGGTGTCGGCGGTCGCGAGGAGCGAGGCGTCGCCGTGCGGGGCGAGCCCGTAGCCGAGCGACGCCGTCACGGGGCGGCCGTCGAGGCTGGCCATCACGACGTCGTACAACGGTGCGCCGTCGGGCCCCTCTGCCTGCCCGAACACCTGCGGCGGGATCACCGCGTCGTACCCGATCACCGGCTCCAGCAGGAGTACCACCACCCGGTGCAACGAATCGCTCATGGCCCGATCCTGACACATATTGGCGAATAGGCCACTCGTCCGGCGGTGGCCGGGAACGAAACGATGGCCCGGTGACCCACTCGTCGGTGACCACGGACTCCGCCGCTGCCCGCCCGCCGGCCCGGACCGGTCCGCACTGGGCGTGGGTGGTCGCCGCCGTCACCTTCGTGACCCTGGTGGGCGCAGCGGCGTTCCGCTCCGTGCCGGGCGTGCTGATGGACCCGCTGCACGAGGAGTTCGGCTGGTCGCACGGCACCATCGGCGCCGCGGTGTCGGTCAACCTGGTGCTGTTCGGGCTGTTCTCGCCGTTCGCCGCCGCACTGATGGACCGCTTCGGGGTCCGCCGGGTCGTGGCCAACGCGTTGGTCCTGGTCGCCGCCGGCAGCGGCCTGACCGTGTTCATGGGCGAGGCCTGGCAGCTCGTGCTGCTCTGGGGAGTCCTCGTGGGCGTGGGCACCGGTTCCATGTCGATGGCCCTGGTCGCCACCATCACGAGCCGGTGGTTCGTGGCCCGGCGCGGCCTGGTCAGCGGCGTGCTCACCGCGGGGTCCGCCACCGGCCAGCTGATCTTCCTGCCGATCGTCGCGCACCTGGCGACCGCGCACGGCTGGCGTACGGCCTCTCTGGTGACCGCCGCGACGGCGTTCGCCGTCGTACCCCTGGTGCTCCTGCTGCTGCGCGACCACCCCGCCGACATGGGGCTCACGGCGTACGGCGCCACCGACGCCGACCCCGGCCCGCCACCGCACGTGCGGTCGGGATCGAGTGCCACCCGGGCGCTGTCCGTGCTGAGGACGGCCTCGCGGTCATCGACGTTCTGGCTGCTCGCGGGCGGGTTCGCGATCTGCGGGATGAGCACCAACGGCCTGGTCGCCACCCACTTCGTGCCGGCGGCCCACGACCACGGCATGCCCACGACGACCGCCGCCGGGCTGCTCGCGGTCGTGGGGATCTTCGACGTCGCCGGCACCGTCCTCTCGGGGTGGCTCACCGACCGCTGGGACCCGCGGCTCCTGCTTGTCGCGTACTACGTGCTGCGCGGGGTGGGCCTGATGACACTGCCGGCCCTGCTCGGCCCGAACCCGCAGCCGAGCATCTGGGTGTTCATCGTGATCTACGGCCTGGACTGGGTGGCGACCGTGCCGCCCACGGTGATGCTCTGCCGCGACGTGTTCGGGGCGGACATCGGAGCGATCGTCTTCGGCTGGATCTTCGCCGCCCACCAGATCGGAGCGGCCATCGCCGCGTTCGGCGCCGGTGCCATCCGGGACTCCACCGGCAGCTACGGCGGGGCGTTCTGGACCGCTGCCCTCCTGTGCCTGGTCGCCGCCGGCCTGTCGTTCGCGATCCGGCCGACGTCGGACCGTGTTGCCGTATCAGCAACATAGGTTGCTAATCGACGGCCGAGGCCGCACCATCGAGGGCATGGACACCGAAGAGCTGAGGGATGAGTACGACGTCGTGGTGCTCGGTGGCGGCGCCGCCGGGCTGAACGGGGCCTTGATGCTGGCCCGCTCCCGCCGCGCGGTCCTGGTGATCGACGCCGGAGCGCCGCGCAACGCGCCGGCCGAGGGGGTGCACGGCCTGCTGGGCCACGACGGGATCCCTCCCGCCGAGCTGTTGGAGCGCGGCCGCGCCGAGGTGCGCGGGTACGGCGGACAGGTCGTCACCGGCGAGGTCGTCACCGCGGCGCGGGAGGACGACGGCTTCCGGCTCACGCTCGCCGACGGCGGGTCGGTGCGGGCGCGCCGGCTGCTGGTGGCCACCGGGCTGGTGGACGAGCTGCCCGACGTACCCGGGCTGCGGGAGCGGTGGGGTCGCGACGTCGTGCACTGCCCCTACTGCCATGGCTGGGAGGTCCGTGACCGCGCCATCGCGGTGCTCGGGAGTGGGCCGAACTCGGTGCACCAGGCGATGCTCTTCTCGCAGCTGAGCGACGACGTCACCTACGTCACGCACACCCACGAGCAGCCCGACGACGACCAGCGGCGGTTGCTGGCCGCGCGCGGCGTCCGCGTGGTCGAGGGCACGGCGAGCCCGGGTGCTCGTGGAGAGCGACGAGCTCACCGGCCTCGAGCTCACCGACGGCACGGTCGTCCCGGCCGGCGCGATCGCGGTCGCGACCCGGATGGTCGCCCGCACCGGCGCGCTCGAGGACCTCGGCCTGAAGGCGGTCCCTCACCCGAGCGGGATCGGGGAGCACATCCCCGTCGAGATGGCCGGGCAGACCGGGATCCCCGGCATCTGGGCGGCGGGGAACGTCACCGACCTGATGGCCCAGGTCGGCGCCTCGGCGGCGGCCGGGGCGCAAGCGGGAGCGCACATCAACGCCGAGCTGATCACCGCCGACGCCGAGCGCGCGGCTACCGCCCCGTTGCCGCCATCACGTGCTTGACCCGCGTGTACTCCTCCAGGGAGTACGCCGACAGGTCCTTCCCGTGGCCGGACAGCTTGAAGCCGCCGTGCGGCATCTCCGCGACCAGCGGGATGTGCGCGTTGACCCACACGCAGCCGAACTCGAGGTCGGCCGTCAGCCGGGTGGCGCGACCGAAGTCCGCGGTCCACACCGACGAGGCCAGGCCGTAGGGGACGCCGTTCGCCATCGACACGGCGTCCTCTTCGGACCGGAAGGACTGCACGGTCACGACCGGACCGAACACCTCCTCCTGGATGACCCGGTCGTCCTGGCGTACGCCGGTCACGACCGTCGCCTCGTGGAAGAAGCCGGTGTCCGGAAGACCGTCCGGGCGACCGCCGCCGAGCGCCACCGAGGCGTGCTCGGGGAGCGTCGCGATGAAGTCCTGGACCCGGGCCAGCTGGTTCGGGTTGTTCAGCGGCCCGAACAGTGCGTCGTCGTCCTCCGGCAGGCCCGGGCGGGCGTTCTCACGCACCCAGCCGACCAGCTTCTCCACGAACGCGTCGTGCGCGGACTCCTCGACCAGCACCCGGCAGGCGGCGGTGCAGTCCTGGCCCGCGTTGAAGAACGCCGCGACGCCGATGCCCTCGGCCGCCTCGTCGAAGTCGGCGTCGGCGAACACCACGGCCGGCGCCTTGCCACCGAGCTCGAGGTGCGTGCGCTTCACGTCGGCCGCGGCGGAACGGGCCACCTCGATGCCGGCGCGGGTGGACCCGGTGATGCTGACCAGACCGGGGGCGGGATGCTCGACCAGCGCCCGGCCGGTGTCCCGGTCGCCGCAGACGACGTTGAGCACGCCCGGCGGCAGCGCCTCCTGCGCGATCTCGGCGAGCAGCGCGGTGCTGACCGGCGTGGTGTCGCTCGGCTTGAGGACGACGGTGTTGCCCGCCGCGAGGGCCGGGGCGATCTTCCAGACCGCCATCATCAGCGGGTAGTTCCAGGGCGTCACCTGGCCCACGACACCGATCGGCTCGCGGCGGACGTAGGAGGTGAAGCCCTCCATGTACTCGCCGCCCGCGCGGCCCTCGAGCAGCCGGGCGGCGCCGGCGAAGAACCGGACCTGGTCCGTCGCCACGTCGAGCTCCTCGGACTTCGTCAGCGACCGGATCTTCCCGGTGTTCTGGGACTCGGCGTCGACCAGGTCGTCACCGTGCTCCTGCATCAGGTCGGCGAGCTTGAGCATCGCCTCCTGGCGCTTGGACGGGGTGCTCCGGCCCCAGCCCGAGCGGGCCGCACTGGCCGCGTCGTACGCGCGGGCGACGTCGTCGGCGTCCGAGACCGGGGCGCTCGCGAAGACCTTGCCGTGGACCGGCTCGACCAGGTCGATGCGCCGGCCGGACACCGGTTCGCACGGCTTGCCGTCGATGACGTTCTGGACGGTTCGTTCCTCGTTCGCCATGGTCTGCCCTTTCCTCGTGGCGGTCAGCCTGAGATGAACATACGCGTCAACTGGACCGCTGAACCTCAGAGGTCGACGCTGAAGTAGCGGGTCTCCTGGAACTCCCGCAGGCCCTCTCGCGCGCCCTCGCGGCCCAGCCCGCTCTGCTTGACCCCGCCGAACGGCGCCGCCGGGTCGGAGACGATGCCGCGGTTGATGCCGACCATGCCGGCCTCGATCCGCTCGGCCAGCCGGAGCGCGTCCTGCAGCCGGCCGGCGTACACGTAGGCGGAGAGTCCGAGCTCGGTGCCGTTGACCTGGCGCAGCAGGTCCGCCTCGTCGGTCCAGGTGACGACGGGAGCCACCGGCCCGAAGATCTCCTCGCGCAGGATCTCCGCGTCCGGTGGTACGTCGGCGAGCAGCGTCGGCGGGTAGAACCAGCCGTGCTCCGGCACGTCGCGCCGAGCGACCACCCGCGCGCCGGCGGCGACCGCGCCGTCGACCAGCGCTCCGACGTTCTCGACGGCCGCGGCGCTGATCAGCGGGGCGGCCTCCAGGGTCTCGACGGCGGCGCCGAACCGGGCGACGAAGTCGTCGGCCACGTCGGCGTGCACGTAGAAGCGGTTCGCGGCGGTGCAGGCCTGCCCGCCGTTGCGGAACTTCGCGATCATGGCTCCCGCCACCGCCGCCTCCAGGTCGGCGTCGGCCGTGACCACGAACGGGGCGTTGCCGCCCAGCTCCATGCTGGCGTTCAGCACCCGGTCGGCGGCCTGGCGGAGCAGGGTCCGCCCGACGCCGGTGGAGCCGGTGAACGAGATCTTGCGGACCCGCTCGTCGGTCAGCCAGGTGCTGACGACACCGGCCGGGTCGGTGGTGGGGACCACGTTGACGACGCCGTCGGGCACGCCCGCCTCGGTCAGGATCCGGGCCACCGCGATCGCGGTGAGCGGGGTCTCGGCGGCCGGCTTGAGCACCACCGTGCAGCCGGCGGCCAGGGCCGGCGCGATCTTGCGGGTGGCCATCGCGGCGGGGAAGTTCCACGGCGTCACCAGCGCGGCCACGCCCACCGGCTGGTGGGTCACGATCGTGCGCGCGCCGCTGGCGGGAGCGACGGAGTAGTCGCCGTCGCTGCGCACCGCCTCCTCGGAGAACCACCGGAAGAACTCCGCCGCGTAGGCCACCTCGGCCCGCGCGTCGGCCTGCGACTTGCCGTTCTCTGCGCAGACGATCGCGACCAACTCGTCCGTGCGCTCCACCATCAGGTCGAACGCGCGGCGGAGCGTCTCGGCGCGCTCGCGCGGCGTGGCGCCGGCCCAGCCCGGGTACGCCGCGGCCGCCGCGTCGACCGCGGCCCGAGCATCATCGAGTGTGCCGTCGGCGACCTCGTCGATCACCTCGAGCGTCGCCGGGTTGACCACCGGGAACGTCGCGGTTGCGAGCAGGGTCATCAGGCGTCCCTGAAGACCGTCTCGAGGACGTCGAGCGCCTCGGAGAGCAGGTGGTCGGGGATGGAGAGCGGCGGCAGGAAGCGGAGCACGTTGCCGTACGTGCCGCAGGTGAGCACCACCAGGCCCTGCGCGTGCGCGGCCGCCGCGACCCGCTGGGTCAGGGCGGCGTCGGGCTCCGTGGTGCCCGGCTCGACCAGCTCGACCGCCACCATCGCGCCGCGGCCGCGCAGGTCGCCGATCCGCGGGTCGCGTCTGCTGGAGGGCACCGAGCCGGTCGAGCATCGTCTTGCCGATCGAGCGGGCCCGGTCGACCAGGCCGTCGGCCTCGATCGTCTCGATCACGGCGAGCGCGGCGGCGCAGGCGAGCGGGTTGCCGCCGTACGTGCCGCCCAGGCCGCCGGTGTGCGGGGCGTCCATCATCTCGGCGCGGCCGGTCACCGCGGCGAGCGGCAGCCCGCCGGCGATGCCCTTGGCGGTGACGATCAGGTCGGGCACGACGCCCTCGTGCTCGCACGCGAACAGGTCGCCCGTGCGGGCGAAGCCGGTCTGCACCTCGTCGGCCACGAAGACGACGCCGTTGTCGCGGCACCACTCGGCCAGCGCCGGGAGGAAGCCCGGCGCCGGTACGACGAACCCGCCCTCGCCCTGGATCGGCTCGATGACGACGGCGGCCAGGTTGTCGGCGCCGACCTGCTTCTCGATCACCTCGATCGCCCGCCGCGCGGCCGCCGGGCCGTCGACGCCGGCGTCGCGGAACGGGTAGGACATCGGTGCCCGGTAGACCTCGGCCGCGAACGGGCCGAACCCGCTGCTTGTAGGGCATGTTCTTCGCGGTCAGCGCCATCGTCAGGTTGGTGCGGCCGTGGTAGGCGTGGTCGAACGCGACGACCGCCGAGCGCTTGGTGTGGTGCCGGGCGATCTTCACGGCGTTCTCGACCGCCTCCGCGCCGGAGTTGAACAGAGCGGTGCGCTTGTCGTGGTTGCCGGGGGTGAGCCGGTTCAGCGCCTCGGCGACCCGGACGTAGCCGTCGTACGGCGTCACCATGAAGCAGGTGTGCGTGAACGCCTGCACCTGCGCGGTGACGGCGTCGACGACCCGGGGGTTGCTGTTGCCGACCGTGGTGACCGCGATGCCCGAGCCGAGGTCGATCAGCGAGTTGCCGTCGACGTCGACCACGACACCGCCGCCGGCGGCCGCGGCGTAGACGGGCATGACCGTGCCGACCGCGCTCGGCGACGGCCGCGGACTTGCGGGCCTGCAGCTCGCGCGAGCGCGGGCCGGGGATCTCGGTGACCAGGCGGCGTTCCTGGGGCAGCTCCGACATGGGTGGCGCTCCTTCCGGACGGTTTGTCCTCAGGCTAGAAGGGCAGGCCCGCGCGGGCGATGGCCGTTCTGCACAAGTTGTGCATCGTGCTTGTGCGAAACTGACACCCGTGGTGAAGCTGGCGGATCTCCTCGCCGTGCCCGGACTCGAGCTGGCTGCCGTGGGGGTGTCCGAGCCGGATGTCGACGTGCGCTGGGTGGCGACCAGCGAGCTGGTCGACCCGACGCCGTACCTCCAGGGCGGCGAGGTGCTGCTGACCACCGGCCTCGAGACGGCCGCGCTGGCGGACGAAGTGGCGGGAGTACGTCGAGCGCCTGGCCCGCGCCGACGTCGCCGCGCTGGGACTCGGGGTCGGGCTCACCCACGCCCGGGCGCCGGCCGCGCTGGTCGAGGCCTGTCGCGCTGCCGGGCTCAACCTCTTCGAGGTCCCCCGGCCGACGGCCTTCGTCGCGATCTCGCGGGCCGTCGCGGCGTTGCTCGACGACGAGCGCGACCAGGTGACGCGACGCTCGCTCGACGCCCAGAGGTCGCTGACCAGGGCGGCGCTCGAGCGCGACGACGTGAGCGCCCTCCTCGAGGTGCTCGCCGGGCAGGTGGGGGGAGCCGCGGCGACGGTGTCCGGAGACGGCGAGCCGATCGCGCGTTCCCGGGGCGCGGCGGAGCTGGATGCCGAGGTGGTGCGGACCGAGGTCGCCCGGATCCGGGGCCAGGGACTGCGTGCCGCGGCGAGCTCGTCGGGAGAGCGCGGGACCACGCTCGTGCAGCCGCTCGGTGTCCGCTCCCGGCCGGAGCTGTGGCTCGCGGTGTTCGTGCCGGGTAGCCCCAGCGAGGTGCATCGGGTCGCGGTCTCGACCGCGGTCTCGCTGCTCGGGACTCTCCCTCGAACGACGGCAGGAGCGGCGGAGTGCCGACCGGCGGCTGCGGGACCGGGCGACGGAGCTGCTGCTGGCCGGGGACCCGCGGACCGCGCGGATCCTCCTGGACGCGACCCTGCCCCGACAGGTGCGGGTGCTGCGCGCACGCGGTGCGGCCGAGGCGATCGAGGACGGGCTCCGCGTTCTCGAGGAGGAGCGGGTGCTCGCCGGCGTCCTGGACGAGCAGCTGGTCGTGGTCTGCCCGCCACGGCGTGCCTCCGTCGTCGCCGGACTGCTCGCCGAGCGCGGGCTGCTGACCGGCGTCGGCCGAGCCGTGCCGCTGGCCGAGGCGGCCGAGAGCCACGAGACCGCGGGCCACGCGCTCGCCGCCGCCACGTCCGGGGCGCCGGTACGCCGCTGGGAGGACCAGGCGGCGGGCGGCGTGACCGGGCTGCTCGAGCCGGGGCGGGCACGCGCCTTCGCCCACTCCTACCTCGCACCGCTGGGTGACGACCGGGTGCTGCTCGACACCCTGGTGGCATTCCTGCGGCGGCACGGCTCGGTGCGGGCGACCGCCGAGGAGCTCGCCGTACACCGCAACACGGTGCGCAACCGGGTCCGGCAGATCGAGTCGCTGCTGGACGTCTCGCTCGACGACCCGGAGGTGCGGGTGGACGCCTGGGTGGCGCTGCACGCGGGGTGAGCGGACCCGGCCGAGTCAGCACTCGTCGAGGTAGGGATCGGCCCAGGCGCTGATGATGCGGGCCGCCCGACTGGCCTGGTTCTTGCCGGTGAGCAGGTGGTCGGTGCCCTCGAGGGACACGAAGTTGCGGGGGTGCCGGGCAGCGCGGAAGATCTCGCTCGCGTTGGCGATGCCGACGGTGTTGTCGGTGGGCGAGTGCATCACCATCAGTGCCCGGTGAAGGGTGCGGATCCGCTCGCGCAGGTCCGCGGCCCGCACGTCCTCGATGAAGTGGCGCTTGAGGGTGAGAGCCTTGCCGCCGATCAGGAAGGGCGCCTCGCCCTCGGCCATGATCCGCTCGACCAGGGCGTCGTAGTGGTGCTCGATATGGCTCGGGTCGTACGGCGCTCCGACGCTCACGACCGCGCGCACGGAGTCGAGGAGATGGGCCGCGGCGATGACGGCCGCTCCGCCGAAGGAGTGGCCCACCAACAGCCGGGCCTGATGGCCGTTGTCGGCCAGGAAGCCTGCACCGCCTGCGCGGTGTCGGCGACCCGGTCCGAGAACGAGCCGTCGCCCCAGTCGCCCTCGGAGTCACCGAGGCCGAGGTTGTCGAAGCGGAGCATCCCGATGCCCTCGGATGCCAGCCGCTTGCAGATCCGGCTCGCGGCCGCGCTGTCCTTGCCGAGCGTGAAGCCGTGCGCGAAGACGCCCCACCCGCGGGCCTCGCCCTCCGGGTGGTCGACCAGCCCCGCCAGCATCGGCCCGTTCGTGCTGGGGAACCGAACGCGTTCCGCCACGGCCGCCATCCTCGCAGAGCCGGTGGCAGGCCGAGGCGGTTCAGGCTCGGGCGTCGATCGCCTGCTCGACGCCGTCGAGGAGGCAGCGGAGACCGAAGTCGCGGGTCTGTCGCGGGGTCCTGGTCCGGCGGGTGCCGATCTCGTTCAGGGCGGGGAACCGATCGTGGCGATCGCGGAGCAGGTCGCTGTGGCTCCGGTCGTGCCACGGCTGGGTGCCGGCCACGTCGACCGCCTGGGTGTTGCGGATGTGGCCGCTGATCAGGGTGACCACGTCCATCCGCTCGGTGGGGGAGAGCGGGGTGTCTCCGAGCGCCGCCACGGCGGCCTCCACCCATCCGGTCTCGTTGGGACCCATGACCCGGCCGCCGACGGTGACCCCGGGCAGCCACGGATGGTCCTCCCAGCTCGCCGACAGCGCCCGCGCCCAGCGTTCGAGCCGAGGCCGCCAACCGCCCTTGACCCGATGCAGGTCTGGTGGGGTCCCGACCGCGTGCTCGATCATCACGGCGACCAGGTCCGCCTTGCCGGCCGACATGGCGGTAGAGGGACATCTTCGTGAAGGAGAGGTCCTCCGCGACGCGCTGCATCGACACCGCCTCGATGCCGTCGGTGTCGGCAACCTCCACGGCCGCGGCCGCGATGTTCTCACGTTCAGGGTCGCCTTGGGGCCGCGGGTCGAGGCGGCACGCAGGCCCCACAGCAGCTCCACGGTGCGGGTGGGCTGCTCCTCCTTCGACGGCTCTGCCATTCGGGTCCTCGAAGTTGGGTCTTGACAACTGTGGGTAACGGATACAGTATCTCACGGAAACAGTGTCCACAAGACACTACTCGACACCAACTCGGGAAAGGAACGTCATGACCACCACGCAGACCTCATCCCCCGCCACCGCCTTCGCACCGGAGCGCGGCCGCGGACTCCTTCTCGGCGGGCTGGCCGTCGCCGTCGTTGCCGCGCTGGGCACGACCCTGGTGGCCGCCGTGCTGCAAGCGGTCGGAGTCGACTTCGAGCTGCCCGACGGCGGGGAGTCGATCCCGCTGACGGGGTTCACCGTCGTCACCTTCGGCTTCTCGATCGTCGGCCTCGGCATTGCCGCCGCGCTGCGCCGCTGGAGCCGGCACCCGCGCACGGCGTTCGTCCGGGTGACCGTGGCGCTGACCGCCCTCTCGCTGGTGCCGCCCTTCTTCCAGGACGCCAACGCAGGGACAGTGGCCGCGCCTGGTGCTGCTCCACCTGACCGCGGCAGCCATCGTCATCCCGGCGCTCGCCCGCCGGCTGGGCGGCTGACATGGGCAAGGTCATCGCCGACATCAGCATGTCCCTCGACGGCTTCGTCACCGCGGCGGGCCAGACCCCGGAGGAGCCGCTGGGCAAGGGCGGCGAACAGCTGCACGAGTGGGCGTTCGGAGAGGACGACGGCGATCGCGAGCTCGCGGAGAGAGCCGCGGCCGAGCTCGGCGCGCTGGTGTGCGGGCGGACGACGTACGACGACTCCCTGCCATGGTGGGAAGCCGACGGTCCCACCGGCGCCAGGCGCCTGCCCCTGTGCGTGGTGACTCACCGAGCCCCGGAGGTGAGTCCCGAAGGCGGCGTCTACACGTTCGTCACCGACGGCATCGAGAACGCCGTCGAACGGGCCAAGGAGGCGGCGGGAGGCTGCGACGTCGCGATCATGGGCGGCGCGAACCTCATCCAGCAGTGCCTCGCGGCGGGGCTCGTCGACGAGATCGGGATCCACCTGGTCCCGGTCCTGTTCGGCGACGGCACCCGGCTCTTCGCGGACACCGGCCACCAGCGGCTCGAGCCGCTCGACGCCGTGCGGACCCCGGCCGCCGTACACCTGCGGTTCGGGGTCCGGGGCCGAGCCGGCTACGCGGGGTCGGCCGGCCCGGAGGCGAGGTCGGCGTAGCGCTGGAGGTAGAGCGGCCATCCGGCCTCGCCGGCGACCCCGTCGCGGGCGTCCTGCCAGCCGGCCCCGTGCCGGTCGAGGTGCCGGTGCTCGAGCTCGACCCGGGTGCGGGTCGGACCCTCGGGCACGAAACGCACCTCCACCTCGCTGGTGTGGGCGGGATCGGTCTCCAGCTGCCAGGTCGGGCCGATGTCCCAGCTGATCACGAACCGCTCCGGCGGATCGAAGGCGAGCACCCGTGCCCAGCGACACTCCGAGCCGTCCTCGCCGCGGTCGTAGACGTGTCCGCCCACATGGGCCTCGAACACGGTCTCGGCGATCGGGACCGGCAGCAGGTTGTGATCCCGCGGCTTGATGCGGTCGAACTGCTCGGTGAACACGCGGAACGCGTGGTCGGCGGGGACGTCGACGACGATCTCTCGGCGCACCCGGGTCTGTTCGTCAGTGTTCGCGGTCATCTGCCTGCTCCTGTTCTGCCAGCTGCTTGAAGTTGTCGAGGGTCGCGCCCCAGAACGCGTCGAGCTCCGAACGGAGCTGCGCCAGGCCCTGGGGGTGGGCCCGGTAGATGTGGTGGCGACCGACCGGCTGCACCCGGACCAGGCTGGCCTCCTTGAGCACCCGGAGGTGCTGGGAGACCGCCGGCCTGCTGACCGGAAGGTCCCGCGCCAGCTCGGTGACCGACTGCGGGCGCTCCACCAGGAGCGCGAAGATCCCGCGCCGCGTGGGGTCGCCCAACGCGGACCAGGCATCCACTGTCGTGGTCACGACGCGTAAGTTATCACTTACGCGTTAGTTCTGCCAGCGGCGATGAGTTCCATCGCCGGGGCCGGTCGACCCCCGCGTGACGACGTACGACATCTGGGCCGCCGTGCACGCCGAGCGCCGTGCCCTCGCCTCCGACCTGGACGACCTGACTCCGGAGCAGTGGGCGACGCCCTCCCTGTGCGATGACTGGGACGTCCATGACGTTCTCGCCCATCAGCTCGAGACCGCCAAGGAGACCCGGCGGCGGTTCCTGCGCCGGTTCGCCGCTGCCGGGTTCGACTTCGACCGCTACAACCAACGCGGGGTGCGGGCCGAGCGGCGCGCGGAACCCACCGAGACCCTCGCCGCCTTCCGTGCGGCGAGCGCCCTGACCGCGACGCCGCCGGCCCCGTTGGCCAGCAGGCTGGTCGAGGTGTTCGTGCACGGCGAGGACATCCGCCGCCCGCTGGGGATCCAGGGTGACTACCCGGTCGAGGGCGTTGCTCTCGCGATCCGGCACCAGGCCGGCGTGGGCGCCGGTCTCGGCGGCGCCAAGCAGCTGGTCAAAGGGCTGCGGGTCCGGGCCACCGACACCGACCTCGACGCTCGGCGAGGGCCCGCTCGTCGAGGGCTCCGCGATCGCCCTGCTCCTCGTCCTCTGCGGCCGCGCGGTGGCGCTCGACGAGCTCAGCGGGCCCGGTGCAGAGACATTGGCCGGACGGATCTGAGCGGGCTCAGGTGCGCTCGCGCTAGTCCTTCGAGTGCTCGACGACGATGTCCAGGTGGCCCGCATGTCGTGCGTACTCGGCCAGTACGTGGAAGCAGATCCACTCCAGCGTCGGAGGGTCGTCGGAAAACCGGCCTCCGACCGCCGCGACCGCATCCGGCCGATGCGACGCGATGATCTCGGACGTCCGGGCGCCGACCGCTACGCAGCTCCGAGACGAGGTGGTCGACCGTGACATCGGCCGCCACCGCCCAACGAGGTGCGTCGGGACCCCGGCGTTCGGGGTGCGGCGGGTCCGCCTCGGACCAGTCACCCCAGGGCGAGCCGACGCTGTTCACCCAGGAATCCCCAGACGAACCAGCGCTGCTCCATGTGCAGCACGTGACTGAGCAGCTCGATCGGGGACCATCCGCTGGGGAGCCGCGATGTCCTCCGCTCGGCCTCCGGGAGGTCGAGCACTCCTTGGATGATGTCCTCGCGGGGCCAGTGGAGATATCCGATCCAACGCCTGCTGCCGTCCGGGTCGGTCTTCGCGGGTTCGCGGCTGTTGCGGCTCACGCGTTGGTCCTCGCTCACGGACCGCACGCTAGCCGCCTCGCGCAGTGACGTCGTCGACGGCGGCGTGACCGTGGCCGAGGACTACTGACCACGACGCGGGGGAGGCTGTGCACATGGCCCTTGCCGTGTGCCTGCTCTTCGACGCCCGGTCCGCACAGCTGATGCGGGAGCTCTGGTCCCGGCTGGAGGACGAGGGAGTGCCGACGCTGGCCAGCCACACCCACCGCCGCCACCACCCGCACCTGTCGTACGTCGTCCTCCGCAGCTGGGATCTCGCGCGCGTGCAGGACGCGCTCGACGAGCTGCCGCCCGCCGAGCCGTTCACGATGTCGTTCCACGGCACGCTCGCCTTCCCGCGCGGCCGGGCCGCACTCGCGCCGGCGATCACCGCCGACGTGGCGCTGCGCCAGTGGCGGATCGTCACCGCACTGGCAGCAACGGGGGCGGACGTGCATCGGAACTACCAGGCCGGCGAGTGGGTCCCGCACGTATCGGTGGCCACCCGTGCCCAGGGCGCGAAGCTCGCCACGGTGGCGCGGGCGGTCGCCGACGTCCTCCCGCTGACCATGCGGATCGACCGGGCCGCGCTCGTGGACAGCAGCAGCGGTCAGACCTGGCCGCTGCCGCACCTCATCTGACGCTGTGGGCCCAGACGGCGACGAGGTCCGGGTACTAGGCCCGCTCTGCCTGCTGCCGCATCAGCTCCTCGACCGCGCTCGGAAGCGTGGACTCGAAGTCGATCAGCTTCGCCCAGGTCGGGGTCACCACCACCCGGACCATCCCGTCGTAGAGCGAGCGAACGCCGGCCTCCCACTCGACCCGCTGCTCGGGCGTCATCTTGTAGGTGCCGTTCGCCTGGAAGTACTCGTCGGGGATGCCATCGACGACGTCGAGCTCGGCCCGGCCGCGGATCAGCAGGATCTTCGGCGGGTGCTCCTCGGTGTCGATGGTCAGGGCGACCGTCGGGTTGTGGCGCAGGGCGATGTTCTTCGGGGCGTTCTTCGCCGTGCACATCACGATCTCCGTCCCGTTCCAGACGAAGCCGATCGGGACGTTGCGCGGCGTGCCGTCCTTGGCGACGTACGCAAGCCGGGTCAGGTCGCGGGCCAGGAGCTCCTGGCTGAGCGGACGGTTGAGCACTTCGGCGATCTCGTTGGGTTGCATGGTCCGAGGCTCCTTCTCGTTCATCGTTCTACCGCGTAGTGCAGGTGGGTGACGCCCGGGGCGGGCACGGCTTCGACCAGGCGTAGCCGGATGTGCGCGGGCAGCTCCTGGAAGTAGGGCCGGCCGGCGCCGAGCAGGACCGGCACCTGGTGCAGGACCAGCTCGTCCACGAGCCCCGCCTTCAGGGCCTCGGTCACGACACCACCGCCCTGGAGCCCGACGTCCTTGTCGCCCGCTGCTTCCTTGGCCGCAGCGACGGCGTCCTCGATCCCGGTGGTGATCAGCGTCTGGCGGTCGGACGTCGCTGCCACCGGCGCGGGCCGGTGGCTGAGGATGAACAGCGGGGCCGTGGGGTGGGGACCTCCGCCGTCGAAGCTGTTGGAGTCGTCGTAGGTGTTCCGGCCCGAGATGATCGCGCCGACCCGTCCGGCGAGCGCATCGAAGACCCGGACGCTGGGTGCGGTCAGACGGAAGCCGTCGAAGACCTGGCTGGGGACGTCGCCGTCGCCGTACCAGTCGAAGAGCAGTCCTCCGTCGCCGAGTCCCCGCCCGGGGCCTGGGTCTCGACCGGTGATGTACCCGTCGACGGAGACCGAGAGTGCGCACAAGACCTTGCTCACGTGGATGTTCCTTCCCGAGTTCCTTGAAGAGACGCCACGACCGTAGCATCTAAAGTTCCGTAAGGGAACCCCGCTTGGTAGCCTGGGTGCATGCAACGCACCAGCTTCGGGGAGATGCCGTGCTCCATCGCGCGCACCCTCGACGTGATCGGGGAGCCATGGTCACCGCTGATCCTGCGGGACGTCTGGGTCGGGATGAATCGCTTCGACCAGCTCCAGGCCGACCTCGGGATCTCACGCAAGGTGCTGACCGAGCGGCTCCACCACCTCGTCGAACAAGGCGTCCTCGAACGCCGTCCGTACGACCGGCGGCCGCGCTACGAGTACCACCTGACGAAGAAGGGTGTCGAGCTCGTCGACCTGCTCATGGTCATGAACGCCTGGGGCGACAAGTGGCTCGCGGGTGAGGCCGGCCCGCCGGTGCTCTACCGGCACCACGCATGCGGTGAGGTCAGCAGGGTCGACCTCCGCTGCGCCCAGTGCGGCGAGCCCATGCACGCGGGCGATATCGACCTGCTCCCGGGGCCGGGCGCCGCACCACGGTGAGCCTTGATGTCCGCGCCCGCGCTTACGCTCCGAACATGAACCGCATCGACCGCCTCTACGCCTTGGTCGAGGAGCTGCGGGCGGCCGGGCTCAGGGGGCGCACCGCGCGTCAGCTGGCCGGGCACTTCGAGGTCAGCGTCAGAACCATCGAGCGCGACCTGAGCGCCCTGGGGCAAGCCGGCGTCCCGCTCGCCACGAAGCAGGGGCGTACCGGGGGCTACTCCCTGGATCGCTCGATGAGCCTCCCGCCCCTCAACTTCACTCCGCGTGAGGCAGCCGCCGTCGCCGTGGCGCTGAGCCGCAGCGAGCACGTGCTCTTCGCACGCGACGCTCGCAGCGCGCTACAGAAGATCGTCGCCGCCATGCCCGAGCGCGCGCTGGAGGAGGCGCGAGCGACCGCGGAGAAGGTCAGACTGCTCGTCCAGCCGGTGCCGGATCCCGATGCCGAGATCGCCGAGACCATCTGGCAGGCGGTGCGCGACAACCACGTCCTGCACATCCACTACATCGACGTCGGCGGGCTCGAGACCGAGCGCGACGTCGAGCCGCAGCACGTCGTGGTCGGCCCCAACGGCTCCTACCTCACCGCCTACTGCCACCTCCGGGAGGACGACCGGGTCTTCCGCATGGACCGGATCACCGGGACCGCGCGTACCCCCTTGCTGCCGCGCGCGGAGCGGCCCACGCCGGAGCCGGTCGTCCACGGACACGAGACGAAGCTGCCGGCTTCGGCGCTGCGCCCCGAAGAACTGATCCCAACACCGACATAGGGCTGTCGCGAGCGCGAGGCACGGTGGGAGCAGCCCGCCGATCCGGTCGGCGTTCCGACTCAGAAGGAGAGCCCCATGACCAACCCCGCACCTGGCACCCTGGCCTGGTTCGAGATCGCCACCAACGACCCCGATCGCGCCGAGAAGTTCTACGGCAGCCTCTTCGACTGGACCTTCGACGCCGACGGCCCGGCAGCCTCCGGTGGGATGGACTACCGCAACATCAGTGCCTCCGGGGCCGCCGGTCCCATGGGTGGCATCTTCGGCACCGGCGGGCAGGTGCCCGATCACGCCGTGTTCTACATCCTGGTCGGCGACGTCGAGGCCACCTGCGCCGACGCCGAGCAGCTCGGCGGCTGCGGTGATCAGCAAGCATCTCGATCCGGGCCCTGGCGCTCCGACGTTCGCCTACCTCCGCGACCCTTCCGGCAACCAGTTCGGTGTCTTCACCCCGCCGGCGGCCTGATGTCGCCTGACGCGAGGGGCTCGTCCCGCACCCTCTACGAGGAGCTCACCGACGACCTGCTCTACGACCCCGCCATCGGGCGGGCCACGATGATGGGCTTCCCCTGTGTGCGCCTGGCCGGGAAGTTCCTAGCGTCATACGACGACAAGGCCGACGCCCTAGTCGTGAAGCTGCCCCGCGATCGGGTCGCCGAGCTCGTCGGCAACGGCGACGGGGAGCCGTTCGCCCCTGCCGGCAGGGTCTTCCGCGAGTGGGTGGCGATCCCCACAGCCGACCGCGGAGCTGTGGCGCACCCTGCTCGCCGAGGCCGTCGACTTCGCCCGGGGGTAGCTCGCGCTTCACGACGGTGACCACCGGGATGCCCAAGGGGACGACCACGAAGGCGTAGGCCCGTACGTCGTCTGCGGGATCCTCGTGGTTCATGCGGCGGTGACCTCGTCGGGCTCCGCGATCCCCGGGCCGGCGAGCAAGCCCGCAACCGCTGCCCTCAGCTGTGCTTCTGCTCCGTGCGAGCTGCCCCACGCGGCGACCTGCATGCCGTCCGGCCGGACGAGCGCTCCGCCGTACGCGCCGATGCCGAGGGAGCGCGCGACGACGGGTTCGAGCGGGACGAGCGAGATCGGGACGCTCGACCGGAGCTCCTCCACGGCATCCGCCCAGGTTTCGTTCGTCACTCCGGTGAAGAGGGTCAGGCCCGGCCCGACCAGGTCGAGCGTGGAGACGTCGTCCGTACCGACCCAGACATGCTGGATCCTGCCGCCGAGGTCGACCGCCAGCTCCGTGGAGACATCGCGGCGCGAGCCGAGCGGGTCAGCGGAGCGCTCGACGTTGTAGGCGACCGCTGCGCGACGTTCCGGCTCGTACGTCGAGAGCAGGGTCGCGGGTGCCCACCCGCACATCACCCAGGCGAGCTTCCAGCCGAGGTTCCAGCCATCGGCGATCGCGAGGTTCAGTCCGGTCCCGCCCCGGGGCGTCACCCGATGGGCCGCGTCGCCCACAAGGAAGACGTCATCGGCGCGGAAGGTGTCGGCCAGCTGCGCTCCGGAGGAGAAGGCCCGGAGGCGCTCGATCCGCACCTCGAGGTCTGGCACGCCCGAACCCGCCTGGATCCGGCGGCAGGATCTCGTCGGGCGAGGGCTCGGCGCCGGTCTCGTAGTGGTAGCCGGCCTGCAACCCGAAGATCCACCGGTCGCCCTGACCGGCGGGGACCAGGGTCCCGTTGCCCTCCGAGTCGGTCAGCGAGTACAGCAGGTGCCGGTGCTCCCCCAGCACGTCCCACAGCGGCGCGCGGAACTCGACCTGGATGCCCGCCATCACGTCGTCGGGTCCGGTCATGCCGATGCCGACCGAGTCGCGCACCGCGCTGCGCGCGCCGTCGGCTCCGACGACGACGCCGGCCCCGATCGTGCGAATCCATCCGCTTCGGCGTCGCGCACCGTCAGGTTCGCGCCCTCGCCCGGGCCTCCCCCGCGGACCTCCAGCACCTCGACACCTCGCTGCACGGTCGCCTCCGGCATCGAGGACAGGTACTCCGCCAGCACCGCTTCGAGGTGGTCCTGGGCAACGCAGAGAGCCTGGGTCGGGCTGACCACCGCGCTCTGCGCCGGCGACGGGTACCCGACGTTGATGCTGACACCCTCGGCGACCCGAGCTGCCGTCGACGCTTCGCGCATGGTCATCTCGACGACGTCCGCGCCCTCGCGGATCCGGTCCTCGAGTCCCCACGAACGCATCAGCTCCATGGTGCGGACGCTGAGGACCGTCGCCCGAGGGAGCGGCGAGCCGGCACGGTCGTCTCTCGAGCAGCAGCACCTCGACGCCGGCCCGCGCCAGCGCGCACGCCGTGGTGAGTCCTGCTGCCCCGGCGCCTACCACGGCGACGTCGTACTCGTCCCTCATCACTTCTCCCTCGCGATCGAACATTTCGTCAGACAGTTTGTCTTTCGTAAGACATGGTGTCTTTCATCGGTCGTGCCGTCAAGTGAAATGTGCAAGGCTGGTGCTGGTGGCGACCCGGAAGTACCAGCAGCGATTGCGCGCCGACGCGGCCGAACAGACCCGCCGCCGGATCCTGGACGCGGTCGCGGACCTGCTCCGCGAGGCGCCGACCGAGCCGCTCAGCGTCGAGAAGATCGCGCAGCGTGCCGCCGTCGCACGCTCCACGATCTACGTGGCCTTCGGCTCGCGGGCCGGCCTCCTCGACGCGTTCGCCGAAGACCTCTGGGCGCGCACGGGGCTCGCGGAGCTGACCGCTGCGGTCGCTGCTCCCGATGCCCGCGAGCACCTCAGAGGGGGAATCCGAGCAGCGAGCCGGATGCTCGCCGCGGACATCGAGATCTACCGCGTGCTGCACGCGATGGGGCGGCTCGACCCCGACTCGGTGGGCGGCGCGGTCAACAAGATGGACGAGGAGCGGCGCGGCGGGATGCGCTACCTGGCGAAGCGACTGAAGGAGGACGGCGTACTCCGCGACGACGTCACTCAGGCGCAGGCGGCCGACCTGCTCTGGATGCTGACCAGCTTCGAGGCCTTCGACATGCTCCACACCGACCGCGGCATGTGCGTCGACCGGGCGGCGGACGTCATCGCGACGACGGCGGAACGCGACGCTGTGCAGGTGAGGCGCTAGCGGGTCGTGCGGCGGAGCCCGGCCGATGGCGACTCGAGCTCGCGTCACGCCGGTCGGCGATATGCACCTGGGTCAGGTACGTCGTGGCGTCCACGTCCGCGACCCGGAACCTGCCGGGCGGAGACGGGCCCGGCGAACGAGGCGGCGACGACGGCATGCCAGTAGCCGAACGTCGTACCCCGCGGTGGCGCCAACAGGTCGAGCCACGAGCGGTTGAAGGGCTCTCGGGCTTCGACGACGAAGGTCCAGTCGTCGCCGTGGCTGATGCTCAGCAGGTCGTCGGCCCAGAGGGTGAGGACTCGCTCGGGCGGCGGCTCGTGGCCCAGGCCCTGGGAAGCCGAGCGCCGGGTCGGCGAAGTCGATCGACCTTCCCGGTTCCACGACGATCTGCAGCATCGGCATCGGTAGCACCGGCCGCCAGCTTCTCCTCCGCCTGGCGCTGGGCTGCAGGTAGCCGAGCTGGTAGACGCGCACGATCTCGCCGTACGCAGACCTCGCCCCACCGGTCGAAGCAGCGGGCGTAGGCGGCATCGTCCGCGAGCCGGGGGACGCGGGCGTGCCGGGGGTTCTGTCGAAGTGCCATCAGCCATGTAGACGTCGGTGCGCGGTCGCGGCTGTGACACCCGGGTGTCACAGTTCCGAGCGCCACGACGTCATATGCGCAAGGACGAAGCGGTTGTCGCCAAGACCGTCGAGACCGAGGAGGAGGGGACGAGTGCCCGATCGCAAACCGGACCTGCAGTCCGTCGCGCAGACCAACGCCACCACTCCCGCCGCGCCGCCGGGGGGGCCGAGCCGGAGCGGTCGCCTCGTGGGCCGACGACCGGCTGGGGCTCGGGACGGTCAACCGGCGGATGTTCTCGCTCCGCAAGGTCTTCCCCGACCACTGGTCGTTCCTGCTGGGCGAGATCGCGCTCTGGAGCTTCGTCGTCCTGCTGGTCACCGGCGTCTTCCTGACCCTGTGGTTCGACCCGAGCATGACCGAGGTGACCTACCAGGGCTCCTACGACCAGCTGCGCGGCGTACCCATGTCCGCCGCCTTCGCGTCGACGCTCGACATCTCCTTCGACGTGCGCGGCGGGCTGCTGCTCCGGCAGATGCACCACTGGGCGGCGCACATCTTCATCGCGGCGATGCTGATCCACCTGTTGCGGCACGCGCTCACCGGCAGCTTCCGCAAGCCCCGGGAGATCAACTGGGTCATCGGGTGCCTGATGCTGCTGCTGGGCACCGTCGAGGGGTTCGCCGGCTACTCGCTCCCCGACGACCTGCTCTCCGGCACCGGCCTCCGCGCCGCCGACGGGTTCCTGAAGGCCACCCCGGTGGTCGGCACCTACCTGTCGTTCCTGCTGTTCGGAGGCGAGTTCCCCGGCGACGCCGCGATCCCGCGGCTGTTCATCCTCCACGTCCTGCTGATCCCGGGGCTGCTGGTCGCCCTGGTGGCGCTGCACCTGATCCTGATCGTCTACCACAAGCACACGCAGTGGCCCGGGCCCGGCCGGACCGAGCAGAACGTCGTCGGCTACCCGTTCCTGCCGGTCTACATGGCCAAGGCGGGCGCCTTCTTCCTCATCGTGTTCGGCGTGATCGCGCTGATGGGCGGGCTGATGTCGATCAACCCGGTCTGGAAGTACGGCCCCTACGACCCGACCAAGATCACGGCCGGCGTGCAGCCCGACTGGTACCTCGCCTGGCCCGACGGACTGCTGCGGATCATCCCCGCCTGGGAGACCCATCTGTGGGGCCACACCGTGTCGTGGAACATCGTGCATCCCGATCATGGTCGCGCCGATGCTGATGCTGACGGTCGTGATGCTGCTGCCGTTCGTCGAGGCCCGGATCACCGGCGACAAGCGGGAGCACCACCTGCTGCAGCGGCCGCGCAACGCGCCGAACCGCACGGCGTTCATGGTCGCGCTGATCACGTTCTACGGCCTCGCCTGGACGGCCGGCGGCAACGACATCATCGCGGTCAAGCTGCACCTGTCCATCAACCAGATCACCTATGCGCTCCGCGTCCTGATCTTCGTGGGCCCGGTGATCGCGTTCCTCATCACCAGGCGCTGGTGCATCTCCCTCCAACGCGCGGACAACGCGCGCCTGATGCACGGCTACGAGACGGGCGTCGTCAGCCGCTCGCCCGAGGGCGGCTACAGCGAGAAGCACCTTCCCGTCAGCCCCGAGAAGGCCACAACTTCCAGCCGCGACCGGAGCTCGAGGAGGCCCGGCACGACTCGGGCTAGTGGTCGGCTGTCCTCTCGATGCGGGTCCAGCCGGTGAACCCGCGCTCGGCCATCAGCTCCTGGAGCCGCTCGACCATGGGGTGCGCCTCCGATGCGAACGAGTCGATCAGCGCGACGAACCCCTCGTCGTTCAGCTGCTCGTTCCCTCGGTCGAGCTCACCGCGCGCCGCGGACTCCTCCGCCATCTCGACGATCAGGTCGGCCATCTCACCGAGTCGATCGGGGTCCATGCCGCCCTCGGCCAGCTCACCGATCAGCCGATACAGCCGCACCGTCCGCGGATCGTCCAGCTGGGCAGTCTTGTCGACCATGAACTCCGGGATCTTCTCCGGCCACCGCGCGGCGATCAGGATCCAGGCATCGCGCTCTCCCTCGACCATCGCGGGCGTCGCGCCGACGGCGCGCACCTTGTCGAGATAGGTGACCACCTCTGCGGGCAGCGCCAGCGAGTCACCGGCGGCCAGGCGAGCGATCCGGCGACGGTGCTCCTGCAGCTCGCGGATCTCCGCGCGCAGCCGACGATCGATGTCGGCCACCGCAGCGGCGAACTCGTCCTCGCCGGCCCCGAGCAGCTCCTGCACCCGGGCCAGCGGGACGCCCGCCTCGGCCAGCGTCCTGATCCGGATCAGCTCGACCACGGCCTTGGCGTCGTAGCTGCGATACCCGGAGGCGTTCCGCTCCGGCTCGGGCAGGAGCCCGATCTGGTGATAGTGCCGGACGGCGCGCTGGGTCACCCCCGAGTACGCCGCCAGCTGTCCGATCGTGAGCATGAGGCTATTCTGCGAGCTTCGCGGTCACGTCGTCGCGAGCCTCCATGGCCCTCCACTCCTTCTTGGGGCCGATGACCTTGCTCAGGAAGCCGTTCATTGTCTTCTCCTTCGGGGATCGAGGTGCGGTGCGGGAGGACGCGGGATCAGGCGACCTTGCGACGGTAGGTGTTCATCGCGAAGGCATAGGCGACGACGAGCAGGCCGGCGCACCACGCGAGCGCCGTCCAGATGTCGGTGCCGACGGGCTGCCCGGCGTACAGGTTGCGGAGCGTGTCCACGATCGAGGTGACCGGCTGGTGCTCGGCGAAGGCCTGCACCGGGCCGGGCATGCCCGAGGTCGGCACGAAAGCCGAGCTGATGAACGGCAGGAAGATCAGCGGGTATGAGAACCCGCTCACCCCATCGGCCGACTTGGCAGTCAAGCCGGGGATCACCGCCAGCCAGGTCAGGGTCAGCGTGAAGAGGACGAGGATCCCGGCTACGCCGAGCCAGGCGAGCACTCCGGCCTCGGAGCGGAAGCCCATCGCCAGCGCCACGAGCACGACGAGCGCGAGCGAGACGAGGTTCGCGACAACTGAGGTCAGCACATGTGCCCACAGCACTGCCGATCGGGAGATGGGCATCGACTGGAACCGCTCGAAGATCCCGCCGGAGACGTCGATGAAGAGCCGGTAAGCCGTGTATGCGATACCCGAAGCGACCGTGATGAGCAGGATCCCGGGCAGCAGGTAGTCGACGTACTTCATGCCGCCGGTGTCGATCGCGCCACCGAAGACGTAGACGAACAACAGCAGCATCGCGATCGGGGTGATGGCGGTGGTGATGATGGTGTCCGGGCTGCGCAGGATGTGGCGCAGCGACCGGCCGGTCAGGGCGGCGGTGTCGCCGACGAAGTGCTTGGTCATCTCAGACCTCCGTAGGTGTTCCGATGATGGCGAGGAAGATCTCCTCGAGGGTTGGCTGCTTCTCGATGTACTCGACCTCGGTCGGCGGGAGCAGCGCCTTGAGCTCGGCGAGGGTGCCGTTCGCGATGATCCGGCCCTCGTGCAGGATCGCGATCCGGTCGGCGAGCTGCTCGGCCTCGTCCAAGTACTGGGTGGTGAGCAGCACGGTCCTCCCGCTCGCGGCCAGCTCCTTGACGGCCTGCCACACCTCGAGGCGCGCCTCCGGGTCGAGGCCGGTGGTCGGCTCGTCCAGGAAGACGACCGGCGGGTTCCCGATCAGGCTCATCGCGATGTCAAGGCGACGGCGCATGCCGCCGGAGTACGTCGCCACCCGCCTCGAGCCCGCGTCGGTCAGCGAGAAGCGGGCCAGCAGGCCGTCCGCAACGTCGCCGGGGTCATCCACGTGCCGCAGCTTGGCGACCAGCACAAGGTTCTCCCGCCCGGTGAGGATCTCGTCGACGGCGGCGAACTGGCCGGTGAGGCTGATCGACTCCCGGACGTCGGCCGGCTGCGTGGCTACGTCGAAGCCGTTGACCGTGGCCGTGCCTGCGTCTCCCTTGAGCAACGTGGCCAGGATCCGCACGGTCGTGGTCTTGCCGGCCCCGTTGGAGCCGAGGAGGGCGAAGATACTGCCGCGCGCCACGTCGAAGTCGACACCGCGCAGCACCGCATTGTCCCCGTACGACTTGGTGATCCCGGCGATCTGGATGGCTGGTTCTGTGGTCATGAGAAGACCTTGCAACCCTGACGCCGCGTCAGGGTCAAGTCCCTGCGATGTGACGGTCAGCACACGCAGTCTCGCCTTGGCTCGGCCAGAACGCGACTCGCGACGGCATCCCACGCTGATGCCCCCACCGTCGCTATGGTCCCAGCACGATCACCTCACAAGGGAATGCCCATGCCGTTCACGCGCAAGGCAACCATGGCCACGGCCGCAGCCGCTGCCCTTCTCATTCTCGGGATCGACGCCACCACCTACGCTGCCACCGGGGACAGCCTCCTCCTCGGACAGATCAATCAGACCAACAGGGCTACCGTCATCGAGCGGAGCCAGCCCGGGCCGGTTCTCCGGCTCACGACCAGGTCTGCCGCGGACGCACCCTTCAGCACCAACGCGACGGGCAGGGTCAACCGGCTCAACGCCGACCGCGTCGATGGGAAGAATGCCTCGGCGCTGGCGACGCGCGCGATCACGTTCCGCGCCGGAAGTCGCGGGCAAGTGTTTTCCCCTGGCGGCATGTGGTCGACACCGGTCCGGCCGGGGCTCTACGAGATCACGTTCAACGCCATGCTGTGGGACCAATCCGCGCCGGGTCCGGCCAACTTCATCTGCGGGGCCCTGGACATCGAGACGTTCCAGACCGACAACCAGAGGATCTACGTCGCCGCCTCCGCTGCCTATTTCGGCGGCACCAACGGTGGACCTCCGGCCGCAGTCTCCGGCGCCGCCACGGTCCGAGTGCGCCCGGGCGAGACCCCGGGCGCTGTCTGCTTCCCCGAGAACGGCACCTTCCAGTTCTTCAAACCACTGAGCGTGACCTTCACCCGCATCAACTTGGAGAGGAAACGCGTCGCCTCGCCCGTTCCGCTAGCGCGTGGGACCAGGCTGGGGAAGAACCCGTTCCGCGCGGACTGGGACGACAACCCACCAGGGCGGCGCGATCCGAGGATCGCGATCGTCAGGTCGTTCAGTGGGCCATGTCGACGAAGCGGGAGTAGTGGCCCTGGAAGGCGACGGTGATGTCGCGGGTGGCGCCGTTGCGGTGCTTGGCCACGATCAGGTCGGCCTCGCCGGGGCGGGTCGACTCCTTCTCGTAGACGTCCTCGCGGTGCAGCAGGATGACCATGTCGGCGTCCTGCTCGAGAGAGTTGTGGGCGGCGATGCCGTTGACGACGAAGTTGTGGGTGCCCATCACGGTCGCGTCGTAGACCGGCGTTTCGCCGACCGGTTCGATCGAGGCGACAGCGTCCCAGTAGACGTCGTTGGTGGCTAGCACCTCGAGGTCGGCGTCGTCGAGGACCGACGCCACCTTGGCGAGCCGTTCCCGACTGGGTGCGCGCTTCCACATCGAGCGAGCCACAGAACTGGGTGTCCATCGCTGCGGCGAACTCGCGATGCGGTCATCTACTGCTCGGCCAGCACCTCGCGGACCCGGCCCCAGACCTCCTTGGGGACAGTGTCGAGGTTGGTGTTGGCCTGCACGTCCCGCAGCTCGCTCCGCAAGCGGCACGGCCTTACGCCGCGGGCACCGTGAACGCCGATCTCGTCGCAGAACCGGAGCTGGTTCTCGGCGCCGTAGACATGCAGGTGCCAGACATCGCGGTACCCGGCCTTTCGCACCCGCTTGATCCGGGTGAACACGTTGAAGCGGAGCAGCAGCAGCGCCAGGTCGTCGACCAGGCGTCGGCTCGTCGATGCGTAGTAGACGCGCCCCGTCGGTTCTTCACGTCGCAGCCCACGGACCCGTCGGTGGCCCAGATGTGCTCGAAGGAAGAGGCCGACCTGCTCTTCGGGAGTCCGAAACCCAGTCAGGAACGAACTTCTCGTGGCTGCGCAGACCGAATAGCCCATCCTGGTCGAGCCAGGCCGCGATCGGATTCCGCTTGCCGTGGGTCAGTCGGAAGGGCGCCGGGAGCCGCAGCGTGGTCACACGGCGCAGCGGCGTACTCGTCCCGCTTGGGGTGATCCCGAACCGATTCGCCACGGCCACTGGCGACGGCCGACAGATTGGCCTCGTCGATGGTACGGCGTAGCGGATCGGCTGGCGCTTCACGAAGGACCCGTCGCCGAGCATGTGCGCCAGCAAGACGATCACGTCGTCGTCTTGGCGGGCGATGCCCAGTGGCGGCGGGACGTGACGGAGCGAACCCAGTCGCGAGCCGGCAGGTCAGTTCAGAGAGTGGCATCCATCCGTCGTAGGTAAGGAACTTGTGGTTGCTAGTCGCCCTGGATCCGACGGCCCGACGGTCAGGATAGCTCGAAGACGGGCTTGGTCCCCGACGGGAACGTATGCGGTCAGCGTTCGCGGCACCAGCTTGAGCCGGTCGTCGAGGGACCACACCGGGAGTCGCGGCCGTCGACTCCATTAGCTACGTAGACGTCTTCGCGGTGCAGCAGGATGACCATGTCGGCGTCCTGCTCCAGGGAGCCCGACTCGCGGAGGTCGGACATCATCGGCCGCTTGTCGCCGCGCTGCTCGGGCCCGCGGTTGAGCTGGGAGAGCGCGATGATCGGGACCTCGAGCTCCTTGGCCAGCAGCTTGATCTGGCGGGAGAACTCCGAGACCTCGAGCTGGCGGGACTCGACCTTGCGGCCCGAGGTCATCAGCTGCATGTAGTCGATGACGACCAGGCGCAGGTCGTGGCGCTGCTTGAGCCGGCGGGCCTTCGCCCGGATCTCCATCATCGTCATGTTGGGAGAGTCGTCGATGAACATCGGGCTGCCCGAGATCCGGCCCATGTGCCGGGCCAGCTTGGACCAGTCGTCGTCGCTCATGTTGCCGTTGCGGATGTGGTTGAGCGGCACCTTCGACTCGGCCGCCAGCAGCCGCATGGTGATCTCGGAGCGGGTCATCTCCAGGCTGAAGAAGACGCTGGTCATGTTGTTCTGGATCGAGGCCGCGCGGCACAGGTCGAGGGCGATCGTCGACTTGCCCATGGCGGGACGCGCCGCGACGATCACCATCTGGCCGGCGTGCAGGCCGTTGGTGAGCTCGTCGAGGTCGGCGAAGCCGGTGGGTACGCCGTAGAGCCCGGCCTCGCGGTTGCCGATCGCCTCGATCTCGTCGAGGACGCCGGTCATGATGTCGCTCAGCGGGGCGTAGTCCTCGGCGGTGCGGCGGTCGGTGATCTGGTAGACCTCCGCCTGCGCCCGGTCGACGATGTCGTCGACCTGGCCCTCGCCGGCGTAGCCGATCTGGACGATCTTGGTGCCGGCGTCGACGAGCCGCCGCAGGATCGCCTTCTCCCGCACGATGTCGGCGTAGAACCCGGCGTTGGCCGCGATCGGGACATTGGCGGCGAGGGTGTGCAGGTAGGGGGCGCCACCGATCCGCTGCAGCTCGCCGCGGCGCTGCAGCTCCGCCGCGACGGTCACCATGTCGACCGGCTCGCCACGGCCGAAGAGGTCGATGATCGCGTCGTGGATGGTCTCGTGGGCGGGGCGGTAGAAGTCGATGCCGCGGAGCACCTCGGACACGTCGGCGATCGCGTCCTTGGAGATCAGCATCGAGCCGAGCACCGACTGCTCCGCGGCCATGTCCTGCGGCGGGGTGCGGTCACCAGGCCCGCGCGGCGCTGCACCCGGCTCGTACGGCGCCGGACCGTCGCCCCACGGATCTCCGGGCGCGTCGAACGGCTCCCGCGAGGCGGACTCGGTGAGGCTCAACAGACACTCCAGGCAATCGGATGTCGAACAGGTATTCGAAGGCTAGGCAGGGGCGCCGACACCGGTGATGAGGGGCGAACGTACGTCTCGAAACGGCCCCGGGGGAAGCGCCGGATCCACAGGCCCTGGGGATAACCGGCCCCGGAGGGTGGACGACACGCGGATTACTGTGCACAGCGTGGGGACAGGACTGTGGATGGAGCCGCAGAGGTCCGTCCGATTTGCGTCCTGACCTGCGGAAACACTGTCCCCGGGGTGTGGAGCCAAATTAGTTCTCAAGTGGCTCGTTCACCTGCCGTCCACCTGACCTGCTCCCGGTCGCCTTGTCGACAACCCAACTGGTCTAGCGCATTTCCACAAGGAGCGGGCGGTTTTCCACATATTTGTGCCCCCGGGGGTTTCTGCTTGGGTTTCCGGGTGAGCGACAGGCGACACGATCGGGAGATCTGGCGCCTCGCGATCCCGGCGTTCCTGGCCCTGGTCGCCGAGCCGCTCTTCCTGCTCAGCGACGCCGCGATCGTGGGCCATCTGGGCACCCCGGAGCTGGCCGGCCTCGGCATCGCCGCCGTGGTGCTGCAGACCGCGGTGGGGCTGTGCGTGTTCCTCGCCTACGGCACCACCGCGAGCGTGGCGCGGTACCTCGGGGCCGGTGACCGGGGCCGCGCCCTGGCCCAGGGCATCGACGGTGTCTGGCTGGCCGTGATCATCGGCGCCGTCGTCACCGTCGCGGGCGTGGCGCTCACCGATCCGCTGGTCGCCGTCTTCGGCGCCGGCGACGAGGTGAGCGAGCAGGCCACGACGTACCTCCGGATCGCGTTCCTCGGTACCACCCCGTTGCTGGTCATGCTCGCCACCACCGGCGTGCTGCGTGGCCTGCAGGACACCCGCACCCCGCTCGTGGTCGCCGTCGCGGGCAACGGGCTCAACATCGTGCTCAACCTGCTGCTCGTGTACGGCGTGGGCGCCTTCGACGGCCTCGGCATCGCCGGCTCGGCCATCGGCTCGGTGCTCGCCCAGGTCGCCAGCGCCGCGGCGCTGCTCGCCGTCGTGGTCCGCGCCGCGCGGCGCGAGCGGGCGTCGCTGCGTCCGGACCTGGCGGGCATCCGCGCGGCCGCGCGGGCCGCGGTGGCACTGGTGATCCGCACCGTCACCCTGCGCGCGGCGCTGCTCGTGACGACGTACGCCGTCGCGGTCGGCGCCAGCGGTGACGAGGGCGCCGTCGACCTCGCCGCGCACCAGCTCGCGGTGACCATCTGGAGCTTCCTCGCCTTCACCCTCGACGCGATCGCGATCGCGGCGCAGGCGATCACCGGGCGGTACCTCGGCGCCGGCGACGTCGAGAGCACCCGGTCGGTCACCCGGCGCATGGTCTGGTGGGGCGTGGTCAGCGGCGTCGGGACCGGCGTCCTGCTCGCCGCATCCAGCCCGTGGCTCGGCGCGCTCTTCACCGGCGACACCGAGGTGCGCGACCAGCTGGTGCTCGTCCTGATCGTCGCCGCGCTCGGCCAGCCGGTGGCCGGGGTGGTGTTCGTGCTCGACGGCGTGCTGATCGGGGCCGGGGACGGCACCTACCTGGCCTGGGCCGGCACCGCCGTGCTGGTCGCCTACGCGCCCCTGGTCCTGGTGGCCGTGTGGGCCGGCGGCGGACTGGTCTGGGTGTGGGTGGTGTTCGTCGGGGTGTTCATGGGCGCCCGGTTCGTGGCCCTGGTCTGGCGGGCCCGCGGCGACCGCTGGATGGTCACCGGGACGTGACCGATCTGCGCCGTACCCTGTGCCGGTGAAGCCGCTGCAGTCCGTCGCGATGGGCTACGTCTTCATCGCGCTGTACGCGCGCTTCAACGGCTACGACGCGTACGCCGACCCGATCGGCTGGGCGCTGGTCCTGTACGGCGTGCACCGGCTGCCCGCGCGAGACGCCCTCGCGCAGCGGCATCGTCTACCTCGGCTGGCTGGCCGGGCTGGTGTCGGTCCCGCTGTGGTTCCCCGCCGTCATCGACGCGCTCGAGGACGCCGACCCCTCACTGGCGTGGGCGGTCGACCTGCCGCAGTTCGGCTTCGGGATCCTGCTCTGCCTCTCGCTCGCCAAGGCCGCGATCGCCGACGACGACCCGCGGGCCGCCGGGTGGCTGCGGATCGTGGCCACCGCGATCACCGTGGTGGCCGTGCTGCCGGTACTGGTCTTCGGCGGCGGCATCGACGAGCTCGCCGACCCCGCCGAGCCTCGCGGTGCAGATCGTGTACGTCGCACTGGTCTGGCTGATGTTCCAGTACTCCGGGCGGGTCTGGGCCGGGGCACCGATCGAGGAAGAGGCCCCGGGGTAGACGAACGGCCGGCCCCCGAAGGGACCGGCCGTCGCGAGTGGTGCTGGTGATCTCCGGGTCAGGCGGGGATGACGTTGAGCGCCACGTCGGCGGACACGTCGTCGTGCAGCTTGACCGAGACCGTGTGGGCGCCCAGCGACTTGATCGGCTGGGGCACCATGATCAGCCGCTTGTCGACGGCCTCACCGGAGGCCTCGGCCAGCGCCTCGGCGATCGCGGTGACGGTGACGGCGCCGAACAGGCGACCGCCGGAGCCGGCGCGGACCTTCACGTCGACGGCCTCGGCCTCGAGCTTGGTCTTGATCTCCTCGGCGTGGTCGTGGTCGCGCACGGCCCGCGAGGAGCGGGCCAGCTTGATCGACTCGGCCTGGCGCTCGCCACCGCGGGTCCAGCGGATCGCGACGCCGCGCGGCATCAGGAAGTTGCGGCCGTAGCCGTCCTTGACCTCGACCACGTCGCCGGCGGCGCCGAGGCCGTCGACCTCCTGGGTCAGGATGAGCTTCATCTCTCTCGTCTCCTCGCGCTTATCGACCGGTCGAGGTGTAGGGCAGCAGGGCGACCTCGCGCGCGTTCTTCACGGCGATCGCGACGTCACGCTGGTGCTGCACGCAGTTGCCGGTCACCCGACGGGCGCGGATCTTGCCGCGGTCGGAGATGAACTTGCGGAGCAGCGCGGTGTCCTTGTAGTCGACACCGGTCGCCTTCTCCTTGCAGAACTGGCAGACCTTCTTCTTCGGCTTGCGAATCACTGCCTTGGCCATTGTGGTGCTCTCCTCTCAAGAGCCCGGCGTTCGCCGGAATGGTCGGGTATGGGTTGGTTGGTCTTGCTTAGAACGGGGGCTCGTCCGAGCTCACGCCCGGAGCGCCCCAGGGGTCCTGGCCGCCGCCGCCACCTTGCGGAGCCGGAGCGGGAGCGCCGCCGCCACCCTGCGGAGCGGCCGGGGTCGCCCACGGGTCGCCGCCGGCCGGCTGGCCGCCGCCCGACGCGCCGTAGCCACCGCCGCCGCTGGACCGGCCGGCCTTGGCCACCTTGGCGGTCGCCCACCGCAGCGACGGGCCGATCTCGTCGACGTCGATCTCGAACGAGGTGCGCTTCTCGCCCTCGCGGGTCTCCCAGGTGCGAGCGCGCATCCGGCCCTGGACGATCACCCGCGCGCCCTTCTGCAGCGACTCGGCGACATTCTCCGCCGCCTGCCGCCAGACCGAGCAGCGGAGGAACATCGCCTCGCCGTCCTCCCACTCGTTGGTCTGCTTGTTCAGCGTGCGGGGAGTGGAGGCAACCGTGAAGTTGGCCACCGCGGCCCCGGACGGCGTGAACCGCAGCTCCGGGTCGTCGGTGAGGTTGCCGACAACGGTGATGACTGTCTCGCCTGCCATGTCAGGTCTCCCTAGATCGTGTGTACGTCGGTGGGCTCATCCAAGCCTCACCCGCCGACAGGGGGAAGGGCTCGTCCACAACCTCAGACCGTGGGGCGGAGCACCTTCGTGCGCAGGATCGCCTCGTTGAGGCCGAGCTGCCGGTCGAACTCCTTGACCGTGTCGGGCTCGGCCTGGAGGGTGATGACGGCGTAGATGCCTTCGGCGTTCTTGTCGATCTCGTAGGCGAGCCGGCGACGGCCCCACACCTCGAGACTGTCGACCGAACCGCCGTCCTTGCGGATGACGTTGAGGTACTTGTCGAGCGACGGCTCGACCGTGCGCTCTTCGAGGCTGGGGTCGAGGATGACCATGACTTCGTATGCACGCAAAGCGGTCTCCACCTCCTCTGGACTCGGCGGCCGCGGTCTCTCCGCGGCAGGAGGGCTGTGCGTAGTCGCGACCATCCGGAGGTCGCAAAGACAGGTCAGGTTAGCAGCGGGCGCCCGAGCGCCCGAAATCGACGCGTCTCGAAACCGCGACCTACGGCGCGACGAACACCACCGGGTTCTGGGCGAGCACCTGGTCCCCGACCCGGAACACCGCGTTGGCGCCGTTCGCGCCCCTGGGCACCTCGAAGGGAACGAAGATGCACACCTCTTCCGACCCGAAGTTCCAGACCTGCTCGCCCGACGACAGCAACGTCTCGCCGTCGAGGGCGTAGAAGTCGAAGTTCACCGGCGTGCCGTCCTCGATGCCGGCGACCGCGAACTCCGCGTAGATCACCTGGCCGGCGTTCGGTACGGCGTACTCCTGTGGCGTGTCGACGCTGCTGCTGCCGGTGCAGCCGCCCTGACCGTCGCCGGTCCAGCCCGCGGCGGTCACCTGTACGGCGGCCGGCATCTCGGTGGGTGGCGCCTGCATCTCCTCGAGGAGCGGCGAGACGTAGTCGGGGTCGCCGCCGTCCTCCGCGATCTCGATCAGGTCCTTGGCGAAGTTGACCGGCCGGATCCGCGCCGAGCCTCCGGTGAAGCTGCCGCCCTCGCCGGAGTCGGCGACCGTGGCCTCGGTGACGACCGCGGTGTTGATGCCGACGAGCTCGCCCGCCGTGTTGATCGAGGCACCACCCGAGTTGCCCGACCCGATCCGGATGTCGCTGTCGATCCAGGCCCGGTTCTCGTCGACGGGCAGCTGCTGGAGGAACGTCGAGACCACACCACGCGTGACGGTCAGCGCGCGCCGTTCGAAGTCCTCGGTCGTCGCGACGTGGGCGACGCCGGGGAACCCGAGTGCGGTGATCTCGTCGCCGGTGCGCAGCTCGTCGCTGTCGGCGATCGGCAGCGGCTCCGGCAGGTCCAGGTCCTCCGCGTCCACGGGGTTCCCTTCGATGTCGGTCGTGATCTGCATGACCGCCAGGTCGAGGACCCCGTCGGCGACGATGGTCTCGGCGACGTACTCCGGGGCGGCCGGCCGGTCGTCCTCGCCGCCCACCAGCGCGATCTGGTAGCTCGCGGGGTCGCCCTCCTCCTCGCTCCCGAGGCCCGGCGCGCTCGGCTTGGCGACGTGCGCGTTCGTCAGGATGAGGCCGTCCTCGCTGATGATCGACCCCGACCCGTTGCCGAGCACCTCACCGTTCTCGTCGAGGGAGAGGACCAGCACGCTGGCCTGCTTGGCGCGGTCCAGCTCCTCCGCCGTGAGGTTGCCGTCGTCGGCGCCTTCGTTGCCGTTGCCTGCGGAGGACGACGGCTCGTCGTCGTCGCCCAGGACCACGGCGGCGGCGACGCCACCACCGACCAGCACCAGCGCGGCCACGGCCGCACCTACGATCGCGAGCGTCTTGCGCCGCTTCTTCCGCGCGATCTGCGCCGAGGCGACGCCGGCGGCCAGGACCGGCACCAGCTCGATCTCGTAACCGGCCGTGGGGTGGCCGAGCAGCACGGTGGTGGTGGGGTCCTCCAGCTTGAGCTGGGTGACCCGCTCGCCCTCGACGTACGACCCGCTGTTGGACCGGTCGATGAACCACCAGCCGTCGGGCCGCGGCTCCACGAGCGCGTGCTGGCGGGAGACGCCGGAGTCGTCGACGACCACCTCGAGGCCGGGCTCGCGACCGATCCGGACGGGAGCGTGGGTGCCGAACCGCAGGTCGTCCCTGTTCGTGCGCACCAGCAGGCCCGGCCCGCCGCCAGGCATGCCGGGGGCGCCCGGCGTCGAGGGCAGCACGGTCGCGGCCATCGCCGCGGGTGGTACGGCGGCGGTGGCGCCCGCCGCAGGACGGTCGGCGCGCCGCGCCCTCCAGGGTGACCTGCACGGAGACCCCGCCGTCGGTCAGCCCGAACCGCACGATCGTGGTGCCACCCGCCAGCGGCATCCGGTCGACCTTCTGCCCGTTGACCCAGGTGCCGTGGGTGCTGCCCAGGTCGACGACCTCCCAGCCGTCGCCCACGGGACGGAACTCGGCGTGGCTGCGGGACACGGTGGGCGCGTCGACCATCACCTCGGAGCCCGGCTCGCGGCCGACGCGCAGCACGCCGGTCCCCTCGAACGTCGACGTCTGTCCGCCGATCTCGATCCTGATCGTGCTCATGCCAGTTACCCCCAGCGCCTGTGGTCTGCGGGGATCGTAGAGACGCGGACGGGTGTCCGGGACCTATTCAGGCGAATCCCACGCCCCGGACTGGACGTTCCTAGGCCTCGCTCGGTTCCATCGACTGGGTGCCCAGCACCCGCAGCAGCGCCAGTGCCTCGGCCTCGGGCGTGCCGGGCTCGGCGGAGTAGACGATCACCGCCTGGTCCGAGTCCGGCACGTGCAGGGTGTCGCAGTCGAGGACCAGCGGCCCGACCGTCGGGTGGTCGACCCGCTTGCGGTGGCTGCGCCAGATGCCTGCCTGCTCGGTCTCCCACAGCTCGGCGAACTCCGCCGAACCCCTGCGCAGGTCGCGCAGCAGGGTCGCCAGGTCGGGGTCGTCGGGGTAGCGCGCGGCCGCCGCTCGCAGGCCGGACACGATGTGCGCGGCGGTGGCCGCACGGTCCTCCGGGTTGGCCGCCCCGACGGGTGTTCGCGGGGGGTCCGCGGCGTCGGGCAGGAACAGCAGCCGGTTCAGGTTGCGCCGGGGCGGCGGCAGCGCCGACCAGTCGCCGTGCAGCGCGGAGGACATCGCGTTCCACGCGAGGACGTCGCCCTTCGCGCTGAGCACCAGGGCCGGCAGGTCGGCCACCCGGTCGATCAGTCGCAGCACGCTGGGCCGCACGTGCATCTGCACCCGACCGGGCCCCGGCGGCGTGCTGCCGGCCAGGTGGAAGACCTCGTCGCGGGCGTCGTCGTCGAGCCGCAGCGCCCGGGTGAGGGCACCCAGCACCTGCGCCGACGGCACCGGACCCCGGCCCTGCTCGAGGCGGACGACGTAGTCGACGCTGATGCCGGCCAGCATCGCCACCTCCTCGCGGCGCAGCCCAGGGGTACGCCGGTTGCGCCCGGCGGGCATCCCGACGTGCTCCGGACGCAACCGCTCCCGGGCGCGGCGGAGCACCGCCGCGAGCTCGGGCCGGTTGATGCTCACGCCTCCCAGCATGGCTCGGCTCCGGTCGAGCCGGGTAGGACCGCCGGTCCCACCGTGGAGCTACATGTACCGCCCGAAGAAGTCGAGGACGTCGGCGACGGCCTTGCGCTGCACGGGGTCCGGGTCGTAGGTGCCGTCGTCCTTGCGGATCGGGTAGACGAAGCCGTGCAGGTCGTGTTCGTAGGTCTCCCACTCCGCCGGCTTGCCGGCTTCGTGCAGCAGGTCGTAGGAGACCCGGAAGACTCCCTGGAGCTCGTCGCTGTTGCGGCCTTGAACGAAGATCGGCGTCTCGATGGTGCTCACCCGCTCGCCGGCCACGTCCTCGGTGATCCGTGCGCGCACCTTCTCCGGCTCGCGCATCAGCATCCGGTCGACGTCGAGAAGGCCGGTCTCGGGATCGACCTGGGCCGTCTCGTCGGGGCGGAGCCGGAGGAACTCGTGCGACGCCGGCTCGCTCGCCACCATGGCGCGGAAGCCGTGGTACTCGGAGGCGATCTTGAGCGCCATCTCGCCGCCGTGACTCATGCCCAGGTAGCCGACCCGCTCGGCGTCGATGTCGGGGAGGGTCTTCACGAAGTCGGCAACGGCGATCGCGTCCTCGTACTCCAGCGGTCCGCGGTTGAACAGCTGGCGGCCCTGCCGGCCGGACTCGATCAGGGGGCCGACCCGGTCATAGACGTAGTCGACCTCGGCCCGGTAGCGCATCCAGGCCGTGGCGTACCCGGCCTCGAGGAACTGGTCGTGGGTCCAGCTGAGGTTGTGCACCTGATCGCGCAGCAGCGCCATGCCGCCGCCGCCGTTGCCGGAGGCGAAGAGCACGATCGGGAAAGGGCCGTCGCCCTCCGGCCTGCGCAGGCCGATCGGGGTGTAGGCGCCGTCAACCATCTCCACGAACATGAGATCGACGGGGAACCGCGAGCCTTCCACCGGTTCGGTCACCACCATGTGCTCTGCGTCCATGCTCGGCTCTCCTCCTCCGTGGGCGGAAGCAAGTTAGCAGTTCAATCGTTTGCAGGCAATCGTTTGCATTGGGTGGGACCGGCGGTCCCACGATCGACCCGTCCTGGCAGGACCCGCACGGCCACCGCACGGTGGGTGCATGACGACCGACACGAAACACACCGTCCTGATCACCGGCGCCACCCGCGGCCTCGGCGCCGAGGCCGCCCGCAGGCTGGCCGACCTCGGCCGCACCGTGTGGCTGGGCGCCCGCGACACCACGGCCGGTGAGGAGGTCGCGGCCAAGATCCGCGTCGACCGGCCGGACGCCGACCTGCACGTCGTCGAGCTCGACGTCACCAGCGACGACTCGGTGCGGGCGGCGTACGACGTCGTGGCGGCGTCGGGCACCGGCCTCGACGTCCTCGTCAACAACGCCGGGATCGGCGGTCGGTTCGTGGCGCCGGTCGACACCGTTCCCGCCGACTTCGTCGAGGTCTTCGGCGTCAACCTGCTGGGGCCGGTCCGGGTGACCAACACCTTCCTGCCGCTGCTGCGCGAGTCGGCCGGGCCCCGGCTGGTGATGGTCTCGAGCGGCATGGGCTCCTTCGCGGTCACCACCGACCCCGACCGGATCGAGTCGACGATGCACGGGCTGGCCTACCCGTCCTCCAAGGCCGCGCTGAACATGGTGACGACGATGTACGCCAAGTCCCTGCCGGACCTCAGCGTCGTCGCGGTCGACCCTGGCTACACCGCCACCGACCTGAACGCCCGGTCAGGGACGGCAGACCGTGACCGAGGGCACCGACGCGATCGTCGAGGCGTGCACGGCCGAGACGCGTGCCGGCCATGTTCTTCGACCGGCACGGTCCCGTGGCCTGGTGACGGAGGCGCCGTTCTCGTGTCGGCGATCGCTCCTACAGTGGACGCATGAGCATCGCCCTCGGAGCCCACGTCGACCAGACCGACCCGATCGCCGAGGCGACGGCCCGCAAGGCCGCGCACGTGCAGTTCTTCCTCGGTGATCCCCAGGGATACAAGGGTCCCGAGTGGGCGTACGCCGGCGGGCCGGAGGGGCTCAAGGCCGACGCAGAGGCCGCGGGCATCGACCTCTACGTGCACGCGCCGTACCTCATCAACGTCGCGACCACGAACAACCGGATCCGGATCCCGAGCCGCAAGCTGCTGCAGCAGCACGTCGACGCGGCCGCGTCGATCGGCGCCAAGGGGCTGATCGTGCACGGCGGCCACGTCAACCAGGACGACGATCCCGAGAAGGGCTTCGACAACTGGCGCAAGGCGGTCGAGGCCACCGACCTCAAGCTGCCGGTGCTGATCGAGAACACCGCCGGCGGCGACAACGCGATGACCCGCTACCTCGACCGGATCGGCCGGGTGTGGGAGGCGATCTCGGCCGCCGAGGGCTTCGACAACGTCGGCTTCTGCCTCGACACCTGCCACGCGCACGCCGGCGGCAACGCCCTCGAGACCATCGTCGAGGACGTCCGCAAGATCACCGGCCGGATCGACCTGGTGCACTGCAACGACAGCCGCGACGAGTTCGACACGGGCGCCGACCGGCACGCCAACCTCGGCGCCGGCCGGATCGACCCCGACCTGCTGGCCGCGGTCGTCCGCGACGCGGGTGCGCCGGTCGTGGTCGAGACGCCGGGTGGCGCGGAGGAGCACTCCGCCGACTTCGACTGGCTGCGGGAGCGGCTATAGCCTCGGGCATCATGCCCCGACGCAACAGGATCAGCGTTCGCCCGATCTCCGAGGACGACCACCTCGCGTTCGTGGCCTCCCGTCGGTCCGCGAGCTTCCTGCAGACGCCCGCGTGGGGGCGGGTGAAGAGCGAGTGGCGGCGCGAGTCGCTCGGCTGGTACGACGGCGACGAGCTGGTCGGCGCCGGGCTGGTGCTCTACCGCCAGCTGCCCAAGGTCAAGCGCTACCTGGCCTACCTCCCCGAGGGACCGCTGATCGACTGGGACCAGCGACTCGCTCGACGAGTGGCTGGCGCCGATGACCGCGCACCTCAAGAAGCAGGGCGCGTTCGGGGTGCGGATGGGCCCGCCGGTGGTCACCCGCACCTGGACCGCGGCGCAGGTGAAGGACGGCATCGCCGACCCCGACGTGCGCCGGCTCGACGACCTGCGCGCCGGAGAGCCGCGACGGCACCGGCGCCCGGGTGGTCGCCCAGCTCGACGACCTGGGCTGGCGTCGGCAGGAGGCCGAGGGCGGCTTCGCGGCCGGCCAGCCGCAGTACGTCTTCCAGGTCCCGCTCGCCGGCCGCACCGAGGACGACGTGCTCAAGGGCATGAACCAGCTGTGGCGGCGCAACATCAAGAAGGCCGACAAGCAGGGCGTCGAGGTGACCGCGAGCTCGACCGCCGAGGACCTCAAGGCGTTCCACGACCTCTACGTCCACACCGCCGAGCGCGACCACTTCACGCCGCGGCCGCTGTCCTACTTCACGACCATGTGCGAGGCGCTGGGGGCCGAGAGCCCCGACCGGATCCGGCTCTGGTTCGCGCGGCACGAGGGCGACCTGGTCGCGGCCACCATCGCGATCCGGGTGGGCGCGCACGCGTGGTACTCCTACGGCGCGTCCTCCACCGAGAAGCGCGACGTGCGCGGGTCCAACGCGATCCAGTGGGCGATGATCCGCGACGCGATCGCGGCCGGCGCCGACGTCTACGACCTGCGCGGCATCACCGACACCCTCGACCCCGACGACTCGCACGTCGGGCTGATCCAGTTCAAGGTCGGCACCGGCGGAGAGGCCGTCGAGTACGCCGGCGAGTGGGACCTGCCGATCAACCGCCTGCTCTACAAGGCGTTCGACATCTACATGCTCCGTCGATCTCGGGGACGCTGACGTGAGCCTGACCCTCACCGTCGACGGCGACCGCTGGCGCACCCACCTGCGCTCGTTCGCCGACCGGCACCCGGGCCTGACGCCGGTCGCCAAGGGCAACGGCTACGGCTTCACGCTCGGCCGGCTGGCCCGCAAGGCCCAGTGGCTGGGCGCGGACACCCTCGCGGTCGGCACCTACGAGGAGCTGCCCGAGGTCGCCGCCCGGTTCGACGGCGACCTGCTGGTGCTCACGCCGTGGCGGCCGTTCGTCGGCGACCTCGACCCCGCCCTCACCGACCGGGTGATCCACACCGTCAGCCGGCCCGACGACCTCGACGCGCTGCTCGCCCGTCAGCCCCACGCCCGGCTGGTGGTCGAGCGGATGACCAGCATGCTGCGGCACGGCCTGACCGCTCGTGAGCTGTGGGACGCCGAGCTCCGTCGACGGCTCGGCCGGGCCCGGCTCGAGGGCATCGCCCTGCACCTCCCGCTCGCGCAGGGCTCCCACCTCGCGGAGGTGACCCGGCTGCTCAACGACGTCGTCGGCATGGACCTCGACGACGCACCCACCATCTGGGTCAGCCACCTCACCGACGACGAGCTCGACCGGCTGCGGACGTCGTACGCCGACTTCGTGTTCCGGCCCCGCATCGGCACCGGCCTGTGGCTCGGCGACCGCGACGCGCTGAAGGTCACCGCCACCGTGCTCGACGTGCACGAGGTCGCGCGCGGCGACGTGTTCGGCTACCGCGGCCGGACCGCCCCCAAGGCCGGCCACGTGCTGGTCGTGAGCGGCGGCACCGCCCACGGCATCGGCCTGGAGTCGCCGATGGGCGAGTCGTCGCTGAAGGCCCGGGCCGCCACCGTGGCCCGCGGCGGCCTGGACGCGGTCGGCTTCGTGCGCTCGCCGTTCTCGATCGACGGCAAGCAGCGTCTGTTCGCCGAGCCCCCGCACATGCAGGCCTCGATGCTGTTCCTGCCCGGCGGCGCCCGGGTGCCGGAGGTCGGCGACGAGATCGACGTGCGGGTGCGCTACACCGCGACGACGTTCGACACGTCGTCATACGAGCGGCTGAGCGTCATCGGCTGAGCGGTCCTCCGGACCGGGTCGTGCGCGGGTCGGAGGATGTCGCGGACCACCAGGCCGACGAGGTAGAGCTCGGCGAGCATCCGGAGCACGATCGCCATCCAGTAGAAGCCGGCGTCCGCGCCGCTGCTCGGGGTGAGGTAGCCGCCGAGGTACCACCAGACCATCGCGAAGTAGAGCAGCTCGCCGCGCCTGCCAGACGATCTGGTCGCGCCAGCGCGGGCGGGCCAGCGCCGCGAGCGGCAGCAGCCACAGCACGTACTGCGGCGAGTAGACCTTGTTGACCAGCAGGAAGCCGGCCACGATCAGGAACCCGAGCTGGGCGAGCCGCGGCGTCTCCGGGGCGCGCAGGCCGAGCACCAGCACGCCGACGCACCAGGCGCCGAACACCACCCACGACCAGAGGTTCACGGTCTCGTGGCTGATCGCCACGTCGCCGGCCTGGGCGATCACGCTCCAGATCGAGCCGAGGTCGGGCCCGCGGTCGGCGTTGAACGACCAGAAGACCTTCCACTGCTCCTTGCCGGTGAGGTACGCCGGCGCGTTGGCCACCAGCCAGGCCGCGACCGCCCACACCACGGCGAGCGCCAGGTCGGCGTACCGACGGCGGCGCAGGCAGATGATCAGGATCCCGCCGAGCAGGAACAGCGGGTAGAGCTTGGTGGCCGTGCCCAGCCCGATCAGGATGCCGGTCAGCACCGGCCGGTCCCGCGACCACGCCCACAGCGCACCGGCCACGAACCCGACGGCCAGCAGGTCCCAGTTGATCAGCCCCGTGAGGGCCAGCATCGGCGACAGCGCGAAGATCGCCGCGTCCCAGGGTCGCCGCGGGTTCACCTGGCTCAGCAGCCAGACCGCGAGCAGCGCGATCGCGGCGAACCCGACGCGCGTTCACCCAGGTGAAGATCTCCGACCTCGCGGCGCACGTCGTCGCGGCGCGGCCACCTCGGAGACCTGCTGCTGGTAGCGCTCGGAGAGGTCGGGCGACCCGTTGAGCACGTGGGTCAGCCACGACGCGCCCCACGCCCAGTAGGCGATGCCGACGGGGTACTCCATCACCTCGTAGCGGGCCCGCACCTGCTCGTCGTCGGAGAACGGCCACTCGTGCTCGACCAGGCCGCGCAGGGTGTAGAGCGGCGGGCAGGTCGGAGTAGCACATGTGCGAGTAGCGGTAGTTCTGGCCGGACGGCTCGCCGGAGATGCACGGCGCCTTCTGCACCATGCCCAGGGCGCAGGTGATCGCGGCCATCGCCAGGACCACCCGCACCGGCGTCCACCACCGGGCCCGTCCCGCGTGCTCGCCGACCGGCCCGCCCACGCCCTCGCTGAGCGCGGCCACGACGCCGTCGTCCTGCGTGGGGTGGACGTGCCCCTCGGGCGTCACCGGACGGTGCTCACGCTCGCCTGCCCCCCACGGTCTCCCGAGTGGCCGCCACCTGGCGGTCATTGCCGCCACCACCGCCGCCGCCGTTGCCGTTGCCGTCGCCCGGCTCGGTCGGCTCGGTCGGCTCGGTGGGGCAGTTGCCGAGGAAGTCGCAGTCGCTGGGCTCGGTCGGCTCGGTCGGCTCGGTCGGCTCCGTGGGCTCGGTCGGCTCCGTGGGCTTGGTCGGCTCCGTCGGGCTTGGTCGGCTCCTCGGGCGGCTTCTTGGTCGTCTTCGGCGGAGGCGGCGGCGTGTACGGCGCGTGGTCCTCCGAGGGCGGGTCGCGCTCCTCGAGGTAGGCCGGCTCCGGGAACTCCTCGACGTCGAGCCCGTCCATCTCGAGCTTCATGATCTCGGTCCAGGTCTCGGCCGGATAGTCGCCACCGAAGTACGACGGCAGCCAGCCGTCGAGCTGGCCGTTGCCCACGCCGCGGACGTACATCACCGCGGTCGCCATCTGCGGGGTGAAGCCCGCGAACCACGACGACGACACCGCGCCGCCGGTCTTGGTGGCGGTGCCGGTCTTGCCCGCAGCCGGCCGGTCGAGTGCGAGCGCGGCGGTGCCGGAGCCGGTCTCGACGACCTGCTGCATGGCGTAGGAGACGTCGGCGGCGACGTCCTCGCCGATCGCCTGGTCCGTCTTCACCTTGTGTTCGTACTGCGTCTCGCCGTCGGCGTCGACGACCTTCTCGATGATGAACGGCTCGGCCGCCACCCCGCCGTTCGCGATCGTCGCGTAGCCGTTCGCCATGTTGATCGGGCTGACGGTCTGCGAGCCCAGCGCGACCGTGGTCACCGGCTCCAGGCCCGGCGTGTGGCTCGGGAAGCCGTGCAGCTTGGACTTGCCCTTCTCCGGAGGGATGCCCATGTCGTTGGCGGTGTCGATGATGTCCTCGGGGCCGCTCGTCGAGGGCCGTGGTGAGGTCGATGTAGGCGGTGTTGATGGAGTCCTCGGTGGCCTTGAGCAGGCTCACCGCGGACCCGTAGTCGGTGTCGCCCTGGTTCTCGATCTCGGCATCGCCCGACCTCGATCGGGGAGTTGCCCTCGAAGGTGGACTTGAGCGAGTAGCCCTGCTTCAGCCCGGTCGCCAGCGCGAACGGCTTGAACGTCGACCCGGCCTGGCCGCCCGGCGACCGCCCAGTTGAGCTGGGAGTCGAGGTAGTCCTGGCCGGCGTAGAAGCCGCGCACCGCACCGGTGCCGGGCTCGACGGAGGCCGCGCCGATGTGCAGCTGCTTGTCGCCGAAGCCGTCCGGCTTGCCGGCCAGCACGCCGTCCTCGATGTCCTTCATGGTGTCTTCGTCGAACGTGGTGGTCACCTCGCAGCCCGCCGCCGTCGATCTCCTCGTCGGTGAACCCGAGCCCGTGCAGCTCGTCGCGGATCATCTTCAGCATGTGGCCGCGCTGGCCGCCGTAGGAGTCCTCCGCCGTGATCTTCGGGAACGGCGGCAGCCGCTTCTGGGCCTTCTCCGCCTCCTCCTCGGTGATGTTGCCGAGGTCGGCCATGTTGCCGAGCGCGTAGTCGTAGCGCTCCTTGAGCGCCTTCTTGCTGTCCCGCCCGTTGGCCGGGTCGAAGCTGGTGGGGTTGTTCAGCACGCTGGCCAGCACCGCGGACTGACGCAGGTTGAGGTCCTTGGCGGAGGTCTCGAAGTAGGCCTGCGCGGCCGCCTCGACGCCGTACGCGCCGCGGCCGAAGTAGATCGTGTTGAGGTAGCCCTCGAGGATCTCTTCCTTGCTCTGCTGGCGCTGGATCTTCAGCGACAGGATCGCTTCCTTGACCTTGCGCTGGTAGGACTGCTCCTGGGTGAGGTAGAGGATCTTGACGTACTGCTGGGTGATCGTCGACGCACCCTGGGTGGAGTTGCCCGAGGCGTTGCTGAACGCCGCCCGCAGGATGCCCTTGGGGTCGATGCCCTTGTCGGTCCAGAAGGTCTTGTTCTCCGCCGCGACGACGGCGTCCTTGACGTCCTGCGACATGTCGTCGAGCCCGACGGAGTCGCGGTTCTGGGTGGCGAACCTGCCGAGCTCGGTCTTGCCGTCGGCGTAGTAGATGTGGGACGCCTCGGTCTGGAAGTCCTCGTTGGGGTTGGGGATGTCGATCGAGCGGTAGAGGACGATGAACCCGCCGACCGCGATCAGGGACAGCACCAGGAACGCGATGCCGGCCCACTTGCCCACCTTCAGCAGCCGCTGCTTGGTGGACTTCGGCTCGTTCTCGTCCTTCGAGGGTCGGGTAGTGGACGGCGGTCCTTCTGCCCTGCGCTTGCCAGCCAAACCTCAACACTCCGGGACTAGGGAACAACTGCGAGGGGGCATGCGGATACAGCACCCGTCCCTCGCGCGAGTCACCAGGGTACGCAACGGGCGGTCGTCACACCGATTCGGCGCGGCCCGTGGGAAGGATCCGCAGCCCCGCTGTGTTCTGTTTCGAGATACCCACTTGTCACGTCTGCGGGATATATCGCTACGATAGGTCGCATGGCACGTCGTGGAGAGACCATCGAGCTGGCAGTGCTCGGGCTGCTGCACGAGGGTCCGATGCACGGCTACGAGCTGCGGAAGCGACTGAACCTGATGCTCGGCTGGGGCCGCGTGCTGTCCTACGGCTCGCTCTACCCGGCGCTGAAGAAGATGCTGCGCGGCAACCTCATCGAGGAGGCCACCACGACGCTCACCCCGGTCTCACGCCGACCGAAGATCGTCTACCAGGTCACCGAGAAGGGCACCGCCGAGTTCGAGCGGCTGATGTCGGAGGTCGGTCCCACCGCGTGGGAGGACGACAACTTCGACATCCGCTTCGCGTTCTTCGGCCGCACCGACATGGAGATCCGGCTGCGGGTGCTCGAGGGCCGGCGGACCCGGCTCCAGGAGCGCCTGGACCGCGTCCAGTCGCAGCTGTCGATGACCGAGAAGGAGGTCGACCGCTACTCGGCCGAGCTCCAGCGGCACGGCGTCGAGTCGGCCGAGCGCGAAGTGCAGTGGCTCTCGGACCTGATCAACGCCGAGCGCAACGCACCCACCGAGCAACCACAGCAGTGACCCAGATGACGACAAAGCAGACAGAGAAAACGACCATGAAGGGACGGCCGATGGGTTCGGTTCGAGTAGCAATCGTGGGAGTGGGCAACTGCGCCACCTCCCTGATCCAGGGCGTTGAGTACTACCGAAACGCAGACCCAGCCGGCAACGTGCCCGGGCTGATGCACGTGACGTTCGGCGACTACCACGTCGCCGACGTGGAGTTCGTCGCAGCGTTCGACGTCGACGCCAAGAAGGTCGGCTTCGACCTCTCCGAGGCGACCGCCGCGTCGGAGAACAACACCATCAAGATCTGCGACGTGCCGCCGCTGGGCGTGACCGTGCAGCGCGGCCCGACCCTCGACGGTCTCGGCAAGTACTACCGCGAGACCATCGACGAGGCCGACGCCGAGCCGGTCGACGTCGTGCAGGCGCTCAAGGACACGCGCGGCCGACGTACTCGTCTCCTACCTGCCGGTGGGTTCCGAGGAGGCCGACAAGTTCTACGCGCAGTGCGCGATCGACGCCGGCGTGGCGTTCGTCAACGCGCTGCCGGTGTTCATCGCCTCCGACCCGGTGTGGGCCAAGAAGTTCGAGGACGCCGGTGTCCCGATCATCGGCGACGACATCAAGAGCCAGGTCGGCGCGACCATCACCCACCGGGTGATGGCCAAGCTGTTCGAGGACCGCGGCGTGGTGCTCGACCGCACCTACCAGCTCAACGTCGGCGGCAACATGGACTTCAAGAACATGCTCGAGCGCGACCGCCTGGAGTCCAAGAAGATCTCCAAGACCCAGGCCGTCACCTCGAACCTGTCCCACGACCTCGGCGCCCGCAACGTCCACATCGGCCCGTCCGACTACGTCGCGTGGCTCGACGACCGCAAGTGGGCCTACGTCCGGCTCGAGGCGCGCGCGTTCGGCGACGTACCGCTGAACATGGAGTACAAGCTCGAGGTGTGGGACTCCCCCAACTCCGCGGGCATCATCATCGACGCGATCCGCGCGGCGAAGATCGCCAAGGACCGCGGCATCGGCGGCCCGATCATCAGCGCGTCGTCGTACCTGATGAAGTCCCCGCCGGTGCAGCTCCCCGACGACGAGGGCCGCGACCGCGTGGAGGCCTTCATCCGCGGCGAGGAGTAACGGTCCGACTCAGGGCTGACGCTCGCTGCCCGTCGCAACAGCCTTGCGGCGGGTCAGCGCTCTCGCGCACCGCGCCATCGCCGGCGCATCGAGCCGGAGCATGTCGTTGACGCACGACCCCGAGCACCGCGGTGTCGAGCCCCGCCATCCGCAGCCCGAGCATCAGGCCCGTGACCGTGCCGCCCGAGCCGACCGGCACCACGATCGTTCCCGGGCTCCGGCAGATCTCCGGAGGCGACCTGGTCGGCGATCTCCAGGGCGACGTCGACGTAGGCGAGCGTGCCGAAGGCGTTGGAGCCGCCGGCGGGGAGGTACCACGGGCGGTGCCGTGCCAGGAGATACGGCGCCGCGAGCTTCAGCCGCAGCGTCGAGGAGTACCGGTAGAGCTTCGCGCCGGACGCCTCGAGCCGGGCCAGCTGTTCGCGGACGTGGTCGTCGACCGGCTGGTCGACCAGCCCGAGCACCGTGTCGAGCCCGTGCCGGCCGGCGTACAGCGCGCAGGCGAGTCCCCAATGGGTGCCGATGCCGCCGACCGTGAACAGCGTGGAGACGCCGCGGCGCTGTGCCTCCGGGATGATCCACTCGAGCTTGCGGACCTTGTTGCCTCCCCAGTCGCCGTCGCCGAAGACCGACTCGTCCTTGAGCCAGGTCTCGACGCCCAGGTCGAGGTCGAGCGGCCGGACGGGAGTCGGCCCGCTGCCGAGCGCGACGTGTCCCACTCCGGGGCAGCGCTCGGCGAGCCGGGTCACCGGTTGGCCCACCAGTCCTCGAGGGCGGTCCGCGCGTCCGCCTCCGTCATCGGGCCGTGGTCCATCCGCAGCTCGAGCAGGAACTTGTAGGCCTCGCCCACCTCGCGGCCCGGGCCGATGCCGAGGATCTCCATGATCTGGTTGCCGTCGAGGTCGGGCCGGATCGAGGCGAGCTCCTCCTCCTGCGACAGCCGCTCGATCCGCGCCTCCAGGTCGTCGTAGGTACGGCGCAGCCGCTCGGCCTTGCGCCGGTTGCGGGTCGTGCAGTCGGCGCGGGTGAGCACGTGCAGCCGATCGAGCTGGTCGCCGGCGTCGCGCACGTAGCGGCGTACGGCGGAGTCGGTCCACTCCCCCGAGCCGTAGCCGTGGAACCGCAGGTGCAGCTCGACCAGCTTGCTGACCGCGTCGATGTCGTCGTTGGAGAAGCGCAGCGCCTTCATCCGGCGCCGGGTGAGCTTGGCGCCGACCACGTCGTGGTGGTGGAACGTGACGGTGCCGTCGTCGAGGAAGCGCCGGGTCTTCGGCTTGCCGACGTCGTGCATCAGCGCCGCGAACCTGGCGACGAAATCGGGCCCGCCGTCAGGCAGCCGCGGCTCCAGGTCGATCGCCTGCTCGAGCACCTGCAGCGTGTGCTCGTAGACGTCCTTGTGCCGGTGGTGCTCGTCGCGCTCGAGGGCCAGCGCCGGCAGCTCCGGCAGCACCAGGTCGGCCAGCGTGGTGTCGACGAGCAGGGCCAGGCCCAGCCGGGGGTACGGCGCGCAGATCAGCTTGACCAGCTCGTCGCGCACCCGCTCCGCGGAGATGATGTGGATCCGCTGCGGCCATGTCGCCCATCGCGCCGATCACCAGGTCGTCGACCGCGAAGCCGAGCTGGGCGGCGAACCGCGCGGCCCGCATCATCCGCAGGGGATCGTCGGAGAAGGAGTCCTCCGGCCGGCCCGGCGTGCGGATCACCCGGTGGGCGAGGTCGACGCACGCCGCCGTACGGGTCCTCGAACTCGCGGCTCGGCACCCGCACCGCCATCGCGTTGACGGTGAAGTCGCGGCGGCCCAGGTCGCCGGCGAGCGAGTCGCCGAAGTCGACGACCGGCTTGCGGGAGGTGGGGTCGTAGGCCTCGGAGCGGTACGTCGTCACCTCGACCACCCAGTCGCCCTTGCGGCAGCCGATGGTGCCGAAGTCGCGGCCCATGTCCCAGTACGCGTCGCCCCAGCGCTTGAGGATCCGCTCGGTCTCCTCGGGCCGGGCCGACGTCGCGAAGTCGAGGTCGTTGTGCCGTCGTCCGAGCATCGCGTCGCGCACCGGACCGCCGACCAGCGCCAGCTCGTGGCCGGCCGCCTCGAACAGTCCGCCCAGCTCGTCGATGACCGGTGAGATCCGGTCCAGCTCGGCGCCCACGGCACGCTGGACCTCGGCCATCTGGAGCGGCGGCGGCGGGGACTCGGGCACGACCGAGCAGTCTAGGCCGGAGCCGAGCGGCCCGCCGACCGGGCGGTCTGATGCCGCACCGGCCCGACGGTTAGGCTCGCCTCCGTGGTCCGACGCCCGACGCTTCTGCGCGCCCTCGTGGCGGTCGTCGGACTCGTGCTCGCTGGCCGTCGGCACGCCCATGTGGACCGCGGCACCGGCCACGCGCCAGCGAGCCCGGACCACCCGGGACGCCGCTGCTGATCACGATCGACAGCCTGACCCCGGGGGAGATCCCCGAGCAGGGCCCGATCCAGATCCGCGGCAGCGTGACCAACCGCGGACGACGAGGCCTGGTCGACGATCGACCTCTACCCGTTCATCTCGCCACGTCCCGATCCGGTCCCGCGCCGACTTGACGGAGGCCGCGGCGCTGCCGAGCCGATGAGTTCGTCGGCGACCGGATCCTCGAGGTCGAGGCCCAGCGTCGACGAGCTGCAGCCCGGGTCGTCCTCGACGTTCTCGATCACCGTGCCGCGCTCGCTGATCGACTCCTACATCTCGGGCGCCCCCGGCGTGTACTGGTTCGGCGTCCATGCGATCGGGGCCAGCGACTCGTTGCCGCGCGACACCTTCGCCGACGCCCGCGCGCGCACGTTCCTGCCGCTCGTGCCGCCGCGGACCAAGGGCGCCGTGCGGCACCGCCCTGGTGGTCCCGCTGCGCCGCTTCCTGGGCCACGAGCCGGACGGCTCGCTCGTCCGACCCGGAGGCCTGGCAGCGCTCGCTCAGCGCCGAGGGCCGGCTCCGCGAGTCGGTGGAGTTCGGCGCCGCGGCCCGCCCCGGTCAGCTCAGCTACCTGGTCGACCCGGCGCTGCCGGACGCCGTCAGCCGGCTCGCCGAGGGCAACCCGCCCCGCTCCCTTGCTCCGACCGACGAGGCCACCGAGACCCGGCGAGTCCCCGTCGCCCTCGCCGACCGAGGACGAGCGAGAGGCGAGGAGGAGGAGAGGAGGACTCCGAGCTCGTCACCCCGGAGCAGGAGACCGCCACCACCTGGCTGACCGAGCTCGAGCAGGTGCTGCGGGCGCAGCAGCTGCTCACCCTTCCGTACGGCGACCTGGACCTCGCCGGCGCCGCCGACCACGACCCCGCACTGATCGAGCTGGCCGGCACGCAGGTCAGCACGACGCTGGACGAGTGGGGCCTCACCGGAAGTCCGGTGGTCGGCTCGCCGAGCGGCTACCTGGACGCCGGGGCGATCGACGACACGGACCGGGAGGCGCCGGTGCTCCTGTCCGACCGCGCGTTCGACGGTGACGCCCCCGGCGTCGCGTCGCTCGACGGACGCAAGCTGGTCATCGCCTCCAGCGGGGCCTCGGCTGGCGGACCGGCACCGGGCGACCGGGTGGCCGGGGTCGCGCTGCGGCAGCGGATCCTCAGCGAGGCGGCGCTCCGGGTGCTCGAGCCCGGCCGCCGCGACCCGCTGGTCGTGGTGATGCCTGCCGGGCTCACGTCCCTGGGCGCCGAGGAGTTCTTCGCCGGCCTCGACGTCGACTGGGTCGACCTCACCACCCTGACCGCCGCCACCGCGCGCAACGGCCGCAAGGTCGGCATCGACGACCTGGTCTACCCCGCCCGCCAGGACATGCTCGAGCTCGACGCGGAGACGTTCCAGGCCGCCGACGGCCTGATCGCCAACGGCGAGACCCTGCAGAACCTGCTGACCCGCAACGACGAGGTGGCCGCGGAGCTCGCCGAGGAGGCGCTCACCGGTGTGTCGTACACCGCCCGCCAGGCGCAGCTCTCGTCCCGCGCCGGCCTCAACCGGTCGCGCGGCTGGGTGCAGGACCGGCTGCAGTCCGTGGAGATCGGCGCGCCCCCGGCGGTCACCCTGTCCAGCGCGACCGGCGACTTCGTCGCGACCGTCACCAACCGGCTCGACCAGCCGGTGACCGTCCTCGATCGAGGCGCGCTCCGACAGCGGGATCGAGATCACGCCGCCCGAGCCCGTGGAGCTGGCCCCGAAGAGCCGCACCTCGGTGCTGCTGCAGGCGCGCACGTCCGAGGCCTCGGTGCACAACGTCACGCTGCTGCTCACCGACGCCGAAGGCACCGCGCTCGGGTCGTCGGACCGGCTGCCGATCCGGTCCGCCCAGGTGAGCAACGTGATCTGGGTGATCATGGGCACCGGCGTGGTGCTGCTGTTCGGCGCGATCCTGCTGCGCCTGGTCCGCCGGATCCGGGGTCGCAAGAGCGTGCCCGCCGAGCCCACCGAAGCCCCCGACCCGGTCGAGACGACGACGTGACCACGGCCGACGACGACCGCATCCTCAGATCCACCGCGGTGATGGCCGCCGGGACCGTGGTGTCCCGGCTCAGCGGCTTCGTGCGCTCGACCCTCCTGGTCGCGGCGCTCGGCGTCTCGCTGCACGCAGACATCTTCACGATCGCCAACACGATCCCGAACATGCTCTACATCCTGCTGGCGGGCGGCATCTTCAACGCCGTCCTCGTCCCGCAGCTGGTCCGGGCGATGCGCAACGACCCCGACGGCGGTGAGGCCTACACCAACCGGGTGGTGACCCTGGCCGGGATGTTCCTGGCGATCGTCACGGTGCTCCTGGTGATCGCGGCGCCGCTGGTGATGTCGCTGATGCTGGACCGGAAGTACGGCGAACCGGCGCTCGCCGAGCAGCGGCAGTCGGCGATCGACTTCGCGCGCTACTGCCTGCCGCAGGTCTTCTTCTACGGGATGTTCGTGCTGGTCGGGCAGATCCTCAACTCCCGCAGGAAGTTCGGCCCGATGATGTGGGCGCCGATCGCCAACAACGTCATCTCCATCGGCGTGCTGGTGGTCTACCTGATCGCGTTCGGCCCGGCCACCGACGCGGAGCAGGTCGGCGGGTTCACGACCGGGCAGGAGCTGCTGCTCGGCCTCGGCTCGACCGCCGGCATCATCGCGCAGTTCCTGATCCTGGTGCCCTACCTCCGCGCCGCGGGGTACCACTACCGGCCGCGCTTCGACTTCCGCAACGCCGGCCTCGGCCACACCCTCCGGCTGGGCGTCTGGACGGTGCTGTTCGTGATCGTCAACCAGGTCGCGTACGTCGTCGTGGTGCGGCTGGCCTCGGGCGGCACCGCGGGCGGCGGCGACGGCACCGGCATCACGATCTACTCCAACGCGTTCCTGATCGTGATGGTCCCGCACGCGATCATCACCGTGTCGCTGGCGACCGCGATCCTGCCCCGGATGTCGGCGCAGGCCGCGGAGAGCGACCTCCGGGGACTGGCCCGGTCGCTGGCCTCGACGCTGCGCGGCGCCCTCGTGGTGATCGTCCCGTTCGCGGCACTGCTGCCGGTGATCGCCGACGACGTGTCCAACGTGATCTGGGGCCACGGCGCCGGCGCCGAGTTCTACGACCGCTACGTGCCGACCCTGTCGCTGTTCGGCGTCGGACTGCTCTTCTTCACCGTCCACTACCTGGTGCTGCGCGGCTTCTACGCGCTCGAGCAGACCCGCACGGTCTTCTGGATCCAGTGCGCCGTCGCGGCCACCAACATCACGGTCGCCGTGGTGGTCGTCGCCCGCACCGACGCCGAGGACACCTCCCCGGCACTGGTGCTCGCCTACACCGCGGCGTACGCCGTCGGCTCGCTGGTGTCGTACACCGTCCTCCGCGCTCGGCTCGGCGGGCTCGAGACCCCGCAGCTGGTGCGGTTCCTGGCCCGGTTGGCGCTCGTCGTCGCGGTGTCGACCGCGGTGGCCGTCGCCGCGGCGGCGGCGCTGCACGCCGTGACCGACAGCCCGCACTGGCTGTTCGCCGCCGCTGATGGCGGCGGTGATCACCACCGTGGACGCCGTCGTGTTCGTGCTGCTCGCGAAGGCGCTGCGGATCCGCGAGGTGACGGCCGTGCTGGACACGGTGACCCGTCGGCTCACGCGGTCACGCAACACCTGATCGCGCGCGTCGACGCAACTACGATGAGGCGGACGCACTGGTGACCGACTCAGGACAGAGAGGAACAGGTGCCGTACTCGATCCGGCCCGGTGAGGTCCTCGCCGGTCGTTATCGACTGATCGACCTTCTCACCGAGAGCGAGGGGGGTCGGTTCTGGCGCGCCCACGACCGGGTGCTCGAACGACACGTCGCGCTGCACGTGATCGACGCCGAGGACGATCGCGCCGCCGGGTCTGCTGGAGGCGGCACGGCGTTCGGCCACCGTCCTCGACCGACGGATCCTGCGGGTGCTCGACGCGGAGATCCGCGACGGGATCTGCTACGTCGTCAACGAGTGGGGCTCGGGCATCTCTCTCGACATCCTGGTGGCCGGCACCGGGCCGCTCGGTCCGCGGCGATCGGCCTGGCTGGTGTCCGAGGTGGCCGACTCGATCGCAGCGCGCGCACGACGCCGGCGTCGCCCACGGGCGGCTCACCCCGGAGAACGTGCTGATCGACAAGGCCGGCGAGGTCCGGATCATCGGGTTCTGCGTCGAGGCCGCGCTGCACGGGCTGCCGCCCGACCGGCAGCAGATCGACGTCACCGACCTGGCCGGGCTCCTCTACTGCGCACTCACCACGAAGTGGGCGGGCGCCTCCGGGTCGGCGGTGGCTCCCGCTCCCACGCACCACGGCCGGGTGCTCCGGCCGCGGCGGGTGCGCGCCGGGGTGCCGGGGCCGCTGGACTCGCTCTGCGACGAGGTGCTGCACCTCCAGGGCGCCGGCGCGGTCGCCGTCCGACCTGAGCACCGCGCGCGGCATCGCCGCCTACCTCGCCGAGTTCGTCGGCGACCCCACCGGTATGCAGACGGCCATTCTCGCGAGCATCCCCAAGCTCCGGCCCGACGAGCTGGTCGTGCTGCCGCAGGTGCCGGAGATCCCGGCGCGCGACACCTCCGACCTGATCGCCCAGGTCCCGCCGGAGCCGGAGCCGGAGCGCCGAGCCGGAGCCCGAGCCGGAGCCGGAGGACGACGTCGAGACCCCGGCCGAGGGCGTGCCCGCGACCCCGGTGGCCCCGGAGGACCTGCCCACCGAGGCGGGGATGCCGATCTTCGACGACGACGACGACGAGGTCGCGTGGTTCCAGGCCCGGAGCACCCCGCCGCCGCCTCCGCCGCCGTTCGAGGAGCCGCCGGAGCGACCGTTGTTCGCGCCCGAGCCCGAGGACGGCGGACCCGGCCCGTCGCTCCCGGGTCCCCGCGTCGGGCAAGCCGCCGGGAGCGACGCCGGAGTACTGGCCGTGGGAGAGCAGCACCGGCCGCGGCACCGGGTCGGGCATGAAGGCGATCAAGGACGAAGAGGTGCCCGGGCGCAGCTCGTTCCGGCTGGCCCTCGGCCATCGCGGCCGGGCCTGCTGCTCCTGGTCGCCGTCGTGGTGGCGTTCAACCTGGGGCGCGGCAAGACCGTGCTGGGCACGGAGCCCGAGGACGACGAGCCGGCGCCGACCCAGCGTTCCGAGCGGACCATCGGGCCGATCGAGCCGCTGACCGGGCTCACCGCCGCGGACTTCGACCCGCAGGGCCAGCCGCCAGGAGGAGAACGCCGAGGACGCGCCGCTGGCCGTCGACGGTGACCCGGCGACCGCCTGGCAGACCTCGGCGTACAACGAGCAGTTCGGGCCCAGCGGTCTGAAGACCGGGGTCGGGCTGGTCGTCGATCTCGGCGACACCCGCGACGTCTCCGAGGTCGATCTCGCGTTCGGCGGCGCAGCCCACCGGCGTCAGCCTCTACCTCACCGACGAGCCGCCCACCGCCGTCGCCGACCTGACCCCGGTCGCCTCGGACACGGCCGACGACGGCGAGCTCGCGGTAGACCTCGACCGTCCGGTGGCGGGGCGCTACCTCGTCGTCTGGTTGACTTCGCTACCGCCCGCGGAAGGCAGGTTCCGGGGCTCGGTCGCTGAGGTGGTGGTGCGCGGTGCCTGAGATCCACCGTCCCGACATCCGGTCCGACGCCGAGCTGCTGGCCGCGCACGTCGCGGGCGACCGCGAAGCGTTCGGAGTCCTCTTCGGCCGGCATCGCGACCGGCTCTGGGCGGTCGCGCTGCGCACCATGAGCAACCCCGAGGACGCCGCCGACGGCCTGCAGGACGGCATGGTGGCGGCGTACCGGCGGGCTGGGTCGTTCCGCGGTGAGGCCGCGGTGACGACCTGGCTGCACCGGGTCGTGGTCAACGCCTGCCTGGACCGGATCCGTGCCGCGAAGGTACGCCGGGCCGAGCCGCTCCCCGACGACCTGGAGGAGTACGGCGACCGGGGCTCCACGATCTCGGCCACCGACGCCACCGAGGACCCCGCCGACGTCTCCGTGCGCAGCGAGCGCCGGCGGCAGGTGCTCGACGCGCTGTCCACCCTGCCCGAGGAGCAGCGCGCGGCGCTGGTGCTCGTCGACATGGAGGGCTACCCGGTCGCCGAGGCGGCGCAGATGCTGAAGTGCGCGGTGGGCACCGTGAAGTCGCGCTGCTCGCGCGGTCGGGCCAGGCTCGCCGTACTGCTGGTGGACCTGATGGGCAACGACGCCGCGACGGAGCCTCCCGAGGCGCGGAACCACCCGGAGCCCCCACCCGTCTCATCCACGCAGCCCTCCCGAGCGCCACCCGTCGAGGGCTGATCGATCCCGCCCTGACCGAACCCCGACAGCTGGGAAGTACCGATGCCCGACGAGCGCGACCTGACGCCCGAGCAGGAGGCCCGCGTGGCCCGCCTGCTCGCCGACGCGCGCGTCGAGGAGCCGATGCCCCCGGAGGTCGCAGCCCGCCTGGACCGGGTGCTCGAGGGCATGGCCGGGGAGCACGTGCTCGGGCCCGGCGAGGTGCCGGCCCCGGTGGTCGACCTCGCGGCCCGACGGCGCCGACGGGTGGTCACCCTGCTCGCCGCGGCGGCCGCGGTGGTCGTCGCCGGTGTCGGCGTCGGGCAGCTGGTCAACAACCAGAACGGCGACGACTCCGGTGGCGCCAACACCGCGATAGAAGGCGAGGACCAGGCCGGCGGCGGTGCCGACCGTGATCGAATTCAGCGAGGCGCAGCCCTCCGAGGCGCCGCCGTTGACCGAGGACCAGGTCAGGGCGCTCGGACCGCCGGCCCGCATGTCCGCGGGCTCGTTCGCCGACGACGTACGCCGCCTCCAGGACCGGCCGGGCGTGCGCACCGACGCTTTGTCCGGGCCGATGAGCGGACCGCGACCTGGCCGCGCCGGAGATGGACTTCTCCTGCGGCCCCGCCGACTACGGCGTGGGCAAGCTGATGGCCGTGCGCTACAACGGCATGCCCGCGGTGCTCGCCTACCGGCCGCCGAAGGGCGACACCCAGGTCGTGGAGCTGCTCCAGTGCGGCAGCGCCGACCTGATGCGCTCCACCACCGTCCCGCTGCCGTAGCGGCCACCGGGAATCCCCAACGCCTACGATCGGTTCCACTCATACCGAACAAGGAGAGTGCATGTCCGAGACCCGCAACGTGATCATCATCGGCTCAGGACCGGCCGGCTACACCGCCGCGGTGTACGCCGCCCGCGCCAGCCTGAAGCCGCTGATGTTCGAGGGCTCCGTCACCGCTGGTGGCGCGCTGATGAACACCACCGAGGTCGAGAACTTCCCCGGCTTCCGCGACGGGATCATGGGCCCGGCGCTGATGGACGAGATGCGCGCCCAGTCCGAGCGGTTCGGCGCCGAGCTGGTGGCCGACGACGTGGTCGAGGTCGACCTCACCGGCGAGGTGAAGATCGTCAAGACCGTCACCGACACCTACACCGCGCGCGCGGTGATCCTGGCCATGGGCTCGGGCTACCGCAAGCTCGGGCTGCCCAACGAGCTGGAGCTCTCCGGCCGCGGCGTCTCGTGGTGTGCCACCTGTGACGGCTTCTTCTTCCGCGACCAGCACATCGCCGTGGTCGGCGGCGGCGACTCGGCGATCGAGGAGGCGACGTTCCTCACCCGGTTCGGGTCCAAGGTGTCGCTGATCCACCGCCGCGACGAGCTGCGCGCCTCCAAGATCATGCAGGAGCGCGCGTTCGCCGATCCCAAGCTGGAGATCGTCTGGAACTCCGAGGTGGCCGCGATCAACGGCGCCGAGTCGCTCGAGAGCATCACCCTGCGCGACACCGTCACCGGCGCGACCCGCGACTTCGCGGCGACCGGGCTGTTCATCGCCATCGGCCACGACCCGCGCTCGGAGCTGCTGCCCGGCCAGGTCGACCTCGACGACAACGGCTACGTGCTGGTGCGAGCACCCGTCGACCCACACCAACCTCACCGGTGTCTTCGCGGCCGGCGACCTCGTCGACCACCACTACCGGCAGGCCGTGACCGCCGCCGGCACCGGCTGCGCCGCCGCGCTGGACGCAGAGCGCTACCTCGCGCTGCTCGACCACCACGGTTCGTCTGCCGGGTCCATGGCGGACACCGAGGCCGAGGTCAGCACGCCGGTGGCCTAGGCGCCGGCCAGCTCGGCGCTGGTCGAGTGGGCGAGCGCCTCGAGCCGGTTCACGGCGCCCACGGCTCCGCCAGTGCGTCCGATCGTGCCGGCGAACTGCCCGGCCGCGTCGCGGAAGCGCACGTCGTCGAGCACCGTCGACACCGCGCCGGCGATCGCCGCGGGGTCCGCGCCGGGAGGAAGCATCAGGCCGGCGCCCATCGCCGCGACCCGCTCGGCGTTGAAGAACTGGTCGCGACCCATCGGAACGCACACCAGGGGCACGCCGTGGCCGAGCGACGCCATCACGGTGCCGAGCCCCGCGTGGGTGATGACGAGTGATGACGCCGGCAGGATCTCGGCGTGCGGGCGGTACTGCACGACCTGGGTGTTCGGGCCGGCCACGATCACGGCCGGATCGACAGCCGGTCCGGTCGTCATGATCGCGCGCACCGGCAGCCCCGCCACCGCGTCCGCGATCGACTGCAGGAGCTCGACCTGCCCCTGTTCGGCCGTGCTGAGGCTGACCAGCACCAGCGGCGTCGACCCGTCCCCGAGATCGACGGCCTCGTCGGTGCGCTGGAGGGCCGGCGCGTCCAGCACCGGTCCCATCCGGAACACGTTCGGCGCGTCCGGGGACTCCGGCTCGAACTCCTTCGGCAGCGCGACGATCGCCAGCTCGCAGCCGTCGTGCAGCTCGACGAGCTGGGCGACCGGCGCCAGTCCGAGGCCGGCACGGTGCCTGTTGAGCGGCTCGAGGCCGACGGCGAACATCTCGACGAGCGGCCCCCCTCGGAAGATCGTGTAGGGCGTGTGCACGAGCGTCGCCGTCGGGATGCCGGACGCCTCGGCCGCGCTCAGCGCGGTGAAGAGCATGCAGTCCACGACGAGGACCTCGGCCGGCTCACGCTCGAGCTCCGTCAGGACGTCGTTCGCGATGGCCGGGTTGAAGCAGAGCCGCTCCCGGATCATCGCCATCTCTTCTTCGAAGTTCGCGGGGACCTGCAGTGGGTCCCAGTCGGCCTCCGGCGTGAACGGGATGAAGCGGGCGCCCTGGTCGCCGCAGCGTTCCTCGATCGACGCGTGCCCGATCATGCGTACGTCGTGGCCCTCCGCGACCAGCGTCCGAGCGATCCCGAGCGTCGACACGAGGTTGCCCGCGCCGTCCCAGGTGACCATCAGATAGCGAGTCATCTCGACCTCCAACTCTACGACTTGACAGCCTGTAAACTAGGGTACGCTTTACAGCATGTCAAGTGGCCGCCTAGACACCCGGACCGCGATCCTCACCGCCGCGCGCGAGCTCTTCGAGGAGCAGGGCTACCACGGCGCCGCCCTCGAGGCGGTCGCGAAGCGCGCCGGCGTCTCGCGCCAGGCGATCTACCTGCACTTCGCATCCAAGGCGGAGCTGCTCACCGCCCTGCACGCGTACATCTACGAGACCGACGTCGCTCCGACCCTCGAGCGGCACCCCATCTGGACCGCGCCGACGGCACTGGACGGGCTCGACGCGCTGATCGCTGTGGATGCGGAGGTGGCCTCGAAGGTCTGGCGGATCCACGAGGCCCTCGTGGTCGCCCGTCGGCACCACGCGGAGGTCGACGACACCCTGCGCCCGCGCGAGGCGGATCGCTACGCCGAGATCGTGCGGCTGGGGCGCTGGCTCAAGAAGGAGAGGTGCCTGCCACCGCGGATGCGGGTCGGGACCTTCGCCGACATCATGTGGGGCCTCACCTCCCTCGGGACGTTCCAGAACCTCGTCATCGAGCGCGGCTGGTCGGTCGATCATTTCGTCGCCTGGGTACGCCAGACCATGCGAGCCCAGCTCGCCGCCAACCCCTGACGGCTCCCGGCCCGTCGTGGGAATGTCCGTCGGGGGTCGGGTGTTCAATGGGGTGACCAGACGTTCAGCAGAAGGGGTACACCAGTGGGCACAATGGCAGCCGTCACCGACGCCGAGTTCGAGGCGCAGGTGCTGAAGAACGAGAAGCCGGTCCTGGTGGACTTCTGGGCGGAGTGGTGCGGCCCGTGCCGCCAGGTCTCCCCGATCCTCGAGGAGATCGCGACCGCCCACGGCGACAAGCTCGACTTCCGCAAGATGAACGTCGACGAGAACCCCGTCACCCCGGCCTCCTACCGGGTCACCGGCATCCCGACGATCAACGTCTACCAGGGCGGCGAGGTGGTGCGCAGCATCGTCGGCGCCCGCCCGAAGGCCGCGATCCTCAAGGAGCTCGAGGGCCTGCATCTGAGACCCCTGGTCACAGCGACTACTACTGGACCCGGCGTGGCGTGTGCCGCGCCGGGTTCGGCGATTTCGGAGCCGGCCGCACCGCGCCGAGCAGCCGCTCGACGGCGGCCTCGAGCTCGTCACGCCAGGTGAGCGCCGAGCGCAGCTCCATCCGCATCCGCGGGTGCACCGGGTGCGGGCGATGGGTCTTGAACCCGACGCCGCCGAGGAAGTCGGCGGACACCACGCACCCGCCGGTGTCGCGGCTGTCGCCGAACGCCTCCACCGCGCGGATGCCGCCTCGCTGGATCAGGTCGCGCGCCATGCCCTGCACCAGCATCCGACCCAGCCCGCCGCCGGCGTGCTCGGGCACGACGTACGCCGTCGTCAGCAGCACCGCGTCCGGTGACACCGGCGCGGTCGGGAACGCCGCTGCCCCGGGCACGAACGCCGCCGGCGCGTAGATCAGATAGCCGACCGGCTGGTCCTCCACCAGGACGACCCGGCCGCAGGAACCCCAGTCCCGCAGCACCGCCGACACCCAGGCGTCCTTCTCCGCCGCCGCCGTCTCCCGGTCGCGGATGCGCGCCCGGCGTACCGGGTCGAGCTCCCAGAACAGGCAGGTGCGGCACGGCGCCGGGAGCGCGTCCAGATGATCCAGCGTGAGCCGGACTACCTTGCGCGACATACCCCCATTGTGCGCCCGCGCGAGATGGCCGGGAAGGAGCGCGCGGCCTCCTGCGAGAATGACGCCCGTGCGCGAGATCCGGCAGAGTCGCAAGCTCCACAACGTGCGGTACGACGTACGCGGTCCGATCCTGCAGGAAGCACAGCGGCTCGAGGCCGAGGGTCACCGGATCCTGAAGCTCAACATCGGCAACCCTGCGCCGTTCGGCTTCGAGGCGCCCGGAGGCGATCCTCGCCGACGTGATGCACCACCTGCCCGAGTCGCAGGGCTACAGCGACTCCCAGGGCATCTACTCCGCGCGCACCGCGGTGGCGCAGTACTACCAGCAGCAGGGGCTGCGCGAGGTCGAGGTCGAGGACGTCTACATCGGCAACGGGGTGTCCGAGCTGATCTCGATGGTGCTCCAGGCATTCGTTGACGATGGCAACGAAATTCTGGTGCCGGCGCCCGACTACCCCCTGTGGACCGGCGCGGTCACGCTGTCCGGCGGCACCCCTGTGCACTACCTCGCGGACGAGGACAACGACTGGAACCCCGACCTCGAGGACATCGAGTCCAAGATCACCGAGAACACCCACGCCCTGGTGATCATCAACCCGAACAACCCCACCGGCGCGGTCTACAGCAAGGAGATCGTGGAGGGGCTCGTCGACATCGCCCGGCGCCATCAGCTGGTGGTCTTCGCCGACGAGATCTACGAGAAGATCATCTTCGACGGCGCCGTGCACCACCATGCGGCGAAGGCGGCCGGGCACGACGTGCTCTGCCTGACGTTCAGCGGTCTCTCCAAGTCCTACCGGGTCTGCGGCTACCGCGCGGGCTGGGTGATGATCTCCGGCCCCCAGGAGCTCGCCCTGGACTTCCTCGAGGGCCTCACCCTGGTGGCGAACATGCGGATGTGCGCCAACGTGCCGGCCCAGCACGCCATCCAGACCGCGCTGGGCGGCTACCAGTCGATCGAGGAGCTGATCGTCCCCGGGGGCCGCTTCTACGAGCAGAGCATGCTCGCCGACCGGCTGCTCAACGAGATCCCGGGCGTCACCTCGGTGCGTCCGAAGGGCGCGCTCTACTGCTTCCCGAAGCTGGACCCCGAGCTCTACCCGATCGAGAACGACGAGGCGTTCGTGATCGAGCTGCTCCGGGCCAAGAAGCTGCTCGTCACCCACGGCACCGGGTTCAACTGGCCGCATCCCGACCATTTCCGCCTCGTCACGCTTCCCGACGTCGAGATCCTCGAGGAGGCGATCGGCCGGATCGCCGAGTTCCTCACCACCCGTCGCTGACGCCTCGCCCCTTCCCAGCCAGGAGCCCCGATGCTCGACCTCACCTATCCGCCCGTCATCCTCACGGCCAAGACGGCGTTCCGCGTCCTGGGCCAGCGCTTCGTGATGAGCGGGACCCAGCACGTGCCGCGCAAGGGCGGGGTGATGCTCGCGGTCAACCACATCGGGTACGTCGACTTCATCTACGGCGGGCTCGCGGCGAACCCGTCGGGCCGCAAGGTCCGCTTCATGGCGAAGCGGGAGCTGTTCGACCACACCGTCACCGGCCCGGTGATGCGGTCCATGCACCACATCGAGGTCGACCGTGGAGAGGGGCTGGCGTCGTACGAGCAGGCGGTCGGGTACCTCCGCGACGGCGAGGCGGTCGGCATCTTCCCGGAGGCGACCATCTCCCGTGCGTTCGTGCTCAAGGAGTTCAAGACCGGCGCGGTCCGGATCGCCGCCGCGGCCGGGGTGCCGCTGGTCCCGGTCATCCTGTGGGGCACCCACCGGATGATCACCAAGGACCACCCCAAGGACTTCTCCCGCGGCAAGACGATCGCGATCAACGTCGGGGTGCCGTTGCACCCGACCGGGGAGGACCCGGTCGGCGAGACCGCGGAGCTGCGCCGGGTGATGTCGGCGATGCTCGACGAGACCATCCGGACCTATCCCGCCGACGAGCAGCCGCCCGGGTCGTGGTGGCTGCCGGCCGAGTACGGCGGGTCCGCGCCGACGCTCGAGGAGGCGGCCCGGCTGGACGCCGAGGAGAAGCGCGAGCGCGCCAAGCGGCGTGCCGCGAAGCGCTAAAGCGACAGGGGGACAAGTCCCTATGTCGACAAAGAGCTAGATCGGTTTGTCGCTCCGGTTCCGTGGGTCCATGATGTCGACGATCCGGCGCAGGTCGTCGAGCGAGGCGAACTCGACGGTGATCTTGCCCTTGCGCTGACCGAGGTCGACCTTGACCCGGGTCTCGAGCCGGTCGGAGAGCCGATCGGCCAGCTCCGTCAGGCCGGGGGCCACCGGCCGGCGGCGCGGTGCCCGGGGCTCGCTGGTCCCGGAGCCGGTCTCGCCGACGGCCACCATCTCCTCGAGGCCGCGGACGCTGATCCCCTCGGCGACCACCCGTTGGGCCAGACGGTCCTGGAGCTCCGGGTCCTCCACGGCCAGCAGGGAGCGGGCGTGCCCGGCGGAGATCACCCCGGCGGCGACCCGCCGCTGGACCGCGGGACTGAGCTTCAGCAGCCGCAGCGTGTTGCTGATCTGCGGACGGGAGCGACCGATCCGGCCGGCCAGCTCCTCGTGCGTGCAGCTGAAGTCGTCGAGCAGCTGCTGGTAGGCCGCGGCCTCTTCGAGCGGGTTGAGCTGCGAGCGGTGCAGGTTCTCCAGCAACGCATCGCGCAACATGTCGTTGTCGTCGGTCTCACGGATGATCGCCGGGATCGTCGCGAGGCCGGCGGCCTGGGTCGCGCGCCACCGGCGCTCCCCCATCACCAGCTCATAGGTCTCCGGGCCGGTGCGGCGTACGACCACCGGCTGCAGCAGGCCGACCTCACGGATCGAGGTCACCAGCTCGGCCATCTCCTCGTCGCCGAACACCTGGCGGGGCTGCACGGCGTTGGGAACGATGTGCTCGACCGGTAGCTCGGCGAAGACGGAGCCGGCGACGGGCGTCTGGTCGGCCTCGGGCTGCCCGTCAGTCGCGGGTGCCTCGTCCACCGGCTCGGGCGCCGGCGGGATCAGCGAGCCGAGCCCGCGGCCGAGCCCGCGCCGCTGGGTGGCCTTCATCCGGTTACTCCTTTGGTCGCGATCTCCCGGGCTGCCTCCAGATAGCTCAGCGCCCCCGGCGACCCCGGGTCGTAGGCCATCACGGTCTGGCCGTACGACGGCGCCTCCGACACGCGCACCGACCGCGGGATCGCGGTGCGCAGCACCTGGTCGCCGAAGTGCCCGCGCACCTCGTCGGCGACGCCGGCGGCGAGGCGGGTGCGGGCGTCGTACATGGTGACCAGGATCGTCGACAGCGCGAGCTCGGGGTTCAGGTCGGCCTTCACCAGATCGACCGTCTCCAGCAGCTGGCCCAGCCCCTCCAGCGCGTAGTACTCCGCCTGGATCGGGATCATCATCTCGTCGCCGGCCACCAGCGCGTTGAGCGTCAGCAGCCCGAGCGACGGCGGGCAGTCGATGAACACGTAGTCGTAGCGGTCCTCCCCCGCTTCCGCCGCGGTGCCGATCCGGGGGTCCGCGGCGATCGCCTTCTTCAGCCGGCCTTCGCGGGCGACCACGCTGACCAGCTCGATCTCCGCGCCCGCCAGGTCGATGGTGGCCGGCACCACGAACAGGGCAGGGTCCTCCTCACACGCCTGCACCGCCTCGCCGAGCGGGAGGCCGTCGACGAGCACGTCGTAGCTCGAGACCACTCCGCGGTGGTGCTCGACGCTCAGGGCCGTCGATGCGTTGCCCTGGGGGTCGAGGTCGATCACGAGGACCCGCTGGCCGAGCTGGGCAAGCGCCGATCCGATGTTCACCGTCGACGTGGTCTTCCCGACCCCGCCCTTCTGGTTCGCGACCACGAACACCCGGGTGGCCTCCGGCCGGGGCAGGCGCGGTCGGTACTGCGCGCTCTGACGGGCCAGCACGCTGTGCTGTGCAGCCCGGGCCAAGGGGGTGGCCATGTCATCGAACTGATCGCCCAGCGCCGCGAGGTCGGCCGCCGTTCGCACCCGGAGGTACGGGTCTTCGGCGGCGTCTTCGTCGGTGGTTTCACGTGAAACATCGTCGTCAGATTCAGGTGAATCGCCGCCAGCATCGCTCTCGGCAGCCTGTGGATAACCTGGGGATGGCTGTGGAGATTCAGGCTCAGCGGGGGCCTCGTGACCGGTGGATAAACCGTCGTGCGGACGAAACTGGTCGGTCACGACGGGCGCCTCCGCTTCGACGATGCTCGGGAATTCGAGGTTGTCCGATGCCGCTTCGGTGACCCCGTCGGCACGGGCCAAGATACTCGCGTCGGATCGGCCCACCGTACCCGTACCACCCGGGTTGTGGAGGGCCCGTCCAGGCCCCCGATCTGAGCAATTTCGGGCACTGCACACTTCAGACGCGCCAGGGTCTCGCCGGCCGCCTCGATCTCGTCGGCCGCGGACGAACCCTTCATCGCCAGCAGGACGCCGTCCGGAGCCACCAGCGGCATCGACCACTCCAGCAACCGGGTCAGTGGAGCCACGGCCCGGGACGTCACCACGTCGAACCGACGCACCCCGTGCAGCTGCTCGGCACGGCCCCGGGTCACGGTGACGTTCTCGAGCTCCAGCGCAGCCACCGTCTCGTTCAGGAATGTGGTCCGGCGCAACAGCGGTTCGACCAGCTCGACCTCGACGTCGGGGCGGGCGACGGCCAGCACCAGGCCCGGCAGCCCCGCACCCGACCCCACGTCGCACACCGTGCTCCCCTGCGGGACCAGCTCCCCGACGTGCTGCGCAGTTCAGGAGGTGCCGCTCCCACAGCCGAGGCGCCTCGCGCGGTCCGATCAGCCCGCGCACGACTCCGTCGGTGGCCAGGATCGCCGCGTAGCGCTCCGCAAGCGCCAGGCGCTCGGACGGAAACGCCCTCCGCGCCGCCGGGGGCGTGGAGGGCGTTTCACGTGAAACATCCATCGGTCGGCTACTCCGGCAGGATCACCACGAAGCGTCGGGGCTCCACGCCCTCGGACTCCGAGGTCAGGCCGGCGGCCGCCACGGCATCGTGGACGACCTTGCGCTCGAACGCCGTCATCGGCTCCAGCTCGGCCCGCTCCCCCGATTCGCGCACCGCGGCCACCTTCTCGGCCGCGAGCTTCTCCAGCCGCACTCGCTTGTCGGCCCGGTGTCCGGAGACGTCGAGCATCAACCGGGATCGCTCGCCGGTCTCCCGGTAGACCGCCAGTCGGGTCAGCTCCTGCAGGGCCTCGAGGACCTCGCCGTCCCGGCCGACCAGCTGGGCCAGGTCGGCACCGACGATCGAGACCGCGGCGCGGTCCCCCTCGACATCCATGTCCAGGTCGCCGTCCAGGTCGGCGATGTCCAGGAGCTCCTCGAGGTAGTCGGCGGCGATGTCGCCCTCCCGCTCGAGAAGGGAGATCTGCTCCGACGAGTCCGTGGTCGTCGGCATCCTCCGAGCCGGGCTGGCTCTCCACGGCCTCCTCGGGCGAGTCGTTCAGGTCGGTGTCCAGCTCGGGGCTCACTTGCCGCCTCCCTTGTTCTGTGGCTTCTTGCGGTTCTGGGGGTTGCCCGACTTGGCCGGGTTCCCGGACTTGGCCGGGTTCCCGGACTTGCCGGATTCCCGGACTTGGCCGGATTGCCCGACTTGGCCGGGTTGCCCGACTTCGGCCGGATGGGTGCCCGACTTCGGCCGGGGTGCCCGGCTTGGCCGGGGTGCTGGGTTTGGCGGCGCCCTGACGTCGCTGGGCGCGGGTCTGCTTCTTCGGCTGCTGCCGCTGGGCCGGGCGGCGGTCAACCTCGGGGGCCTCCTCGACCTCCGCGGTCTCGGTGCTCACCACCCCGTGCTTGGCCGCCTTGGCCTTGTCCCGCTCCTCCTTCGCCTTGAAGGCGGGCGTGCCTGGCGCGGGGTTGTTGCGGATCACGTAGAACTGCTGGCCCATCGTCCACAGGTTCGAGGTGGTCCAGTAGAGGAGCACGCCGATCGGGAACGCGACACCACCGAGACCGAAGGCGACCGGCAGGACGTAGAGCAGGATCTTCTGCTGCTGCGCGTACGGGCCGGTCAACGCGTCCGCCGGCATGTTCTTGCTCATCAGCTGGCGCTGGGTCGTGAACGTGGTGGCGGTCATCATCAGCACCAGGCACAGCGCCACGATCATCACCGTCGCGTTGGCGTCGGGGTTGTCCCCCCAGACGCGCGCCCCCCAGAACGACTCCGAGAGCGGCACCTTTCCGAAGATCTTGGCGTCACCGAACTGCTTCGCCAGGTCCGCGGTCAGGAACCCGTGCGCCTTGTCATGCTTGGCCGCCTGGTCGAGCAGCCGGAACAGCGCGAAGAAGATCGGCATCTGCAGGAGGATCGGCAGGCAGGACGCGAACGGGTTGGTGCCCGCGTCCTTGTAGAGCTTCATCGTCTCCTCGGCCAGCTTCTGCCGGTCGTGGCCGTACTTCTTCTGCAGCTCCTTCACCTTGGGCTGGATCAGCTGCATGTTGCGGGACGCCTTGATCTGCTTCACGAAGAGCGGGATCAGCAGCATCCGGATGACCAGGGTCAGCCCGATGATCGACAGCGCCCAGGCGGCTCCCCCCGCGGGGTCCAGGCCGATCGCCGTGAACAGCTTGTGCCAGGCCAGCATGATCGCCGAGATTGCGTAGTACAGCGGCGTCATGATGAAGCTGCCGATGGCGCTGAAGAAATCCACGGGTCAGGCTCCTAGGTGGTGGGTTGAGTGCGAGACGCCCTTGCGGGGCGGGACGTGGTCGACGCCGCCGGCCGCCCAGGGATGGCAGCGGGCCAGTCGGCGCACGGCAAGCCAGCTGCCGCGCACGCTGCCGTGCTCGCGCACGGCCTCCAGCGCGTAGGCCGAGCAGGACGGGTAGTAGCGGCAGACCTGGCCGTAAAGAGGGCTGATTAATGCGCGGTAGGCGCGCAGGAGCCCGATGAGCACGTACTTCATGAGTGGTCTACCTTCATCGCTGCCGCTCCAGACAACGGGTCAGGTCGGCGTCGAGTTCCTTGGACGGCGCAGCTGCGGCCGCCGGGAGCGCACGAACCACGAGCACGGCGGAGCCGGGGAGCGACGCGAGGTGCTCCCGGACCAGGTGACGGAGGCGGCGTTTCACGCGATTGCGGACCACGGCGTTACCCACCGCCCGGTTGACCACGAACCCCACGCGGGGCGACTCGTCGCCGTCGGGGGTCCACAGGTGCGTGACCAGCGTGCGTGACGCGGTTCGCCGCCCATGGCGGCTCGCCCGTCGGAACGCCTCCGGATCGGTGAGGCGCTGCGCCGCGGGTACCACTGTCGTGCCGATGGTGTGCACCGGCCGGGCCGAGGAGCCCGCCTCAGACGGCGAGGCTCTTGCGGCCCTTGCGGCGGCGGTTGGAGAGGATCGCCCGGCCCGCACGGGTGCGCATGCGCAGGCGGAAACCGTGCACCTTGTGCCGGCGACGGTTGTTCGGCTGGTACGTACGCTTGCTCACGACATTTCCTTCGATCGACGGAATCGGCCCGTGTCACCCGGGCAATCGGTACCTGCGCAAGTTCGGCCGGCACCGCCCACCCACGGATCACGATTCCCATGGACATGCGGCACCCGTCGACACCGGGCGACCGGCCAACGGTACGTGGTCGCGCGAGACAGGGTCAAACTCGCGGCGACCGGGCCCGAAACCAGCTTCCACGACCTGTGGAGAACCGCTTGCCCGCGCCCTCCTCCCGGGGTTAGGTTCGCCGCAACCGAGGTTCCCCGCCATCACCGGAAGTCCCCAGTCCGCGCCGGCCTGTGACCCCCGCCACACTCCTGGCAAAAGGGCCCCTGACCTGCGGAAACACCGGACCGGACAGCGTGCTGATGAGACTCGGACGGGCTCTTTCCACAGACTCGGAGCCGGGTTCACAAGTTGTGGACAAAGTTGTGGAGCGAGTACTGGTCTAGCGAGAAGTCAGCGCCTCATTCGGGGCAACGGACAACAGAAGGTGGGGAGACACGGTGGAGCAGCGGCCGGAGCCGGAGCAGGGGGGCCTCGACCGGGCCTGGCAGCAGGTGGTCCAGGACCTGCAGCCCCATCAACAGGCCTGGCTGCGCGACAGCGAACCGGTGACGCTCCACGAGAGCACCGCGATCATCGCGGTGCCCAACGAGTTCACGCGCACCCAGCTCGAGGGCCGGCTGCGCGGCCAGCTCGAGGACGCCCTCACCGAGGCGTTCGCCCGAGACATCCGGCTCGCCGTCACGGTCAATGCCGCCCTGGAGTCGCCGGAGTCGCCGGCGCCATCGACTCCCGAAACCGATAACTCGATCAGTTTCCATAGCGACTTGTCGATAAATCCACCTTTGCCCGAGCCGGGGTATCGAGGCCCCGCTCGCCCCCGGGCTCGACCAGGGCGTTCCGAAGCCGCCGGCGCCCGAGACCCGCCTCAACCCGAAGTACGCCTTCGAGACGTTCGTGATCGGCTCGTCCAACCGGTTCCCGCACGCGGCGGCCGTCGCGGTGGCCGAGGCACCGGGCAAGGCCTACAACCCACTGCTGGTCTACGGCGACTCCGGTCTGGGCAAGACCCACCTGCTGCACGCCATCGGCCACTACGTCCGCAACCTCTACACCGGGGTGAAGGTCCGCTACGTCTCCTCGGAGGAGTTCACCAACGAGTTCATCAACGCGATCCGCGATGACCGGCAGGACCGGTTCAAGCGCCGCTACCGCGACGTCGACGTGCTCCTCATCGACGACATCCAGTTCCTGGAGGGCAAGACCCAGACCCAGGAGGAGTTCTTCCACACGTTCAACACGCTCCACAACGCCAACAAGCAGATCGTGCTGACCTCCGACCGGGCGCCGAAGCGTCTCGAGGCGCTGGAGGACCGGCTCCGCAACCGGTTCGAGTGGGGGCTGATCACCGACGTCCAGCCGCCCGACCTCGAGACCCGGATCGCGATCCTGCGCAAGAAGGCGGCGATGGACCGGCTGACCGCCCCGCCCGACGTCCTCGAGTTCATCGCCTCGAAGATCCAGACCAACATCCGCGAGCTCGAGGGTGCGCTGATCCGGGTCACCGCGTTCGCCAACCTCAACCGCCAGGAGGTCGACATGACCCTGGCCGAGATCGTGCTGAAGGACCTGATCCCCGAGGGCGGCGAGCCGGAGATCACCGCGCCGCTGATCATCGCCCAGACCGCGGCGTACTTCGCCCTCAGCATCGAGGAGCTCACCGGCCCGAGCCGCGGCCGGCACCTCGTGATGGCCCGGCAGATCGCGATGTACCTGTGCCGCGAGCTCACCGACCTGTCGCTGCCGAAGATCGGGGCCCAGTTCGGCAACCGCGACCACACGACGGTGATGTACGCCGACCGCAAGATCAACCAGCTCCTCGCCGAGCGCCGGGCGGTGTTCAACCAGGTCAGCGAGCTCACCAACCGGATCAAGCTGCAGGCCCGGCAGAGCTAGTCGCCCCACGGCACCCCGCGCTGTGCACAACCCCCACCAGAAGGTCCGAACTACACGGGGAGGATCTGTGGAGTTCGCGGCTCCCTCTCCCGGGCAACGCCGGTCGCCCACAGGCAGAGCCCGCGCGTCCACGTCTCATCCACACCCCCTGTGGACCGAGAATCGCCGGACTGACCTGCACCGACGCTGCTCATCCACAGTTTCCACCGACGCTACGACTCCCACTCACCTCTACATGGACAGATCCTCGGTGAACATCCACCTGGGCCTCGACCTGGGGACGACGGCGCCGAACCCTGGCCCTTGCCCTCGTCCCCCACCGCCCGGCGTGGCAGGATTCACCTCCCGACTCCGTCCTCGGCCCGTCCCACCCGACAGCACCATCGAAGGACCACCACCGTGAAGTTTCGTGTCGACCGCGACGTGCTCGCGGATGCCGTTGCCTGGGCCGCCCGCAGCCTGCCCGTCCGGCCCAGCGCCCCGGTGCTCGCCGGCCTGCTCATCGAGGCCGGCGACGACGGGCTGCTGCTCTCGACGTTCGACTACGAAACCTCCGCGCGGGCGACCCTCTCGGCGGAGGTGAGTGACGAGGGCACCGCCCTGGTCAGCGGTCGCCTGCTCGCCGACATCTGCCGGAGCCTGCCCGACAAGCCGGTCGAGATGATGCTGGACGGCGCCCGGGTGAGCCTGACCTGTGGTTCGGCGCGGTTCAGCCTGCAGACGATGCCGGTCGAGGACTATCCCAAGATCCCGGAGCTGCCGGCCGCGACCGGCACCGTCCAGAGCGACGTCTTCGCCCACGCGGTCGCCCAGGCGGTCACCGCTGCCGGCCGCGACGACATGCTTCCGGTGCTCACCGGCGTCCGGATCGAGATCGACGGCTCCACGATCACCCTGCTCGCCACCGACCGGTTCCGGCTCTCCCAGCGCGAGCTGCGCTGGGAGCCACGCAGCACCGACGAGTCCGTGGCCGCGCTGGTGCCGGCCCGGGTGCTCGGCGACACGGCCAAGTCCCTCACCGCGGGCAGCGAGGTCACGATCGCGCTGTCCGCGAGCGGCAGCGGAGAGGGCCTGATCGGGTTCGAGGGCACCGGCCCCGGCGGCGTACGCCGCACCACCACGCGCCTGCTCGACGGCGAGTTCCCGAAGGTCCGCAGCCTGTTCCCCTCCGAGCGGCTGACGATCGCCAAGGTCGACAAGGCCGCGCTGATCGAGTCGGTCAAGCGGGTCGCCCTGGTCGCCGAGCGCAACGCCGCGGTGCAGCTGGCCTTCAGCGAGGGCGTACTCACCCTCGACGCCGGGTCGGGAGACGAGGCCCAGGCGTCGGAGTCGATCGAGGCGATCATCGAGGGCGAGGACCTCACCACCGGGTTCAACCCGCAGTTCCTGCTCGACGGGCTGACCGCGATCGACGAGTCCGTCGTGGAGCTGGCGTTCACCCAGGCCTCCAAGCCGGTGGTGCTCACCGGTGCCGCCGACGACTCGTCCCAGGACGGCGCCGACTCCGGCTTCCGCTACCTGCTGATGCCGAGGCGCCTGCTGTCCTGACCCACCTAGTGCACTCGGAGGAGCGCGTAATGCACATCGGACTCGTCGGACTCGGAAAGATGGGCGGCAACATGCGCACCCGGATGCGCGATGCCGGCCTGACGGTCGTCGGTTTCGACCGCAACCCAGAGGTCTCCGACGCCGACAGCCTCGCCGCGATGGTCGAGCAGCTGCCCAGCCCCAAGGTGGTCTGGGTGATGGTGCCCGCGGGCGACCCCACCCGCCAGACCGTCGAGGAGCTCGCCGGTCTGCTCGGCGAGGGAGACGTCATCGTCGACGGCGGCAACTCCCGCTGGACCGACGACCTGGCCGCCGTCGAAAGCCTGAAGGGCACCGGCATCGGCTACGTCGACTGCGGCGTCTCCGGCGGGGTCTGGGGTCTGGAGAACGGCTACGCCCTGATGTACGGCGGCGAGCCGGCCGACATCGAGAAGGTGCAGCCGGCGTTCGATGCGCTCAAGCCGGAGGGGGACTTCGGCGCCGTGCACGCCGGCAAGGTCGGCGCCGGGCACTTCTCGAAGATGGTTCACAACGGCATCGAGTACGCCATGATGCAGAGCTACGCCGAGGGCTTCGAGCTGCTCGAGAAGGCCGAGATGGTCGAGAACGTCACCGAGGTGTTCCGCTCGTGGCGCGAGGGCACCGTCATCCGCTCGTGGCTCCTCGACCTGCTGGTCGCCGCGCTCGACGAGAAGCCCGGCCTCGAGGGGATCCGCGGGTACGCCGAGGACTCCGGCGAGGGCCGGTGGACCGTCGAGGCCGCGATCGAGCACGCCGTACCCATGCCGGCGATCTCGGCTGCGCTGTTCGCGCGCTTCGTCTCCCGGCAGGACGACAGCCCCGCGATGCAGGCGGTCGCGGCGATGCGCAACCAGTTCGGGGGCCACGCGATGCAGACCTCGCCGCCCCCGGGCGGTGACGCCTGATGTCGGACTGAGCGCTTGTACGTCTCGCACCTCACCCTCCACGACTTCCGGTCGTACGCCGCCGCGGACTTCGCTCTCGACGCGGGGGTCACCGCGTTCATCGGCCGCAACGGGCAGGGCAAGACCAACCTGGTGGAGGCGATCGACTACCTCTCCCGCCTGACCTCGCACCGGGTCGCGACCGATGCGCCCCTGGTGCGCGCGGGCGCCGACCAGGCGGTGGTGCGGGCCGCCGTCGTGCGCGACGGACGGACGGCGGTGCTCGAGGTCGAGGTCAACCCCGGCCGCGCCAACCGGGCCCGCGTCAACCGGTCCCCGCTCCCCCGGGTCCGCGACCTGGTCGGCCTGGTCCGGACGGTCGTCTTCTCCCCCGAGGACCTCACCCTGGTCAAGGGCGACCCCTCGGACCGCCGCCGGTTCCTCGACGACCTGCTGGTGCTGCGCACCCCGCGCCTGGCCGGCGTCCGCGCCGACTACGACCGGGTGCTCCGGCAGCGAAACTCCCTGCTCAAGACCGCCGGCGTCGCTCGCCGCGGATCGAGCAGCGAGGAGGCGGCGCTCTCGACCCTGGGCGTCTGGGACGAGAACCTCGCCCGGGTCGGCGCCGAGCTGCTGGCCGCCCGGCTGGGCCTGGTCGACGAGCTGCGGCCGTACGTCGGCAAGGCCTACGAGACCGTCGCCCGCGGCGCGTCGCGGGAGGACGCCCGGATCGAGTACCGACCCTCGTTCGAGCTCCCTGGTCCCGACCGGGAGGCGCTCGCCGCCGCGTTGCTCGCCGAGGTCGAGCGGCGCCGCAACGACGAGCTCGACCGCGGCATCTCCCTGGTGGGTCCGCACCGCGACGACCTGCTGCTGACGCTTGCCGGAAGCGGCCAGGACCTGCCGGTGAAGGGGTACGCCTCGCACGGGGAGTCCTGGTCGTTCGCGCTGGCGCTGCGGCTGGCGTCGTACGACCTCTTGCGCGCCGACGGCGACGACCCGATCCTGATCCTGGACGACGTCTTCGCCGAGCTCGACACCGACCGGCGCACCCAGCTCGCCGAGCTGGTCGCCGGCGCCGAGCAGGTGCTGGTCACCGCGGCGGTGGCGGCCGACGTACCCGCCGCGCTGGCCGGCGCGACGTACACCGTGGCCGACGGGGAGGTGACAGAGGTGACCTCACCTGAGACGCCTGACGCTCCAGTTCCGCATGAGGACGACGGCCTTGACCTCGCGAAGGCACTCACCCGCGCGACCGCCGGCGCCACCCCGAAGCAGCGCAAGCGGCAGCGCAACCGCGACCAGCAGACCCGAGGCCGGGTCTCCGGCGCCCACCCCGACGACCGCGACCCCCAGCCGCTGGCCGGCGAGGTCTCGCGGCTGGTCGAGGACCGGGGGTGGGAGCTCGACCTCCGGATGCGGGGGGTGTTCGCCCGCTGGCCCGAGCTGGTCGGCGAGCAGGTCGCCGACCACTGCACGCCCGAGACCTTCACCGAGGGCAAGCTGGTGGTGCGCGCCACGTCGACCGCGTGGGCGACCCAGCTGCGGCTGCTCGCTCCCACGCTGGTACGCCGGCTCAACGAGGAGCTGGGCCACGGCACCGTCACGGTGATCGACGTCCTCGCGCCGCGCGGACCGTCCTGGAAGAAGGGCCCTCGCTCGGCCCGGGACGGCCGCGGTCCACGCGACACGTACGGCTAGCGGAGGCGGCTGAACGGCCGATCCGACGTACAGGCCCTCAGCGGACCCCCTCCGCGGCGCTCGTGACCGGGGTTCCGCGCCGCTCAGGGGCATATTTCACCCGCGAGGGACCCCGCTCCTGGGGAGGGCAGCGTGGTTTGCGGCCCTCTGGGCGCTATCATGGAGGTCGGTCGTTCGCCCGGGTGCAGCGACCGACTTTTGTGTTGGCCAGATCGACACGGCGATGAAGAGGTGTGTGTGTCCGAGACGAGTACCACTCCTGAAGAGTCCGGCACCACCCCCGCGATCGACACCGACAACGGTGACTACGACGCGTCGGCGATCCAGGTCCTCGAGGGTCTCGAGGCGGTCCGCAAGCGGCCGGGTATGTACATCGGATCCACCGGCGAGCGCGGCCTGCACCACCTCATCTGGGAGGTCGTCGACAACGCCGTCGACGAGGCGCTGGCCGGCTACTGCGACCGGATCGTTCTCACGCTGCTAGTCCGACGGCGGCATCCGGGTCGAGGACAACGGACGCGGCATCCCCACCGACACCGCCCCCGGCCAGGAGCTGCCCGCGCTGACGATGGCGCTGACCCTGCTGCACGCAGGAGGCAAGTTCGGCGGGGGCGGCTACAAGGTCTCGGGTGGTCTGCACGGCGTCGGCATCTCGGTCGTCAACGCCCTGTCGACCCGCCTGGTCGCCGACGTCCGCAACCGGGGGCACGAGTGGCGGCAGACGTTCACCGCCGGCGTGCCCGACGGCGAGCTCGAGCAGGTCCGGCCGATGGAGCAGGGCGAGCGCACCGGCACCACGATCACCTATTACGCCTCCGACGACATCTTCGAGGAGACGACGTACTCCCTCGAGACGATCACCACCCGGATCCGGGAGTACGCCTTCCTCAACAAGGGACTCGAGATCGTGATCCGCGACGAGCGCCCGTCGGCCGAGGAGATGGTCGAGGCCGTCCAGGACGGCACCGTCGACAACGAGGTCGACTCCTCGGGCGCCGACGCCCTCCGGAAGAGCAAGGGCGGCGGGTCGGAGCAGATCTTCAAGTACGACCGCGGCCTGGTCGACTACGTCGAGCACCTCAACCGCCGCAAGGACAAGGCGAACCCGACGGTCATCAACTTCGAGGCCGAGACGGTCACCGACGACAACACCATGAGCCTCGAGCTCGCGATGCAGTGGAACACCACGTTCACCGAGTCGGTGCACACGTTCGCCAACACGATCAACACCCACGAGGGCGGCACCCACGAGGAGGGCTTCCGCGCGGCGCTCACCACGCTGATCAACAACGCGGGCTTCGACTGGGGGCTGATGAAGAAGCAGGAGGACCGGGTGTCGGGCGACGACATCCGCGAGGGCTTGACCGCGATCATCTCGATCAAGCTCGCGGAGCCGCAGTTCGAGGGACAGACCAAGACGAAGCTCGGCAACACCGAGGCCAAGGGCTTCGTGCAGCGGATCGTCAACGACCAGCTCGGAGCCTGGCTGGAGCAGAACCCCACCGAGGGCAAGGACATCGTGCGCAGGGCCCAGGCCGCCGCGTCGGCTCGGATCGCCGCTCGCAAGGCGCGCGACCTGGCCCGGTCGCGCAAGGGCCTGCTCGGTGGCGGCGGGCTGCCCGGCAAGCTGTCGGACTGCCAGTCGACCAACCCCGAGGAGTGCGAGGTCTTCATCGTCGAGGGCGACTCGGCGGGCGGCTCGGCCCGGCAGGGACGCGACCCGCGGATCCAGGCGATCCTGCCGATCCGCGGCAAGATCCTGAACGTCGAGAAGGCCCGGATCGACAAGGTGCTCGGCAACGCCGAGGTGCAGGCGATCATCTCCGCGCTCGGCACCGGCATCCACGAGGAGTTCGACCTCGACAAGCTGCGCTACCACAAGGTGGTGCTGATGGCCGACGCCGACGTCGACGGCCACCACATCAACACGCTGCTGCTGACCCTGCTGTTCCGGTTCATGCGCCCGCTGATCGAGCACGGCCGGGTCTACATGGCCCAGCCGCCGCTCTACCGTCTGCGGTGGAACAAGCCGGCCGAGCACGAGTTCGTCTACTCCGACTCCGAGCGCGACGCGCTGATGCGGTCGGGGCAGGAGGAGGGCAAGAAGCTCCCCAAGGAGAACCCCGTGCAGCGCTACAAGGGCCTCGGCGAGATGAACGCCAAGGAGCTGTGGGAGACCACCATGGACCCCGACCAGCGGCTGCTGCTGCAGGTCACGCTGGAGGACGCCGCCCAGGCCGACGAGATCTTCTCGGTCCTGATGGGCGAGGACGTCGAGCAGCGGCGGTCCTTCATCCAGCGCAACGCGAAAGACGTCCGATTCCTCGATATCTAGGTGTCTAGTGCTGACCCTAGATAGCGATAGAAGCGACCAGAGAGACGAAGAGACGTGACTGAGCAGACCGGCAACCTGATCGGCGACGGCGGCGGGGACGGCGGCAACCGGATCCAGGAGATCGACCTCCAGGAGTCGATGAAGCGGTCCTACATCGACTACGCGATGGCGGTCATCGTGGGTCGCGCGCTGCCCGACGTACGCGACGGGCTGAAGCCGGTGCACCGCCGGGTGCTCTACGCGATGTTCGACGGCGGCTACCGGCCGGACCGCGGCTTCTCGAAGTGCTCGCGCGTGGTCGGCGACGTGATGGGTCAGTACCACCCGCACGGCGACACCGCGATCTACGACACCCTGGTCCGGCTCGCGCAGCCCTGGGTGATGCGGGCGCCGCTGATCCAGGGCCAGGGCAACTTCGGCTCTCCGGGCAACGACTCCGCTGCCGCGATGCGCTACACCGAGTGCCGGATGGCCCCGCTGGCGCTGGAGATGGTCCGCGACATCGACGAGGACACCGTCGACTTCCAGCCCAACTACGACGGTCGCTCGCAGGAGCCGGTGGTGCTGCCGGCCCGCTACCCCAACCTGCTGGTCAACGGCTCGGCCGGCATCGCGGTCGGCATGGCGACCAGCATCCCCCCGCACAACCTCCGCGAGGTAGCAGACGGCGCCCGCTGGGCGCTCGAGCACCCCGACGCCACCCGCGAGGAGCTGCTGGAGGCGCTGATCGAGCGGATCAAGGGCCCCGACTTCCCCAACGCCGCGCTGATCGTCGGTCGGCAGGGCATCGAGCAGGCCTACCGCACCGGCCGCGGCTCGATCACCCAGCGCGCGGTCATCGAGGTCGACGAGGACGCCAAGGGCCGCACCCAGCTGGTGATCACCGAGCTGCCCTACATGGTCAACCCCGACAACCTCGCGCTGAAGATCGCCGAGCTCGCCGACTCCGGCCGGGTGCAGGGCATCGCCGACGTCCGCGACGACACCTCGGACCGGACCGGGCAGCGGCTGGTCGTGGTGCTCAAGCGCGACGCGGTCGCCCGGGTGGTCCTCAACAACCTGCTCAAGCACACCGAGCTGCAGACCAACTTCAGCGCCAACATGCTGGCCCTGGTCGACGGCGTCCCCCGCACGCTCACCATCGACCAGTTCGTCAGCAACTGGGTCGACCACCAGATCGACGTGATCCAGCGCCGCACCCGCTACCGGCTCGCGGAGGCGGAGCGGCAGGCACACATCTACCGCGGCTACGCGAAGGCCCTGGACGCGCTCGACGAGGTGATCGCGCTGATCCGGCGCTCGCCCGACGTCGAGGAGGCGCGCACCGGCCTGATGGAGCTGCTCGAGATCGACGACCTCCAGGCCAACGCGATCCTGGAGATGCAGCTGCGCCGGCTGGCCGCGCTCGAGCGCCAGAAGATCATGGACCGGCTGCAGGAGCTCGAGGCAGAGATCGCCGACCTCCAGGACATCCTCGAGAGGCCCGAGCGGCAGCGCGCGATCGTGATCGAGGAGCTCACCGAGATCGTCGACAAGTACGGCAACGACCGGCGTACCCAGATCATCGCGGCCGACGGCGACCTCTCGATGGAGGACCTGATCCCCGACGAGGAACTGGTCGTCTCGATCACCCGTGGCGGCTATGCCAAGCGGACCCGTGCCGACCAGTACCGCAGCCAGAAGCGTGGCGGCAAGGGTGTGCGCGGCGCGACCCTGCGCGGCGACGACGTGGTCGAGCACTTCATCGCGACGTCCAACCACCACTGGCTGCTGTTCTTCACCACCGCCGGCCGGGTCTACCGCACCAAGGCCTACAACCTTCCCGAGGCGCAACGCGACGCCAAGGGCGGTCACGTGGCGGGGCTGCTCAGCTTCCAGCCGGACGAGTCGATCGCGCAGGTGCTGGCGATCCGCGACTACGAGCAGGCGCCGTACCTCGTGCTGGCGACCCGCAACGGCCTGGTCAAGAAGACCCGGCTCGGCGACTACAACAGCCCGCGCCAGGCCGGCGTGATCGCGATCAACTTCCGCGAGGACGACGACGAGCTGATCGGTGCCGAGCTGGTCAACTCCGACGACGACATCCTGCTGGTGTCGCGCAAGGGCCAGTCGATCCGGTTCCGCGCCGACGACACCCAGCTGCGGCCGATGGGCCGGGCGACGTCGGGCGTGACCGGGATGAAGTTCCGGGGCGGCGACTCGATGCTGTCGATGTCGGTGATCCGGGCCGAGCAGGTGGCTGCGGAGGAGGCGGCCGAGGCCGAGGGCTCGGTCGAGGAGTCGGAGGTCAAGGAGCAGTACGTCTTCACGATCACCGACGCCGGCTTCGCGAAGCGCACCCGGATCAACGACTACCGGACGCAGGGGCGAGGGGGCCTCGGCATCAAGGCGATGGCGCTCACCAACGAGGACCGCGGTGGCATCGTCGGCGCGTTCATCGTCGAGGAGGGCGACGAGGTGCTCTCGATCACCCAGGGCGGGCAGGTCGTGCGCAGTCCTATCAACGACAACTTCCGGCCCACCGGACGCTCTACGATGGGCGTCAAGTTCGTCACCCCCAAGGAGGGCGATGCGGTCGCCGTCGTGGCCCGATCGGTGGAGGCCAAGGTGATCGACGAGGCCCTCGACGAGGAGGGCGACGACACGCCGGGTGGTCCAGTGGGCGAGTCGGGGAATTCGTCTGGTAACGACCCGGATGTCACAATCGACGAGACCGTGCCCGACGAGGCAACGTCCGATGATGGGGAGAGTGACAGCTGATGACGGAGCGTTCCGCACAGCCGTCGAGCCCGCCGAAGGGTCGACCGACGGCTGATCGCCCCGCCCCATCCACGAAACCCACGAAGCCACCGACGAAGCCGCCGAAGGCGCCACCGAAGACGCCGCCGACGAAGCCCCGAAGGCGCCGCCGAAGACGGCGAAAGCCCCGCAGCGTAGTGACGACACAGCCGCTCGCCCACCGATCGCCGACCGGATCCAGCAGAAGCTGAGCTCGGCGGCCGAGGAGCACCGGGCGAACGCCCAGCCGCCGCCGGCTCCGGCGCCGGCTCCCGGCGCGCCGCCGGTGCGCGGACGCGGTCCCCGCCGGGCCCGGCTCCGGCTCACCCGGATCGACCCGTGGTCGGTGATGAAGACGGCGTTCCTGCTCTCGATCGCCTTCGGCGTGGTGACCGTGGTGTCCGTCGCGATGGTCTGGCAGGTCCTCGGCGCCGCCGGCGTCTGGGACTCGATCAACTCCACCATCCAGGAGAGCATCGGCGGCCCGGACACCGCGAACCTCGACGTCGAGAACTACATCGGCACCTCCCGCGTGCTCGGGTTCACGATGCTGGTCGCGGCCGTCGACGTCGTACTCCTCACCGCGATCGCGACCCTCGGAGCGTTCCTCTACAACATGGCCGCGGCACTGCTCGGCGGCATCGAGGTCACCCTCGCCGAGGACTCGCACTGAGGCTGGTTACCGAATTGGGAGCGCGCTCGGCGCTGGGGTAATGTTCCCCCTCGGTCGCCCGCTCCGTGCCGGTGTGGCCGCACCCCCCGGGCCTATAGCTCAGACGGTTAGAGCGCTTCCCTGATAAGGAAGAGGTCACAGGTTCAAGTCCTGTTAGGCCCACCCCTCAGCTCCGTCCCTACTGCCCGTTGGAGTCCCGATGAAGAAGATCCTCCTGGTCCTGCTGGCCGCGGCCGGCATCGCCTTCGCCAAGAAGAAGATGGATGAGAGCAAGGCCGAGCAGGCCCTGTGGGCCGAGGCCACCGACAACGTCGACAAGGCCTGATCTCCCCGACCAGGGGCCTTGGCGCAATTGGTAGCGCACCTGCTTTGCAAGCAGGGGGTTAGGGGTTCGAGTCCCCTAGGCTCCACCCGTCACCGTAGCCACAGGGGTCGGTCTCCACACGGACAGGTGCGATGAGTTTTCGCCCGGTCGGTTGTCCATCGTTGAGACACGACCCTGGAGGTTCACATGCATCCGACGACGGTCGAGGCGAACGGCGTCACGCTCGGGATCGAGCAATTCGGCGACGAGGCGGCGCCGCTCGTCCTGTGCGCGGGCGGCACGACCATGCTCTCTTGGCCCGACGAGCTCTGCGAGGCGATCGCGCGCGGCGGGCGTCACGTCGTCCGGTACGACCTGCGGGATTCGGGTGCGTCGCTCACCGTCGATCCTGAAGCTCCGGCGTACACGCTGCGCGACCTTGCCGCCGACGCGGCAGCGCTCGCCCGCGAGCTCGACGACCGGCCCGCGCACCTAGCGGGCATCGGCGTCGGCGGGATGGTCGCCCAGGTCGCCGCGCTTGACCACCCGGACGCGTTCTCCGCGCTCACCCTCGCCGGAACGCGACCCGTCGCCCCGGGCCCGGTCGATGACGACCTGCCCGACCACGACGCGGCGACGATGGAGCGACTGTTCTCGCGCTCGATGCCCGACTGGTCCGACCGCGACGCGGTGGCCGAGTTTGCCGCTGGTGGCGCTGAGATCCTCGGCGACGATCCCGCCGCCGCACGCGCGGCCGCCGAGCGCAAGTGGGACCGCACGCCGGGCACGGCGCCCGCGGTGCAGATGGCCAACCAGCTGGGCACGGTGTTCGCCAGGCTCGACTGCAAGCCGCGCTGGCGCGAGCGGCTGGCCGAGCTCGCGATGCCGGCGCTGGTGGTGCACGGTCGCCGCGACCCGTTCTTTCCTGTCGGCAACGGCGAAGCGCTCGCACGCGAGATCCCCGGTGCCCGGCTACTGGTACTCGAACGGGCCTCGACGGCGATCCCCGATGCGGCCGCCGGTGAGGTCGCGAGGGCGATGCTCGCCCTCTAGGTCCTCACGGGCATGTATTGACCGACTCGGGGTCATCGCGAACGGGTGATCTCAGCGGCCGGGCATTGAGCCAGGGTGAGTGGCATGACCACGTCCGAGGTCTTCGTCGGCCTCTCCCTGATCCTCGCCTTGGCGGTGGCCAGCCAGTTGGTCGCGGCGAAGGTCCGGATCCCGGCGATCATCGTGTTGCTCCCGGTGGGATTCGCGGCAGGCGCATTGGTTCCGTCGGTCGACCCGGACCAGCTCTTGGGCGTCGCGTTCGAGCCGCTGGTGAGCCTCGCCGTCGCGCTCATCTTGTTCGACGGGGGCCTCGAGCTGAGGCTGCAAGACCTGTCTGGGGACACTGGCGTCGTCGTCCGACGCCTGCTCATCCTGGGGATCCCCATCACCTGGGGAGCCGGCGCCCTCTTCGCGGGACTGCTCCTCGGGTTGTCCGTCCAGGTCGCCGTGATGCTGGGAGCCATCCTGATCGTCTCCGGCCCCACGGTTGTGGGCCCCATCCTGCACGCTGCGGCGCCCGGTCGGCGGCTGGACGTGATCCTGACGCACGAGGGCACGACCATCGATCCGATCGGCGCGCTGATCGGAGTGGTCGTCTATCAGGTCCTGGTCACGCACCACACGCACACCGTGGCGCGGGGGCTGTTCGGCTTCGTCGCTCGTATCGGAATCGGCGCGGTCGGTGCTGCGGTCGGGCTCGGCATTCTGTGGTTCCTGTTGAAGAAGGTGCGGCTGACCGGTGCCTTGGCAGCCCAAGCGATCCTCGCCACCGTTCTCACCACGGCCGGTCTGTGCGACGCACTGGCGCCGGACACCGGTCTGGTGGCGGCGATCGCCATGGGGATGGTCATCGCCAACGTGTCACCAACGGACGTGCCAGAGGATCGCCAGCTGCTCAAGACGGTTGTTCAGCTGACCATCGGCCTGCTGTTCATCTCCATCTCCGCGACCGTCACGCCGGCGTCTCTCCAGGGAGTGGTGTTGCCCTCGATCGCCTTGGTCGTCCTCCTCGTGCTCGTCGTGCGTCCCGCGGTGGCGCTCGTCGCGACGTGGGGCACCGACCTGTCTCGCAGGGAAAGGGTCTTTGTTGGAGCCATGCATCCGCGCGGCATCATCGCGGCGTCCACGGCCGCAAGCTTCGCGTCGCCCTTGGTCGCCCTCGGACTGGGGGGCGCAGACCAGCTCTTGCCGGCGACCTTCCTCGTGATCGTGGGGACGGCCGCGATCTACGGCCTCGCCGCCGCGCCTCTCGCCCGAGCCCTCGGCCTGGGCGACCGCCGATGAATGTACGGGTCCCCTAGGCTCCACACGGTGAGCGAGCTCCCGCACATCGACGACCACGAGCTACGCATCGACGCGCCCGCCGACGTCGTCTACCCCGTGCTGCGGGAGTACGTCGACTCGATCGGCGCGAAGGAGGAGCGGGTCCTCGCGCTGTTGCTCGGGACCGACCCGCCGTCCGGCTTCGGGGTGGTCGAGGAAGTGCCGGGCCGACTGGTCCGGCTGGCCGGGCGGCACCGGTTCTCCCGCTACCAGCTGCTGTTCGAGCTCGACGACGTACCCGGGGGCACGATCCTGAGAGCACGGTCGTACGGCGAGTTCCCCGGGCTGCGTGGCCGTGTCTACCGAGCCGCGGTGATCGGCAGCCGCGGGCACGTGCTGGCGACCCGCCACCTGCTGAAGCAGGTGCAACGGCGGGTGGATCAGTAGGTCCGTGACCTCTGCTGCGGGGCCGGCGGCGGGTAGGGGGGCTGCAGTCCGGTGAACACTCCGGGGTAGGAGCCGTCCTGCGGGTCCATGAAGTCGTAGAGCGGTGCGTCGAAGGTGTTCTGCTCGCGGAAGCCGTCCGTGGCGGTGTAGGTGAGCAGCCAGACGGTCGGGACGACCAGCCAGGTCAGCGGCTGCCACCAGCGGGTGTTGTTCTGGCTGCGCCCGACGCAGCACCAGTCGACGAGCACCAGCAGGGGCGTGATGACGTGCGTGAAGGCGTCCTTCGCCTCGGCGGTGTCGCCGCCGATCACGCCGAGGTAGGTCGACGCCACGACCAGCAGGAGCAGGGCCATGGCGCCTCGGAGCACGTGCGTGGCCGGCTCCCGCCGGTGCGTCAGGCCGATGACGAGCCCGTAGAACGCGACCGTGAAGAACACCACGGCGGTCAGCAGGTTGCCGGACTGGGTGAGGAAGATGAGCTCCTTCGGGTCGTGCCCGTAGAGCCACCACCCCCAGAACGCGCAGAAGGCGAGCAGCAGCCGCCAGGCGAAGGTGCCGATGACCACGGCCGGGCGATGCCTCCTCGGCCCGGGCCGTGCCGGTCAAGGGAAGCGCGACGGAGAGGGCCGTGGCTGCCACGGCGAGACGGCGCAGCAGGGCCATCGGCGCAGGCTACCCTCCCCGAGTCAGGCTTCCGACGCGTGCAGGGCCTTGACCGTTTTCGAGCTCTTGACCGTCGCCGGGTCGGGGTAGGTGCCGAACAGGCGGTCCGCCGTACCGGAGCTGGTGACGGTGAACCAGTAGTGCTCGTTCTTGTAGTGGTGCAGGCGGTGGTTGCGCCACACTCCGCGGTACCAGGCCGTCTTCGGCTTGTAGTCGCTGTGGATCAGGTAGTGGCACCACTCGTAGGCGAACATGATGCCGAAGACCGACACCAGCAGCGAGAAGGCGCTGGACAGCGTCGGCATGGCGAGCAGGGCGATCACGACGTACACCGGCAGCAGGTATGTCAGCACCTGCCACGGGATGAACACCAGCGGGATGTCGCGCGGGTCGGCGTGGTGCTCGCGGTGTTTGCGGGCCAGCAGCGAGTCGACCTTGACCCCGCCGACCTTGCGCGGCCGCCAGTGCAGGATGCCGACGTGGATCAGCCACTCGATCACCGGGAACAGCGCGATCAGCGCGGCCGGGATCACCAGCTCCCACCAGCTGCCGCCGCCGACGACGACGCGCGCGACGATCGACCCGATCAGGAACGCGGAGATCATCGGCGGGCTGGGGTGCCGCCAGAACGCGCGCCAGGACTCGCCCAGCGTCACGCCGGTACGACGGCCGGGCCCGGCCGCCCCGGTGATCCGGGCCTCGTCCTTCGCGAGCCGCTCGGCAGCGAGCGCCTCGATCTCGGGGGTGGCCTTGGTCATTTCTCTTCCTCCAGTGCGGACAGTGCCGACAGGGCGGCGATCAGGCTCTCGGTGGCCGGGCGCAGCACCCGGTCGGCGGCGGCCCGGGCGGTGTCGGGGTCGCCGGCGCCGATGGCGGCGGTGAGCAGCCGGTAGGCCTCGGACTGACCGACCTCCTCGGCCATCGCCGGCGCCAACGCCTCCAGGGCGGGCTCGTAGGCCGCGCGCATGCTGTTGAACATCAGCCGGAAGACCAGCGAGTCGGCGGCGTCGACCACGAGGTCCCAGAACGCCAGAGCGTGCACCTGGCGCTCGACGTCGTCGTCGGTGCCGGCGAGCGCATCGACGGTCTCGGTGAGGATCGCGGCGAGGGTCGGGCCGCCCCGCTCGGCTGCGAGGGCGGCGACGGCGGGACCGATCGCGAGCCGGGCCTCGAGCACCGACCGGGCGACGTTGGCGTCGAGCTGACCGCGGCGGACCAGGAGCTGCGGCAGCAGGTCGAGCCCGGCGGAGCGCTTGAAGTCGCGGACCGTGGTCGCTCCGCCGTGCCGCACCTCCACCAGCCGGGTCTGGGCCATCCGCTGGAGGGCCTCGCGCACGGCGGGCCGGGAGACGCCGAGCACCTCGGCGAGCCGGCGCTCGCTGGGCAGCGACTCACCCGCCCCGATCTCCCCGTCGACGACCTCGGCGAGCACCTGGTCGAACACCTCGTCCGGCACCGACCGGCGGTTCACTGGCTGCAGCGGCATGACCGCCACCCTAGGTGGCCGTTGGTCTCGTGGTCAAGTGGTATGACCAGAACGTCTCGTGGCGCGGCGGTCCGTACCCTGGGGAGGTGCGCGTGCTGCTAAGTCCCCGGATGCTGGGCGCGCACCTGCTCGCGCTGGTCTGCGTGGCCTCCGCGGGCCTGCTCGGCTACTGGCAGTACGACGCGTGGCAGGAACGCCGGGCCGACGAGCAGGTCGACCGCACCCAGCTCGACCCGGTACCGCTGGCCGAGGTGATGGGTCCCGACGACCCGTTCCCGGGCGACTCGGTGGGGCAGCCGGTGCGCGTGAGCGGCACCTGGCTCCCGGAGTCGACCGTCTACGTCTCCGGGCGTGAGCACGACGGCACCGACGGGTTCTGGGTGGTCACCCCGCTGACCTCCGGTGCCGCCGACGACCCGGCGCTGCCGGTCGTTCGCGGCTGGGTCCGGGACTCCGACGCGGCCCCCGCGCCGCCCGCGGGCGCGGCCGAGGTGGTCGCCTGGCTGCAGCCGTCCGAGGGCTCGGGCGAGACCGATCCCGACCCGGCCGACGACGTACTCCCGCAGGTCCGCACGGCCGACCTGGTCCAGCATGTCGACCAGGACCTCTACGGCGCGTACGCCGTCGTCGATCCCGACGCCGCCGCCACCAATCCGGGCACCACCGGCCTCGAGCCGGCCGACCTGGAGCAGCTCCCCGAGGCGGGCCGGTTCACCGCGGTACGCAACCTGCTCTACGCCCTCGAGTGGTGGGTCTTCGGCGGGTTCGCGGCGTTCGTCTGGTGGCGGTACGTACGCGACGCCACCGCCGCCCGGGAGCCGGAGCCCGTCCCCGACGACGACCCGGTACCTTCGGAGCCGTGACCAAGCTCTTCCCCACCTACCGCGTGCTCGCCTTCGTGGTCGGCGTGCTGCTGGCGTTCTGCTCGCTGGTCGCGCTGCCGGCGAAGTACCTCGCCGCCCGACGGCAGCGACCTGCAGCAGTTCGGGGAGACGGCCAGCATCATGTGGGTCGTCCACGGCTGGGTGTTCATGGTCTACGTCGTGGTCGCGTTCCTGCTGGCCCGCCAGTTCGGCTGGAGCCCGGGCTTCATGATCCTGATGCTGGCCGCCGGCCTGATCCCGCTGCTCATCTTCTGGGTGGAGCACCGGGTCGTCGTCCGGGTCCGCGCCGAGCACCCGGACGCGATGGTGACGGCCGAGCCGTGACCACCGCCTTCGTTCTGGGCGGAGGGGGCGTGCTCGGCGCGGTCGAGGTCGGCATGCTCCGTGCCCTGTTCGAGGCCGAGGTGACACCCGAGCTGGTGCTGGGCACCAGCGTCGGCGCCCTGAACGGCGCCCTGGTCGCCCGCGACCCCACGCCGACCGTTGTCGAGCGGCTCACCGACCTGTGGCGCGACGTCGGCGAGACCCGCGGTGGCGGGTACGCCGACAGGACCCTGCCCGCGGTCCGCCGCGCGGTCGCCACCGGCACCCACCTCTACTCCGCCCAGCCGATGCGCCAACGGCTCGAGGAGGAGCTCGGCGACATCCGGTTCGAGGACCTGGCCGCCCGGCTCCAGGTGTGCGCGGCCTGCATCGAGCGGGCCGCCGAGCACTGGTTCGACTCCGGACGGGTCGTGGACGCCGTACTGGCCAGCGCCGCCGTACCCGGCCTGCTGCCGCCGGTGAAGGTCGGCGCCGAGCACTTCCTCGACGGCGGCATCGTCAACTCGATCCCGCTGGCCCGCGCCGTGCATCTGGGCGCGACGCGCGTGTTCGTGCTCCAGGTCGGCCGGATCGAGCGACCCCTCAAGCCTCCTCGGAAGCCGTGGGAGGTCGCCCGGGTGTCCTTCGAGATCGCCCGGCGGCACCGGTTCGTCCGTGAGCTGGCCGAGCTCCCCGACGGCGTCGAGTGCCACGTGCTGCCGGCCCGCGGCACGTCCAGCCGCGACGACACGATCTGGGCCTCACGCGACTTCGGCTCCGTGCAGCGCAGGATCGACGAGACCTACGAGGCCAGCGTCGACTACCTGAAGACCGCCCTCTGATGCGCGTCGTACGACGAGTGGTCGTGGCCCCGCTCGTCGTACTGCTGGCCGGGCTGGTGTGGGTCACCCTGCCGCTCTGGCTGGTCGCGGCCGCCGTCCTCTCGCCGTTGCTGCCGGGCAAGTGGCGGGCGCTGCGGCTGCTCTGGATCTTCATGCTCTACCTGACCACCGAGGCGCTGCTTCTCCTTATTCTATGGGGGTTCTGGTTCGCCAGCGGGCTCGGCTGGCGGATCCGGCGGCCCTACTGGGAGGGCATCCACTACGACCTGGTGGAGGGCACCATGTGGGTGTTCTTCCGGGAGGCCAAGCGGGTGCTCCGGCTGCGCATCGAGACCGACGGCCCGTCGCCCGACGCTTACCCTGGGGTGCCGATCCTCGTGGCCTGCCGGCACGCCGGGCCGGGCGACTCGTTCACGCTGATCCACGCGCTGATGCACTGGTACGACCGGGAGCCGCGGGTGGTGTTGAAGAACACCCTGGCCTGGGACCCCATGATCGACGTGCTCCTGCGCCGGATCCCGGCACGATTCATCACGCCCAACCCGCGAGCCGGCCAGAACCTCGAGGGCCAGCTTGCCGACCTCGCCCGCGGCCTGGACGAGAACGACGCGTTCGTGATCTTCCCCGAGGGCGGCAACTTCACCCCGCGCCGCCGGCAGCGGGGGATCGACCGGCTGCGCAAGCTCGGCATGGAACGGATGGCTCGAGCGGGCCGAGGCGATGACCAACGTCCTCGCCCCACGCCCGGGAGGGTTCATCGCTGCTCTGGACGCAGCGCCCGATGCCGACGTGGTCCTGGTCGCGCACACCGGCCTCGACCACCTGCTCACGGTCGGCGACGTCTGGCGTGAGCTGCCGATGGACAAGCGGCTGGTGATGCGCTGGTGGCAGGTGGCGCGCGAGGACATCCCGGCCGACCGCGAGGGCAGGATCGACTGGCTGTTCGGCTGGTGGGAGGAGATCGACCGATGGATCGCGGACTACGCCGCCTCCTCGGACTAGCCGCCTACTTGTTCTTGCCCTCCTCGAGGTCGACGACCTCGGCCGGGTCGTCCGGCGTGGTCGCCGGGTGCGGGGCCTCGGCGGAGTCAGCCATCGCCTCGTCCGGAGACGCGCCGCCCGGGTCCTCGGGGAGCGGGTCGGTCAGCGGGTCGCCACCGGCCTGCGGCGCGGCCGGGGTCGGCGGCGTCGGCGACTGCTCGGTGGGCGGCGGGCTGGGGGTGTACGACGACTGCCAGTTGTCGCTGCTCGACTTGGCCTGCAGCTTCTTGGCGACGGCGGCGACACCACCGGCGATCACGCTGAACACCAGGAATCTCTTGAGCTTGCTCTTCTTCTTCTTCTTGGGCTCCGGCTTGAGCTCGTTGACCTTGGCATCCGCCGCGTCCTTCACCGCCGTCGCCTTCTCGGCCGCGATGGCCGCGCCGGTGGCGATGATCGGGGCCGCCTTCCCCTTGGCGTCGGCGATCACCGGAGCGGCCTTCTCCTTGGCGTCGGCGATCACCGGAGCGGCCTTCTCCTTGGCGTCGTTGAGGGCGGGAATCGCGGTGTCCTGCACGAAGTCACGCGCGTTCTCGATGGCAGTCTCGACGTGCGGCCGGGCGGCGTCGACGTACTCCCCGGCCTGGTCAAGCAGCGTCTTCTTCTTCCCGATACCCATCAGGAGCCTCCCTTTCGAAGCACGTCCAAGTCCTATCCGGTACCCAACCACGTACGACCAAACCCGGCCACCCTGTCCCGCACCACCGCGAGACGCTGTGGGCCCCCGTGCAAGGATCGTGGCTGACCAGAACCGAACGTGAGAGGCAGCCATGGCGGACCCACAGGCCATCTTGAAGACGAACCGGGGAGACATCACCCTCAACCTGTTCCCGAACCACGCGCCCGAGACGGTCGCCAACTTCGTCGGCCTGGCCACCGGTGAGAAGGACTACGACGCCGGCAACGGCCGGACCGGCCCGTTCTACGACGGGCTCGGGTTCCACCGGGTGATCGAGGGGTTCATGATCCAGGGCGGCTGCCCGCTCGGCACCGGGACCGGCGGCCCCGGCTACACGTTCAAGGACGAGCCGCACCCCGAGCTGGTCTTCGACAAGCCGTACCTGCTGGCGATGGCGAACGCGGGGCCGGGCACCAACGGCTCGCAGTTCTTCATCACCCTGGGTGCGACCTCGTGGCTGAACACCAAGCACACGATCTTCGGTGAGGTGGCCGACCAGGCCGGGCGTGACGTCGTGGACGCGATCGGCAGCACCGCGACCGGCGCCGGCGACCGCCCCGTCGACGAGGTGGTCATCGAGTCGGTCGAGATCACGGGCACCTGAGCTGAGCGAGACGCCCGAACCCGCGACCGGGGTGCCGACCTGCTACCGGCACCCCGGCCGGGAGACGTACATCCGCTGTCAGCGGTGCGACCGGCCGATCTGCCCGGACTGCATGCGCGACGCGGCGGTGGGATTCCAGTGCCCGAGCTGCATCGCCGAGGGCGCGAAGACCACGCGACAGGCACGGACGCCGTACGGCGGCGCGCGGACCGCCAACCCCGGGCTCAGCTCGATGGTGCTGATCGGGACCAACATCGCGGTCTGGCTCGCCATCGTCGCGACGGGTTGGAAGGACAGCCGCCTCATCGACCGGCTGGCGCTGCTGCCGGTCGGCAGGTGCGGCTCGGACGCGTCTCCCGGCGCCTACTACAACCTCGCCTCCGAGCGGACCTGCACCCGCGCCACCGACGGTGACGGCATCTGGTTCCCGGGGGTCAGCGACGGCTCCTACTGGCAGCTGGTGACCAACGGCTTCGCGCACGTCGAGGTCTGGCACATCGGCTTCAACATGGTGGCGTTGTGGTTCCTCGGTCCTCAGCTGGAGGCGGTCCTGGGCCGGACCCGCTTCCTGGCGCTCTACTTCATCTCCCTTCTGGCTGGTTCGGCGCTGGTCTACTGGCTGGCACCCGAGGGGTCGGCGACGCTGGGTGCCTCGGGGGCGATCTTCGGCCTGCTCGGCGCGCTGTTGGTGGTGGCCTACAAGGTCGGCGGCGACGTGCGCGGGCTGATGGTCTGGCTGGGCCTGAGCGTCGTGATCACGTTCGTCTTCCACAACGTGTCGTGGCAGGGCCACCTGGGCGGCTTCGTCGGCGGCTTCCTGGTCGGGGCGGTGCTGGTCTACGCGCCGCGCGAGCGGCGTACGGCGATCCAGGTCGCGGGTCTCTCGGCGATCTCCGTGCTGGTGATCGCCGCGATCGTGGCGCGGACCGCCGTGCTCGCCTGATTTCCACAGCTGTGGACTCAGGTGTGGAGAACTACGCCCGTGTAATTCGTCCCCAGCTGTGGACGAGGCTGTGGAGTGCTATTCCCAGCGGGTGGCGAACGTGAACCCGACCGCCATGAACGTGATGCCGACGAAGAGGTTCTTCTGGCCCAGGTCGTTGAACACCGGCACGTTCGAGGGGTCGTCGCTGATCACGTAGAACGTGCAGATCCAGATCAGCCCGATCAGGAAGCAGGCGAGCATCCCGACCACGACGCCCCGGCCGCGGCCCAGCGGGGTGGACGGGTGCGCCGAGATGATCAGGCCCAGGAAGAACGCGCCGAAGCCGATCAGGTAGTTCCAGTTGCCCAGGTCCTGCATGAACTGGGGACCGGTCGCGGGGTACGGCTTGAGGGTCTCCTGGTCGATGCCGTCGGGAGGCCGGACGCCGATGTAGTAGTAGGCGATCCAGGCGATGCCGGCGACCATGAGCACGAGCGCGACCACGAACCGGGGCGACAGCAACGGACCCCGCTCGGGGTCGACGAACTGCTCCTTGGGCTTGAGCTTGGACACGGTGCTGCTCCTCGTCACGGTTTCGCTACCACGACGTCCCGTCGCGGGTCGCGGGCTACCTTAGTCGGCGTGAGCGAATCACCAGAGGGCGGCCCGGAGCGCAAGCGCGGCTTCTGGCGCATCGGCCCGCCCCTGGTCGTGCTGGTCAGCGGGGCGTTGTTCGCGATCAGTGCCGACAACAGCGAGGGCACCGACCTGCGGCCGGGCCGCTACACCGATCTCGCCTCCCTGGTGGACACGGAGGCGGACGAGTACGACGCGCTGGAGGAGCGGGTCGCCGACCTCAAGCAGCAGGTCGACAGCCTCACCGACCAGGTGGACGACGAGGACGTACGCCGCATCCAGGGCGAGATCGACGGGCTCCGGGACCCTGCGGGCCTCGAGCCCCGCGAGGGGACGGGCGTCACGGTCGTCCTCTCCGACGCTCCCGAGGACCTGATCGAGCAGGCCGTCGAGGACGACGTGAACCCGAACCTCCTGGTCGTGCACCAGCAGGACATCCAGGCCGTCGTCAACGCGATGTGGGCGGGCGGCGCCACGGCCGTCACGATCGAGGGTCAGCGGGTGATCACCACGACCGGCATCAAGTGCGAGGGCAACGCCGTCCAGCTCCAGGGCGTGCCCTACCCGCAGCCCTACGAGATCCAGGCAGTGGGCAACGCCGACGCGATCGAGGCCGCGCTCGACGCCGACTCCAGGGTCAGCGCCTACCGCGAAGATGCGGCCGACCCGGCGCTCCAGGTCGGCTGGGACCTGGACGTCGAGGACCACGTCGAGGCGCCGGCGTACGCCGGGCTGCTGAACCTCAGCTACGCCGAGCCTCTGAAGTAGGCGCTAGTTCTCCGGTGGCGGGATCACCGGCGACGTCGGGAACGTGGGCACCGTCGGGCTCGTCGGCGTCGTGGGCGTGGTGGGCGTCTCCACGAACGTGGACACGAAGATCGTGATCGTGGTCCCGGCCGGCGGGGTCTGGTTGGCCTCCGGGCTCTGCCGGAACACCGTGCCCGCGGGCTCGGTGGTGTCGTCGGACTCGAACACGTCGGCCTTGAACCCGGCCGCCTCGATGGCCCTGACCGCGTCCTTCTGCGTCATGCCCACGACGTTCGGCACCTTCTCCGGGCCGTCGGAGTAGTAGATCGTGACGACCGCGCCCTCCTGGATCATCGTGCCGGGTGCCGGGTCCTGCTCGATGACCTGGTTCTTCATCTCGTCGGACTCGCGCTCCACCTGCTCGACCTGGAAGCCCTCCCCGCGCAGGATGCTGACCGCCTCCTTGCGCAGGGAGTTGACCACCGAGGGCACGGCCTTCTCGGGCTTGCCGAGGCTGATCACCAGGTCGACCTCGGTGCCGGGGTCGACGAAGTCGTCCGCGTCGGGGCTCTGCTGGATCACCCGACCGGCGCGCACGGTGTCGCTCGCCTCGCGCTCGATGTCGCCGACGGTCAGGCCGGCGTCGCCGATCTCGGCGCGGGCCTCCTCCTCGGTCAGGTTGACGAGGCTGGGCACCTGCTCCTGGGTCGGTGCCTCCTCGAACAGCTTCGGCCAGAGGAAGTACGCCGCAGCGACCAGCGCGATCACCAGCGCGCCGAGCACCACCCACAGCAGCGACCCGGTTGCGGCCCTCGTCCTCGTCGTCCGGTGGGACCGGCGTCGTGTCGGGGGGCGTCGCCGCGACCACGGCGGTCGGGTTGTCCACCGGCGGCGGGGGCGGGACGGTCGCCTCGACCGGTCGGCCGGCGAGGTAGCGCTCGATGTCGGTGCGCATCGCGGCGGCGGACTGGTAGCGGTCCTCGAGCCGCTTGGCCAGCGCCTTCATCACGATCGCGTCGACCTCGGGCGGGAGCTCGGTGTCGTGGTCGGACGGCGGCATCGCCGGCTCGCGCACGTGCTGGTAGGCCACCGCCACCGGGCTGTCGCCCACGAACGGCGGCCGGCCGGTCAGCAGCTCGTAGAGCAGGCAGCCGGCGGAGTAGACGTCGGAGCGTGAGTCGACGGTCTCGCCGCGGGCCTGCTCGGGGGAGAGGTACTGCGCGGTGCCGACCACGGCGGCGGTCTGGGTCATCGTCGACGACGCGTCGCTGATCGCCCGGGCGATGCCGAAGTCCATCACCTTCACGTCGCCGCTCGGGGTGAGCATCACGTTGCCGGGCTTGATGTCGCGGTGGATGATCCCCGCGCGGTGGCTGTAGTCGAGGGCGGACAGCACGCCGCTGGTGATCTCCAGCGCCCGCTCGGGCAGGATCTTGCGACCCTCGCGGAGGATGTCGCGCAGGGTCCGGCCGGCGACGTACTCCATCACGATGTACGGCTGGGCGACGCTGTGCCCGGCGGCGCCGTCGGGCGCCTGCTCCTCGCCGGTGTCGTAGACGGCGACGATCGCCGGGTGGTTGAGCGACGCCGAGGACTGCGCCTCGCGCCGGAACCGGGCCTGGAAGGTGGCGTCGCTGGCGAGGTCGGTGCGCAGGCGCTTGATGGCGACGATCCGCCCGAGGCGGGTGTCGGTGCCCTTGCGCACCTCGGCCATGCCGCCGCGGCCGAGCAGCTCTCCGAGCTCGTAGCGACCGCCGACCAGCGTCGGCTGCGAGTCCATCAGTTGCCCTCACCTTCTGGGTTGGTCGACAGACCGCTCGCCGGCGACGTCGTCGGGGCTCCGACGTCGGCTCGGTCGGGGTCGTGGGTGTGGTCGGTGTGGTGGGTGGAGTGGTCGGCGTTGTGGGGGGAGTCGTCGGGCTCCGTTGTGGGGGGAGTCGTGGGCTCCGTCGTCGGCTCCGTCGTCGGCTCGGTCGGGGTGTCGGTCGGTTCGTCGGTGGTGGGCTGCTCGGACTGGGTCGGCTCCGAGGTGTCCTCGTCGGACGGCGGCTCGGTGTCGTCGTCGCCGGAGTTCAGGGCGAGCGCGGTGATCACGATCGCCGCCACCAGCAGCAGCACGATCAGCGGCACCAGCCACAGGGCACGGCGGCGTCCCTTCCGAGGGCTCCGTGGGAGGGGGCACCGGCGGGGTCACCGGCTGACCCGGCGTCGCGGGGATCACCTGGGTGGCGCTGGTGCCGGGCTCCGTCGGTCGGCACCTGCTGCGGCACGAAGCGCAGCCGCGAACGCCGCGCCGTCGGCGTAGCGGTCGGCGGGGTCCTTCGACAGCGCCTTGAGGACCACCGCCGCGAGGTCGGCGGGCACGTCGGCGGGCAGGTCGGGAACGGGCTGCTGGATGTGCGCGAGCGCGGTGGCCACCTGGCTGTCCGCATCGAACGGGCGCCGTCCGGCCAGGCACTCGAAGCCCACCACGCCCAGGGCGTAGACGTCGGAGGCCGGCGTCGCGCGCTCGCCGCGGGCCTGCTCGGGGGAGAGGTACTGGGCGGTGCCCATCACGGTGCCGGTCTGGGTGATCCCGACGCCGTCGGCCGCCCGGGCGATGCCGAAGTCGGTGATCTTGATCCGGCCGTCGGGGGTGACCATCAGGTTGGCGGGCTTCACGTCGCGGTGCACGATCCCCGCGGCGTGCGCGGCCGCCAGCGCGTCGCCGGCCTGCGCCAGCAGGTCGCGTACGGCGGCCCGGTCGAGGTCGCGGCCGTCGGCGAGCAGCGCGCGAGAGCGGCTGGCCCTCGACCAGCTCCATCACCAGGTAGGGCCGGGGGTGCCCGGAGCCGTCGGCGGCGGTCGCCTCGCCGAAGTCGTAGACCCCGGCGACCCCCGGGTGGTGCAGCGCCGCCGCGTGCCGGGCCTCGGTCTCGAACCGGGTGCGGAACGTCGCGTCGTCGGCGTACTCGTGCTTGAGCAGCTTCACCGCGACCTCGCGGTTGAGCACCGTGTCGGTGGCCCGCCACACCTCGCCCATCCCGCCGGTGGCGATCCGGGAGTCGAGCCGGTAGCGGCGCGCGTCGTCGGCGAAGGCTCCGCCCATCTCCGAGGTCACTTGATCACCGCCTCCATGACCGCCTTGGCGATCGGCCCGCCGAGCAGACCGCCGGCGACCTCGCCGCGGGGGATGTCGGCCTTCTCGATCATCACCGCGACCGCCACCTCGGGGTTGTCGGCCGGCGCGAACGACACGAACCAGGCGTACGGCGGCACGTTGTCGATGCCGCTCTGCGCGGTGCCGGTCTTGCCGGCCACGTCGATCCCGGGGATGGCCGCCGGGCTGGCGGTGCCGTTGTCGACGGTGCCGACCAGCAGGTCCCTCAGGTCGTCGGCCGTGGACGACGAGATCGCCTGGGAGAACTCCTCGTCCTCGGTCTGCTCCAGCGTGTCGTACTCCGCCGACTGCACCTCGTCGACGACATAGGGCTTCATCACCTTGCCGTCGTTGGCGATGCCGGCCGCGACCATCGCCATCTGCAGCGGGGTGGACCGCACCTCGAACTGGCCGATGCCGGACTGGCCGGTCTCGGCCTCGTCCATGTCGGTCGGGGAAGTTCGACTCGGCCTGGGGCCGCAGGTCGTCGAGGTAGTGCTGGTTGAACCCGAACCCCTCGGCCTGCTCCAGCATCGCGTCGGCGCCGACCTCGTTCGCCAGAGCGGCGAACGTGGTGTTGCAGGAGTTGGCCATCGCCTGCTGGAACGGGATCTTGCCGGAGCCGCAGTCGCGCCCCTCGTTGTCGATCACGCCGCTCGGGCCACTGGTCAGCGGCAGCTGGTACGTCGCTCCGCCCGGCACCTGCGAGTCCTTGTCGTACTGCCCGCTCTCGATCGCGGCCGCGGCGGTCACCAGCTTGAACGTCGAGCCGGGCGGCAGGGTCTGCTGGATCGCCCGGTTGAGCAGCGGCTCGCTCTCGGTGTTGTTGAGCCGGTCGTAGGTCTCCTGCGACGCGGCGAGGTCGTGGGTGGCGAGCTTGTTGGGGTCGAAGGTCGGCAGCGAGACCATCGCCAGGATCTTGCCGGTGCTCGGCTCGATCGCGACGACCGAGCCCTCCACGTCGCCGGGCAGGCTGCTCAACCCCTCGTAGGCGGCCTCCTGGGCGTCGGCGTTCAGGGTGACCTGCACGCTGCCGCCCTGGTTGGACTCGTTGCTGATCAGGTCGACGAGCTTGGTGACGAACAGTCGGGGGTCGTCGCCGGCGAGCACCTGGTTCTGGGTCTGCTCCAGGCCGGTCTGGCTGTAGAAGGAGAAGTAGCCGGTGACGTGGGCGTACTTCAGCGGCTCGGGGTACTCCCGCTGGTACTCGTACTCGTCGTCGACCGGCACGCTCTCCGCGATCTCGTCGCGGCCGACCAGGATCGCGCCGCGGTCCCGCGCGTAGGCGGCCTCGATCACCCGCCGGTTGCGGGGGTCCTCGTTCAGCGAGTCGGCCTTCCAGAACTGCAGGTAGGTGGCGTTCAGCATCAGCGCGAGGAACAGCAGCATGCAGAAGATCGAGACGGTACGGATCGGCTTGTTCATCAGATCACCGCCTTGACGACCTGGGTCTGCTGCGCGTCGGCGTCGTCGTCGGTATCGGCGAGGTTCGGCACCGGACGGCGGGCCTGGTCGGATATCCGTAGCAGCAGCGCGACTATCACCCAGTTGGCGACCAACGACGAGCCGCCGTAGGAGAGGAACGGAGTGGTCAGACCGGTCAGCGGGATCAGCCGGGTCACCCCGCCGACCACGACGAACACCTGGAGCGCGAGCACGCTGGCGAGGCCGACGGCCATCAGCTTGCCGAACCCGTCGCGGGCGATCAGCGCGACCCGCAGCGCGCGCTCGACGATCAGGCCGTAGAGGAGGAGTACGGCGAGCACGCCGGTCAGCCCGAGCTCCTCGCCGATGGCGCCGACGATGAAGTCGGACTCGGCGTAGGAGATCCGGCCGGGGTCGCCCTCGCCGAAGCCGCGGCCGATCAGCCCGCCCCAGGCCATCCCGAACATGGTCTCCACGATCTGCCGGCCGCGGTCGTCGGTGCCCTCGCCGTAGTGGCCGAACGGGTCGAGCCACAGGTCGATCCGGGTCTGCACGTGGCCGAAGAACCGGGACGCCACGAACGCGCCGACGAAGAACATCAGGCCGCCGACCACCAGCCACCCTGGTCGCTCGGTGGCGACGTAGAGCATCACCAGGAAGAGCCCGAAGAACAGCAGGCTGGAGCCGAGGTCGCGCTGGAAGACCAGGATGCCGAGGCTGACCAGCCACATCGCGAGGATCGGGCCGAGGTCGCGGCCGCGGGGCAGGTCGACGAACAGCACCCGCCGCCCCGCGAGTGCGAGCGCGTCGCGGTGCAGCACCAGGTAGCCGGCGAACGCGACCACCAGCAGCACCTTCGCGAGCTCGCCGGGCTGGAACCCGAACGGCCCGACCTGGATCCAGATCTTGGAGCCGTTGATGGTCTGGCCGAGCCCGGGCACCATCGGCAGCAGCAGGAGCAGGATCGCGGCCAGCCCGAACGTGTAGGTGAACCGGGTGAGCTGCCGGTGGTCGCGGAGCAGCACCAGGGTGGCGATGAACAGCAGCACCCCGACGCGTCATCCAGGTCAGCTGCTGGCGGGCGAAGGTGCCGTCGTTGTCGAGGTCGAGGCGGTGGATGACCGCCAGGCCGAGGCCGTTGAGCGCGGCCACCACGGGCAGCAGCACCGGGTCGGCGTACGGCGCGACCATCCGCACCACCACGTGCGCGGCCACCATCAGGGCGGCCAGCCAGGCGCCGTACCCGACGATGTCGGGCGGGACGTGCCCCTCCACGCCGAGGCCCACGGCGGCGTAGGCCCCGACGCCGACGGCGAGCGCCAGGACGAGGAGGAAGAGCTCGGCACCCCGGCGACGCCGGTGCACGAAACCCATCAGTGCGGAGTTGGCCATCAGGGCTGGTCGGCCTCCCCGGGATCCTGCATGGCGGCGAGCTTGCGGACCGCCTGCTCGGCCGCGTCGAGGTCGCGGACCCCGAAGCCCTCGCGCACCCGGTTGGCGTCGCCCTCGGGGAGCTGGTCGACGACCACGTCGGAGGTCTCGTAGGGCTCCGAGAGGTTCAGGCCGGGTACGTCGGCGTCGATGCCGCGGAAGATCACCACGACGCCGTCCTCCTCACCGACGTAGTACTGCCGCTGCGACCAGGACCAGGCGGCCGCCACCGCGATCCAGACCAGGCCGACCACCACGGCGACCACGAGCAGCCGCTTGGGCCACACGAAGCGGCGCGGGGGCTGCGGGGCGTACCTCGCCTGCTCCGGGTCGATCGGGTCTGCCTTGATCGCGAACGGGAGGTCGTCGGGGATCTCGGCGTCGACCGGCTCCAGCTCGCCGGTGTCGCCGGACCGGTGCCCGCGGAACAGCCCGCGCGGCAGGCGGCGCTTGAGCTCGGCGGCCGCACCGACCAGGAGGGGTTCGAGCGCGGCGTACTGCTCGTCCTCGGCGGCCTGCTCGGCGGTGATCACGTCGGCCACCACGCAGGTGACGTTGTCGGAGGAACCGGACTCGAGGCTGGCCCGCACCAGCTCCACGGCGGCGTAGTCGGGGGTGCCCATCGAGAGGATGTCGGCGATCCGGCCGTCGGGCAGCACCCCGCAGGCACCGTCGCTGCAGAGGAACAGCCGGTCGCCCGCGACCAGCTCGAGCATGAAGAGGTCGGGCTCGGCGTCGTGGATGCCGTCGAGGGCCTTGAGGATCAGGTTGCGGTGCGGGTGGACCCGCGCCTCCTCCTCGGTGATCCGCCCCTCGTCGATCAGGCTCTGCACGAACGTGTGGTCGGTCGTGAGCTGGGAGATCTCGCCCTGGCGGAACAGGTAGGCCCGGCTGTCGCCGACGTGCCCGATCGCCGACCCGCGACCCGTCGAAGAGCGCGACGGTCGCGGTGGTGCTGGTGCCGTTGAGCGCGGGGTCCTCGTCGACCAGGCCGCCGATCGCCCGGTGGGCGTCGTGCAGGGCGGCGGTGACCCGGCCGATCTGGTCGGCGCCGTCCGGCGGCGGCTCGTCGAGCTGGCGCAGCTCCGCGACCGCGGTCGAGGAGGCGATGTCGCCCCGCGCCGCGCCCCCGACCCCGTCGCAGACGGTGAGCAGCCATGGTCCGGCGTACCCGGAGTCCTGGTTGTCCTTGCGGACCCTGCCCACGTCGGAGATCGCGGAGTAGTTGAGCAGCAGGTCGCTCATCTATTTCCTCAGCTCGAGGATGGTCTTGCCGATCCGGACCTGGGTTCCGAGCGTGACGGTGGTGGGCTGGGTGATCCGGACGGTGCCGATGTAGGTGCCGTTGGTGGAGCCGAGGTCCTCGACGAACCACTGGTCGCCGGACGCGGCGATCCGGGCGTGCCGGGTCGAGACGTAGTCGTCGTCGAGCTTGATCGCCGCGTCGTTGCCGCGGCCGATCAGGATCGGCGCCTGGGCCAGGCTGGCGGTGGCCCCGGTGTTGCTGCCCTGGGTGACGACGACCTGGCTGGGCGAGCCGCGCCGCTTGGGCGGCGCCTTCTGCTTGGGCGCCTTGCCGCCGACGCCGCGCGCCGCCTCGGGCACCCGGGCGCCGAACATGTCGGAGCGGATCACCGAGATCGCGGACAGCACGAAGATCCACAGGATCGCGAGATAGGCGACCCGGATCAGGAAGAGCGTGAGCTCAGACACCGCCACCCTCCTCGACGATCCGGACGACGAGCGTGGTGTGGCCGACCTGGACGCGGGAGCCATTGTGCAGGGTCGCCCGCGGCACCTTGTTGCCGTCCACCTGGATGCCGTTGGTGGATCCCATGTCGTGCACCTCGATCAGCGGGTCGCCGTCGCCCTGCGCCATCACCGTGAACTCGGCGTGCGTCCGGCTGATCCCGGGGTCGTTGATCCGCAGGCTGGCCTCGCTGCCGCGACCGACGACCAGCCCGGGCGGCTGCAGCGGATGGCGGGTGCCGTTGACCTCGAGCACGGCGCGCGCCCGGCGTACCTGCGTGTGGGTGCTGTTCGCGCTCACCGAGGCCTGCGCCTGGCTGCGGATCCGGAACCGGCCGGTCGTCAGGTCGTCGGCCGACTCGAACGCGATCTGCACCGGGCCGGGGAACACGTAGCTCTGCGCGTCGGCGTGGTCCTGCAGCTGGTCGGTGAGCTCGCGGGCCAGCGTGGTGTCGTACGGCGCCAGCCGGTCGAGGTCGACCTGCGACAGCTCGACGTGGAAGTCGTTGGGGACCAGCCGCCGGTCGCGGGACAGGATCTGGGCGTTGTTGTCGCACTCCCGCTGCAGGGCGGCGGCGATCTCGACGGGCTGCACGGCACTGCGGAACGTGCGGGCGAAGACGCCGGAGATCAGCTGCTCCAGCCGCTGCTCGAAGCGCTGCAGGCCGCCCACGTCCCACCTCCCTGGTCCGGTTCAGTGCACGATTCAGTGCACGCAAACACCCCCGGCCAGCGCCGGGATCGTTGCGATCGTATCGGGGCACCGAGCGCCGTTCTCGCACCGTCGGGGGGTGGGCTACCGCGGTTTGGGGATGAACTCCGGGCTGGGATAGCCTTGCCCGGCTCACTCGCGCGAGTGGCGGAATAGGCAGACGCGCACGGTTCAGGTCCGTGTGTCCGAAAGGACGTGGGGGTTCAACTCCCCCCTCGCGCACAAAATGGCCGATAGAGACCCGCAGGTCATAGGCCTGGGCTTCGGTGAGCGGGATGGAACAAGTAGCCACGCAAGGCGTGCCCGAAGGGGCAGCCGGATGTGCCTACCGACCGGAACCGACGACCCTTCCGCGACGAGCTGACCAGTTGCACGCTGCAGCATGATCCACGAGCTGGACGCGGCCATCATGCATGTCGGGGTCGCGGCCCAGACCGGTCGACGGTGGCCATCACAGTGACCGTTAGCAAGGAGAAGGCCCGGAGCTGATGACGTACGGGCCAGCGCATGAGTCGGGAGAAGGGCGCTCGAAGCATTCCGCGGCGGCGGGAAGCCCCAGGCGCCCACAAGGGTTTCACCTGCGCATGTCACGGATGGCGGCGATGCCCGCCGATGCCGACGGGCTCCTAGCTCTGCAGGGCATCGCCGGCAACATGGCTGTCGCGGCCGCCGTGCAGCGCCAGCTTGGTGTGCAACGCTCGAACCCCGCGGATCACCGACTGCCGAAGGACCAGGCGGAGGCGTTGGCCTACGCCTCTGCGGACCAGGCGAGCTTGACGGCCGCACTGGCGGGGCTCGCCACCTCGGCGGACCTGGCCCGCAAGAACGTGCCCGACGCCGTACGCAATTGGGGCATGGTCGTCGAACCGCTGACGCCGAGGCACGACTCGCCGGTGGGTATCTCCTGGATCAACTTCTTCGCTGGCACCGGTGGATACGCGACGTCGGCGGTATTGGCAGCGTCGGTCGATCACCAGCTCGAGAGCGCGGGCGGCAAGGTACGAGTCCGAGCCCGGCAAGAGGCCAACGTGGACAATGTGCTCTCCGGCGCACAGGTCGAGGATCGGGTGTTCTCTGCGGTCTCCGTCGCGGCCCACAAGCGAGCAGGCCCTCCGGAGACCTACTACGAGCAGTACCGGGCCGAGTTCAACGCCCGGTGGGACGTCGCGCCGTACAACTCCCTGTCGCCGGAGTTCGACCCGAGCTTGGACAGCCGCGGACCGAGGAACCAGCGAGCTCGGCACATCTTCGACAAGGTCCTGCTCGACAACCCCATGCTGCGCCTCGCGTACTCGATCAACCTCGTTGGCACCCGCGACCCGATCAACCTGTATTCGGCGCCCGAAGGATGGAATCGACTGAACTCGGCGAACATCGCAAACCTTCGTGCGATGTTCACGGCCTTCGGTGCCCCGGTGAGCGACCTCCTGTATCCCGCGTTCTTGGCCGGCGTCCGTCACACGTCGATGCGACTGACCGCCGACGAGCAGCGGGCCGTGGCCTCCTCCAACGACTGGGAGCGCTTGATCAACGACACCGTCACCACCGCCGCGCGGAGGCAGGAGGTCCGGACCGTCATTTCCACCTCGGCGCCGGCACCCCCGGCCCCGGTAGTTCCTCCGGTCCCGGTGCCGGTCCCGCCGCCGGCAGTTCCCGGACGTGGCGCGGCAGCAGACCGGCGGCGATTCGTCGACGGCATCACGATCGACGCCCCCGCGGCTCCCGTTCTGGCCAACGCGCGGGAGGAACCGGTCATCCTCACTCCGAAGAGCACCGTGCCCAACCCGGGAGTCCCGGCGACCACCAGTTTCACCGTGACCCCGGCGGCTCGCATCCGCGGGACCAACACCTCACCGGCAACCGCTTGGCCGGCCGGGAACGCCTCTGGTACAGCCTTCACAGCGCCGGTGACCAACACCGGAGCAGTGGCTATGACCGCCCACCTGGACGTCGCGGGGTTGCCGGCCGGTCTCGCTCGCCGGACGCCGGTTCCGGATGCCCATTTCGTCGTGAACGACAATCGCCAACCGAACTTCATCGCGTCCTGGTCGCCGGCGGTCCTGTTCAATGACGGCGCCGGCCAGACGCACTTCTTTCCTGGTGCTTCGGTGCGATATCGCGGCGGGGCCCAGACGTTCTCGGTCGGCGCGAAGCTACCCGGCGGCCAGACCAACCCCGGTCTGACGCTCTTCGTCAGGACCTGGATCACCCGGGCCGGCGTGGTGATCGTGCCACCGCCGCCCGTCACGCAGTTCCCGGTCGATCAGGCCCAGATACCTGAGTTCGACCTGCAGGTGGCCGCTCCGGCGGTGGTTCCGGTGGCAGGGGATCCGTTGTCGATCGAGGTCGAGCTCCTGGCCGCCGACCGTACGACGATGCTCAGCTCGAAGAGCGTGGCGATCCCGGTGCTGCCGGAGGCGACCTACACCCAGGCCGCGGCACAGGCCGCGGCAACGGCGGATCACATCCACTTCCACGACAACTCGCCCACCGGTCTGCTGGGCCAGATGACGGCCCGCGGCGGGCTCGCGGCGAACGCGGCGGCGGCGATCAACTCCGGCCAGTTGCGCCTGCGTCCACTGACCGTACGGCACGACTCCGCGGCCTACGTGGCCGCGACAACCGGGGCGCCGGACCCCTCCAAGGTCGGATACTTCTATGGCGTCATCTACCTGCCGCCCGGATTGCCCGACCCCAACAGCTCTGCCAACGTGGCCGGCGCCGCTGGCTTCACCCTCGGCGCCGGTTCGGGGGATATCGTGATGAACCGCACGACGGATGTGTCGACGAACGCCAAGCGGCCCGACGCGGACCTGATCACTCTGATCATTCACGAGGCGGTGCACGCCATGGACGTGCCTCGCTCCGGGACGCCGATCGAGCAGTACCGCACCGAGTTCCGCGCCTACTGGATGGATGGTCGGTTCGGTCCTCCGGACCGCGCCATCTGCACACCAGCTGACGGGCCGGACTGCAAGGACGCGACGTACGACCCCACCATGACACCGCCCGGCCCCAAGTCGCCGCGTGCGCGCGCGATCTTCGGAATCCTCTACGGTTCGGTCACCTACCCCGACATCAAGGCTGCCTACGACAACAACACCGGCGGCTTCCGGGAGGAGGTGGACAACACGCTCGTCCCGGACGGCATCAACTTGATCCTGTCCGGGTCGCTGGCCGAGCTCCGCAAGGTGATCGAGAGCTCGTTCTGGATGTTCCTACGGACCAGGGTGCAGTCCTACATGGGCATCGGCGCTCCGCCGGCGGCACCGGGTGCCGTGCTCACCGCGGCCGAGCGGGACGAGGTCAAACGCAACCGTGCCTGGCGAGACCTGGTAGAGCAGAATGTCACGGGCACGTTGCGTACGCAGATCTTGGCTGACCTCGGAATACCGCGATGAGCAGCGACGACGACTGGGAGCGATACCCGATCCCGCCGATCGGCCTGGCCATCGAGCGGTACATTCCCTGGCCCGCCGCTCTCGCCGAGCTGACCTCCGGCGCCAACTTCTACCAGCGGATCCCGGATACCGAGGGCCTGGTCTTTCTCCGCTACGGGCCACAGGAGACACCGGAGACGTACCTGAACTCTCTGGTCGACGCCGTGCGGATGTACGAGATCGTCGACGACCGGACCGTTGAGTTCCTGGGCGATCGCGCACGACGGCTGACGATCACTCAGCACCGAGCCGAAATGGGGGTGTACCGCTCGGAGCAGCCGGGTGACCCGCCAACGCACACGACCCTCCCCAGGATGACCACCCGGATCGAGATCACTGCTTTCACCGCCAACGGGCTGCCCGTGCTGGTCGGGTTCAGGATCGACGTCGATCGGATGGCCGAGCATCGGTCGGTCATTGATCGGATCGTCGCCAGCGTCTCACTGCTCGCCTAACTGACGCTCCGCGTCACGGGTTGGTGATCCCCGCGTCGGCGTCGTACTCGTCGGGCACCCGCATCCGGCCGAGTTGCACCGAGCGGCGCGGCGCGTCCCTGCGGCTCCTCCCACTCCTCCTGACGGCCGAGCGCGGTGAGGTCGAGGTAGGGGTAGCCGTTCGAGCTCGGCCTCGGTGCGGAACTGCATCAGCACCGGGGTAACCCGGTCGGCTGGAGCACTGGACTGCAGTGCAGGCGGTCGTGGTGACAGACTTGGTCACGAACAAGGGACCGGAGGGTGCCTTCGGGAGTTCAACTCCCCCCTCGCGCACCACCTTGCGGCTCCTGTCGGCGGGGGGATCCGATATGCCATCCGGCCCAGGCGAGAGCGCCGACCGGGATCGGCAGCCAGAACGAGAAGAGCCGGTAGAGCAGCGTCCCGATCAGGGCGGTATCGGCGGGGACGCCGATCAGGACGAGCAGTGCGAGCAGTCCGGCATCGACGAATCCCAGTCCGCCGGGTGTGATGGGCACGAACGCGAGCGCCTGCGCGACAACATAGGCAAGAAGGACTTCAGCCGGTCGTGCATGCGCTCCGAACGCGACCAGGGCAGCGACGAGCGCCGCGTAGTCGAGCATCCGGTTGGCCGCCGCAGCGAAGACCGCTCGCCACCAGTGACCCTGGAACGCCGCGGCGACCCTGTCTCGCTGCGCCAGCAGGCCATCGGCGACACCGTCGGCGGTCCACGCACGCCGTACGAGGTGCGCTGCCCGCCCCACGGCGCGTCCGGTCGCTGCGACCACGCGACGCCAGGTGAGTGCGATCACGCCGATGGCGACGATGACCACTGCCGCGATGAGTGACATCACCAGGCCCAGCTGCAGCTGACGCGCGGGGGGCGGACCGATGATGAGTGCTGGAACCGTGAGGACCGGCAGCAGCAGAAGGACCGATGTGGTGAGCAGGTTGACCGCGGTGAGCGCGGAGACCACCGTGCTGGCCGGCTGCCCCGCGCTCACCAGCACCTTGCCCTGTACGACGCTGCCGACGGCGGCACCGCCGGGGACGACCTTGCTCGCGGCGTTCCCGGCCAGCTGAGCGGTCGCAACAGTTCCCCAACCCTCTCGATGACCGCCCTGCTCACGGTCGGGCGTGAGCGTGATGCGTGTCAGCCACCACAGTGCCGCGAAGCTTCCGGTCTCCAGCAACGCAAGCAGCAGGAACCAGCGCAGTTCCACGCGGGCGAGCTGCGGCCAGGCCCCGAGCATCGTCAGCAGGCTCGGCGCCACGACGTACAAGCCGATGCCGGTCACGGTCAGGCCCACGGCACGACCTCCCCAGCGGCGCACCAACGCCTTCCCGGAGATCGTCATGACCTCCAGCCTTCCGTGGGAGCGACGCCTCCACCAGACCCAGGGCGGTTCACATCGCCCCACGCGACGCTCGTCAAGCCCTACGATCCGGTCATGAGCCTGCGTCGTACCCGCCTCGTCCCGCTCGTCTCGGCCGCCCTCGTCACCGTGATGTTCGCGGCCTGCTCCCCGGAGGACGAGGCGGAGGACCGGACCGGCGACGTCGCTGACGCGGACGAGTGCGCGACCGAGGACCTCCCGCTGAAGAGCGAGGGCGTGCTCACGATCGGTACCGACTCCCCGGCGTTCGAGCCGTGGTTCGTCGACAACGATCCGACCAACGGCAAGGGCTACGAGTCGGCGGTCGCGTACGCCGTCGCCGAAGAGCTCGGCTTCTCCCGCGACCAGGTGAAGTGGATCAAGGTCGGCTTCAACAGCCTGTTCAAGCCGGGCGGCGTGGACTTCGACTTCGACATCAACCAGACCTCGATCACGCCGAACCGCGACGAGGTCGTCGACTTCTCCGAGGGCTACTACTCCGCCGCGCAGGCCGTGATCACGCTCGAGGACAGCCCCGCCGCGTCGGCGGCCAGCCTGGAGGACCTCAAGGGCTTCAAGCTCGGCGCGCAGACCGGGACCACCTCGCTGACCGCGATCCGCGACATCATCCAGCCCGACCAGGAGCCGCTGGTCTTCGAGGACACCAACGTCGCCAAGCAGGCGATGCAGAACGGCCAGGTCGACGCGATCCTGGCCGACCTGCCCACCGCGTTCTACATCAGCGCGGTGGAGATCCCGGGCAGCAAGCTGATCGGACAGTTCCAGCCGGAGACCGGCGAGCAGGAGGAGTTCGGGATCCTGTTCGAGCAGGGGAGCGAGCTGCTGCCGTGCGTCAACCGCGCGCTGCAGACGCTGAAGGACGACGGAACGATCGCCGACATCGAGCAGCAGTGGCTCTCCGACGTGGTGAGCGTCCCTGAGCTGCAGTGAACGACTGGACGGCGAGCCCGCGCGAGCTGCAGCGACAACGGGTACGCCGCGCGCTGAACCGCCGGCGGGTGCTGGTCGCCACGCTGGCCACGGTCCTGGTGATCGGCGGCCTCGTGGCCGGTGTACTCCTGTCGCCCGGGTGGCAGCGGGTGCAGGAGTCCTTCCTCGACCTCGACCACGCGCGTGAGTCGCTAGTCCGCCATCGTCGACGGCTTCTGGCTCAACGTGCGGATGTTCCTGATCGCCGAGCCTCTGATCCTCGTCTTCGGTCTGGCGATCGCCCTGGTGCGACAGGCACGGTCCCCGTGGTTGACACCGTTGCGCGGCCTCGCCGTGGTCTACACCGACGTTGTGCGCGGCATCCCGACCATCCTGCTGGTCTTCCTGTTCGTGTTCGGCGTTCCGGGCCTCAAGCTGGCGGGGGTCACCAGCTCGATCTTCTTCTGGGCGACGGTGGCGCTGGTTGTCTCCTACTCCGCCTACGTCGCGGAGGTGTTCCGGGCCGGCATCGAGTCGGTGCACCCCTCACAGGTGACCAGTGCCGAGGCGCTCGCGCTCTCGCGCGGCCAGACGATGCGGTACGTCGTGGTGCCGCAAGCCACGCGGCGCGTCATACCCCCGCTCCTCAACGACTTCGTCTCGCTGCAGAAGGACACCGCCCTGGTCGCGTCGGTGTCGCTCTTCGACGCGCTGTTCACGGCGCGCGACTACGCGGCGTACAACTACAACTTCACGCCGTACATCGTGGTCGCGCTCTTCTTCGTCGCGATCACGCTGCCGCTCGCGCGGCTCTGTGACTGGCTGGCGCGCTGGGTCATGCGCCGCGAGCGCGCGGGGGTCCATGACCACCCGATGAGCACCCCACCGCTGATGGAGGTGCGTCACCTCCGCAAGACGTACGGCGAGCGCGTGGTGATCGACGACGTGTCTCTGACCGTCCATCCCGGCGACGTCGTGTGCCTGATCGGGTCGTCCGGGTCGGGGAAGTCGACCCTGCTCCGCTGCCTGGACCTGCTGGAGCCCGTGGACGACGGGGTGATCGAGTTCGAGGGACGGGAGGTCTCCGACCCGCTGGTCGACCCGCGAGAGGTGCGCCGGGGGATCGGGATGGTGTTCCAGTCCTACAACCTGTTCCCGCACCGCACTGTGCTCGCCAACTGCACGCTCGCGCCGCGCAAGGTGCACGGCCTGTCCCGGGCAGACGCGACCGCGCGGGCGACCGAGCTGCTCGGCCGGTTCGGTCTCGCCGAGCACGTGCGCAGCCACCCGGACCGGCTGTCCGGGGGCCAGCAGCAGCGGGCCGCCCTCGTGCGCGCGCTGTGCACGCAGCCGCGGCTCCTGCTGCTCGACGAGATCACCGCAGCGCTCGACCCGGAGCTGGTGGGCGACGTGCTCGCGATCGTGCGCGACCTGGCCGCCGCCGGCACCACGATGGTGCTCGCCACCCATGAGATGGGGTTCGCCCGCGAGATCGCCTCGCATGTGTGCTTTCTGGATGGCGGCCGGATCGTCGAGTCCGGGCCGCCGGAGCAGGTGCTCGGTGACCCCGTGGAGCCGCGGACACGGGAGTTCCTGCGCCGAGTGCTGCCCGAGGACCGATGAGTCGGTACTAGCTCGTGGCGCGGCAGACCTCACCTTGGATCTCAGTGACGAAGTGGTCGACCTCGAAGTGCTGGGACAGGTAGGCGAAGCCGGTCGCGCCTGCGTAGCGGCCAGTGCCACCGGTGAACTGCTGGGTGCCGCCGGCGTGGCCGGTGCCGGTCTCGGGGTTGACGTTGCCGATGCTCGTCTCCAGCGCCGTGAGGGTCGACCCGTTCCCGAAGGTGTAGGTGATGGTCCCGCTGACCGGGCGTTGGTCGGGTGCCGTCGGCGGGGCTTCGCCACGTGATCCGAGCACGAACACGGTCGTTCCGTTGAAGCCGTGCTTGCCGCGGACGGTGCCGACCACACATACCTGGGTGGGGGGTGGGCAGCCCACGTCGACGACCTTGTCGTAGATCGTCGCTTCGATCTCCTGGCAGCGGGGATGCGCGGCCGCTTGCGAGGTGCCGGCAAGGATGCCGGCGAGGGCGGGGATGGCGGCTATGGCGATGATGCGAGGGGATCTCATGGGGTCTCCTGTCGTGGCAAGTCCCCAGCAGGCTAGGAGGGGTGGTGGGCCCACGGTGGCGCCGATTCGGCACGATCAGCACTGGTCCGGTCTCGAACAGGTAACACCCGGCACCGATGAGTCCGCGGCCGTCGACGGGTCGAACTGGCACCGCATCCGACCGAGGAGCCACCATGACCACCATCACAGCCACCACCACCCAGACCTTCCGCACCACGCTGGCCGCCGGCGGCGGCAACAACGTCGGCATCGTCGTGCCCGAGGACGTCGTGCTGTCCTTCGGTCGCGGCAGGCGAGTGCCCGTCGTCGTGACCATCGACGGCGACTACACCTACCGCAACACGGTCGCCCCGATGGGCGGTCGGTTCCTGATCTCGTTCAACGCCGAGACCCGGGCGGCCACCGGACGTGGGGCGGGCGACGAGGTCGAGGTCCGGCTCGACGTCGACGACGCGCCCCGCACCGTCGACGTACCGCCGGTGCTGGCGCGACGCACTGCAGGCGCACCCCGACCTTGCCGAGCGCTGGGCCGCCCTCTCCTACAGCAAGCAGAAGGCGCACGCTCTCTCGATCGAGGGCGCGAAGACCGACGAGACCCGCGACCGCCGCGTGGCCAAGGTGATCGAGCAGCTCACATGACCCTGACGGACACCGTGCTCAGCGGCCGGACCGGGCGGCTGGAGCGGATCTGGACCGCGAGGTGCGAGTACTCGACGTCGTTCAGCTCGGTCGCCAAGTTCAGCCCCGGCATCGCCTTCCACCGCGCCGACGGCATCACCACCGTGCACCTGCGCGGCGTGGAGACGCGGGCGACGACTTTGCACTGCCAGTCGGGGGCGGAGTACTTCGGCGGCGAGTTCCGGCTCGGTGCCTACCTGCCCGCCTTTCCGCCGGCACAGCTCGCGAACCGCCAGGACGCGCTGCTGCCGACGCTTCCGGACGGCCGGATCGTGCTGGCCGGACAGGAGTGGGAGATGCCGACGCCGGAGAACCTCGACGTCTTCGTCGGAGCGCCTGGAGCGCGCGGGACTACTGGTCTTCGACCCCCTGGTCGAGGAGGTGCTGCACGGGGGAGACGTACCGGAGCGGACGGCGCAGAGCCGGTTCCGCCGGGCGGTCGGGCTCTCCCGGCGCAAGCTGCGGGTGATCGCGCGGGCCCACGACGCCGTCCGGCGGCTGCGTGCGGGCGCGGCGATCGAGGACGTGGTCTCGGACCTCGACTACTACGACCAGCCGCACCTGACCCGCACGCTGCGTGCGCTCATCGGACACACGCCGGCCGAGCTGGCGCGGGGTGAGCAGTTCCTCGACCTCGGGCCTGCGCTTCGGTACAAGACAGCCCTCAACGGGTGCGCCTAGGGTTCGCCGCCATGAGAAAGCTGGTCGAATCAACGTACGTATCACTCGACGGGATGGTCGCGGGCGACAGCTTCTGGGGCGCCCAGATGCAGTTCCAGGGTGACGAGCACGCGGCGCACGCCGCGAAGCTGCTGGAGCCCGCGGACGCGCTCGTGCTCGGCAAGAAGACCTACGAGGTCTTCGCCGAGTCCTGGCCGGAACGCGACGGGGACATCGCCGACCGGCTCAACGAGATGCCGAAGTACGTCGCGTCGCGCACGCTGACCGATGCCAGCTGGAACTCCGAGGTCCTCGAGGGCGACGTCGTCGAGGCGGTCGCCCGGCTCAAGGAGGGCGGCGACGGCACCCTGCTGAAGTACGGCACCGGGCCGGTCTCCCAGGCCCTGATCGAGGGCGGGCAGCTGGACGAGCTGCACCTGTGGCTGTTCCCGTTCATCGCCGGTTCCGGCGAGGGTCTGCTGCCCGGGATCACGACCACCCACCTGGACCTGGCCGAGGTGACCGAGGTCGGCAACGGCGTCGTGGTGCTGACCTACACGCCGAAGAGCTAGCTAGCCTGCGCGGCTCTCCCAGCGCACCTCGCCGTCGACCACCTCGTCGGTCGGGGTGAGCCCGATCGCTCGGGCGACCGCCATCGACGCGTGGTGCTCGGGGTGCACGTGCGCGACCACGACCTCGATGCCGTGGTCCCGGAGCCACTGCACCAGCGCCTGCGCGGACTCGACCGCGTAGCCCTGACCCTGGTGCGGCCGCGCGACCACCCAGGCCACCTCGGCAGTGGACACGCCTTCCGGCACGGTGACCGTGGCCTGCGCCGTCCCGACTGCCTGCCCGCCGTCATCGGCGGCGGGCGACCCAGTTCAGCCAGCGCTGTGAGCCGTCCGGTGAGTGACCGACCGCCTGCCGGGTGTAGCGAGCTCGCAGCTCGTCGAGGGTGGCCGGCTCCCCGCCGATGAACGTGTGCAGCTCGACGTCGTCGAGCAGCGGCGCCAGCTCGTCCGCGTGGTCCGGACGCAGTGGCTCGAACTCCAACCGTGCGCTGCGCATCGGTTCCGCCGTGATCCCGTCACCCAGACTCGCCACCCGACAAGTCTTTCACTGGACATGTGCCGGTCGCGGCGGCAAGGTGCCGCCATGCGAATCCTTCTCGGGGCGCTCGCACTCGCGCTCGCATCCCCCGTCATCGGCCCGCCCGCGCAGGCGGACTCCCTCCGTCACCTCGACTGGCAGGAGAAGGTGGTCGATGCGGGGCAGAGCTTCCGCGGGCTCGACGCCGTCGACCGTCGTACGGCGTGGATCGGCGGCGGCAGCGTCACCGCGGGCGGCCCCGGCACGGTCTGGCGCACCACGGACGGCGGCGCCACCTGGAACGACGTCAGCCCGCCCGACAGCGCCGGCCTGCTGTTCCGCGACGTCGAGGCCCGCAGTGCCGACGTCGCGCTGGTGCTGGCGATCGGAGCCGGCGAGGCGTCGCGGATCTACCGCACCACCGACGGTGGCGAGACCTGGACCGAGACGTTCCGCAACCAGGACGAGGCCGCGTTCTACAACTGCATGGACTTCTACCCGGGCGGCCGCCGAGGACTCGCGGTCAGCGACTCGGTCGACGGGAAGTTCCGGATCCTCAGCACCGACGACGGCGGCCGGTCGTGGGAGGTGCTGCCGAACGACGGCATGCCCGACTCCACCGGGGAGGCCAACTTCGCCGCTAGTGGTGACTGCCTGGTGATCAAGGGCAGGCACGCGTGGTTCGGCTCCGGTGGGGCGGCGTCCCGGATCTTCCACTCGACCGATCGCGGGCACACCTGGGCGGCGACCGACTCCACGATCCCGGCCGGTGAGGCCGCCGGTGTCTTCGGCCTGGCCGTGAAGGATCCGCGCCACGGGCTGGCGGTCGGCGGCGACTTCGCCGCCCCCGACGACGGCGTCGACGCGTCGGCGTACACCCGGGACGGGCGCGGCTGGCGCAACGGTGGCGACCTGGACGTGCTCGCCGAGGACGCCGCCTGGCTCCCGTTCCGCCACGGCGACGTGGTCGTGAGCACGGGCGAGTCGGGTGAGACCGGGGGCAGCCACCTCAGCTGGGACGGCGGCCGCACCTGGCGGCTGTTCAGTGACACCGGCTACCACACGCTGGACTGCACCGCCGACCGGTCGTGCTGGGCCGCCGGCGCCGGGGGTCGCGTGGCCCGACTCGGCTTATAGGAGTCCGCTCCTAGACCCGCGACAGCGGCCGGTCGTCGCCGCGCTTGATCTCGGTGAGCGCCGGGACCGTGGAGAGCAGCGACATCGCGTCGTAGAGCGCCAGGGCGTGCTCGCCGCGAGGCACCGCGCGCAGCACCGGGCCGAACGTGGCGACGCCGTTCAGCACGAGCGTCGGGGTGCCGGCCTCGAGGCCGGTGATCTCGTTGAGGTGGGCGTGGGTCTCCCGCAGCGCCTTCTCGTTCGCCGGGTCCTCGGGTGCCTCGGTGGCCAGCGCCGCCGGCAGGCCGAGCTCCTCGAGCACCTCCACGACGACGGCGTCCCAGTCGTCTCGCCGGTCCAGGTGCGCGTGTCGGCCGAACGCCTCGTAGAACTCCTCGAAGCGGCCGGCTGCGTCCACGGCGGCGGCCACCTGCACCGGCGACCAGGACCGGTCGTTGAAGTCGCGGTACCACTCGCTCAGCTCCCTGCCCTCGTTGAGCACCGCGATGCTCATCAGGCGCAGCTCTACCTGGACGTCCGTCCGGAGCGAGGCCGTCTCGCGGATCCACCGCGACGCGATCCACGCGAAGGGGCAGACGGGGTCGACGTACAACTGGCATGATGTTTCCATGGAAACAAGTATAGTTTCCCGGGAAACAAAAGCACAAGACCATGTGGCGGGGATCGTCGCGCAGTGGGCGGTGGAGCGACCGGACCTGGACGCCTCGCCGCTCCTCGTGCTCGGCCGGATCTCCTGGTTGGCGAGCTCCATGGAGGCCGAGCTGCGACCGCCGTTCGCGGCCGAGGGCCTGGGCAACGGCGACTTCGACGTGCTGGCCGCGCTACGGCGCGCGGGCCGGCCCTTCACGCTGCGACACCGCGACCTCACCGCCGCCATGCTGGTCACCCCCGGCGCGGTGACGAAGCGGGTGGACCGGCTGGTGGAGAAGGGGTACGTCGACCGGGCGGCCGCCGACGAGGACGGCCGCGGACAGCTGGTCCGGCTGACCCGCGCGGGCGTGCGGTTCGTGGACCGGATGATCGAGGTGCACATGGCGAACGAGGCGCGGATGCTCGCCGGCCTCGGCGAGCGCGACCGGCAGCAGCTGGCCCGCCTGCTCGCGAAGCTGATGACGCAGCTCGAAGGGTGAGCGCTCGGAACATTTCCAGCGGACCAGGCGTCACAGGTGGTCATGACGCGCATGCTGCTTGTGCTCTCGATCGTGCTGGTGCTGCTCGGCGGCTGCGGTGACGCCGAGCACGACGCGAAGGCGATGGAGATCGAGGTCGGCGACCAGGTGACGCTCGCCGACGGAACCGACGTGCGCGTGAGCTCACGGAGGCGCCAGGAGATCTGGGTGCAGTTCCGCGAGGACGGAGACGGGTGGACCGAGCCGGAGAAGGTGCACGAGGGGAACCGGGGACCGACTGGAGCTCGCGGCCGCACCCGTGGCGATCAACCCGCTGGGGAGCGAGCTCACGACGACTTCGCCCCCGACACTCAGATCATCTGCCACGACGGCTTGTGCCGACGCCGTGCACCGCTGGACCACGCAGTTCAGGAGGACGGCACCGTCGCCGCACGAGGACCGGGCGCTGCCTCGCTCGGCTAGGCCGCGTCCCGTCGCGCGGCCCGGTGCCGGCGTACGGCGTCCCGGTTGGCGCACGCGGGGGAGCAGTAGCGCTGGCGGCCGTTGCGCGAGGTGTCGGCGTAGACCCGGTCGCAGCCATCGGCCGCGCACCGCCCGAGCCGGTGCATGCCGCGGCCGGCGAGGTGCAGGGCGGTGCCGGTGCTGATCAGGGCCCGCAGCTTGCGGGCGAAGGTGATCGCCTCGTCGCGGTAGTGGATGTGCCACGAGCCGGTGTGCGCGGTCAGCCGCGGGTGCGCGGTGGACTCGGCGAGCAGGACGTTGAGCAACGCCGCCCGGTGCTCGGGCTCGGCGGCGTCGACGACCTCGCACCACTGGTCCAGGAAGGCCAGGACCTCGGGAAGGTCCGGCGCGGGGGTGCCGCGCTCGAAGACCACGCCCGCCTCTTCGCACCGGGACACGAGCTCGGCGGCCGACTCGGGACGCTGGTTCGTCAGGTCGACGGCCAGCACGATCGCGTCCTGGCCGTAAGGGTTGAGTTGCATAAAGCCATTACACCACGATGGAGCCATGACCGCGACCCTTCGCCACGACACCGGGCACTTCTGGCACACCCGTTCCTCCCACACGACCAGCGAGGGACTGGTCACCTACCAGTCCTGCCCGTGCGGTCGATGGCGGATCCTGGCGGCGCCGCGAGTGGCGGAGATCGCGCGCTCGCCATACTGACCGTGTGTCGCATGCCCCCATGCCGAGTGCCGAGGCGCTCGCCGAGCCGATGCGCTCGCGGTGGAGCCCGAGCATCTTCGACTCCGAGCACCGGCTGAGCGCGGAGCAGATCGAGACGCTCCTGCACGCGGCGCAGTGGGCGCCGAGCTACGGGAACACCCAGCCCTGGGCGTTCCTCGTCGCCGAGCGGGGTAGCGCCGGCCATCGGGTGCTGCTGCCGCACCTGCGGCCCGGCAACGCCCGCTGGGTGCCGCGGGCCTCGGTGGTCTTCGTGACCGCCGCCCAGGTCGCCGCGGACCCGAGCGGCGACGAGCTGAAGGGCGCCTTCTACGCCTGCCACGACCTCGGCCAGGCGGCCGCGCACCTGACCCTGCAGGCCCGGGCGATGGGCCTGCACGCGCACCAGTTCGGCGGGTTCGACCGCGAGGCGGTCGCCGCCGAGCTCGGCGTACCCGACCACTTCCGGGTGATGAGCGGCATCGCGGTCGGCGTGCGCGGCAACCCCGACGAGGTCCCGGAGCGGGACCGCGAGCGCGAGCAGCGGGAGCGGTGGCGCCGGCCACTGGCGGAGTTCGCGTACGGCGCGTCGTGGGGACAGCCGTGGGTCCAGGACTGACGCGGCGGCTGACCGGCCGGCGTACCGCGCTGGTCCTGGTGGTGTTCGCGGCGGTGGTGATCAACCTGCCGATCGCGCACAGCACCTGGTACGGCTGGCGGCTGGACCGCGACGGCGTTGACACCGAGGCCACCGTGGTCGAGACGCGAAGGGTGCCGCCCGACGCCGACGGCAGGTACTACGTGGAGTTCCGCTTCGACCGCGACCTCGACCCCGAGCAGCGGGCGTTCGTCGCGCAGGTCGACGCCGACACCTACGAACGCGCCCGGGTCGACGAACGGATCGGGGTCCGCGTGCTCCCGGCCCGGCCGGCGACGTACGAGGCCGACGGGCAGCAGACGGGCTCGCTGCTGTGGGTGATCACGCTGCTCGGCAACCTGATGCTGCTCGGGATGGCGCTGCTCTACTGGCGCAGCCGTCCCTCCGGCGCGCAGCTGCACCTCGTGGCGACCGCGGACGTCGAGCTCTGCAAGCCGATCGTGAGCATCGAGAAGCTGAAGGACGGCAGCTTCGTGGTGTGCGGCGAGGTGAGCGGGATCGAGGACGACGCGGTCGAGCTCGACCTCGGCGACCAGAGGGTGCGGGTCGAGCTCGACGGGCACGCCAACCCGGTGGGCTACCAGCAGCCGGCGCGGGTCATCGGTCGTCCCTGACCGCCGCCAGCACGTCCGGGTCCGAGCAGGCCCGCGCGAACGCCGCGATCCGCTGCCGGATCTCCCGGCCCAGCAGCCAATGCCCGAGCGGCTCGGCGGCGAACCGCAGCCACGCCGGCCGGGTCGAGTAGGTGTACTTCCACGTCGCCCTGGTCCCGGCGACCCCGTCGCGCTCCTCGGGGACGAACCGCCAGCCGCCGCCGAAGGAGCCGAAGAACCACGGCCCCGACACCATCGTCATGCCGACCGAGGTCGGCGGCCGGTAGGAGACGTACTCGCTCACCATGGTCGGCCCGAGCCGAGCCCGGGTGAACGTGCGGACACCCTTGGCCGGCCGTTCGGCACCCATCAGGTGCTGGTGCCGGATGAACGGGTCCCACGCCAGCCGCACCTCGCCGGTGGTCTGGGACACGGCGAACGCCAGTGCCGGCTCGACCGGCACCCAGGCCTCGGACCTCACCTGTCCCATTGGTGCGAGGATGCCAGACTCGGACCATGACCTCGCTCACAGCATTCTCGGCAACTGCGATCGACGGCCAGGACGTCGACCTCTCGACGTACGCCGGCCAGGTCGTCCTGGTCGTCAACACCGCCTCGGAGTGCGGGTTCACCCCGCAGTACCAAGGCCTGCAGACTCTTCAGGAGCAGTACGCCGAACGCGGGTTCACCGTCCTCGGCTTCCCGTGCGACCAGTTCGGCCACCAGGAGCCCGGCGACGAGGCGGAGATCGCCACGTTCTGCGAGCGCAACTACGGCGTCACGTTCCCGATGTTCAGCAAGATCGACGTGAACGGCTCCGACGCCCATCCGCTGTTCACGTGGCTGCGCCAGGAGAAGGGCGGGGTGCTCGGTAGCGCGATCAAGTGGAACTTCACCAAGTTCCTGGTCGGCCGCGACGGTCAGGTGATCTCGCGCTACGCGACGACCACCGCTCCCGAGAAGCTCACCGAGGACATCGAGAAGGCGCTCGCTGACTGACCAGCGACCACTACTTGCTCGTAACCCCCGGCGCCCACGAGGCTGACCCCGTGCCCAAGCACCAAGCCACTACATCGTCGTACTCGATCACGATGCGCCTGCACACCGCGCCGGACCACGCGGTGGTCGGTCAGGTCGCCACGGCGATCGCCGCCGCCGGCGGGATCGTGACCGCGATCGACGTCGCGGAGTCCAGCCACCAGCGCCTGGTGCTCGACGTCACCTGCTCCGCGTCCGACGCCGACCACGCGAAGGAGGTCGAGGCGGCCGTCGACGCGGTGGAGGGCGTGGAGGTCTACAAGGTCAGCGACCGCACCTTCCTGCTGCACATCGGCGGCAAGATCGAGGTGAGCTCGAAGGTCCCGCTGAAGAACCGCGACGACCTGTCGATGGCCTACACGCCGGGCGTGGGCCGGGTGAGCGCCGCGATCGCCAACCAGCCCGACGACGTCTGGCGGCTGACCGTGAAGGGCAACTCGGTGGCCGTGGTCACCGACGGCTCGGCGGTGCTCGGACTCGGCAACATCGGGCCGGGGGCCGCGCTGCCGGTGATGGAGGGGAAGGCGGCGCTGTTCAAGCGGTTCGCCGGCATCGACGCCTGGCCGATCTGCCTGGCCACCCAGGACACCGACGAGATCGTCCGGGCGGTCGAGATGATCGCGCCCGGCTTCGGCGGCATCAACCTCGAGGACATCGCGGCGCCTCGATGCTTCGAGATCGAGCAGCGGCTGCGGGAGAGCCTCGACATCCCGGTCTTCCACGACGACCAGCACGGCACCGCGATCGTGGTGATGGCGGCGCTGACCAACGCGATGCGGGTGGTCGGCAAGGAGCTGTCCGCGGCCCGGGTCGTGGTGGCCGGCGCCGGCGCGGCCGGTACGGCGATCGTCACGCTGCTGCTCGCCGCCGGCATCACCGACGTCGTCGTCTACGACCGGCTCGGCTGCCTGGTGCCCGACCTGGACGGCCTCTCGCCGGCCCAGGTGGAGGTCGCGGAGGTCACCAACCCGCGAGGCGTCACCGGCACCCTGCACGACGCGCTGCACGGAGCCGATGTGTTCATCGGGGTCAGTGCTCCCGGCATCCTCGACCCGGAGTGGATCACCGACATGGCCGACGACGCGGTGGTGTTCGCGCTGGCCAACCCCGACCCAGAGGTCGACCCCGCCGTCGCCGGTCGGTACGCCGCGGTGGTGGCCAGCGGTCGCTCGGACTACCCCAACCAGATCAACAACGTGCTCGCGTTCCCCGGCGTCTTCCGGGGCCTGCTCGACGCGCGCGCCTCGGAGATCACCGTCGACATGTTGCTGCGGGCGGCCGAGGCGATCGCCCAGGCGGTCCACGACGACGAGCTCAACCCGAGCTTCATCATCCCGAGCGTGTTCAACCCCGAGGTCCCGAAGGCCGTCGCCGCCGCCGTCAGGGCGAAGCTGATTGAGCCGCGGAACCGGACGTCACGAGGCCCCGTCCGAGAGGAATGAGGACTCCGCTTACCGTCCCGACCCTCACCGCTCTCGCCGTCGCCGGCGCCCTCGTTCTCGTCGGGTTGCTCCGAGCCCGACGACGAGCCGGGCCCGGACGGGACCCGCGGCATCGACGCCCGCTCCTACTACGACGACTACGAGACGCAGGTCGACTACGAGATGGCGATGCCGAGCACCGCGTCCGGCTCGGCCGCCGACGAGGGCGGCGCGGGACCGGTGCCGATCCCGGGACCGACCGAGGACAACACGTTCGTGGACGCCGGCACCAGCGGCTTCGTCGACCCTCGGCAGGACGCGCTGTCGACGTTCGCCCTCGACGTCGACACCGGGTCGTACGGCGTGGCGCAGAGCCTGCTCGACCAGGGCTTCCGGCCGCCGCCGGCCTCGGTCCGGGTGGAGGAGTGGGTCAACGCGATGGAGTACGACGACCCCGCGCCCACCGACGCCGACCTCGGCGTGCTCGCCGAGTCCGGGATGGCGCCCGGCCTCGACGACGGCACCCAGCTGGTCCGGGTCGGGGTCTCGGCCCGCGAGGTCGAGCCGACCGAGCGGCCGCGGGTCAACGTCACCCTGGTCGTCGACCGGTCCGGCAGCATGGACATCCGCAACCGGCTCGGGCTGGTGCAGTCGTCCCTGGCCCTGCTCGCCGACCGTCTGGCCGGCGACGACACCGTCTCGGTGGTGTCCTTCGAGGACCAGGCGCGGCCGATCCTCGAGCCGACGCCGGTTCGCGACACCGGGAAGATCCTGGACGCGATCGAGGAGCTCGAGCCGGGCGGCAGCACGAACCTCGAGGCCGGTCTGCGGCTGGGCTACGAGCAGGCCCGGGAGGGCTTCGACGACGACGCCGTCAACCTCGTCGTGCTCGCCTCCGACGGCGTCGCCAACGTCGGCGACACCGGACCCGGCTCGATCACCGACAAGATCGCCGAGGAGGGCCGCGAGGGCATCCACCTGGTGACCGTCGGCTACGGCATGGGCAACTACAACGACCACCTGATGGAGCAGCTCGCCGACCTCGGGGACGGCTTCTACTCCTACGTCGACACCTACGCCGAGGCCGAGCAGCTCTTCGGCACCGAGCTCACCACCACGCTCACTCCGGTCGCCGCCGAGGCCCGGACCCAGGTGGCGTTCGACCCGGAGCTGGTCACGTCGTACCGCCTGGTCGGCTACGACAACCGCGAGATCGCCGACGACGACTTCGAGGACCTCTCCGTCGACGCGGGCGAGCTCGGCGCGGGACACCACGCGACGGCGCTGTACGAGGTGCGGCTCGCCGACGGGGTCGCGCCCGGTACGCCGATCGGCGAGGCCACCGTGAAGTGGGCCGGCGTGCGCGACGGAGCGCGGACACCTGGCGAGCACCGACCTGGTGGCGGCCGACCCCGAGGCGACCCCCTCCCACTCGCTCGCCCTGGCGTCGACGGTGGCCGACCTCGCCCAGGTGCTGAAGGACGCGGCGCCGTACCGCGACCGCGACGTCGACCTGGCCGGACATCCGGGACCGCGCCGCCGCACTCGGGAGCCGACGAGGTCGTGCGACCTGGTGGACCTGGCCGAGGAGGGCCGGCTTTACAAGAACTGACCCCTTGTCAACTGGGTTTACAAACGATACGTTCCTGTAAACCGGTCTCGACAAGCTCGACCACCGAGGAAGAGGGTCATGGACACCATCGCCAACAGCACCGTTCCCGAGGGATCCACGGAGACGTGGCGCGACCAGCAAGCGCTACCTCTGGCTGATCGGGCTGGTGGTGCCGTCCCTGGCCTTCGCGGGCTACGGGCTGTGGCTGTGGACCGGTCTCGGCGCCTGGTTCTGGATCGGCCCGGTGGTGATCCTGGTGATCGTGCCCGCGATCGACCTGATCGCCGGCCTGGACCGCTCCAACCCGCCGGACGACGCGATCGAGGCCCTGGAGAAGGACAAGTACTACCGCTGGATCACCTACCTCTTCCTGCCGATCCAGTACGCCGGCTTCGTGGGCGCGATGTACCTCATCGCGCGCGGCGACCCGCTCGGCATCGGCGGCGACCTGACCACCGTCGACAAGATCGGGCTGGCCATCTCCATCGGCTGCATCGGCGGCATCGGCATCAACACCGCCCACGAGCTCGGCCACAAGCGCGAGGAGAACGAGCGCTGGCTGTCCAAGATCGCGCTGGCGCAGAGCTTCTACGGCCACTTCTACATCGAGCACAACCGCGGCCACCACGTCCGCGTGGCCACTCCCGAGGACCCGGCGTCCTCGCGGCTGGGCGAGAACTTCTACCAGTTCTGGCCGCGCACGGTCGGGGGCTCGCTGAAGAGCGCGTGGCGCCTGGAGAAGAGGCGGTACGCCCGCCGCAAGCAGCACCCGTTCCGGATCGGCAACGACGTGCTCAACGCCTGGCTGATGTCGGCGGTGCTGTTCGGCGCGCTGATCGCCTGGCTCGGCCTCGGGATCGTGCCGTTCCTGGTGATCCAGGCGATCGTGGGCTTCTCGCTGCTGGAGGTCGTCAACTTCATGGAGCACTACGGCATGCTCCGGCAGAAGGTCGGCAAGCCCGGCAAGGAGCGCTACGAGCGGGTCGACCCGTCCCACTCCTGGAACTCCAACAACATCGCGACCAACGTGCTGCTCTACCACCTGCAGCGGCACAGCGACCACCACGCCAACCCGACCCGGCGCTACCAGACCCTGCGCGACTTCGAGGAGTCGCCGGTGCTGCCGACCGGGTACGCCGGGATGATCGTCCTGTCCCTGGTCCCGCCGATCTACCGGCGGATCATGGACGAGCGGGTGCTCGCCCACTTCGACGGCGACATCAGCCGGGCCAACATCAGCCCGCGCAAGCGCGAGAAGTACCTCGCGCAGTACCCGCTCCCGGTGGTCGAGGAGGTCGCGCAGCGACCGTCTCGAAACCCACCGAGGTGGTTCGAGACAGGCGCGAGCGTCGCCTGCGACGTCAGCCGACGTGGTACGACGAGGTGATGGCGGCCCGGTGCCCGGGCTGCGGCTACACCTACGAGGTCGAGGCCGGCAACGAGCTCGAGGGCTTCGCCGCCGGCACCGCGTGGAAGGACATCCCGCGCGACTGGTGCTGCCCCGACTGCGGCGTCCGCGAGGCCGCCGACTTCGTCCCGGTCGAGAGGGTCGACTCCCGCCCGTGACTACGCTGGAGGACGTGGAGGAGCAGGCCCTGACCATGCGCGACCGGGTGGTCGCGGCGGCCGTGGTGCTGACCTCCGAGGTCGGCTGGTCGCAGGTCACGATGGCCAAGCTCGCCGACGTGGTCGGGGTGAGCCGGCAGACCGTCTACAACGAGATCGGCTCCAAGCCGCAGCTCGCCGAGGCGATGATCCTGCGCGAGCTCGACCGGTTCCTGGCGATCGTGAGCGTGGCCTTCGACCGCAACCCCACCGACCTGGTGGCGGCGATCCGGGCCGCGTCGCGACGGGTGCTGGAGCACGCGCAGGACAACCAGCTGCTGCACGCGGTGGTCTCCGCCACCCACGGCGCCGACACCGAGCTGCTGCCGCTGCTGACCACCCACTCGGAGTCGCTGCTCGGCGTCGCGAAGGTGGTGATCAGCGACCGGATCGAGCCGTACGACGTCGACCTGGACCGCAAGCACCTCGAGGCCGCGATCGACGCCGTCGTCCGGTTGGTGCTCAGCCACGTGATGCAGCCCTCCGCGACGCCGGCCGACACCGCCGACGACATCGCCTGGATCGCCGAGCGCGTGCTGCGCTAGCGCGACCGGTAGAGCTCCACCAGCACCCGGGACAGCTCGACCCGTTCGTCGAACGCGTCGCGCTGTGCGGCGTCCGCGTCCTCGAGCAGCTCGTAGAGGAACCCGTCGAAGCCGCTGCGCAGCAGCACGCCGGTGGCGAACGCGTCGCGCGCCTGCTCGTCCTGATCGTGCGACGCCCTCCTCGTGCACACCGTCGAGATACGCCGGGACGATCGTCGCCGCGATCTCCGGCATGCGGGCGGCCGGCATCACGCCGGCGTGCGTGAGCCCGACCAGGAGCTGGCCGAGGTCGAAGCCCAGCGCGTGCGGCGGCCGGAAGGAGATGTCGATGACGACGAACGTCTCCGGATCGTCGGCGGGCACGAGCAGGTTCTGCGGGCTGGCGTCACCGTGGGGACGCACTGGACGAACGTGTCCATCCGGTCGAGCATCGCCGGGATCTCGGCGAGCCAGGGCGAGCAGGTCCGCGCGCAGGTCGGCGTGGTCGGCCAGCCACGGGTGCGACCAGAGCCCGTCGTCGGCGAGTGGCATCAGGCCCCGGTACGCGACGGCGTTCTCGGCGTACATCCGCAGCGCGTAGCTGCCGCGGCGGCGTCGCACTGGGCGAGCAGCTCCGGGTGCGGTGGAGCGGGCGTTCCAGCGGCCCAGCAGGTACGCCGCCCGTCGTAGCGATCCAGGTCCCCACGGCGCCGGGCGCCTCGTCGACGTCCTCCATCCACACTGCGGCCCGCTCGTCGGGCATCTCCACGATCGCGTGCAGCGCGGGGGCCGGAAGCCGTCGGGCAGGGTGGGGGTCAGCCACGGGTCCCAGAGCTCCAGCTCGGCCCGCCAGGGCAGCTGCACGACGAAGTCCTCGCCGGATGTGCGGCGGCATCTCGGCATGCCGGGCCAGTGCCGGACGTGCTGGAGCACCTTGCAGAACAACGACCAGCCATCGCCGCGCAGCCGGTACAGCGCGGCGGTGGCCGGAGAGCCGAACGGGTATCCGACCGGCTCCAGCGCGGCACCGCCGGGATCGTCGATGCCCAGGGCCTTCAGGGCCGCTGACACGTCGTCGGTGGCCAGGAGCTCCGGCAGCGTGTGCATGGTCGAAATAGTAAGGTGACCTGACGAATTAGGTCAAGCAGCGTGCCCCGCCCGGGCCTGGTCGACGGCCTCCCGGAACGCACGCACGACGTACGCCGGCACCCGCAGGCCCTGGCGGCCGGCCCAGAGCAGCTCCTGCTCCACGATCGAGATCCGCCGCGCGAAGTCGTCCAGCGACGGGGTGATCCGCAGCGTCTCCATCAGCTCGCCGAACTGGGCCAGCTGCTGCGGGCTGTTGGCGCCGACCGGTGCGAACGAGATGGTGCGCATCCGGCGTACCAGCCAGCGCTGCCAGCGGGCCAGCCGCGACCAGTGCAGCCGGGCGGACAGCTGGTAGAACGCGTAGTGGCCGGGCTCCTGCCGCTTGATCGGCGCGATGATCGTCTCGGCGACCGCGTGCTCGCCCATCTCCTCGACGCCGGAGTGGAGCAGGTTGTAGGCCAGCACCGCGGAGCGCTCGGTGGACATGCCGGTCAGGTAGTAGAGCATCCGGCAGACGTCCTGGAACCCCTGGTGCCGGCCGAGCGCCCCCAGGATCCGGAGCTTGATGCCGACCGAGTCCAGGTCGGTGTCCGCCGGGGGACGGCCCAGCTCGACCTGGAGCCGGTCCAGGATCAGGCCGTGCCGGATCTCCTGCGGCTGCCAGACGTCGGCGTAGAAGTGGCGGTCGATCTCGGGAGGGTCCGGCAGCATCGTGGTCAGCTCGAGCACGTTGCGGTCGACCTCGAGCTCCACCCGCGCCATGTAGTCGAGAACGTGCCCGAAACGGGCGCCGAGCAGGTCCGGGTCACCCACGGTGTAGTCGACCGACTCGAGGTCGATGGGCGGGTGCTCGTCCGCGAGCCGGTCCACGTGCTCGCGTAAACGCAGTTCAGTGACGTTCATGGTCAGGCCTAGTCTGCCGGGTGTGAGCGATTCGGCGGCAGGGGGAATCCGGATTGGTACGCCGACCGGGCGCGGCGTGATCCTGGCCGCCGGGTTGGGCTCGGGCATGGCGTTCCTCGACGGCACCGTCGTCAACGTCGCTCTGAAGCGCATGGGCGAGGACCTGGACGCCACCCTGGCCGAGCTGCAGTGGATCTCCAACGGCTACCTGCTCTCGCTCGCCAGCCTCATCCTCCTGGGCGGCTCGCTCGGCGACCGGTTCGGCCGACGACGGGTGTTCGTGATCGGCACGGCGTGGTTCGCGGCGGCCTCGTTGCTGTGCGGCCTCGCCCCCAACCCCGAGACCCTGATCGTCGCGCGGGTGCTGCAGGGCATCGGCGGCGCGCTGCTCACCCCGGGCAGCCTGGCGATGATCCAGGGCGCCTTCGTCGCGCCCGACCGGCCGAAGGCGATCGGCGCCTGGACCGGGATCGGCAGCGTCGCCGCGGCCATCGGCCCCTTCATCGGGGGCGGGCTCGTCGACTACGCCAGCTGGCGCTGGATCTTCCTGATCAACCTGCCGCTCGCCGCGGCCACGATCTACTTCGCCGTGCGGCACGTGCCCGAGAGCCGCGACCCCCACGCATCCACGCACTTCGACGTGCTCGGCGGCACCCTGGCCACCGTGTCGCTGGGCGCGCTGACGTACGCGCTGATCCAGTGGGGCGACGCGCTGGCGCCGTACGCCGCGGTCCTGGCCGTGCTGACGGCCGCCGGCTTCCTGGTGGTCGAGAAGCGCGAGCCGGAGCCGATGCTGCGGCTCGACATCTTCGCCGACCGGACGTTCAGCGCCGCCAACGCGATGACGCTGCTGGTCTACGCGGCGCTGGGCGCGTCGCTGTTCTTCGTCACCCTCCAGCTGCAGACGGTGGGTGGCTGGACCGCCCTCGCGGCCGGCCTCGCGAGCATGCCGATCACCATCTGCATGATCTTCCTGTCCGCGAAGGGCGGTGAGATCGGCGCCCGGATCGGGCCGCGGATCCCGATGACCGTCGGCCCGATCGTGATGGCAGCGAGCTGCCTGATGCTGCTCGCGGCCGGCGAGGACGTGAACTACGTGACCGACGTGCTGCCCGGCATGACGGTGTTCGGCCTCGGGCTGGCGCTGATGGTGGCGCCGCTGACCGCGACCGTTCTGGCCGCCGCGCCCGACGAGCACGCCGGGATCGCCAGCGGGGTCAACAACGCCCTGGCCCGGGCCGGCTCGCTGCTCGCGGTCGCCGCGCTGCCGGTCGCGGTCGGACTCGGTGGCGAGGACTACGAAGACCCCGCGGTGTTCAACGACGGCTATCGGATGGCGATGATCGCCTGCGCGGTGCTGCTGACGCTCGGCGGCGTCGTGTCCTGGCTGACCATCCGCAACAAGGTGCTCGAGGAGCAGGAGGAAACCCAGCCCGATCCCGAGGCGGACCCGGCCTGACGCAACGATTCGGACCAACCGCACGTCCGAGTTGGGGATCGCCCATATCCTCGAGGCGGGGACGGAGGGAGTTGCAGTGCGCGAAATCGGGCGGGTCAGGCGTGTCATGACGGCGGCGGGATGTGCCGCCGTGGTTGCGCTCGCGCCCGCCTGCGGCAGCTCACCGGCCAAGGAGCCGGAGGCCGCGCCCAGCGAGTCCGGTCCGTCCTCCGCCACCGCGTCCGAGCCCAGCGACGAGCCGCAGACGCCGGTCGCCGACCCCGAGCACGCCGTCGACCCGCCCGGGCCGGTGCAGACGCCCCTGGAGCGGGCCGACGTGCTGATCGTCGACCCGGAGGAGCAGATCAGCGACCAGCTGGCCGGGCGCATCGAGAAGCTGGACGGGGTCACCGAGGTGACCCGGCTCGGCATCGTCCAGGTCTCGATCGAGAACAAGATCTACAACGTCGCCGTGGTCGACCCGGCGGAGTACCGCCGGTTCACGAAGGACGTGAGCGCCACGCTCCAGGACCAGTGGGACCGGGTCGCCGGAGGCGAGATGGCCGTCGCCCGGAGGCTCAAGAACCGGCTGCCGATCGACGACGACGGCTACCTGCGCCTCGGCTCGGGCAAGAGCGACCCGCGCGTGCACGTGGGCGCCTACGCCCCGCAGATCCCGACCGTCGACCTGGTGGTCAACGCCGCATGGGGCGAGGAGCTCGGGATGACCGGCCCCAACGCCCTGCTGGTCTCGGCGGGAGACAGCACCCCCCAGGCGCTGAGCAAGCCGATCGGGCGGCTGGCCAGCGGCCTGGCTCCGCAGAACCTGGACATCGCCAGCCGGCTCGGCCTGGACCCGGGTGCCGTGCAGATCGCGGTGCCCGTCGGCACCTTCGCCGACGCGGTGGGCACGTTCCGCTACACCGTGCTCAGCGGCGGCCGGATCGCCCCCGAACCCGCCTGGGTGAGGTCGCACATCACCACCGAGGCGGTGCCGATCCTGGGCGCGGTCACCTGCAACAAGGCGATCTTCCCGCAGCTCAAGGCGGCGCTCGGCGAGATCGTCCAGCGCGGGCTGGCCGACGAGATCCATCCCGACGAGTACGCCGGCTGCTACTACCCGCGCTTCATCGCCGGCTCCACCCAGCTGTCCAACCACGCGTTCGGCCTCGCGCTCGACCTCAACGTCCCGGGCAACCAGCGCGGCACCGTCGGCGAGATGGACCGTGACGTGGTGGAGATCTTCAAGAGCTGGGGCTTCGGCTGGGGCGGCGACTGGAACTACACCGACCCGATGCACTTCGAGATGAACCGGATCGTCAACCCCGGCTGAGCGGTCGATAGCGTGCGGCGCATGCGCGCTGTCCAGGTGGTCGCCCCGACCGGTCCGGCCGATATCGAGATCCGTGACGTCGACGAGCCGACGCCCGGCCCCGACGACGTACTCATCGAGGTGCACCGGGTCGGCGTCTCCTTCCCCGACCTGCTGCTCAGCCGCGGCGAGTACCAGCTCAAGCCCGACCCGCCGTTCTCCCTCGGCGTCGACGTCTCCGGCACCGTCGTCAGCGGCGCCGGGTTCCAGCCGGGCCAGCGGGTCGCCGCGGTCTTCGCGTACGGCGGGGCGCAGGAGCGCGCCGCGATCCCGGCGATGTTCACGTTCGCGCTGCCCGACGAGATCTCGTACGACGAGGGCGCGGCGCTGCCGATGAACTACCTCACCGCCCAGTTCGCCCTCGCCGAGCGGGGCGGGCTGGAGCCCGGCGAGACGGTGCTCGTGCACGGCGCCGCCGGCGGGGTCGGCACCGCCACCCTCCAGGTCGCGCGCGGCATGGGCGCCCGCACCATCGCGGTGGTCAGCACCGAGGAGAAGGCCGAGGTGGCCCGGGCGGCCGGCGCCGACGAGGCGGTGATGGTCGACGGGTTCAAGGACGCCGTCAAGGAGCTCACCGAGGGCAACGGTGTCGACGTGGTGCTCGACGTGGTGGGCGGCGACGCCTTCACCGACTCGCTGCGCTCGCTCTCGACCCAGGGCCGGCTGCTCGTCGTCGGCTTCGCCTCCGGTCAGGGCATCCCCGAGGTGAAGGTCAACCGGCTGCTGCTCAACAACGTCGACGTGCGCGGCGTCGGCTGGGGCGCGTTCGCGATGATGCGGCCCGGCTACATGCAGGAGCAGTGGCAGGCGCTGGTGCCGATGATGGACAGCGGCGTGGTGAAGCCACCGATCGGCCGGGTCTACGACCTCGAGGAGTTCGGTCAGGCGCTGGTCGACATGGACGAGCGCCGCACCCTGGGCAAGTCCGTGGTCCGGGTCCGTGACTGACCCGAAGACCCTCGCGCACGGCCAGGCGGCGTACGACGTCCGCTTCGACTGGGGCCCGACCGGCGCCGCCGCGATCGCCGCGGGCGCGGACCTCGCGGTCGTGGTCGACGTGCTGTCGTTCACGACGACCCTGTCGGTGGCCGCCGAGCGGGGCGTCACCGTCTTCCCCTATCGCTGGCGCGACGCCACCGCCGAGCAGTACGCCGCCGACCGCGACGCCACGCTGGCCCGCGGCCGCTCCCAGGGGTCGGGCGTCACGCTGTCGCCCGCCAGCGTGCTGGCCGCACCGGAGCTGGAGAAGCTGGTGCTGCCCTCGCCCAACGGCTCCTCGATCAGCTTCGACCTCGCCGAGCTCCGGGATGACCGTGGTGGGTGCCTGCCTGCGCAACCGGGCGGCGGTGGCCCGCTGGCTGGCGCCGCGGCTCGGGTCCGGATCGCGGCTGGCCGTGGTCGCCGCCGGTGAGCGCTGGCCCGACGGCTCGCTGCGCCCGGCGGTCGAGGACCTGTGGGGCGCCGGGGTCGGTGCTGGCGGCGCTCGGCGACCTCGGCGTGGCCGGTCTCAGCCCGGAGGCGGAGCAGGCCGCCGCCGCGTTCACCGCCGCCGCGACCGCTCTCGGCGACCGCCTGTGGGCGTCGCCAGCGGTCGCGAGCTCGACGCGATCGGGTTCGGCGACGACGTACGGGTGGCCGGCGAGCTGGACGCCAGCGACGTGGTCCCCGTCCTCGACGGGGGAGGCCTTCACCGCGTCCGGACCATGACCTCCTCGTCCACGGGGCGCCGTCGAACGTGAAGGCACCGTGGCGGACGTGGTCGAGCCGGAACCCGGCCTTCTCGTAGGCCCGGCGTGCGCTCGGGTTGAACGAGAGCACGGTGAGGGTGATCCGCCGCAGCCTGATGGTGTCCAGGCCGTGGTCGGTGATCATCCGGGTCGACTCCGTGCCCAGCCCGCGGCCCCGGCCCCGCGGGCCGATCAGGATCCGGAAGTTGGTCGACCCGGCCTCGGCGTCGTACTCGTTGAGCACGGCCTCGCCAACGACGGCCCCGTTGTCGTTGTCCACGATCGCCAGGTCGAGCCGGTCCGTTGCCGTCATGTTGCGCAGGTAGAAGCCGCGTAGCTCCTCGTCGAGAAGGGTCGGGGACGACTCGAGCTCCGCGGTCGTCGCGAACGAGCCGGTGAGACGACCGACGTCCGGGTCATTGAGGATCTCGACGACGGCGGGCAGGTCGGCCTCCACGAACGGCCGCAGAGTGACCAGCTCGCCGACGAGGACGGGCTTGGTCGCGAAGTCGTGCCGCATCCCGCCAGCCTAGGCAGCGGGGTTGCCCAACCTCGCCCCAATATTGACCGACCCATCTAGGGTTTCCGGGTGAGCATTCTCGAGGACGCCCGCGAGGGCATGAACCCCGACATCCGGCCGCAGGACGACCTGTTCGGGCACGTCAACGGGCACTGGCTGGAGACCGTGGAGATTCCCGCCGACCGGTCCAGCTGGGGACCGTTCGTGCAGCTGGCCGACGCGGCCGAGGAGCAGGTGCGCGGGATCATCGAGGCGTGCGCCGAGGGCGCGATCGTGGACGAGGACGCCCGCAAGATCGGCGACCTCTACGCCTCGTTCATGGACACCGAGCGGATCAACCGGCTCGCCACCCGCCCGCTGCGACCGCTCGTGCAGGCGGTGGCCGCGCTGCGCGACGTGCGCGACCTCGCGGCGTTCCTCGGTGAGTTCGAGCGGCTCGGCGGGCACGGCCTGTTCGGGTCCTACGTCGACACCGACGACCGCAAGTCCGACCGCTACCTCTTCCACATCACCCAGGGCGGGCTCGGCCTGCCCGACGAGTCCTACTACCGCGACGACAAGTTCGGCGAGGTCCGCGACCGGTACGTCGAGTACCTCGAGCGGCTGCTCGAGCTCGGCGGCCACGAGGACCCGTCGGCCGCGGCGGCGACCGTCCTGGCGCTGGACACCCGGATCGCCAAGGGCCACTGGGAGCGCGCGGAGACCCGCGACGTCCAGAAGTCCTACAACCTGCTGACCGCCGCCGACCTCGCCGAGCTCTGCCCGAACTTCGACTGGGCCGCCTACGTCACCAACCTCGGCGGCACCGACGAGACCATCGCCGAGGTGTGCGTCCGGCAGCCGTCGTACCTCGAGCACCTGTCGACGGTCCTCGACGAGGTCCCCATCGAGGACTGGCGCAACTGGCTGCTCAGCCACGTGCTGCGCGCCGCGGCGCCGTACCTCCCCGACGACTTCGTCGAGACCAACTTCGACTTCTACGGCCGCACCCTCAACGGCACCCCGGAGCTGCGGGCCCGCTGGAAGCGCGGCGTCTCCCTGGTGGAGGGCGCGCTCGGCGAGGCCGTCGGCAAGGAGTACGTCGCCCGGCACTTCCCGCCGTCCTCGAAGGCGCAGATGGACGAGCTGGTGGCCAACCTGCTGGCGGCCTACCGCGAGTCGATCTCGCAGCTGGACTGGATGACCGAGGAGACCAAGCAGCGGGCCTACGAGAAGCTCGACACGTTCCGGCCGAAGATCGGCTACCCCGAGAAGTTCCGCGACTACTCCGCGCTGCGCATCGACAAGACCGACCTGATGGGCAACGTCGCCGCGGCCTCGCGGTTCGAGACCGACCGCCAGCTGCGCAAGATCGGCTCCCCGGTCGACCGCGACGAGTGGTTCATGCTGCCGCAGACCGTCAACGCCTACTACAACCCCGGCACCAACGAGATCTGCTTCCCCGCGGGCATCCTGCAGAAGCCGTTCTTCTCCCCGGACGCCGACGCGGCCGAGAACTACGGCGGCATCGGCGCGGTGATCGGGCACGAGATCGGGCACGGCTTCGACGACCAGGGTGCGCAGTACGACGGCACCGGCACCCTCAACGACTGGTGGACCGCCGACGACAAGGCGGCCTTCGAGGTGAAGTCGAAGACGCTGATCGACCAGTACGACGGCTTCTCGCCGCGCAACCTGCCCGGTGAGACCGTCAACGGCGCGCTCACCGTCGGCGAGAACATCGGCGACCTCGGCGGCCTCACCATCGGCCACCGCGCCTACGTGATCAGCCAGGACGGCGCCGCCAGCGTGGAGGGCCGCCGGCGGCTGTTCCTCAACTGGGGCTACATCTGGCGCACCAAGCGGCGTACCGAGCAGGAGCAGCAGTTCCTCACGATCGACCCGCACAGCCCGCCGGAGTTCCGCGCCAACATCGTCCGCAACCTCGACGAGTTCCACGAGGTCTTCGGCACCACCGAGGGCGACGGGCTGTGGCTCGACCCGGGGCAGCGGGTCAGGATCTGGTAGTCCGGCCAGCCAAGCTCAGCCCTGGTACGGCGGCGCGACGCCCCAGCCCCACTTGGGCACCGGAGCCTCGACAGGCGGTTCGGCGCCCGGCTGGGAGTTGGCCAGGGCCAGGCGGGTGCCCCACTCGACGTACCCGGCGAAGGCGGCCCGGAACTCCGGGTCGTCGGGCAGCCCGACCTCGTCGGCGGCGTCCATCAGCAGGCTGATCCAGCGGCGCCGCTGCGGTTCGGTGATCGCCTTGCCGAGGTGCTGGCGGAGCATGTGGGCGTAGCCGCCGCGCTGCTCGGTGTAGCTCGCCGGACCGCCGAACACCTCCGCCAGCCACATCGCGACGTAGCGCGGGTGCCCGGGGTCCATGTGGCCGAACAGCGGCTCGAGCAGCGGGTCCTTCACGACCTCGCGGTAGAACGCCTCGGTCAGCCGCTCCAGCGCCTCGAGGCCGCCGGCCCAGTCGTAGAGGGTCGGTGGTTCCCCTTTCCGTCGTCTCCGTCATCTGCTCCCCTTGCGTTGCCGTGTAATGATGATTACATGATTACACAGGAGCAGCGGGAGCGGGTACGGGGTTGGTTCTCCGGCCGGCTTCCTGAGGAGTGGAAGGTCGAACCGCCGACGGTGACGGTCGACCGCGAGGAGATCACCGTCGTGCTGACCATCGCCGACGTCGAGGGCGGTGGGTCGGAGGTCGAGACCGCTGAGGCCCGGGCCGGCCGCGCGGAGGGCTTCCGCGCGGAGACCCGCGACCAGCGCATCGAGATCGCCCGCGAGGCCGAGCACCGGTTCCGGCGCAAGGTGTCGTGGGGGCTGCAGCGTCGGCGACCACCAGGAGCTGTGGACCCACGTCTCGGCCCCGGTGATGACCCGGCTGCGCCAGCCCGAGCGGCTGGTGCTCGACACCCTGGTCGACTCCGGCGTCGCGCGGTCCCGCTCGGACGCGCTGGCCTGGTGCGTGCGCCTGGTCGGGCAGCACGAGGAGGACTGGCTGGCCGAGCTGCGCGAGGCGATGAGCGCGGTCGACGACGTCCGCAAGAAGGGTCCCGCCGCCTGACCTGTGGAGGAGCCGGCCGGCCCGTCGGCTCCCGCTGGTAGACAGGCGGGCATGAGCACCGACGTCCGCGACCGCGCCGAGGCGCACCTGCGCGCTCTCGTGGGCCGCGACGACGCGGTTCTGTACGACGACCAGTGGGCCGCCATCGAGGCGCTCGCGGTCGCGAAGCGCCGGGCCCTGGTCGTGCAGCGCACCGGCTGGGGCAAGTCGGCGGTCTACTTCGTGGCCACGCTCCTGCTGCGAGAAGCCGGCGCCGGGCCGACCGTGATCGTGTCGCCGCTGCTGGCCCTGATGCGCAACCAGATCGCCGCCGCCGAGCGGGCCGGCATCCGCGCGGTGACCATCAACTCCACCAACCTCGAGCAGTGGGAGGACACCCACCGGGCGATCGCGGCCGGCGAGGTCGACGTCCTGCTGGTCAGCCCGGAGCGGCTCAACAACCCCGGGTTCCGCGACGAGGTGCTGCCCCGGCTGGCCGCGACCTGCGGGCTGCTGGTGGTCGACGAGGCGCACTGCATCAGCGACTGGGGACACGACTTCCGCCCCGACTACCGGCGGATCCGCACCCTGCTCGGCGATCTGCCCACCGGCATCCCGGTGCTGGCCACCACCGCGACCGCCAACGCCCGGGTCACCACCGACGTCGCCGAGCAGATGGGCACCGAGACCCTGGTGCTGCGCGGGTCGCTCGACCGGGAGTCGCTGCAGCTGGGCGTCGTCCGCCTCACGACCGCCGAGCAGCGGCTGGCCTGGCTCGCCGACCACCTCGCGGAGCAGCCCGGCTCCGGCATCGTCTACTGCCTGACCGTGGCGGCCACCCAGGAGGTCGCCGACTACCTCCGCTCGCGCGGGCACGACGTCGCGGCCTACTCCGGGCAGACCGACCCCACCGAGCGGCTCGAGCTCGAGGAGCTGCTCGCCGCCGGCAAGGTGAAGGCGCTGGTCGCGACCAGCGCCCTGGGCATGGGCTTCGACGCCAGGCTCGGGTTCGTGGTCAACCTCGGCGCGCCCAACTCCCCGGTCGCCTACTACCAGCAGGTGGGCCGAGCCGGCCGCGGGCTCGCGCCCGACCAGCGGGCGAGCGTGGTGCTGCTGCCGGCCATCGAGGACCGCGACATCTGGGCCTACTTCGCCTCCGTCGGGTTCCCGCGCGAGGAGGTGGTCCGGCAGACCCTCGACGTGCTCCGCGAGGAGGGCCGCGCGCTGAGCACCGCCGCCCTCGAGACCCGCGTCGAGCTCAACCGCACCCGGTTGGAGACGCTGCTCAAGGTGCTCGACGTCGACGGGGCGGTGCGCCGGGTGCGCGGTGGCTGGGAGGCGACCGGGCGCGACTGGGACTACGACGAGGAGCGCTACCGACGCGTCGCCGAGGCCCGCGAGCGCGAGCAGCAGGCGATGCTCGACTACCTCACCACCGACGCCTGCCGGATGCGCTACCTGCGCGAGCAGCTCGACGACCCCGGTGCCGACGACTGCGGCCGCTGCGACAACTGCGGTGGCCTGACGCTCTCGACCGAGATCTCGACCGGCGCCGTCGAGGAGGCGCAGGCCCGCCTGGCCCGGCCCGGCGTGGTCGTGGAGCCGCGGAAGATGTGGCCCACCGGCCTGGCCGCCCTCGGCATGGAGCTGAAGGGCAGGATCAGTCGGCGCCGAGGAGGGCCGCGCGATCGCCCGGCTCACCGACCTCGGTCACGGCAACGCGCTGCGCGACCTGTTCCGCGAGGGCACCCCCGACGGCCCGGTCCCGGTGCCGCTGGCCAGGGCCATGGTCGAGGTGCTCGGCGACTGGCGCCCCGACGTCGAGGGGATCGTGGTCGTGGAGTCGGCCACCCGGCCGACGCTGACCGGTGACCTCGCCGACGGGCTGTCCCGCCACCTGCAGGTGCCGGTGCTGGGCCGGTTCGCCATCGTCGACCCCGACGTGCCTCCGGGGAAGGGCGCGATCAACTCGGCCCACCGCATCCAGGCGGTCACCCGGAGATTCGCGCTGCGGGCCGACGACGTCGCCGGACGTCGGGTGCTGCTGGTCGACGACCTGGTGGTCACCGGATGGACGCTCACCCTGGCCGCGGCGGCGCTGCGCGAGGCCGGTGCGGACGCCGTACTCCCGCTGGTTCTGGCCACGCACTTCCTGACCTGGATTGACGCGTTCTACTCTGGCCGCATAGCGCTCCCGCCTGATCCCGCCGCACCGCGTCGACTCTGACGGCGGTATCGTCTGCCCAGGAGCCGCGCTGGCGCCATCGGAGCCGAGACGCCTCGCGGGCGGCCCCGCCGCGCGTCACGACGACCGCGGTGATGGACCAGCCACCGCCGCCTCGCCGGCGCCTCGCCGCTGATGACCGCCGGTCGGGGTGGTCGACGCGTCGGCGTCGCGCCTGCTCGCGCGCCGCGGTGGTGCTGTCCGACCGTCTGCACGCGCTAGGACGGTGACATACGACTGGACCAACTACTGCGTCGGCCTCGCGGCACTGGCACCGTGCTGCGGCAGTCGCCGCCGGCGCCGCGATCGCGGCTCGGCAGCGCGCGGCCGACGCGAGGAGCTGGTGACCTGGCCCGGGTGCCTACCGGCGATCCTGGGCGTGCGGTTCGATGCTCGGCATCGGCCTGAGACCGGACGAGCGAGCTGGCTCGACGTACGTGGTCGGCGTGCGTCGTCGACTGGCACTCTCGGTCGGCGGCGTACGCTGGCTGTGCCGCAGCTGGCCCGTTCGTGCGTCACCGCGATCGCTGGGCTTCGGGGTCGTCTACGTCCAGCTGTTCGACGACGTCTTCGACGTCGGGGACGCTGACGAGGGCGACAACGTCGGGACGGCGATCAGCATCGCCCGGCTGATCGTTCGCCGTCACCGGTGACCGGCGCGACCTGCGTTCCGCACCCGAGCGCGTGCATGGGCGGGGTGGTCGCCGGAATCGTCGACGGCGTGATCGGGCCAACCGCCGTGATCCTGGTGGGGCTGGCGCAGTTCGTCGGTCGGTGCTTCGCCGGCCGCCGGCGGCAGCCATCGACCTGGTCGATGCCGTACGAACCAGGGTGCACGCGCCCCAGCGTCCTCGACGACCTACGACAACGACGTCTACGTGATCCTGGTCGTCGCTGTCGTCCTGAGTGGCCGATGTGGGCGTCGTGGGCCTGGGCATGACCGGGCAACGTCGGCTTCCGGGTCCTGATCGCGGTCGTCTGCGCGCACCGCTGGTGCCGGATGGCCACCCTCGCCCTCGCGGTCGAACATCCGTCCTGGTGGGGCGCGGTGGCCGGGGTCCGCGGCGCTCGGCGCCCTTGGTTTGCTGGCGCTGCGGGGGCTGCGCACACGCCGCGACTACGCCACATAGGACGCGGGAACCTACCGTCGGCGCCGGGCGTTAGGTTCTGAGTCCCGCCCCTCCGGCCCCGAGGTCTGCCGCTTGAGCTTCGTGCCCGTCACCGGTCCGGCGACCTTCCGGGCCGCCGATCCGCCTCGCGAGAGCGTGGTGGAGTTCAGCGACGAGCGGCGCACCATCGCGCTGCCGATCCGTGCGGCGCTGCCGGTGCTCACCAAGGCGCACCCGCGCGACGACCTGCACCCGTCGGTCGGGCTGCTGTCCGGAGCGGCGCTGCTCGGCCTGCGGCTGGTGGCGGGCGGCAAGCTCCACCCCGACGATGCGGCCGGGCGGGGCTGGCGGGTGGCGCCGCTGGACGCCGACGACACCGACCGGGTGCGGCTGCTCGCGGCCGCGAGGGGCGAGGACGACCCGGAGGCGGCCGAGGCCCTGGTCCTGCTGGTCCTCGACGCCGTCGCCGACACGATGCCGCGCTCCGCCCCGGTGACCCGTCGCGAGGTGCGCGACGGGTCGGTGGACTTCTCGGCGCGGCTGCAGCAGCAGCTGGCGCGCCACCAGCGGGTGCGCGACGAGGACCTGCCCCAGCTGGTGCGGATCTCGCTGCGGGTCGAGGCCGACGAGGAGGAGCTGGTCGCGGGCGCCGTACGCCTCGTGCTGCAGGTCCACGACGAGCGCGACCCGCTGCACGTGTGCGACGCGGTCGACCTGCTTCACCGGCACCGACCACGGGTTCGGGTCCCGGGCCCGCACCCACGCGAGCATCGCGCTGCGCGCGGCGGCCGACGCCTGGCCGGTCCTCGACCGGCTGCTCGGGCTGCGGGTGCCCGACGAGATCACCCTCGACACCGACGAGCTGGTCAGCCTGCTCGAGCACGGCGTCGGGGCGCTGGCCGAGCGCGGGGTCGACGTGATGTGGCCGCGGAGCCTGGGCCGCGACCTGACCGCTTCGGCGGTGCTCGACCGGCGCGCCCCGTCGGACGGACCTCGCGAGGAGCCGTTGCACGACGGGCTGTTCGGCGCCGACGCGCTGTTCAGCTTCAACTGGCAGCTGGCGCTGCACGGTGAGCCGCTCACCGAGGAGGAGATGGACCGGCTGGCCGCCTCCGCGAAGCCGATCCTGAAGCTGCGCGGCAGCTGGACCGTCGTCGACCCGGCGCTGGCGCGCAAGGCCCGCAAGCGACTGGTGCGCACGGTGAAGCCCGCCGAGGCGCTGGCCTCCGCGCTGACCGGCACCGTGCAGGTGGCAGGAGGTCGACCACGAGGTCCACGTCGGCGCCTCGCTGCTGCGGATGCGCGAGCGGGTGCTGGCGGCGCCGACCCGCGAGCCGATCCCGCAACCGCCCGGGCTGGTCGCGACCCTGCGCGACTACCAGCGGCACGGGCTGACCTGGCTGGCCGACCTCACCTCGCTGGGGCTGGGTGCGTGCCTCGCCGACGACATGGGCCTGGGCAAGACCGTCACCCTGATCGCGCTCCACCTGCACCGCGGCGGCGGCGCCGACGCTCGTCGTCTGCCCGGCCAGCCTGCTGGGCAACTGGGAGGCCGAGATCGCCCGGTTCGCGCCCGGGTGTCCCGGTCCGCCGACACCACGGCAGCCGGCGCGACCTCGACGACGTCGAGGGCTTCGTGCTGACGACGTACGGCACGATGCGGGTCGACCACGCGGCCCTGGCCGAGGTCCCGTGGGACCTGGTCGTCGCCGACGAGGCCCAGCACGTGAAGAACGCCCGGTCATCGACCGCCCGGGCGCTCCGGGCGATCCCCGGGCGCGCCCGGGTGGCGCTCACCGGCACGCCGGTGGAGAACAACCTCACCGAGCTCTGGGCGATCCTCGACTGGGCCACGCCGGGGCTGCTGGGCAGCCGCAACGCGTTCCGCAAGGTGTGGGCCGCGCCGATCGAGTCGGGGATCGAGCCGACCAAGGCCCGCCAGTTCGCCGACCTGATCGGGCCGTTCCTGCTGCGCCGCCGCAAGTCCGATCCCGGCATCGCGCCGGAGCTGCCCGCGAAGACCGAGACCGACCACCCGCTCGGGCTGACCACCGAGCAGGTGACGCTCTACGAGGCGTTCGTCCGCGACACCATGGAGCGGATCGAGCGCGCCGACGAGGACGCCCGCCGCGGGCTGGTGCTGGCGCTGCTCACCGGCCTGAAGCAGATCTGCAACCATCCCGCGCAGTTCCTGAAGCAGTCCGGCGCGGTCCGGCTGGCCGGCCGCTCCGAGAAGCTCGAGCTGCTCGACGAGCTGATCGGCACGGTGCTCGCCGAGGACGGCGCCGTCCTCGTCTTCACGCAGTACGTCGCGATGGCCCGGCTGCTCGAGGCGCACCTGGGCAAGCAGGGCGTGCCCTACCAGTTCCTGCACGGCGGCACGCCGGTGCGCGAGCGGGAGGCGATGGTGGCGCGGTTCCAGGACGGTGACGTCCCGGTCTTCCTGCTGTCGCTCAAGGCCGGCGGCACCGGCCTCAACCTCACCCGCGCCGACCACGTCATCCACGTCGACCGGTGGTGGAACCCCGCGGTCGAGGAGCAGGCCACCGACCGGGCCCACCGGATCGGCCAGACCAAGCCGGTGCAGGTCCATCGCCTGGTGACCCGGGGCACGATCGAGGAGCGGGTCGCCGAGCTGCTCACCCGCAAGCGCGCGCTGGCCGAGTCGGTGCTCGGCCGGGGCGATGCCGCGCTCACCGAGCTCAGCAACGAAGAGCTGCGCGACCTGGTCACCCTGCGGCGGGAGCGACAGCGCTCGTGACCCCCGCCGTCGTGCACCCGCGCATCGGCGCCCGTCGCCGGCGGCCGCCGGGCGACGACCTGGTGGGGCCGGGCGTGGCTCCGCGCCGTCGAGGAGTCGGCGTACGGCGAGAAGGAGCAGCGCACCGGCCGATCGCTGGCCCGCGCCGGCGCGGTCGGTGGCATCACCGTCGACGTCGGCTCGCTGGTCGCGTCGGTCGAGGACGACCAGGGACTCTGGACCGCGCGGGTCTCGCTCCCGGTGCTCGACGACACCTCGATGGCGGCGTTGGTCGAGGTGGTCGCGGCCGAGGCCGGCCGGGCGCCGGCGCTGCTCGCCGGTGAGCTTCCGCATCCCCTGGTGGAGCACGCGGAGGAGATGGGCGTCGAGCTGCTGCCCTACGGCGGCGAGCTGGACGCGTCCTGCACCTGCGACGCCTGGATCGACCCGTGCGTGCACGCGCTGGCCCTGCTGACGCAGGCCGCCTGGCTGCTGGAGCGCGACCCGCTGGTGCTCGTGCACCTGCGCGGCCTGCCCCGCGACGACCTGCTCGCCCGCCTCCACGAACGCGCCGCCCCGGCCGAGCCCGACGACGCCGGCGACGCCGACCTCGACGTGGCGGTCGACGCCGCGGTCCGAGCCGCGCGGGTCCTCGACCTCCTCGACGACCCCGACGCCTCCATCGACCACCTGTTCTGACTCGTCAGATCGGGAAGCTTCTCGCAGCGCTGGTCGCGCAGCGCGCCCCAGGTGCGCACGCCGACCTTGCCGTCCGCGGGGAGGATCGCGGTTCCGCTGGAAGTCCCGGACCCGCTGCATCGTGGCGTCGTCGTAGACGCCGGTGATCTCGAGGTCCGGACCCTCGAGGTCGGCGAGCATCTGTTGGAGCAGCTGCACCCACGGCACCGGCGCCGGTGCCTCGCCCTCGGCCACCTGCGCCGGCGGGACGATGCCTTGCAGCTCGGCGGTCGGCAGCACGCACGCGCACTGCACGAACATCTCGTTCCCGGCGCTCAGGTTGGTGACCGTGCCCGCGCCGCCGTCGAGGGCGTCGCGGCAGGGCTCGGCCTCCGAGTCGTACGGGCCGCGGTAGACGACGTACTGCGGCGCGTCGTCGCCGTCGGCCCAGAGCGTCTCGCAGGACTCGTCGGTGCGCAGGTAGCGGGCGCCGTCGCCGACGTCGCTGACGATCGGCGTCAGTGCGGCCGCGCTGTCACCCGACGCCGAGCACCAGGACCGCCTCGTCGGTGCAGGACGGCAGCGACACCTGCGGGATGCCGAGCCGGAGCGGGTCGTTGACCTCCGCGGGACTCGCGCCCGGGGTCGGAGCTCCCGGGCGCGACGATCGCGGTGGTCACGCCACCGGCGATGCCGACGACGGCGGCGAGGACGAGCACCCACCGCTGCCGCCCACGCATTGCGTCATCCTACGGCGCGGGCGAGTTCCGAGCGCGCCGAGCGCCATCGCGGTCAGCATCCGCCGCATCTCCTCGTCGGGGAGCCGGCCGCTGTGCGGGGTGGAGTTGATCAGGCCGAAGACGGCGTGCGCGCGGGCCCGGGCCGCGCCGAGCGACAGGTCGGGCACCAACCGCCGGAGCTCGGCGGCCCAGAGGTCGACGTAGGAACGTTGCAGGGTGCGCACCTGCTCGCGCGCCTCGACCGGCAGCGACTCCCAGTCACGGTCCTGTACGACGATCAGCGCCCGGTCCCGCAGCGCGAAGTCGACGTGCCAGTCGACCAGCGCCCGGAGCGCCGCACCCGCATCGCCGTCCGCGGCGGCCACCCGCTCTCGGCCCACCGAGAGCAACCGCTCGCTGATCGACACCAGCATCTCGGCGAGCACGGCGTCCTTGGACACGAAGTGCTTGTAGAGCGCCGGTCCGGAGATCCCGCAGGCCGCGCCGAGGTCGGCCACCGACACCCCGTGGAACCCGCGGGCCGCGAACAGCTCGGCCGCGGTGGCCAGGATCTGCTCGCGCCGGGTCGAGGCGCTGGTGCCGGCACTGGCCATGCCCTCAGGTTAGCGGTCGTTAACGAAGGCCAGCACGCGCTTCCACAACAGCTCGGCCGACTCCGCGTCGTACTCGTCGGGCAGCGAGGCGTCGGTGAACAGGTGGCCGGCGTTGGGGTAGTCGTCGTGCAGGTCCAGCGGCGCGCCCGCGGCCCGGATCGAGGCGACCACGTCCTCGAGCCATCCCGGGAAGCGCTTCGGGTCGTCGGTGGAGTAGTGGATCTGGGCCGGTACGCCGGCCGGCCACTCCTCCGCGCCGAGCATCGCGAGCGGCAGCGTGCCGGAGAGCATCACCACGCCGGAGACGCGCGCGCTGGGTCGCGACGTACTCGGACATGCCGCCGCCGTTCGAGAAGCCCATGGCGACGAAGCCGTCCGGCAGGTCGGCCACCGCCTCCGCGGCCTGCTGCATCAGCGCGGGGTAGCCGACCGACTCGGCGTAGGCGCCGGCCTCCTCGTAGTCGTCGAAGACCCGGCCGTCGTACTGGTCGACGATCCGTACGTCGTGCCCGGCGGCCCGGAGCCGGTCGGCGGCGTCGAGGACGCCGGGCCGGACGCCGAGGACGGAGTGGAAGAGCGCGATCTGGGCCATGGGGAACTCCTCGAGACGGGATCAATTGGACAGCGTCCAGTATAACTGGACGGTGTACAGTTTGTCCATGCCCAGAACCCGCGGACCCGGCCAGCGCGCCGGGCTCGACCGCGCCACGGTGATCGAGGCGGCCCGGGCCGTCCTGACGGACGCCGGGTATGCCGGGCTCACCATGCGCGGCCTGGCCGCCCGGCTCGGCGTCGCCCCCAACGCGCTCTACAGCCACGTCGGGGGCAAGACCGAGCTCGTCGACCTGGTGCTCGACGACGTGCTGGGGGAGGTGACCGTGCCCGACGAGGTGTCCGTGCACCGCGACCCGCTGGCCGCCGTCCGGTCGATCATGACCGCGTCGTTCGACGTGCTGCTCGCGCACACCGACCTGATGCCGCACTTCCTGGCCCGCCAGGGCGCCCGCGGCGAGCACGCCGTGCGACTCGGCGAGGTCACCCTCGAGGCCCTGGTCCGGGCCGGCGTCGAGTCCGGCGACGCCGACGAGACCCTGCGGGTGCTGATCGTGACCACGGTGGGTTTCGCCGCCTTCGCCCCGGCGGGCGGGCCGGTGCCGGCGGACGAGATCCGGGCGTCGTACCTCCTGGCCCTCGACTGGTTGTTGGCCAGCGCGGTTAACGATCGCTAACCTAGAGCGGTGACCCAGGATCTCAGGGAGCTCGTCGCGGACCTGCGCGAGCGTCTCGCCACGGCCCGGCTCGGCGGCAGCGAGGCCGCCCGCACCAAGCACACCGACCGCGGCAAGCTGCTGGTGCGCGACCGGGTGGACCGGCTGCTCGACCCGGGCAGCCCGTTCCTGGAGCTCAGCCCGCTCGCCGCGACCGGGATGTACGACGACGCGGTCGCCGTGCGCGCCGGGATCGTCACCGGCATCGGCCGGATCAGCGGCCGCGAGTGCGTCGTGGTGGCCAACGACGCCACGGTCAAGGGCGGCACCTACTACCCGATCACCGTGAAGAAGCACCTGCGCGCGCAGGCGGTCGCGGCCGACAACCGGCTGCCGTGCGTCTACCTCGTCGACTCCGGCGGCGCCTTCCTGCCGATGCAGGACGAGGTGTTCCCCGACCGCGAGCACTTCGGCCGGATCTTCTTCAACCAGGCCAACCTCTCCGGCCGCGGCATCCCGCAGGTCGCCAGCGTGATGGGGTCGTGCACCGCCGGCGGCGCCTACGTCCCCGCGATGTCCGACGAGACCGTGATCGTCAAGGAGCAGGGCACGATCTTCCTCGGCGGGCCGCCGCTGGTGAAGGCCGCCACCGGCGAGGTGGTCACCGCCGAGGAGCTCGGCGGCGGCGACGTGCACGCCCGCACCTCCGGCGTGGTCGACCACCTCGCCGAGGACGACGCGCACGCGCTGGCGATCGTGCGCAGCATCGTCGACACCTTCGAGCCTGCCGGTTTCGAGGCCGCACGCTCGAGCGCCTCGACCAGCGGAGGAGCCGCATGAGGATCCCGAGACGCTTGTACGACGTCGTGCCCGCCGACACCCGCACGCCGTACGACGTCCGCGAGGTGATCCGCCGGGTCGTCGACGGCAGCCGGTTCCACGAGTTCAAGCGGTTGTACGGCGAGACCCTGGTGTGCGGCTTCGCCCGGATCTGGGGCTACCCGGTCGGCATCGTCGCCAACAACGGCATCCTGTTCAGCGAGTCGGCGCTCAAGGGCGCGCACTTCATCGAGCTGTGCAACCAGCGCGGGGTGCCGCTGGTGTTCCTGCAGAACATCACCGGCTTCATGGTCGGCAAGGAGTACGAGAACCGCGGCATCGCCCGCGACGGCGCCAAGCTGGTCACCGCGGTCGCGTGCAGCGTGGTCCCGAAGTTCACGGTGGTGATCGGCGGCTCGTTCGGTGCCGGCAACTACGGCATGTGCGGCCGCGCCTACGACCCGCGGTTCCTGTGGATGTGGCCGAACGCGCGGATCTCGGTGATGGGCGGCGAGCAGGCCGCGTCGGTGCTCTCGGAGGTGCGCGGGCCCGACCGTGACGACACCGAGGAGTTCAAGGCCGGCATCCGCGACCAGTACGAAGCCCAGGGGTCGCCGTACTACTCGACGGCCCGGCTCTGGGACGACGGCGTGATCGACCCGGCCGACACCCGCCGGGTCCTCGGGATGGGGCTGGCCGCGGCCGCGAACGCCCCGATCCCCGAGCCCTCCTACGGCATCTTCCGGATGTGACCGCGATGTTGACCTCCGTCCTGGTCGCCAACCGCGGCGAGATCGCCCTCCGGGTGATGCGCACCTGCCGCCGGATCGGCATCCACACGATCGCGGTCTTCACCGACCTCGACGCCGAGGCGCCGCACGTCCACGCGGCCGACGAGGCGGTGCGGATCTCGAGCTACCTCGACATCGAGTCCGTCGTCGCCGCGGCCCGCGAGTCCGGTGCCGACGCGATCCACCCGGGCTACGGCTTCCTCTCCGAACGCGCCGCCTTCGCCGCCGAGGTCGAGGCGGCCGGCATCACGCTGATCGGGCCGTCGGCAGCGGTCATGGAGCAGATGGGGCGCAAGGACGCCGCCCGCGAGATCGCGGTGGCCGCGGGCGTCCCCGTCGTGCCCCGGGGTGAGGAGGCCGGCCTACCGGTGCTCGTCAAGGCCGCGGCCGGCGGCGGCGGCAAGGGGATGCGCATCGTCCGCTCCGCCGAGGAGTACGACGAGGCGGTCGCGGCCGCGAAGCGGGAGGCGCTCGCGGCGTTCGGCGACGACACCATCCTGGTCGAGAAGTACGTCGAGCGCGGCCGCCACATCGAGGTCCAGGTGCTGGCCGACACCCACGGCAACGTCGTCCACCTCTTCGAGCGCGACTGCTCGACCCAGCGCCGACACCAGAAGGTGCTCGAGGAGGCGCCGGCCCCGACCATCTCCGACGAGGTGCGCACCCAGGTCACCTGGGCGGCGGTGGCACTGGCCCGGCAGGTCGGCTACGTCAACGCCGGCACCGTGGAGTTCCTGCTCGACACCGACACCGGCGAGGCCTACTTCCTGGAGATGAACACCCGGCTCCAGGTGGAGCACCCGGTGACCGAGCTGGTGACGGGTCTCGACCTGGTCGAGCTGCAGCTGCTGGTCGCGGCCGGTGAGGAGCTCCCGATCGCGCAGGAGGACGTCACCCTCTCCGGCCACGCCATCGAGGCCAGGGTCTACGCCGAGGACTCGTTCGCCGGGTTCCTGCCGCAGGCCGGGACCGCGACCCTGGTGCGGTGGCCGTCCGGCGTGCGCGTCGACCACGCCCTCGAGCCGGGCCAGGTGGTCAGCACGGCGTACGACCCGATGCTGGGCAAGGTGATCGCGCACGGCCCGGACCGGGAGTCGGCCCGCCGGGCGCTGATCGACGCCCTCGACGAGACCGGCGTCCTCGGACTCACCACCAACGCCGGGTTCCTCCGGGCGCTGGTGGCGAGCGACGAGTTCCGCGACGCCACGATCGACACCGCCTGGCTCGACCACGCGGAGGTGCCCAAGCCCGACGACGAGCTGCCGCGTCGCCTGGCCGCCTGGATCTCGGCGATGATCGCCGCCGCGGACTCCGGCCACCCGTTCCAGGCCGACGGCTTCCGGCTGAGCGGCTCGCCCGCGCCGACCCTGGTCGAGCTCGATCGCCTGGTCGTCGTCGACCGTGCCGCCAACACCGTGGACGGCGTCCCCTTCCGCCAGATCAGCGCCGAGAACCACGTGCTCGAGGCGGTCGTCGACGGCCACCGGGTGCGCGCCCTGGTCAACGTCCAGCCCCACGTCGTCGAGGTGTCGTACCTCGGACAGCGCCACGTGCTCACGCGCGCGGACCCGCTGTCCGGCGCGGCTCGCCGCGGGCGACGGCACGATCACCGCGCCGATGCCCGGCACCGTCATCGACGTCCGCGTCGAGCCCGGGCAGGTCGTGGGTGAGGGCGACGTGCTCGGCGTGCTCGAGGCGATGAAGATGGAGCTGGCCCTCAAGGCGCCGTTCGCCGGCACCGTCGCCGGCGTCGATGCCGCGACGGGCGACCAGGTGGCGCTCGGGGCGACACTGTTCGTCGTGGAGGAGAACGAGGGATGACGCTCCCGCAGCAGGTGACGATCTACGAGGTCGGTCCGCGCGACGGCCTCCAGAACGAGTCCGCGCTGGTGCCCACCGACGTCAAGGCCGAGTTCGTACGCCGGCTGCTCGCCGCCGGGCCTCCCGGTCGTCGAGGCCACCAGCTTCGTGCACCCGAAGTGGGTGCCCCAGCTCGCGGACGCCGCCGAGCTGATGGAGCTGCTCGGCGACGACGGGCGCGAGCTGCCCGGTGCTGGTGCCCAACGAGCGCGGCCTCGACCGTGCCCTCGAGCTGGGCCTGAAGCACATCGCGATCTTCGGCTCGGCCACCGAGACCTTCGCGCAGAAGAACCTCAACCGCGGCCTCGACGACCAGTTCGCGATGTTCGAGCCGACGGTGCGCCGGGCCCGCGAGGCCGGCCTCGACGTCCGCGCCTACGTGTCGATGTGCTTCGGCGACCCGTGGGAGGGCGAGGTGCCGATCGACCAGGTGGTCGACGTGGGCAAGCGGCTGTTCGACCTCGGCGCCAGCCAGCTCAGCCTCGGCGACACGATCGGCGTCGGCACCGCCGGCCACGTCACCGACCTGGTCGAGGCGTTCGTGGCCGCGGGCATGGACCGCGACCACCTCGCGATGCACTTCCACGACACCTACGGCCAGGCGCTGGCCAACACCTACTCGGCGCTGCAGGCCGGCATCACGACGTTCGACGCGAGCGCCGGCGGCCTGGGCGGCTGCCCCTACGCCAAGAGCGCCACCGGCAACCTCGCCACCGAGGACCTGGTGTGGATGCTGACCGGCCTCGGCATCGAGCACGGCGTCGACCTGACCCAGGTCGTGGCGACCAGCGTGTGGATGGCCGGGCAGCTCGGCCGACCGAGCCCGTCGGCCGTCGTACGCGCCCTGGCAGAATCACCGGCGTGAGCCGCCGCGTCTACCTGCACATCGGAGCCCCGAAGACGGGCACGACGTACCTGCAGGACCGCCTCGCGCTGAACGCGAAGTCGCTGACCGACCACGACGTCCACTTCCCGACGAAGTCGCCGCTGGTCAGTCCCGGGCTGTTCCAGTTCCGCGCCGCCCTCGACCTGCTCGACCAGGACTGGGGCGGCAAGCCCGGCCACGCCGCGGCAGCTGGGACGCCCTGGTGCGCCGGGTCAAGCAGCTCAACGGCACCGTGGTGATCAGCCACGAGATCCTGGCGCCGGCGCACGCCCGGCCAGGATCGCCAGGGCGAAGCAGGACCTCGCCGGCGCCGAGCTGCACATCGTCTACTCCGCCCGCGACCTCGGCCGGCAGCTGCCCGCGGCCTGGCAGGAGAGCATCAAGCAGGGCCGGAAGTGGAACTACCGCCGCTACCTCGACCGGGTCGAGAACCGGCAGCCCGTGGTTCGCCCGCGCCTTCGACCTGCCCACGGTGCTCGGCACGCTGGAGTGCCGGGCTGCCGCCCGACCCAGGTCCACGTCGTCACCGTCCCCGCAGCGAGCGCGGCGAGCCAGCTCTGTGGCTGCGGTTCTGCCAGGCGTTCGGCATCGACCCCGCCTGGGCGCCGGAGGACAGCACCCGTCACAACGAGTCGCTGGGCGTCGCCGAGACCCAGCTGATCCGCCAGCTCAACCGCCGGATGGACCGGGTCACCCGCCGGGAGGCGAGCTTCGACGAGCTGATCCGCGGCATGCTCGCCCAGGACCGCCTGGTGCAGCGCCGGTCCGCGCCGCTGCTGCTGCCGCCCCGGATGCACCCGTGGGCGAGCGCCGAGGCGGACCGCTGGGTCGACTGGCTCAAGGGCTCCGGCGTCGACGTCGTCGGCGAGCTCGACGACCTCTACCCGGCGCCGCCGGTGCCCGAGGACGAGTGGATCGACCCCGACCGGGTGGGCCCGAAGAAGCAGCTCAACGCCGCGATCGACGCGCTGTCAGCCATGACCCGCGAGGCGGCCCGCCGCCCCGACCCCGACGACGCGTTGGTCGCCCGGATCAAGCGCGCCACCCGGCGCGACTAGTGCGCGACCGTGACCGCATCGAAGCGGGGGAGCGCCGCGCCTGGGGCTGGATCGCGGCGCTGCGTGAGGGCGCCACGACGCCGTGGCGCGACTTCACCGGCGACCGGCCGACCGCGGCGGCCGCTACCTCCCCGGTGCCCAGCAGCTCGAGCTGCTGCGCCGGCTGAACGCCGCCGGCCGGCCCGGTCCGGCCCTCGTCGAGCGGGTGCTGACCGCCAGCGCGCCCGGGCGGGGGCGCGCCGATCTCCAGCTGGTGGGCGCGGCCGAGGAGTCGCCGTTCGGTCCGCGGCCGGTCGACCCCGCCGACCTGCCGGCCGCCGAGCTGGTGCGGGTCGCCACCGGGCTGGTCGCCGAGGACCTCGTGTCCGCCGGTCGAGCAGCCCGCGACGAACGAGCGGGCGTAGCGAGACCTCGGCCGTGGCGCCGCGCCTACCGCCTCGTCGGCGACCCCTGGCTCGCCGACCCGATCCGCGCCGAGCTGCGTCGCCGTGGGCGTCCGCCCGGTGGCCGGCGGCCGACGATCCTGGTGCTCGGCACCGACCTCGGGAGCATGCTCGCCGACGCCTGGACCGCGCGCTCGTTCGCCGAGGGCGGTGCCGGCTGGCGCGACTGGCTCGGCGGCTTCGTCGCCCACGACCGGACGCCGCCGCGCGCCGACCTGGTCACCCATGCCCGCACCTGGGCCGCAGCGCGTCGGCCGCGCAACGGGTCGAGGTCGTGATCGGCCCCGAGCACCTGCCCCGCCTGGTGGGTGTACGCCGGGCGCTGCCGGCCCCGCCGGCGTACTCCGCCGACGCCGTCGACCTGGCCCGCCGGGTCGTCCGCCCCGCTCGGCCTGCTGGTGCTCCCCGACGAGCGCGCCCGGCTGCTCCGGGGGACGCTCGGGCCGCGGCTGGCCGACGCTCCGGGTGGCCGGCTCGCCATCCCCGCCGCACACGTCGAGTGGGTGCAGGTCCGGGCCGCGCGGATGCGCGATGCGCTGCTCCGCGCTGGCTACGCTGTTCACGGCGACCCGGACGCGCTGGTCCCCGACGCGCCCGCCGAGGGATCCACCCCCGACGACGCCGGGGTGCTCTCGCTGGCGGTGCGCCTGCTGTTGGACCACGCGGACCGGCGAGTCGAGGAGGTGTCGAGTTGAGCAGGAGGGTGCTGCTTCACGTCGGCACGCCGAAGACCGGCACGTCGTACCTGCAGGACGTGCTGTTCCGCAACCGCAAGGTGCTCGCCCACGCCGACATCCGCTACCCCGCCGACCGGTTCGACGCCCACTTCCTCGCCGCCCTCGACCTGATGCGGATGCCCTGGGGAGGCCTGGAGGCGGAGGCGATCGGCGCCTGGGACCGGCTCGCCGAGGAGGTGCGCGCCCACCGGCACACCTCGATCATCAGCCACGAGATCCTGGCCACCGCGTCGCGCTCGCAGATCGGCCGGGCGCTGACCTCGCTCGGTCACGACGACGGCACCGAGATCCACATCGTGCTGTCGGTGCGCGACCTGGTCCGCCAGATCCCGGCGGAGTGGCAGGAGAACGTCAAGCACCGCAGCGGCATCGCCTACGGTGCGTTCCTCGACCAGATCCGCGACCCCGAGCGGGAGAGCCGGATCGCCACCTGGTTCTGGGGCGTGCAGGAGATCCCCGACATCCTGGACCGCTGGGGCCACGACCTGCCCCCGGAGCGGATCCACCTGGTCACGGTGCCGCCCGCGGGCGGCGCACCCGAGCTGCTCTGGAAGCGGTTCAGCCAGGTCTTCGGGCTGGACGGCCTCGACCTCGACCTCGAGCCGGACCGCGCGAACCCGTCCCTCGGTGCCCCGGAGACCGCACTGATCCGCCGGATCAACCGCAACGCCAACCGCGACCTCGCGCCGGCCGACTACCGGCCGCTGGTGCGCGAGCTGCTCGCCCACCAGACGCTGTCCCGTCGCCGCGGCTCGCCCCGCCTGGCTCTGCCGCCGGACGCCTACCACTGGGTCCGCGACATCCAGCAGTCGTGGGTCGACGACGTCACCGCCAGGGGGTACGACGTGGTCGGCGACCTCGCCGAGCTGCTCGGCTCACCCACCGAGGGATGGTCCGACCCCGACGCGCCGTCGGAGAAGCAGGTGGCCGGCGCCGCCGTGGACGCGATCACGGCGCTGCTGCTGGAGAACGCCAGGATGCGACGGACCGAGGAGCGCCTCGGCGCCGAGCTCGCCGAGACTCAGCGCGCGCTGGACCGCTCCTACCTGCGGCCGACCTACCGGTTCCGGGAGAAGCTCGTCCGCCGCCTGCAGGGTGGCCGGCTGGGCCGGGGGATGCTGCGCGTCTACCGGGGGGCGCGTCGCAACAGCTCGCGGTCGGCGTAGCGACCGATCCGCCAGGTCACGTAGCCGTCGGCGCCGGCGCCGACCAGCCCGCCGACCACCGGCACCCGCCGGCCGACGCTGGTGGCCAGCCGCTTGCCCGCGACCCGCGAGATCAGGTCGGTGGCGACCTCCACGGAGATGACCCGGTCGAGGTTGGGGTCGTGCTGGGGAGCGGTGGCCAGGGCCATCGGCGGCGCCGGGAGCTTGCGTCGCTTGACCAGGGCGTTGATCGCGTCCTCGCCGAGGATGGTCAGCAGGATCGCGTTGCGCACCCGGGGGTCCTCGAGGTCGTAGCCGCGCAGGTGCGCGATCCCGGCGATCATCCGGCACTGGATCAGCGCCAGGCCGGTGATGTTGGCGGGGATCATCAGCGTCGCGGTCAGCATGCCCCCGAGGTTGGTGACGAACCCCTGCGCGCCGGCGTAGCGGACGTGGTTCTCGATCACCTCGTGGACCGCGCGGTCGATGTCGCCGTGCTGCTCGGCCAGCTGCTTGTCCGCCGCGTGCGCGGCCGGTGGGAGCGGGCCGACGCCGTAGATGGCACGGTCCAGCGCCTCGCGGACGAACCCGGCGGTCATGCCGGGCGCGATCCTGGTGACCCGGGGGGCGAACTGCCTGCCCACCTGCCTGGTCACCTGCTCCTTCACGCCCATGCGCCAATCCTAGAGAGGACTTGGCTACCTTCATCAGGTGCCCACGGAACCACCGCCGTCGCGCTGGGCGTTCGGGGACCCCACGTCGTACGACCCCGACGACGACCTGGTCGGGGTCGGGGCCGACCTCGAACCCGGCACCCTGCTGGAGGCCTACCGGCGCGGCCTGTTCCCGATGCCGGTCGGCGGCCGCCGGAGCCCGATGGCGTGGTGGTCGCCGGTGTCCCGCGGGGTGCTGCGTCTGGACAACCTGGTGGTGTCCCGATCGCTGCGGCGCTCGCGACGTCGGTTCGAGATCCGCGTCGACACCCGCTTCGCCGAGGTGGTCGAGGAGTGTGCCGACCCGCGCCGCCCGGGTGCCTGGATCGACGGCCGGATCAAGGCGGCCTACCTTCGCCTGCACGATCTCGGCTGGGCCCACTCGGTGGAGGCGTGGCAGGACGGAGAGCTGGCTGGAGGCCTCTACGGCGTGGCGATCGGCGGCCTCTTCGCCGGGGAGTCGATGTTCCATCGCGTCACCGACGCCTCCAAGGTCGCACTGGTGGGGCTGGTCGAGGCGCTGAGCGACGACCACGCCGACGCCCGGCTGATCGACGTGCAGTGGGTCACGCCGCACCTCGCCAGCCTCGGCGTGGAGGCGATGCCGCGCCCGAACTATCTGCGTCGGCTTCCCGAACTGTTCATGATCCCGGAACCGATGGTGTTTGCGGACCGTCAACTGACGTGAATGAATGTCCGGCGGGTGGGCATGATCGTCGCCGCCCCGACCTCCCCGAAAGGAACCCCCCATGAGCTCCATCAAGCGTTACGTCGGCGCGGCCAGCGCCGCGGTGCTCCTAGCGTTCAGCCTGTCCGCGTGTGGCGACGACAGCGCCTCCGACGCTCCCACGGACGCGAGCGCCGACGACTTCTGTGAGGCCTACAACGCCACCAGTGACACGGACGAGGACGCCTCGGACTCGGACAAGGTGGACGAGGCCCACGACCAGGCCGACAAGCTCATCGAGGTGGGAACCCCCGAGGACATCGACGACGACGCCCGTGAGGGCTTCGAGATCCTCGTCGACGCGGTGGCCGACATCGAAGAGGACGACGTCGACAACATCAACAACGCCGAGAGCGAAGAAGACTTCCGCGACGCGATCGGCGCGTCCGAGGACGACTTCGAGAAGGTCATCGCCTTCCTGACCTACGCGAGCGAGGCGTGCGCCGAGGCGCCGGCCGAGTGACCGACGAACCTCGCAACGACCCACGCACGACCCACCCCTTGAAAGGAACATCCATGACCCCCCTCAAGCGTTACGTCGGAGCCGGAAGCGCCGCAGTTCTGCTGGCCTTCTCCTTGACCGCCTGTGGCGGTGCGCCGACCGACGCCAGCTCGGAGGACTTCTGCGACGCGTTCAACAGCAACGCGGAGATCTTCGCCGACATCGACCCCGAGGGTGACCCCGCCGACCAGGCCGGTGACGTGACGGACGCCTACAAGGAGTTCGCCGACAAGCTCGACGAGGTCGGCACGCCCGAGAACATCTCGGACGACGCGCGCGACGGCTTCGAGGTCTTCGTCGAGGAGCTCGGCGGCCTCGACGAGGACGACGTGGAGGAGTACCTCAAGGACCCGAGCAAGGAAATCGCCGAGGTCAGCGAGGACGACGAGAAGAAGGTCGACGAGTTCACCGAGTACGCCAGCAAGGAGTGCGGCGCGCCCGAGGAGGGCGCGACCGAGTAGTGAGCCAGCTCCTCTGACCCAGCAAAAGACCGGAGCCGGTCGCTCGCCACGGGCGACCGGCTCCGGCACAGTAGTCGCAGAATTCTTGCAGCCGCCCAACACAGGAGCTCCCACCCATGTCGAACTACCCGCCCCCACCGCCCAACCAGGGCCCTCCCGGCCCGCCGCCGTACGGCGGTCCCCCGCAGGGACCGGGTGGCCCGCAGTACCCCGGCGGCCCCCCGCAAGGTCCTGGCGGTCCTGGTGGCCCGCAGTACCCCGGGGGCCCCGGTCAGCCGGGCGGTCCGGGTTATCCGGGCGGTCCGGGCTATCCCGGCGGTCCGCCGCCCGGCGGGGGTGGCGGGATCAGCGGCAAGGTGATCGCGCTGATCGTGGTCGCGGTCCTGGTGCTCGCGGGCGGCGCCGTCGCGGCCGTCGTGCTGCTCACCGGTGACGACGACGCCGAGGACGCCCCCACGAGCGCCACCGTCGAGGAGTTCTGCGAGGGCCTCAACGAGTTCGACGAGGTCGACGACGAGGCGTCAACGGAGGAGCAGGTCGACCAGGCCCACGAGATCGCCGACCGGCTGTCCGAGATCGGTACGCCGGAGGACATCCCGGACGACGCGCGCGAGGGCTTCGAGATCTACCTCGAGGCGATCAGCGATATCAACGCCGACGACATCGAGGCGCTCGAGGGCGCCGAGAGCGAGGACGAGGTGGCCGACGCGCTCGGTCTGTCGGGCGAGGAGCAGGACAAGATCACTGCGTTCTTCGAGTACACCGTCGAGGCGTGCTCGGAGCTCAGCACTCCGGAGATCCCGTCCGACATCCCGACCGATATCCCCACGGACATCCCGACCGACCTCCCCACGGACATCCCGACCGACCTCCCGACGGACTTCACGTTCCCGACGGACTTCACGTTCCCGACGGACTTCAGCCTGCCGACGGACTTCTCGTTCCCGACGGACTTCACCTTCCCGACGGAGTAGCTACACGACTTCGGGCGGTCGGCCGGTCTCGCTCACCAGGGCGCGGCCGGCCGCCTCCCACTCCAGCAGGCCGCCGTCGAGGTTGACGGCGTCGTACCCCCGCTGCCGGAGGTAGCCGACGGCGTGCGCCGAGCGGGCGCCGACCTTGCAGACCACCAGCGTCTGCTGCGCGCCGACCTCGTCGAGTCGTTCCGGCAGCTCCATCAGCGGCACGTGCACCGAGCCGTCGATGTGGCCGTGCGCCCACTCGACGGGCTCGCGCACGTCGAGGACCGTCAGGCCCTCGGGCAGCGGGTCGGGCACGCCGCTGATCGCGACGGTGGGGAGGTTCATCCGAGTCCTCTCACTCCTACTTCAGCAGCTTGCTCATCCGGCGGTCCGCGAGCGGTTTGCCGCCGGTCTGACAGGTCGCGCAGTACTGCAGGCTCGAGTCCGCGAACGACACCTCGCGGACCACGTCGCCACACACCGGGCACTTCTCGCCGGTGCGGCCGTGCACGGCGAGGTTCGACTTCTTCTCGCCCTTCAGCTGGCTCGCCGCGAGCCCGCGCGAGCGGGCGACGGCATCGCCGAGCACGTCGCGGATCGCGGCGTAGAGCGTGTCGACCTCGGCGTCGTCGAGGCTGTTGGCCGGCTTGAACGGCGACATCCGGGCGGCGTGCAGGAGCTCGTCGCTGTAGGCATTGCCGATGCCGGCGATGGTGCCCTGGTGCCGGAGCACGCCCTTGATCTGCTTGCGTCCCTCGCGCTCGAGGATGCCGCGGAGCGTGTCGACCGTGAACTCCTCGGTGAGGGGGTCGGGGCCGAGGCTGGCGATGCCGGACACGTCGCTGGGGGAGCGCACGACGTACATGGCGAGCGACTTCTTGGTGCCCGCCTCGGTGACGTCGAGGCCGGACTGGTCGTCGAGCACCACCCGCACGGCGAGCGTCGACTTGGTGCTCGGCCGCGGCGGGATCGTCGGCACCTCGTCGCGCCAGCGGATCCAGCCGGCGCGCGCCAGGTGGAACACCAGGTGCAGCCCGGAGACGTGGATGTCGAGGAACTTGCCGTGCCGGGTGACGTCGTCGACGAAGCTGCCCTCGAGCGCGGTGAGCGGCGGGTCGTAGGTCTTCAGCGCGCTGAACGCGGCGACGTGGACCTTCGCGATCGCGCGGCCGTCCAGCCGGCCCTTCAGGTCGAGGGCCAGCGCCTCCACCTCGGGCAGCTCCGGCACGCGGTCGAGTCTAGAGGCGCGGCTCCAGCGGCCCACCTGCGCAGCCGACTCTGTACGTCGGGGGGTTTGCGGCGCAGAATGACGGGGTGCCCCAGGCGCGTCCGCTGCCTACGACGGGGTCGGTCTTGGTCGACGCCCGTGGTGGCGACCGCGCGCTCCGGGTGACCTGGCACCCCGAGGCCGAGATGGTGGTGCTCTCGCTGTGGCGCGAGAACGTCTGCGCCGGGTCGTTCCGGATCCCGGCCGCAGACGTTCCGGCGCTGATCTCCGCGCTCGCCGCCGGCCTGACCACCGCCAAGGCGGGATAGTCCGCCGCACCTGGCACCCCTCCGGGGGCGAAACAGGGTGCCCAGCACGGCGGACTATCCGGCACGCGCGGCAAATCTACGGAATCGGCTAGACACGCCGATACGGTCCTGGCATGGACCCGATCCGCAACCCCTACGCGCCCGGGGCGGGGCAGCGGCCGCCCGAGCTGGCCGGGCGGAACCGAGAGCTGGAGCAGTTCGCGGTCACCCTGGAGCGGGTGGCTGCCGGCCGGCCGGAGCGGAGCATGGTGCTCTCCGGCCTGCGCGGGGTCGGCAAGACGGTGCTGCTCAACGCGCTGCGGGGCCAGGCGGTCACCCGGGCGTGGGGGACCGGCAAGGTCGAGGCCCGGCCGGACCGGAGCGTCCGGATCCCGGTGGCCCAGGCGGTGCACGCCGCGGTGCGTGAGGTCTCCCACCGGCACCGCGACCCGGACCGGGTCGACCGGGTGGCCGGCGTACTCAAGTCGTTCGCGCTGCGCACCCAGCTGGCCGACCGCAAGGGGCTGCGCTGGTCGCCGCCGGTCGACGCGGTGGCGGTCCGCGGTCGCGCCGACTCGGGTGACCTCGAGCTCGACCTGGTCGAGCTGTTCGGCGACGTCGCCTCGCTGGCCGGCGACCTCGGCGTCGGCATCGCGCTGTTCGTCGACGAGATGCAGGACATCGCGGTCGACGAGCTCGCCGCGCTGTGCGGCGCCTGCCACGAGATCAGCCAGCAGGGAGCGCCGCTGCTCGTGGTCGGCGCCGGGCTACCGCACCTTCCCGTGGCCCTCGCCGCCTCGAAGTCGTACGCCGAGCGGCTGTTCCGCTACGTCTCCGTCGACCGGCTGCCGAGGGAGATGGCCGAGCGCGCCTGGCGGGTGCCGGCGGCCACCGAGGACGTCACCTTCGAGGACTCCGCGATCGAGGAGCTCTACGCCCTCACCGACGGCTATCCGTACTTCGTGCAGGCCTACGGCAAGGTCACCTGGGACGCCGCGGTCGGCTCCCCGATCACCAAGGCCGATGTGGCGGAGGCGGCGCCCGAGGCCGAGGCCGAGCTCGCGGTCGGCTTCTTCGGCGCCCGCTTCGACCGGGCCACCCCGGCGGAGCGTGACTACATGAGCGCGATGGCCGAGCTGGGCGACGGCGCGGTCGCGACGGCCGAGATCGCCCAGCACCTCAGCCGTCGGCCGCAGTCGCTCTCACCCGCCCGCGACGGGCTGATCAAGAAGGGCCTGGTGTTCTCCGGCGAGCGGGGGAGCGTGGCGTTCACGGTGCCGCACTTCGGCAGGTTCCTCAGGAGCCGCTGAGCTCCTCCGGGCTCGGATCGCGTCTGCGCGACGCGATCAGCAGCGTCACGCCGGACAGCAGCAGTCCCACACCGAGTAGTGCCCACACGACGCTCGGTCCGCCGGTGTCCGGCAGGCCGGTGCCCGGGTCGGTGTCGCCCGGAGGGCCGGTGGGGCCGGGGCCGCCAGTTGGGCCGTCGGTCGGCGGCCCGCTCGGGGAGGGGCTGTCCGTGGGGCCGGGGGGCTGAGTCGCGTCGTCGAGCAGGAAGTCCTGGCCGCCGCGGATCTCACCCGCCGCGGTGATCGTCACCGTCAGGGTGCCCGGCCCGGACACGGTCGAGCCGTCGGGAGCGGTGATCGAGATCGTGTAGGTGCCCGGGGCGAGACCGTCGAGGAAGTACGTGCCGTCCGTGGTGGTCGTAAGGGTGCGCACGCCGCCTGGACCGTCGACGACCACGCTGACGCCTCCCACCGGGCTGCCGTCGTCGACCTGCGTGACCTGACCGCCCAAAGCGCCGGGACGAAGCAGCGCGAAGTCCTCGCCGGTGAGATCGGCGCCGGCGACCGTGACGGGGCGGCTGGTGTCGCCGGAGTAGCCAGGGGGAGGATCGATGGTCAGGGTGTAGTCGCCGGGGGGCACGCCACTGAGGTCGTAGGTGCCGTCGCCGCTGGTGACGGTGGTGATCGGTGGGCCGCCGCCGTCGGGCGTCAGCACCACCTGCACGCCGCCGAGGCCGTTGCCGCCGCCGGTCACCGTGCCGGACACCGAGGCGAGCTGCACGACCACGAAGTCCTGGTTGGCGACCGGACTCGTGGCGATGTTGATCCCGTCGATCTCGGTGCCGTCCGGGCCGGCGGCGTAGCCACCGGGCACGTCGATCGAGACGGAGTAGCCGGTGCCCAGGGCGTTGTCGTCGAACAGGTACGTGCCGTCACCCGCGGTGGTGGTGGTGACCGTGCCGCCGCCGGGTCGGGTCAGGGTGACCTCGACGCCCGCTACCGGGTTGCCGTCGTCGTCGCGCACGGTGCCGCTGATCGGCTGGGGCACGATGGCGCGCACGTCGAAGTCGGCGCGCGATGCCGGGTCGCCGTCGTTGCCGCTGTTGGAGACGGTCTGCTCGGCGGCCCCGAGGATGGAGCACGACGTCGGGACGTCCAGGCGCACGACGTACCCGGCCTGGGTGGCGAACTCACCGAAGTCGTAGGCGCCCGCGGCGTCCGGGCTGGTGGTGGCCAGCTCCTCGCCGTACGGCGACACCAGGGTCATCGTGGCGTCCTCAACCGGGCAGCTGCTGCCGACCGCGGACGTGTCCGTGACGACACCGCCGATCGGACGGGCTCGGCTGACGAACCAGGTCTGGTAGACCGGGAAGCCGGACAGCCGGGTGAAGACGAAGGAGAGCGAGGTCAGCCGGATGTCGGGCTCGAACCAGCCGCTCGCACCGTTGGTGTCCAGCGCACCGGGACTTCCCGTCAGTGTCGAGGTTCCGCTCTGCCAGGTCGGCACGGCCGCTTCTCCGGCGTAGTTGAACGCGTCCTGAAACCACGAGTCGATCTGCGAGGCGGGGACGGCATCCCCCGCCTCGTTCGTGGCGCGCACCTGCACCTGGTCGGCGTCGATGTCTCCGAGCACGAATGCCCAACCGGTGTCGGGGGTCGGGTTCTCGAACGTGTACGTCGTGGTGGAGGGCGTCGTGGCTGTGTCGGCCTTCGCACGCAGCACCGCGTAGGACTGGTTGATGCTGGATCCGTACTTCGCCCCCGGCGGCGTCCCCGCTCCGAGGAACGCCGAGGCGCCCGAGGGCAGCTGCACGTTGCTCTTGGAGTCGGAGGCCATGGTCGCGACCGGGAAGCCCGTCGACCGCTGGGTCATCGTGGTCGAGTAGTCGTTGGACACACCGGTGATCGGGGCCCACGCCGCCCAACGGTCGGTCAGCGCCGCAACGGGTTGGGCGAGCAGGCAGGCCAGGATGAGGACGACACCGAAGGCAAGGCTGCGGCGCGCGCGGCCCTTACCAACGGACAACGTGAACCTCACGGGGAGGACTCTAGGGCAGCAGCGCGTCGGTCAGCCCTTCCATCAGCGGAGCGACCGCCGGGTGCGGTTCCGCCGCGGCCCTGGTGATCGCGAAGATGCCGCGGCGGGGAGGGTCGACGAGCGCGACGGTGACCACGTCGCGCCGCACCGATGGAGCGAGTACGCCGGGGACCAGCGCGACCGCGTGGCCGGCCGCGACCAGCGCCATCTTGCCCATCAGGTCGGCAGCGGTGCGCTCGATCCGCGCGTCGAAGCCGGCCCGGCCCGCGCTCCTGCGCAGCAGCGCCGCCGAGCCCTCGTTGTCCTCGACCCACGGCTCGTCCGCGAACACCTCGATCCCCACCCGGTCCTGCGACGCGGCGGGGTGCCCGGTCGGAAGCATCACGCACATCTCGTCCGCGCCGAGCAGCCGGCGTTCGAGCCGGGGGTCGTCGCTCAGGCCGGGCGGCGCGTCGGTGACCACGGCCAGGTCCACCTCGCCGCCGGTGACCATCGACTCGAGCTCCGCGGTCAGCGCGGGCAGCATCGTCCAGGACAGCGGGCCGAGCTCGGCCTCCAGCCGGCCGAGCGCCACCGGCACGATGCTGGCCGCGATCGCCGGCGTGGCGCCGATCGCGAGCGGCCGGGCCGGGTGCTCGGGTGCGTCGCGGGCGGACTGCAGCGCCCGAGCCGCCTCGTTGACGACGATCCGCGCGTGGTGCCGGAACGCCTCGCCGGCCGGGGTCGGCACCACCCCGCGCGGTCGGCGCTCGAGGAGCCGGGTGCCCGCCGTGCGTTCGAGAACGGCGATCTGGCGCGAGACCGCCGACTGGGTGTAGCCCAGCTCGACGGCGGCGGCCGAGAGCGAGCCGAGCCGGCACACCTCCAGGTAGGTCTGCCAGGCGGCGAGGGTCATGGGATGAAGTATGCGCTTTGCGCATGCCCACCATGCCAATCCCCCGCTTGTCGCAGATCAGCGAGCCGTGGAGGCTGGGGCCATGACGACCTCTTCCTCGGTCGCCGTCCTCGGCCTGGGCCGGATGGGCGCCGCGATCGCACAGCGCCTCACCGACCAGGACTGGACCGTGACCGGCTGGACCCGTTCCGGCGGCACCGAGCCGAGCGCCGCCGTACGGCAGCAGGCCGTCGTGGTGCTGGCCCTGTTCGACGGGCCGGCCTGCGCGCAGGTCATCGACCGGTGCGGCTCCGCGCTCACGCCGGACACGGTGGTGGTGAACACGACCACGATGGCGCCCGACGAGGCGACCGCGCTGGAGAAGGCCGTGCACGCTACCGGCGCCGGCTACGTGCACGCCCCGGTGATGGGCTCGGTGCCGGCGGTCCGCTCCGGCACCCTGCGGATCCTGGTCGGCTCCTCGGCACCGACACCTCCGGCCGTCGACGCGCTGCTCGCCGCGCTCGGCGAGGTGATCCCGGCCGGTGGGGTGGCCGATGCCGCCGCGCTGAAGCTGGTGTCGAACAGCGCTCTGGGTGGTGGGATCGTCGCGCTCCGCGACGCCCGTCGGTACGCCCTCGACCTCGGCGTGTCAGCGGATGCCGCCCTCGACGTTCTCGAGCGCGGAGCGCTGGGGCGACTCGTCGAGGGCAAGCGCGACGCGACCGGGCCGGCCCACTTCACTGCCGCGGCGCTGGCCAAGGACCTGACGCTGCTCGCGGCCGAGACGCCGGCCGCGCGCCCACTGGCCGAACGGGTCTCGCGCGCCGTGGAGTCCGGAGCCGTTGCCGAGGACGCCGACGTCTTCGCGCTCACGATGCCGACGGACGAAGGGGACGTCCCGGACGAGGTCGTCGAGCCGCTCCGGGCCTACGTCCGCGGCCACGCCACCGGCGACCCTGCCCACTTCCGCGCGGCGTTCCTGTCGACCGCCCACATCGAGGGCATCCGCGACGACAGCTTCGTCTCGTGGACGCTCGACGAGTACTGCGACCTGTTCCCGGGCCACCCCGCGGAGGACGAGCCCGAGCGCCGCCGGCGCATCGAGGCCGTCCACGTCGAGGGCAGCGTGGGCAGCGCGACGATGACCCTGTGGCACGGCGCCGACACGTTCACCGACGTCTTCCTGCTGGTGCGCACAGCGGACGGCTGGCGGATCGCGAACAAGGTCTACCACCGTGAGTCCGCGGTGAGGGGCTAGAAGTCGATCCGCATCACCAGGCGCCGCGTCGTCGGCCGGCTGACCTCGGTGAGCCCGGCGTCGCGGAACGTCGGCACGGTGCCCACGTGCAGCTCCTCGGCGATCACCTGGGTCGTGGTGATCGGGTAGGCCTCGAGAGCGCTGGCCCCGCGGTCGCGTGCGAAGTCGACGGCGGCCCGGGCCAGCGCCCGGCTGACGCCGCGCTTCCGGAACCCGGCCCGGGTGAACAGGCAGGTCACCGCCCACACGGACGGGTCGTCGCGGTCCTCGTCGCGGCCCTCCCACGGCACCTTGAAGACACGCAGCAGTCCGGCGTACGCCGGACGCGGTTCGACCGCGCACCAGCCGACCGGCTCGCCGTCCAGCAGGGCGACCAGCCCGCTGGTCGTTCCCGATCGCGGGTGCCCGCAGTCGGTCTGCTGCCGGAGCCGGAACGCGCGCTCCTCCGAGGGGAACGACCCGAACGACTCCTTCGGCGCCAGCTTGTAGCGCTGGCACCAACACCGGGCGCCCGAGCCGCGAGCGCCGAAGACCAGCTGGAGATCCTCCCAGCCGACCTTGTTGGCGGGTACGACGGACAGGTCCGTCCCTGGTTCGGTCACGCCTGGTCGGAGAGCCGGTAGCCGAGGAGCAGCTGGCCGTCCGACGTCGACGCGCTGTCCAGCAGCTCCCACCGCTGGGTGCCGTCGATCCCGTTCAGCCCCGGGCGGCCCCCGTCGGCGAGCGCGGGGGAGACGACGAGTCGCAGCTCATCGACGAGCCCGGCGGCCACCAGCGACTGCGCCAGCCGGATGCTGCCGTGGATGCCGATGTCGCCGCCGTCCCCCCGCTTCAGCTCGGCGACGTACTCCTCGGCCGGGGTGTCGACGTACGTCGAGTTCGGCCAGTCGACGTCCGGGGCCGTGGACGTGAAGACGTGCTTGGTGGTGCCGTTGATGAACGACGCGAACGGCTCGTCGTCGGCGGTCGGCCAGTAGCCGGACCAGTAGTCGTAGGTGCCGCGTCCGAGCAGCACGTCGGTCTGGGCGCCGATGACGGTGGCGAGGTTGGCGTACATGGTGTCGTCCGCGCCGAACATCCAGTTGCCTGGCTCCTCGGCGACACCGTCGAGCGACATCAGCTGGTAGAGCACGACCTTGCGCATGACGATCCCTTTCGTTGGCTGAACGGTGGAGACCAGCCCCGGGGGCCGGAGTCATCGTCACACCAGGCCGGACTGGTAGGCGAACACGACGAGCTGGGCGCGGTCGCGGGCCTCGAGCTTGGTCATCGCGCGGCTGACGTGGGTGCGCGAGGTGGCCGGGCTCAGCACCAGCTCCTCGGCGATCTCGTGGTTGGTCATCCCCTGCGCGACCAGGGCCACCACCTCGCGCTCGCGCTCGGTGAGCAGGTCGAGGTGGGGGTGGGGGTCGACGGAGCGCCGGGAGACCTCGGTGAACTCGCGGATCAGGGTGCGGGTGACCGACGGCGCCAGCAGCGCGCCACCTTCGTGGACGGTCCGGATCGCCTCCAGGAGCCGCGCCGGCGGGGTGTCCTTGAGCAGGAACCCGCTCGCGCCGCGGCGCAGCGCCTCGAAGACGAACTCGTCCCGCTCGAACGTCGTCAGCACGATCACCCGGGTGTCCGCGAGGTCGGGGCAGGCCGAGATCCGGCTGGTCGCCTCGAGCCCGTCGATGCCCGGCATCCGGATGTCCATGAGCACCACGTCGGGCCGGGTGCGCGCGGCCGCCTCGACGGCGGCGAGGCCGTCGGCGGCCTGGCCCGGCGACCCGGAACCCGGCCTCGTTGTCGAGGAGCGCGGTCAGCCCGAGCCGGACCAGGTCCTGGTCGTCGACCACGAGCACCGAGATCTCTGGGTTCTCCCGTTCCATGTCACACCTCCGTCGGGATCGTGGCCCGGACCTCGAAGTGCGAGCCGTCGGGCGCGGGCCCGGCGGTGAGCCGCCCGCCGACGTGTGCGACGCGGCGGCGCATCCCGGCGATGCCGAACCCGTCGACCTGCGTCCCGTCGGACCCGGGGGCCAGGTCCTGGTTGGCCACCCGGAGTCGTACGGCGCCGGGCCGGTACCCCACCTCGACGACCGCGTGCGGGTGCGCCGAGTGCTTGACCACGTTGGTCAGCGACTCCTGGAGCACCCGGTAGGCGGCGAGGTCCACCGAGGGCGGCAGCGGCCGGCGCGCGCCGGTCACCGCGGCGTCGACGGTCACGCCCGCGTCGGTCACCCGCGCGACCAGGTCGTCGAGCCGCGCGAGCCCGGGCGTCGGTGCGCGGGACTCCGGCGAGCCGTGCTCGTGGGGCGCGATCGCGGCGAGGGTGGTGCGCAGCTCGGCGAGCGCCTCCGCGCTGGCCCGGCTGATCGCCTCGAGCGCCTCGCCCGCCTGCGCCGGCCGGGTGCGGCGGAGGTGGAGTGCGATGTCGGCCTGCATCTGGATCGCGGCGAGACCGTGGCCGACCACGTCGTGCACCTCCTGCGCGAGCCGCAGCCGCTCGGTGTCGAGGAGCCGCCGGTCCGACTCGGCGCGCTCCCGGGCGCCGGCCTCGGCCACCAGCCGGCGGGCCAGGCCGAGCGTGAACGGGATGGCCACCCAGGCCACGGCCGGGATCAGCCCCTCGGTACCGGGCAGGGCGGCGGGGTTGGTCAGCAGGTGGGCCGACAGCAGGGCGAGCGTGCCGAGCGACGCGAGTGCCGCGGGCAGCAGTCGCGTGGCGCGGGCGACGGCGTACACCGCGATCGCGAGGGAGAACATCACCGGCCCGTAGGGATAGGCGAGCGCGAGGTAGCCGGAGGTGCCGGCGGCGACCAGGGCCAGTGCCGTCATCGGCCACCGTCGCCGCAGCACCGTCACCGCTCCGACGGCGACGAGCAGGGCCAGGCCGACGGCGTCGAGGTCGCGGTCGATCTCGCTGAGCGCGTCCACGAACGGCGCGGACACGAGGCTCAGGACGACCAGTACGCCGGGGATCACGGTGTCTCGTGCGGTCACCCGTCGAGCATCCCGCCGCCATCATCGGTGGTCGTCACCCTCGTGACGTAGCCCGGCGTACGCAGACCGGCGTACGACGACCAACGGCCTCCGCCGGGGCGCGCAGCGGAGGTGTCGTCTCCTGCCGGACGCGATCGAGCCGCGATCACGGGAGCGTCGAGGACGTCGGGCTCGACCCCCGGGCCCCGGTCAGAAGGAGAACCTGATGTCCACCACATCCACCATGGAGCGCCCGGCCCCGGCGGTCGCCCGGATCGCCTCCACGCTCACCGCGCACAGCATCGACTGGCTGCGGATCAGCCTCGGCCTGGTGATCCTCGGCTTCGGTGCGCTGAAGTACTTCCCCGGCGCGTCGCCGGCGGAGGACCTGGTGCAGCGCACCACCGACGTCCTCACCCTCGGCATCGTCAACGGCACCGCGGCCTCGGTCGGTACGGCTCTGCTGGAGACCTTCATCGGCCTCAGCCTGCTGACCGGCATCGGGCTCCGGCTCGGTCTGGTCGCGATGGCCGGCTGGCTGGTCGGGATCATGACCCCGGTCGTGCTGTTCGCCGGCGACATGTTCCCCGGCGGCCTGCCGACGCTGGAGGCGCAGTACGTGCTGAAGGACGTCATCCTGGCCGCGGCCGCGGCGGTCGTGGCGGCCCGTGCACTCGGTGCCCGCTACGTGATCGCGGAACCGGAGTGACCGCGGGCCCGCCAACCCCGACACCCGGCGTACGACACTCGACGTACGCCGGGTGTCGCTTGTCGGCGGACGAACCGGGCGCCCATCCGGCCGAGACTGGGGCCATGTCCACCACCTCGGAGACCACGAAGCGCACGGCCCCGGCTGCTCGCTGGCCGCTCGGCCGGCGTACCCGTCAGACCGTGCTGGTCGTGCACATCGTCTCGGCCGGCGCCTGGATCGGCATCGACGTGATCGTGGCGGTGCTCGTGCTGACGGGCTGGTTCGGCGGCGACGCCGACACCCGCGGCATCGCCTACCAGGCGCTGAGCCGGTTCGTCGTGTGGCCGATGCTGACCGCGGGGCTGACCTGCCTGGTGACCGGGCTGCTGCTCGGGATGGCCACCAAGTGGGGCCTGGTGCGGTACTGGTGGGTGGCCGTCAAGCTGGTCCTGAACCTGGTGCTGTGCACGCTGATCCTGGTCGCGCTGCAGCCCGGCATGGCCGAGGTCGGGGAGTACGGCGAGGCGCTGGCCGCCGGCGGCAGCCCCGACGACGCCGTGGTGTCCGAGCTGTTCTTCCCGCCGGCCGTCTCGCTCACCGCGCTCAGCCTGGCCACGGTGCTCGCCGTGATGAAGCCGTGGGGCAGGACGCGCCGCCGCGAGGTGGTCGCATCGAAGGCTGCGCGGAAGTCACAATGAGGGCATGAGGCCCCAGGTGGTCGCTCACCGCGGCGCGAGCCACGACAACGCCGAGCACACCCTGGGTGCCTACGTCGCGGCGCTCGACGCGGGCGCCGAGGGACTCGAGTGCGACGTCCGCCTGACCGCCGACGGCCATCTCGTGTGCGTGCACGACCGCGACCTGCGGCGTACGGCGAGCCAGCGCCGGATCGTCTCGACGATGGAGCTCTCCGAGCTCAGCGAGCTGGACGTCGCGTCCTGGAAGAACCCGTGGGCCGACCTCGACGACGAGGCGCCCGACCGCGACGAGTCGCTCGACCGGGTCCTCACGCTGCGACGGCTGCTCGAGATGGTGGCCGACTACGACCGCCGGGTCGAGGTCGCGGTCGAGACCAAGCACCCCACCCGCTACGCCGGGCTGGTGGAGAAGCGCCTGGTCGAGATGCTGCGCGACTTCGGCTGGGACCGCGCCGGCGCGCCGGTGCGGGTGATGAGCTTCTCCTTCACCGCGCTGCAGCGCGTCGAGCGGCACGCGCCCGAGGTGCCGCTGGTGCAGCTGGTCGAGCAGCGCGCAGGTCTGGCCGATGCTCCGCCGCGCGATCGGCAAGGACTGGATCGTCGGGCCCGGCATCGACGAGCTGCGCGAGCATCCCAAGCTGGGCGCGCGGATCGCCCGGACCGGCCACGACATCCACGTGTGGACCGTGAACACCCCCGAGGACCTGCAGATCTGCCTCGACCTCGGCGTGAAGGCCGTGATCACCGATCGGCCGAAGTACATCCTCGAGCTGCTCGACGAGCAGGACTGACCGCGACGCTCGCGACGCTCAGGCGGCGGTCGCGACCAGCCGGTCGCCGAGGTCGGAGCGGAGGTAGAGCACCGACCGGCCGTGCCGCGCGGTGGTCAGCAGCCCGGCGGCCCGCATCGCCCGCAGGTGCTGGTTGACCGCGGTCGGGGTGACCCCGAGGCGCACGGCCAGCTCGGTCGACGAGGCCGGCTCCCCGAGCAGGGTGAGCAGCCGGGCCCGCGCCTGTCCGATCAGCCCGACCAGCGCGCCGGCGGTCGCCGGGGTCTCGGCCTCCCACAGCGCGCCGATGCCCCGGGCGCCGTACATGATCACTGGGGGCTCGTCGGGGGAGATGGGCGTGCTGGCGTTGGTGTTGAAGAGCGTCGGCACCAGGGTCAGCCCGACGTCCGCGGTCGAGCGACGGTAGGACACGGGGTTGGACAGCTGGATCCGCACGGTGTTGCCGTTGAGGGTGATCCGGGGCGAGAGGCCCCCGAACATCGCGGCCAGGCCGTCGCGGCCGATGACGTGACCGCGGTGCACGATGTCGGCCTGCAGGACCGTGCGCATCCGCGGCCACCACGGTGCGAAGCAGGCGTCCCAGTAGTCGGTGAGGGCTCGGACGATCCGGCGGAGGAGGTGGTCGGCGCGGCCGAGCAGCGCCGCAGGCAAGCCGTCCGGGTGCACCTCGGCGATGTCCTCACGGACCACCCGCGCGGGCACCTCACGCACCGCCGCGAGCTCGTCCTCCAGTCGCGCGAGCGGGGTGAGCGGCCGCGGGCTGAGGAAGTCGGGTGTGAAGAGGCGGGTGTCGGTCAGGGCCAGCAGCAGCTCGTGGTCGAGGTCGCCGCGGACGCCCTCGGTGAGGCGCAGCCACGGCAGGTGGAGCGGGTAGCGGCCGGGGTCGCGGATGGTGCGGAGCGACAGGGTGAGCTCGTTCAGCGGCGAGATCGCGAACCGCACCTCGCCGAGGTCCATGCCCTCGAGCTCGTACTCGATCATGAAGCAAAACGCTATATCAATGGAGTCGGCCCAGACGGAGGTGAGAGAACTTCTGCGTGCTGTCCACGGTCTTCCCCCGCGAGCCGGTCGCCCGCGCGCTCACCCTGGCGACCATGGCCATGTCGCTGTCGACCGGGCTGTTCTACGCCGTGAGCGCGCTCTACTTCACCCGCACCCTGGGACTCTCCGCCACGACCGTCGGCCTCGGGCTGACCGTCGCCGGCGGCTGCGGCGTGGTGGCGTCGTACGCCGCCGGCTGGGCCAGCGACCGGGTGCCCGCCGACCTGATCCAGCGCTGGGCGATGGTGGGCCAGGGGCTCGCGCTGCTGGCCTACGTGCTCGCCGACGACACGCTCTCGTTCGTCGTGGTCGCCTGCTTCGCGGTCGGGCTGAGGGCCGCGGGCGGCTCGTCCCGGCAGGCCATGATCGCCCGGTGGTTCACCGGCCCTGACCGGGTCGCCACTCGCGCCGGGCTCCGGGTGGTCACCAACGTCGGCATCGGGCTGGGCACGGTGGTCGCGGCGGTGACGCTGGTGATCGACACCGCCGCGGCCTACCGGGTGACGATGGCCGCCGCCGGGGTGCTGGTGCTGCTCTCCACCTCGCCGCTGTTCGGCCTGGGCCGGCGGGTGCCGGAGCTGAGCGACCGGCTGCGGCCGGCCGTCGGTGGCCTCGCGGACCGGACCCGAGGGCGCTCGCCGCTCACCGACCGCACCTACCTGAGCGCGGTCGCGATGTCCGCGGTGCTGGCGATCAACTTCGGCGTGCAGACCGTCGGGGTCCCGCTGTGGGTGGCCGGCCACACCGAGGCGCCGACCGTGGTGATCTCGCTGCTGATGATCGTGAACACGATCTTCGTGGCGGTGTTCCAGGTGCCCGCCTCGCGCGGGACCCACGACATCCTGGTCGCGGGCCGGGCGGTCCGCAGAGCGGGAGTGCTGGTGGCCGTGGGCTGCGGGCTGATGGCTGCCGCGGCGTACGGCGGGGTCGGCTCGGCCGTCGTACTGCTGGTCCTGGGGGCGCTGGCGCTCGCGGCCGGCGAGGTCTTCTCCGAGGCCGGCGGGTGGGGCCTGGCCTTCGAGCTCGCCGACCCGCGCAGCGCCGGTGCCTACCAGGGCGTGTCGCAGACCGGGTACGCCGTCGCGGCGATGCTCGCCCCGACCGTGGTCACCGTGACCGCCATCAGCCACGGCACTCCCGGGTGGCTCCTGCTGGCCGTGGCGTTCCTGGCGGCCGGGGCGACGACCGCGGTGATCGCCCGGCGGGCCGCGGCGCGGACCCCGAGCGCCTACTCCTCATCGCCCATCGGCGTCGGCTAGAGCGAGCCGTCGATCTCCTCGTAGGGCGAGCGCGCTGCGCCCTCCTCGGCGAACCGGGCCGGCAGCTTGAAGCCCCACCAGTCCTGGGTCACCACGTCGGCGAGCTGGTCGCCGCGGGTTTCACCTCGTCGGTCGGCGTGCTCTTACATCCGGGATAGTCCGCCGTGCTCGGCACCCCATTTGGCGACCTGGAGGGTGCTCAACGCGGCGGACTATGCCGACCATGAAGCATCCACAGCGCCCCATTTCGCGCACGTCATCCCCAGGGCGCACTGGCCCCGGGTAGCGCGAGCGCCAGTGCGGGCACGCAGTTCGCATGGCGGAGCAACGATGGAATCCGGTGTGCGAACGGCCGTCCGGGCTGGCCTTCCCGGAGCATCTGGACCCGACCGGCGAAAACGGACCTACTCGCGTGCAGGCACGGTCGGCTCGATGGGAGTGGCTGGCGCCGGGATGGTACGCCCGGAGCCGACCGGCCCGACTGCGTCGAGCAGCGGATCCTGGATGCGGCTTGCCGATTGAGAAACGGCGATGCCGTCACAGCGTGGGCCGCCCTTCGGTGGCGAGGTGGCGCCTTCTTCGACGGCCTCGAGGCAGGCGGTCGTGAGCGCCTGCCCGTCCCACTCATCGCACGCTGCAGCCTCGCGTCGCTGCCGGGGCTGACCCTCAGCAAGGCACAGCTCGCGCCCAGCGAGTGGCAGTACGTCGCGGGTCTGCCGGTGACAACCGTGCAGCGTGCGCTCTTCGATGAGGTGGTCCGCCGCAACGAGCTGTGGGCGAGCGTTGAGGCGGTGTGCATGGCAGCGGCAGCGCGGCTCATATCGACGCGACTCTTCGCGCTTCATCTCCTCCATCGCAGCGCCTGGACCGGGGTCCCGTTGGCAAGGAAGGCGGCTGGTCTCGCGCGCGACGACCTCCGGTCGCCACCGGAGGTCCGGATGCACCTCACGTGGGAGCTCGTCGCCGAATTGTCGCGGGCGCTCGCCAACCGACCAGTCTTCGACCTCGATGGCAACGCTGATCGGCGTCCCCGATCTCTTCGACCCGATCTCCGGCACCGTCGGTGAGTACGACGGCGAGCACCACCGGGCCATCGCGCAGCATCGTTCCGACGTGTCGAGGGAGGACCGGTTCCGGGATCACGGTCTCGAGTACTTCACCGTGGTGCGCGGTGACAGCCGGTCGACGGTCGCCGCACGCATGCGCCGCACCCGCGCGCGGGCCAAGTTCCTGCCTCCCGAGTCTCGCGCCTGGACGCTCGAACCGCCGTCCTGGTACGTGATGCCGGAGGCGCTTGGACGCGTACCTCGAGCGCATCGGCATGGAAGAGCGGCTCACGCACCGATAGTCCGCCGCGCCGGGCACCCCCAGAGCCCCACTCAGGGTGCCGAGCACGGCGGACTATCGTTCCGCACCATGGCCAAGCGCTCCCGCACCAAAGCCCGCGACGTCGCCGCCCCGGAAGGCGAGGTCGGCCCGCGCCAGCCGTGCCCGTGCGGGTCCGGCAAGAGGTACAAGGCGTGCCACGGTGCTCCCGGCGGCGCCGGTGACGTGTACGTCGGCCGGCCGTTCGAGGGGCTGCCGTCGGAGTGCGACATCGTCGCCCTGCGCGAGCTGGTGCCCGCTGCGACCGCGCCGCTGACGGTCAAGGACACCGACCGCACGGTCCAGCTGTGCACGCTGCTTCCGATGGCCGCGCCGGCCGTGGTGCGCGACAACGGCGACGTCTGGCTGGGGCTGCAGGTGCAGCACCACTTCGGCGACCCGTCGCGCGACCTGGCCGCCGTGCTCGCCCGCGCGCTCGACGCCGAGCCCGGCGGAGGGCGTCGTCGGGCTCACCGACCCTCCCGGCCCCGGTCCGCGGCTGCAGGACCTGGTCACCGACGGCAAGCTCGACATCACCGTCCACGAGGGGTTCGAGTACTGGGTCACGGCCCTCGACGACAGCGACGCCGACGCGCTGGTCGAGCAGGCCAACTCCTCGGTGACGCCGACCTCCCGGCTGGCGTCGGTGGAGGCGGCGTACTGGACGAACGTCGGCAGCAAGGAGCACCTGCGCTGGGTGATGCCCGAGCCGGAGGACCGGCTGCTCGACGCGCTCGCGCGGCTGCACGCCGCAGGCAAGGACTCCCTGGTCCCCGACTCCCGGCTGGTCGGGATGTTCCGCGCGCACGGGCTGCTCGCTCCGGTGTGGGACCTCGAGGTCGGCACCGGCGCCGAGGTGCTGGAGGAGCCGGCGGCCCGTTTCGCCGCGGACCTGGCCGAGGCGTTCGCCGACGACTCGGATCTGACGACCGAGCAGCGCGCGGCGCGCTCGGGGCTGGCCAACCGTCAGGTCACGATCCGCTGACCGGGCGCACCGCCCACGCGCGGAGCCGCGAGTAGCCCTTCACCGACAGCCGCCGAAGCCGCCGGAAGGAGTACGCCGCGGTGCTGCTCTCGTCGGCGTCGTCGTCGTCGGTCTCTCCGGAGAGCACGCGGTAGGCGCCCTCGTCGACCAGCACGGTCCCGGGTCGCGCGACCGAGGTGAGCCGGGAGGCGATGTTGACGACCGGCCCGAACACGTCGCCCAGCCGGTTGACCACGTCGCCGTACGCGAGCCCGGCGCGCACGGGCGGGAACGAGTCGTCGTCGTCGCGCCGCGCCGGGTGAGCTCGAGGGCGATGTCGGCGGCCGCCGCCGGGTCGTCGGCGACGATGAGCACCTCGTCGCCGATGTTCTTGATGATCCGGCCGCCGCGCTCCACGGCCAGCTGCGCCGCCTCGCTCTCGAACGCCTCCAGCCACTGCACGAGCTCGGTCTCGGACAGGGTCCGGCTGTGGGAGGTGTAGCCGACGATGTCGACGAAGACGACGGCCATCTCGGCGGTCTCGCCGGCCGCGCCGACGGCGAGCATCCGGTTCGCGGCGCTTGCCAGGTGCCGGCGCCAGACCCAGCTCTGGAGCTCGTCGACCCGCGGCAGCACCTCGTCGGCCAGCTCGAGCCAGGCTCTCGGCGGGATCGTCCCCGGACTCGGCCGTCACCGCGGCCAGCAGACCGACCTGCCACTCGGCGAGCCGTGCGAACGACCGGCCCCAGGTGCGGGTCAGGGCGCTCATCCGGTCGGGGCTGAGGATGCCCAGCTCCATCAGGTCGTGGCTCAGCCGCAGCGCCTCGACGTCCGCGGGCGTGAACGCGCGCTCGTCGTCCTCGTGGCGTGGGAAGCCGAGCAGCCGCCACAGCTCCTCGGCGGCCTGGATGGGCACGCCGGCTCGTTCGGCGACCTCGAGACGGGTGAGCGTCGGCTCCTCGCCCAGCAGGTAGCCCTCGAGGTCGTCGAGGGCACCCGCTGTCGGTGGTTCTCGGTCACCCCAGTCGCGACTTGGCGACTTCGTCGAGCGCGGACTCGAACGCCGGCAGCTCCGCGATCAGCTCGCGGATCGCGTCGTCGGTGAAGTGGATGACCTCCAGCGGGGTCAGCGCCACGATGGAGGCGGTGCGCAGGGTGTGGCGGACGATGGCCGCCTCGCCGAAGATCTCACCCGGCCCGATCTGCGCGATCTCCTCACCGTCGTGGCGCACCGAGACGGTGCCGTCGAGCAGGATGTACGCCTTGTCGGCAGGGGTCTTCTCCCAGATCGGAGACCAGCCTTCAGGCAGCGTCGAGTGCCGGCCGGCGGCGCTGATCCGCGCCACTTCCTGCGGCGTGAACGTGTCGAAGAACGAAGTCATGCTCACCCTTTCGGTGTGCCTCCCCGCCCCCGATCCTAGGGCAGCGGGTCGCGTGCCACCGGGCAGCTCATACAGCGTGGACCGCCGCGACCGGAGCCCAGCTCGGACCCCGCGATCCGGACCACCTCGATGCCGGCGTCCTCCAGCCGTGAGTTGGTCTCGTCGTTGCGCTCGTAGGCGACCGCGACCCGCGGCGCCAGGGCGAGGGTGTTGTTGCCGTCGTCCCACTGCTCGCGCTCGGCGGTGACCGGGTCGAGGCCGGTGTCGATGTGGTGCAGGGTGTCGATCTCCAGGGCCTTCGCCGCCGCCACCAGGAACGGCTCGGCCTCCGCGACCCGGAGCAGCAGCGATCCGTCGTCGGCCTGACCGTCCGGGGTGACGGCGTACGCCGTGAGGTTGTCGGCGACGTTGGGGTACATCACCACCTTGTCGGCGTCGACCATGGTGCAGACCGTGTCGAGGTGCATGGTGGCCCGCTCCTGGGCGATCGGCACCGCCAGCACGGTGTGCGCGAGCCCGGACTCGAACACCTGCATCGCCAGCCGCTCGGCCCCGGCCGGCGTGGTGCGCTCGCCGACGCCGACCGCGATGACACCCGGCGCGAGGAGCATCACGTCGCCGCCCTCGACGTGCTCGTAGTGGTGACCGTGGATCCGCGGGGTGGCCGCGAACCGCGGGTGGAAGTGGTAGATCAGCTCGGTCAGCTGGGTCTCGCGCTTGCGCGCCGGCATCGCCAGCGACGTGATCGCGACCCGGTCGCGCACCCACACCGAGGAGTCGCGGGTGAACAGCAGGTTGGGCAGCGGGTCGATCAGGAACGCGTCGTGCGGCAGCAGCGAGGTGACCAGCCCGAAGCCGCCGCGCACCTCGTCGTTGCGGATGCCGGTGGTGAGGTGGGTGGTCAGCTCGGCCGGAGGCGCGTCGCCGAGCAGACCGGCGAGGTAGCCGCGCATGGTGCCGCCGATGTCGAGGTCGGCCAGAGCGGTCTCGATGGCGCTGGCGCGGGCCGCCTCGTCGGACAGCGACTCGGTGAGCAGGTCGGTGAGGTAGAGCACCTCGACGTCGCGCGCCCGGAGCGCCTCCGCGAACGCGTCGTGCTCCTCCTGCGCCCGGGCGACCCACGGGATGCCGTCGAAGAGCAGCTTGTCGTTGTTGCGCGGGGTCAGCCGCTTCAGCTCGTCGCCGGGCCGGTGCAGCATCACAGTGCGCAGCCGCCCGACCTCGCTGTCGGCGCCGTGCGTGGCAGTCATGCGGGCACTCTAGAGGGACTACCCGACCAGCTCGATCGTCGTGAGGGTCGCCAGCACCAGACACACCCCGGCGCCGAGGTAGTGGAGCACGTGGATCGGGATCCAGCGCAGCAGGCTGCGACCCACGATCACCGCCAGCGCGCTGACGGTGAGCAGCGCACCGAGGGCCCCCACGAACACGCTGACCGGCTCTTCGTACCTCGCCACCAGCGACAGCGTGAGCAGCTGGGACAGGTCGCCCCACTCGGCGGCGAACAGCACCAGGAACGACGCCCCGACGGCGCGCAGCCCGTGCACGGGCCGGGCGTACCCGGCGTACTCCTCGCCGCTGTCCGACCTGGTGGCTCCGGCCCTCCCTGATCAGGATCACGGACCCAGCCAGGAACATCACGACGGAGGCCGACTGCACCACCCCGGACGGCAGCAGAGACGCGGCGTGACCGAGCACGACAGCGACCGTCGTCTGCACCATGAACGCCAGCCCGACGCCGATCCAGACCAGGATCGGCCGGTACTTCGTGGCCAGCACGAGCGTGGCCAGGAACGTCTTGTCGGGCAGCTCGACAAGGAAGATCGCGCCGAAGGTCAGCGCGATCACGCCGAGATCCATGGGAGTCCTTTCCGGCACCTGGCCGGAGGCCCCGTGAGCGGACGCCTTCGACCAGGCACGTCCGTCAACGGTCGTGGAGCTGGTCGAAAGTCTCGTCCGCCACCGTGGTGGCCTGCAGGACCGGGCCGCGAGCGGCCAGTGTGTCGATCCTGCTGTTGGGGACTACTCCCTTTCAACACAGAGTGTACCGATCGCGGTTGTCGCCGCGCGAATCGGCGGTGTTGGCTGAGCGGCATGCCGAGGATCGAGTCCTACGCCCAGGGCACCCCCAGCTTCGTCGATCTGACCACGCCGGACCAGGACGCCGCCAAGACGTTCTACGCCGACCTCTTCGGCTGGGAGTACGACGACCAGCCCCTCGACGAGGGCGGTTACTACTCGATGGTCCGCAAGGGCGACGGCGTGGTCGCGGGCATCGGCGGGCCGATGCCCGAGCTCGCCGGACACCCGGCGTTCTGGGCGGTCTACCTGGCCGCCGACGACGTCGACGCCGCGGCCGAGGCGGTGGTCGAGGCGGGCGGCGCGGTCGAGGCCGGGCCCTTCGACGTGATGCAGGCGGGCCGGATGGCCGCGATCCAGGATCCGACGGGCGCTCGGGTCAACCTCTGGACGCCGAGGGACAGCATCGGCTCGGAGATCGTCAACGAGCCCGGGGCGCCGGCGTGGAACGAGCTCGTCACTCCCGACCTGGACACCGCGACGACGTTCTACTCCACGGTGCTGGGCGTGGGCTGGGAGACGATGCAGATGAACGGCGGCGACTACACGTGCCTGGTCGCCGGGGGCCGGCCCGTCGGCGCCGCGCTGCCGCCGAGCATCCCCGGCCAGCCCCCGCACTGGAACGTCTACTTCAACGTGGAGTCCACCGACGCCACGATCGCTCGGGTCGTCGAGCTGGGCGGCAAGGTCGCGTAGCCGCGAACCATGGGACGTCCCCGACGTCGGCCGGCTCGCGGTGGTCAGTGACCCGCAGGGCGCGATGTTCTGCGCGATGCAGAACGCAGGCGACTGAGCTGGTCAGTCGGTGCGGCCGGCCCACAGAGGGTCGCGGCCGAAGGCCGCGAGCAGCTGCGACTGGGCGTCGTCGGCCGCTGCGGCACGCGCACCGATGGCTCCCGCCGAGCGATACACGTCCTCACGCTCCGCGAACCAGGCACCGACGGCCGCGACGAGTCGGGGTCGAGCACGGCGTCGCCGTCGGTGGCCACGGCGAGGTCCCACCCGTGGATCAGGTGGTCCGCGGCCAGCTGGAAGACGTACTCCTCCAGGTCCTCGTCGCCGTAGGACAGATGAACCTTCTCGCTCCTCGGCAACGCCTCTGCAACCGCCCGGCTCGCTCGCTCCGCGGTGTCGAGAGCGGTCTCACGCGGGTCCGAGCCGAGCAGGTCACCGTCGAAGCGGTCCCCGACCTCCTGGATCGTCGCCCCGCGGACCAGGGGCTCGGTCCACAGGTCCTCGCCGACCACGTGGTTGACCAGCGCGCGAACGTCCCACTCGAGGCATGGAGTGGCCGCCCCCCACTGTTCGGGACCGACCGTGAGGATCCGGTCGGTCCAGCTCTCGATGGTGCGGCGGTACAGGGTTTCCAGGTCCATCACAGTGCTCCACTCTCGAGGGTCGTCCGTGCCTTCTTGATCCACCAGGCGAGGCTCGCGCGCTCCCGCTCGCGCACCGCCGCATCCTGGCTCTCCACGATGTCCAGGGCCTTGTTCCAACCCAGCCAGCCCAGCGCAGAGAGCAGTGCGAGCTGCGTCGATGTCTCGTCGTACGCCGGACCGGCCGCGCGGCGGTAGGTGTCGATGAACTCGTCCGGGTCCATGTCGACCACGTGCGCGCAGCCCACCAGGAAGCGGGCGACATCGAGCGCGCCCGGAGCGGCGATCGGCATCGCCCAGTCGAGCAGGATCAGCCGGTCCCCCTCGAACGCCATGTTGACCGTCGCGAGATCGCCGTGCGTCAACGTGACCGGACCGGCGCTCAGGGCGCCTGCCAGTGGTGTCGCGTCCAGGTGCAGGGCGAAGACCGCCTCCGACACGTCGGACGGCACCAGGGCTGGATCGGCGAAGTAGTCCCAGCCGCGGAGCGCGGCCGCCAACAGCTCGTCCCCCTGGCCGGCCAAGCCGGCGATGCGTGGGGGCGCGAAGAGCTCGAGCAACGGTGTCAGCGGCGCCGTCGCCTCCGGCGGATCGCCGAGGTACGCGCGGTGCAGGGCCGCGACCCTCTCCAGCATCCAGCGGCACGCGGGCGCGTCGAGACGGTCGTTCCAGGTCAGCACGGCGTCGCCGAGGTCCCGCATGATGATGACCGTCGTGTCCTCCCCCTCGGTCCAGCCGTCGATGACCACGTGACCGACCTGCTCCGGGAGTCGGTCGAGGCCGCCGGAGCGCCAGAGCAGGAACTCGTGCGCGAACGGCTGGTGGAAGATGGCGAGCGTCAGGTCCGTCTCGGGAGTGATCCGCTTGACCACCACCCTGCGCCCATCGCCGAGGGTCACCCGCTCGAGGACAGCACCCGACTTGCCGACGTGCTCGGCGAGCACGGTGCGCTCGATCGCGTCGTCCAGGAGCTCCGCGGGTGCCATCTGACCAAGGTCGCACCGAGTTGCCGTTGTGTCATCGCCCGAATTCGTTCAATTACGAGACGTCCAGCGCAGGGCGGCTCGCGGGCCGCTCGGATCGTGCTGGGTCAGGACCGGGCGGGGTCGGCGGGGTAGACGCCGAGCATCTTCACGTCGGTGGAGAAGAACGCCAGCTCCTCGAGGGCGCGCTTGAGCCCGATCTGGTCGGGGTGGCCGTCGACCTCCGCGAGGAACTGGGTCGCGCCGGTGAACGAGCCGTCGACCATGTAGCTCTCCAGCTTGGTCATGTTGACGCCGTTGGTCGCGAAGCCGCCGAGCGCCTTGTAGAGCGCGGCCGGGAGGTTGCGAACGTTGAAGATGAACGACGTGACGACCGGCCCGTTGTCGGCGGGCGCCTGGATGAAGTCGCGGGACAGCACCACGAACCGGGTGGTGTTGTGGTCCTCGTCCTCGACGTCCTCCGCGAGCACCTCCAGGCCGTAGATCTCGGCGGCCAGCGGTGGCGAGATCGCGGCCTGGGTCGGGTCGGCGGCCTCGGCCACCTCGCGCGCGGCGCCGGCGGTGTCACCGGAGATGATCGGCCGCAGGCCGTGCTCGCGGATGATCTTGCGGCACTGGCCGAGCGCGTGGACGTGGCTGTGGGCGGTGGTGATCGTGTCGAGCGTCGCGCCGGGCACCGCCATCAGGTGGAACCGGATCCGCAGGAAGTGCTCGGCCACGATGTGCAGGTCGGAGTCGGGCAGGAAGTGGTGGATGTCGGCCACCCGGCCGGCGATCGAGTTGTCGATCGGGATCATCGCCAGGTCGGCCTCGCCGGCCTCGACGACCGCGAACACGTCCTCGAACGACGCGCAGGGGACCGCCTCGTGGTCGGGGTAGTGCTGCTTGGAGACCAGGTGGGAGTTGGCTCCCGGCTCCCCCTGGTAGGCGATGCGTCCGGCGGTCACCCGTCGAATCCTAGGCGTCACTCGGCGGTCACGAGGCGCACCAGCAGCGCCACGAGACGGCCGGTCTGCTTCTTGTTGAGCGGGGCGAGCCGGTTCCCGACGAGTGGGCCGGCGATCTCGGTCGCCTGCGCCAGCACCCGCTCCGCATCGGGCAGGAGGTGCAGCACCTGCGTGCGCCGGTCGGTGGCGAGGCGCCGTCGCTCGACCAGCCCACGGTGCTCCAGGTCGTCGACCATCTGGACGACGCTGGCCCCGCTCACCCCCAGTGCGCGGGCCAGCACTCGACTGCGGCACCGGGCCGGTCGCTCGCAGCGCGATGAGCACCCCGAAGTGCCGCGGCTCCAGCCGCAACGGCGCGAGTGCGGCGCCGAACTCGCGGTGCATCCGGAAGTGTGTCCGGGTCAGCAGGAAGCCGACGCTGTCGAGGAGCGGCGCGGGAGCACCCTGGACGAGGTCCTCGCGGATGGTGGCGAGCAGCAGCTCCCGCAGCTCGTCCCGCTCACCGGGCGTGAACGGGCGCACCACCGCCGCTTCGAGGCGCGCGACGTGCGGCTGCCAGCGACGCACCGCCCCCGCCGCCGCGCGGGTCCGGGTCAGCGCGTAGGAGCGCCGGTCGGCAGGGTTGCGCACCCGCTCCACGAGTCCCTGCTCGGCGAGCTCCGCGGCCACCCTCACCATCGTGGTCCGGCTGACGGCGATGGAGTCGGCCAGGGCCTGCTGCGACCGGGGTGTGCCGTCGGCAAGCGCCAGCAGCACGGCGTACGCGTGGATGTCGACGCCCTCCGGAAGCTCCTGGTCCAACAGCACCTGCACCCGGGCGTTGGCGCGCCAGAGGAGGTGCCCCGGGATCCGCGCAAGGGCCGGCAGCAGGGTGCGGCTCGCGGCCGGCACCACCTGCTCGTGACCCATGGCGACCTCACTTGATCATTAGGCACTTGACGAATTTGTTGAGAAGCGTATCGTACCGAACGGATCGTTAATCGCTTGATGATTATGCAATTGATGAATCGCTCCGAGAGGGGGCTCCCGATGACCGAACACCAGCCGGCCGTGACCGTCCCGGTCGAGCCGCACACCGACGCCACCGACGGCACGGACGCCAAGTGGTGGACGCTCGCCGCCGTCTGCGTCGGCGTCTTCATGCTCCTGCTCGACATCACGATCGTGAACGTCGCGCTCCCCGACATCCAGAGCGAGCTCAACGCCTCGCTGTCCGACCTCCAGTGGGTGATCGACGCCTACGCCCTCAGCCTGGCCGCCCTGCTGCTCACCGCCGGGTCGCTGGCCGACCTCTACGGCCGGCGGCTCCTCTTCGTGATCGGTACGGCGCTGTTCACGCTCGGCTCCATCGCCTGCGGCGCCGCCCAGGACATCACGTTCCTCACGCTCGCCCGGGCGTTCCAGGGGATCGGCGGTGCCGCGATGTTCGCGACCGCGCTCGCCCTGATCGCCTCGGCGTTCCAGGGCCGCGAGCGGGGTGTCGCCTTCGGCGCCTTCGGAGCGACGACCGGGGTCGCGGTCGCCATCGGACCGGTCCTCGGCGGGGTGCTCACCAGCGGCCTCTCGTGGCGCTGGATCTTCTTCGTCAACATCCCGATCTGCCTGGTCGCCATCGCGATCGCGCAGCTCAAGGTGCGCGAGTCGCACGACCCGCGGGCCGGGCGGCCCGACTGGATCGGCTTCGTCAGCTTCAGCCTCGCGCTGGGCGCCCTGGTCTACGGCCTGATCGAGGCCGGCCAGGACGGCTGGACCGACGGTCGCGTGGTGTCCTTCCTGATCGCGTCGGCGGTGCTGCTGGTGGTCTTCGTGATCAGCCAGGTGGTGCAGAAGGACCCGATGTTCGACCTGAGCCTGCTGCGCAAGCCCACGTTCACCGGGGGCCTGGTGGCCGCGTTCGGCGTCTCGGCCTCGATCTTCTCGCTGCTCGACCTACCTCGTGATCTACGTGCAGAACGTCCTCGGCTACTCCGCCGTCGCGACCGGTGTGCGGTTCCTGTTCCTCTCCGCCGCCGCGTTCGTCGCGGCCGCGATCGCCGGGCGGCTCACCGTCGGTCGTCCCGGTCAAGTGGCTGATCGGGCCGGGCTTCGTGGCGCTCGGGGTCGGGCTGCTCCTGGTGCGCGGCATCGAGCCCGGGTCGTCGTGGACCCACCTGATCCCGGGGCTCGCTGGTCAGCGGCGTGGGCATCGGCATGATCAACCCGCCGCTCGCCTCGACCGCCGTGGGCGTGGTCTCGGTGGACCGCTCCGGCATGGCGTCGGGCATCAACTCGACGCTGCGCCAGGTGGGCATCGCCACCGGGATCGCCGCGCTGGGGTCGATCTTCAGCCACCGGGTGGCCGACGGGGTCACCGACGGCCTGCAGGGGACCCCGGTCGCCGACCAGTCCGACCGGATCTCGACCGCCATCACCGGTGGTCAGGTCGACCAGGTGATCGCGGGGGCCCCGGTCCAGGTGCGCGGCACCATCGCCGACGTCGCCACCCAGGCGTTCGTCGACGCCCTCAACGACATCACGATGATCGCCGCGGTGACCGCGTTCGTGGCCGCGGCGATCTGCCTGGTGCTGATCCGGCAGAAGGACTTCGTCAACGAGGGCCCGACCCCTCCCGCCGCCTGACGGGTCAGCGGGTGGCCGGGACCGGCTCGCGCTCGCGGTGCGTGGAGGAGATCAGCACCCCACCGAGCACCGCCGAGATGCCCCCGGCCACCAGCGCGGTCCGGACGTCGGCCACCTCGATCAGTACGCCGCCGAGTGCGGCCCCCGAGGCGATCGCGACCTGGAACATCATCACGACCAGGCCGCTGGCCGCCTCGAGGCGGTCCGGCTCCACGCGGGCGACCCAGGTCTGGGCGAGCGTCGGGATGCCACCGAACCCGGCGCCCCAGATCACGACCGCTGCCAGGACGGTGCCGAAGTGCTCCGACAGCAGCGCGAACCCGATGGTCGCCGCACCGATCAGCACCGGCGCCAGCAGGAGCGCCGTCCGGAGCCGGGCGTCAGCGAGCGGCCCGGCGACCAGGTTGCCGACGAAGGCGGACGCGCCGAACACCATCAGCAGGCGTGGCCAGACCGGCCGAGCCCAGGCCCGGCACCAGGTCGGCGGCGGGCCGCACGTAGGTGAACGCCGCGAAGTGGCCGGCCGCGATCAGACCGATCGAGAGCAGGCCGAGCAGCACCGCGCGGGATCGGGCGGCCTGCGCGAGGGTGCGCAGCCCCGGGGATCCCGACGGGGCGATGGACGGGAGCCAGGCCAGCTGGAGCACCACGGCCACCGCGGCCGCCCCGGCGGCCATCCAGAACACCGGCCGCCAGCCGAGCGCGTCGCCGAGGTAGGACCCGAGGGGCACCGCGGCCACCGTCGCCAGGGAGACACCCATGTTGACCACGGTCATCGCGCGACCCAGCCGGTCGGGCGGCGCGAGCTGGGCCACGGCGGCCAGCGACATCGACCAGAACCCCGCAATCGCGACGCCCAGCAGCAGACGAGAGGCGACGAGCAGCGGGAAGGAGGGGGTCAGGGCGACGACGACGTTCGAGACCAGCGCCAGTCCGGAGAGTGCGGCGAGCAGCAGCCGGCGGTCGAGCGTGGGCACCAGCGCCGCCAGCGTCGGCGCGGCGAAGATGCCCATGATCGCGGTGGCCGTCACCGCCTGGCCGGCGAGCCCCTCGCTGATGCCGAGGTCGGCGGCGATGAGGGACAGCACGCTGGCCGGCAGGAACTCGGCGGTGACGACGACGAAGCCCCCGAGCCCGAGCGCCGCCACGGCGTACCAGACCGAACGAGTGCGCTCCTCGACCTGCTGGCACGGGTACTCGGTGGCGACCTGTTCAGGGGCGATGCAGTCCGAGGAAGTCACAGTGCGCGCAACACGAGCGCGGGCCGCGGTTGTTCCCGACCCGTCAGCGGGGGACGCGCACCAGGAGCCGGCCCTGGATGCACTCCATGTGCAGCTCGCGGCCGACGCCGACGGAGTCGCCGTCGAGCTGGCGCGGGGTGTCGGCGGCCGCGCGGATGGAGACGGTCCGGCCGGTCATCCGGTTGATCGTGTCGTCGGTGCGCGTGCGCTTGGCCAGCACCCGGAAGACCATCGGGAGCCAGGACAGGAAGCGGCGGGGGTAGAGGATCACCACGTCGAGCTGGCCGTCGTCGATGGTGGCGTCGGGCAGCAGCGGCATCCCGGCCTGCAGGTAGCCGACGTTGCCCACCACGATGGTCCGGGCCCGGTGGGTGGTGGGCTCGCCGCCGTCGACGGAGATCTCCACCTTCGTCACGGGATACATCAGCGACTTCAGCGCCGACCACACGTAGGCGAGCCAGCCGACCTTCTTCTTGATGTCCTCGTTGACGCCCTCCATGATCGCGGCGTCCAGCCCCATGCCGGCCATCACCATGAAATGGGTGTCTTCGAGCTCGTCTCCGCTGACCGAGACCATGTCGATGGCGCGGTCCTGGCCGGTCAGCGCGACGTCGATCGCGGCGCGCACGTAGAGCGGGATGTCCAGGTTGCGGGCCAGCAGGTTGCCGGTGCCGGCGGGCACGATGCCGACGGGTACGCCGGTGCCGGCGAGCTCCGCGCAGACCTCCCGAACGGTGCCGTCACCGCCGCAGACGATGACCAGGTCGGCGCCCCCGACGGCGGCCTGGTGTGCCTGGCCGGTGCCGGAGTCGTCGACCGTCGTCATCTGCCAGCTCGGCGCCGACCAGCCGGCCTCGACCGCCATCGCGTTGACGATCGCCTGGAACTGGCCGACGTCCTCCACCTTCACCGGGTTGAGGATCGCGGCGAGCCGTCGCTCCGAGGGGACCGCCTGCGGCAGCGGCTCGATCTTCTCGGCGTGGCTACGGGGCAGCGGACTGTAGAGAGCCAGCCACAGCAGCACGAACCCGGCGCCGAGCAGCACCCCGGCCGTCACGTCGGTGATGTAGTGACGGCCCAGGAGGACCCGGTCGGCGGCCACCAGGAGCACGACGAGGACCATGGCGGCGTACACCAGACGGCGCAGGTTGGCACGGCGTACCAGCATCGCCACGAGCACCATCACGACGCCGGCGAACGCCGCGATCGAGGAGGCGTGCCCGGAGGGGAAGGCGTTGGTCTCCAGCAGGTGCTCGACCGACTGCCACAGCGGGCGGTCACGGTCGAGCCACACCTTGAGCAGGGTGGTGGTGACGGCGGTCGTGATCATCACGCCGACCACGAACACGGCCGCGCGCCGGTAGCCCTTCGCGAACATGGCGACGGCGAGCACGGTCGTGAGCACCGTCATCCCGACCGTGCCGAAGGCGACCTCCACCCAGCGCAGCGGGTCGGTCAGCCACGAGGTGTCGGCTGCCCACTCACGCCACTCCCGCGAGGCGTCGTCGAGCTCGACGATCGCACTCCACTCCTGCTTGAACGCCACCGCCAGGAGGGCGCACAGGGCGAAGCACACCCCGGCCAGGCTCAGCAGGGTGGTGCGAGAGCGGTCGAGCAAAGGGTTCCCTCCGGTGTCGGTGCCGGGGCAAGTATGACGAAGGCCGCGCGACTACTCGGGTGAGACCGTCCACTGTCGCCAGTAACGTTGACCCATGATCGACCCACGGATCCTCCGAGACGAACCGGACCGAGTGCGCGCCGCCCAGGCCAAGCGCGGGCTGTCCGGCGACTCCGTGGACCGCGCGCTCGCGGCGGACACCGCGCGCCGCGAGGCGATCGCCACCTACGAGGCCAAGCGGGCGGAGCAGAAGAAGCTGGGCAAGCTGATCCCGCAGGCACAGGGCGAGGAGAAGCAGACGCTGCTCGCCCAGACGAAGGCGCTCGCCGCCGAGGTGAAGGAGGCCGAGGCCGCGCAGACCGTCGCCGAGCAGGAGTGGCACGACGCGCTGTGGTCGATCCCCAACCTGGCCGCCGACGAGGCCCCCGCCGGTGGTGAGGACGACTTCGTGCTCCTCGAGACGGTCGGTACGCCCAAGGAGTTCGACTTCGAGCCGCGCGACCACATCGAGCTCGGCCGCATCCTCGGCGCGATCGACATCGAGCGCGGCGCGAAGGTGTCGGGCTCGCGGTTCTACTTCCTCACCGGGCCTGGCGCCGAGCTCGAGTTCGCGCTGATCAACCTCGCCAACGAGCACGCGCGTGAGCACGGCTTCACCCAGGTGATCGCTCCGTCGATGGTCAAGCCGCGGGCCATGGACGGCACCGGCTTCCTCGGCCAGGCGGCCGACGACGTCTACCGCATCGAGGGCCAGGAGATGTACCTCGTCGGCACGTCCGAGGTCCCGATGGCGGCCTACCACTCCGACGAGATCCTCGACGCCGACGCGCTGCCGCTGCGCTACGCGGCGTTCAGCCCCTGCTTCCGCAAGGAGGCCGGGTCGCACGGCAAGGACACCAAGGGCATCATCCGGGTGCACTGGTTCGACAAGGTCGAGATGTTCGTCTACACGACGCTCGAGGACTCCTACGCCGAGCACCGCCGCCTGCTGGAGATCGAGAAGTCCTTCCTCGACAAGCTCGAGCTCGCCTACCAGGTGATCGACACCGCCGCCGGTGACCTCGGCCTGTCGGCGCAGCGCAAGTTCGACCTCGAGGCGTGGATCCCCACTCAGGGCAGGTACCGCGAGCTCACCTCGACCTCCAACTGCACCGACTTCCAGTCTCGGCGCCTCGACACCCGGGGCCGGTTCCCCGACGGCGTCGGCCCGGTCGCCACCCTCAACGGCACCCTGTGCGCGATGACGCGGACCATCGTGGCGATCCTCGAGACCCACCAGCAGGCCGACGGCTCGGTGCGGGTGCCGAAGGCGCTGCAGCCGTGGCTCGGCCGCGACGCGCTGGAGCCCTTGTCGCGGTGACATCTGACGGCTGGCGGCCCAAGGTGGTCGCCCTCGACATCGACGGCACCCTGCTGAAGTGGGTGGAGGGCGCCGGTACGACCTACGAGCAGGTCGAGATGCGCACCCACGACGCCGTCCACGCGGCCCTCGATGCGGGCGCCCACGTCGTCCTGGCGTCGGGCCGCTCGCCGCACGGCATGACCGGGATCGCCGACCTGCTCGACCTGCGCGGCCAGGGTGAGGAGCGAGTGTGGGTGGTGGCCAGCAACGGCGCCGTGGTGTTCCGATACCCGCCCGTCGAGGTGGTCCACGAGGAGACATTCGACGCCGGGCCGGCGGTCCGGGCGATCCTGGACCGGCATCCCAGTGTGCTCGTGGCGATCGAGGAGCGTGGGGTGGGCTACCGGCTCAACTCGCCGTTTCCGGATGGTGAGCTCTCCGGCGACATGATCATCACCGACGTCGAGGACCTGGTCTCGCGACCGGTCAGCCGGGTCATCATCCGCGACCCCGAGCAGAGCGCCGAGGACTTCGTGGCGCTGGCCGGCGAGCTCGGCCTGCACGGCACCAACTACGTCGTCGGCTGGACGGCGTGGCTCGACCTCTCCCCGGTCGGCGTCTCCAAGGCTTCCGGGCTCGCCCACGTCGTCGAGCAGCTCGGGCTGACCAGCGACGACGTGCTCGCGCTGGGCGACGGCCGCAACGACATCGAGATGCTCCAGTGGGCGCATCGCGGCGTGGCGATGGGCCAGGCGATCCAAGAGGTGATCGACGCGGCCGACGACGTGACCGCGTCGGTCTACGAGGACGGCGCGGCGGCCGAGCTGGAGCGCTACTTCTGAGCACCCCGCGCCTGGTCGCCACCGACCTCGACGGCACCCTGATCCACTCCGACGGCACCGTCTCGGCCGCCACCCGCGAGCTGCTGGCGGCCCTGGACCTGCGCGGCGTGCCCGTTGTGTTCGTGACCGCGCGCCCGCTGCGCTGGATGGACGACCTGTGGCCGATGGTGGGCCGACACGGCCTGGCGATCGTCAGCAACGGCGCGATCCTCTACGACGTGGGGGCGGGCCGGGTCCGCAACGCCACCGGCATCGACGCCACGGCCGGCCTCGCCCTGTGCGGGGCCATCGCGGGTGCGGTCCCTGGAGCGGCGTTCGCCATCGAGTGCGTCTCGGGCATCCGGCGCGACCCCACGTTCGTCGAGCATCTCGAGGTGCCGGAGGGCAGCCCGGTCGGACCACTCGACGAGCTCTGGGACGAGCCGGCCGTCAAGCTCCTGGTCCGCCACCCGGGCACGGACCCGGACGCGCTGCGCGACCGGGTGGTCGCCGCGGTCGGCGACTCGGCGGTGGTGACCTGGTCGATGCCCGGGCTGGTGGAGATCAGCGCGCCGGGCGTCACCAAGGCGGCCAGGCTGGTGCAGGTGGCCGACGAGCTCGGCGTCGCCGCTGCCGACGTGGTGGCCTTCGGCGACATGCCCAACGACGTGCCGATGCTCGAGTGGGCCGGCACGTCGTACGCCGTTGCCAACGCCGACCCCGCAGTGCTGGCCGCAGCAACGCACCGGGCGCCCGCGAACGACGACGACGGTGTGGCCGCGGTGCTCAGCGAGCTGTTCGGGATCCGGGTTCGATGAGCCTGGCTGGTCGGCGGCTTGCCCCATCTGTTGAGATGGGTCCGTGAAGTCCGCCGTACGCCGCCTGCTGGCCGCCTGCCTGCTCGCGGCCTCCGTGGTGCTCGTGGGCGGGCCCTCCGGCGCCGCCACGACCGCTCCGCCCGCCTCGCCGGACAGCTGTGTGAAGGTCAACGCCGCCGACGCCGCCGAGGTCGCGGACGCGGTGTTCACAGGGGTCGTCACCTCGGTCCACCGCGTCGGCAGCGGTCCCGGGATCGCGATGTTCGCCAACACCGTCCAGGTCGAGCTGGTCTACAAGGGCCCGATCGAGGTGCCCGCCGTCCCCGTGACGACCCACCGCAACTCCCGCAAGCGGCCCGGGCTGGGGCCGCTTCAGGAGGGTGAGCGCTACCTGTTCTTCGTCCGGTCCGGCACCGAGGCCCTGTCCGCAGGTGGGTGCAGCGGCACCGCCGTCGCGCAGGCCGACCAGGTCACCCGGATCGAGGAGCTGCTCGGCGAAGGTCAGCCCCCGGTGCCGCCGGAGCAGCCCGAGGCGACGTTCGAACAGGTCACCGACGCCGACCCCGCCGACTTCACCCGCAGCGCCGCGCCCGGGCTGGCGCTGGTGCTGATCGGGCTGCTCGGCCTGGTCGTCGTACGCCGGCTCGGCCGCCGATCCGCCTAGCGACGGCTCCTAGAGGTACATCCCGCCCGGGTTCTGGCCGGGCCGCTGGTTGTCGTCCTCGCCGGGCTGCTGCCCCTGCGCGCCCTGCTGCGGCATCATCCCCGGCGGCAACGCCTTCCGGATCTGCTCGAACTGCGCCCGCGCCGCCATCTGCTGGGCGTAGATCGCGGTCTGGATGCCGTGGAACAGGCCCTCCAGCCAGCCGACCAGCTGCGCCTGAGCGATCCGCAGCTCGCTGTCCGAGGGCGTCGTGTCCTCGGTGAACGGAAGCGAGAGCCGCTCGAGCTCCTCGACGAGCTCGGGCGCGAGGCCGGCCTCGAGCTCCTTGATCGAGGCATGGTGGATCTCCTTGAGCCGGTTGCGGCTGGCCTCGTCGAGCGGGGCTGCCTTCACCTCCTCGAGCAGCTGCCGGATCATGTTGCCGATCCGCATCACCTTCGCCGGCTGCTCCACCAGATCGGTGATCGAGCGCTCGTCGTCATCACCGTCGGAGTCCGACTCGGAGACCTCCAGGGCCGAGGCGGGCACGGATCCCATCGGCTGCCCGTCCGGGCCGATCACCATGACCCGCTGCTCCTGCTCCTCGGGCTGTCCGGACTGCTCGCTCATGGGTCGACCCTAACGGTCACAGGGTGAGCACGATCTTGCCGGTGTGCTCACCGTTCTCCATCAACCGGTGCGCCTCCGCGATCTCCGCGAGCGGCATGCTGCCGTGCACGATCGGGCGGACCCGCCCGTCGGCGACCAGCGGCCACACGTGCTCGACCACCGACGCGCAGATCGCGGCCTTCTGCTCGACCGGCCGGCTACGCAGCAGCGCGGCGATCACCGCTCCGCGCTTGCGGAACAGCGCGGAGATGTCGAGCTCGCCCTTGACGCCGCCCTGCATGCCGATGATCAGCAGCCGACCCTCGGCCGCCATCGCCTCGACGTTGCGGCCGAGGTACTTCGCCCCCATGTTGTCGAGGATCACGTCGACGCCGGCGCCGTCGGTCTGCTCGCGGACGACCTCGACGAAGTCCTGGTCGCGATAGTTGATCGTGACGTCCGCGCCCAGCTCGGCGCAGGCGGCGAGCTTCTCCGGCGTACCGCCCGTGGTGAACACCCGAGACCCGAGCTGCGCGACGAGCTGGATCGCGAACGTGCCGATGCCACCGGCGCCGCCGTGCACGAGGAACGTCTCGTCGGGCTGCAGTCCGCCCATCATGAACACGTTCGACCAGACCGTGCAGGCCACCTCGGGCAGTGCCGCGGCGGTCACCAGGTCGACACCAGTGGGCACGGGCATCAGCTGCCCGGCCGGTACGACGACCCGCGAGGCGTAGCCACCGCCGGAGAGCAGCGCGCACCCCTCGTCGCCGACGGCCCACCCGGACACGTCGGCCCCGACCTCCGCGACCGTGCCGCTGCACTCGAGACCCAGCACGTTCGAGGCACCCGGCGGGGGCGGGTAGACGCCCTGCCGTTGCAGCAGGTCCGCCCGGTTGACGGCCGTCGCCGCGACGTCGAGGAGCACCTCACCGGGACCGGGCGAGACGTCGGGCACCTCGCCCACGGACAGGACCTCGGGGCCACCGGCCTCGGCGGCGATCACAGCACGCATGCCGTCAGTTTGTCCTAGCCGGCGTAGACGTCGCGGCTGTGGTCGACCGAGCTGTCGTCGGGGACGTCGTCGAAGATGTCGTCGGGGTCGGGGGCGTTCGCGGGTCGGTCCCAGCCCTCCGCGAGGGTCTGCGCCTGGGCGGCCAGCTTCTCGACCGCCTCCGGGTCGGCCCCCTTCTCTCCGGCGGCCACACCCAGGAGGAAGGCGGTCACCGCACCAGCCGCGGGCTCGACGTTGTCACCGGCGTACTGCACCAGGTCGTTGACCAGACCCTCGTCGACCTCGGCCTCGACATCGAGCACGTCTGCCAGCTCGTCGATCCAGTCGTGGAGGTTCACCTGACCAATGTGGCCAGGAACCGGCCCGGATCGCAACCCCTCTCTCGGAACTAGGAGGTGGGAGAGCGCAGGTCGCGGAGGTCCGCCCAGGTGTCGACGTCGCGGTGTTCGGCCCCCGTCGACGGGATTTCGGCGAGGTCCAGTGGCGCGAACAACCGGTGCAGGGGCAGGTCGTGCTGCTCCTCGAAGCCGGGCCGTACGGCGTCCAGACGGGTCGGGTCGACCACCAGCGCCAGCTGCCGGCGGCCGCCGGGGTCGGTGAGCACCGCGCCGTCGCGACCCGCGCCGGCTTCCAGGAGCCGCCGGAAGGTGCCGGCGCTCAGGTGCGGCATGTCCACGGCCAGCACCGCCAGCCGGGGCGCGGTGCGGAGAAGGGCGTCACGGCCGGTCAGCAGGGCGGCCGCCGGGCCGCCGTACCTGGGGCTCTCGAGGGTGAACGTCACCGGTCGCTCCGTCGGGACGGACTCACCGACCACCACCACCTCGGCGGCGTCGATCACAGCATCCAGCGCGCGCGCCAGCAGGGTCCGGCCGTCGACCTCCATCGACGCCTTGTCGGCACCACCGAGCCGCGCGGCTCGGCCACCGGCCAGGATGACCGCGCAGAAGCTGGTCAGCCCCGGTTCGATCTGCATGCCTCGAGTCTCGCATCGGGTGGCCCGGCGGCTCGGCGTGACCATCTGGTGGCAGTCTGGATGCGTGACAACGACCACGCCCTCCCTGCGGGTCGCGCTGGTGCAGGAGGCATCGGGGCTGGATCCACGGGCCAACCGCGCCCGACTCGTGGAGCTGGTGCCCGACGACGCCGACCTGGTGGTCCTCCCGGAGGCGTTCGCCCGCGACTTCGGGGAGGCCGGGTCCGACGTGAGCGAGTACGCCGAGTCGCTCGGCGGCGACTTCGACGACGCGGTCGCGCGGGTGGCCGGCGAGCGCGGCACCACGGTCGTCGCGGGCATGTTCGAGACCGCGCCCGATCCCGGCCGGCCCTTCAACACCCTGGTGGTGCGCGGCGCGGCGACGGCTGACTACCGCAAGGTGCACCTCTACGACTCCTTCGGCTACCGCGAGAGCGACCGGCTCACCGCCGGCCCGATCGACCCGCTCGTCGTGGATCTCGGCGGCTGGCGGGTCGGCCTGATGACCTGCTACGACCTGCGCTTCCCCGAGTTCGCGCGCGCGCTGGTCGATCGTGGCGCCGAGGTGCTCGTGGTGCCGGCGGCGTGGGTTGCCGGGCCGCGCAAGCTCGACCACTGGCAGACGTTGGTGCGGGCCCGCGCGATCGAGAACACCGTGTTCGTTGCCGCCGCCGCGCAGCCGGGTCCGCGCTACACCGGCCACTCGCTGGTCGTGGATCCGCTCGGCGACGTGCTGGCGGAGGCAGCCGAGGAGCCGGGCCTGGTCACCGCGACGCTCGAACGCAAGGTGCTCGACGAGGCCCGGCGTACCAACCCATCCCTGGCCAATCGGCGTCTGTAACCTTTTCCGCCGTGCACTCACCCCCCGCCCGGAGGCGCTCCGCGGCCTCCCGGATCCCGGTCGTGCTGTGGGGGCTGGTCGTGGCGGCCGGGCTGGCCGCTCTGGTCGCGGCTCTGCTGCCGGTCGGTCCGGAGTGGCTCGGGGGCGCCGGCTCGGTGACCGTCGCGGCCACCTACACGTGGGCGCTGGCGGCGCGCACCGGCGGTCGCCCCTTCGTCTTCGGCGGGCTGGCGCTCGTCGTGGGGGTCGCGGTGCTGCTCGCTCGACGAGGACTACCTGCGCACCGGTGCCGCCGTGATGACCTGTGTGGTGACCGCGGTGTTCGCGGTGATGGCGACGGTGCCCGCGCCGCGCTACTTCCACGCCATTCGCGAGTGTGTGATCGCCGTGCTGCTCTCCGCGATCGGGGCGCTCGCGACCGTCGGCTTCGAGCCCACCATCACGGTGACCCGCTTCGAGTACGTCACGTTCGGGCTCTCATTGGCCGGCGCGTTCCTGGTGGTCTACCGGCTCGGCGCCGGTCTGCACGGCCTGGGCCGCCGGGGCGTAGTGATCGTCGTCGTGGGCGGCGTGCTGGTCGCGGTCTCGGTGCTGTACGCCGAGCTGCTCCGGCGCTACGGCACCCCTGAGCTGGTCGAGGCGCTGCTCGACTCGGTGCGGTGGAGCCGGGACCACCTCGGGGCGTTCCCGCGACCGATCGAGATGATCCTGGGCATCCCGGCGCTCGCCTACGGATGCCACATGCGCGCCCGTCGCCGACAGGGCTGGTGGGTGTGCGCGTTCGGCGCCGCCGGCACCGCTGCCGTGGCCAACTCGCTCGCCAACCCCGCGATCTCGTTCGAGGAGAGCGGCCTCTCGGTCGCCTACGGCCTGGTGGTTGGGTTGTTCTTCGGCTACCTGGTGACCCGGCTCGACCTCGCCATCACCGGTGCGACCGGGCGTGGCCGACGGGTCGCCGGTGCCGCGCCCGCACTTCGCCCCGAGCCGCGCCGTACCGAGGCCCTCCTCTGATCGGGTACGCACGGGTAACGGCTAGGTTCGGGGCATGCCGCGTGACCAGGTGACCGAGATCGTGTCCGAGATGGTGGCGAACGTGCTGCGCGTCGAGGTCGACGCCGGCACGGTGGTGAGCGAGGGCGACGCCCTCGTGCTGCTGGAGTCGATGAAGATGGAGATCCCGGTCTTCACCGAGGTCGCCGGCGTCGTGCGCGCGGTCAAGGTCAGCAGCGGCGACGTCGTACAGGACGGCGACGTGCTGGTGGAGATCGTGCCGAGCTAGCTGGTGATCGACAAAGGCTGCGCCGTGCCCCGGGAGGTCCGCGCTGCCCGGGCAGCGTGCCGCAGGCACGGAGACTCGGCTCTGGGAGGAGGAGTCGTGGCGCTGATCCGACGCCGTCGCTTCCTGACCCGCCTGCGGCGCGGGGACGACGATCCTCACCGGGCCGTCGTACGGCACCGCGGCCGGGAGATCACGTTCGCGATCGACAACCCGAGTGACGCCGTGCAGAAGCACCTGAAGCGGGGCGCGTTCTACGAAGCAGGTCTGCTGCGGTCCCACGGCGACCTCATCTACCGGAGCTCGACGGTGCTCGACGTCGGTGCGAACGTCGGCAACCACTCGGTGTTCTATGCGCTCACGCCCGCGTCGAAGGTGTATCCGTTCGAGCCGAACCCCAGAGCTCGGGAGCTGCTGACCACCACCGTCGGGCTGAACGACCTGGAGGAGATCGATCTGACGTATGTCGACCGCGCACTTGGAGCCGCCCCAGGCGTGATGTTCGTCCACACGCCCTTCCCGGACAACCTCGGACGGAGCTGGCTGAGAGACACCGGCGAGACCAAGGTCTCCGTCTCACGACTGGACGATCTCGCCATCGACGGCCCGGTGTCGTTCGTCAAGATCGACGTCGAAGGCATGGAGCTCGACGTCCTCGCCGGGGGAGCGGCGTTGATCGAGAAGCATCGGCCGGGGCTCGGTGTGGAGGTGAACCGCAACTGTCTCGCGGAGTTCTGGCAGTGGGTCGACGCCCACCGGTACCACGTCGTGCGCGCCAACCGGGACCACGCGCTCAACATCAACTACGTCTGCGTCCCGCGATTCTGAGCGGGTCCCCGCTGGATGACCTGGCAGAGGGGGCGGGATTCGAACCCGCGGCTGACATCTCTGCCAGCGACCGCTTTCAAGGCGGTTCCGATCGGCCACTCCGGCACCCCTCCATGTCACGCCGAGGCGTGCACGCGGGTCAGTGTAGGTGCCGGCTCAGCTGCTGTGCCGATGCCGGAGGGAGTGGATCGGGACCAGGTAGAAGATCGCGATGGCGAGGTATCCCAGGACGGCAACGAACGGGAAGAAGAGCCCGAGGCCGATCATCACGACGTAGAACCCGAGCCCGGGCGCGAGCTTCTTGCTGATGCCGGCTACCTCGTCGTCCTTCGCGTCGGGGTGGACCAGGCGTTCATGGACGGCGTAGCGCCACAGCACTGACACGAGCACCGTGGCGGTGAGCAATGTCAGCCCGTAGAAGGTGGTGGCCACCTTCCCCGCGTCGTCGTCCTCGACGCTCTCAGCGAGGAGTCGGGTAGGGAAGGGCAGGAACGACACCACGAGCAGCAACAGCAGGTTGAGCCGGAGCAGCAGCGCATCGGCATGGTGCAGGTAGTGGGTGACGGCGTTGTGCGCCAGCCAGATGGCACCCACGGTGGCGAAGCTGACCACGTAGGCCAGGTAGGAGGGCCACTGGTCAAGCAGCGCCCCGAGCAGGTCGTCCTCGGAGCCGGCAGGCACCGAGATCTCCAGGACGAGCAGCGTGATCGCTACCGCGAAGACGCCGTCGCTGAGCGCCTCGAGGCGGCCAGTTCGCAACGGCGCCGGAGGCGGGATGCTCTCCTCGTCGGCCACGCCCGCCGGCTCGACTTACTCGGAGCCCCCGAGCTCGATCTCGACGTCGTCGTAGACAAGGTCGTTGAGCCGCTGCATGTGCCGGGAGATGTCGGCGACCAGTCGCCGCAGCTCGCGCCGGACCCGCTCGACATCGGGGTTCTCGAGCACCTGGGGTCCGAGCGCGCTCATCCGGCCGAGCAGCGTGTTGCGTTCACGGAAGGCCCGGCCGCCGCGGGCGGCGAGCCAGCCGTCCTCGGGGTTGCCTACCTCGCCGGAGAGGACGTCACGCACCGCGGCCATCCGCTGCCGGACGGTCCATCGCCAGTTGCCCAGCGAGACGGCCTCGCTCGCGGTGCTGTCCTTGCGCGGCGCCTCGATCGCCTGCTCGAGCGCGCGCAGCGCTGTGGTCATGCCCGTTCTCACCATCGCCATGGGGAACCTCCCGGGGGCTGGGCTTTGAGTGTGACCTCCGTCCGCCCCGCGGACAAGACCGATTGGCGCACCAAATTCGTCTCTTGTTCAATCAGTCCCATGCCCACGCCCGATCCGTCCGACTATCGGCTCGCCCCGCTCCTCATCGCCCGGTTCGTGGGCCTCTACCTGGTCGTCCTGGCCGTGGTCGTCTTCGCCGCCACGGTCGTGGTGGCCGCGACCGGCCTGCCCGCGGACGTACTCGTCGTACTGCTTGTCCTGGGGCTGGCGGGGCTGTTCGTGATGGCGTGGGTGCTGCGCTCCCGGGTCACGGTCGTGCACCTCGACGAGTCCGGCTACCGGGTCGCGATGGTGCGCGGCGCCGGCGTGAAGGAGGCGCGCTGGTCCGACGTCGAGGACGCCGTCACGGCCAGCCCTCGTGGCTTCCCGTGCGTCGTGATCCGGCTGCGCGACGGGGGGAGTACGACGATTCCGGTGCAGGCGCTGGCGGCCGACCCGGACGATTTCGCGCGCGACGTGCGCGATCGGCTGCGCGCCGGGGGACGACGGAGACGTTGATCCAGCGGCGACCGATTCGGTCCTCCTCCGCCCCGCCTTGTAGCCTGTCCGAGCCGTCCGCGAGGACGGCGTGGAGGCGTCGCCTAGTCCGGTCTATGGCGCCCGCCTGCTAAGCGGGTTGAGGGTCAAACCTCTCGCGGGTTCAAATCCCGCCGCCTCCGCCGCCCGCTCGCCCCAGCCCGGGCTGGGGCGAGCGAAAAACCGAATACCTGGCGGAGTACACCGTCTGGCGCTGGATTGCACATATTCTGCATTGCAGATATGTGAGCCAACAAAGTGCTCCCAGCAAGGGTCAGCACGCGCGAGACTCAAGGCTCGAGGGTCATTCCGTGGACCCTACGAACCTGGGATATAGGGGACAAACGATGAAGAACGTTCTTCGCAAGGTAGGCATCACGCTGGCGGCCGCCGCCATGAGCGTGGGCCTGATCGCAATTTCTGCGCCGGCCGCTAACGCCGACTCGAGCTGGGGCACCAGAGGAGTCCCGCACGGCACGCCGTAGGCGCAGCTAAGCGGTTGAGACCGCGGCTCGCTCGTTGAAGCGTGGGCCGTCCCGCACCGTCCCCCCGGGCTGGTCTCAACATGATCGAGGGCGGTGTCCGGGTCCAGGCCGGACATCGCCCTCGATTCCTTTGCACCGCGACGGGGGTTCAGTCGGTGGTGTTCTCGGTGCCGGAGATGCCCTGGCGGCCCATCGTGTAGCCGAGCTGGAAGCGGGTCTCGGACTCGTACTCGGCCTTCAGGTCGGCCACGTAGCCGGCATAGGTGCGCGGGCTGACGCCTAGCCGCTTCGCGCTCACCGGGTCGGAGTGGCCCTCGATCAGCATCCGGATCGTCATCGCCCGCTGCTCGGCAGCGATCTCGGCCATCATGGTGCGCTCGCGGTTGGTGAACGGCCGGCCGCGCTCCCAGGCCCGCTCGAACACGTCGACCAGGTAGGCGACCATCGCGGGCTCGCGGATCACCACCGCGACGCTGAGCTGGTCGCCGTTCGGGATCACCGCGACCCGCCGGTCGATCACGATCATCCGGTTGAAGAACTCGTCGAGCGTGCGCACCTCGGCACCGCGTGCGGTGACCGCCGCGACGTACTTGTGCGTGATCGAGCTGCGCCGCGCGCTGTGCTGGTAGAGCGTGCGCATCTTGGTGCCACGCTCGAGCATCTGGGTGTCGCGCTGGGCGGCCTTGGCCAGCGTCGCGGCGCTGCGGCCGGTCTGCGGCTGGGCGGTGAGCATCTCCTCCTCGGCCTCGGCGACCAGCGTGGCCAGGTGCGGCGTCGATGGCCTCGCCGCCGTGCAGGTAGGTGAACGGACCGCGGGACTGCGTGAACGACGCCCGGCGCCAGGCATGGGTGAGCGGGCCGAAGGACTTGGCCCACCTCGACGACTCCTCGAGGAGCTGGACGCCCTCCTGGCTGAGCGGAGTCACCACCCGCGACTGCACGCTGGTGGGGTCCTCGGGCAGCCAGGTCTGCTCCGGCAGGTCGAGCTGCACCAGGCCGAGCTCGACCAGCAGGTCGAAGCCCTCGCGCTGAGGGGAGTCCTCGGCGATCCGCGGGTCGCCGACCTTGATGCCGCCGTCGGCGACGATCTCGTCGTACAGGGGGGCCGCCTGTGCTTCGAACAGGTCTCGGCGGTCCGGCTCGTGCGGCGTCACCTGTGCCTCCCTGTGCAGTCTCCCTGCCCGAGCACGGCGCCATGATCCCACACAAGGCAGCGAGGGCCCGCTCCGTGCCTGCGGAGCGAGCCCTCGATCGGGGCGCCTGGTCAGTCGCCCAGGCGCGCCTTCAGCGTGTCGAGCTCGGTCCACAGAACCGCCGGCAGGTCGTCGCCGAACTTCTCGAACCACTCCTGGATCTGCGGGATCTCGGCCTTCCACTCCTCGACGTCGACGTGCGAGTGCCGCAGCCAGCGCGTCCTCGGTCATGTCCAGGCCGTCGGTGTCCAGAGCGCCCGGTGCCGGCACGTGGCCGATCGGGGTCTCCACGGCCGCGGCCTGGCCGTCGATCCGCTCGACGACCCACTTCAGGATGCGGCTGTTCTCGCCGAACCCGGGCCACAGGAAGTCGCCCTGGTCGTCGCGGCGGAACCAGTTCACGTAGAAGATCCGCGGCAGCTTGGCGGCGTCGTTGTCCTTGCCGACGGTGATCCAGTGGTTGAAGTAGTCACCGGCGTTGTAGCCGATGAACGGCAGCATCGCCATCGGGTCGCGGCGCACCACGCCGACCGCGCCGACAGCGGCGGCGGTGGTCTCCGAGGAGAGCGTCGCGCCGAGGAAGGTGCCGTGGGTCCAGTCGCGGGCCTCGAACACCAGCGGCACCGTGGTCTTGCGGCGGCCGCCGAACAGGATCGCGTCGATCGGCACGCCGCGCGGGTCGTCGTACTCCGGGGCGAGGATGTCGCACTGCGTGATCGGCGTGCAGTAGCGGCTGTTGGGGTGGCTGGACAGCTCCTCGCTGGCCGGCGTCCACGGCTCGCCCTTCCAGCTGGTGGCCTTGGCCGGCGGGTTCTCGAGGCCCTCCCACCAGATGTCGCCGTCCTCGGTGAGCGCGACGTTGGTGAAGACCGAGTTGCCCTTGTTGATGGTCCGCATCGCGTTGGGGTTGGTGTGCTCGTTGGTGCCGGGCGCGACGCCGAAGAAGCCGTACTCCGGGTTGACCGCCCACAGCCGGCCGTCGTCGCCGACCCGCATCCACGCGATGTCGTCGCCGAGCGTCTCCACCTTCCAGCCGGGGATGGTGGGCTGCAGCATCGCGAGGTTGGTCTTGCCGCAGGCGCTGGGGAACGCCGCCGCGACGTACTTCACGACGCCGTCGGGGCTGGTCAGCTTGAGGATCAGCATGTGCTCGGCGAGCCAGCCCTCGTCGCGGGCCATCACGCTGGCGATCCGCAGTGCGTAGCACTTCTTGCCGAGCAGCGCGTTGCCGCCGTACCCGGATCCGAAGGACCAGATCGCACGCTCCTCGGGGAACTGCACGATGTACTTCGTGTCGCTGCACGGCCAGGCCACGTCGGCCTGGCCCTCGGTGAGCGGCATGCCGACGGAGTGCAGCGCCGGCACGAAGTCCGCGTTCAGCTCCTCCATCCGCTTCAGCACGGTGGTGCCCATCCGGGCCATCACTCGCATCGAGACGGTGACGTACGCCGAGTCGGTGAGCTCCACGCCGAACATCGGCTTCTCGGCGTCGAGGTGGCCCATCACGAACGGGATGACGTACATGGTCCGACCGCGCATGCACCCGTCGTAGAGACCGCGCATCAGCGCCTTCATCTCGTTCGGGTCCATCCAGTTGTTGGTCGGGCCCGCGTCCCGCTCGTCGACCGAGCAGATGTACGTGCGGTCCTCGACCCGCGCCACGTCGATCGGGTCGGACGCGGCGTAGAAGGAGTTGGGCTTGATCGCCGGGTTCAGCCGGGTGAACGTGCCGGTGGCGACCAGGGCCTCGGTGAGCTCGGTCCACTCCTCCTCGGAGCCGGTGCACCAGTGGATCCGGTCGGGCTGGGTGAGCGCCGCGATCTCCTCGACGAAGTCGACGATGCCCTGATGGGTCGTGGGGTGGGTGGTGGCTGCCTGCGTGTCGGCGGTCATGCGTGTGGTGTTCCCTCTCGCGCATTCGCGGTGGTTCGCACGGCGTCGTTGTCGGCGACTTGGTAAGACAACGAGGCCGAAAACACACAGGTCCGGCCTCGGGTTGCGCTGAATGTAGTGCCGCGTTCGCGCGGGGGGTATTGGATCGATCAACGGTCCGTGGCCTGGATCACACTCGGTGGGTCCGTCCCGCATGTAACACGCTGTTGACCGATCTACCCGGCCGTTGCAACGGTCAGGTAGATGGCTGGACGGCGTGTTACAAGCGGTACGCCGGCTCAGCGATTCGCTGCCCCGGAGCCCGCTCGGCTATCCTCGACCGGTCGCTCGGCGAGCCCGGGCGACGGGCGCCCGTAGCTCAACGGATAGAGCATCTGACTACGGATCAGAAGGTTTGGGGTTCGAATCCCTACGGGCGCGCAGTGTGATGAGTCGGGACATCAGGTGACACCTGAGTCGCGTCATCGGTGACCAGGTTAGGAGCGCCCGGGCCATCGGCCCGGGCGTTTGTTTTGGTTGCGCCAGTAGTTGCTTGGTGGGCTCGAGGATGGTGCGCTGGAGAGGATTTCGCCGGTGGCGAGCGTCGATGACGGTGACGGTGGAGTCGTCGGCGATGGCGAGGACGCGGGTTTGCGGGCGTGGGCGTATGCCGATCGCCGAGGTGGTGCATCCGGCCGGCGCGGCGCATGCTGAGCTTGCCGAGGTTGTCGAGGAGGTCGTAGCGGAGCCGGTAGTGGGCGTCGGTGCTGCGGCGGTGCCGGGGGCGGTGGCCTTGGGGAGGGCTCGGTAGGCGTGGCCGGGGGTGGCTCGGTGCGGAGCGAGCGGTGGGGGCGTTGTGTGGTTGTAGAGCTCGCGGAAGGTGTCGAGCTGGTGTCTGCAGGTCGGTCGATGGTGGCGGGCTGGTCGGGTTGGTGCGGCCAGCCAGCTTTTCAGGGTCTGGTGGAAGCGCTCGACCTTGCCTTGGGTCTGTGGGGTGGCTGGGGCGGCCGTTCTTCTGGACGATGCCGAGGAGGGCCAGCAGGTACTCGAAGGCGTTCGTGCCCGCCGCCGAGAGCCGGGCGGTGTAGACCCGGCCGTTGTCGGTCAGGGTGGACGGCGGGCAGGCCGTGCTGGTCGGCGGTGGTCACAGGAAGTTCTTGGCGACGATGTCGCCGGTGACCGGGTGGTGGGCGGTGCAGGCGAGCAGGTAGCGGGAGTGGTCGTCGAGCCAGTTGAGGATCTCGATGTCGGTGCCGTCGGCCAGTCGCCAGTGGGTGAAGTCGGACTGCCAGCACTCGTTGGGCTGGGCGGCTTCGAAGCGCCGGTAGGAGGAGCGTGGGTCGTTTGCGGGGCTCGGGGGTGACCAGGCCGGCGGCGTGCAGGATCCGGCGGATGGTTGAGGTCGAGGGTGCGTCGGTGGCCCTCGTGGTCGAGGTGCCAGGCGATGGTGACCGGGCCGGCGTCCAGGCCCGTGGGCGGTCAGCTGGAGCCGCAGCGCGACGATCCGGTCCCGGACCACATCGGGGGTGGCTGCCGGGTTCGATCTTCGGTCGTCGTGAGCGGGGATCGACGGCCTCGAGGCCACCTTGGTGATAGCGGGCCAGCAGCCGATGCAGATGCTGGCGGGTGTAGCCGTACCGCGCGGCCGCGGCGGTGACGGACAGTTCCTTGGTGACGACCTTCAACACAGCGACCCGGGCTCGCGACATGCCCCAGCACTGTCACCTATGTCGCGACTCACGTGTCGCGTGTCAGGTGTCGCCTATGTCGTGAACCCAGGCACCTACGGCCGCGAGCCCGCGGTGTTTCCGCAGGCGAGGCTGCAGGCGTCGGCCTCGGCGCTGCACGACACTGGGCGGTTGACCCCGACTCCAGTCGGTGAAACTCTGGTAAAGAACGGCTGCGGAGCGAATTGGATCTCCGAGACCCCGAGCTCAGGCCGTAGGCCGCCGCGTAACCATCAAGGCGCAAGCATGCGACGGGTCGCAACGGTGCCGATGGGCGGATGTTGACGACGGAGACTCGTTGACGTCGGCCCTGGCACGAGGGTCCGGATTGCCTGCCTACGTCCTCAACGGTGCTCCGTCGCATTTCTGCGGCAGCGCCGGCCGTCACCACCCAAGTTCCAGCACAAGGAGTTCGACAGAACTCTGAGCGGGGAGGGAACCCCATGCCATACGCCAAGAAGCTCCGAACCTTCGCACTCGTCGCCGCTGCACTGCTCCTGCTAGGCACCGCCAGCGCCTCGGGGGCCGGCAAGATCGGGGGCAACCAGATCAAGAAGAACGCCATCGCCTCCAAGCACATCAAGAAGAACGCCGTGCAGAGCAGCGACATCAAGAGCAACGCTGTGCAAAGCGCCGAGATCAAGAACAACACGGTGCAAAGCGGCGACATCAAGGACGGCAATGTCACGTCCGGTGACATCAAGAACGGGACCGTCGGGCCCGGCGACCTCGCCAACGGCTCGGTCACCGCAGACAAGATCGCGCCGGGAGCGGTCTCTTTTCAGAGCGGGCTGTGGAGCACGCTGCTCCGCAACCAGACCGGTGCGGCCGTGAGCGGCGTGCAGGCCGGCCCGGCGGGCCAGCCGCAGGGCGACGGGAGCCTGAGGCTTGTCACGTCGGGTCGACCGACCTGGCCGCCTTCGGCAACTCGCTCGAGTTCCTGGGCATCCAGCTCGACCAGATCACGGAGTTCAGCTACTCGACGTACAACGCCGACGACCCGCCATGGTGCGGCCCTCGCTCCGCATCGAGATCAATCCTCACCTCGTGGATGACGCAACCCTCGGCGGTGGCTACGAGTTCACCACGCTCACCCACGAGCCCGTACCCGGCACGACGGGGTGGGTGACCCACGAGAACGCCCTCGCCGACGACACTTGGCACCTCACCGGCGACGAGGGTACGAGACTGGCTGCGCCCAGGCCACCCCATGCACCTTCGCCGAGGTCGTCGACGGCCCTGGCGATCGCCGACCATGACACGGCACCGGCCGCTATCAGCTCGGGCATCTACTTCGGGCTGGGGTCCGGGGTCACGGCACCCACCGAGACCGCCGTCGATGCGTTCGTGCTCAACGGCAACCTGTTCGACTTCGAGCCGACGGGAGTGTTCATGACACCTGCCACCCCATGACAGTGGGACCCGGCTGGGCATCACAGGTGCGCGACGTCCAGCCGGGTGCCCAAGTTGCTGACGGGCGGGTATCGCCCGATATGGCGACCCCTAGGTGTTCGAGGATGGGCTCTTCGAGAGCGTCAGGACGGACTGGGCGGCGAACACGATGCTCACGGCCAGGACGATCCAGTTGAGGATGGTCCAGCCATCGTTGATGCCCTCGATGATCGTGAGGATCCCGATGACGCCGAACGCGAGGAGGAACAACCCTGCCCTGGTTCGGTCGGGGTTCCGTGTGAGTGGCTTGTCTGTCGGCATGACTGCCTCCGATCCCCCGAGCCAGTTCGGACTCTACGCGTACGCCGCCGCCAGGCCGGTCAGTAGCCGGTTCCCATCTTGATCTGCTCGCGTTCGACGTGTGAGGTCGCGCCCTTCTGGTCGAGGGTCGCGCAGGCGTCGGCGATGTCGCGGGTCAGCCGTTCGACCTGTTCGCGACTCATCGTCTCCTTGACCAGCGCGCGCATGATCTTCACCTTCTCGGCGTTCGGCGGGAGGGTGTACGCCGGAACCATCCAGCCGCGCTCCGCCGAGAGCTGCCACGCGATGTCGGACTCGTCGTAGGCGGTGTGCTCGCCCGACAGCCGGAACGCCACCAGCGGAAGCTGCTCCAGGTTCTCGCCGATCACCTCGAACCGGCCGCTGTCGCGCAGGTTGGCCGCGAGGGCCTGGGCATTCTGCTGCATCTGCTTCATGACGTAGGTGTAGCCGTCGCGACCCAGGCGGACGAAGTTGTAGTACTGCGCCAGCACCATCGACGCGCCCGTGGAGAAGTTCAGCGTGAACGTCGCGTCGGTCTTGCCGAGGTAGTTCTCGTAGAAGACGAGGTCCTGGGCGAGGTCGGACTGCTCCCGGAAGACCAGCCAGCCGATACCCGGGTAGACGAGCCCGTACTTGTGGCCCGACACGTTGATCGATCGGACCTGCTCGAGCCGGAAGTCCCACTTGGAGTCGGGATAGAGGAACGGCCAGACGAAGCCGCCGCTGGCGCCGTCGACGTGGAGCGGGATGTCGAGGCCGCGCTTGCTTCTTGACGTCGAGCAGCAGCTTGTTGATGCCGACGATGTCGTCCATGTGTCCGGTGAACGTCGTGCCGAGGACGGCCGCGACGCCGATCGTGTTCTCGTCGAGGTGCGGCTCCACGTCGTCGGGGCCGATCGTGTACTTGTTCTCCTCGAGCGGGACGATCCGCGGTTCGACGTCGAAGTAGCGGCAGAACTTCTCCCACACCACGTGGACGTCTCCTCCGAACACGAGGTTCGGCCGTTCCGTCGAGCGGTTCGCTGCCTGCTGACGCTCCTTCCACTTCCACTTCAAGGACAGGGCGCCGAGCATGATCGCCTCGGACGAGCCCTGGGTCCGGCAGCCGGTCGCCTCGCCCGCCGGCGCGTTGAACAGGTCGGCCAGCATCCGCACGCAGCGCTGCTCGATCTCGGCGGAGATCGGGTACTCGGCGTGGTCGATGAAGTTGCGGTGGAGGTTCTCGGCGATGATCCGCTGCGCCTCGGGCTCCATCCAGGTCGTCACGAACGTCGCCAGGTTGCGCTGCGGGTCGCCTTCGATGGCGAGGTCCTCGTCCGACCAGTCGCATGGCATCGACGGGGCGCATCCCGCTCTCGGGGAAGGACTGTCGAAGGCGCCGCCTCGGTCAGGAACCGGTTGCCGAAGAGCGCTTCTGCCTCTGTCTCACTGAGCTTCGTCATGGTTGCGGCTGACCACCGTTCTTGTTGGATTGGGTGTGTCGAATGCCTGGATGACCCCGCCGACCGCGAAGCACACCGCACCTGCGAACGTCCCCCAGTTGACGAGCCCGGCGTCGATCGTCGCTGGACGTCGCCGGACGGGTGAAGGCCGCGAGCCCGGCGAGGAAGAACAGGACCGAGCCGAACTGGTTGACCGCCACGACCCACCAGCCCAGCAGGCGGGCCCGCACCCTGATCCGCCCGTCACCCACGTCGAGCATCGCGAGGTGTCCCGAGACGAGGAAGCAGACGCACCCGAGGATGTCGGGCAGCCAGATCCATCCGTTGGACTGCCGCGGGGTCAGCCCCTCGGCGAATGCCGCGACCAGGCTGACCGCGAACAGCAGCGTGCCGACGAACAGCACGACCGCACTCCGCCAGACCGAGCCGCGTCAGCCGACTCCGGCTGACGAGCAGGATCGACACGTAGCCGCCGAGGCTGAAGAAGAAGCCCCCGACCAGGTAGGTGATGTTGACCGTCGGGCAGGCTGCCGATGTCGAGCTGGGCGAAGGCCGCGCCGAGAGCGAACAGGGAGCCGCCCAGGAAGAAGGCGATCGCGGCAGCGACATTGAGCCGAGCCGGCCGGCGCGCGGCAGTCAGGTTCACCGAGCCGGCCACTTCCTGCTGCATCGCGCCTGCTCCTCCGGGGGTGACGCCTTTCGGATGTCACCCACCGTGCCGGGGCCGGCCCGCGCCGGCCTCATCCGAAGCGGGTGATTGGGAGTTCCCGCCGCATGCAGACTCGAGGCCACACGTCCAGGCCGTGTTCGGCCTCCCGGACCGCGGAGCGCGCGTAGTCCCGGCGTCCATGCCGGCTCGGGGAGTACGTCGAACCCGAGCCGCTCGTAGTACGGCGGCGTTCCACGGCACGTCGCGGTAGGTCGTGAGGGTGAGGGCGCGCAACCCCGGCCGCGGCCGCGAGCTCGGCAACCTGCTCGATGAGCCGTCTCGCCCAGGCCGTGGCCGGCGTGCCGCGGCTCGACCGTGACCTGCTCGATGTGCCACTGGCCGTCGACGGGGTCGTAGGTCAGGTAGCCGACCGGCTGGTCCTCCGCGACCACGACCCAGGCGCGATCGGAGTCGACGTAACGGCTGCAGCTCAGCTGCGCTGGGCGGGTCGTCGTCGGCGACCAGGTCCATCCCCAGCGCTCGGAAGTGCTCGCCCCCCGCCACCTCGATGCGCCGCAGGTCGGCGATGTCCTGGGTCCGGGCCGGCCGCAACGTGTACGGACTCACGCGACCCGACGATATCCCTCAGGGGGTGCCCGGCACGGCGAACCCTGCTTCGTAGGCCAGCACCACGAGCTGGGTCCGGTCGCGGGCGTCGAGCTTCATCAGCAGGTGACTGATGTGGGTCTTCGCCGTGGACAGGCTCATGTGCAGTCCGGCGCAGATCTCGGCGTTCGAGAGCCCCTGGGCGACCGCCGTCAGCACGTCCTGCTCGCGGTCGGTGAGGTCCGGCAGCGCCGCGCGGGCCAGTGAGGACGCCACCGGGCGCGAGGCGAAGTCCTCGATCAGGCGGCGGGTGACGCTCGGGGCGAGCAGGCCCTCACCGCTCGCGATGACGCGGACCGCGGTGCGCAGCTCGTCGGGCATCGCGGCCTTGAGCAGGAAGCCGCTGGCGCCGACCCGCAGCGCTTCGTAGACGTACTCGTCGTGGTCGAAGGTGGTGAGGATCAGCACCCGGGTGGCGGCGGTCCGGGGTCCTCGACGATCCGGCGGGTCGCCTCGAGGCCGTCCATCCCGGGCATCCGGATGTCCATGAGCACGACGTCGGGTTGCAGCCGCTGCGCGAGCGCGACGCGCTTCCGCGCCGTTGCTGGCCTCGCCGACCACGGTCATGTCGTCGGCGGCCTCGATCAGCGACGCGAGCCCGCTGCGCAGCAGCACCTCGTCGTCGACGACGGCCACGGTGATCATCGGGTCGCCCCGGCAGCGCGCCGCCAGCCCGGCGCGACCGCCGGCGCCTCGAACGGCAGGTGCACCCGGACGCCGAAGCCACCGTTGGTCCGCGGACCGGCCTCGAACGACCCGCCGAACAGGGCCACCCGCTCGCGCATGCCGAGCAGACCGTGCCCGGCCGGCCTCGCCCTCGCGGTCGACCCGAGCAGGCCGCGACCGTGCCCGTCGTCGCTGACCTCGAGCGCGAGGCCGTCCGGCTGCCAGCGCACCGACGACCTCGGCGGACGCGCCCGGCGCGTGCTTGACGACGTTGGTCAGCGCCTCCTGGACGATGCGGTAGCCGCAGAGGTCGACGCCCGACGGGACGGCGGGCGGCCGCTCGCCCTCGGCGACCAGCCGGGTCACCACGCCGGCCGTCGACGCCTCGCGCGCCAGGGCCGGCAGGTCCGCCACCCCGGCCGACGGCACGAGCTGCGCCAGGCTCTCGTCGTCCTGCCTGAGGATCGCCAGCATCCGGCGCATCTCCGCCAGGGCGCCCCGGCTGCTCGTCTCGATGGTGCCCAGCGCCCGGGCGGTGGCGTCCGGGTCCTGGCGCAGCCGGTCCAGCGCCACGCTGCTCTGCACGGCGATCAGGCTGATGGCGTGAGCGACGACGTCGTGCAGCTCGCGGGCGATCCGCAGCCGCTCCTCGTCGACCGCCTTCTGGGCGAGCGTGACGCGCTCCCGCTCGAGCTGGGCGGCGCGCTCCGTCGTAGATCTCGGCGTAGGCACGCCGCGTCCTCACCAGCTCGGCCAGGGCGATCACCATCGCGAACGTGATCGCGTCGAGGAAGAACGTGCTGAGCGGTCGTGCCCGGCAGCACCAGGTAGGCCAGCACGATCAGGCCATAGCCGACCGCGACCACCACGCCGCCGACCCGGCGGCCGGTCACCGCACCAGGACCGTGTAGGCGGCGAAGGCGACGCCCACGCCCGTCGACGCCGCGCCGATCAGCAGGGCGATGGCGAAGCAGACCGCCAGCACCCCGAACACGAGTCCGCGGAGCGAGGCGGCGTACGCGCGAACGGCACGGTGGCGCCGAGCGCCAGCGACGTACGCCGCCGCCTGCTGCACCGATCCGTCGAGCGGGTCTGCGTCCGGAGCTCCGACCAGCCACCACACCGCCAGCACGGCCGGCCACGACGGCGTCGACGGCGTACAGGAGCCGGACCAGCCCGGCGGCATTCATGTCGCGAGCGTACTCCCGGACGACCGTCGCCGCCATCGGTCGCGCGACCGATGCGAGACGACGGCCGAGCGGACTAGGTCGCAGGGACGACCACGGATCCGGCCCCCGGACCGACGCGCGCCAGACGGCCCGCGACGCCGATGGTGGACGACCAGCGGATGCCGGACCCGCGGTGCCGCACCACCCTCCGAAAGGCACTCCCATGACCGCACAGACTCACCAGGCCGACCACGACGGCGCTGCAGAACCCGGTGGCGCAGGTCGTCGACGTCTCGAAGACCTACGGCCGCGGGGCCGCAGCCCGTGCACGCGCTGCGCAACGTCACCGCCGCGTTCGCCCCCGGGACCTTCACGGCCATCATGGGGCCGTCCGGCTCCGGCAAGAGCACGCTGCTGCACGTCGCCGCCGGGCTGGACCGCCCGACCAGCGGCGACGTGCAGATCGGCGGGCACCGACCTCTCCGCGCATGTCGGAGAAGGCGCTGACCCGGCTGCGCCGCGACCGGATCGGCTTCGTCTTCCAGGCCTACAACCTGATGCCCTCGCTCGACGTCGCGCAGAACATCGGCCTGCCGGCGCGGCTGGCCGGCACCCGCGTCGACCGGCGCTGGCTGGCCGAGGTCGGCCAGCGGGTCGGGCTCGGCGGACCGGATGAGACACCGACCGGCCGAGCTCTCCGGCGGCCAGCAGCAGCGCGTCGCCATCGCCCGGGCGCTGGTCACGCGGCCCGAGGTCGTGTTCGCCGACGAGCCGACCGGCGCGCTGGACTCGCGCACCGGCGGCGAGATCCTCGGGCTGATGCGCGAGTCGGTCGAACGGCACTCGCTCATCGATCGTCATGGTCACCCACGACCCGCTGGCCGCGGCCCGCGCGCCGACAGCGTGCTGTTCCTCGCCGACGGCCGGATCGTCGACCACCTCGTCGGCCCGACCGCTGACTCCGTCGCCGAGCGCATGACCCACCTGGAGGGCTGAGCCATGTGGTCCCTGGCCTTCTCCAGCCTCCGGTTCCGGTGGCTGAGCTTCGTCGGCGTCTTCGTGACGGTGATGGCGGCGGCCACCCTGGTGACCGCCACCGGGTCACTCCTCGAGGGCGGCATCCGCGGCGCCGTCCCGCCCGAACGGCTCGCCGGCGCCGACATCGTCGTCGCCGCCGACCAGGACGTCAGCGAGACCCGCGGCCAGCGGCGACGACCGGGAGACCGTCGAGCGGCACCGTCATCGAGCGGGTCCGGATCCCCACGGACCTGGCCGGCGCAGGTCGCGTCGGTCGCCGGCGTCGCCGAGCGTCGTCGCCGACGTCTCGTTCCCTGCCTACGTCGTCGTGGACGGCGAGCAGGTCGCCGGGCCGGACGGGACGCCGTCGCTCGGGCCACTCGTGGAGCAGCGCCGTCGATCACGCCGTTCCGGCTCGTCGAGGGTGCACGCGCCGACCGGCTCCGACGAGGTCGTGATCGACTCCGCGCTGGCCAGCCGGGCCGGTCTCGGTGTCGGGGACCGCACGACGGCCGTGGTGTCCGGCCGCACCGTCGAGGTGACCGTCACCGGGGTCGCCGACCCGTCCGGAGACCGGTCGCTCGACGGAGCAGTCGGCGGTCTTCTTCTCCGACGACGCGGCCCGCACGCTCTACGCGCACTCCGGCCAGGCCGACCTGCTCGCGGTCACGCGTCGCCGAGGGCGCGGACGCGGCGACCGTCGCGGCCGCGCTCGACGACGGCCGTCGGACGACGAGCTCGTCGTCCTGACCGGCGACGAGCGCGGCCAGCGCCGAGTTCCTGGACGCCTCGGAGTCGAGCATCCGCCTGATCGCGATCAGCGGCTCGCTCGGCGGCATCGCGCTCTTCGTGGCCGCCCTCGTGCTCGCCGGCATGATCACCCTGTTCGTGCAGCAGCGGCAACGCGAGATCGCCCTCCTCCGGGCCATCGGCGCGCACGCCGCGGCAGGTGCGCCGGCTCCTGGCCCGGGAGACGCGTCACGGTGACCCTGCTGGGGGCCCTCGTGGGGGTCTGGCCCGGGTTCTGGCTGGCCGGCATGCTGGCCGACGCCATGCGGGACAAGGGGCTGCTTCCCGGGACCTTCCAGATCGAGACCGGCGTCTGGCCGCCGGTCGCCGCGGTCGTGGCGGTGCTGGTCGTCAGCCGGGTCGCGGCGTACATCGCGGGCCGGCGGGCGGGCCGGGTCCGCCCCATCGAGGCGCTCATGGAGTCGCGGCGAGCCCGCCAGCGGGATCGGTTGGCTGCGGGCCGTCGCCGGGGCTGCTCTGCGCCGCGGGCACGGGCGCGCTGTTCCTCGTGGCCGACGTCGGTCCGGGCGTCGATCGCACCTGCGCTGGTCCCGGCGACCTTGATGGCCGCCGATGGTCACCGTCGCGCTGTTCGCACCCGCTGCTGGTCGCGCGTCGGGCGTTCGCATCGTCGGGCCTGCATCGCCGGCCGCTGTTCGGTGCCAGCGGGTTCCTCGCGCTGGCGAACGTCGGGTCCCAGGTACGGCGGGTGGCATCGGCGGTGATCCCGCTGGCCCTGACGGTCGGCGTGGCCGGCATGACTCTCTTCCAGCAGGCCACGCTCGAGGAGCGAGTCGCGGGCTCAGCGCGACGACCGGGTGACGGCGGAGCATGTCGTGGCGCCGGGTGCCGCCGGGCTGCCGCCGACGGTGGTCGACGAGCTGGCCGCGGAGTCGTCGGCGACGTGGTCGGTCTCGCCGACACCAGCGTCTACGCCAACTTCGAGCTCGATCCCTATGCGGCCAAGGTGGTCGTGGGCGGACCGCTCGACGGCCTCCTCGACCTGGGTGTCGTGGACGGATCGCTCGCGACGCTGGGCAAGGGTGAGGTCGCGCTCTCGGTGGACGCGGCCGCCGGCCTCGGCGCGCAGCGTCGGCGAACCGGTCGACCTCCGGCTGGGTGACGGGGCGCAGCAGGACTCCACGCTGGTCGCCGTCTACGACAAGTCGCTCGGGCTTCGCCGACGTCCTCCTGCCGTGGGCAGTCGGTCGACGGTCACCTGACCGACCCGCTGCTGTCGCTGGTGCTGGTCGGCGGAGGCGACGACCCGGCAGCGACCGCCGCCGCGGTCGAGGCGCTGCAGCGGGACCACCCGAGCGCGCGTGGTCGGCGGGCCGGAGATCATCGCGGCGGTCGAGGACGCGAACGCCGACACCCAGGCCTGGGTGAACTACCTGCTGCTCGGACTGGTCATCGCGTTCGCCGCCTTCGCCGTGATCAACACGCTGATGCTGGCCATCCGCGGACGGAGCCAGGGAGTACGCACTCCTCCAGCTCATCGGCGCCTCGCGGCTGCAGGTGCGCCGGATGATGCGGGTCGAGGCGCTGCTGCTGGTCGTGCTGGGGTGGACCATCGGAGCGGCCGTCGCGGCGGCCACGCTGATGCCGTTCGCCTATGCGGTGACCGGGTCGTTCCTGCCCGAGCTCCCACCGGCCTACCGTCGGCGGCCGTGCTGCTCGAGCACGGCGCTGCTGGCCTGGCTCGCGACGATGGTGCCCACCCGGGGCACCATGCGGGCCCGGCCGGTGGACGCCATCGGGATCCGGGACTGACCTAGCCTCGACCTGGTCAGCCCATCGAGGATCAGGTCGAGGCCCCACTCGAACTCGTCGCCGAAGTCGTAGCCGGGCCGGAAGTAGTAGTCGGTCGCCATCTCCACGAGGTGGGGGTACTCGCCGGTGGAGAACTGCTCCATGATCGGCTCGGCGACGTCGGCGACGGTGTCGGGTCCCTCGAAAGGCAGGCCGACCTCCTGCAGGGCGAAGCCGTAGGTGTAGCTGTCGAGCAGGGCGTAGGCGTGGGCGGTCAGCTCGAGCGAGAAGCCGGCACCCCGCAGGGTGCGCGATGACCGCGTCGTGGTGATGCAGCGTCGCGGGGCCGGGGCTGGTGCGGGACTCCATCAGACCGATCGCCCAGGGATGCTGCCCGCAGCACCTCGCGTGCCGAATGCGGCACGGCGACGCATCTCCGTCCGCCAGTCGCCGCCGGGACCGGCAGCTCGATCTCGCTGAACACGAGGTCGACGATGCCGTCGAGGATCTCGTCCTTGTTGGCGACGTAGTAGTAGACCGACATCGGCTTCACGCCCGAGGCTCTGGGCGAGCGAGCGGATCGTCAGCGCGTCGATGCCGCCGGCGTCGGCGACCGCCATCGCGCCCCGCAGCACGCGTTCCCGGCTGAGCCGGGGGCGTCCCTCGCGCGGCGCCGTCCGGTTCCGCGGTCATCTGCTCCATCCATCGCTGTTCCTGCCATGGCGCTTTCGTACTTTGTACTGTAGCGTCTCGTACTAAGTACGACAGAACCGACGCGAGGACACTCAATGAGCGACACCGCCACCGAGGGCCACTCGGGTCACGCCCCACCGACGACCCGAGATGCGGTGCGGCGGCAGACCGGTCCATCCGGCAGGCCGGCCTCGTCGCTGGTGTCGGGATCCTGGTCATGGCCGCCCTGTCGGCGTTCGGGATCTTCTACGTCGTCGAAGGGCTGGTGACTCAGGGAGACGCTGCCGGGACCGTCGAGGACATCAGGTCCTCCGACGGCCTGTTCCGCTGGGGGATCGTGAGCCTCTACCTGGTGGTCGTGCTGGACGTGGTGGTCGCCTGGGCACTGTTCCGGTTCCTCAGCCCGGTGAGCAGCGGGCTGGCGAGGCTGGCGGCGTGGTTCCGGCTCGCCTACGCGGGAGTCTTCATGGTGGCCATCGGCCAGCTCGCCGGCATCCCCGATCTGGTGACCGCCGACGACTACTCGAGTGTGTTCACCGCCGAGCAGATCCAAGGTCAGACCCTGCTCAAGACCGATGCGTTCGACGACCTCTGGATGGCCGGCCTGATCCTCTTCGGGATCCATCTGCGGCTCGTCGGCTACCTGGCGTACCGCTCCGGCTACGTCCCGAAGCTGCTGGGTGTCCTGCTTCTCGTCGCGGGAGCCGGATACGTGTTCGACAGCGTCGCCTCGACAGTCTCTCGCGAGTCCTCCCGGCAGCGTCGCCACCGTCACCTTCCTGGGTGAGTTCCTGCTGGCGCTGTGGCTCGTTGTCCGTGGCCGGCGCTCACCATGAGCGTCGCTGGACGCTGACCAGGCCTCCTATCGATCACCGACGCGACAGCTCCAGGACCACCGCCGCCACCCTCGGCCCGCGCACGGAACCGACGCCGAGAACCCGCGGACCGGCTCCCGGATGTGGACCTCGCGGCTGATCGGCGGCCTGTTCCTGGCGGGGTTCGTCGTCTACGGAACCGGCTCGTCCTGGTGAACTCCGTCGTCGACGGCCCCGACTTCCTCGCGGGCGTGGACTCCCAGAAGACCACCCTGGCGCTCGGGGCGTTCCTGATGATCGCGACCACCGCGGTCGACATCGGCAAGGCGGTCTTCTTCTTCCCGGTCCTGGAGCGCCACGGCAAGCGCACCGCGGTTGCCTACCTGGCCACGATGATCTTCGAGATGGCCATGATGACTGTCGGGGTGCTCGCGCTGCTCATGATCATTCCGCTGGCCGACCAGGTCGACGACGGGGAGCAGAGCCTGGACTCGGCTCAGGCGCTCGCGTCGCTGGCGGTCGACGCGAACGAGACGGCGTACCAGATCGGCCAGCTCTCGCTCGCCTTCGGCTGCCTCTTCCTGTGTGCACTGCTCTATCCGCACCGGGCTGATCCCCAGGTGGCTGGCCGCCTGGGGCCTGATCGGCTACGCGCTGCACCTGACCGGGGCCGCGGCCGAGATCTTCGGAGCCCCGATCAGCCTCGTGCTCTGATCCCCGGCGGGATCTTCGAGGTGACCTTGGCGTTCTGGCTGCTCATCAAGGGCTTCACGCCGGCGGCGTACGACGGACCGCCCGTGCCCGTCGCCCGACGGCTGACCGAGTGACGTCGATGGCCGGGCGGACGGTGCTGGTCACCGGTGGCACCGGAGGCATCGGCAGGGCGACCGCCTTCGGGCTGGCCGCGACTGGGCGCGACACGTCGCGATCACCGGTCGGGACGCCGCGCCGTGCCGAGGCCGCGGCAGCCGAGATCCGCGCCGGCACCGGCGCGACAGGTCGCCGTCTTCGTCGCCGACCTGTCCGTCCAGTCCGAGGTACGCCGGCTGGCCGCCGAGGCGCTCGAGCGCCTCCCGCGGATCGACGTACTGGTCAACAACGTGGGTGGCTACTGGCACACCCGGCGCGTCACCGCCGACGGGCTCGAGCGGACCTTTGCGGTCAACCACCTCGCGCCGTTCCTGCTCACGGACCTGCTGCTGGATCGGCTCGAAGCAGAGCGGCCGACGCCCGGGTGGTGACGGTCTCGTCCCACGCCCACGCCCAGGGTCGGATCGACTTCGACGACCTCCAGGGCGAGCGGTCCTACTCCGGCTCCCGCGCCTACGACCAGTCCAAGCTGGCCAACGTCCTGTTCACCCACGAGCTCGCCAGGAGGCTGCAGCGGCAGCGAGCGTCACCGCCAACGTGCTGCATCCCGGCGTGGTGAGCACCGGCGTTCGGAGCCGAGGACCCCGGCCGCACCCAGCGGCTGCTCGTCCCGATCCTGCGGCCCTTCATGAGGAGCCCGGCCCGCGGTGCCGCGACGTCGATCTGGCGTGGCATCCGCTCCCGAGCTCGCGGGCGTGACGGGCCGCTACTTCGCCAACGGCAAGGAGAAGCGGCTGTCGCAACGCGCTGGTGACAAGGCGGTCGCACGGCGTCTGTGGGGCGTGAGCGCGGACCTCGTCGGCGGCCTGGCCTGAGACCGCATCATCGAGCGCTACCCCGCACGCTCTGGATGAAACGCTCGGTACTGCCTGCGGCCGACGAGCCACCAGATGAGGCGGATCGGCGCCGGCAGGCCCGCCATCATCCGGGCGGCTTCGCTCGGCTCCGCTGTCTCGAGCAACTCCCCCATCGCGATCAGCCGCTGCCGGGGCGTGAACTTGCTGAACGCGACCTTCCCGAGGTTGTCCCACTCGGCCTGGCTGACGTGCATGGCGATCAGGGGTAGGACGTCGCGCTCCTCCTCGGCCAGGTGCTCGTCGAGTAGCTCGAGGGTGGTGCCGAGCGCGCCGGCGAGGGCATCCGCGTTCTCGGCTGTGGGGGCCGTCTGCCAGGCGCCCAGCATGGAACGGGTGGTGTCGAGGGCGACATGGAGGCCGGCGTGCTGCTCCTCCATCCGATCGATCAGGGCGTCCGACAGAGCGGCGCGGGAGTGCAGGGCCGGCCAGATCAGCTCGTCCTCGGTCGAGTGATGGGCGTGCAGGCCGTCGAGGTGGAAGGCGACGTACTCCGCGACGCTGGCCGCGCGTTCCGTCGCGCCAGCGGGCACGGCCGGCACCAGCTCACTGCGACTGCTCGAACCCTCGTCGGATCAGGCGGTGGATCAGGGCCATCTCCCACGGATCCGCGTGGGTGACGCTCGTCGGTGGTCGCCATGCGAGCCTCCTCGCGGCGTGCCGTTCACTAGTGACAGTCACTAGTGAATGACTACGGCTAGTGTTGGCCGTGTCATGAGCCGTGTCAATACCCCCAAACGGACGCGCCGCGAGCAGGCGGCCGCGACCCGTGAACGGATGATCCGCGCCGCCATCGAGGTGTTCACCGAGGAGGGGTACGTCGGGGCGAGGATGAGTGACATCGCGGCGCGCGCCGGGGTGGCGGTCCAGACGGTCTACTTCACGTTCCACACCAAGGGCGAGCTGCTGCAGGCCTGCTTCGACCACGCCGTCCTGGGGCCGGACCGGCTTCCACCGGAGGAGCAGACCTTCTATGCCGAGCTGCTGGCCGCGCGGTCCGGAAGGGCGGCTCTGAACCGGTTCGTGGCCGGCAACACCGCGATCCTCGTCCGCTCGGCCGCGATCAAGGAGGTCGCCGAGTCCGCGGGGCACGAACCCGACGCCACCGAGGTGGTGGACCGCAGCGAGACGCCTGCGCAGGGAGGGGCTCGCCAGGATCGTGGCCCTGCTGGCAGACCGGTTCGGGCTACGCGACGGCCTGGACGTCGGGACAGGCACGGATCTGCTGTTGATGCTGTCCTCGTCCTCGACGTACCTCACCCTGCGGCGCTACGGATGGAGCGAAGAGGCGTACTCGGACTGGCTGACGGACACCCTGGCGCGGCAGCTCCTCGCCCGGCCGGGGCGGCGCTAGGAGGGGCCGTTCTCGAGCACTGGGCGATCGTCGCGCCACGCGAGACGCACCATCCGATGCTCTTGAGGGGTGCGTCCGAAGTAGTGATAGATGTTCTTGTTCTCGCTCGAGACGTCGGAGAGCCTGCAGACCTTCGCGGGGAGTGGATCCGCGGTGCTCGGCACCGGTGCGGACCAGTCGTGTCGTCTCGGCCCGGCGGGCCGCACCTCGACGGCGCAGCCGCCCAGGAGCGTCGACCAGGCGGCTCTGCGCGGACGTACGTCCGCGAGGACCGTGAGGACGGTGCCGGGTGGCGTTGGGAGGCCGACCCGCCGAGCCCTGTCTCGGGGGACCACCGGCGGGTCGGGTTACCCCTGAACACCAGGTCGCGGTCGACCCGAACTCCCGTGTCAGATGCGAGGAAGCTGTGCCAGGTCCTGCCGTCGTCGGTGACTGCGGTGGGTAAGGCGAACACCCACGGCTCGTCCCGGCCGCGTGCCGCGACCGGCAGCGGAGGTTGATGTAGAAGGGGTCTCCTCGCCCCGGGTGTACGTCGGCATCGGCACGATCGCGAAGCACTCGACCCCTCGGCGCCCGGGCACCACCCGCGGCTTGGTCCAGGTCTCCGCGCCCGGGAAGTGCACCGCACGACCAGGCTGCGGCCGTCGGGTGAGGAGGCGATGACTTCCCGCCAGTGCCAGAACCCACTGCGCTCGTAGCGGCCGGGCAGCTTCCGGTCGGAGGGTGCGGGGTAGCGAACCTGACCGCTCGGATCCTTCGGCGACCCGCCGCCAGGTGCCGCCCTTGCGAACCAGGAACCACGCGTCGTACTTGCTGCGGCTCACGACGAGGTAGTCGGCGGAGAAGGTCTCCAGGGTGGTGGAGCAGAGGTCTCGGCTGTCACGGGCGGCGCGGTAGCGCGCCGCCTCGGTGAAGTCCGTCCGACCCGGATCGGCCGTGAGCATCGTGAAGTCACAGCTGCCGGTGCCGGCCTCGCCGTGGACGGCGCGCAATGACCCGTCCGGCGCGAGGACCGGTTGCCCCTCGCCGTACGCGCCCTCGGGCAGGCCGGACGGCTGCTGCTCGACGATCCCTTCTCCGTGCCAGGCCACGTAGCCATCGGGTCGCGAGTCGAGGAGCACGTGCTCCCCGTCCGGGGTGACCTGCGGCGGGTCGGAGGTCAGGTCCGGGGTACTGCTTGCTGGCCGAGCAGGACCCGTCGCGACAGACGACGAACACGGTGACGTCGTCCTTGATCAGCTCCTCATGGGGAATGTCGTCGGAGTAACTGGTGTCGGGCGGAGTGAAGGTCGCGAACAGCGCCAGGGTCGGACCACCGACCCGGACCCGCATGAAAGTCCGGACCATGTCGCCGGCGTCGAAGACGACCTCCGGGTCGGTCCACGTCAGCCCGTCGGGACCCCGCCAGCGCACCACGATGTCGCGCGCGTCGTACCCGCTGACGGCGATCTGCGCCTCGCCGTCCGGCAGATTGAAGTAGCGGGCCCCACCGGGCTCCGTGGACGACCAGCCGGCCTTGTCGCCGCTCGAGCTCCGAGCCCGTCCAGAAGAGGAGCACCAGCGGTCAGGGGCAGGATCGGCAAGGCCGACGTAGAACGACGATCGGTCCACGGAGGTGCCTCACCGAGCCAGTCTCGTGGTCTACGCGCACCCGTCACGGGCGAGGAGTCGAGAGCTGTTACACAGATTCGATTACGTCAGTTCCGCCGAGATTCTTCATGGGACGTGTCGATCCGGGCTCGTCGCCGTTCGACCTGTGGCTGAGAACCACTTCATCGAACCCCGAGAGGACCAGCATCATGGGCACGATCCAAGCAACCTTCTTCATCTCCCTGGACGGCGTCGTCGAGGCGCCCGAGACCTGGCACATGTCGTACTTCAACGACGAGATGGGCGAGATCATCGGCGCCGGCCTGGAGGTCAACAAGGGCTTCCTGATGGGCCGCAAGGACTACGACGGCGGCGCGGAGTACTGGCCGAACGACACCAGCGAGTTCGCCGACTACTTCAACAACATCCCCAAGTTCGTGATCTCGTCGTCGCTGCAGGACCCGACCTGGAACAACACCTCGGTCGTCGCGGGCGACGTCGAGTCGGTGCAGGGGATGAAGGACGGGGTCGACGGCCAGCTGTTCATGTCCGGCAGCGCGATCACTGTGCGGTGGCTGCTGGAGAACGGCCTGCTCGACGAGCTCGCGCTGTTGGTGCACCCGGTCGTCGTCGGGAAGGGGCAGAAGCTCTTCGAGGGCGAGTTCGAGAAGCACGGCCTCGAGCTGGTCGAGAGCAAGACCTTGTCGACCGGCGTCGTCCACCTGCTCTACAAGACGGCGGCCTGAGGGACTACCGGCCGGAGACGATGTCGGCGAGGCGACCGATGCGGCTGGTCCGCGCGAGCCGCTTCGTCGACTCGCGCCGGTCTGCGGTCCGGTAGAGGCCGTACATCGCCCGGACGCCGAGCCAGCGCAACGGCTCCGGCTCCCAGCGGCGCACGCGGCGGTCCGATCCAGGGCGAGCCGGCGTCAGCTCGGTGTCGCGGCCGAGGACCAGGTCGCGCAGGGTGCGGCCGGCGAGGTTGGTGGTCGGCGACGCCGGTGCCGACGTAGCCGCCGGCCCAGCCGAGGCCGGTGGCGCGGTCCAGAGTGACGGTGGCGCACCAGTCGCGGGGTACGCCGAGGACGCCGCACCAGGCGTGCGCCAGCGGTACGTCGGCGATCGTGCGGGAACAAGTCGGACCAGCAGTCGTCCGCAGCGACTCGATGGTGCCACGGCTGGGTGCGGCCGTCGTTGTCGGTGCGCGAGCCGAAGCGGTAGGGGATGCCGCGTCCGCCGAGGGCGATGCGGCCGTCGGCCGTGCGCTGCGCGTAGCAGTAGGCGTGCGCCAGGTCGCCGAGCAGCTCGCTGCCGCGCCAGCCGATCCGGTCCCACTGCGCGTGGGCAGCGGCTCGGTGACGACCATCGACGAGTTCATCGGCAGCAGCGCGCGACGCTGGCCCGCGAGCCCGGCGGTGAAGCCCTCCAGGCAGCGCAGCACGTACGGCGCGCGCACGGTGCCGTGCGGGGTGACGGCGCGGCCAGGCTCGATCGCGGTGACCCGGGTCTGCTCGTGGATCGTGACGCCCAGCCCGCGTACGACGCCGGCAAGGCCGCGCACGAGGTCGCGCGGGCTGCACGCGGGCGCAGTCGGGGTCGAGGTAGCCGCCGAGGGCGCCGGCGACGTCGATCCGCTCGGCGCATCTCGGGGCCGGTCAGCACGCCGAACGGGAGCCTCGGGCGGGATGCTCCCGCATCCGGGTGAGCTGGGCGGGGGTGCGCGCGACGTGCAGGACGCCGCTCCGGAGGATGTCGGCCTCGATGTCCTCCTCGTGGCAGATCGCGATCACCTCGTCGACGGTGCCGCGCAACGCCGCGGCGAGCCGGTCGACGCCGGCGGCGCCGTGGGGACCGCGGGCATAGGTGCGTCCGGTTGCCGGGCATCTCCGCGGAGAGCCAGCCGCCGTTGCGGCCCGAGGCGCCGAAGCCGACGAACTCCGCCTCGAGGACCACGATCCGCAGCGCCGGGTCGGCCTTCGCCAGGTAGTACGCGGCCCACAGCCCGGTGAGCCCACCGCCGACGATGCAGACGTCGCACTCGACGTCGCCGGGCAGCGGCGGCCCGGGCTCGGGCAGACCGATCTGGGAGTACCAGAACGACACACCGCCGTTGGGAACGCCCGCGGTGTCGTCGAGTGCCACGGGGACATCTTCCAACGTGTGCCGTGGTTTCGAGACGGGTCGCGGCGTGATCTTGACTGGTTCCAGAAAAGGTGGCAAGACTGCGAGGCGTGACGCCGACCTCGGACCTCGAGCAGATGCTCCGCGGTGCCGCGCTGCGGGTCACCCGGCCCCGGGTGGCGGTGCTGAGCGCCGTGCACGCCCACCCGCACGCCGACACCGACACGATCATCGGCGCCGTGCGCCGCGACCTCCCGAGCGTCTCCCACCAGGCGGTGTACGACGTGCTGCGCGCGCTGACCGACGGCGGGCCTGGTGCGCCGCATCCAGCCGTCCGGCTCGGTCGCGCGCTACGAGGCGCGGGTCGGCGACAACCACCACCACGTCGTGTGCCGCTCGTGCGGCGCCATCGCCGACGTCGACTGCGCCGTCGGCGAGGCGCCCTGCCTGACCGCGTCCGACGACCACGGCTTCGCGATCGACGAGGCCGAGGTCATCTACTGGGGCCTGTGCCCCGCCTGCTCCGCCACCACGCTCCTGACCACACCGCCACCCCGGAAGGATCACATGACCGAGACGTCCGACGCTCCCGCACGACGGCAGCGAGAGCGAGAACCCGGCGATCGACGCGCCCGACGCCGAAGGCACGACCGGCCGCGCACCAACCAGGACTGGTGGCCGAACCAGCTCGACCTGTCGGTCCTGCACGAAGCACTCGCCGCGGCCAACCCGATGGGCGCGGACTTCGACTACGCCGAGGAGTTCGCGAAGCTCGACGTCGAGGCGCTCAAGCGGGACATCGTCGAGGTGATGACGCACCTCGCAGGACTGGTGGCCGGCCGACTTCGGCCACTACGGCGGCCTGTTCATCCGGATGAGCTGGCACGCGGCCGGCACCTACCGGATCGAGGACGGCCGCGGCGGCGCCGGCGACGGGTCACCAGCGGTTCGCGCCGCTCAACAGCTGGCCCGACAACGCCAACCTCGACAAGGCCCGCCGGCTGCTGTGGCCGGTCAAGCAGAAGTACGGCCGGAAGATCTCGTGGGCCGACCTGCTGGTCCTCGCCGGCAACGTCGCGCTGGAGGACATGGGCTTCAAGACCTTCGGCTTCGGCTTCGGCCGCGAGGACGTCTGGGAGCCCGAGGAGATCTTCTGGGGTCCGGAGGACACCTGGCTGGGCGACGAGCGCTACAGCGGTGACCGCGAGCTGTCCGGCCCGCTCGGCGCCGTCCAGATGGGCCTGATCTACGTCAACCCGGAGGGCCCCAACGGCAACCCCGACCCGATCGCCGCGGCCCGCGACATCCGCGAGACGTTCCGCCGGATGGCGATGAACGACGAGGAGACGGTCGCGCTGATCGCCGGCGGCCACACGTTCGGCAAGACCCACGGCGCCGGCGACGCCGACCTGCGTCGGCCCCGAGCCCGAGGGGTGCCCGGTCGAGGCGCAGGGCCTGGGCTGGCAGAGCAGCTACGGCACCGGCAAGGGCGAGGACACGATCACCAGCGGCCTCGAGGTCACCTGGACCAACACGCCGACCCAGTGGGACAACAGCTTCTTCGAGAACCTGTTCGGCTACGAGTGGGAGCTCACCGAGAGCCCCGCCGGCGCGAACCAGTGGGTGGCCAAGGACGCCGAGGCGATCATCCCCGGACGCCCACGGACGAGCCGAAGCACGCTGCCGACGATGCTGACCACCGACCTGGCGCTGCGGTTCGACCCGGTCGTACGAGAAGATCTCGCGCCGCTTCCTGGAGAACCCCGACGAGTTCGCGCTCGCCTTCGCCAAGGCCTGGTACAAGCTGCTGCACCGCGACATGGGTCCGGTCGCCCGCTACCTCGGCCCGTGGGTCGCCGAGCCGCAGCTGTGGCAGGACCCGGTCCCGGCGGTCGACCACGAGCTGATCGGCGACGCCGACATCGCCGCGCTCAAGGCAGCAGCTGCTCGACTCGGGGCTGACCGTCTCGCAGCTGGTCGGCACCGCCTGGGCCTCCGCGGCCACCTTCCGCGGCACCGACAAGCGCGGCGGCGCCAACGGCGCCCGGATCCGCCTCGAGCCGCAGCGCAGCTGGGAGGTCAACGAGCCGGACGCAGCTGGCGACGGTCGCTGCGACGTCCTCGAGCGGGTCCAGCAGGAGTTCAACGCGCGCAGTCCGGTGGCAAGAAGGTCTCGCTGGCCGACCTGATCGTGCTCGGCGGCTGCGCGGCCGTCGAGCAGGCGGCGCGGAACGCCGGCGTCGAGGTCACGGTGCCGTTCCGGCCGGGCCGCACCGACGCCTCCCAGGAGCAGACCGACGTCGACTCGTTCGCCGTGCTCGAGCCGCGGGCCGACGGGTTCCGCAACTACCTGCGGGCCGGGGAGAAGCTGCCGCCGGAGACGCTGCTGCTCGACCGCGCCTACATGCTGACCCTCACCGCGCCGGAGATGACGGTCCTGGTCGGCGGCATGCGGGCGCTGGGCGCGAACGTCGGCGGTCGCGCAGCACGGTGTCTTCACCGACCGCACCGAGGCGCTGACCAACGACTTCTTCGTCAACCTGCTCGCCGCCGGCACGGAGTGGAAGGCGTCGGAGTCGACGGAGAACGTCTTCGAGATCCGCGACCTGCGCCACCGGCGAGGTCAAGTGGACGGCGACCGCGGTCGACCTGGTCTTCGGCTCGAACTCCGCAGCTCCGGGCGCTCGCCGAGGTCTACGCCAGCGACGACGCGCAGGAGAAGTTCGTGCAACGACTTCGTCGCGGCCTGGGTCAAGGTCATGGAGCTCGACCGGTTCGACCTCGACTGACCGCCCGCACGCTGACCCGTCGCCGCCCGGCCGCGGGGCATCGTCATTTCGCCTGCAGCGACACCCTCAGGAAGCGGGGTCGGTAGATCCGCGGGTCGTCCTCGACGGCCTGGAAGTCGGTGTTGTTCTGGCTGTAGCTGACCACCACGGTGCCGGGCTGGGGAAGTAGCTCCGGGTGAGCGAGCGGTAGGTAGCGAAGGGTGCCGGTGGCGGCGTCGGAGGGGATCTCGGCGGCCACCTCGAGGACCTCGAACGGGCCGGTGGGCGACGGAGCCCGCCACAGGGTCAGGTCGGTGCCGAGCACCTCGTCGCGCTTGCTGACGGCGTACCAGTGCTTGCCCTGGTGGAAGACGCTGAGCGTCTGGGACACACCGCCCTGGGCCGGGATCAGCTCGGCGGCCGCCGAGGCCTTCCGCTGCCACGAGCGACCGTCCCAGTACCGCCACGACCGGGTGTCCAGTACGTCGGCCGGTCGGACCCGCGCGACACGGAGCGAGAAGCCGCCGGTGGTCGCGTCGCGTGGGCGCGCGGTGCCGTAGGCGTAGACCCACGGCGCCTCGTACGCCGTGGCCGCGCCCCACATCGGGCGGGACGGGTCCGCCACGTCGGGTCCGATGTCCACCTGGCCGGCCAGCTGGGGTGTCTGGCCCCTGTTGACGACGAACGTGGCCAGGGACGGGCCGAGGATCTCGAACGCGAACACACCCGCGCTCTTGTCGTCGGTGGAGCGAACCCGCTGCGCGGAGATACCGACCAGGTCGAAGGTCTTGAACTCGATCCGGACGACCGACATCGGCCAGTAGCCCACACCGTCGGAGCGGTTGGGAATGACGGCGCCGCGGTCCTCCGGCAACACCACCTGGGCACAACTCTCCGAGACGACCAGCATGGAGTTGCGGACGAACTTGTCACCCTGGAAAGAGTCACCACGCAGCGTGTCGCCGAAGACGAAGAGCTGTCGGCCGTCCTGGAGGCGCGTGCTCGCCCCGACGTCTCCACCCGCGAACGCGGGGGATCCCCGGACCGTGCGGGCGAACCGGTCCAGCCCTTGACCGTGTTGACCTCGCCCCCCATCGGCAGGCAGTCCGTGGGACTCTGGGCGTCGCCCCTCGACGGACTCGGCGGACGAGTCGTCTCGGCCGTTCCACAAGACAGCGACGAGGGCGAGGGCGGCAAGCACGACCAGAACAACCCCGAGCACCCGCGAACGCCGCAGTGCCATGAGGCATTGTGCACCCCAGCGCGCGACGCCCCTCGACCTGTGTGGTCGCGGGGCATCGCGCAGTGCCGGCCCGGTCGTCAGCCGCCGGTGGAGGCGAGCTCCGGCTCCGGCTCCAACGGCTCGGGCTCGTCTCGCCGCGGTGCGCCGGCGCGGGATCAGGGCGAGCAGCCGCGACCAGCGCGCCGGCGATCGACACCGCGGCCGCGAAGACCAGCCCGGGCCGGAAGCGCGTCGAGCACCGCCTCGGCGGCGTGGTCGCCCTCGGCTGCCCGACGTGATCACCGCGGTGGTGACGGCCAGCACGATCGCGGCGCCGACCTGCATCGAGGTCTGCAGCACGCCGGCCGCCAGGCCCTGCTCGTGGTCGTCGACGCCCGCTGGTCGCCTGGATGTTGATGGCGGGGAACCCGATCCAGCCGACACCGATCAGCAGCACCGCCGGCAGGAGCACGGTCGACGTACGACGGCGACGGTGTCGATCCGGAGGAACAGCAGGTAGCCGACCGCCATCACCGCCATCGTGACCGCGATGATCCGGGCCGGTGCCGAACCGGTCGACCAGCCGGTCGGAGAACACCGCCGACGCGGCCGACCATCAGCCGACCGGCAGCAGCGCGAGCGCGAGCTCCAGCGGCGACCAGCCGAGCGTGTCCTGCAGGTACAGGGTCACGATGAACTGGAAGCTGAAGTAGGAGCCGGCCACCGCGACGATGGCCAGGCTGGCCCGCACCAGCGAGGCCTTGCGCAGGATGCCGAGCCGGATCAGCGGGTGCTCGACCCGGCTCTCGACGAAGACGAACGCGGCGAGCAGGGCGGCGACCAGCGACGAACGAGCCGACGGTCCGGGCCGAGGCCCAGCCCGACCTCGGGCGCGGTGACCACGGTGTAGACGAGCAGCAGCATCGCGCCGGTGGAGAACGGCCGCGCCGGGCAGGTCGTGGCCGCCGTCCTCGGCGGGCTGTCCTTCGGGAGCAGCACGTACGCCGCGGCCAGCGCGACCAGGGCGATCGGCACCGGCAGCAGGAAGGTCCAGCGCCAGCCGACCCCGGTCATCAGGCCGCCGAAGAGCAGGCCCGAGGAGTAGCCGCCGGCGCCGAAGACGGTGTAGATCGAGAGCGCCTTGTTGCGGCCGGGCCCTCGGCGAAGTTCGTGGTGATGATGGAGAGCCCGGTCGGTGCGGTGAACGCGGCGGCGAGGCCCTTGACGAAGCGGGTCAGGATCAGCAGCGGTCCGCTGGTGACCAGCCCGCCGGCCAGCGAGGCGACGGCGAAGACGGCCAGCGCGATCAGGAAGACCCGGCGGCGGCCGAGCAGGTCGGCGGTGCGCCCGCCGAGCAGCAGCAGGCCGCCGTACCCGAGGACGTAGCCGCTGACGAGCCACTGCAGGGACGACGTGGACAGGTCCAGCTCGGCGCCGATCGAGGGGAGGGCGACGCCGACCATGGAGACGTCGAGGCCGTCGAGGAAGAGCACGATGCAGAGGGTGATCAGCATCGCCCAGAGCGGGGGCTCCAGCGGTGGTGCTCGTGGTCGGTGGGAGCAAGCGTGAGTCGTTGGTGAGGTCACTCGCAGCACACATTCCATGCACATGCATTGAATGCAAGGCAATTAATGTGTTTGCATTCATGCCGATGCGAGCAGTCTACCCTGCGGCCATGGGCCGAGCGGGCCGTCGTGGACGAGTGGCGGGAGCTGCTCGACCGCCACGCCGAAGGTCAGCGGTGCCCTCGAGAAGGCGCTGCAGGACCAGCACGGCATCGGGCTGAGCGAGTTCGAGACGCTCGACCGGCTCGTCGACGCCAACAGTGGACACTACCGGATGAACGACCTCTCCGGCGACATCCACCTCAGCCAGAGCGCGCTGTCCCGCGCGGTGGCCCGGCTCGAGCGCGACGGGCTGGTCACCCGCAGCATGTGCGACGACGACCGGCGCGGCGTTTCGTCTGCCTGACCGAGAAGGGAACGGGTCCACGACCAGGCGTTGCCCACGCACCGCGCGGTGCTTCGTGATGCCTGGGGCACCGACGACCTTCAGCGTCAGCAGGCCTGGCTGCCGGAGCGGGGAAGGACACGACCTGCCCGGTCGGCTCGCCCTGGCCGATCCGCCGAAGTCCTGCCCGACGACGTAGAGCCGCGGTCGGTCGCCGCGGCTGAGCGCGCACGCGAACGCGCCGCGGTCGAGGTCGACCGTGTCGAGCACCTCGCCGCCCTCGCGGACCCGCACGCAGTGCCGGTTGCCGACATCGGCGTACCAGGCGGCCCCGTCGGCGTCGAGGCAGATGCCGTCCGGGTGGTCACCGCGGGGTCGGCCCACACCCGCCGGCCGGAGAGCGACCCGTCGGCGCCGATGTCGAACGCGGTCAGCCGGTTCGCCGTACGACTCGGCGACGATCAGCGTCGTGCCGTCCGGGGTGACCGCCATCCCGTTGGGGAACGCCAGCGCCGTCGGCCGCCTGGCGCACCTTGCCGTCCGGGGTGACGAGCGCGACCAGCCCCGGCTTCGAACTCCCCGTCGGGGAAGTCGAAGCCGATGTTGTTGACATAGGCGTTGCCCCGGCCGTCCACGCACGATGTCGTTCCACGGGTCGGGGACAGATCGGCTCGAGGTCGGCGTGGGTACCAGCGTCCGTCCGCCTCGCGGCGCAGCAGCCGCCGGTCGCCCCGGAGACGACCAGCAGCCGCCCGTCGGGCAGGAAGTCGAAGCACAGCGGCATCGACGGCGCCCGGCGCCACCTCGCCGGTGCCGTCGGCGTCGACGGCGATACCTGCCCGGCCCCCCAGTCGGAGAACCACACCCGGCCGTCGTGCCAGCGCGGCGACTCGCCGAACACGATGCCCGTCCATGAGGGGTTCCATGGACGAACAGACCGCCGCGGCGACCCGGA
>CAWFAE010000002.1:0-19275 GCA_963813615.1 uncultured Actinomycetota bacterium
TCGGGGGTTGTGGCGACCCGAATCCGGGGGTTGTGGCGGGCCTGATTCGTCAGTTGTGGTGACTCGCTCGCGAGCCGCGCTCCATCCGCCGCACGTTCGAGTACGCCGGACGCAGGGCCTGGCGTAGCTCGCTGAGCCACGCATCGAGCGCCCCGCCGGTGAAGTCGCCGCGCCGGATCACGATGACGGTCCAGCCGTTGTCGCTTGAGCCACTTGCGCCGCGCCCGGTCATGCGCCTTCTGCTCCGGCGTCCGCTCGTGCGCGTCCCAGCCGTCGTACTCGACAGCGACCCGACGACGCGGGTACGCGAGATCGAGCCGATACACCGGGACACCGTCGATCTCGATCCAGTACTGCGGCACGGGCGCAGCCAGACCGGCGTCGTGGATGGCGAGCCGGACCCAGGACTCACGCGCTGACTCTGAGCGAGGATCCACGAGTGTGATGAGCTCGCGGAGCTGGATCACACCGCGCCGACGGCGGTAGCGGCGAGCCTCGAACCGCATTCGCGTCGCGGTCAGACCGTGGAAGCGCGCGAACGCATCGAGCGCAGCCATGGCCTCGCGACGCCGAAGGAGGCAGCCGAGGTCCAGCGCCGTGCGAAGGGGCGTGGTCACGCGTACCCCCTCGACCATCGTCACGTCGCTCGGGTGCAAGGTCGCGGGATCGACCATCCACGCCAGCGCGGCCGCAGGGCTCGCTTCCTCGCAGGGCGCAGGTCTCGATCGGCGGCGGGATGTCGTGCTCTGCGTAGGTGAAGGTGTCGATGCCATGAAGCCATGCGGCCGTGCGATCGCGTACGACGTGATGCGCTGGCATCACCGCCGCGACGGCCTTCGCTCGCATTTCCACCGTGTCCGCGAGGTCGGCACGGGCGTAGACGCCACGCACCAATCGGCGTACGACGTTCTCCGAGACCAGCCGGCGGAGCGTGTGTCGGGAGATGCCCAGCGCCTCGACGTCGGCGTACGTGAAGGGATTGTCGGGGAGGGTGAGATCAGCGGCCATGCCCGGCAGGTTGGATGATCAACCGTCAGGTAGCGCGAGCGTTGATGCCTGCTTGTGGACGACGACGCCGACTCGAGCGCCTGTGGACGGAACCTGGCGCTGGCGCTCCACCGCAAGTCCCGATTGGACGCGCCGCGACCCCCGATTCGACGCGCCACAACCCCCGATTCAACGTTCGGCGAGGTACTCCAGCTGGGCGCGGACGGACAGCTCGGCGGCGCCCCAGAGGACCGGGTCGACGTCCTGGTAGACGATCTCGACCACGCTGCCGCGGGAGCTCGTCTACGGCGATGCCCTCGGGGTGGGGGGCCTCGCGCAGGGACGCCACGGCCGCCTCCGACCTGCGCCAGCCGCTCGCGGCGGTGCGCCAGGTAGTAGTCCAGTACGCCGAGGGCATCGTCGAGCACCGGGCCGTGCGCCGGCCAGAGGGCGTCCGCACCTCGCCGGAGACCACGAGCGAGCGCATCCGGGGGAGATCGAGTCGAAGTACGGGCCGAGCTGACCGTCGGGGTGCGCCACGACCGTCGTACCGCGACCCAGGACCATGTCACCCGTCAGCAGCGCGCCGTCGCCGGGCAGCACGAACGACACGGAGTCCGCGGTGTGCCCCGGCGTCGTCACCACCCGCACCGACAGCCCGTCGACCGTGAGGTCCTCGCCGTCGCGCGAGCGGGTCGGCATCGAGGCAGTACGCGGGTCGACTGCCCGGACCGCGCAGCCTGCTTGGTGCGCGCGAACTCGTGCGCGACCTCGGCGTGGTCGTAGTGGTGGTGCGTCAGCAGCACCAGGCCCACGTCGCCGAGCGGGTGGCTGACCAGCCGGCCCAGGTGCCCGTCTCTCGATCGGCCCGGGGTCGACCAGCAACGACCTGGCTCACCCCCGGCTCACGCAGCACCCAGGTGTTGGTCCCGTCGAGCGTCATCATGTTCGGGTTCGGTGCGAGCAGGCACTCGGCCACGCTCGCCGTACCGGCCGGCCGCTCCAGCCGGTCACGCTCGCGCGCCGGGGCCGCCACCAGAGGACGCAGCCGGTCGGGCATCGACAGGGTCCAGCCCTCATCGAGCGGCTGTCCACCGACGGCGTGAACATCTCGACCGAGCGCGACGGCGGCGGAAACCGCGAGCACCTCCTCGGGCGACGGAGTGCTCGCCGACCTCCATGCGGTGAGGTACGTCGGCGGCATCAGTGCCAGCGCGCCCGCATCTGCCTGCTCGGCGGCCACCCGGGGGCCGGGATCCGAGTCCACCGACGACGACTCGGACGACACGTCGCGCGTGACCTGACCCGACGGCAGGGCTGCGACGAAGAACCAGGTGCGGTAGCGGTGCGGCTCGAAGATCGGCGTCAGCCAGGCGGCCCAGACGCCGAGGAGGTCGGAGCGCAGCACAGCCCGCGCCGATCGAGGAAGTGGGTCAGCGACAGGTCGCGGGCCTCCAGCGCGACCCGGTCGGCCTCCCAGTCGTCGGCGGTGGTGTCGGCGACGACGGTGGAGGCCGACTGCCCGGCCAGCAGCACGCCGGACTCCTCGAAGGTCTCGCGTACGGCGGCGCACACCAGCGCGCGCGCCGGCTCCTCGTCGCACGCCCAGCCGGCGAGCCCAGGTCGCGGGCGACGGGCCGGCCCAGGCGACCGTCGTGGTCGAAGTCGCGCGGGTCGACGCCGCCGCCGGGGAAGACGCACATGCCCGCCGCGAAGTCCATCGAGGTCTGGCGCCGCAGTAGTAGACCTCGGGCGCCGTCGTCACCACGGCGCATCAGGATCACGGTCGCCGCGTTGCGCGGCTCGACCGGCGTGAGCCGGCCCTCGGCGACTCGCCGCGCCTCGGTCCGGCAGCGACCGGGGAGCGGGATCGCCTCATCCAGGAGGGCGCCGATCCCCACGACGAGCTCGACCTCGACCGGCGCGTCGAGCGGCAGCGCCGCCACGCCGACCGCGGAGCGTGCGTGGATACCGGCGTCGCCGAAGACCACCGAGCAGCTCCGAGACGCCGTTCGCGACATCCGGCTGGCCGGTGAAGTCGGGGGTCGAGGCCACGAACACCACGACCTTGACGACCTGCATGACCTGGTCGAGGTCGCCGATCTCGGCCTTCACCGCCGCGATCGCGTTGAGGCCGCACTGCCTCGCGGCCTCCTACGCCGCGTCCGGGGTCCACCTCGCCACCGACCTTGCCGGTGAGCATCAGCTCGCCGTTGCGCATGGGCAGCTGGCCGGAGGTGAAGACGTGGTCGCCGGTGCGAGCGCGGTGCGTAGACCGCGACCGGCGTCGCGACCTCGGGAACGGAAGGTCGAGGTCCGGAATCGCTCCTCGAGCGCACCCATCAGCCGGCGAGGGGGCGCTTGAAGTAGCCGACCAGGTTCTCCGGGTTCATCCCCGGGGCGACCTGCACCCATCCCCAGCCGTCGGCCCCGAAGTTGTCGAAGATCTGCTTCGCCGCGTGCGTGAGGATCGGCGCGGTGAGGTACTCCCACTTGGTCATGGCTCGCACCCTACTAGCGGCGTACCGGCGTCATCCCGTGGGCTGACGTCCCTGGATCCGGCCACGGCTACCGTTGCGGGGGTGGCCGCCACGCACCCCGACCGAGCGCCCTGGCGCCTCGGTCCGCAGGGCCGGCGGTGGTTCGACACGGTGCTGGCCGGCACCTTGCTGCTCCCGGTTCTCGGCTTCCCGTTGGCCGGCTACCCGAGCTCGTGGATTCCTCTCACGATCGCCCAGATCGCACCGCTCTTCTGGCGTCGCCGCTACCCCGTCCAGGTCTTCGCTGTCATCGCCGCGGCCCACGCCGTCCAGGTGCTCGTGTTCGACCACGCCCTGTGGGGGCAGGTGGCGCTGCCCATCGCGCTCTACTCGGTCGCCCGCTACTCCACCGCACTACCCGCGGCAGGAGCGCTCGCCATCTCCCTCGTGGGCGCGACGCTGGCGGCCATCCGGTGGCTCGAGGGGTACGACGACGCAGGGTCGTCGTGGGGCTACCTGTCCTATCTCCTCCCCCTCACCACGATCGTCGTCACCGCCTGGGCCCTGGGCACCCTCGGCCGGGTCCGCCGGGCGTACGTCGACACGCTGGTCGAGCGCGGAGAGCGGATCGAGCGCGAGGCGGCCCAGCAGGTCGAGCTCGCGGCGCTGGACGAGCGGGCCAGGATCGCCCGCGAGATGCACGACGTGGTCGCCCACGGCCTCACGGTGATGGTGGTGCAGGCCGACGGCGCGAGGTACGCCGCGAGCCAGGACCCCGCGGCCGCAGAGCGCGCCCTGGAGGCGATCGCCGCCACCGGCCGGGGCGCGCTCGCCGACATGCGCCGGATGCTCGGACTGCTGCGGTCGGACGACACCGGCACCGCCCCGGCACCGCGGCTCACCGAGATCGCCGACCTGGTCATCGACGTCTCCGCCGACCTGACGGGCCTGGACGCCGACGTACCGCCCGCCGTCGCGCTCACCGCCTACCGCGTGGTCCAGGAGTCGCTGAGCAACGTGCGCAAGCACGCAGGGCCGGACGCGCAGGCATACGTCCAGGTCAGGGTCGACGAAGCCGTCCACATCACCGTCGAGGACGACGGCCGCGGCGCCTCGGCTCCCGACGACGGCCTCGGCCACGGCCTGCGGGGGATGGGCGAGCGGGTCGCCGTGCACGACGGCGACCTCGAGGCCGGACCCCGTCCCGGTGGTGGCTTCCGGGTGGCCGCGAGGATCCCCGTATGACAGAGGCGGGTCCGATCCGGGTGTTCCTCGTCGACGACCAGCAGATGGTGCGCGCCGGCTTCCGGATGCTCGTCGACAGCCAGCCGGACCTGACCGTGGTAGGCGAGGCCGGCGACGGCGCGGAGGCCCTCGAACGGCTCGCGGTCACCGCCTGTGACGTCGTGCTGATGGACGTGCGGATGCCCCGGGTCGACGGCGTCGTGGCCACCCGCGAGCTACAGGCCCGGCCCGGCGCGCCCGCCGTGATCGTGCTGACCACGTTCGACCTCGACGAGTACGCCTTCGCCGCGATCAAGGCCGGCGCCGCCGCGTTCCTGCTCAAGGACGCCGCCCCGCCCGACCTGCTCGGCGCGATCCGCAGCGTGCATGCCGGCGACTCCGTGGTCGCTCCCAGCACCACCCGGCGGCTGCTCGAGCACTTCGCGGATGCCCTGCCCGACCCGGCCGCCGCCGACGAGGACGACCGCCTGTCCGGCCTCACCGAGCGTGAGCGAGAGGTGCTCGAGCTGGTCGGCCGCGGTCGCTCCAACCAGGAGATCGCCGGGGACCTGGTGGTCGCCGAGGCCACCGTGAAGACCCACGTCAGCCGGCTGCTCGCCAAGACCGGATCCCGCGACCGGGTCCAGCTCGTCGTGCTGGCCTACGAGGCTGGCGTCGTCCGGCCGGCCTGACCGACGACGCCGACGTGGGCTCACCGCGCCTCCGCCCGCTCCGCCTCGTCGAGGAGCGCGATCGCGTGGTCGGCGTACGTGATCCGCGCATCGGCGTCGCCCGGGGCGAGGCGGTAACCACCGACCGGGTCGCCGTCGTGGTCGAAGTCGCCGCTGGGGCTGACCGCCACCCAGTCCAGGCCGGACCCGCGAATCGCGTCGAGCGCGGCCCGATGGGCGAGGAAGAACGAGCGGTACTCCTGCGTTGCGCAACCTCGAGCGCGACGGGATGCTTCAACGCACGGTCGTCGGGCGTTCGTGACGTATGCGCTGACCCCGCTGGGCCGCAGCCTGCTCGAGCCGCTCGACGCGCTGTGCGCCTGGACGGCCGAGCACTGGGACGAGCTGCTCGACGCACGCGACCCGGTCTGACACCGACGCCGGATCCGTCATCCCGCAGGCGGACGGATGACCATTCCTCGGCCTGACGATCGGCGGCAGCTGCGTTCCTAGCGTCGTCGGCATGACTCAGACAGCCTTCTCAACCGACTCCCTGTCGGTCCCCGTACCCGCCGCGACCGCGCGCGACCTGACCCGCAGCTTCGGCCACGGCGACGCCACCGTGCACGCGCTGCGTGGTGTCGACCTCGACCTCCCCTCGGCCCGGTTCACCGCGATCATGGGGCCGTCCGGGTCGGGCAAGTCGACGCTGATGCACTGCCTGGCCGGCCTCGACCTCCCGACCCAGGGCACCGTCACCGTCGCGGGGGTGGCGTTGGAGTCGCTCGACGACACCGCGTTGACGGTCTTCCGCCGTGAGCACATCGGCTTCGTGTTCCAGTCCTTCAACCTGCTGCCGATGCTCACCGCCGAGCAGAACATCGTGCTGCCGGTCGGCCTGGCCGGGCGCCGGCCCTCCCCCGGGCGCTTCGATCACGTCGTCGACACGCTCGGGCTGCGGGACCGGCTGACGCACCGGCCCTCCGAGCTCTCCGGCGGGCAGCAGCAGCGGGTGGCGATCGCCCGCGCCCTGATCGCGGAGCCGGCGATCGTGTTCGCCGACGAGCCCACCGGCAACCTCGACAGCGCGTCCTCGGCCGAGGTGCTCGGCTTCCTGCGCCGGTCGGTGCGCGAGCTCGGCCAGACCGTGGTGATGGTGACCCACGAGCTGGACGCCGCGTCGTACGCCGACGACGTGGTGGTGCTCGCCGACGGGCGGGTTCGGGCGCACCTCACCGAACCGAGCCACGACGAGCTGGTCTCGACCCTGACGGGTGGTGCCCGGTGAGGGCGGTGATCCTCGCCTCGATGCGCGTCCACCTGCGGCGGTACGTCGCCGCAGCCCTCGCCGTCATCATCGGCGTCTCGTTCATCATCGCCGTCGCGGCGCTGTCCTCGGCCGCCCGCGACGGCATGCAGTCGGGCGTTGCGGTCCCCTACGAGGGCGCCGACGTGGTCGCCGACGACCTGACCGGCGAGGAGGCGGCGCGGCTTCGCGAGCGGGCAGCAGGCGAGGGAGCCGAGGCCGCGGTGCTCGGCTGGACCCAGCAGCAGGTGAGCCGGGACGGCCGGCAGCTCGACGACAAGGGAGACGTGGCCGAGATCGCGACCCGCCCCGGGCTGCGCTGGCAGGTCCTCGAGCAGGGCCGCTTCCCCACCACCGCGGGGGAGGCCGCGGTCGACGTCAACGCCGCCAAGAGCGCCGACATCGCGCTCGGCGACCGGCTGCAGATAGGAACCGGCAATGACACGGTCGACGTCACGGTCGTGGCCCTCGTCGACTCCCCCGCGTCGCTCGTCTACGCGTCGACGTATGTCACCTGGGACGACCTCGCCACCTGGGCCGACGGCATGTACGTCGACAGCGTGGCCTGGGCCGGGATCGGGTCCACCGACGAGCAGGCCGACCAGATCCGCGCGATCGCGCCGGATGCGACGGTGCGGACCACCGAGGAACAGGTGGAGCTCGCCCAGATCGAGGCCAACGAGGAGATCGACGTGCTCGCGATCATGCTGCTGCTCTTCGCCGCGATCGCGCTGTTCGTGTCGGTGCTGGTGATCGCCAACACCTTCTCGATCCTGTTCGCGCAGCGCCGGCGCGACTTCGCGCTGCTCCGGTGTGTGGGCGCGACCCGCCGGCAGGTGCTCCGCTCGATCCGCCTCGAGGCCCTGGGCATCGGCGTCGGCGCATCTGTCGTGGCGCTGCTGGTCGGCACCGCGCTCGGCCACGGGGTGGTCGCCCTGGTCACCCACCTCTGGCCCGAGTCCCGGCTCGGAGACGCGACCGTCTCGCCGTCCTGGTACGCCGCCGGCCTGGCCGTAGGAGTCTCGGTCACACTCGTGGCGGCCTGGCTGCCGACCCGGCGTACGGTCCGGGTCAGCCCGCTCACGGCGCTGCGCCCCGATGCCACGGTCGATACCCAGACCCACGCGGGACGCCTGCGCCTCGCGTTCGGCGGCGTCGTGCTGGCCGCCGGGATCGCCCTGCTCGGGGCGGCCGTGGCGGTGGAGGAGACGCTCGTCGTGGTGCTCGGGTGCGCCACGACGTTCGCCGGGGTTCTGGTCCTCGGACCGGTCGTGGTCCCGGCGCTGATCCGGGTCGCCGGCCGACTGCTCGGCCGCGGGCCGGCCCGACGCCTGGCCACCGACAACGCGGTGCGCAACCCGCGCCGCACCGCGGCCACCACCGCGTCCCTGCTGGTGGGGGTCACCCTGACCACAGCAGTACTCACCGGCATGGCGAGCGCTCGCACCGCGGTCGGTGCGGAGATGGACGACCAGCACCCGCTGGACCTCGCGGTCACCGGCGCCACACCGCTGCCCGCCGACCTGGTCGACACGGTGAGGGCGACGCCCGGTGTCACGAACGCCGTCGGCGTGCCCGGCGCCCCGGCCAAGGTGGCCGGCGTCGGCAAGATCGCGCTCCTCGAGGGCGGCGACCCCGCCGGGATCGGTCGCGGCGACCTCGCCGGCCTGATGCCCGAGCCCGGCGAGATCCTGCTACCCGGCGAGGCGATGGGCGACGGCCGGTCCGAGGGCGATCGGGTCGCGGTGACCGTCGGCGACCGGACCGAGCGCCTGACGATCCGGCTCGGCGAGGGCTGGGGCCAGGGCGCGCTGGTGGCCCCCACCACCCTCCGGCGGCTCACCGACGCACCCGTGACGATGGCGGTGTGGGTGCGGGCCGAGGACGACACCGACCCGGACGACCTCGGCGGCGACCTCGAGGCCCTGGCCACCCCGCTCGACGCCGACGTGGAGAACGGCGCGGCCTCCCGCGCCTGGGTCGATCTCCAGCTCGACGTCTTCACCGGGGCGGTCGTGGGGCTGCTCGGCATCGCGGTTGTGATCGCGCTGGTGGGCATCGCGAACACGCTCGGCCTCTCGGTGCTCGAGCGTCGCCGAGAGCACGCGCTGCTGCGCGCCCTCGGCCTCACCCGCCGTCAGCTGCGGGCCACCCTGGCGCTCGAGGCGGTGCTGCTGTCAGCGGTCGCCGCGGTGCTCGGCACCACGCTGGGTACGTCGTTCGCCTGGGTCGCCGTACAGGCGATGGTGCAGCCGGTCGTCGACCACGCCGAGCTGGTGCTGCCGCTCGGGCAGCTCGGGCTCGTGGTGGCGGTCGCCGCGGCGGCCGGGCTACTCGCCGGGGTCCTGCCCGCCCGCCGAGCCGCCCGCACCGCTCCCGCCGCCGGGCTGGCCCTCGAGTGAGTCCTCCCGCGGCGGCAGCTCGCGTCCCAGCCGGCTGTGCCTCCGGCCGTACGCGAAGTAGACGACGACGCCGAGCGCCATCCACACCAGGAACCGGATCCAGGTGTCGCCGGTGAGGTTCAGCATCAGGTAGACGCACATCACCACGGCGAGGCCCGCCACGACCGGCACGAGCGGCACCCGGAAGGCCCGGGGCAGGTCGGGGCGGGTCCGGCGCAGGATCACGACCGCGATGCTCACCAGGACGAACGCGAACAGCGTCCCGATGTTGACCAGGTGCGCCAGCGTGGTCAGGTCGACCAGACCCGCGATCGTCGCGATCGCGAGACCCGCGATCAGGGTGATCCGGTGCGGAGTGCCGTACTTCGGGTGCACCTGCGCCAGCGCCCGCGGGAGCAGCCCGTCGCGGGCCATTGCGAACCCGACCCGCGTCTGGCCGAGCATCAGGATCATCGCCACGACCACCAGGCCGATGCAGGCGCCGATAGAGATCAGGTCGCCCATCCAGTCGACGCCGGCGGAGTCGAAGGCGGTGGCCAGCGGTGCCTGGTCCTCCGGATCGATGTCGGTGTAGTTCTGGATGCCGGTCACCACCAGGCTGACCAGGGCATACAGGCCGGTGACGATCGCCAGGGACCCGAGGATGCCGATCGGCACGTCGCGCTGAGGGTTCTTGGCCTCTTCTGCGGTGGTGGCGACGATGTCGAACCCGATGAACGCGAAGAAGACCACGGCCGCGCCCGCGATGACGCCGCCGATCCCGAACACCGCGGGCTCGTAACCCATCAGCGTGGTGATCAGCGGGAGGTCTCCGAAACCGCCCTCGGAGTCGGGCACCGGCTGCGAGTCGGGGATGAACGGGGTCCAGTTGCTGGTGTCGACGTAGAAGATGCCGACCACGATCACGATGGTGACCACGGTCAGCTTGATCGCGACGACCACCTGGTTGAAGCGACTGGAGAACTTGGTGCCGCGGATCAGCACCCACATCACCAGGAGCGAGATGACGACCGCGGGAACGTCGACCACCCCGTTGCTGGCAGAGGCGATCGAGGTCGGCAGCGTGATGCCGAAGATGTCGAGCACCTGCTGCAGATAGCCGGAGAAGCCCGAGGCCAGCGCCGCCGAGCCGATCGTGAACTCGAGGATCAGGTCCCAGCCGATGATCCACGCGACCAGCTCGCCGAGGGTCGCGTAGCTGAACGTGTAGGCACTGCCGGCCACCGGGACGGTCGAGGCGAACTCGGCGTAGCAGAGACCCGCCAGCCCGCAAGCGATCGCCGCGAACAGGAAGCTGAGCGCGAGCGCCGGTCCCGAGTTGGACGCGGCCACCTGACCGGTCAGGACGAAGATGCCCGCGCCGATGATCACGCCGATACCGAAGACCACAAGGTCCAGCGCGCCGAGGTCCTTGCGCAGCTTGTGGTCCGGTTCCTCGGTGTCGCGGATCGACTGTTCGATGGATTTGGTCCGAGACAAACTCATGGGCACCGAACCTAGTACCCCGAAAGCCGCGCCACGAGCCCCCATTTTGTCGGCGCCGTCGGCCAGACTCCAGCCATGGCCTACGACGAGGACCTCGCCGACCGGGTCCGTGAGCTGATCTCGGGGCACGGCATCGCCGAGGAGAAGCGCATGTTCGGCGGGCTCGGCTTCCTGCTCGGCGGCCACCTGGCCGTGTGCGCGAGCCACGACGGCGGCCTGCTGGTGCGCACCGACGGCAGCGACGCCGACGAGCTCCTGGCACAGGACCACGTCGAGCCGATGGTCATGGGGGGGCGCACCTCACGCACCTGGCTGCGGGTCGATCCGGCGGCGCTGCGTACCAGCAAGCAGTTGGGGTACTGGGTCGAGCGCGGCGTCACGACCGCCCGCGCACTCCCGCCGAAGGACTGATCACGTGGAGCGGAGCGACGCGGCCGCCACCCGGCGCGACGAGCTGGAGCAGAGCTGGTTCGAGCGGTTCGTCGAGCAGATCAACCACCGGGTCAGCCGGGCGCCGTTCTTCTTCATCTGCGTAGCCATCGTGCTCGTGTGGCTGGTCAGCGTGCCGCTCTGGGCCGATCTCAAGGCCTGGCAGGCGGCGATCCACACGATCAGCAGCGTGCTGGCACTGCTGCTGCTCGTGCTGCTGGAGAACGCCGGCCGGCGCAGCGAGGAGGCGGCTCAGGAGAAGCTCAACGTGATCGCCGAGGCGCTGTCCGACCTGATGGAGTCTCGGGCCAACCAGGGTGACACCGAGCTGGCGGACGCGGCGCGGCGGCTCCGCGACGCCGTAGGGCTCGAGAAGCGGCACTGAGCCCTGCCGGACCAGAGGCTCAGACCAGCTCGGGTTCGGTCTTCTCGCGCACCTCGTCCTCGGTGACCTCGGGGGCGAGCTCGACCAGGTGCAGGCCGTCGGGTTCGACGTCGATGACGGCGAGGTCGGTGATGATCCGCTGGACCACGCCGCGGCCGGTGTAGGGCAACGAGCACGCGTTGACGATCTTGTAGCTGCCGTCCTTGGCGACGTGCTCCATCAGCACGATCACCCGCTTCGCGCCGTGCACCAGGTCCATCGCCCCGCCCATCCCCTTGACCATCTTCCCGGGGATCATCCAGTTGGCGATGTCGCCGGACGCCGAGACCTGCATCGCGCCCAGGATCGCGGCGTCGATCTTGCCGCCGCGGATCATCCCGAACGAGGTCGCTGAGTCGAAGAAGCTCGCGCCCCGCCGCAGGGTGACGGTCTCCTTGCCGGCGTTGATCAGGTCGGGGTCCTCCTCACCCTCGATCGGGTAGGCCCCGACCCCGAGGATGCCGTTCTCCGACTGCAGCACCAGCTCCACGTCGTCGGCGACGTAGTTGGGCACCAGCGTCGGCAGCCCGATGCCGAGGTTCACATACGACCCGTCGGTCAGCTCCGAGGCCGCGCGGGCGGCCATCTGCTCGCGGTTCCACGCCATCTCAGGCTTCCTCCCCTTGATCCTGCCGGGGTCGCACGGTGCGCTTCTCGATCCGCTTGTCCGCGGCCTGCTCCGGGGTCAGCGGCACCACCCGCTGCACGAACACCCCCGGCGTGTGCACGTGGTTCGGGTCGATCTCGCCGGGCTCGACCAGCTCCTCGACCTCCGCGATCGTGACCCGCCCGCACATCGCGGCCAGCGGGTTGAAGTTGCGCGCGGAGTCGCGGTAGACGAGGTTGCCGTGCCGGTCACCGACCGATGCGCGGACCAGCCCGAAGTCAGCCACGATCGCCTCCTCCAGCACGAACTCCTTGGGGCCCTCGGCGGTGTCGAAGGTCCGGGTGTCCTTCGGCGGCGAGGACACCACCACGTTCCCGGCGTTGTCGTACCGCCAGGGCAGCCCGCCCTCGGCCACCTGGGTGCCGCCGCCGGTCGCGGTGTAGAACGCCGGGATGCCTGAGCCGCCGGCCCGCATCCGCTCAGCCAGCGTGCCCTGCGGGGTCAGCTCGACCTCCAGCTCACCGGACAGATACTGACGAGCGAACTCCTTGTTCTCCCCCACGTACGAGGAGATCATCCGCCGCAGCCGCTTCGCCTCCAGCAACCGCCCCAGACCCCATTCGTCCACGCCGCAGTTGTTGGAGACCGCCTCCAGGTCGGTCACCCCCGCCTCCAGCAGCGCCTCGATCAGCACCGACGGGATCCCGCACAGCCCGAAGCCGCCCACCGACAACGTCGATCCCGATGCGATATCTGCCACAGCCTCCGCTGCGGACCCGACCACCTTGTCCATGACCGGCACCCTAGCCGCGTGCCCAGCACTAGGGTGCGGTGGATGAGCGACTGGCCCAAGGTGCGACTCCACGTCGTCACCGGCAAGGGCGGCACGGGCAAGTCCACCGTCGCCGCCGCGCTGGCCCTGGCGCTCGCGGGTCACGGCAAGCGGGTGCTGCTCTGCGAGGTCGAGGGCCGCCAGGGCATCGCCCGGATGTTCGATGTCGACCCGCTGCCCTACGAGGAGCGGCGGCTCACCACCGGTCTGCCGGACGAGCGCGGCCGCGGCGTCGTCCACGCCCTGCACATCGAGCCGGAGTCGGCGCTGCTGGAGTACCTCGCGATGTACTACAAGCTCGGCCGCGCCGGTCGGGCGCTGGACCGGTTCGGGGTGATCGAGTTCGCGACCACCATCGCGCCCGGGGTCCGCGACGTGCTGCTCACCGGCAAGGTCTACGAGGCGGTCCGCCGCAACAAGCGCAACAAGAAGGCGCTCGAGTACGACGCGGTGGTGCTCGACGCGCCACCGACCGGGCGGATCACCCAGTTCCTCAACGTCGGCAACGAGCTGGCGGGGCTGGCCAAGGTCGGCCCGATCAAGTCGCAGTCCGACCACATGATGACGCTGTTCCGCTCCCCGAAGACGGCCGTGCACCTGGTGACCGTCCTGGAGGAGATGCCGGTGCAGGAGACCGCCGACGGCATTGCCGAGCTGCGCCGGGTCGGCCTCCCCGTCGGCGGGGTCGTGGTGAACCTGATCCGCCCGCAGGACCTCTCCGCCGAGGAGCTGGCCGACGCACGGGCGGGGACGCTCGACCGCGACACGATCGAGACTCAGCTCGAGGCGGGCGGGATCGACGTCGACAAGGCGCTCGTCGACGGCCTGCTCGGCGAAGCCCACGACCACGCCGAGAGGCGCGCACTCGAGGACTCCCAGCGGGCGCTGGTCGGGAAGCTGGACGTCCCGACGTACGAGCTACCGCGGCTCCCGCAGGGCATCGACCTCGGCGCGCTCTACGAGCTCGCCGGCACGCTCCGCGAGCAGGGCCTCGCATGAAGGCCCGCACCAGGGTCGGGCCGCTGAGCACCGGCAAGGCGCCGACGCTCGACGTCGACGCGCTGCTCGACGACCCGGGCACCGGCATCATCGTCTGCTGCGGCTCCGGCGGCGTCGGCAAGACCACCACCTCGGCGGCCCTCGCGCTGCGGGCGGCCGAGCGCGGCCGCAAGGTCGTCGTCCTCACCATCGACCCGGCCCGCCGGCTCGCGCAGTCGATGGGCATCGAGCAGCTCGACAACACCCCCCGACCGGTCTCCGACGTCGACCCCGCGGGCGGCGGCGAGCTCGACGCGATGATGCTCGACATGAAACGCACCTTCGACGAGGTGGTCGTCAGCCAGGCCACCCCGGAGAAGGCCAAGCAGATCCTGGAGAACCCCTTCTACATCGCGCTCTCGAGCTCCTTCGCGGGCACCCAGGAGTACATGGCGATGGAGAAGCTCGGCCAGATCCACGCCGACGCTCGCCAGAACGGCGGCTACGACCTGATCGTGGTGGACACCCCGCCGTCCCGCTCGGCACTGGACTTCCTGGACGCCCCCGAGCGGCTGTCCAGCTTCCTCGATGGGCGGTTCATCCGGTTGATGCTGGCGCCGGCGCGGGGTCCGGCGAAGCTGATGACCGCTGGGTTCGGGATGATGACCAACGCGCTCAACAGGATCCTGGGCGGCCAGGTGCTCACCGACCTGCAGACGTTCGTGGCCGCGCTGGACACCGTCTTCGGCGGCTTCCGTCAGCGCGCCCAGAAGACCTATGCGCTGCTCCAGGCGGACGGTACGGCGTTCCTGGTCGTGGCGGCGCCGGAGCCGGACGCGCTGCGCGAGGCGGCGTACTTCGTCGAACGGCTCAGCGAGGATCGGATGCCGCTGGCGGGTCTGATCGTCAACCGGGCCACTCCCGCGCCGGTCGGCGATCTGTCCGCCGACGAGGCGATGACGGCCGCGGTGCGGCTGCGGAAGCGCGAGCCAGGGTCACTCACGGCAGGGCTGCTGCGGCTGCACGCCGACCGGAGTCGGCTGGTCGAGCGAGAGGTGCTGCTCCGTGACCGGTTCGCGACGGCGCACCCTCAGGTCGCCACCGCGGTCGTGCCGGCACTCGCCGGCGACGTCCACGATCTCGAGGGGCTGCGCCGCGTGGGCGCGCTCCTTGCCGGGGAGTAGCAGCTCAGACGGTCGCCGGGACCGGAGCGCCCTTTTCCCGGGCCTTCTCCAGCACCGCGCGCCAGGACGCGTTCGGGTGCCGGCGAAGCAGCGCCCGGCGCTCACGCTCGGTCATGCCTCCCCAGACGCCCCACTCGATCTGGTGGTCAAGCGCCTCGGCCAGGCACTCGGTGCGCACAGGGCACCCCGAACACAGCTGTTTGGCCTTGTTCTGCTCCGCGCCTCGCACGAAAAGCTGGTCCGGTGCCTCGGACCGGCAAGCGGCTCGTGGCGCCCAGTCTTCTACCCACATGTCCCTATCCCCCGTTTCGAGAAATGTCCGCGCCCCACGACGCCCATTCCGGTTTTTCTCAGGCCTAAAGGTAAAGACGGCGGCACCCTCGGGAACAGGTTCATTCGACCCAACTTGTCTAGTCCGAAATGACTAGAGCACCGGACGGTTGAGCGTGAACTGGGAGGGAGCGCCCGGCTCACGTACCCTGGGGGCCGTGCCCCGTCCTCCCTCCGAGCGTCTCTCGACGCCCAAGGTGCTGTCGCACCTGGGCGTGATGCTTTTGGTCTCCGTGGTGCTCGGAGTCGTGGTCTCCGGGCTGGCGATCCCGTTCGCCGGAGTGGTCGGTTTCGCGACCCGGCAGGCGGCCGACACGATGGACAACCTGCCGATCGAGCTCGAGACCGAGCCGCTCGCGCAGAAGAGCGAGATCGTCGACGCCGCGGGCAACACGATCGCCACGATCTACGACGAGAACCGCGTCAACGTCGCGCTCAACCAGGTCTCCCGGACCATGGTCAAGGCGATCGTGGCCATCGAGGACTACCGCTTCTACCAGCATGGCGCCCTCGACCTGAAGGGCACCCTCCGCGCGCTGCTCACCAACCAGGCCAACTCCGGCGTGGTCCAGGGCGGCTCGTCGATCACCCAGCAGATGGTCAAGCTGACGCTCATCGACGCCGCGGACACCAAGGAGGAGCGCGAGGCCGCGATCGACGACACCTACGCGCGCAAGCTCCGCGAGCTGCGCTACGCGATCGCCGTCGAGCAGAAGTACTCCAAGGACTGGATCCTCGAGCGCTACCTCAACATCGCCTACTTCGGCGACGGTGCGTACGGCGTCCAGGCTGCCGCCCGGCACTACTTCAACGTCAACGCCAAGGACCTCAACCTCAACCAGTCCGCGATCCTGGCGGGCCTGGTGCAGAACCCCACGGCGTTCGACCCGACCAACGCACCCGACCGCGCCCGCGACCGCCGCGACATCGTGCTGGACCGGATGGCCCAGCTGAACGTCATCACCCGCGACAAGGCCGACGCGGTCAAGGCGGATGGCCTCAAGCTCAAGCCGCAGCCGTCGAAGAACGGCTGCGTCTACTCGCGTGCGCCGTTCTTCTGCGACTACGTCCTCTCCTACCTGCGCAAGGACAGGTCGCTGGGTCGCAACCCCGAGGAGCGGATGCGACTGCTCAAGTCCGGCGGCCTGACCATCCGGACCACCATCGACCTGCGCGAGCAGGTCGACGCCGACAAGGCCGTCTCCGCGCACGTGTTCCCCAAGGAGCAGGCCATCGGCGGCCTGGCCATCGTCGAGCCGGGCACCGGCGAGGTGAAGGCGCTGGCGCAGTCCCGGCCGATGGGCCGCAACCGCAACAAGGGCGAGACGTTCCTCAACTACACGGTCCCGAAGAAGTACGGCGATGCCAACGGCTTCCAGGCCGGCTCGACGTTCAAGGTGTTCGTGCTGGCAGCCGCGATCGAGCAGGGCATCCCGCTCAACAAGGTGATCAACGCACCGGGCACCATGGCGATCCCCGAGGAGAATTACAAGACCTGCGGCGGCGAGACCTACGGCTACGGCACCTGGGACGTCAGCAACTACGACTTCGCCAGCCGCGCCGCCAACCTCTACACCGGCACCCGGCTCTCGGTGAACACCTTCTTCGCCCAGCTCGAGCAGGAGACCGGGCTGTGCGAGCCCTACGACCTGGCCCGCCGGATGGGCGTCGAGCTCACCAACCCCACGGGGAAGGGTGAGGGTCTGGCGGAGCGGGTCCCGACCTTCACCCTGGGCATCGCGGACGCGAGCCCGCTGGAGATGTCCGAGGCCTACGCGACCTTCGCCGCGCGCGGTATCCACTGCGACTCGCGTCCGGTCACCGAGATCCTCGACTCGGCCAAGAACCTGGTCAAGGAGTACCCCTCGAAGTGCAACCGGGTGATGGAGGAGTCCACCGCCGACGCGGTCAGCGACATCCTGCGTGGCGTGATCGAGGGCGGCTTCGCCTCGGCTGAGGCCCTCGACCAGCCGGCAGCCGGCAAGACCGGCACCACCCAGGGCGGCAAGGCGGTCTGGTTCATCGGCTACACCCCGCAGCGAGCGGCCGCAGCGATGATCGCCGGCGCGAACTACTACGGCACTCCTCAGGGGTTGGACGGACAGATCATCGGCGGCGTCCCGCGCTACGGGGCCTCCGGCTCCGCGTTCGCGGCTCCGATCTGGGGTGATGCCATGCAGTCGATCGACGACCACCTCGACTACGAGGACTTCGTCTATCCCTCGACCGTGCGAGGGAGCCGGCCAGACCTACGTGCCCGAACCCAAGCCGCCGAAGAAGAACCGCGGTGACGGCGACGGTGACGGCGACGGCAACGGCACGGCGACGGCGGGGGCAACGGGAACGGCAACGGGAACGGCAACGGCCGCCGCTAGGCCAGCTGCCGGCGTACCTCCGCGGCCACCGCGGCGCCGTCGGCGCGGCCCTTGACCTGCGGCTGCACCACGCCCATCACCTGGCCCATCGCCTTGGGCCCGGCACCGGCCACGCCGAGCTTCTCCACCGCCTCGGTGACGATCGTCGCGATCTCGTCGGGGCCGAGCTGCTCGGGCAGGTAGTCGGCGATCACCGCGGCCTCGGCCCGCTCCTTGGCCGCCATCTCGACCCGGCCGCCGTCGTCGAAGGCGATCGCGGCCTCGCGGCGCTTCTTGGCCTCGGTGGAGAGCACCCCCACGATGTCGTCGTCGGACAGCACCCGCGCCTCCTTGCCGGCGACCTCGGCGTTGGTGACGGCGGTCAGGATCATCCGCAACGTCGAGGACCGGATCTCGTCGCGGGACTTCATCGCGGCGGTCAGGTCGGCGCGCAGGCGGTCCTTGAGGGTGCTCATGGCCGCCATTGTGGCAGCCTGTCCCGGTGCGCCTGCTGCCCCTTCTCCGAGCCCTGGTCGGCGCCGGAGCCGTCTCCGGTGCCGCGCTGACCGCGTACGCCGCGCGCGAGACCAGGCAGTTCCGGCTGCGCCGGGTCGACGTGCCGATCCTGCCTCCGGGGCAGCGCCCGCTGCGGGTGCTGCACCTCAGCGACATCCACATGACGCCCGGCCAGCGGGCCAAGCAGGAGTGGCTGGCGTCGCTGAGCCTGCTGGCACCGGACCTGGTCGTCGACACCGGCGACAACCTCGCCCACCGCGACTCCGTCCCGGTGGTCCGCGACAGCCTGGGGCCGCTGCTCGAGCGCCCGGGCGTGTTCGTGCACGGGTCCAACGACTACTTCGAGCCGACTCTCCGCAACCCGCTGCGCTACCTGCTGCCCGACACCGGCCGGCGCCACGTGGGCACGCCGCAGCTGCCCTGGGCCGGCCTGACCCGGGCGCTTTCCGGGGCCGGCTGGCTCGACCTCACCAACCGTCGCGCCTCGCTGGTGGTCGGCGAGACGACGTTCGCGTTCGCGGGGGTCGACGACCCGCACCTCGGCTACGACCGGCTGGAGGAGGTGCGCGGCCAGGCGGACCCCACGGCGGACGTCCGGATCGGGGTCGCGCACGCGCCGTACCTCCGGGTCCTGGACCAGTACGCCGCCGACGGGTACGACGCTGGTGCTCGCCGGCCACACCCACGGCGGCCAGGTGTGCCTCCCCGGTGGCCGGGCGCTCACCACGAACTGCGACCTCGAGCCCGAGCGGGCCAGGGGTCTGCACCGCCACCCCGCCGACTCGCGGCCCGGCGACCGGGCTCGTCGTGGCTGCACGTCTCGGCCGGGATCGGCACCAGCCCCTACGCCCGGATCCGGCTCAACTGCCGCCCCGAGGCCACCCTGCTGACCCTGGTCCCGCGAGACGCTCGGCGGCCCTGAATACCGATTGGGGCGGGCGCCGGGGCTGGGGTAATGTTCCACCCCGCTGGCCGTGCATCGGCCATCGGGCTGTGGCGCAGCTTGGTAGCGCGCCTCGTTCGGGACGAGGAGGCCGCAGGTTCAAATCCTGTCAGCCCGACAAAT
>CAWFAE010000003.1:0-350350 GCA_963813615.1 uncultured Actinomycetota bacterium
GCTCGCCCTCATCCCCTGACGCGTCGTTGGTCACCTCGCCAACGGGCCGCAAACCGCCCGGTGTCACGGTCAGTCAGCGGGTGGGAGCGTCGGCGAAGGCTTGGTCGACGGCGTCGGCGAAGTCCCCCATCGAGCTGAACTCCAGGTCGTAGCCCATTCGCCGACGGCTCGGGCGTGGCCCCCCAGCCAGGGCGGTCATGGCGGCGGTTGATCCACACCGACGGCAGCCCTTCGCGCTTGGCGGGGACGTGGTCATGGAACAGGCTCTGGGCCACGTGCAGCAGCTCTGAGCGTTCGACGCCGAGTTCGGGAAGCGTGGTGTCGAGGGCGCGGAAGTGGTTCTCGGCGGGTTTGTAGGCGCCGACGTCCTCGGCGGTGATGATGGCCGCGAAGTCACCGTGCAGGTGTTGGTTGCTGCCCGCGAACCCGTCGCGGTGCACATTGGACAAGATGATCAGCTGGTAGTGCTCGGCCAGTCGGGCGAGTGCGTCGGCCGAGTCGGGGAAGGCCGGCCAGCTCGGCACCGAGGTGCCCAGCCGCTGCGCCCACTCGTCGCTCACCGGGCGGCCGAGCCCGTCGCCAGTGCGGCGGAACGCGGTAGCGAGGACCTCGGGATAGAGCGCGGCGGGGTCTCCCGCTCGACCGCCGCCTCGTTGTCCGCGTACGCGAGCAGCAGCTCCTCGTCGGTGAGGTCGAGCCCCTGGTCGCGCGCCCACGGTGCCAGGACAGCGGCGATCCGGCCTCCCAGTCGATGAGGGTGCCGTAGCAGTCGAAGCTGAGCGCCTTGAACGTGGTCAGGTCCAGGTCGGTCATGTGTCGTGTCCTAACGCGGTGGTCGAGTCGTTGGTGCCGGCACCGTGCCACAGCGATGGGGGCGGCACCGCCTGTCAGGACGTAACGCTCAAGATGAGCGCGAGGAGAATCGCGTACTCGATGGCAAATGCGACTGGCGCACCGACCATCAGACCAAACCCCACCGGGCGGGAGGACCGGACCAACCCAAGCGCCAAGCCCGCGACGAAGAGAAGTCCTGAGCCGATGATCAGGCCGTAGAAGACACCGTCATTCGTTAGGTCGCTCGCCAACACAAGGACGAAGCACAGGGCCGTTCCGATGAGAGCAAGGACCAGCCCGACGACGAAGCCATTAGCGCGAAGCCTCGTCTTCTCGGCGATGAGCTCCACGAGTCAACGATACGTTCGCGGACCGTGATGCAGACTCGCGATTCATGTCCTCGTCCTCACGTTCTCCGGTGGAACCTGACCTTGCCGCCGGGGAGCTTGGTGGTCGTGTAGGCCGGGTCGTGGGCGCGGGCGTGGTGTCGGGGGCAGAGCAGCCGGCCGTTCTTCACCCTCGTGGCGCCGCCCTTGCTGAACGGCTGGTCGTGGTGGGCGTGGCACATACCGGGCGGCCAATCACAACCCTCCGCGGTGCAACCGCCCTGCTCCATCGCCAGGGCGATCCGCTGGGGTTCGGTGTGGAACCGGGTCCTCCGACCCAGGTCGAGCACCTGGGACTGGGTGCCGAGGACGGCGGGGATGATCCCGGCCCGGCAGGCGAGCCTCCGGGCCAGGCCGGGGCTGATCCGGTGCCCGGTGTCCAACTCTGCTGCCTTCAACCCACCCATCAAGGTGTCCACGGTCATGGTGACCACGACCGTGGCCGAGACGCCGCCGGCGTGCGGGAGCCGGTCGGTGGGGTAGGTCTCGATGTACTCCGCGAACGCCTCACCCAGCCGGTGTGCGGACGGGCGTCCGGGTTCGGGTGCCTGCCCGTCCACCCGGGCGCGGTGCTTCGGTGCCGCGATCGCCAGCAGCTGCTTCTTCAGCATCGCCCCGTGCAGGGAGGAGATCGTGAACCGGCCGTGGCACTTGCCGTGCCCGTCCTCGACGATCCGGAACATCGCGGCCGCCTCCGCCTCCCGCTCCTCGCTTCCAGCAGCTGGGCTTCGTGGGCCTCGCCGACCTCCGGGGCGACCACCTCCAGGATCCGGTTGCCGAGGATCCGGAGCTCCCGGGCGTCGTGGTGCACGGCGTACCCGACCAGGCGTCGCCTGCGCATCCGCCGCGGACCGGTGGTCGAGGTCGGCGGGCAGCGCCTCGACCGCCGCCATGATCACCTGGGCCTGGTCGACCAGCAGCCGACCCTCCGCCAACGCCACCCGGACCGGCTCGAACGCCTCCGACCCCAACGCCGCGGCGAGCCTGGTCTTGCGGTGCGCCGCGGCACGGGTCTGCTTGGTGGCGTGCGCCCACCAGTTCGCCGTCGAGGTGGCACCCGAGTCGGCCTCCACCTCCACCGTCTGGCCGTGGTGGGCGACCCGGAGCTTCGCAACTCGGCGATCTGGGCGTCCAGGCGGGTCAGCTCGACCATCGCCTCCCGGGTCTCGGCCGGGCTCATCGACCAGGCCGGTGCGTCCCGGAGGGTCTTCAGATGTCGTCGATCTGGGCGGCCGCGGACCGGATCGGGTGTCCCCGATCGGTGGTGTCCGCGGTGTTCGCCATGGTCTATTCGACCACCGAGCACCGACACTCTCGGACACGTCGGCCGGGTCTGTGGACGACCTCCACAAAGCGTCGCTTGTGGACGCCAAGTGGGCTTTCGCCCGTGGTTGAGCGGGATTCTTACCTTCCGGGGTCTCGACGACGCTCGCTGGCACTCGCTGCTCGACCAGCGATGAGGAGGGCCCGCGCTTGCGCGGGCGGCGGCTTGCCGCCGCCCCGTGCGGGGTCTTCGACGACGCTGGCTGTCGCTCGCTGCTCGACCAGCGATGTCACCAAGTGACGGCGACGTACTTGGACTCCAGGTAGTCGAGCATGCCCTCGTGGCCGCCCTCGCGACCGATGCCGCTCTGCTTGGTGCCGCCGAACGGGGCGGCGGGGTCGCTGACCAGGCCGCGGTTGAGGCCGACCATGCCGGCGTCGAGGGCCTCGCTGACCCGCAGGCCGCGGGCGAGGTCGCGGGTGTAGACGTAGGACACCAGGCCGTACTCGGTGTCGTTGGCCATCCGGATCGCCTCCGCCTCGTCGGTGAAGGTCACGATCGGCGCGACCGGGCCGAAGATCTCCTCGGCGAGGATCGCTGACCCCCATCGGTACGTCGAGCAGCACGGTCGGCTCGTAGTAGTAACCCGGACGGTCGGGCCGTCGCCCCCCGACAACGACCCGACCCCCGGCCCCCGTCGCCCCCCGGACGAGGTCATCGACCTTCTGCACTGCTTCCTCGTTGACCAGCGGACCGACCTCGGTGTCCTCCGAGGTACCCGGTCCGACCCGCAGCGAACCCATCCGCTCGGCCAGCCGGCGTCCGAACTCGTCGGCCACGTCGGCGTGCACGTAGAACCTGTTGGCGGCGGTGCACGCCTCCCCCGCGTTGCGCATCTTGGCGATCATCGCGCCGTCGACGGCGGCGTCGAGGTCGGCGTCCTCGAGGACCAGGAACGGCGCGTTGCCGCCGAGCTCCATCGAGGTGTTCACGACCTGGTCGGCGGCCTCGCGCAGCAGGAGCCGACCGACCTCGGTGCTGCCGGTGAACGACAGCTTGCGCACTCGAGGGTCGTGCAGCATCGCCGAGACCACCGCACCCGAACGGCGAGCCGGCAGCACGTTGACCACGCCGGGAGGAACCCCCGCGTTCTCCAGGATCCGGGCCATCAGCAGCGCCGTGAGCGGGGTGTCGCTCGCCGGCTTGAGCACCATCGTGCAGCCCGCGGCCAGCGCCGGCCCGATCTTGCGGGTGGCCATCGCGGCGGGGAAGTTCCACGGCGTGACCAGCACGCACACCCCGACCGGCTGCTGCAGGACAGCGATCCGGTTGGCCCCGGACGGCGCGGTCATGAGCGAGCCCGACGCACGGACGGCCTCCTCGGCGTACCACCGGAAGAACTCGGCGGCGTAGGCGACCTCGCCCCGGGCATCGGCCAGCGCCTTGCCGTTCTCCAGCGAGATCAGGTACGCCAGGTCGTCGCTTCGCCGGTTCATCAGGTCGAACGCGCGTCGGAGCACCTCCGACCGCTCCCGCGGCGACGTCGCCGCCCAGAACGCGGCCGCACCGGAGGCCGCGTCCACCGCGGCCAGCCCGTCGTCCACCGACCCGTCGGCGACCGAGGCGATCACCTCGCCCGTCGCCGGATCGAGTACGTCGAACCGGCTACCGTCGCTGGCCGGCACCGGCTTGCCGCCGACGTACAGGTCGAGTGGCAGGTCGGGGATCAGGTCCAGGCAGGTGTCGCCCATCGCAGGCCTTTCGGGTCAGTAGGGGTTGGTGATCACGAGCTCCTGTGCGGGGAAGAGGGTGAGGATCCGCGGCCCGTCGGGCGTGATCACCACCTCCTCCTCGATCCGCGCCGCCGAGAAGCCGTCACTCGCCGGGCAGTAGGTCTCCAGCGCGAAGACCATGCCGACCTGCAGCTCCACCGGCTCTTTCATGCTGTTGAGGCGGGAGATGATCGGGCGTTCGTGCAGGCCCAGGCCGAGCCCGTGACCGAACTGCAGGCCGAACGCCGCCAGCTCGTTGTCGAAGCCGAACTCGGTCGCCTTCGGCCACACCGCCGCCACCTCGTCGGTGCCGACGCCCGGCTTGATCATCCTGATCGAGGCGTCCATCCACTCGCGGGCCTGCGTGTAGGCGTCGCGCTGGCTCGGCGTCGCGCTGCCGACGTTGAACGTGCGGTAGTAGCAGGTCCGGTAGCCGTTGAACGAGTGGATGATGTCGAAGAACGCCTGGTCGCCGGGCCGGATCAGCCGATCGGTGAAGTTGTGCGGATGCGGGTTGCAACGCTCGCCGGAGATCGCGTTGACCGCCTCGACCTGGTCCGAGCCCATCTCGTAGAGCCGCTGGTTGGCCAGCGCGACGATCTGGTTCTCGCGGACGCCGGGCTTCAGGGCCTCGACGATGTCCTGGTAGACGCCGTCGACCATGGCCGCCGCCTGGTTGAGCAGCATGATCTCGTCCGGGGACTTGATCTGCCGGGCGTCGAGCATCAGCTGCTGGGCGTCCACGACCGCGAGGCCCTGGCGCTCCATCTCGAACAGGAACGGCGGCTCCACGATGTCGACGCCGACCGGGGCGTCGGCCAGGCCGGCGTCCTCGAGGATGCCGCGGATCTCTCGTACGGCGCTCTCCATCAGTCCCGCCGTCGGGGCCACCGCACCGCGCAGGCCGAGCATGCCCGGGCGGCAGTTCTCGTCGGGGAGCCAGTTGGAGTACTGCTGGTGGTGCCGGACCGCCGAGCCGAAGTCCCACAGCCAGGGCTCCGGCGAGTCGCGCGTCAGCAGGGCGTAGCGAGTCATCTTGTCGCCGAGCGCACCACCGATCCAGGTCTGGGTCGTGTAGCGGATGTTGTAGAAGTCGAAGAGCAGGAACGCCCCGCACTCGCTGCCCTCCAGGGCCTCGCGGGCCCGGCCGAGCCGGTAGCGCCGGAGCCGGTCGAAGTCGACGCGTTCCTCGTAGTCGACCCCCATGTGGCCGGGTGCGGGCAGCGGCTGGCCACTCATCTCAGTCCACCTGGTCCGCTTCGGAGAGGCCGTCGTCGACGGGGGTGTCCTCGGGCTTGAGGGTGATGCCCGGACGCGGCGGCCTGCAGGTCGAGCAGGATCGCGAAGTCCTCGTCGACGCGGCCGCTGCTGACACCGGCCTGCACGGCCGCGCCGGCGGCCGCGGCGACCGGCATCGGCACGTCCAGGTCGTGGGCCGCCGCGAACCCGAGGGTGAAGTCCTTGCGGAGCAGGATCGGCGTGAACGTCGGCGTGTAGTCGAGGTGCACGAACGCCGGCGTCTTGTAGCGGGTGAACACCGACCCCATCACGCGAGTTGTTGAGGAACTCCAGGAACGCCGCCCGCGACATGCCGCCCTTCTCGGCCAGCACCGTGATCTCGGCGAGGCTCTGGGTGACCACGCCGAGCATCAGGTTGTGGCAGATCTTCGCGAGCCGGGCCACGTCGCCGTCACCGACGTACGTCGAGCCCTTGCCCAGGTGGTCGAGTAGGTGTCGGACCCGCTCGTAGGTCTCCTCGGGACCGGAGACGACCAGGCTGAGGCCACCCGCCAGGACCACCCGGCCGTTCCCGCTGACCGGGGCAGCCAGGAAGTCGACGCCACGGTCCTGGCAGGCCGCCCGCATCGCGGCCGACGACTCGGTGGAGACCGTGGAACAGTCCACGACCACCCCGGGGACGCCGGTCGGGGTCGGCCAGCAGGCCACCCTCACCCACGAGCACCTGCTCGAGGTCGGCGGGCGTCGAGACCATGGTGAACACGACGTCGTGGTCGCGTAGGTCGGCGATGGTGTCGGCGACCGCACAGCCGACCTCCGTCAGGGCCTCGGCCTTCGCCCGGGTGCGGTTCCACACGGTGACGTCCTCACCGGCCCTGGCCAGTCGACTCGCCATCGCGGACCCCATGCGGCCGGCACCGATCCAGCCCACCGTGATCACGCCGCGGTCAGAAGACTCGTTCATGCGCTCCCTTTGCAATCGTTTGCTCCAAACTGTAGGACATCGCCGTACTCACGGTCAAAACCCACGCGGCCCGGCCGGGTCCCTTCCGTGAATCTGCTCTGCAATCGAATGCAACATTGGCCCCTCTCACTCATGCCCCGCTTCCCGCGGCGCTGAGCTGCTCACGCATCCAGATCCAGGTCGCCGGCCCCCACTCCCGCTCGCTCCGGGCCGCGATGTGCCCGTCGTCGGCGTAGACCCGCGCCACCCGCCGGTAGGCGGCCCGCTCTCCAGCGCGAGGTAGAGCTCGCCGATCGGCGAGAGATGGTCGTGCTTGCCGTTGATCAGCAGCGCCGGCACCCGGAGCTTGTCGAGCAGGCCGTTGTGCTTCAGCGACCACTTCAGGAAGTCCTCCCGCTGCTGCTCCTCGGTGATCGTGTCCGGCGTCGCCGGCTTCTGGTCGCGCGGGCCGAACCAGTGCTCCCCGCGAGCGTTGCGGAAACGCCGCCACTCCGCGCGTTCCTCCTCGGTCCCCTCGTAGCCCACCCCACCGGGCGCGATCGAGGCAACGGCACGGACCCGCTCGTCGAGCGCCGCCAGCCGCAGCACCCACTGGCCGCCGCGGCTCACCCCGAAGGCGCCGATCCGGTCCCCCTGCACCTCCGGCCGGGAGCCCAGCAGGTCCAGCGCGCTCTGCCAGGCGACGATCGACTCGGGCGCGTGCGGATACGTGGTCTGCCCGGTCCCCGGGCCGTCGACGACCAGCGCCGCGAGGCCCTCCTTGAGCGCACCGAGCGCGTAGTGCTCCCGGTCCTCCTTGAACATGTCGGCTCCGCACATCACCAGTACGGCGGGCACCGGCGTCTCCGCCGAGGCGTCCGGCGGGAGGTAGAAGTACCCGGCCGCGGAGTGCCCGTCGTGCTCGATCGTCATCGTCTCGCGACGGGTGTCGGTGAGGGCGCTGGCCCGGCGGAAGCACTCGAGGTAGTTGTCGTAGCACTCGCTCTTGAGCGGGCCCATCTCCGCCGGTGAGAAGGGCGTGCCTCCGTGGTACGGCGAGGGGAAGCGGCCGATGCTGTAGTAGGACTTCGCCTGCAGGAACATCTGTCTCGCCGTGGCCTCGTCCCCGGCGGCCAGTGCCTGTTCGGCCTGCTCGACGTGCCGCTGCGCGACCCCGCTCCAGACCGGGACCCAGTCCTCGTCCACCGTGTCGCTCAGCGTCGCGACCGTCTCGACCAGCAGGTCGATGTCGTCGATCAGGCTGAACCACCGGCGGTAGAAGCCGCCGACGGCGACGGTGAAGGGATCCTCGTCGGCTCGCACGGGGAGGTGCGCGAGCCGGTCTGCCTGCGGAGGAGTGGTGGTCGTCATCGATGTCCTTTCGTTGTCCGCCGATCGGCGGGGGGTGGACCTCAGGCGGTCACGGGTTGGGGCGCGCCGGTCTCCGGCTCCCGCTGCTCCGTCGCGAGGATGCAGCTCGTCCGGTGCATCGGGAGCACCTCCAGCAGCTGCACCCGGTCCCGTTCGCGGAACCGCAGGGTGAGAGTGGATCCGGAGCGGGTCAGCTCGACGATCGCGTCGCGCATCGCCTCCTGGGGCGTCGATCTGCAGGAGCTCGAGCGCGCGCCCGGCAGTCTCGTTCGTCGGCCAGGTCGATGTCGCCCTCGAACGGGGTCCGGGCGGTGTGGTCCTTCACGCCGTCCGGAAGCTCCGGATGGTTGGCCAGCCAGTCGACGGCGTCTGCGAGGTCCCACCCGCACAGCGGGGTCACTACCGGGCAGCGGGTGTGGAAGCGGCAACCCTGGGGCGGCTGGGCGGGGTCCGGCACCGATCCCGCCAGGCCCTTGATCTCGCGGTCGGTGTCGACCAGCGCCGGGTTCGCGTCGACGAGCGCCTTCGTGTACGGGTGCTTCGGAGTGGTGAAGAGGTCGGTCGGTCGGCCCGTCCTCGGCGACCTCACCGAGGTACATCACGAGGATCCGATCACTGATGTGCTGGATCACCCCGAGGTCGTGCGAGACGAAGACGTAGGTGAGGTTGCGGGCGATCTGGAGCTCGTGCAGGAGGTTGAGGATCTGCGCCTGCACCGAGACGTCCAGGGCGCTCGTCGGCTCGTCGAGCACGATGACCTGGGGGTCGAGGGCGAGCGCCCGCGCGATCGAGATGCGCTGCTGCTGGCCGCCGGAGAACTCGTGCGGGTAGCGGTTCAGGTGCTGGCGGCCGAGCCCCACCGCCTCGAGCAGCTCCACGACCCGATTGGTCAGCTCCCGGCCGCGGGCCTCCTTGTAGACGCTCAGCGGCCGGCCGACGATGTCACGCACCAGGTGGCGCGGGTTCAGCGACGCGAAGGCGTCCTGGAAGACCATCTGGCAGTTGCGCCGGTAGTTCCGCCGGGCCGCGCCGGTGAGCTGATCGACGCGGTAACGCTGGTCGAGCGCCGCGAGCTCCGTCCGCTCCGACGGGCCGAGCGCGTCGGACCGGCGTGGCCAGGAGCTCGCTCCAGCCTCATCCGATCGTCCGCGGGCACCTCGAAGTAGACACCGCCCTCGGTCGGGTCCAGCAGGGCGGTCAGGCAGCGACCGAGGGTGGTCTTGCCGCAGCCACTCTCGCCCGACGATCCCGAGGGTCTCGCCCTTCAGTAGGTCGAACGACACCCCGTCGACCGCCCGGACCTGGCCGACGATCCGTTGGAGGGCGCCCTCCTTCACCGGGTAGTGCTTCTTCAGCCCGATCGCGGACAACACCGGCTGACCGGCCTCGACCGCGGACTGGGTCCTCACCCGGGCGCTCATGCGACGCTCGTCCGGGTCGGGTTCTTCGGGACGGCCGGCATCTCGGTGCCGGACACGCCTAGGTCGCCTGCACTCTCGTAGCCGAAACAGGCCACGTTGTGCCCCTCCGCCACCGGTCGGAGTCGGGGCTCCACCGACGTGCAGACGGCGGCGGCGTGCGGGCATCGGTTGTGGAAGCGGCACAAGGGACTGTCGTCGGTGAACTCCGGAACGGTGCCCTCGATCGCGGCGAGGTGGCCTCGGTCGTGGCCGACGGACGGTACGGCGGCCAGCAGCGCCCGGGTGTACGGGTGCTGCGGCGAGTCGAACAGCTGCTGCGCCGGGCCGACCTCGGCCATCTGGCCGGCGTACATCACGCCCACCCGGTCGCACACCATCCGCACGACGGACAGGTCGTGGCTGATGTAGAGGACCGCGGCGCGGCGGCGCTTCTGCATCTCGACGATCAGCTCGAGGATCCGCGCCTGCACGGTCGTGTCGAGTGCCGTGGTGGGCTCGTCGGCGATCAGCACGTCGGGGTCGCACGCCATCGCCTGGGCGATCATCACTCGCTGCTTCATGCCGCCCGACAGCTGGTGCGGATAGCTCTCCATCACCTTCCGCGGGTTCGCGATCTGTACGTCGGCCAGCGCCTGCGCCACGAGGTCGTCCACGTTCCTGCGGACCCTCCGCGCCTGGGACCGGAATGGCGGCACCCTCAGCAGCAGCCGCTCCGGCGCCGCGGGCATCCTGGTGCGCGGCCCGGCGCACCGGCAGAAATGCCGTGGTCGCCACCCACGTCGTCCAGCAGGTCGGTGGTGCGGTGCTGGAAGAAGACCTCGGCCACCTGGTCGCGGACGTTGAGTACCGGGTTCAGGGACTTGGACGGGTCCTGGAAGATCATCGCGATCCGCAGGCCGCGGAGCTGACGCATCTTCGACTGCGGCAGGTGCAGGAGGTCGATCGTCGGCCGGCCGGTGCCCTCGCACTCCGGGCATCCCGCTCCGTCGCAAGCGAGGCACACCGCGTTGCCGCTGGACCGGCAGGTCTTGCAGCCGCGCCCCTGGCAGAACGGGCACACCCCGCCCGGACGGAACGTGACGCTGCCTCCGGCGATGACCGCGGGCGGCATCGGCAGCAGCCCCATCAGGCTGCGTGCGGTGATGCTCTTGCCGCTGCCGGTCTCGCCGACGATGCCCAGGATCTCGTTCTCGTTCAGGTCGAAGCTCACGCCGTCGACCGCGCGCACCACCCGGTTCTTGCTCTTGAAGTGGATCCGCAGGTCGCGCACCTGGACCACCGGCACTCGCAGTGGTGGGCATCAGTCCTCCGTCCTCGGGTCGAGGGCGTCGCGCAGGCCGTCACCGACGAGGTTGAAGGCCAGCGCCCACAGGAAGATCATCAGGCCGGGGAACGTCGCCGCCCACCACCGGCCGGCGGCGATGCCGCGGTAGCCCTCGCTCACGAGCACGCCCCACTCGGCGAGCCCGGCCTCGGCGAGGCCGATGAAGCTCAGGGTCGCGCCGAGCAGCACCACGTGCCCCATCTCGAGGGTGGCCTGCACGCTGATCGGCGTGATCGAGTTCGGCAGGATGTCGCGGCGGTAGATGCGGAACTTCGAGTCGCCGATCGCCGCGGCCGCCTCGACGTACGAGCTCTGCCGCACCCTGAGGATCTCGGCCCGGATGATGCGGGCGTACTTCGCCCACAGCACGCAGGCGAGGGCGATGATGATGTTGGTGAAGGAGGGCCCCAGCACGGCCGCGATCGCCAGCGGGAAGATCAGCTCCGGCACGGACATGAAGACGTCCACGACCCGCATCAGCAGCTCGTCGACCTTGCCCCCGATCACCGCGGCGAGGCTGCCGATGATCACGCCGATGATGACCGAGACGATCACGACCGTGACGGACAGCCGGACCGACAGCCGAGCGCCCCAGACGATGCCGTAGAGGACGTCGCCGCCGTCGGACGTCGTTCCGAGGATGTGCCCGCTGGTGCCGGGCGGGGCGTCGGTCATCCGCCAGTCCCGCGGCATCTGGTACGGGTCGGGGTGGTTGGCGTCGGTGATGAACGGGGCGAAGATCGCCATCCCGATCAGCAGCACGATCACGATGGCCCCGGCCATGGTGGTGGGCTTCTTCAGCGCCTGCCAGGCCAAGGACCCGATCCGCCTCGCGCGGACGCCGAACGCGGACTCGCCGAGGCGTGCGCGCCCGGTGCCGGCCAGCTCGTTGGTTGCCATCTCAGTCTCCCAGGACGACGCGTCGGTCGAGGCGCGCGTAGAGCACGTCGACGATCAGGTTGAGGAGCAGCATCAGGACCGCTATGAACAGGACGTAGGCCATCGTGGTGGCCTGGTCACCCTGCAGGACCGCGTCGGCGAGCCACTTGCCCATGCCGGGCCACTGGAAGATGATCTCGACGACCACCGAGCCCTCGACCAGGATGCCGAGCATCAGGCCGATCACGGTGATCGTCGGGATCAGCGCGTTGCGGCGGGCGTGCCGTCGTACGACGATCCGCTCCGGCAGCCCCTTGGCCCGGGCCGCGTCGACGTAGTCCTGGCCGAGCTGCTCGATCAGGGACGACCGCATCATCCGGGCGACGATCGCCGTAGCGGTGTAGCCGAGCACGATCGCCGGCAGGATCATGTGCCAGATCGCGTCGCCGGAACGCCACGAAGCTGCCGCCCAGGATGGCGTCGATCGTGTAGAAGCCCGTCGGATGGTCGATGCTCGCCCAGATCACCGTGTCCGAGCGACCGATCGGGAACCAGCCCAGGCCGGCCCAGAAGAAGATCAGCATCACGATGCCGAACCAGAACGTCGGCATGCTCGCCCCGCTGACGGACAGGACGCGGGTGACCTGGTCGGGCCACCGGTCCCGGCGCCGCGCGGCGAACGTGCCCATCGAGATCCCGAGCGCGATCGCGATCAGGCCTGCCAGGGCGGCCAGCTCGGTGGTCGCCGTCAGCTTGTCGACGAACACGTCGGACACCGGGGCGTTCGACACCGCCGACCAGCCCAGCTCGCCCTGGAAAACCCCCTTGACCCAGGCGAGGTACTGCACGGGCAGCGGGTCGTCGAGCCCGAACCGCGCCTCGACGCGGTCGATCTCGTCGGGGGACATCCCCGGCTCGATGTAGGCACCGATCGGGGAGCCGCCGACCCGCATCAGGGCGAACACGATGATGGTCGTGATCAGCACCAGGAACGGCAGGATCATCAGCCGCCGGAGGACGTAGTCGCGAACCTTCATGTCACGTCACATCCCTCTGCGCGAGTGCGAACCGGACGTGGTCAACCTGCCGGCCGCCTCAGCCCTTGCCGTACAGCGAGTAGCGCAGGCCCGGCCGTGGCCACATCGGGTTCGCCACCACGTCGGTGAGCCAGTCGCGGTAGGCCAGCACGATGTTCTCCTGCGCCGGGAGGATGCTCGGCGCCTCGTCGTACATCACCTGCTGGAGGTCGGCGTACAAGGCCGCGCGGGCGTCGAGGTCGAGCTCGCGGTTGGCCTCCTCGATCATCGTCGCGATCTCGTCCGGGTTCTCGTAGCCCTCACCGAGCCCGGCGAGCGTGCCCCACCGGCCGTCGGGGTGAGCGGAGTCCATGTAGTACGAGTGCGGGTCGCGGAACTCGGGCGTGGTCCAGGACCACAGGCCGACCGGGATCGGCGTCGTCGCCATGATCTCGTCGAACCGCGACTCCGGCAGCGCCATCACGTTGACGTGGAACTTGTCGTTGAGCGCCTCGATGCCGTCCTTGAGGATCAGCGACTGGTCGGTGAACACGCTGTCCTCCTCGGCCACCAGCGAGACCGTGAAGCCCTTGTCCCACCAGCCGGTCTCCTTGAACAGCCGCTCGGCCTCGGCGGGGTCGTAGTCGTAGACGGGGGCGTCCGGGTCGTTGCCGTACATCCCCGACGGGATGAAGTAGCTGCCCCGGGTGGAGGCGCCGCTCAGCCCGCCCTCGCGCATCGCGTCGTAGTCGAACGAGTAGTTGAACGCCTGGCGCACCCGCTTGTCGTGGAAGAAGTCGGCCGGGATGTCGTCGCCCTCGGGCAGCTCGTCGACCGGGATGTTCATGTTGAACCCGATCTGCAGCAGCTGCAGGCCTGGCGTGTCCGGGTTGAGGGTGACGCCGGCCGCTCCCTCGACGTCGGGGATGATCGACGGGACGCCCTCGATGATGTCGTAGTCACCGGCGCGCAGGCCGAGCGTGGAGACGTTGGGGTCCTGGACGTTGAACCAGCGGACGTCCACCTTGGCCTTCTCGCCCCAGTAGTCGTCGTTGACCTCGAAGTTGAGGCGCTCGCCGCGCTGCCAGTCGACGAAGACGTACTGACCGCTGCCGGCCATGTTCTGACCCATCCACTCGTTCGGGGTGTCGGCCTCGACGCCGCCGTTGGCCTCGACCTGGTCGGGGTTGACGATGCTCGCCGGCATCGAAGCGACCACGTTGTAGAGGAACGACGCGTCGACGTCCTTGAGGTTCACGACGAACGTCGTGTCGTCGGGCGCCTCCATCGATTCGATGATCTCGAAGTTCTCCGACTGCCCCTCCGGGAGGTTCATCGTCAGGACGCGCTCCCACGAGTAGACGACGTCCTCGGCCGTGAGGTCGCTCCCGTCCTGGAACTTGACGTCGTCGCGGAGGGTGAAGGTATAGGTCAGGCCGTCCTCGGAGATGCCGCCGTTGTCGATCGTCGGCACCTCGGTGGCGACCGAGGGGATCAGCTCGGTTCCGGCCGGGTCGATGTCGAGCAGGCGGTCGTAGCCCATCAAGATGGCGCTGCGCCCGAGGCCGTTGTCCTCGATCGCCGCCGGGTCGAGCGACTCGGGCTCATCGTCGGTAGCGACGGTCAGCACGCCGGGGTTCTGGACCGGGCCACCCCCGCCTTCTTCGTCGGCGGCCGGCGAGCACGCCGCGCCGATGCCGGCGAAGGCGAGCACCGCAACGACGGCGACGCCGCCCTTGAAACGCATCGAGGGAATCTTCATCAACCGGCCTCTTCTCACTTGGTGTCCACCCGAGCCGCGATTCACACAATCGTTTGCTGTGTGACGGTAGACACGTCCAGCCACCCTGTCAACGGCAGTTGAGCGGGCATTGACAGACCCGCAGGGTCAGGCCCTACTGTTTGGCAAACGTATGGCACGCAATCCTTTGCGGGACCTGCGTCACACCATTGCGGCGCCGCCGCCTCGGACCGGCGCCGCCGTAGAGAGGGGGCCGCGGTGCCCGACGCACTGGTCGAGAAGGTTCTCCATGTATGGACGCCCCGGTTCCTCCGGGTAGGCATCCTGATGGAGGACATCAACGAGATTGCGGGCCGCATCGAGACCTGGGACGACTGGGCGCCGGCCTGGATCGACACGGCCCGGGTGCACGAGGAGCTCGGCGAGAAGTGGCTCGGGCTCGGCGACGAGATCGCCGCCGTCGAGGCGCTGCAGCGCGCCAGCCTCTACTACCACGTCGCCGCGTTCGTCTACTTCCGCGACCCCGACCTGCACGAGCACGGCTACCGGAAGATGGTCGAGACCTACGACCGGTCGCTACCGCTGACCAAGGGCGCGATCGAGAAGGTCCGGTTCCCGTTCGAGGACATCGAGCTCGTCGGTCTCCTGTCGAAGCCAGCCGGGGCGGAACCACCTCCGGTCGTGATCCTGATCCCGGGCCTCGACAGCAGCAAGGAGGGTCGCCACTCGGGCCGGGGCGGGTTCCTCGCCCGCGGCATGGCCGTGCTGAGCATCGACGGTCCCGGCCAGGGCGAGATGAGCCTGACCACGCACATCCGGCCGGACTACGAGGCGGCGATCGGCGCCGCGATCGACTACCTGGAGACCCGCGACGACGTCGACGCCTCCCGGGTCGGGATCGTCGGGTCGAGCCTCGGTGGCTACTACGCGCCCCGCGCGGCGGCGTACGAGAAGCGGGTGCAAGCCTGCGTCGCGGTGTCCGGGCCGTTCCGGTGGGCGTCCCGCGGGAAGCAGATGATGCCGGTCACCCGCGAGGCCTACCTCAACTACCTCGGTGCCTCCGACGACGCCGAGATGGAGGAGCTCGGCAGTCGGCTCACGCTCGAGGAGGCGGCCTCGCAGATCACCTGCCCGCTGCTGATCATCGCCGGCAAGCAGGACCCACTGGTGGATTGGGAGAACGCAGAGCTGCTGCGTGACGCGGCCTCCGGACCCACCGAGCTGCATGTCTTCGACGAGGGCAACCACTCCTGCCAGAACATCCCGCACAAGGTCATGCCGCTCCAGCACATCTTTCTCTCGAAGCACCTGCACGGAGGGACATCCCGATGACCGACGACAGTTCCTACTACGCCCGCTTCTCCAGCGCCGAGTACCAACGCCGGCACGACGCGACCCGGAAGCTGATGGCCGACGAGGGCTGCGACGTGCTCGTCTTCTACGGCACCTCTGCCCAGGGCGGCACCGGTCAGGCGGACGTCTACTACCTGACCCAGCACATGGGCCGGCAGGAGAACATCCTGGTGTTCTTCGCCGACCAGGATCCCGTGCTGCTGGTGACCGCCTTCAACCACGTGCCCAACGCACGCCGCCAGTCGGTGGTCGCCGACACCAGGTTCGGCGGCGCCAAGACGGAGTTCGGGCAGACGATCCTCAAGGTCCTCGAGGAGAAGGGCTCGAAGCCGACCCGGGTCGGCCTGGTCGGTTGGGTGCCGTTCCAGATCACCGGGCCGCTGGCCGAGGGCCTGGCCGGCGCACAGCTGGCGGACCTGACCGGGCGGTTCCGGTTGCTGCGAGTGACCAAGAGCGCCGAGGAGCTCGAGTGGCTCCGGCTCGGCTGCGCGCGCACCGACGCGGCAATGGCGGCCATGGTCGAGGGCATGCGGCCGGGCATGAAGGAGTACGAGCTCGGCTTCCTGCTGGCCGAGGGCTACCGCCGCGACGGCGGGGAGGACTACCTGCACTACATCAGCTCGACACCGCAGGACGACCCCGACCGGGCGGTGCCCTGCCAGACGCCCAGCTCGCGCACGCTGCGGAGCGGCGACATCCTCGCGATCGAGCTCAGCATCGGCTACCACGGGTACGCCGGCCAGGCACTGCGCACCATCGTCCTCGACGGCGAGCCGAACCAGCTCTTCTCGGACCTGTACGCGACCGCCGACGAGGCGTACCGCGCGATGCGCGACACCATCCGGCCCGGGGCGACCACCGGTGACGTCCTGGACGCGCTGACGTTCATCGACGACCGGGGCTACGCGATCATCGACGGGCTGCTGCACGGCTACGGCATCGGCATCCTGCCGCCGTCGCTGCCCACCGAGGGCTACCCCCTGACGCCCACCCGTCCGGTCCACTGGCCCGGATCCACGCACAAGCCCTTCACGTTCCAGAAGGACATGACGATCGTGCTGCAGCCCAACGTCACCACCGCCGACGGGAAGGCCGGCGTCCAGATGGGAAACCTGGTCCGGGTCACCGACGACGGCGTGGAGGTCATGCACGCGGGGCCGACCGAGCTGCTGCGGGCCTGACCCCCACCAAGGAGGTCAGCCATCGGAATGGAGGCCTGGCTCGAGCTGCTCGTCGTGCTGGCCGCTCTGTCGGTGGGCTCGTTCGTCAAGGGCATCACCGGAACCGGACTCCCGCAGCTCGCGATCCCGGTCATGGCGCTGTTCATCGGCATCGAGCGCGCCGTGATCGTGATGTCCATCCCGGGCCTGGTCTCCAACGTGTGGCTGGTGTCCGCGCACTCCAAGTCGGCAGGGGAGACCCGAGACCTGCCGATACTGGTCGGCACCGGGGTGGTCGGCACGATCGTGGGCACCGTGCTGCTGACCACCGTCGACGCGCGCTGGTTGTCCCTCGGACTGGCCGCCCTGATCGTCGGCTACGTCACCCTGCGGCTGACCAACCCACAGGCTCGGCTCAGGCCGGGGCTCAGCCGTTGGCTGTCGCCACCCGTCGGCCTGGCCGCGGGCGGGCTGCAGGGCGCTACCGGCGTCTCGGGTCCGCTGCTGACGACGTACCTGCACAGCTTCGGGTTGTCCCCCTCGGCCTACATCTTCTCGATCTCCACGCTGTTCTTGATCTTCTCGCTCGCCCAGGTGGTCACGCTGGTCGTCCTCGGCGCCTACACCGCGACGCTGCTCGTCGAGGGGCTCCTCGCGATCATCCCCGTCGCCCTGATGCTGCCGCTGGGCGCCCGGCTGTCGCGCCGGATACCGGCCGCCACGTTCTCCCACATCGTGCTGGCGAGCCTGTCCGCCGCGGCGGTCGCACTCGTCTGGCAGGCGGTGGCCTGAGCCCGTCTCGTCAGCCGACCCGGAGCATCCCTCGCGGCGCGGTGTGCAGCCGCTCGGCACCCTGCGCGGTCACGTGCAGCAGCTCGCCGAACTGCACCCCCGCCCGGCCGTCGATGGTGACGACGTTCGGCTGGACCACCAGGGTCATGCCGGCTCGCACCGGCGGGGTCGGCCTCGGGTCGAGGTGCCTGCTGTGCGAGCCCAGCACCGGCGGGAGGTAGCCACCGCCGAACCCGTGCACCAGGTCGTCGAGGGTGGTGAAGCCGGCGTCCTCGATCACCGACGCGGCGTCTTGGATCTCCTCGGCGGTGGTGCCGTCGTGCAGCACGGCCGCAATAGCGTCGAACGCCCGCTCGGCGACGGCGTGCAGCTCCTGGTAGAGCGGCGTCGGGTCCGCCTCGACGCTGAACGAGCGCAGCACCTGCCCGGCGTACCCGCCGAAGGCAGCGCTGAGCTCGAGCACCACCGCGTCGCCCGGCTCAACGGTGCGCGCCGAGGGGTACTGCGCCGGGTTGGCCCGCGAAGGCGCTGCCATCGGGGTGACGCCGAAGTAGTGGATGTGGGTGGTGCCGCCGCGCGGGACGTAGGCGCGCTCAACCAGGTCGCAGAGCTCGTGCTCGGTGAGACCGCTGCGAAGCGACGCGGTCAGGGCGGCGATGCCCGCGTCGGAGAGCTCGGCGCCGCGGCGCAGCCACGCAACCTCCTCGGCGGACTTGATCTGCCGGAGCTTGGTGTACGCCGGGTTCAGGTCGACGACCTCGATGCCGGCGCCGGTGAGGCTCCGGTGCAGGTGGGCGCTGACCGGGCCCACCAGGCCCAACGGTTGCCCTTGGTGCCCGCGTGCGGCGAGGGTCTCGAGCACGGTCTCGACCGGCACCGGGCCGACGTAGCCGACCTCCGCGTCGCGGGCCAGCTCGCGGGCCTGGGGAACGTGGTTGTAGAACCCCACGAGCAGGGTGTCGGCCACGCCGGCCTCGGTGAACACGAATCCGTCCCTGGTCACCGGCCATCCGGTCAGCCACTGCACGGCGGAGCCGTTCCGGTTCGAGCCGATGGACAGCACCCGCGAGACGCCGGCCTCGCCCGCCGCGGCCAGGAGTGCCTCGTGACGGCGCTGCATCTCCTCCGCGCTGAAGTGCGGGTGGCCGTCGGTGACCGGGATGGAGGCGGTCATGCTCATCACCCCACCTCCTCGTGCCGCACCTCGGCGAGCAGTCGCCCGAGGTTGTCCTCGAGGATCTGCTTCTGATCCGTCGCCGCCAGGCCCGGCACCCGGCCGATCAGGCCGACCGGATCCCTCTCGCCCATCTCGAAGGGGTAGTCGGTTCCGAGCACGACCTGCTCCCGGCCGGCGAAGTCGATGAGGAAGCGGGTCACCTCCGGTGAGTGCGTGACCGTGTCGAAGTAGAACTTGCGCAGGTAGTGGCTGGGCGGCTGCGAGATCCGCCGGTCGACCAGACGCGGCTCGGCCTCGTAGCCGTGGTCCATCCGCGCTGCCTGGTACGGCGCGTACCCGCCGCCGTGCACCAGGCAGACCCGGAGGTCGGGATGACGCTCCAGGACCCCGCCGAAGACCAGGTGCGAGGCGGCGATGGTCGTCTCGGCGGCGTTGCCGACGAAGTTGCTGAGCACGTAGCGGGACCGGGAGCGTCCGGGCAACACCTGGTCGGGATGGATCACCACGATGGCGCGGAGCCGTTCCGCGGCGGCCCAGAACGCCGCGAACAGGTCGTCGTCGAGCTCGCGACCGGCCACCGTCGTGGCGATCTGCACACCCACCATGCCGAGCGTGCGGACGGCGTGCTCCAGCTCGGCAGCGGCTGCGTCGCCTGCCTGCATCGGCACGGTGGCCAGCCCCCGGAACCGGTCCGGACGGCTCGCGACGGTCTCCGCCATGGTCTCGTTGAAGAGTCGCGACCAGGCGATCCCCTGCTCGTCGGGCAGCGTGTAGGCGGTCAGCGCGATCCAGGCCGAGAGCAGCTGCACGTCCACGCCGGCCCGGTCCATCGCGGACAGCCGCGCGTCGACGTCGAGCAGGTCCGGGCGGACGGGAGTCCCGCCGTCATCACCGACGGCGATCCGCAGCCTGCCGTCGTCGTCGGCCGCGGTGACACCGCACCGCCCCCCGTCTGCGGAGAGACGGTCGGTCAGGCTGATGGGTACGACGTGGGCGTGCACGTCGTACCTCATGAGCGAGCCTCGGGTGTCGTGGGCGTCATGCGTGTTCCTTCCTCTCACGGTTACTGCTCCTCTCCGGAAAGGCCCGCGATGCGGAGCCGTGGCGGGGAGGACTCGTCGAGCCACCGCGTCTCGCGAAGCCCCAGCATGCAGGCCAGCGCGCAGGCGAGCACGACCGCCGTCACCAGGAGCGCAGCGGGACGCTGGCCCCAGTGCTCGTAGACCAGCGAGGCCGTGACCGGTCCCGCGATCAGCCCCAGGTCGCCGGCGAACCGGTACGGGCCGAGCCGCCGACCCGCGCGGCGGCCGTGGGTTCGGTCGACCAGCATGGTGGCGGCGACACCGATCGCGAACGACGCAAGCGACATGACGACGAGTGCGGCGACCCATGCCCACAGCGTTCCCTCGACCGCGAGCAGGGCGACACCGGCGGCCTGGCCCAGCAGCGCGGGGATGAGCGCCGCCTTGCGCGAGACCCGGTCGGAGATGGTGCCGCCCACGATCGCGCCGATGAACTTGCAGGCACCGCCGACGCCGAGGAACAGCCCGATCACGCCGACGCCCAGATCGAGCTCGTCCGCGCCGATGATCGGGACCAGGGTCTGGGGCATCGAGCCGAACGTGAAGAACATGACGAACGGGACCGAGTAGAGGATGGCCTGCTCCCGCAACGGGATGCCGTGCGGGACCGGTGCCTCGGCGGGCTGGTGGAGCTCCGCTCCGGTGGTCGTACGTCGTCGCCGCAGCGACCGGAGCACCGCCCCGCACGCGACCACCATCGCGATCACGGCCCCGATCGCCAGCGCCGCCCGCCACCCCCACCAGGCAGCCAGCACCCCGCCCAGGGCGGGCCCGAAGGCCTGGCCGCCGAGCAACGCAGCGGAGAACCCGGCCATCGAGCGCCCGCGCCGCTCCGTCGTGGCGACCTCGGCGAAGTAGACCATCCCCGTCGTGTTGACGGTCGCCGACGACACTCCCAGCAGGAACGCCGCGACCATGACCACCCCACTGACCTCCGCGACCGCCAGGACGAGGCTGGCCAGGCCGAGCAGCGCAGCGGCACCGCCGAGCATCCGGCTCGCGGAGGTCAGGTCGGTCATGCGCCCCGCCGGGATGTCCGCACAGAGCCGCCCGACCGCGAAGATCGTGGTCATCAGCCCCAGATCTGCCGCAGACATCGACAGCTCGTCGCCGAGCTCGGGCAGCAACGGCACCCGCATGAAGGCGATCATCGACAGCACCAGGACGACGGCCCCGACCGCCAGCTCCCCGGCGTGCTGGGCGCGTAGCTCGGTCAGCCGAGCCGTTGGTCCCGCGCCTCTCACGTCCCGGCCACCCAGTCCCGGCGGATCAGAGGGTCACGATGGGGCGGATCGCCGCGCGCGAGCGCAGCGCGTCGAACGCCTTCTCGACGTCGGCGAGCTCGTAGACGTGGGTGACCAGCGGCGAGACGTCGACCGCGCCCGAGGCCATCAGCTCGATCATCGGCGCGTAGGCGTTGGGGCTCGACCGGATGCCGAGCAGGTCGATCTCGTCCAGCACCAGGCGGTCGGGGCTGACCGTCGCCGTCTCGGAGCCGGCCAGTCCGAGCACCGCGACCTTCCCGCCGCGCCGCACCGTGTCGAGGGCCTGCTGCAGGACCGCCACGTTGCCCGAGCAGTCGAACGTGTAGTCCACGCCGACCCCGTCGGTGTGGTCGCGGACGCCGGCGACCGGGTCGGTGTGCTCGTAGTCGACCACGGAGGTCGCCCCCATCTGCTGGGCCAGGTCGAGGCGCTGCCCGCGGCCGACCATGATCACCTGCGTCGCGCCGGCGGCCCTGGCCACCGCCGCGGTGAGCATCCCGAGCAGGCCGGGACCGAAGACGGCGACGGACGACCCCGCGCGAAACTCGACCCGGCGCAGCGCGTGCACGGTCATCGCACCCTGGTTGATCAGGGCCGCCTCCACGTCGGAGATCTCCGGCGGAATCTTGTGCAGCACCACCGGTGGGCGTACGGCGTACTCCGCCAGCGCACCGGGCGCGGTGTGGCCGTACAGCTTGTAGCCCGGCCGCTTGACGCCCTCGCACAGGTTGTAGCGGCCGGCCCGGCACATCGGGCAGGCGCCGCACCCGGCGTGGTTCTCTGCCACCACGCGGTCGCCGACGGCGTAGGGCAGGTTCTCCAGCTCGGCCCCGATCTCCTCGACCTGGCCGGACCACTCGTGGCCGATCACGAACGGCAAGGACGGTGGCCACCGGCCCTCGAACCCACCCTTGACCAGCTTCAGGTCGGTGCCGCACAGCCCGCAGGCCTTGACCTTGAGCAACACCTCTCGCGGCCCGGGGGCAGGTCGCTCCACCTCCTCGACGGCCAGGTCGTTCCACCCCCGCAGCAGTGCAGCCCTCATGGTCTCGGTCATCGTTGCGTCCCCTCCTGGCTCGGCGAGTCACCAGCGGCGTCCGGGCCGTCGGCGAGTGCGGAGAGCACCGACTCCAGGCCGTCGACGACGTAGTCCGCGACCGCGTCGAAGATCTCCGCGGCCCGCTCCTCCCCCACCCGCTCGGGGGTGCCGTACCAGCCCTGCTCGGCCACCTCCCTGAAGTCACGCATCACCGGGAAGATGTCCCGTCGCCGGAACAGCGCGTGGCCCGCGTTGCCCTCGTCGACCGGGCTGCCGGGCGTCTTCTCGTCCAGGCGCACCAGGGATGGCTGATAGGCCAGCACCGCCGCCGTCTCCATCGCGCCGGCATGGGTGAACTCCATCTCGTCCGGGAACAGGCTGTTGGTGATGATGTGCGACTCGACGACGACCACGCGCACCGGCAGCTTCTGCTGCACCTGATCCACCCCCAGCCGGATCGAGGGCGTGTTGCCCTCGTGCCAGTTGACGATGATCACGCGGGAGACGCCGGCGGCCGCGAGCCCCTCGCACACGTCGAAGAGCAGCCGCATGAACGTGTCGGGCCGCAGCGTGAGGGAGCCCGGCCACGGCATGTGGTACGGCGCCACGCCCACCGGCGAGAGCGGCAGGATCGGAGCATCGATGCGCTCGGCCACCCGTTCCGCCACGGTCAGCGCGGCAAAGGCGTCGGTGCCGAGCGGGAGATGACCTCCGTGCTGCTCGACGCTGCCCGACACCACGATGGCGGTGCCGCGCGCGAGCGCCCGGGCCGCCTCCGGCTGGGTCATGGCGGCGAGGTGCCTGCCGCCGACCGGTTCGGTCATCGCTGATCTCCTCTGTCGTTTCGGTTACGACCCGTAGTCGCCGGACGTGCCCTCCGCGAGCGCCCGACGGTGGCCCTCCACGGGTGTGTCCCACACCGAGGAGATGACCTCGAGCAGTCCGGGGCGAGGGTCGTCGGCGACCCTGGCCAGCGCGCCGGCCAGGTCGCCGGGCTTCTCGACCCGCTCGACCGCGAACCCGTAGGCGCTGCCGACGGCGGCGTAGTCGGTGGGCGCGAAGTCGTCCTCCTCCCAGCCGCGCTGGAACGCGATCCGTCGGTACCAGCGGATCCACCCGTAGGAGCTGTTGTTCAGTACGACGAGCGTGACGTTCAGCCGGTGCTGGGTCAGCGCAGCGAGCTCGCCGACCGAGTAGCCGAGCGCGCCGTCACCCAGCAACGCGAACACCCGCGCATCCGGGCGGGCCACGGCGGCGCCCAGTGCGGCGGGAACCGCCCAGCCGAGACCGGCCAGGCCGCGCGGGAAGAGCTGCCGCCGGCCGACCTCCGACTGCTCCAGGTAGGCGCCGACCCAGCCGCTCGCCAGGCTGGCGTCGGCGACGACCAGGTCGTCCGGCCCCAGCACCTTCGCGAGCTCGCCGATGACGCGAGGCGGGGTGATCGGCACGACCTCCGACGCGCGTTCGGTGTCGCGGCGGGTTGCCCATTCGCGCCGGACCTCGGTCAACCGGGAGCGCCAGGCCGAGGTGTCCTGCCCGGTCCACCCGTCCTGGGTCACCTCGGCGAGCAGCGCCGCGAGGGCCGCGCGGGCGTCGGCGTGCACGATGGCGTCCACCGCGGCGTCCCGGCCGAGCTCGGCCGGGTCGACGTCGATCTGGGCGACCGACTGTCCGGTGCGCGGCAGCGTCCAGCCGAGCGTCGTGCCGCTGCCGGCCTTGCTGCCGACGAGCAGGAGCAGGTCGGCCTGTTCCGCCGCGCCGGCGGCGGACGTGGTGCCCATCGTGCTGAGCAGCCCCACGGCGAGCGGGTGCCCCTCGTCGATGCAGCCCTTGCCCGAGAACGTCGTGGCGACGCCGGCGCCCACCGCTTCGGCGAGCGGCACCACCAGGTCGGCGACCCCCGAGGCCAGGGCGCCACCGCCCAGGACCAGCAGCGGCCGACGGGCTCGGCCGAGGAGGTCGGCCACCGCGGACACATCGGCGGGGTCCGCGGCCGTGCGGAGCGCGGGGAAGCTCCCGAAGCGCGCCGCGTGCGGATCCGGTCCGGTCTCGGCCGGCCGCGGACTCTCGTCGAACACGTCCTGCGGGAAGATCAGCGCCACCGGGCCGGGCCGGCCGGTCGTGGCCTCGCGGAAGGCGCGGCGCACCAGCGCGGCCAGGTCCTCCTGACGGCGGACGGTGGCGACCCACTTCGTGACCGGCGCGAGCAGCCCTGCCTGGTCCATCCCCTGCGACGTGGCACCCCGGTAGCGCCGTGCCTCCGTCGCGGTCGGCAGCTCGCTGACGATGGCCAGCACGGGGATCGACGAGTTCAGCGCCTCGCCGAGCCCGGACGGCAGCTTGGCCGAGCCGGGGCCGGCCGTCGCGTCGCAGACGCCCACCTTCCCGGTGAGCCGCGCGTAGGCGTCCGCGGCGTACGCGGCGGAACGCTCGTCGCGCACGCCGATGTGCCGGATCCGGTCCGGGCGGCGGTCGATGGCGTCGTACATCGCCGCCGTCTGGCCACCAGGTAACCCGAAGACGGTGTCCACGCCGTGGGCCAGCAGCAGGTCGACGAGGACGTCTCCGCCGTGGAGGGGCTCCATCACGTCAGGTCCGCTCGGTCAGCCGGTCGGCCATCCGGAGGGCGTGGAGCCCGTGGTTCTTGTCGGTGACGAAGATGGTGCCGCGGGCGTCGACGAGGATGTCCTCGGACTGGGTCACCAGCGTCTTCGGCAGCAGGCCGCGGCGCTCCTTCGGGTCGTCCGGCAGGAACCAGGCGATCTCCCGCGGGAGGTAGGGGTCGGTGGTGTCGTAGACGCGTACGCCCGCGTTGAACCACGTCATGAAGACGATGTGGTCGGAGCGGAACAGGTCCGTCGAGCGCTGCGGGTGGTGCTGGTTGTGCGGGCCGAAGCGACCACCGCGGCGGCTGAAGTTCGGGTAGGCCGCGTCCGGGCCGGGCACGGGGATCGGCATCAGCGAGATCAGGCGGGGGTCGCGCTCGTCCTGGATGTCGACGATCCCGGCGAAGTTGTAGGGCTCCTCCGACATCTCCGCGATCGCCTCGGTGTTGACGAGAAGCAGCTGTCGTTCGGGCACCGGAACCGCCGTGTGCATGGCGATCCGGCTCGAGAACGCTGCGCCGATGTCGAGCCGCGACACCAGCTGCGGCGCCGTCACGTCGGAGACGTCGAGAATCACGACGCCGGCCGCTCCGTAGCTCAGGTAGGCCCGGTCGCCCACGACGTACGGCGGCCCGTGCAGCGAGATCCGCCGGGGCGGGCTCGCGCCACCCGCGACGAACTGCTCCGGCAGGAACCATCGGCCCACCTCGACCGGGTGCCGGGGGTCCTCGATGTCCAGGACGACGTAGATGTTGCCCTCGTAACCCCGCTTGCTCGCCGCCACGTGTACGTACCGGCCACCGTCGTAGTGGTTGCGGTGCACGCCGCGAGCGCCGCTCCGCCAGTGGCCGAGCAGCTCCGGTGAGCGCGGGTCGGAGACGTCCCAGAACCGGATGCCCTCGTCGCCGGGGTTGTCGACGTCCCCGCCCCACGCCTCCGGTCGGTGCTCGATGCCCTCCACGAGGAGGCCGTCGGCCACCTGCACCTGCCAGGTGGCGCTGCGCTCGAACCCCTGGATCGTGGTGACGAGCTCCATGGCGGCCGGGTCGGTGACGTCGATGACGCTGAGCAGCGATTCCCAGAAGTGGGTGACGAAGAGGTACCACCGGTCGCCCACGGTCTGCAGCGCCAGCTTGAAGCCGGGCCGTCCGTCGAGATCGTGGTAGCCGACCAGGTCGATGCCGTCGGCGGTGTAGGTCGGAGCCTCCACCGGGTTCATGACAGGGCCGCCTCCCCCATGAGCTGCTCGAGCCTCTCCTCGGGACGCAGGCAGGCCACGCCCCCACTGCCGCGGTCGGTCACCCACACCAGGTGGTCGGCGTCCACGAACAGGTCGTTGGCCTGGGGCGCGGGCTGCCCGGCGGGCGGAGCCGACACCCAGTGCGCCACCTCGACCACGTGCTCGGGGTCGGCGGTGTCGTACACGCGGAGCCCGGCGTTGAAGTACGTCGCGAACAGCAGCCGCTCGCTCCGGTAGGAGCCGGCGCGGTTCTCGTGGAAGTTGTGCGGGCCGAAGCGGAGCTCCTGCTGGGCGTAGTCGCCCTCGGGTCCGGGGAAGCGGGAGACATAGCGCGCCTTCTCGCCCGAGACGTCGATGACGTGCATGAACAGCTCACGCGCGCCGGGTCCGTCCTTCTGCTGCTCGTCGGTGGCCATGACCAGACCGCGTCCCGGGAGCGGGAGGCAGGTGTGGGTGGCGTCACCGCCCCAGCCGAGCCGGTCCACCTCCACGGGGTTCGTCCAGTCCGAGACGTCGAGTACGACGAGGTTGGCGTCGTCGTACCCGAGGTAGGCGCGGTCGCCGGACACCAGGGCGTGGTGCGCGGCGTAGCGCTTGCCCTCCGGCCAGGTCGGCTCCTCGTCACCCTCGAGCCACTGGCCCGGCCACCACCACTTGGCCACCGGCACCGGGTTGGTCGGGTCGGCCATGTCGACAACGACCCAGATCCGGTCGTTGAAGCCCGGCGGCGTCGCCGACATGTGGGCGTAGCGGCCGCCCTCCCAGACGATGCGGTGCACGCCGCGGCCGCCACACTCCCAGTAGCCGATCTGCTTCGGGTCGAAGGGGTCCTCCAGGGAGTACACCGCGAGCCCCGCGGACCACGGGCCGCGCGGGCCGGGCGCGCGCAGCGGGAAGCCCTCCTGGTTGACCAGCAGCAGACCGTCGGCGATCTGCACCTTGTGGGTGTGGGTGTTCGCGGGGGCGTCCCACTGCCGGACCAGCTGCGGGTTCGAAGGGTCGGACACGTCCAGGATCGAGGTCCCGGCACCCGAGGTGCCGTTGTGGGCCACATAGAGGACATCGCCCTCGCGCAGCACCTGCATGCCGTCGCCTCGACCGTCCAGGTCGTGCTGGGAAACGAGCGTCAGCCCGTCCGCGGATGCGGTGCCCGGTGCCGCCGAAGCCATGTTCATGTCCTCCAGTGCAGCGATCGGGCCGAGAATGCAAACGATTGGTGGAGACTACGGCTCGGTGGTCGGCAGCGTCAACGACCCGCTTGCAATCGACTGCAATCGCCAGGTCTAGGCTGCCCGGGTGCGCTCCCGCTCCCCAGGCCGTGACGCGGTGCGTTCACCCATCCGGCTGCTCCAGGCGACCGCGTTCGTGAGCACCCTCGACCGGTTCGCGATGCCGCCGATGCTGGTCGTGATCGCCCACGATCTCGGCGTACCGCTCGCCGACGTGCTGCAGGCAGCCGGGGCCTACTTCTTCGCCTACGGGCTCAGCCAGCCGCTGTGGGGAGCGGTCTCGGACCGGCTGGGCCGGGTGCGGACGATGCAGCTCACCCTGCTGGGGGCCGGGCTGGCCACGCTGGCGTCCGCGCTGAGCGGCTCGGCAGCCATGCTGGTGCTGACCCGCGGCCTGGCCGGCGGCTTCTTCGGAGCGGCCTACCCCGCCACCCTGATCTACCTGGGCGACACCGTGCCCGCGTCGGTGCGCCAGCCGCAGATCGCGCGGTTGATGGTCGGCGTCGCGATGGGGACGGCGGGCGCCTCGGTGGGTGCCGGGGTACTCGCCGACCTGCTCTCGTGGCGGGTGGCTTTCGTGGTCACCGGCACCGCCTCGCTGGTATTGGTCTGGCTGCTGCGGGGCCTGGCCGAACCCACGGAGGTGCACCGCCCGGCGTCGCTGCTGGAGCCGCTCCGGAGGATCTCGCGCTCCGGCATCGCGCTGCTGATCCTGCTGTTCGCGTTCGTCGAGGGCGCCGTACTGCTCGGCGCCCTGACCCTGCTTCCACCGGCGGTCGAGAACACCGGAGCGACCGTGGCCATGGCCGGTGCCGTCACGGGTGTGTACGGCGTCTCCGTGTTCCTCGGCTCACGGCTGGTCGGCCGGCTGTCGTCGCACTGGCATCCGGCCTGGCTGATCGGGCTCGGCGGTGCCGCCGCCGTCACCGGGTGCACGCTGTTCGCGATCTCCCAGCAGCCCGCGATGGCCGTCGTTGTGGCGGTGGTGTTCGGGCTGGCGTGGACCCTGATGCACTCGTCGCTGCAGACCTGGGCGACCGAGGTGCTCCCGACGGCCCGGGCCACCATCGTGTCGCTGTTCGCCGGGTCGCTGTTCGTCGGAAGCGCGCTGGCCGCGATCGTCGCGTCCGGCCCGGCTGAGGACGGGCGCTACTCGCTGATCTACGCCGGCTGCGCCGTGCTCGCCGTACCGCTCACGCTCTGCGCCGGGATCGGGCGGCGCCGCTGGCGCCGCCCCGAGGACCCGGCAGTTGGCCCCTAGGATGCTGCCGTGCCTCCATCGACGCTCCGGGACGTGGCCGAGGCCGCGGGCGTGCACCCCGCGACGGCATCGAGAGCCCTCAACCCCGCCACCCGTGGCCTGGTCAACGCGGAGACCGCCCGACGGGTGATCAAGGTCGCCGAGTCGCTCGGCTACCGCCCGAACCCGATCGCCCGGGGGTTGAAGACGGCCAAGTCCGGCAGCATCGGCCTGGTCATCCCCGACCTGACCAACCCCCTCTTCCCGCCGATCGTGCGCGGCATCGAGGAGGTGCTCGAGGCCGCCGGCTACAGCGGCCTGGTCGTCAACACCGACAACGACCCCGGCCGCGAGCGGGTCCAGGTCGAGTCGCTGCGCTCGCGGCAGGTCGAGGGGCTGATCGTCGCGACGGCGCTGCTCAAGCACCCGCTGATGGAGGAGCTCAACCGCGAGGGCGTCCAGATGGTGATGGTGAACCGCCGACCGGAGGGCATCGACGTCCCGTCGATCACCCCCGACGACGCCACCGGCATCCGGCTCGCCGTCGAGCACCTCGCGTCGCTGGGCCACCGCCGGATCGCGCACCTGGCCGGGCCGGAGAACACCTCGACCGGTGTGGCGCGCGCGCGAGCGTTCCGGGCCGCCGTCCGCGACCTCGGGCTCGACGACGACCCGGGCCTGGTGCGGACCTGCGACTTCTGGAGCGAGGACGCCGGCGCCGAGGGGCTGCGGGAGCTGCTCGACAGCGGCGCGGAGTTCACCGCGGTCGTCGCCGGCAACGACCTGATCGCGCTGGGCTGCTACGACGTGTTCGCCGAGCGCGACATCACCTGCCCCGACGACATGAGCGTGGTGGGCTTCAACGACATGCCCTTCCTCGACAAGCTGCGCCCGCCGCTGACCACGATCGCGATCCCGCACCACCAGATCGGGGCCGAGGCCGCCCGCCTCCTGCTCGACGCCATCGCCGAGCCCAACCGGCCGGCGCGGTCGGTGCAGCTCCCGCTCTCGCTGGTCGTGCGCGGCTCCACGGCCCCGCCTCGCTGAGCCCTTGGCTCAGCCGACTCTCGCCCGCACGCACCAGGCGGACGCCGGCACCGTGAACGGTGCGTCGGGCAACAGCTCGGCGCACCGGTCGCGCAGTGCCGTCCCGGCGCGGCTCGTCCAGCCCGCCGACGTACGCACCGGCCGGCCCGACCCCGAGCGTGTACGGCGTCCACCACTCCTCGAAGCTCGGGTAGTCGACCCCGACCGTCAGCCTCGACTCCTCGATGTCCGCCAGCCCCGCGGCTACGGGCAAGCTCTCCGAGGTGGCCCTCTCGGACGCCGGCGAGACCGGACTCGTCCTCGGCCTCACCGTCGGTGTCGCGCACCGCGGTCCAGAAGGTCGCCAGCGGTCCACCACCGCCGGCGTGGTCCCACACGCAGGCGGCGACCACGCCGCCCGGCTTCGTCACCCGGCCCATCTCCCGGAGGCCGGCGACCGGGTCGGCCATGAAGTGCACCACCAGCTGCGCCAGCGCGATGTCGAAGGCCGCGTCCGGGTAGGGCAGGTCCTCGGCGGTGGCACGACGTACGTCGACCCCGGTCAGCCGCGACGCGGCGTAGGCCACGAACGGCTCCGACGGGTCCACCGCGGCGATCTGTCCGGCGCCGAGGCGCTCCACCAGCACGTCGGTCAGCGCGCCCGGGCCGCAGCCGACGTCGATGGCCCGCTGCCCCGGCTGCCACACCGGCGGCGTCGACGAACTCCAGCGCCAGCGGTTCGGAGAACCGGCCCATGAAGCTGGCGTAGGCGGCCGGCGCCACCTCGAAGCTCATGGTCAGCCGATGACCTCGAAGCGGATCCCGGCCTTCTCCAGCCGCGCCATCAGGTGGTCGCCCATCGCCTGGGCGGTGGTGACCTGGCCGGCGGTCGTCGGGTTGTCGTCGAAGGCCAGGGACAGCGCCGACTCGGCGAGCATCTTGGCGGTCTCGGTGTAGCCGGGGTCGCCGCCGGAGACCCGGGTGTGGATGGTCCCGCCGGCGCCCTCGCCGACGAAGTCGATGCGGAACCACGACTTCTCGCGCTTCGCCGCGTCCGGCCCCTCGCCCTGCTTGATCTTGCCGAGCAGCAGGTTGCGCACCGGCTTGATCTGGGCCGCCAGGACCATCGCGGAGACGCCCACCGCGCCGCCGACGGCCATCCGCAGGGTCTTGGTGCCGGCGTAGTGGGAGTAGCGGAACTTCGGGTCCGTACTCCGCCAGCGCGGCGCCGCTGCGGGCCACGATGATCGGGTCGATGGTCGGGAGCGGCAGCAGCCAGTAGCCGAGCACCGCGTCGCGGTGCGGCTTGCCGTTGACCGAGCGCGACGACCGGCCCTCGGCGGGCTTCGGCTCGGCGGTGCGTCGCGTCTTGTGCGCCTCGCGCACCTGCCGGGCCCGCGAGAACTGCGTCATCGCGGAGTGGAACGTGCCGCCGGAGAACATCGCGCCCGCGCGGACCACGCCGCGCAGGGTGATCGGCCCGGACGCGCCGAGGTGCTGCACCGTGTAGTAGGCGCCGAGGTCGTGCGGGATCGAGTCGAAGCCGCACGCGTGCACGATCCGGGCGCCGGTGCGCTCGGCGGTGGCGTGGTGGGCGAGGTACATCCGGTCCACGAACTCGGGCTCGCCGGTCAGGTCGACGTAGTCGGTGCCGGCCTCGGCGCAGGCGGCGACGAGCGGCTCGCCGTACGTCAGGTAGGGGCCGACCGTGGTGATCACCACCCGGGTGCGCGCGGCGACGTCGGCGAGCCCGGCGGGGTCCGAGGCGTCGGCGATCAGCAGGTCGAGCTCGGCCAGCGCCGGGTCGATCCCCGCCAGGTCGTCGCGCACCCTCTCGAGCTTGTCGAGGTTGCGGCCGGCCAGCGCCCAGCGCAGCCCGTCGGGGCCGGTGCGGGCGAGGTACTCGGCGGTCAGCGCACCGGTGAAGCCGGTGGCACCGAAGACGACGACGTCGAAGTCACGCTCTTTCGGAGCAGCCATGCCGCCATGCTCGCACTCGCCGGTTTCGGCCGCACCTGCCGTCCAACCGGAGGACGATGGAACCTCCTTCGCGAGCGGACCCGTCGTAGGGAGAAGCAGGCACGGGAAGAGGGTCAGTGGACGACGAGGCCGAGTACGCGGAGTGGGCCCGCGACAACTGGGGCACGCTGGTGCGCGCCGCGGTGTTCCTGGGCTGCACCCTGCCCGAGGCCGAGGACCTGGCGCAGACCACGCTGGTCCGCTGCTACACCGCCTGGGAGAAGGTGTCGAACGCCGACAACCGCGAGGCCTACGTCTACCGGATGCTCCGCAACTGCCTGCGCGACAGCAAGCGCCGCCGCTGGTGGGCGGAGCGCCCGACCGAGCGGGTACCGGACACCGCCTCCCCCGACCGCACCACCCACGTCGACACCGCCGACGCCGTGCACCGGGCCATGGAGGGCCTCTCCCGGATCAACCGGGAGGTCGTCGTCCTCCGCTACTTCGTCCAGCTCACCGAGCAGCAGACCGCCGACGTGCTCGACGTCCCCACCGGGACCGTGAAGAGCCGGCTGTCCCGGGCGCTCGCCCAGCTCGCCGCCGACCACCACCTGGCGGACCTCACCGAAGGAAGCACGTCATGAGCGACCTCGAACGTCTCTGGGACGACCTCCCGGTCGGCCGGGCACCGGTCGACGACATCCTGCGCGCGGGCCGCAAGAAGACCCGTACGCCGCGGCGGCGGCCGGTCCGCCCGCTGTTCACCGCCGGCGTGCTCACCGCCGTCGGCGGCGCGTTCCTGGCCGGCATCGTCGTCGCCCAGCCCCCGGGCGACGGGCCCGATGCGGTCCGCCCCGGTGACGCCGGCGGCGACGCCTCCCCCGCCGCCTTCCACGGCGAGCTGCAGCCGGTCGCGTCCTGCGACGAGCTGCTCGACCACTACGTCGACGAGGCGCTGGAGATCGTCGGGCCCGCACGGCTGGGAGACGGGCTCGTACGGCCTGCGCGACGACCTGGCGGTCGACGGCTTCGCCCTCGACGCCCCCGTGCCCGATCAGGCGAACGCCCTTCGCGAGCACCGCCGAGTCGGCCAAGGCGCCGTCGACCTCGACCTCGGTGAACAGCGACACCGGCACCAACGTCCAGGAGGCCGGCGTCGACGAGCCCGACGTGGTGAAGACCAACGGCGACCTGCTGGTCCGGATCCAGGACGCGACCCTCACGACGTACGACGTCACCGGCAAGGAGACCGAGGAGCTCTCGAAGATCGAGCTCGACGGCTTCGAGGACGGCGAGATCCTGCTCTCCGGCGACACCGTGGTGGCGCTCGGCAACGACGGCACCCGGTCGCCGCGTCGGGGCTACGGCTACTACGGCGAGCCCGGGCCGACCACCACCCGCGTGGTGAGCGTGGACATCAGCGACCCGACGGCGCCCGAAGGTGGGCGAGACCGTCGACCTCGACACGACCCTGGTCACCGCCCGCCAGCACGGCTCCAGCATCCGGCTGGTCACCGCCGCCGGGCTGCCCGAGCTCGACTTCGTCCAGCCGTCCGGCCGCCGCGGCGTACGCACCGCGCGCGAGGCCAACGAGCGGGTGGTGCGGCAGACCACGCTGGCGGACTGGATCCCGAGCATGTCGGTCGACGGCGGCGAGCCCGAGCAGCTCGCCGACTGCGAGGACATGGCGATCCCCAAGCGCGACATCGGCCTGGACACCATGAACGTCGTCGGCTTCGAGGCCGACGACCCCGCCGACGTGCACGCGATCGGGCTGGCCGGCAACGCCGCGCTCGCCTACGAGTCGCCCGACCACCTCTACCTCGCGGCCAGCCCGTTCGCCGACTGGGGCCGCTGCTTCGACATCTGCCCGTTCGTCGGCCGCCACCGCGCTTCGACGACTCCGGCACCACGATGGTGTTCGACTTCGAGGTGACCGGCACCGAGGCGACGTACGTCGGCTCCGGCGAGGTCGAGGGCAGCGTGGCCGACCGCTGGGCGATGGACGAGTACGACGGCGTGCTCCGCCTCGCCCTCGGGCCGACCCAGGCGACCGGCAACTTCAACTCGGTGGTGACGCTCGAGCGGCGCGGCGACGAGCTGGTCGAGATCGGCCGCGTCGACAAGCTGGGCGTCAACGAGCAGATCGAGTCGGTGCGGTGGTTCGACGCGCTGGCGATCGTGGTGACCTTCCGGCAGGTCGACCCGCTCTACGCCATCGACCTGAGCGACCAGGACGACCCGCGGCTGATGGGGACACCTGAAGATCCCGGGCTTCTCGGAGTACCTGCACCCGCTCGGTGAGCGGCGGCTGGTCGGCATCGGCCAGGGTCCGAGCGGCAAGGGCGGCTGGGGTGCCCAGGCCGGGCTGTTCGACGTCACCGACCTGACCAGCCCGCGACGGATCGCCGTCCTGAACTACGCCCCGGGCACCGAGGCGCGGGCCGGCGCGGACCCGCGGCAGTTCACCTGGCTGCCGAAGGAGCGCACCCTGCTCACCGTGATCTCGAAGGGCTGGAACGGCCGCACCGGCTGGGTCTCGGTGGTCACCCTCGACCACGGCCGGCTCACCAACCGGATGGTCGAGGCCGACTACGGCAACGACGTCGAGCAGATCCGCACCGTCCCGCTCCCCGACGGCCGGGTGGTGCTCGTGACCGGCGAAGACGTGGAGTTCTTCGACCTCTGACCGGTTGAGTCCGTAATCTCGGTGGCATGTGCCGGAACATCCGCCAGCTCCACAACTTCGACCCGCCCGCCAGCAAGGACGAGGTGTACGCCGCCTCGCTGCAGTACGTCCGCAAGGTGAGCGGCTCGACGAAGCCGTCGAAGGCCAACCAGGAGGCGTTCGACCACGCCGTCCACGAGGTCGCGCACGCCACCCGCCACCTCCTCGACGCGCTGGTCACCACCGCCCCGCCGAAGGACCGCGAGGTCGAGGCCGAGAAGGCGCGGGCCCGGGCCGCGCTCCGCTACGGCACGTGACGCCCTCCGCTCGACCTGGAGCGCCCGCTCGTCGTCCTCACCGGCGCCGGGCTGTCCACCGACTCCGGCATCCCCGACTACCGCGGCCCGGGATCGCCGGCGCGGACGCCGATGACCTACCAGGAGTTCGTCTCGGGTCCGGCCGCGCGGCAGCGCTACTGGGCGCGCAGCCACCTCGGCTGGTCACGGATGGGCCGCGCGGAGCCGAACGCCGGTCACCGCGCGCTGGCCGGCTCTCGACCCGGAGCTGCTGATCACCCAGAACGTCGACGGCCTGCACGAGGCGGCCGGATCCCGGCGCCTGGTCGCCCTGCACGGCCGGATCGCGGACGTCATCTGCCTCGACTGCCGGGTGACGTCGTCGCGGGCGGCGCTGCAGGCGCGGCTGGCGTCGCTGAACCCGGGGTTCGCCGAGCGGCACGCCGCGGCCGAGGTCCGTCCCGACGGCGACGTCGACCTCGACGACACCGGCTCCTTCACCGTGCCGCCGTGCACCGACTGCGGCGGGGTGCTCAAGCCCGACGTGGTGTTCTTCGGCGAGAACGTGCCCCCGCCCCGCGTCGAGCGCTGCTACGCCGCCGTCGACGCTCTGGCGGAGTCGGGCGGCACGCTGCTGGTGGCCGGCTCCTCGCTGACCGTGATGAGCGGCTTCCGCTTCGTCCGCCGCGCCGCCCGCGCCGGGGTCCCGGTGGTGATCGTCAACCGCGGCCCGACCCGGGGCGACGACCTGGCGACGTACAAGCTCGAGGTGGGGTGCAGCGAGTTCCTGGCGACTCGGACTGGTCGCCTCGCCGCCGGAACCTCGGCTGTCCGGATCCCGAGCCCGCCTGACGAAGATGTGATCGGCCGCCTCGGGCTCGATCTCGGCGGTCTCGCCACCGGAGCCGACCAGGACGCCCTCGGACGTGCTGACCGCGGTGATCGTCTTGTCGGGGAGGGCGCCGACCCGGCGCAGCGCGCTCATCAGGAGCTCGTCCTTCTGCATCTCCTCGGAGATCCGGCGGACCAGCACCCGGCCTTCGTCCTCGGTGGCGACCTTGGACAGCGGCTCGACGCCGGCCATGAACTCCTCGCCGACCTCGGTCTCGCCGAGCTCCTTGAGCCCCGGGATCGGGTTGCCGTACGGCGACTCGGTCGGGTGGTCGAGCAGCTCGACCAGCCGGCGCTCGACGGTCTCGGACATCACGTGCTCCCAGCGGCACGCCTCCTCGTGGACGAGCTCCCAGTCGAGGCCGATCACGTCGGTGAGCAGCCGCTCCGCGAGCCGGTGCTTGCGCATCACCCGGGTGGCCAGCCGACGACCCTCGTCGGTGAACTCGAGGTGCCGGTCGCCCTCGACGGTCAGCAGGCCGTCGCGCTCCATCCTCGCCACCGTCTGTGACACGGTCGGGCCGCTCTGGTGCAGGCGCTCGGCGATCCGGGCGCGCAGCGGCACGATGTCCTCCTCGACCAGCTCGTAGATGGTCCGGAGGTACATCTCGGTGGTGTCGATCAGGTCGCTCACCTGTCCATTCTCTCCCATGCCGGTTTGCCCTGGCAGAGTGGACCGCGATGGCCTCCGTGATGTGGTTCCGGCGCGACCTGCGCCTGGCCGACAACCCGGCCCTGCTGGAGGCCTGCGCGGACGGGCAGGTGCTGCCCCTGTTCGTGCTCGATCCGGCGCTGTGGGGACCGTCCGGGCCGGTCCGCCGCGCCTACCTGGGCGCCTCGCTGCGGGCCCTGGCGGGCGAGATCCCGCTCTCCGTCGTCCGGGGTGATCCGGTACGCCGGGTGGTGCTGGCCGCCAAGGAGGCCGAAGCGGAGCGGGTGCACGTGGCCGCCGACTTCGGCCCCTACGGCCACGCCCGCGACGAGGCGGTCGAGCGAGCCCTCGCCGACGCCGGCATCGAGCTGGTGCGCACCGGTTCGCCGTACGCCGTGGCGCCCGGGCGGGTGACCACCGGCGCGGGCGAGCCGTTCAAGGTCTTCACGCCCTACTCCCGGGCCTGGGCCGACCACGGTTGGCGCGCCACCCGTCGACCGCCCGCGCAGCCCGGAGTGGCTGCGCCTCGACGACACCACCGACATCCCCGACCCCGCGCCACCGGACGACCTCGACCTCCCGAAGGCCGGCGAGGCGGCGGCGCTCGCGCGCTGGCACGACTTCCTGGACCGGGTCGCCGACTACGACGACGACCGCGACCGGCCCGGTGTCGACGGCACCTCGCAGCTGTCCGTGCACCTGAAGTGGGGCGAGATCCACCCGCGGACGCTGCTCGCCGACCTGGCCCCGCTGCGCAGCCAGGGCGCCGCGACCTACCGCACCGAGCTGGCCTGGCGGGAGTTCTACGCCGACGTGCTGTTCGCCCGGCCCGAGACCGCCCGCGACTACTACCGGCCCGAGTACGCCGCGATGAGCTACGCCGACCCCGGCCACGGCGCTGGAGAGCCTGGCGGCGCGGCCGCACCGGCTTCCCGATCGTGGACGCCGGCATGCGGCAGCTCCGGCACACCGGCTGGATGCACAACCGGGTGCGGATGATCGTGGCGAGCTTCCTGGTCAAGGACCTGCACGTCGAGTGGCGGCACGGCGCCCGGCACTTCATGCGCTGGCTGGTCGACGGCGACCTCGCGTCCAACCAGCACAACTGGCAGTGGGTGGCCGGGTCCGGCACCGACGCCGCGCCGTACTTCCGGGTCTTCAACCCGACCACGCAGGGCCGCAAGTTCGACTCCGACGGGGGATACGTACGACGCTGGGTCCCCGAGCTCGCCGACGTCGCCGACCCGCATGACCCGAGCCCCGACGAGCGCGAGAGAGTGGGCTACCCCGAGCCGATGGTCGACCACGCCGAGGAGCGCCGCGAGGCGCTCGCCCGATGGGAGGAGATCCGATGACCGAGATCCTGGTGCCGCGCCGGTTCTGCGGCCCGCCCTCGTCGGGCAACGGCGGCTGGAGCGCCGGCGCCCTGGCCGCGGTCACCGTCGAGCGCGACCACGCCGATCCCTGGCCGGCGATCACCGTCTCGCTGCACCGGCCGCCGCCGCTCGACACCGAGCTGCCGGTGGGCTCGGAGGACGGCTGGACCGTGGCGTCGTACGACGGCAGCACGGTCGCCCGCGCCAAGGTGGCCGACCGGGAGCCCACCGAGGTCCCCGCGGTTCCGCTCGCGGACGCGCGCGCGGCGACGGACGCCTACCGCGGCTTCGTCTCGCACCCGTTCCCGTCCTGCTTCACCTGCGGCACCGGGCGCGACGAGGGCGACGGGCTGCGGATCTTCCCGGGCGACGTGGCGGGCGACGAGCTGGGCCGGGTGGCCGCGCCGTGGACCCCGCACCCGAGCGTGGCCGAGGACTGGCACACCTACCAGGAACCCGCCCGCGACGCCTCGCTCCCGGTCACCTGGGCGGCGCTCGACTGCGTCGGCGGCTGGTCCACCGACATCGAGGAGCGGGCGATGGTGCTGGGCACGATCACCCTGCGGCTGGACGCCCTGCCGCGGATCGGGGAGGAGCACGTGCTCGTCGGCGCCGCGCGCGGGAGCGAGGGCCGCAAGACCTACACCGGCGCGACGCTCTACGACTCCTCCGGCTCGGTGGTGGCGACCGCCGAGCACGTCTGGATCACCGTCGACCCCGCCGTGTTCGGCTGAGCCGGTGACCCCTCCCGTCGAGCGCCTGGTGGCGCGCACGCCGTCGTCTACCAGGTCTACGTCCGCAGCTTCGCCGACTCCGACGGCGACGGCATCGGCGACCTGCCGGGCATCACCGACCGGCTGCCCTACCTGCGCGACCTCGGCGTCGACGCGGTCTGGATCACGCCGTTCTACCCGTCACCGCAGCGCGACCACGGCTACGACGTGGCCGACTACTGCGACGTCGACCCGCTGTTCGGCACCCTCGACGACGCCGACGCCCTGCTCGCCCGCGCCCACGAGCTCGGGCTCCGGGTGATCGTCGACCTGGTGCCCAACCACACCTCGAGCGAGCACCCGTGGTTCCAGGAGGCGCTGGCCGCCGAGCCGGGGAGCGACGCCCGGGCCCGCTACCTGTTCCGCACCGGCCGCGCCGGCGGCGAGGAGCCGCCCAACAACTGGGACTCGGTGTTCGGCGGGCCGGCGTGGACCCGGGTCGGCGACACCGACCAGTGGTACCTCCACCTGTTCGACACCACCCAGCCCGACCTCGACTGGCGCCACCCCGACGTGGCGACGCTGTTCGACGACGTCTTCCGGTTCTGGCTGGACCGCGGCGTCGACGGCTTCCGCGTCGATGTCGCCCACGGGCTGGTCAAGGAGGACGGACTCCGCGACCAGATCGTCACCGCTGCCGAGCGGGCCGCGGCGGAGGACGGCCGAGCTGCTGGTCGTGCTGCGTACGCCGACGAGCCGATGTGGGACCAGCCCGGCGTGCACGAGATCTACCGGCGCTGGCACCGGATCCTCGACGAGTACGACGGCGACCGGATCGCCGTCGCGGAGGCCTGGACCCGGACCGCGGAGGCGATGGCGCGCTACGTGCGCGACGACGAGCTGCACCAGGCCTTCAACTTCCACTGGCTGCTGGCCGACTGGTCGGCGGCCGAGCTCGGCCGGGTCATCGAGGAGACGCTGGCGGCGCTCGGCCGAGGTCGGCGGCGAGCCGACCTGGGTGCTCAGCAACCACGACGTACCCCGGCACCCGACGCGGTACGGCGGCGGCCCGATCGGCCTGGCCCGCGCCCGGGCCGCGACGCTGGTGTCGCTGGCGCTCCCCGGCTCGGCGTACCTCTACCAGGGCGAGGAGCTCGGCCTGGAGGACGTCGACGTCGCCCCGGAGCATCGGCAGGACCCGTCCTGGTTCCGGACCGGCAAGCCCGGGCGGGACGGCTGCCGGGTGCCGATCCCGTGGGCGGGCGACCGGCCGCCGTACGAGTTCGGGCCGGGCAGCGGTCAGCCGTGGATCCCGCAGCCGGCCGAATGGGCGGAGCTCACGGTCGCCGCCCAGCAGGCCGACCCGGACTCCACGCTGGCGTTCTACCGGAGGGCGCTCGCCGCGCGGCGCAAGCACGCTGCCGACGCCGGCGACGAGGTCGCGGTCGAGGTCGAGGCGGACGCGCTCACCCTGCGCCGGGGCGAGCTGACGGTGGTGCTCAACTGCGGCGCGACGCCGGTGCCCATGCCGCCCGGCGAGCTGCTGATCGCCAGCGCCGCGGTCGACGGCACCGTCCCGCCGGACACGGCGGTGTGGGTCAGGAGTCGCTGAGAGAGGCGTTGTAGCGGGCCAGCTCGCCCACGAAGTCGGACAGCTCCCGCTCGGTCCAGTCGCCGAGCTGCTCGTCGAGCCACTTGCGCCGGTGGTCCGCGACGTCCTTCATCCGGCGGGCGCCCTCGTCGGTGACCTTCAGCAGGCTGGCCCGCCCGTCCTCGGGGTCGGGCTCGCCCTCGATCAGGCCGAGCTCCGTCAGGTGGTGCACCTGGCGGCTGATCGCGCCCTTGTCGATGTCGAACAGCTCCACGATCGAGGAGGCGCGCACCGGGCCGTTCTCGTTGATGTGCGAGAGGATGAGGTACGACGCCGGCTGCAGCGACTCGTGGACCGCGCGGGCGCGCACGCCGATCACCCGGCGTACCCGCCGGATCAGCACTCCGACCTCCTGCTCGAGGTCGCGGATCGTGTCGGCTCGGGTCATCGGGACTCGCCCTCCTTCGTCACCGTGGTCCGCAGCGGGACCTCACGGATGGCCAGCACGCAGATCAGGGCCAGCAGCGCGAACGGTACCGACACCAGGAAGATGTGGCCGATGGCGTCGCCGAACGCGTGCTCGTAGAGGTCCCGGATCGGCGCCGGGAGCTGGTCCAGGTCGGGGATCGCGTGGCTCTCGTGGCTCGACGGGTGGATGCCCATCGCGGCCAGGCCGTCGCGGACGGTGCCCGACACCTGGTGGGCCAGCACCGCGCCCAGCGCCGAGACGCCGGCGGCGCCGCCCATCGACCGGAAGAACGCGACCGAGCGAGCTGGCCGCGCCCATGTCGGCGAGGGAGGCGTTGTTCTGGACGGCCAGGACGAGGTTCTGCATGGTGGCGCCGATGCCGACGCCGAGGACGGCCATGTAGGCGAGGACCACGCCGAGGTGGGTGTCGGCGTCGATGCTGCCGAGCAGGCCCAGGCCGACGACGACCAGGACCATGCCGCTGACGAGCCAGCGCTTCCAGAAGCCGGTCGCGGTGATGATCCGGCCGGTGGTGATGCTGGAGACGAGCAGCCCGCCGACCATCGCGATCGACATCAGGCCGGCCTCGGTGGGGCTCATGCCGCGGGCCAGCTGGAAGTACTGGCTGAGGTAGACGGTGGCGCCGAACATCGCGACGCCGACCAGGGCGGAGGCCGCGGTGGCCAGCGCGGTGGTCCGGTCCCGGAAGAGGCGCAACGGGATGACCGGGTCGGCGGCGACCTTTGCCTCGACGTACAGGGCGGCGGCGATCACCGCGACGCCCGCGGCGACGAGCAGCGCGGTGGTGGGCGAGACCCAGTCGAACTGCTGGCCGGCCAGCGACACCCACACCAGCAGGATGCTGACGCCGGCCACGATCAGGGTGGCGCCGAGGTAGTCGATCGTCACCGGCCGCTTGATCACCGGCAGGTGCAGGGTGCGCTGCAGCACCACGAACGCGAGCGCGGCGATCGGCAGGCCCACGAAGAAGCAGCCGCGCCAGCCCAGCGGGCTGTCCACGATCAGCCCACCGACCAGCGGGCCGCTGACGGTGGCCACCGCGAACACCGCACCGATGTAGCCGGCGTAGCGACCCCGCTCACGCGGGCTGACCATCGTCGCGATCACGACCTGGACCAGCGCGGTGAGGCCGCCGACGCCGAGACCCTGGACGGCCCGGGCGCCGATCAGCACGCCCATGTTGGGGGCGAACGCGGCGACCAGCGAGCCGGCCGAGAAGATGACCAGCGCGGTCTGCACGAGCGGCTTCTTGCTGAACAGGTCGGCGAGCTTGCCCCAGATCGGCGTGGTCGCCGTCATCGTGAGCAGGGTGGCCACGACCACCCAGGTGTACCCGGTCTGGCTGCCGTCGAGGTCGGTGACGATCGCCGGCAGCGCGTTGGAGACGACGGTGCTGGACAGCATCGCCACGAACATCGCCAGCAGCAGTCCACTCAGCGCCTCGAGCACCTCGCGGTGCGACATCTCCCCGCTCTGCTCGGCGGCGGGAACGGCGGGGACGACCTGGGTCACGGAGTCTCGATTCACGTCGAGTAAAGGTTGATGATTCGCAACCTTATTCCGCATCGTTGACAATCGCAACTAATCGTGGCCGACGGACACGCCGGCCGGAAATGGGACAACCCGCAGGCGTGGCCTCATCGAACGAGTCGATGGGGGGCCGCTCCGGGGGACGTGATCCCGGACGCCTGCGGGTCGGGTAGCTGCTATGGATTCACCAGCAGCTCGCCGGACAGTCCTGCCCGACGTCGTGCTGGGCTGCTAGCGGGCAGCCACCTCACGCGTCCTATAAGAATTCATTCTTCGGACCACCTCCTTTCCCGTGTGCGACGAGCGTAGGTCGTCCGGCCGGGTCGGCCAAGGGGTTTTCGGAGTCAGCCACCCCGCCCTAGGCCACCGCGGCCGCGAACTGCGCGTTGTAGAGCCGCGCGTACGCACCGTCCCGGGCCAGCAGCCCGTCGTGGTCGCCCTGCTCGACGATCCGGCCGTCCTCCATCACCAGGATCAGGTCGGCGTCGCGGATCGTCGAGAGCCGGTGCGCGATCACGAACGACGTACGGTCCGAGCGCAGCGCCGCCATCGCGTGCTGCAGCAGCAGCTCGGTGCGGGTGTCGACCGACGACGTGGCCTCGTCGAGGATCAGCAGCGCGGGGTCGGCGAGGAACGCCCGGGCGATCGTCACCAGCTGGCGCTCGCCGGCCGACAGGTTGCCGCCGTCCTCGTCGATCACGGTGTCGTAGCCGTCGGGCAGCGAGTGCACGAAGCGGTCCACGAACGTCGCCCGCGCGGCCTCGAGGATCTCCGCCTCGGTGGCGTCCGGGCCGCCCGTAGGCGATGTTGTCGCGGATCGTGCCCTCGAACAGCCAGGTGTCCTGCAGCACCATGCCGATCTGGCCGCGGAGCGCGGACCGCGGCATCTCGGTGATGTCGATCCCGTCGAGGGTGATCCGGCCCTCGTCCAGCTCGTAGAACCGCATCACCAGGTTGACCAGCGTGGTCTTGCCGGCACCGGTCGGCCCGACGATGGCCACGGTCTGGCCGGGCCGGGCGACCAGGGACAGGTCCTCGATCAGCGGCTTCTCCGGGTCGTAGGCGAACGAGACGTCCTCGAACGCCACCTCGCCCCGGCGTGCGGCGGGCTCGGGCCGCGCCGCGGCCTCGGGCGACTGCTCGTCGGCGTCGAGCAGCTCGAACACGCGCTCCGCGGAGGCGACACCCGACTGCAGCAGGTTCATCATCGAGGCGACCTGGGTCAGCGGCTGGGTGAACTGGCGGGTGTACTGGATGAACGCCTGCACCTCGCCGAGCGAGAGCGACCCGCTGGCCACCCGGAGCCCGCCGACGACGGCGATCACGACGTAGTTCAGGTTCCCGATGAACATCATCACCGGCATGATCAGCCCGCTCACGAACTGGGCCTTGAACGACGACTCGTTCAGCCGCCCGTTCTGCTCGGCGAAGGTCTCCGCGACCTCCCGCTGGCGACCGAAGACCGTGACCAGCTCGTGGCCGGAGTAGGTCTCCTCGATGTGCGCGTTGAGCCGGCCGGTCAGCCGCCACTGGTCGATGAACTGGCTCTGGGAGCGCTTCATGATCTTGGCGGTCACGATCATCGACAGCGGCACCGACACCAGCGCGATCAGCGCCAGCACCGGCGAGATCCACAGCATCATCGACAGCACGGCGAACACCGTGAGCAGCGAGGTCATCAGCTGGCTCATCGTCTGCTGCAGGGTCTGGCTGACGTTGTCGATGTCGTTGGTGACCCGGCTGAGCAGCTCACCGCGGGGCTGTCGGTCGAAGTACGGCAGCGGCAGGCGGTTGACCTTGTCCTCGACGTCCGACCGCATCCGGCGGACGACGCTCTGGACCACGTCGTTGAGGAGGTAGCCCTGGAGCCAGGCGAGCAGTGACGCCGCGACGTACACCGCGAGCACGAGCAGCAGCACCTCGCGGACGGCGCCGAAGTCGACGCCCTGGCCCGGCACGAAGTCGACACCGCGCAGCAGGTCGGCGAGCTGGCCGTCGCCCCGGGTCTCGGCGGCCGCGACCGCCTGGTCCTTGGAGATCCCCTCGGGGAACTGCCGGCCGAGGAAGCCGGCGAACACCAGGTCGGTGGCGTGCCCGAGCAACCGCGGACCGAGGGCCATCAGCGTGACGCTGCCGATCGCCAGCACCACGACGGCGGCCGCCTTGAACCGCTCGGGCGCCATCCGCCGCAGCAGCCGCTTCGCCGACGGCCCGAAGTCCATCGCCTTCTGGCCGACCATGCCGCCGCCCATCGGGCCGCGGCCGGGCATCGGGCCGCTGGAGACGACCCGCTCGGTCTCCTTCATCTTGGTGGGTGCCTGGGTCATGCCGCCTCCTCCGGGCTCAGCTGGGACGCGACGATCTCCTGGTACGTCGGGTTGGCGGCGAGCAGCTCCGCGTGCGTGCCCCGCCCGACGACCCGCCCGTCCTCGAGGACGAGGATCTGGTCGGCATCGCGGATGCTGGCCACCCGTTGCGCCACGACGACCACGGCGGCGTCGCGGGTCTCGGGCTTCAGCGCCGCCCGGAGCCGGGCGTCGGTGGCCAGGTCGAGGGCGGAGAACGCGTCGTCGAAGAGGTAGACCTCGGGACGGCGTACCAGCGCCCGGGCGATCGCCAGCCGCTGCCGCTGACCACCCGAGACGTTGGTGCCGCCCTGCACGATCGGGGCGTCGAGGCCCTCGGGCATCGCGGCCACGAAGTCGCGCGCCTGGGCGATCTCGAGCGCCCGCCACAGCTCCTCGTCGGTCGCGTCCGGCTTGCCGTGGCGCAGGTTGCTGGCCACCGTGCCGGTGAACAGGAACGCCTTCTGCGGCACCAGACCGATCCGCGACCAGAGCAGGTCGGGGTCGAGGTCGCGCACGTCGACGCCGTCGAAGCGGATCGTGCCCGAGGTCGCGTCGAAGAGCCGCGGCACCAGGTTGACCAGGGTGGTCTTGCCGGCACCGGTCGAGCCGATCACCGCGAGGGTCTCGCCCGGTCGCACGCTGAAGCCGACATCGGTGAGCACCGGCTGCTCCGCGCCGGGGTAGGTGAAGCCGACCCCCTCGAGCTCGAGATGGCCGTGCAGCGACAGCTCGCGCACCGGGTCGGCCGGCGGCACGACGCTGGTGCGGGTGTCGAGCACCTCGGCGATCCGGTCGGCGCACACCGACGACCTCGGCACCATCATCAGCATGAACGTGCCCATCATGATCGACATCAGGATCTGCATCAGATAGCTGAGGAAGGCCGTCAGCGCGCCGACCTCCATCTGCCCGGAGTCGACCCGGTGGCCGCCGAACCAGATCACGGCCACGCTCGAGACGTTCACGATCAGCATCACCAGCGGGAACATGGTCGCCATCCACCGACCCGCCCGGACCGACACCTCGGTGAGGTCGTCGTTGCTCTTCGCGAAGCGGCCGGTCTCCAGCGGCTCGCGCACGAACGCGCGCACCACCCGGATGCCGGTGATCTGCTCGCGCAGGATCCGGTTGACCTCGTCGATCCGCTCCTGCACCAGCCGGAAGCTGGGCACCATCTGCGAGACCACGAACCCGACGGAGATGAGCAGCGCCGGCACCACGATGGCGAGCAGCCACGAGAGCCCGAGGTTCTCGCGCATCGCCATCAGGATGCCGCCGACCATCATGATCGGTACGGACACCGCCATCGTGCAGGTCATCAGCGCGAGCATCTGGACCTGCTGCACGTCGTTGGTGTTGCGGGTGATCAGCGAGGGTGCGCCGAACTGGGCGACCTCGCGGCCGGAGAACGTGCCGACCCGGTCGAAGATCGCCGCCCGCAGGTCGTGGCCGAATCGCATCGCCGTTCGTGCCGAGAACCAGACCGCGACGACCGAGCAGCCGATCTGCAGCAGGGAGACGCCGAGCATCAGCGCGCCCGCCCGGACGATGTAGCCGGTGTCGCCGCGGGCCACGCCGTTGTCGATGATGTCGGCGTTGATGCTGGGCAGGAACAGCATCGCGACCGTCGCGGTGAACTGCAGGACGACGATCACGTTGAGCCAGCGGCGGTACGGCGCGAGGAACGTGCGCAGTAGTCGGAGCAGCATCAGTCCTCTTCCTCCCGAGCCAGGGTGCCGTGCAGGATCACGTCGACGATGTCGGCGGGCTTCATCGGTCGGTTCTCGGAGATGTGCGGGTGGCTGCCCGAGAAGGTGAGCAGTCGGAGCAGCCGGACCACCTCCTCCGGCGGCACCCGGAACCGGTCGGCCTCGGGCCCGATCACCCGCATCACTCCCTCGGTGGCCAGCTGCTTGCGCAGGGCGTCGGTCTGAAGACGGCCGGGAGGGCGCGGAACGGCCATCGCGATCATCAGCTGGAAGATGCTGATGAACCGGCGCTGGAGCAGCGTGGTGACCGCGATCATCCGGTCGCGCAGCGGCTCGTCGAGGTCGATGCGGCCGACCGCGTCCAGGAACGGCCCCGCATCGAACTCCGCGTCCAGCGACCGCGTCGAAGAGCTCCTCCTTGGTGGGGAACACCCGGAAGATCGTGCCCTCGGCGATGCCGGCCGCCTCGGCGACCAGCTTCGTCGTCGTCCGGCGTCCGTGCTCCATCAGCAGCGGGCGGGTCGCGGTGATGATCGCCGCCCGGCGGTCCTCCGGCGACAGCGGCCTCGCGCGCTCTCTCTTCGTCTCCATCGCCGTCAAGGTTAAATGAGTGAGCACTCACTCACAAATGGTTTGTAAAGAGAGTTCCCCACTATTGACGAGGAGCCGACTGCGGTCCGCGACGAGACTCTCGACCATGAGCCAGCAGGTGGCGCACGCGCCCCCCGGGGCGCTGCGCCAGGACGTGGTGGTCGTCGAGATCCCGAGGGCCGCGTTCAGCGGCCCCGAGGCCATCGAGCGGCTGCTGCGCGATGCGCAGATCCTGGCGGCCACCACGGTCGGCCCCATGGTCAGGATCCTCGACGTCGACGCCAGCGGCGATCCGGTGTCCGTGGTGACCGAGCACGTGCCGGGCACGACGCTCGCGGAGCTCCTCGACGCCGGACCGCTGCCGGCTCGGCGGGCGATCCCGATCCTCGAGGACGTGGCCGCGGCCCTGCGGGTGATGGCCTGGCAGGGGCTTGCGCACGGCTCGGTCGGCCCCGAGCACGTCATCGTGCTTCCTGACGGACGGGCCCGGCTGGGCGGCTTCGCCGTGTCCAAGGCGCTGGCCACGAGCGAGCCCGACCAGTGGTCGGACGCCTACGACTTCGCCGTGCTGGCCCACCACACCCTCGCCGGGGGCCCGCCCCCGCTCTCCGCCGACGACCCGTGGCCGCCGCTGCCGTGGCGCGCCGCGGAGGTGCTGCTGGCCAGCCTGACCGACCGGCCACAGGAGCGCCCGCTGCCGCACGACCTGGTCGAGGTCCTGCGCGGCATCCTCTACGAGGACTCGACCGTCTCACCGGCACCGGTCGCGCCAGAGCGGGTCACGCAACCGGAGCCGGAGCCGGACGACGATGACTCGCCCTGGTCGTCGATGCCGCCGCGATGGTTCCGCTGGATCTGCATCGCGCTGGGACTGATCGTCACCGGAGGTGCGGCCGCCGCCGGCGCGTACCTGCTCGAGCCCTGGCGGATGTCCTCCGACGCTCTCGAGGTGCGCGACATCTCGGTGGCGGCAGAGCCCGGGCCGTCCGTCCGCTGTCCCCACGCCGAGGTGCGGTTCGTCGCCACGATCGCGACGAACGGCAACCCCGGCGAGCTGACGATCGCGTGGATCCGCCCCGACGGCGCGCAGCCGCCAGCGAAGACCGTCGAGGTGCACGAGGGGCAGGACAGCGTGCAGGCGCAGATCCGGTTCACCTTCCGGGGTCGGGAGGCGCGCTCCGGCCGCGCCGTCGTACTCGTCGACGGCGACGATGCCGGGTCGTCGTCCAAGACGGTCAAGTACCTCTGCGCCCGCGGCTGAGGCACGCCACGAGGGTGGTTCGCGTCGGCCGAAGCCCGACTCAGGGGGCAAGCCGCACGGTGCTCCAGCCGGTGCCGGTACGCCGGTAGACCAGCCGGTCGTGCATCCGACCCGGCCGGCCCTGCCAGAACTCCACGGCCTCTGGCCGCACGACGTACCCTCCCCACTCCTCGGGCACTGGTACCGGCGCCGGGTCCGGGTACCTCGCCGCAACCTCGTCGTACGCCGTGGTCAGCTCGTCGCGACCGCCCACCTCGCGGGACTGGTGGGACGCCCACGCCCCGAGCTGGGAGCCCCGCGGCCGCGAGGCGAAGTACGCCGCCACGGCGTCCGTCGACAGCGGCGCGGCAGTCCCGTCGACCCGGACCTGACGCTCGAGCGGGTGCCAGGGGAAGAGCAGCGCGCACGCGGGGTTGGCCGCGAGCTCCTCTCCCTTGCGCGAGAGGGTGTTGGTGAAGAAGACGAAGCCGTCGTCGGACACGCCCTTCAGCAGCACCAGCCGCGCCGCCGGCCGCGCGCCGGAGTCGGCCGTTGCGACCACCATCGCGTTGGGCTCGTGCAGACCGGCCGCGACCGCCTCGTCGAACCACCGCCGGAACATCGTGATCGGGTCCGCTGCCAGGTCGGACTCGGTCAGCCCGGAGCGGGCGTACTCCTCACGCAGCGCGGTCAGGTCGAGCTCGGTCATGGCACGACACTAGGGCGCGCCTCCAGGTGCGGCAGAATGCGGTGGATGCCCACCACCGTGGGCCCCTGACGAAGGAGTCATGGCGGGATGACCGAGGTACACCACGGGCTGGAAGGTGTCGTCGCGTTCGAGACGCAGATCGCCGAGCCCGACAAGGAAGGCTCGGCACTGCGCTACCGCGGCGTCGACATCGAGGAGATCGTCGGCAGGGTCCCGTTCGAGAACGTCTGGGGCCTGCTGATCGACGGCACCTACACCCCCGGCCTGCCGCCCGCCGAGCCGTTCAACCTGCCGATCCACACCGGCGACGTCCGGGTCGACGTGCAGGCAGCGGTCGCGATGCTTACCCCGGCGTTCGGGTTCGGCCAGACCTACGACATCTCCGACGAGCAGGCCCGCGAGGACCTCAGCCGGGTCGCCGTGATGGTCCTGTCGTACGCCGCGCAGTCGGCCCGCGGCCTCAGCCAGCCGGTCGTCTCCCAGCGCGAGGTCGACCAGGGCCGGACCCTCGCCGAGCGGTTCATGATCCGCTGGAAGGGCGAGGCCGACCCGGCCCACGTGAAGGCGATCGACGCCTACTGGAGCTCGGCCGCCGAGCACGGCATGAACGCCTCCACGTTCACGGCCCGGGTGATCACCAGCACCGGCGCCGACGTGGCGGCCGCGTTCTCCGGCGCGATCGGCGCGATGAGCGGCCCGCTCCACGGCGGCGCCCCGTCGCGGGTGCTCGGGATGATCTCCGACGTCGAGAAGTCGGGCGACGCCGAGGGCTACGTCAAGGGGCTGCTCGACAAGGGCGAGCGGCTGATGGGCTTCGGGCACCGGGTCTACCGGGCCGAGGACCCGCGCGCCCGGGTGCTGCGCCGCACCGCGCGCGAGCTGGGCGCCCCGCGCTACGAGGTCGCCGAGGCGCTGGAGAAGGCCGCTCTGGCCGAGCTCCGGGAACGCCGACCCGACCGGGTGCTGGAGACCAACGTGGAGTTCTGGGCGGCGATCGTCCTCGACTTCGCCGAGGTGCCGGCGAACATGTTCACCTCGATGTTCACCTGTGCCCGCACCGGTGGCTGGTCCGCCCACATCCTCGAGCAGAAGACCACCGGCAGGCTGATCCGGCCATCGGCCATCTACACCGGCCCCGCCTCCCGCAAGGCCGACGAGGTGGCCGGCTGGCAGTCCGAGTGGTCCGGCTGAGTCGACCGGACTAGCGATACCAGCTGGTGTCCGCCCGGGCCGCCCGGCGGGTCAGCGAGATGTGCATGTGGTTGCGGTGCCGCAGCGTCTTCGAGCACTTCTTCTTCGAGGGGCAGCTCGAGCTCAGGTAAGGCTCGGCGCGGAACCGGTCCCAGGCGGAGTACATCCGGTCGTTCCAGATGATGTACATGATCCCCATCCGGCGGGCCAGGGCGTGGGAGTTGCCGCGGTCGTCGGTGCGGAACGCCCGCTCGAGGAAGTCACGGGCCCGGCGCCGGTCCGGCTTCTTGTTGGCGTCCAGCATCCAGTCGAACGCCCGCCCCTCGGTGTGCTCGGACCGGCTGCCACCGCAGCTCCGTGAGATCGGGCCGTAGCCGCCGCCGTACCGACGGACCAGCCAGCGCCCGAGCTGCTTGGTGCCGGGCTTGGCCTTCGGCGAGCACTTCGTGGCGGGCTGGTACGACGCGTAGCCCTCGATGGCCCCCGCGGGGGCCGGGGAGAGGGAGAGGAGGGCGCACGCGAGAACGGCGACGAGCAGCAACCTGGTCCGAGACACCGGGCGAGGGTAGGCCGCGCGAGCCGCGCTGTCAGACGTTTCGGGGCATTGCCCGCCGGGTCCGGGTGAGATAGGCGATCCCGCGGGGCGAGAGCTCGTAGCCCACGGGGTGGCTGATCGTGAGCCCGAGGTTCTTCAGCTTGCGGACGTCGATCTTGAACGGGTCGCGCTCGCGGCCGACCTCGGCGGCGAGGTCGGGAGCACGAACCTGCGGGCGGCGCCGGATCAGGTCCAGGGTCTGCATGGTCCAGGCGCCGTGGCCGCTGGCCCGGTCGAGCCGCTCGAGCCGCGCGTCGATCGCGGCCACGTCGTCGTCGGTGAGCCGGTCGTCCTCGCGCAGCGCGACCCGCGGGTCCTCGCCGGCCCACGACAGCTGCACGCGGTACGTCGGCAGGCTGTCGTCGCCGGCCAGCCGCTTGCGCACGGCGTCGGCGTCCCGGTGCCCGGCCAGGGCCGCGTCGGCGTCGGTGATCGCAGCCGGGTCGACGACCTCGACGGCGTCCACCCGGATCACCCCGGCTGCGGTGCGGAACGTCGCGCCCGGCTGAACGTCCTGGGTGCGCCACCGGCGGAAGGCCAGGCTCATCGACCCGTCGGCAACCCCTCGGGCCACCTTGATCGGCAGCAGCACTACAGGCTCACCCCGGACTCGATCGCGAACACCACCAGCTGGGCGCGGTCGCGGGCCTGCAGCTTCACCATCGCCCGGCTCACGTGGGTGCGCACGGTGTCGGGACTGACCACGAGCTCCTCCGCGATCTCCTGGTTGGACCGGCCGGTGGCGACCCACGCCACGATCTCCCGCTCCCGCTCGGTGAGGTCGCCGAGGCGCGGGTGCGGGCGGGTCGGCGGGCCGGAGCCCCCGAAGTGCTGGATCACCGTCGTGGTCACCGACGGGGCGAGCAGCGAGCCGCCCTCGGCCACCACCCGGACCGCGTCGAGCAGGCTCTCCGGCTCGGCGTCCTTGAGCAGGAACCCGCTGGCCCCGTGGCGGAGCGCCTCGAAGACGTACTCGTCGAGCTCGAACGTCGTCAGCATCACCACCTTCACGTCCGCGAGCCCGGGGTCGGCAGCGACCTCCTGGAGCATCTCCAGGCCGTCCATGACCGGCATCCGGATGTCGCAGAGCACCACGTCGGGGGTCGTCCGGCGCAGCACGCCCAGTGCCTCGCGGCCGTCGCCGGCCTCGCCGACCAGCTCGAGGTCGTCCTCGGCGGCGATCAGCGTCGCCAGGCCCATCCGCACCAGCGGCTGGTCGTCGACCAGCGCCACCCGGATCACGAGGCCCCCGGGATGACCGCCCGCACCCGGAACCCGCTGCGGTCCCGGCCCCGCCTCGAGCGTGCCGCCCAGCGCCTCGACCCGGGAACGCATGCCGCTGATGCCCATGCCCCCATCCTGCCCGGTCCCGCCGGTCGCGCCACCGCCGCGCCCGTCGTCGCGCACCGTGACGACCAGGTCGCCGTCCCGTCGCTCGAACGACACCAGCGCCCGGGTGGCGTGGGCGTGCCGCAGCACGTTGGTGAGCGCCTCCTGCACCACGGAGTACGCCGTCCGGCTCGACCGGCTCGGGCACGCCGTCGACGCCGCCCGAGCGGTCCACGACCAGCCCGCCGCCGCGGACCCGGTCGAGCAGGCCGTCGAGGTCGTCGAGCCCGGGAGCCGGCCGGCGGGCTCCCGCGTCGCCGGACATCCGGGCCAGCTCGGAGCGCAGCGAGTCCAGCGACTCCTTGCTGGTGGCGCGGATCGCCTCGAGGTTCTCCCTGGCCTTCGCCGGGTCCTTGTCCAGCACGTGCAGCGCGGCGCCCGCCTGCATGGCGATCACGGCCAGACCGTGGCCGACGCCGTCGTGCAGGTCCTGCGCCATCCGCAGCCGCTCCTCGGTGGCGGCTCGTTGGGTGCGGTCGCGGCTGGCCTCCTGTCGGGCGCGCAGTGCGGTGGCCGCCGCACCGGCCGCGGCCACGATCGCGACGATGCCGATGCCCTGCCAGGGGCTGGACCGCTCGATGTCGTCGTAGAGCTCGGCCCGCGCGGCCAGCGCCGCACAGACGGACGCGACCGCGATCGCCGCCGGCCAGATCCAGTCGCGTACCCGTGCCGACCAGGCGGCGACCAGGGTGACGGTCGGCAGCGCCAGGTAGACCGGGCCGTCGGTGTACCCCAGCGGCGAAGTAGGCGCTGGTCGCCGCGCCACTCGCGAGCAGGGCGGGGACCGGGCCCAGGCGGAGCAGGGCCGGTACGACGGCGGCGACCGCCAGCAGCACGCCGACGAACACCGGGCGGTCGAGCGCGGCGTCCCGGTTCGACGCCGCGGTCCCGAGGAACACGACGACGAGCACCGTCCACGGCCAGTAGCCACGGTGCTCGATCCGATGGGACAGCAGGCTCACGACGACGAGGCTAGACCGGCGGCCGCCCGGCGTCGTACGCCTGCGGGAGCGAGCGCCGTACGCAGTCCTGCGTAGGCGGAGGCCGCAGCTGGGCGGACGCGCGAACCGCCGCCGGCGGCGAGCGTGGAGCCATGAACGAACTCGTGGTGCAGACAGACGGGCTGACCAAGCGGTACGGCGACCGGCTCGCCGTCGACTCCGTCAGCATGACCGTGCGACGCGGCGAGGTGTACGGCTTCCTCGGCCCCAACGGGGCGGGCAAGACCACCACGCTGCGAATGATGCTCGGCCTGATCCGGCCCACGGCCGGGTCGGCGAGCGTCCTGGGGAGGCCCGCGGGCCGCTCCGAGGTGACCGAGCGGGTCGGCGCGCTGGTCGAGGGGCCGGGGTTCTTCCCCTACCTCTCCGGGCGCGACAACCTGCGGGTGCTGGCCCGGGCCCGCGGCCTGTCCGAAGACGTCGTGGACGACGCGCTGGAGCGCGTCGACCTGGCCGACCGGGGCGGCGACAAGTACAAGCGCTACTCGCTGGGCATGAAGCAGCGGCTCGGTGTCGCGGCGGCGCTGATGGGCGACCCGGAGCTGATCGTGCTCGACGAGCCCACCAACGGGCTCGACCCGGCCGGCATGGCCGACATGCGCGCGCTGGTGGTCTCGCTGGCCCGCGGCGGCCAGACCGTGCTGCTGTCCAGCCACCTGCTGGCCGAGGTGCAGGAGATCTGCGACCGGGTCGGCGTGATCAACGGCGGCAAGCTGCTGCGTGAGTCGACCGTGGCCGAGCTGCGCGGCGGCTCCTCGCTGAAGGTCCGGGCGACGCCCGAGGACCGGGCGCTGGCGGTCGCGATGAAGCTGGCCGGCGACGAAGGCGTACGTCGCGAGGGTCAGGACCTGTTCCTCGACCTGCCGGCTGACGGCCGCGCCGGACCTGGCGCGAGAGCTGGTGGCCGCCGGCGTCGACGTGCACGAGCTGACGGTGTCCGAGCGGACCCTCGAAGAGGTCTTCTTCGAGATGACGAGCAACCTTTCGACCGATCCCGAGATGGAGAACGTGTCATGAACGACCTCATCAACAGCACCCGCGCCGAGCTGCTGCGGCTGCGCAAGTGGCCGGCCGTCTGGGTGACGATCGGCGCCTGGATGGCGATGGCGCTGATGTTCGGCTACCTCTTCAACTACATCGCCTACAAGACCGGTGACGAGAGCTTCTCCAACGAGGGCGAGTCCCCGGCCCAGCTGCTCCACGACCTGCTGCCGGCGTCGATGCCGGACGTGCTCGTCCAGGGCCTGCCGTTGTGGGGCGGCGCGCTGGCGATGGTGCTCGGCGCGATCGTGGCCGGCAACGGGTACGGCTGGGGCACCTGGAAGACGATGTTCACCCAGGGCCCGTCGCGGACCTCGAGCGTCGGCGGGTCGATGCTCGCCCTGGTCATCATCGAGGTCGGCGTGATGGTGATGACGCTGGCGCTGATGACCGTGGTGTCGCTGGCGATCGCGGCCGGCGAGTCGCAGCCGATCGACTGGCCGTCGTTGGGCGTGCTCGCTGAAGTCTGCCGGCGGCGGGCTGCTGGTGCTCGAGATGTGGGCGCTGATGGGCTACGCGCTCGGCACCCTGGCCCGCGGTCCGGCGCTGTCGGTCGGGCTCGGCCTGGTCTGGGCGCTGGTGGTCGAGAACCTGCTGCGCGGGGTCGGTTCCCTGCTCGGCCCGATCGAGTCCGTCACCCACGTGCTGCCCGGCACCTCCGCCGGCTCGCTGATCGGGGCGATCGTCGACGTCGGGGCCAACCCCACCGACACCCCCGGCGTGCTCGACACCGTGGCGGGCGGCCAGGCGCTGATCACCGTGCTGGTGTACGCCGTGGCGCTGCCGGTGCTGGTCGTGACTGCTGGTGCGGCGGCGGGACGTCACCTGAGGGGCCGTACGGGCTGGACTACGCGATGGGGAAGTCGAAGTAGGTGCCTGGATACGGCTCGTGCTTCAGCGTGTAGTGCCACCACTCGCAGTCGTAGGCGCTGAAACCGCTGGCCTCCATGATGGACCGGAGATGCCGGCGGTTTCGCGCCTCGACCGGCGTGATCCCCTGCGCCCCGTGGTGCGAGATCGAGTCCATCAGGTCGTGGCCGCCGCCCATCTGGACGAGCTCACCGGTAGCCAAGTGATAGAGCGTCAGGTCGACGGTGCTCCCCCGGCTGTGGCCCGACTTGGCCGCGACGTAGCCCTGTTCGAACATCTGCGCTCGGTCGATGTTCGGGATAGTGCCGTGGTTTCGTCCGGCCGTCCTCCGACTCGCTGCGACCATCTCAGGAAGCAGTCCACGGCGCGTTGCGGGCGATAGCCGTCCCACAGGAGCAACCCGAAGCCAAGGGCCGCGGCCTCCTCCGCGCGCCGCGCCAAGGCTGCGCACAGAGCTCTCGTGCCGACGATGCGATTGACGAGGTATCCGTCCACCGGTTTCCCCGTGAAGTTGTCCCACGTGGCGTACTTGGCATCCCATCGCACCTCGGGCACCAGCTGGTCGACGAAGACGAAGTCGTCGGTCATCGACCGTTCCCCGTCAACGTCAGGGACACCATCCGGTCGATCACCTCGGCGAACGGCAGTCCCGCGGCCGCCATCATCCGCGGATAGCGGCTGTACGACGTCAGGCCGGGCAACGTGTTGACCTCGTTGAGCACGACCGTTCCGTCCTCCTTGAGGAACAGGTCCACCCGGGCCAGTCCCGTGCATCCCAGGGCGCGATAGACGGCCTTCGCCGTCTCCTGGACCAGCGAGCGTGACTCCGCCGGAATGTCCGCGGGGACGGTGACCGTCGAGTTGTCGGAGCCGCGTTCGGGCGCGCTCTCCTGGTGGATCCTGAAGAAGCCGTGGGACAGGTCGATCTGATCCACCTCGCCGGCCACCAGTCCGAAGCGTTCGCTCAAGATCGCGCAGCCGACCTCGCTGCCCGCGACCGCTTCCTCGATCAGGACCTTCGAGTCGTACCGACGTGCGGTCTCGACCGCGCTCCGCAGCTCTTCCTTCCGCTCCACCTTGGTGACGCCGAAGGACGAACCCGAGCGAGCCGGCTTCACGAACACGGGATAGGTGAACCGGTCGGGGTCGACGTTCTCGTTGGCGCACGACGGTCCAGAAGTTCGGCGTAGCGATGCCCGCGCTTCTCGGCGACGATGTAGGCGAGGGACTTGTCCATGCACAGAGCAGAGCTCTGGACATCGCAGCCCACGTAGGGGATCCCGGAGAGCTCCAACAGGCCCTGGACCGCACCGTCCTCGCCGAGCTTGCCGTGCAGGACGGGAAGCACCAGGTCGAGAGCCGACCGTTTCGTACCGCTCCCCCTCCAGGACGAGCAGTCCGGGGACGCTGCGGTCCGGTGACAGCACGGCCGAACGGCCACTGCCGTTGTCCCACCCCGGGCCCGGGCCCGTCACACAGCCTCCAGGCTCCGCTCTGGGTGATCCCGATCTAGAACGGCTCGTACTTCTCGGCGTCGAGGTCGCTCGGCCACCTCTCGCGCAGACTTGACGGAGATGGGGTGCTCCTCGGAGAACCCCCGAAGAGGATGCCGATCTTGAACCTGTCCATGTCAGTTCCCGCCTTCGAAGCTCAGGCAGTTCACGAGCGTGCTGTCGACGATGTCGGCCAGTGCGTGGTCGGTGAAGTAGGCGGTGTGCGGACTGATGATCACGTTCGGCAGCTGCTGTAGCCGCAGCAGCAGGTCGCTCTCGACTGGCTCGTCTCTGCGGTCGGCGTAGAAGGTCCCTTCCTCTCCTTCGAGGACGTCCAGGGCCGCACCGCCCAGTCGTGCCGCCTTCCAACGCCGACGAGGAGCGCCTCGGTGTCCAGAAGTGAGCCGCGCGCGGTGTTGATGACGAACGCGCCGCGGTCTCAGCTGCCCGATGCGGCGGCGATCCAAGAGATGGTGGGTGTCCGCGGTGAGTGGCGTGTGGAGCGTGACGATGTCGCTATGCTTCAGCAGCTCGTCGAGCGACGACGTCGCCGGGCAGAGTGCCGGGGCCGGGTGTCATGGGCCAGCACCCGACAGCCGAACCCTCGCAGTCTGTCGATGACGGCGACGCCGATGCGTCCCGTCCCGACCACGCCGACGGTCAGGTCGCGCAGCTCCTCGCCCGCGTCGTCGTGCAGTCGGTAGTCGCGAGCGTCCGCGCGGCGGAGGACGGACTGCGCGTTGCGCAGCGCCATCAGCATCAACATCAACGTGTAGTCGGCAACGCTGTCGGGCGAGTAGGCGACGTTCTCGACGCGGATGCCGACGCGCTGCGGCGTACTCCAGGTCGATGTGGTTGCAACCGACGCTTCTCGTGGAGATGTACTCCACGCCGGCCCGGCTCAGCGCAAGAAGAGTGGCATTGGTGATCTGCGTCTTGTGACCGACGCTGATGCATCGGTTCCCGAGTGCCAGGTCGACGGTGGCGTCGGATAACCGCCGCTTCCGTGAGCGTCGGCGCACGCCGAAGAGAGGCGCCAGCTCCCGGAACAGCGCTGCCTCGTCCGGCTCACATCCGTAGATGGTGATTCCCGTTGTCGCGACGGCCGAGCGGGCCGAGTTCGTATCGCTTCGCTGCAAGTCATGCGTAGAAGTCAAGGGAGCGAGGCGTTGCCAGCACGTATGAGGATTTCGATATGCCGGCAATATGCGCCGCGCTCTCGTAGCATCGAGGTCGATGCGTGTGCTGATCGTCGAGGACGAGCCCTTCATGGCAGACGCCATCCGTGACGGGCTGCGCCTGGAAGCGATCGCCGCCGACATCGCCGGTGACGGTGACACCGCGCTGGAGCTGCTGAGCGTCAACGCCTACGACATCGCCGTCCTCGACCGCGACATCCCCGGGCCGTCCGGCGACGAGGTCGCCGAGACGCATCGTCGCTTCCGGTAGCGGTATGCCGATCCTGATGCTCACCGCTGCCGACCGGCTCGACGACAAGGCCTCCGGGTTCGAGCTCGGCGCCGACGACTACCTCACGAAGCCGTTCGAGCTCCGAGAGCTCGTGCTCCGGCTCCGAGCACTCGACCGCAGGCGCGCCCACAACAGGCCGCCGGTGCGAGAGATCGCCGGCCTGCGTCTGGACCCGTTCCGCCGCGAGGTCTACCGCGACGGCCGCTACGTCGCGCTCACCCGGAAGCAGTTCGCCGTGCTCGAGGTTCTCGTCGCCGCCGAGGGCGGTGTCGTCAGCGCCGAAGAGCTCCTGGAGCGAGCATGGGACGAGAACGCCGACCCGTTCACCAACGCCGTACGCATCACCGTCTCGGCGCTGCGCAAGCGCCTCGGCGAGCCGGGGCTCATCGCGACCGTGGCCGGCGTCGGCTACCGCATCGACACAGCACCGAGCGCGCGTGGATAGGCGGCCCGGCTTGAGCGTTCGCCTCAAGCTCACCCTCAGCTACGTCGGGTTCCTGATGGTGGCGGGCACCTCGCTGCTCGCCGTGGTGTGGGTGTTCCTGCTGCGCTATGTGCCCGATGGTGGTGGCCCCGGGATGTTCGGACCCACCCGCTCCGACCTGCTCGATGCCTTCGTCCCGAAGGCAGCCCTCATGCTGGCGTTCCTTCTGGTGTTCAGCGTCCTGGGCGGATGGATCCTCGCCGGCAGCATGCTCGCGCCCCTGACGCGGATCACCAGTGCCACCCGCCAGGCCGCGGACGGATCGCTCTCCCACCGGATCCGGCTGGAAGGCCGCAAGGACGAGTTCCGCGAGCTCGCCGACGCCTTCGACACCATGCTCGCGCGGCTCGAGGCGCAGGTCGCCGAGCAGCAGAGATTCGCCGCCAACGCCTCCCACGAGCTGCGCACCCCACTGGCGATCACGCAGACACTTCTCGAGGTCGCCCGCAACGACCCGGGCCGCGACACCGGCGAGCTCGTCGAACGCCTCCACTTCGTCAACACCCGAGCGATCGACCTCACCGAGGCACTGCTGCTGCTCAGCCGCGCCGACCGGGGGGCCTTCACCAGCGAGCAGGTCGACCTGTCACTCCTGGCGGAAGAGGCCACCGAGACGCTCATCCCGCTCGCGGAGGAACGCGGCGTCACCATCGAGACCTCCGGCGAGATGACGCTCCGCCATCGGCTCACACGCGCTGCTGCAGCAGATGACGACGAACCTCGTGCACAACGCGATCGTCCACAACCTGCCTGAGGAGGGCACCGTCTGGGTAACGACCAGGCTTCAGGACGACGGGACCGCGGTGCTCACCGTCGAGAACACCGGCGAGAAGCTCGCCCGCACAGCTGGTGGCCACCCTCGTCGAGCCGTTCCAGCGCGGCACCGAACGCATCCGCACCGATCACGTGGGTGTCGGTCTCGGCCTGGCGATCGTCAAGAGCATCGTCCAGGCCCACGACGGGACCCTGACCCTCACCCCCCGGGCCGACGGGGGGCTGTGCGTCACGGTGCGGCTGCCCTCGGAGTCAGGCGAGCCGCTTGCCGAAGCAGCGGTTCAGCGGCGACTCGCGGTAGTGGCCGAACGAGGGGATCGGGGTGTAGCCCGAGGAGGTGTACAACCCGATCGCCTCCGGCTGGCGGAGGCCGGTCTCGAGGACGATGCCTCGTGCCGGCCTCCGCCGCGGTGCGCTCCAGCTCGGCCAGCACCGGGCGGGCGTGGCCGGCGCCGCGGGCCGCGGGCACGACGTACATCCGTTTGAGCTCGGCGACCACCGTGGTGCCGAACGCCTCGAGATCGGTACGCCGGCGCCAGGCCCCGGTGGCCACCGCCTCCTCGCCGACGTACCCGACCAGGAACGTGCCGTGCGGCGGGTCGAACATCCGCGGGTCGATCGGGCTCTTGTCGTGGCTGCCGTAGCGGACGACGTACTCCGCCTGGACCGTCTCGATCAGCCGGGTGGCGTCGGGGTGGCCGTAGCCCACGGCGACCAGCCGCAGACCGTCCACCTGGCCCCCTCGATTCAACTTCGCCGATTCGGGGCTGTCAGAATAGGGCCGTCTCTGACAGCGTCGTCAGCATCCCCACCGTCTGCAAGCCAGAAGGAACCGAAGTGAGCGACGCCGTGAAGATCCCGACCGACCTGCTGCCCGCCGACGGGCGGTTCGGAGCCGGGCCCTCCAAGATCCAGACCAGCCACCTCGACGCGCTCGCCGCGACCGGCGTCGTCGCTGATGGGCACCTCGCACCGGCAGGCGCCGGTGAAGAACACCGTCGGCCGGGTCCGCGAGGGCCTCGCCGACCTGTTCTCGCTGCCGGAGGGCTACCAGGTGGTGCTCGGCAACGGCGGCGCGACGGCGTTCTGGGACATCGCGACGTTCGGGCTGATCGAGAAGAAGAGCCAGCACCTGTCGTTCGGCGAGTTCTCCTCGAAGTTCGCCAAGGCGGCCGCGGCCGCACCGTGGCTCGAGGCGCCGACCGTGATCAAGAGCGACCCGGGCTCGCGGCCCGAGGCGGTGGCCGAGGACGGCGTCGACGCCTACGCGTGGGCGCACAACGAGACCTCGACCGCCGTGATGGCGCCGGTCGTGCGCCCCGCCGGGTGCCGACGAGGGCGCGCTGGTGCTGGTCGACGCGACCTCGGGCGCCGGCGGCCTGCCGGTCGACCTCGACCGAGGTCGACGCCTACTACTTCGCGCCGCAGAAGTGCTTCGCCTCCGACGGCGGCCTGTGGATCGCGCTGATGTCGCCGGCCGCGCTCGAGCGGGCCGCGCGATCGCCGCGTCCGACCGGCACATCCCGGCGTTCTTCGACCTGCCGACCGCGATCGACAACTCGGCGAAGAACCAGACCTACAACACCCCGGCGGTCGCCACCCTGTTCCTGATGGCCGAGCAGCTGGACTGGATGAACAGCCCAGGGCGGCCTCAAGGGCATGGTCGAGCGCACCACCGCCTCGTCCGACGCGCTGTACGGCTGGGCCGAGCGCACGTCGTACACCACGCCGTACGTCGCCGACCCGGCGCACCGCTCGCTGGTCATCGGCACCATCGACTTCGACGACGCCATCGACGCCGCCGCGATCGCCGCGATGCTGCGCGCCAACGGCATCGTCGACACCGAGCCCTACCGCAAGCTCGGCCGCAACCAGCTGCGGGTCGCGATGTACCCCGCCGTCGACCCCGCCGACGTCGAGGCGCTCACCGAAGTGCATCGACTGCGTCGTCGAGCAGACCGCCTGAGGGGAGAGTCCGCCCGCCCACGCTCACGGCGAAAGCGAGCATCAAGGCTCGTGTTAGCGTGCCTCACTTCGTGTCCGTGAGGGGTGCGAGGGCGTGGGGACCTCGGGGCGCCCGTGCGCAATCGGGAGATCTACAGCATGCAGCACAAGGCCTCGGGGACGCTCCTTGGCCTCTGGCCGCGCCGAGCCCTGGTCACACTGGTGGCAACGCTCGGCCTCGTGATCAGCGGCTACCTCACCATCGCCGCACTGACCGGCGGCGGGACGCCCGAAGGACCGCCCGACGCGGTTCCGCCGGTGTTGAGGAGGGCAACAGCCCCGACGCGACCAGCCCCCCACCCGACGGGCGGACACCGAAGGAAAGCCCCTCGGAGTCCGACGCGTCCGAGTCCGGCCAACCGCAGCGAGCCGGCTTCAGCGACGTGACCGAGCCGCCGGCATCGGACCAGGAGACGGACCACTGAACACACCTTTCACCAGCCCCTCGCCCACCCGGACGAGAGAGCCACGGGACGTCACGCCACCGAACACCAACATGTCGGAGGCGCAGCGCGAGCCCGACGGCAGCGCGGTTCACGTTGAGCTGCGGAGACGAAGGGACGTCGTTCGCTTGCAGACCTTGATGGAGAGAGCCTTCGACCACGTGTGAGACTCTCCGAGCGTCTACTCCGGACTTGCAGCCGGGCTACGGCACGCCTTCCGCTGTGAAGGCCGTGGACGCCGCTGGGAACGCCGATCCCAGCCCCGCCGAGCAGCTCGGTGGCTCGCCGAGGAACGGTCACGCGACGGGTGCGTGACAATTCGGCAGAACGATCTTGTATTGAATACATAGATGTTCTACCTTGAGGTTATGACGAGTTCGACCGATCCAGCGGACACCCGAATGATGGGCATCGTGCACGCGGCGCTGCGCCGCGACTGAACGGGGGCTCGCGAGGTACGGAGAGCCGAGCAACTCCCACGGGACCGCCAGCGCGGGGCGCTCGGCGAGCACGTGGTGTGGCTGATGGACTTCCTGCACGCCCACCACGAGGGCGAGGACGAGGGTCTGTGGCCGTTGGTGCGGGACAGGAACCCCGCGGCGGCAGCCGCTGTTGGACTCGCTGGAAGTCGGACCATGAGCGAAGTCGACGCCGCTGGCGCAGCGCACTGAGCGGCGGCCAGCGCATCGAGTACGCCGAGTCGACAACGACGACGAGGCCGACGGGTGGTCGCTGGTCGGGAGTCGATCGACGCGCCTCGACGAGTTGTGCTGTTCCCGCACCTGGACCGAGAGGTAGGACGAGGCGATGCCGGTGGTGTCGGCGAGCTATCACGCGAGCGAGAGTGGGAGAGATAGAGCAGAAGCTACTACGTGAAGCACAAGTCGCTGCGGGCAGCTGGGGATGGAGGGCTCACTGGGTGCTCGATGGGATCGACGACGAGGGCTACCAGGTGGTGGTGCACACCGTGCCGTGGTTCGTGCGCTGGTCTGATCCTGCACGGTTTCGCCGGCAAGTAAAGTCGACAGGGCCGCTCGCGTCGCTGGGAGCCGGGGGCCGCGGAGGCGGACGGCTCACCGAGGCGACATGAGCGAGAGCCACCAGAGGGTGCACCGCGACGCGCCTACCGTTCCTCGCGACGACAGCAACAGGCCGTGTGAGAACGGCACGTCAGGTGCTGGACGCGGCCGTTGCTGCTGTTCGCTGACCGCGGCTTTGCCGGCGACCGGCATGCGGGACGTAGCCCGGGAGGCAGGGGTATCGGTGGAGACGGTCTACGCCGAACTTCGGTGGCAAGACCGAACTACTGATGGCCGCGATCGACGTCGGCGTCGTGGGTGACGTGGAGCCGGTGCGCTCGCGGACCGGCCGGAGTTCCTCGCGCTCGCGGAAGGCGGTCGCAGCGCACGCGTGCGAGCCGCGGCCCACCTGGTCACGGAGATCCACCAGCGCAACGGGCAGATGATCAGGGCCTTGCGCGAGGCCGCGGCCTCCGACCCGAAGCGGCACGCCGGCTCCGCGAGGCCGAGCTGCGGCAACGCGCGGACGTCGAGGAGGGCGCGGCGCTGATGGTCGGGCGCTCGATCGGCGCTCGCGAGGCCCACGGGCTGTGGGCTGTGATGGATGTCGAGGTCTACCGGCTCCTGACCGACCTGAGCGGTTGGACGCCCGCGGAGTACGAAGCGTGGCTGGCCGCGGTCATCGAGAAGCTCCTCCCTCGGACATGAGTACCCAGCGGCGCCTGACGCGTTCCGGTCGAGTCGACGTGAGCGTCGACGTCCCGATCGAGGCAGTGTGGCGGGTCGTCGCCGACGTCACGCGTACGGGCGAGTGGAGCCACGAATGCACCCGGGTCGCCTGGCTCGGCGGCGCGACCTCAGCGGCGCCGGGAGCCCGGTTCCGGGGCCGCAACCGCTCCGGGCCATGGCGGTGGAGCCGCACCTGCGAAGTGGTGAGCGTCGACCCGCCTCGCTCGATCTCCTGGCGGACCGTTCCCACCTGGAGGTTCGTCGACAGCACCGACTGGGCCATTGCTCTCGAGCCGGTGGGAAGCGGCACAGGATCGTGCAGACGTTCGCGGTGACTCGTTGCCCTGACTGGTGGGGAATGGCTCGTGGTCCGGCTGATCAAGGCGCACGTGACGCACCATCGTTTGGGAGATGTGGTTGGTAAGATGGTTAGTTTAGATAATGGGTGAGATGTTGATGAGAGTGTTTGATAGATTGGTTTTTTTTTAGCAGACCGCCTGAGTCTCCCTCGCCCGTCTTTACCCGGGAGTAGCGATTCCTCGGGTCTCATTCCGGGTCTACGTTGGGGTAGGTCGGGTGGGTCACCCCCCGGCGGGCGCACTGCGATGACAGTGCCGGTGGCGACGCCCCGACCTGTCCTGGACCTCGTGGTGTCCGCCGGGTAGCTCCACCTCGTGGGGGATGCGGAGAACGTGCATCGGTGGTTTCGCGACCCGGACCCTGCCAGGAGCTCGTCGAGCACAGCCGGCTCCGATGCGCCTGCGCTGACGTCGGGCACAAGGAGTGGATCGCATGCAGGTTGTCTAGACAGGATCGGATCATGCCTTGGAAGAACCAGACGCACGGGTCAATGGCTGCACGTCGGCGTGGACGGGGGTCCCGGGCTACTCGTCGCCGGACTCACCGCCGCCTTGGCCGCCACGGTTGCGGCAGCACCCGTCTGGAGAGCGCGGACGCATCCGGCCGTCATCATCCGGGAGACAGACACTATCGTGGCGGCCTGGGATGCCATCGGCACGCAGGCCTACACCGCCTCAGGACTCAGCCCTGCTGAGGGACACGTCATCTTCGGTTACGCCGGCATCGCGGTGTACGACGCAGCGATGGCGGTCCTGCGCAAGTACGAACCCTTCGCCATCCGCACCAGCGCACCCCGCGGTTCGTCGCCGGAGGCTGCTGTAGTCGCGGCCGCCCACCGGATCTACGAGCACTACCTCCCGCTCCAGGAGGCCACGATTCTGGACCCGGCGTACGACGCTTCCCTGGCCACGATCCCCGCCGGGAAGGCCGAAGACCGACGGTGTCGCCGTGGGGCTTCGCGTCGCCAACGCTCTCATCGCCCTGCGTGCCGACGACGGCTTCCGCGCGGACGTCGGCTACACCCCGCCTGACCCGGCGCTCCCGGGAGACTGGGTCCCGACCGCTCCCACCCCGCCCAACGGGACCTACGTCGGACTGATGGAGACGTTCGCCTTGGAGTCCGCGGACCAGTTCCGACCGGACGGACCTCCCTCGCTCGAGAGCAAGCGCTGGGCTCGTGACGTACAACGAGGTCAAGGAGATCGGCTCGGTGACGAGCACGACGCGCAAGGACTGGCAGACGACGGCTGCCATGTTCTGGGGTGAGCCGCCGGTCCAGCAGGCGCACCTCGCCCTCCGTGGGGTCATCGAGCCAGCACGAGCTGGACGTCGTCCAGGCGGCCCGAATGATGGCGATGGTCTCGGTGGCGTACGCCGACGGGCTCATCGCCTGCTTCGACGCCAAGTACTTCTACGAGTTCTGGCGGCCGATCACCGCGATCCGGAAGGGCGACACGGACGGGAACGAGGCAACCGTCGCCGACCCGGCCTGGATGCATCTCGCTGCCAGGCACGCCGAACCACCCCGACTACCCGAGTGCCCACTCGTGCATCACGCCGGCTGGCGGCGAGGCACTGGCGGAGTTCCTGGAACTCGACGCATCGACCTGACGATCCCCAGCCTGACGGGTCTGGGTGACCGGCACTACGCCACGGTGCAAGAAGCTCACCTGGGAGGTCGGCGAGGCGAGGATCTGGGGCGGCATCCATTTCCGCACGGCTGTTGAGGACGGCATCGAGATCGCCAGGAAGACGGTGGACGAGGTGCTGGACGACAACTTCGAAAGGAACCGGCATCTGACCGCCCGAACCGCGTCAGAAGTCGATGTGGCGATCGGCGAAGGCGTCCTGCACTGCAGAGGCGGCGTCCGGGCCCTCGTTGGCGAGGGCCTTCGGCGTAGTCGCCCGGGCCGCGGCGCTGAATGACGTGTCCGCCTCGTAGTCGAACTGGCTGTCGACCAGCGTCCGGTCCCAGTCTGGGTGGTGAACCCGAGGGCGACGTAGCGCTGCCGGATGTCCCAGAGGGCGTGGCTCCAGATCATCCCGTCGAAGTGCACCTCGTCCTCGGCGGTCCTCGAGGACCAGACCCGAGTCCACTCGGCGCAGGCAGTGCGGAACGGTCGAGGTGTAGGAGATGGAGTCCCAGTCGGCGACGCAGGGCTCCGGGCGCCTGCACCGGCCACGCCGTTCTGCTGCGCCGCGTCGAGCCCGACGATCGACCGCGAGGTAGTCGCCGAAGCGCCTCACCGATCGACCCGGCGTCCAGGCTCGTGCCGAAGCCCGGCACCTGCGCGTCATGCACCGCGTGACCGTACTCGTGGACGATCACCTCAGCGTCCTCGGCATCGTCGACGCCGCCCTTGCCGAACCGGAGGTAGTCGTGCTTGTCCGACGAGAAGCGAGTTGTCGACGCCGTACTGGTTGATCGCGCACGTCCTGGCTCTCGGCGTTGACGGGCCGGAGTGTCGGTCCCGAAGCCGAGGCGACTGGAGATACTCCTGCGCCTGGTTGACCCAGAAGTACGCCATCACCTGCTCGAAGCGGTCGTCGTCGCGGGTGTAGCTGAAAGTGTTGGTCGCGCTGTAGGCCTCCGTGGCCAGTACTGCTGCGCACGTTGACCCACTTCCCGACCAGGCGGCCGGAGCCGTCCAGGTTCCGCAGCGTGCACAGTGGCGTACGCCGAAGCCGGCACCGCTCCCGCGGAGTCCTTCTGGTCGGTCAGGGCCTGGTTGCCGGTGGACTGCACCGGGTTGACCTCGAAGACGCTGGCCGTCCCCGTGGAGCTGTTGCTCGGCGGCTTGTCCGCCTGGGCAGGCGCGGCGAGGGCCACGCCGAGACATGTGGTCAGTGCGGCGGATGCCGCGAGCGCTGCTCTCGCCGCCTTTTCCAGGTGTGTCATGCGAGTCTCCCTCCCCAGGAAGGGCGACGCCCGGTACGCCGCCCCACCGGAACATAGGCCACCACGACGCACGTGCATAGGCCCGACACCGGACCCGTCCACGCTCACAGCGAAGGTGGGCATCAAGGCCCGTGTTAGCGTGCCTCACTTCGTGTCCGTGACGGGTGCGAGGGGCGTGGGGACCTCAGGGCGCCCGTGCGCAATCCGGGAGATCTCCACATGCAGCACAAGGCCTCGGGGCCGCTCGTGACCCTCTGGCATCGCTTCCGACGCGGCACCGCGCACGTGCTCGATGCGACGGCCGGGAACCGGCGCGGCCGAGCCCTGGTCACCCTGTCAGTGGTGCTCGGCCTCGGGGTCGGGGGCTACCTCACCATCGCTGCGGTGACCGGCGGCACTTCGACCGGACCGCCCGACTCGGCGGCTCCGCCGGTGCCGGGGGAGAGCCACCTCGCCGACCCACCCAGCCCGAGCTCCGAACCCGATGGCCCGACACCGAAGGAAAGTCCCTCGGAGTCCGACGCATCCGAGTCCGGCCAACCGCAGCCACCGGCGTCCAGCGACGTGACCGAGCCGCTGGCACCGGACCAGGAGACGGACGCACCGACCACACCTTCCACGAGTCCATCGCCCACCCGGCTCAGAGAGCCCACGGGACGTCACGCCACCGAACACCAACATGTCGGAGGCACAGCCTGAGCCCGACGCAGCGCGGTTCACGTTCAGTGCGGACGAGGGGGCGTCGTTCGCTTGCAGCCTCGATGGAGGGGGGTTCACCCCGTGTAACTCTCCGAGCGTCTACTCCGACCTGCCACCGGGCTGGCACAGCTTCGCCGTGAAGGCCGTCGACGCCGCCGGGAACGCTGATCCCAGCCCCGCCGAGACTCGGTGGCTCGCCAAGAACCGTCACGCGACGGGTCCGTGACTATTCGCCGATCAAGGCGCACGTCGACCGCTCCGGCGCTCTGACCGACGACCTCGTCCGGCTCGGCGCGACGGCCGGCCTCGACACCGGGCGCGATGCTGATGAGAGTGTTTGATCGACTCGGTCAGCCAGGTGAAGGAGACGCATGAGCAGCATCCCCGTCCCCGACGAGCAGACCCACTACTCGTCCCGGCGGCAGGACGGTGTCGATGCGCTGGCCTGGCCGGTGTTCAGCCAGCACGCGTTGGACCTGCTGCGGTCGGCCGGTGAGGTACTGCATCCCGAGCCCGGCGAGCTGTTGTGGGACGCCGGCGACCCGTACGACCTCTACCTCGTCCTCGCCGGCGGCGTACTCCTCCTGGACCGCCGGGACGACCGGGTGGTCTTTGTCATCGAGGAAGGCGACTTCGTCGGTGAGCTGGGCATGTTGATGGGGCAGCGGGCCTTCCTCCCGGGCGTGGCCGTGGAGGACACAGCGGTGCTCCGGGTGCGGGTCGAGGCCCTTCGCCGACTCGTTGAGATCTCGGGGGAGCTCAGCGATGTCCTGCTCACCGCGTTCGACGCGCGGCGGAGGATGTTGTCGAGAATCGGGGAGGGCGGTCTCGTGCTCGCTGGAGACGACGACCGCGACCTGCACCGGCTTCAGGAGTTCGCCGAGCGGAACCAGCTCCCCTACCGGACGGTGCTGCGTTCGGACGCGTCGGCCTGGTCAGAGCTGGCGAGGACCACTGCGCTGCCTGAGGCGGGCACGGTTGTGGTGACGGGAGAGCGGAGGGTGCATGACGTCGCCGACGACGCGCGACCTGGCGACCGCACTGGGGATCGACCTGTGGGGCCTCTCCGACGACTCGCGATGTGACCTGCTCGTGGTGGGCGCCGGCCCCGCGGGGATGGCGGCCGCCGTCTATGGGGCCTCGGAGGGACTGGACGTGGTCGTCGTCGAGGACGTCGCCATCGGGGGCCAGGCCGGCAGCTCGTCGCGGATCGAGAACTACCTCGGCTTTCCCCAGGGCGTCTCCGGGGCTGAGCTGGCGCGGGCCGCGATGCTGCAGGCCGTCAAGTTCGGGACGAGGCTGGTGTCCCCCCGCTCCGTCACCGGGCTGTCGCAGGTGCCCGGAGGCTTCCGCGTCCGGCTCGACGACGAGCAAGACATCGTGGCGTGTGCCGTGATCATTGCCAGCGGCGTCCGGTATCGGCGCCTGGACGTTCCTGGTCTGGCCGACCTCGAGGGACGCGGCATCTACTACGCCGCGAGCGAGCTCGAAGCCAAGGTGGTGGCCGGCCGGAACGCCGTCGTGGTGGGGGGCGCCAACTCGGCCGGCCAGGCCGCCCTGTTCCTGGCACGGCACGCCGGCCAGGTCCACGTGCTGATCCGCCGTGACGACCTCCGCGACACGATGTCGAACTACCTGGCGCAGCGCCTCACCCATCACGAAAGGGTCACCGTGCACCCTCGCTCGGAGCTGTCCGCGGTCCAGGGCACGAGTCGGCTGAGCGGGCTGAGCTGGCGGGACCACGTCCTCGAGCAGGACGTCCGGCTCGACGCGGCCGGTCTCTTCCTGATGATCGGCGCAGACCCGTGCACGACCTGGCTGCACGAGGCGGGCGTCGAGCTCGACGCCAAAGGGTTCGTCGTCACCCGTGACGGTTTCCTGACGTCGGTGCCCGGAGTGTTCGCAGTCGGTGACGTTCGCGCTGGGTCCGTCAAGCGAGTGGCCTCGGCCGTCGGCGAGGGCTCCGTGGTGATCTCCGCCGTCCACTCCTACCTCGCTGCCACGTAAACACCGCTGGTTGAGCGTCGTCCGGCCCGGCACGTCGTCGACCTCGCCGCCGGCGACACCACCGACTCCGGCGAGGCGGAGGATCACGGAACCTGCCGCGTCGGTCGGGAGTCGTCAGTGCACCCCATCGAGCGAGGAGTCAGCCCATGAAGGCAGAGACCCTGGAGTCAGGGCGCGAGGCGGCTCGGGCACCCGCGGAGTGGTGTTCCAAGAGATCTTCGCTGCGTCGTATCGGCGTCTCGTCGTGCAGCTGTCGGCGTCACCGGCGACGCCGCGGACGCCGGGGACCTGGTGCAGGAAGCCTCGTCGGGCGGCTGCCGCCGGACGGAGCTTCCTCGTCGTCGACCACCCTGAGGCGCGGCTGCGTGCCGTGGCCATCAACGTCCAGCGCGGCCGCTGGCGCAAGCTGCGCAACTTCGCCCCCAGCCGGCCCACGTGCGCGTAGAACAATTCGTTCCGCAGGAGCAGGTGCTCCGCGAGACAGATCTGGTGGTCTCGCACGGGGGTTCCGGAAGCCTGATGGCCGCGCTGGCACACGGCCTTCCCTCGGTGTTGCTGCCGCTCGGCGCCGACCAACCGCACAACGCCAGAAGGGCCGAGGAACTCGGCCTGGCCCGGATCCTCGATGCTGCGACAGCCACTCCCGACCAGATCGGCGAGACGGTTACCCAAGCACTACGCGACCAGGAAACCATCGAGCAGGCACGCCTCATCGCGGACGAGATCGACCGTCTCCCCAGCGTCGAGCAGACCGTGCCGTTGCTGGAAGCGCTCCCAGTCGCGAGCCCTGCGGACTAGCCGGCGAGAGCGGCCCGGATCGCGTCGTACGTCGAGCCGTCGAATGCCACCAGCCGGGCCTCCTCGACCGACGTGTCCGCGGACCGGAGCGTCTCGATCGCGGCCGCGATCGCGTCGTCCTTGGGCCAGCCGTAGATGCCGGCGCTGACCAGAGGGAAGGCCACGGTGCTGGCGCCGAGCTCGTCGGCGACCTCCAGCGCACGGGAGTAGCAGGAGGTGAGCAGACCGCGGTCGGTCTCGCCGGCGCGGTAGTTGGGCCCGACCACGTGGATCACCCAGCGCGCGGGCATCTCCCCCGCCGTGGTCCAGCCGGCGTCGCCGGTGGCCAGACCGTCGGGGAAGCGGCGCTTGCAGTCCTCCAGCACCTCCGGCCCGCCGGCCCGGTGGATCGCGCCGTCCACGCCTCCGCCGCCGCGCATCGCTCGGTTGGCCGCGTTCACCACGGCGTCGACCTGCTGCTCGGTGATGTCGCCCTGCTCGACGGTGACGTTCATCCGGTCTCCTTGATCACCCTCGTCGTGGCCCGCTCCAGGGCCGCCTGCCGCTCGTCGGGGCCGTCGTACGTGCGACGCGTGGTGCCGCGGATGGTCCGGCCCCGCTCGTACGCCTCGATCACCCGTGGGTCGACGTACGCCGACCTGGCCAGCGCGGGCGTGTTGCCCAGGAACTCGGCGACCTCCTTCATCGCCTCCGCGACCGCACGCTTGCGGGAGGCCTTGGACTCCCCCGGCTCGTCGGTCTCGGCCAGCGCCGCGGCCGCGAGCACGGTGGCGTGCCAGGTCCGGAAGTCCTTCGCCGTCGCGTCGAGGCCGGTGACCTCGCGGACGTAGTCGTTGACGGTGTCCGGCACCACGGACTGCCAGCCCTGGCCGTTCTTGTACGCCAGCAGGCTCGGGTCGTCGCGGCTGCGCCGGCGCCGCATCACCTCGATCGCCTCGATCACGCCAGCGTCGTCGATCTCGACCCGGTGCTCGGCCCCGGACTTGCCGGTGAACGAGAACACCAGCCCGTCCCCCTGTTTGCGCACGTGCCGACGCTCGAGCGTGGTCAGCCCGAAGCTGCCGTGCTCGTCGGCGTAGACGTCGTTGCCGATCCGGAAGTAGCCCAGGTCCAGGAGTCGTACGGCGACCGCACACGCGCGGCTCTCCGACATCCCCTCGCTGCCGAGATCGTCGAGCACCTGCTCCCGCGCGCGCTTCAGCGCCCTGGCGAAGACCAGCACCCGATCGAACTTCTCGGCGTCGCGGCGGGTCCGCCAGTCGGGGTGGTAGAGGTACTGCCGCCGACCGGCGTCGTCGGTGCCGACTGCCTGCAGGTGACCGTTGTCGTACGGCGTGATCCAGACGTCCTCCCACGCGGGCGGGATCATCAGGTCCTTGCAGCGCTGCGCCCTCCGATCGGACAGCCGGTCGCCGTTCTCGTCGAGGTAGACGAAGCCGGACCCGGCGCGCCGGCGGGTCCAGCCGGGATCCTCGGGCGAGGTCTTGCGCAGTCGCGGCATCAGCGCGGCCTCAGCGCGCGCAGCAGGAACAGCACGACGACCAGCCCGACCCCGCCGCCCAGCAGCCACGGCCACACGTCCCGGTCGGGCTCGGTCTCCGGAGCCGGCTCACCCCCCGGCGAGACCGCGTCGGACCCGGGCGATGCCGGCTCGGTGTCGGGTGGCACGACGGCGCGCTCGATCCGCCGCGGCAGGTCGATCCGCAGCACCGGCGCCTGCTGCCCCTCCGAGCTCAGGAAGACACGGCCCTGCTCGTCGACGGCGATGCCCTCGCCCTGCTGCTGCTCCGGCAGGGTGACGTCGCCGATCGACTCGAGCCCGGGGTAGGTGTAGACGACCGCGCGCGAGTAGGAGCGCAGCACGAAGTGGCGTCCGTCCGGGAAGAACGCGCCGTCGGTGACCAGGCCGGGGACGTCGCCGATCGGCCGCATCCGGTTCTCGGCCGACGCGGAGAGGTGCTCGGGCGCGGCGTACAGGATCCCCGCCATCAGCCCCTTCGAGGCGATCAGCACCTGCCCGGTCTCCGGCTGCACCAGGAGCGCCTCCGCGTCGCGCGCCCCGCCGGGATAGCTGATCTCGTACGTCGTGGGGGTCACCGTCTGCTCCTCCCTCCCGACCGGCACCCGCAGCAGCCGCACCGAGTCCCGGGCGGCGAGGTTGTCGCCGATGTCGCCCACCAGTACCCCGTCGGCGACGGGTGCCACCGCCTCGACGTCCTCGACCTCTTCGGTCCAGTTGGTGCCGCCGACGGTGCGGCAGGTCCGGGCGTCGACGACGAAGACCCGGCCGGAGTCGCCGGAGTCGTTGACGGTGACGAACAGCCCGTCGCGGGCCACCAGCCCGCTGGACTCGACGATCTGCGGGTCCTGGAAGCGGCAGACCTCCTCGCCGGGCGGCGACTCCGCCCCGGCGACCGAGAACCCGACCACGAACGGCACCACGATCGCGCAGGCCAGCACCCGCTCGAGACGCCTCATGCGTCCAGCAGGGTGGCCAGGCGCGGCTGGACGCCCCAGGCGGCGACCAGGTCGTCGTACTCGTTGCGGACGCCACCGCCCTTGACCGGGCCGCCGGTGCGCACCGCGCGGAGCAGCGTGTTGCGCGGGGTGTGCTTGCTCTCGACGAACTGCATGACGTCGACGCGATAGCCCGCCAGCCGCATCAGCGAGGCGCGCAGCGCGTCGGTCAGGGTGTCCGCGAAGCGCTCGCGGAGGATGCCGTGCCGGGTGAGCATCGCGTACGGCGCGGGCGTCGGCGTCCGCCGCAGCTGGGCCGCGACGTCGTGGTGGCAGCAGGGCGCGGCCAGCACCAGCGAGGCGCCCCAGCCGACGGCTCGGGCCAGCGCCTCGTCGGTCGCGGTGTCGCAGGCGTGCAGCGCGAGCACCACCTCCGGCTCGACCGCGAGCTCGGCCGCGGAGATGGTGCCGACCACGAAGTCGGCGTCCAGGCCGAGCTCGGCCGCCACGGCGCTGCTGTGCTCGCGCGACTGCTCCTTGACGTCGACACCGGTCAGCCGCACCGCCAGGCCGCGGGTCTCCAGGAACCGCTGCGCGGTGAGGGTGAGGTAGGCGTTGCCGCAGCCGAGGTCCACGATCCTGAGCGGGTCGTCGGCGGTCGGGCGACGCAGGTGTCCCTTCGCGATCGCGTCGGCCACCGAGGCGTCGAGGATCCGCAGGAACTCCTCGACCTGCCGGAACTTCGCCTGCCGGCTCGGCTTGATCCGTCCCTCCGCGTCGGCGAGGCCGAGGGCGCGGTAGACCGGGTCGTCCTCGGGCAGCAGCCGCTCCTTGTCGCGGTCGTGCTCGCGGTCGACCTCGACCTCCTCGACCCGGTCGTGGGTGTGCACCACGGCCTCCAGCTTCTTGGTCACCCGCAGCTGGTGCGTCTGGGTGGTCGTCTCCACGTGCCAGCTACCGAACGGCTCGTCGAGCAGCGCGTCCACCGCGTCCCGAGCCGCGTCGCCCACGGCGTGGTTGGCCGTGTGCGCCTGGGTGTCGTCGTACGTCGTGATCTGCAGGTGCCGGCCGGCCTTGAGGTCGACGTAGCGGAGCTCGGCCCGGCGCCACTTGGGCTGTTGGCCCTTCTGCCGGCCCGACGCGACCGCCTTGACCAGCGCGTCGGGGTCGAGCAGGTGGGAGCGCATCCGGTTGAGCGCGCGGAGCAGCGGTTCGCTCACTTCAGCACCGCCGCGACGACCACGATCACCAGCAGGGCCACCAGCGCCACCGGGATCACGAGTCGGCGGTGGCGCGGGTTCACTCCCCGAGTCTAGAAGCGAGCAGCTCGGCGAGGTGCATCGCGGGCACCCCCGCCAGGTCGGCCAGCTGGAGCCGGCAGGACATCCCGTCGGCGAGCACCACCGCGTCGGGCGCGGACCGCACCGCCGGCAGCAGGTGGGTCTCGGCCACCGCCACCGACGTCTCGTAGTGCCCGCGCTCCATCCCGAAGTTGCCGGCCAAGCCGCAGCACCCCGCGACCCGGGTGACCCGCGCCCCGGCTCTGGTGAGCAGCCGATCGTCGGCGTCGAAGCCGAGCACAGAGGCGTGGTGGCAGTGCGGCTGGACCACGACCTCGACCCCGCCGAGGTCCGGTGGTGTCCAGTCGAGGCGGTCGAGCAGCTCGGCGAGGGTGAGTACGCCGTCCGCGACCGCCGCGGCCCGGGGGTCGTCGGTGAGCTCGACGGCGTCGGAGCGGAGCGCCGCCAGGCACGACGGCTCCAGGCCCAGGACCGGCGTCCCGCCCTCGACGTACGGCGCAAGTGTGGCGACCGTGCGCGCGACGATCCGCCGGGCGGCGTCGAGCTGGCCGGTGCTCACCCAGGTCAGTCCGCAGCACGCCCGCTCGTCGATCACCCGCACGCTGAGCCCGGCGGTCTCGAGCAGCCGGATCGCCGCGTGCGCGGTGTGCGGGGCCAGGTGGTCGGTGAACGAGTCGGCCCAGATCCACACGTCCGGCGGCCCATCGCGCGAACCGCCGCGCACAGTGCGCCTCAGCGTCCGGGGAGCGAGCTCGGGCAGCGCGCGGCGCCGGTCGATGCCGGCGGTGGCCTTGGCCAGCCGGGCGAGCGGACTCAGCCGCAGCATCCGGTTCACCGCCGGCGCCACCGGCGCGGTCAGCCGCACCCAGCGTGGCAGCCGGCCCAACGTGTAGTGGCTGAGCGGCCGTCGGCGGCGCGCGTAGGTCTGGTGCAGCGCCTCGGCCTTGTAGGCCGCCATGTCAACGCCGGTCGGGCAGTCTGAGGCGCAGCCCTTGCACGAAAGGCAGAGGTCCAGCGCCTCGTGCACCGCGGGGTCGGACAGGCCGGCCACCAGGGTGCCGTCGAGGGCCTCCTGGAGCACTCGCGCCCGGCCCCGGGTGGAGTCCTTCTCCTCCCGCGTCGCGAGGTACGACGGGCACATCACCCCAGTGGTCGCTGGGGCCACGCACCGACCGACACCGGTGCAGCGGTGGACCGCGACGCCGAGGGAGCCGTCGTCGTGGATGAGCCGCAGCCCGGTGGTCACCGAGGCGACCGGACGGGTCGGGCGGAGGTCCGCGTCGAGGGGCGCCGGGTCGGTGAGCACGCCGGGGTTGAGCAACCCTTGAGGGTCGCAGGCGGCCTTGACCGCCCCGAACAGGGCCAGCGACTCCGCGTCGTACATCAGCGGCAGCAGCTCCGAGCGCGCCCGCCCGTCGCCGTGCTCGCCGGACAGCGAGCCGCCGTAGTCGGCCAGCCGGCGGGCGCTGGCGGTCAGGAAGTCGCGGAACCGCCCGCCCCCGTCCTCGAAGTCGAAGTCGATCCGGACGTGCACGCAACCGTCGCCGAAGTGGCCGTAGGGCACACCCGAGAGCCCGTGCTCGGAGAGCAGCGCGTCGAAGTCGCGCAGCCAGGCCCCGAGGTGCTCCGGCGGCACGGCCGCGTCCTCCCAGCCGGAGTACGCCGGGCTGCCCAGGCTCCGCGCCGCCAGCCCGGCGCCGTCCTCGCGGATCCGCCACAGCGCCGCCGCCTCGGCCGGGTCGCTCACCCGCCGCACGCCCGTCGCCTCGGTCGCCGACACGGCCGCGACCAGCGGCTCCGCCTCCGACCCGGCGACCTCCAAGAACAGCCAGCCCGAACCGCGCGGCAGCTCCGGTACGCCGCCACCACGGCCGCGGACCAGGTCGACGATCCGCGAGTCGAGGCCTTCGCACGCCACCAGCCGAGCACCGTCCACAGACAGCCCGAGCAGTCCCGGCACCGCGTCGGCCGCCTCGGCCATCGACCCGAAGCCCAGCACCACCAGGTGCCGCGGCTCGTCGGGCACCAGCGCCACCGTCGCCTCGCGGACCAGCGCCAGGGTCCCCTCCGACCCGACCAGGAACCGGTCCAGGCTGCGCCGCTCGGGCAGCAGGTGCTCGAGCGAGTAGCCGCTCACCTGCCGGGAGAACCGGCCGAAGTGCGTGCGCACGTGCCCGAGGTGAGCCTCGACGAGCTCGGGCAGCCGCGCGGCCGCGGCAGCCTCCGGGAAGACCGCGTCCAGCGCGACCACGTTGTCGGCGGTGCGGCCGTAGCCCAGCGCCCGGCTGCCGCACGCGTTGTTGCCGATCATCCCGCCGATCGTGCAGCGGGTGTGCGTGGACGGGTCCGGCCCGAACCGCAGACCGTGCCCGACCGCCGCGCGCTGCAACGTCGCGTGCACGACCCCGGGCTCCACGGTCGCGGTGCGCGCCTCGGGGTCCACCGCGACGATCCGGTTCAGGTGCCGCACCGTGTCGACCACGATCCCGGCGCCCACGGCGTTGCCGGCGATCGACGTACCGGCGCCGCGCATCGTGATCGGGGTGCCCGTCTCGCGCGCCACGTCCAGGATCGCGTCCAGCTCGTCGCGGTGCCGGGGCCTGACCACCACCCGCGGCACCACTCGGTAGAGCGACGCGTCGGACGAGTAGAGCGCCCGGGTCAGCGTCGAGTCGTCGACGTCGGTGACGCCCCGTCGCTTGCAGCTCGGCGACGAGCTCGTGCGTCACCAGTGCTCCATGGACCGGCGGATGATCCCGGCCAGGTCCTCGTCGGTGACCGGCTTGGGCGCGGTGGCCAGCAGCCGCTGCTGCTGCAGCGATCCGGCGACCAGGTCGTCGACGTCGGACTCGGCGTACCCCACCTCGGCCAGCCCGTTCGGCAGCCCGATGTCGCGCATCAACGTCGCCAGTACGCCGGCCAGCGCGTCCGGTCCGCTGCCGGAGTCCGCGCCGAGCAGCGTCGCGGCCCGCTGGTGCCGCTCCGGCGCGGCGTCGAAGGTGAACCGGAACGCCTCGGGCGCGGTCAGCGACACCGCCATCCCGTGCGGGACGATCGGCTCGTCCGGCGGGTAGCCGTCGGGGCGGAAGTCGCGCACCCGGCCGGCGATCGGGTAGGCGTTCGCGTGCGGGATGTGCACGCCGGCGTTGCCGAAGCCGAGCCCCGCGAACGTCGCGGCCATCGCCATCTGCTCGCGGGCGAGCGTGTCGCTGCCGTCGCGTACGGCGTTCGCGGAACGCCCCCGCCAGGAGCTCGAGCGCGCGCTCCGACCACATGTCGGCGATCGGGTTCGCCCCGCAGTAGGGCACCCGCTGCTCGGGGCGCTTGGCGTCGAAGTCCGCGAACCACCTCGCCGTGTAGCTCTCCAGCGCGTGGCACAGGATGTCCATCCCCGCAGCGGCGGTGACCATCGTGGGCTGGGTGGTGGTGAGCGAGGGGTCGACGATGGCGAGCCGCGGCCGGAGCGCGGGGTGGCTGATCCCGGTCTTCACCTTCAGCGAGAGCACGTCCAGCACGCAGATCGTGGTGCTCTCGCTCCCGGTGCCGGTGGTGGTCGGGATCGCCACGAGCGGCAGCAGCGCGTGCACCGGTGCCTGCGCCTTCCCGACCGGGGCGTTGATGTAGTCCATCAGCTCGCCCGGGTTGGTGACGAGCAGGTTCACGGCCTTGGCGGTGTCGATCGACGACCCGCCCCCGACGGCCACGATCGCGTCGAACGGACCCGCATCGCGACCGAACGCGACGGCCCGCTCCAGCGACTCGTCGGTGGGCTCCACCCGGGCCTCGTCGTACGTCGTCACCTCGAGGCCGGCGGCGGTGATCGACTCGGCGACCCGCGCCGGGTGCCCGGTGGCGGCCACGCCCGGGTCGGTCACCAGCAGCACCCTCCGGGCCCCGAACGCCGCCAGGTCGTGGCCCACCTCGGCCGATGCCCCGGCCCCGAACTTCAGTGCCGGCGCGGCGTACGTGAAGACGGTTTCGTTCATTGCGGCAACCTAGCCGCCAGGGCAGCGCGCACCGTGTCGTAGACCGGCGTCGCGCCCGACTCGACGTCGGCCAGCCGCACCCAGGCGGCCCGGTCGGTGGTGCCGTCGACCTCCACCACCCGCGGCTCGGCGTCGGGCGGCACCGTGGCGTCGTAGACGATGCCGACGGAGTGCAGCTTCTCGTCGCGGCCCGACGGCGCTGTGCCGCGCAGGGTCGTGTTGTCGACGGTGACGATGTCGCCAACCTTGCATGCCAGCCCGGTCTCCTCAGCGACCTCTCGCACCACGGCATCAGCGGGCGCCTCGCCGTGCTCGATGCCGCCGCCGGGGAGGTTCCACAGGCCGGGGTGGGGGCCACGCGTCGAGTTCCGGGTCAGCAGCACCGCATCGTCGCGCACCACCAACGCGTACGCCGCGACCCGCTGCATCCGATGCGGCCGGTAGGAGGCCAGCGCCTCCTTGACCAGCGCCACCGTCGGGACGCTGCCGTCGTGGACGCCGGCGACCGGGTGCCAGGCGGCCTCCACCGTCGAGCCGTCGACCTCCAGCACCCGCGGCGGCGGCGAGTCCGGCGGGACCCAGCCCTCGTAGACGATCCGCAGCGAGTGCGCATCCACCCGGCGGCCCTTGCGCCAGGTGTCGGGCAGGTGCAGCGAGAACGTGTGCGCCGTCTCCCCGATCCGCAGCGTCAGCCCGGTCTCCTCGTGCACCTCGCGCACCACCGCGTCCCGCGGGTCCTCGCCGTGGTCGAGGCCGCCGCCGGGCAGCGTCCAGAGGCCCTCGCGGCTGACGTGCGGGGCGAGCCGGCTGAGCAGGATCTGTCCATCGCGGATGATCACGGCGTACGCCGCCACCCGCTGTACTCGCTGCCCCATCCGGCTCAACCTAACGTCAGGAGAACGGCGGACGGTGGTCGCGCGCCAGGGAGCGCCGCCCGGCCCAGCGCCAGATCCGAGCGGCCCGGTCGCGGTCCTCGTCGGTGACCAGGTTGCCCATCCAGCGCAGCGCCAGCGTCATCAGCCAGTCGGAGCGCATGCCCGCCGGCCCCAGTGCCGGCAGCACCCGGGGCACGGTCACCAGCCCCGCCAGCCGGCGCGCGATCGAGAACGCCTCGCCGTAGTGCTCGTTGAGCAGCGCCGGCCAGATCCGCTCCAGGTCGTGGCCCTCGGCCAGCACGTCGGCGACCAGCCGGCCGCCCTCCAGCCCGTAGTCGATGCCCTCGCCGTTCAGCGGGTTCACGCACGCCGCGGCGTCGCCGATCAGCGCCCAGTTCGGTCCGGCAACCTGCGACACGGCCCCGCCCATCGGGAGCAGCGCCGAGGTCGGCGCCCGGAGCGCGCCGGAGAGCCGGAAGTCGTCGCGCCGCTCGTCGGCGTAGTGCTGCATCAGCGGCTTGACGGCGACGTTCGCGGGTCGCTTCGAGGTGGCCAGGCTGCCGACGCCGATGTTCACCTCACCGGTGCCCAGCGGGAAGATCCAGCCGTAGCCGGACAGGATCTCGCCGTCCTCGCCACGCAGCTCGAGGTGCGAGCTGATCCACGGGTCGTCGGACATCTCCGAGGCGACGTAGGAGCGGCCGGCGACCGCGTAGACGGTGTCGCGGTGCCACACCCGTCCGAGGACCTTGCCCAGCGGCGAACGCACACCGTCGGCCACCACGACGCGCTCGCACGCGATCTCGAAGGTCTCCGATCCCGACCGGAACACGACGGCGGCGACCCGGTCGCCCTCACGTCGTACGTCGACCGCCCGGGCGCCGTCGATCGCTTCGGCACCGGCCTTGATCGCGGTCGTGCGCAGGTGGTCGTCGAGCTCGGTGCGGGCCACCGCGCTCCCCCACGACGGCAGCGTGCCGCCCGGCCAGGGGAGCATCAGCGTCTGGCCGAAGCCGTGGGCACGCAGGCCCTGGTTGACCGTGTGGGCCCGCAGCCAGTCCTCCAGGCCGAGCCGCTGCAGCTCACCGATCGCCCTCGGGGTCAGCCCGTCACCGCAGGTCTTGTCGCGGGGAAACACCGCCGCGTCCGCGAGCACGACGTCCAGACCGGCGCGCGCCGCCCACGCCGCCGCCGCCGACCCGGCGGGGCCGGCGCCGACGACCAGGACGTCGGTGCGCGTGGGCGTGTTCACCCCTCGATTCTCTCAGGGTGCGGCCACGCCGCGCGCCGCGGGCTCAGTCGGCCCGGCGGTGGGCCTCAGCGCAGGATCAGCCGCGCCATCGTCTCCGCCCACCACTTCTCGACCCGCTCGGGGGACCAGCCGCGCTCGCGGGTCAGCACCAGGTAGACGTCCACGTTGGAGAGGGCGGCATAGACGTCTCGTGCTCCGTCCACGTCCAGCCCGTCCCGGAGGGTCCCCTCCGGCCACGAGCGGAAGATCCTGCGTCGGTTCCGGTCCCCCCGCTGACGCCCCTGGACGACCACCTCGGCCAGCTCGGGCTTGGTCCGCCCCGCCTCGCGGATCACCGTGATCGCATCCCCTCCGTGCTCGAAGAGCCGCCGGTCGAACTCCGTCAGGACCGCCAGCTGCCGAGCCGGATCGCCCTTCGCCTCGTCGAGCTCACGCATCATCCGCATCGGGTCGGCGGCGTCGTCGAGGGAGTCGAGCAGCGCCATGGCCAGCCCGGCCTTGTTGCCGTACACGGCGTACACGGACGGCTCGGAGACTCCCGCCTGGACCGCGACGTCGCGCACCCGGGTGCCGGCCCACCCCCGCTCCAGGAACAGCTCCCGCGCCGCGGCGGCGATCGCGCGACGGGTCTCCTCCGCCTGCGCCCGGCGGGTGGGCGAGTCGTAGCGACGGCTGCTCTTGCCAGATTCGCTGAGTCGCTCTATATTCATTGAGTCATTCTATATCGAAGTTCAAGGAGTTCCAATGTTGTCTCGTCGTGTGGGGGGCCTCGCCGGTCTCTCCTTCATCGCTGTCGTGGGATCCGTCAACATCATCCTCGGCGCCAGCGGGATGCCTCGCGCCGGCGCCACCCGCTCGGAGGTGCAGACCTACTTCGCCGATCACGGCGACACGGTCGCGCTGGCCTGCTCACTGGCCACCCTGGTCTGGCTGTGCCTGGGCCTGTTCGGCGCCGGCCTGGTCGCGCGGCTGCGTCAGGAGGCCCCTGACCGGGTCGAGTCCTGGCCGCTGCTCGGCCTGGGCGGCGTGATCATGCAGAACGCGCTGTTCGCCGGCGTGGTCGCCACCCAGGTCGTGCTCGGAACCGCGGATCTGTCGGATGACAGCCGCTGGCTGGTGTGGCAGCTGCACAACGCGCTCTTCACTCTCAACGGCACCTCGCTCGCGATCATCCTGCTCGCGTTCTCGGTGGCCGGGCTGCGGAGCGGCCTGATCCGTCGTTGGCACGCCGTCGTCGGCCTCACCGCCGCGACCGTCCTGCAGATCTCGTCGCTGACCACGCCGTTCCACGAGGACAGCGAGCCGCTCGCGATGTTCGGGCTGCTCGGCTTCGTGCTGTGGCTGGTCTGGGTCACGACGTACAGCCTGGTGCTGCTGCGGCCGACGACCACCGAGCCGGTGACCACACCTGCGATGGCCGCGGCTGCGCGCTGAGGCCGGTCACGAACCGAAGCGCGTGCGCTCCTCGCCGGAGCACGCCGCCTCGATCCGCGCGGCCAGCTCCGCCTTCATCGGCGGCAGCTGGTCGCGCGGCCACCATTTCACCTCCACCGACTCGTCGTCGCCGACCTCCGCCTCACCCTCGAGCCAGGTGCAGGCGAACGTGTGGTCGAGGTAGATCGCCCGGTCGCCGTTGACGTGGACGACGGGCGGGGTCACCGACACCATCGCCAGCCGGTCCACGCTCGCCCGCACCCGGGTCTCCTCCCAGGTCTCCCGCCCGGCCGCCACGCCGGGGTCCTCACCCGGCTCGACGATGCCGGTGACCGGCGCCCACTGACCGTTGTCGGAGCGGCGGACGAGCAGCAGGTCCTCGGCGCGGCGAACCACCGCGGTGACGCCGGGCAGCCACAACTGGACCTGTCCGACCTGTCGACGCAGCTCCAGGACGAAGTCGGGGACGGGCATGCTCCGACCCTACGGCCGCGCCAAATGCAGCGGACCCCGCCACCCACGGGGGTGACGGGGTCTCGACTGGACTCGACTCAGTTCTGGTACGAGCCAAAGTCGAAGTCGTCCAGAGCGACCGCCTGACCAGAGCCGTTGCCGAACTCGTAGTCGTAGGAGTCGTAGCCGGTGACGGAGTACGCCGCGGCGCGGGCCTCCTCGGTCGGCTCGACCCGGATGTTGCGGTAGCGCTCCAGGCCGGTGCCGGCCGGGATCAGCTTGCCGATGATCACGTTCTCCTTCAGGCCGCGAAGCGAGTCGGAGCGACCGTGGATCGCCGCGTCGGTGAGCACCCGGGTGGTCTCCTGGAAGGAGGCCGCCGAGAGCCACGACTCGGTGGCGAGCGAGGCCTTGGTGATGCCCATCAGCACCGGGCGACCCGAGGCCGGCTTGCCGCCCTCGGAGACCACGCGCCGGTTCTCCTCCTCGAACTTCACCCGGTCGACCAGGTCGGACGGCAGCAGGTGGGTGTCACCCGACTCGATCACCGTGACCCGGCGCAGCATCTGCCGCACGATGATCTCGATGTGCTTGTCGTGGATCGACACACCCTGGCTGCGGTAGACCGCCTGGACCTCGTCCACCAGGTGCTCCTGGGCCTTGCGGACACCGAGGATGCGCAGCACCTCGCCGGGGTCGGGGGTACCGACCGTCAGCATCTGGCCGACCTCGATGTGGTCGCCCTCGGAGACCAGCAGGCGCGACCGCTTGGAGACGGGGTACTCCTGGACCTCGGAGCCGTCGTCCGGCGTGACCAGGACCTTGCGGGTCTTGTCGGTCTCCTCGATGGCCACCCGGCCGGCGGCCTCGGAGATCGGCGAGCGACCCTTCGGCTGCCGCGCCTCGAACAGCTCGACCACGCGGGGCAGACCCTGCGTGATGTCGTCGGCCGAGGCCACACCACCGGTGTGGAAGGTCCGCATCGTCAGCTGGGTGCCGGGCTCACCGATCGACTGGGCGGCGATGATGCCGACCGCCTCGCCGATGTCGACGAGCTTGCCGGTCGCGAGCGACCGGCCGTAGCACTTCGCGCAGGTGCCGGTCTTGGCGTCACAGGTCAGCACGGAGCGGACCTTGACCTCCTCGATGCCGGCGGCGACCAGCTCGCCGATCTTGATGTCGCCGAGGTCCTCGCCCGCCGCGACCAGGGTGTCCCCGGTCTCCGGGTGGGTGACCTCGACGGCAGCGGTCCGGGCGTACGCCGCGGTCTCGGCGTTCTCCGCCTTGACCACCGATGCCGTCCTCGCGCCGCTCGCCGATCCGCTTGGGCAGACCGCGCTCGGTGCCGCAGTCGTCCTCGCGGATGATGACGTCCTGGGAGACGTCGACGAGACGACGGGTGAGGTAGCCCGAGTCCGCGGTGCGCAGCGCGGTGTCGGCGAGACCCTTGCGCGCACCGTGGGTGGCGATGAAGTACTCCAGCACCGTCAGGCCCTCACGGAAGTTGGACTTGATCGGCTCCGGGATGATCTCGCCGCGCGGGTTGGCCACCAGGCCTCGCATGGCCGCGACCTGTCGGATCTGGTTCATGTTTCCGGAGGCGCCCGAGTCGACCATCATGTAGATCGGGTTGGCGCGGTCGAAGTTCGCCTCCATCGCCTTGCCGACCTCGTTGGAGGCCTCGGTCCAGATCTCGATGAGCTCCTGACGGCGCTCCTCGTCGGTCACCAGGCCGCGCTCGAACTGCTTCTGGACCTTCTCGGCCTGCTTCTCGTAGCCGCCGAGGATCTGCGCCTTGGACGCCGGGGTGACGACGTCCTCGATCGAGACCGTCACGCCGGACTGGGTGGCCCAGTGGAAGCCGGTCTCCTTGAGCGCGTCCAGGGACGCGGCGACCTCGACCTTGGTGTAGCGCTCGGCCAGGTCGTTGACGATCGCGCCGAGCTGCTTCTTGCCCACCTCGTAGTTCACGAACGGGTAGTCCGCCGGCAGGGTGTCGTTGAAGAGCGCGCGGCCCAGGGTGGTGTCGAGGGTCAGCGAGCGACCCTCCTCCCAGTCCTCGCCGAGGTCGAGCTCGAGCGGCGGCACGATGTCGGTGAACCGGATCTTGACCTTGCTCTGCAGCGAGATCTCGCCGTGGTCGAACGCCATGATCGCCTCGGCCGCCGACGAGAACGCACGCCCCTCACCGGGGGAGCCCTCGCGGTCGGTGGTGAGGAAGAACAGGCCGATGATCATGTCCTGGGTGGGCATGGTCACCGGACGGCCGTCCGACGGCTTGAGGATGTTGTTGGTCGAGAGCATCAGGATCCGCGCCTCGGCCTGGGCCTCGGCCGACAGCGGCAGGTGCACCGCCATCTGGTCGCCGTCGAAGTCGGCGTTGAACGCCGTGCAGACGAGCGGGTGGATCTGGATCGCCTTGCCCTCGATCAGCTGGGGCTCGAAGGCCTGGATGCCGAGGCGGTGCAGCGTGGGCGCACGGTTGAGCAGCACCGGGTGCTCGGTGATGACCTCTTCGAGGACGTCCCACACGACCGGGCGGGCGCGCTCGACCATCCGCTTGGCGGACTTGATGTTCTGCGCGTGCGACAGGTCGACCAGGCGCTTCATCACGAACGGCTTGAACAGCTCCAGCGCCATGCCCTTCGGCAGACCGCACTGGTGCAGCTTCAGCTGCGGACCGGAGACGATCACCGAGCGGCCGGAGTAGTCGACGCGCTTGCCGAGCAGGTTCTGCCGGAAGCGGCCCTGCTTGCCCTTGAGCATGTCGGACAGCGACTTCAGCGGCCGGTTGCCCGGGCCGGTGACCGGACGGCCACGACGGCCGTTGTCGAACAGCGAGTCGACGGCCTCCTGCAGCATCCGCTTCTCGTTGTTGACGATGATCTCGGGCGCGCCCAGGTCGAGCAGTCGCTTGAGCCGGTTGTTGCGGTTGATGACCCGGCGGTAGAGGTCGTTCAGGTCGGAGGTGGCGAACCGGCCACCGTCGAGCTGGACCATCGGACGCAGGTCCGGGGGGATGACCGGAACGGCGTCCAGCACCATGCCCTCGGGCTTGTTGCCGGTCTTGCGGAACGCGTCGACGACCTTGAGCCGCTTCAGGGCCCGGACCTTCTTCTGGCCCTTGCCGTTCTCGATCACGTCACGCAGCGACTCGACCTCGGCCTCGATGTCGAAGTCCTCGAGGCGCTTCTGGATGGCCTGAGCGCCCATGTGGCCCTCGAAGTACTTGCCGAACCAGTTCTTCATCTCGCGGTAGAGGATCTCGTCGCCCATCAGGTCCTGGACCTTGAGCGCCTTGAACGTGTTCCACACCTCGTCGAGGCGTGCGATCTCGGCGTCGCCGCGCTTGCGCAGCTGGGTCATCTCGCGCTCGGCGCCGTCGCGCACCTTGCGGCGCTGGTCGGCCTTGGCACCCTCGGCCTCGAGGGTGGCGAGGTCTTCCTCGAGCTTCTTGGTGCGGTCCTCGATCGCGCCGTTCATCCGGCCCTCGAGCCGGTCGCGCTCGAGCTGCACCTTGCCCTCGAGCGAGGACAGGTCGCGGTGGCGGGCGTCCTCGTCGACGGCGGTGATCATGTAGGCGGCGAAGTAGATGACCTTCTCGAGGTCCTTCGGGGCCAGGTCGAGCAGGTAGCCCAGCCGCGACGGCACGCCCTTGAAGTACCAGATGTGGGTCACGGGGGCGGCGAGCTCGATGTGGCCCATCCGCTCGCGGCGGACCTTGGAACGGGTCACCTCGACGCCGCACCGCTCACAGATGATGCCCTTGAAGCGCACCCGCTTGTACTTGCCGCAGTAGCACTCCCAGTCCCGGGTGGGACCGAAGATCTTCTCGCAGAAGAGGCCGTCACGCTCGGGCTTGAGCGTGCGGTAGTTGATGGTCTCCGGCTTCTTGACCTCGCCGTGGCTCCACGTACGGATGTCGTCCGCAGTGGCCAGGCCGATCTGAAGCTGGTCGAAGAAGTTCACGTCGAGCACGATGGCTGTTGTCCTTCGTTAGTTCTGAATCTCAAGCTGTTTGACCGAGGGCCGCCCGGTGGTTGAGGAGGTTGCGAAGCAACCGTCTCGAAACCACCGGGAGGACACCTCAGACCTCTTCGACCGAGCTGGGCTCGCGACGGGACAGATCGATGCCGAGCTCCTCGGCGGCGCGGAAGACGTCTTCCTCCGCGTCGCGCATCTCGATGGCCGTGCCGTCCTGGGACAGCACCTCCACGTTGAGGCAGAGCGACTGCATCTCCTTGACGAGCACCTTGAACGACTCGGGGATACCCGAGTCGGGGATGTTCTCGCCCTTCACGATGGCCTCGTAGACCTTCACGCGGCCGGGCACGTCGTCGGACTTGATGGTGAGCAGCTCCTGCAGCGCGTACGCCGCGCCGTAGGCCTCCATCGCCCAGACCTCCATCTCGCCGAACCGCTGGCCACCGAACTGGGCCTTACCGCCCAGGGGCTGCTGCGTGATCATCGAGTAGGGGCCGGTGCTGCGCGCGTGGATCTTGTCGTCCACGAGGTGGTGCAGCTTGAGGATGTACATGTAGCCCACCGAGACCGGATCGGTGAACGGCTCACCGGAGCGGCCGTCGAACAGGTTGGCCTTTCCGTTGTCGCCGACCATCCGCAGCCCGTCACGGGTCGGGAAGGTCGCCCCGAGCAGGCCGACGATCTCGTCCTCGCGGGCGCCGTCGAACACCGGCGTCGCCACCTTGGTGTTGGGCTCGGCCTTGTCCGCGTGGATCTTGATCAGCCGCTGCTTCCAGTCGGCGTCCTTCTTGCTGTCGTGCAGGTCGAGGTCCCAGCCCTGCTTGGCCAGCCACCCGAGGTGGAGCTCGAGGATCTGGCCGATGTTCATCCGGCGGGGCACGCCCAGCGGGTTGAGCACCACGTCGACCGGGGTGCCGTCCTCCATGAACGGCATGTCCTCGATCGGCAGGATCTTCGCGATCACGCCCTTGTTGCCGTGGCGGCCGGCGAGCTTGTCGCCCACCGAGATCTTGCGCTTCTGCGCGACGTAGACCCGGACCAGCTGGTTGACGCCCGGAGGCAGCTCGTCGCCGTCCTCGCGGTCGAACACGCGGACGCCGATGACCGTGCCGGACTCACCGTGCGGCACCTTCATCGAGGTGTCGCGAACCTCGCGCGCCTTCTCACCGAAGATCGCGCGGAGCAGCCGCTCCTCGGGGGTCAGCTCGGTCTCGCCCTTCGGGGTGACCTTGCCGACCAGGATGTCGCCCGTGGTGACCTCGGCGCCGATGCGGATGATGCCGCGCTCGTCGAGGTCGGCCAGCATCTCCTCGGAGACGTTCGGGATGTCCCGGGTGATCTCCTCGGGGCCGAGCTTGGTGTCGCGGGCGTCGACCTCGTGCTCCTCGATGTGGATCGAGGTGAGGATGTCCTCCTGCACCAGGCGCTGGCTGAGGATGATCGCGTCCTCGTAGTTGTGACCCTGCCAGGGCATGAACGCGACGAGCAGGTTGGTGCCCAGCGCGATCTCGGCCTTGTCGGTGCACGGGCCGTCGGCGATCGGGGTGCCGACCTGCAGCTTGTCGCCCTCGGCCACCAGCGGCCGCTGGTTGATGCAGGTGCCCTGGTTGGAGCGGCGGAACTTCGCCAGCTTGTACGTCGTGTAGGTGCCGTCGTCGTTCATCGTCTCGACGACGTCGGCGGACACCTCCTTGACCACACCGGCCTTCTCCGCCACGACCACGTCGCCGGCGTCGACCGCGGCGCGGTACTCCATGCCGGTGCCGACCAGCGGCGAGTCGCTGGTGATCAGCGGCACCGCCTGACGCTGCATGTTGGCGCCCATCAGCGCACGGTTGGCGTCGTCGTGCTCGAGGAACGGGATCAGGGCGGTCGCGACCGACACCATCTGGCGCGGCGAGACGTCCATGTAGTCGACCTCGTCGGCCAGGATCTCGGTGACCTCACCGTGCTTCTGGCGAACCAGCACGCGCTCTTCGGCGAACTTGTTCTTGTCGTCGAGCTTGGCGTTCGCCTGCGCGATGACGAAGCGGTCCTCGTCGTCGGCGGTGAGGTAGTCGACCTTGTCGGTGACCTTGCCCTTCTCGACCCGGCGGTAGGGCGTCTCCACGAAGCCGTACGGGTTGATCCGGCCGTAGGAGGCCAGCGACCCGATCAGACCGATGTTCGGGCCCTCCGGGGTCTCGATCGGGCACATCCGGCCGTAGTGGCTGTGGTGGACGTCGCGGACCTCCATGCCGGCCCGGTCACGGGACAGACCACCGGGGCCGAGCGCGTTGAGCCGGCGCTTGTGCGTCAGGCCCGCGATCGGGTTGGTCTGGTCCATGAACTGGCTCAGCTGGGAGGTGCCGAAGAACTCCTTCAGCGCCGCCACCACGGGGCGGATGTTGATCAGCGACTGCGGCGTGATCGCCTCGACGTCCTGGGTCGTCATCCGCTCGCGGACCACGCGCTCCATGCGCGCCAGGCCGGTGCGCAGCTGGTTCTGGATCAGCTCGCCGACCGTCCGCATCCGGCGGTTGCCGAAGTGGTCGATGTCGTCGGCACCGATGACCGTCGCGCCCTGCGGCGTCGCCAGCTCCTCGCGGCCGTCGTGCAGCGCCACGATGTACTTGATCGCGGCGACGACGTCGGAGATCGTCAGCGTCTGCTGGTCGAACGGCTGGTCCTGGCCGAGCTTCTTGTTGATCTTGTAGCGGCCGACCTTGGCCAGGTCGTAGCGCTTCGGGTTGAAGTAGTAGTTCTTCAACAGCGTCAGCGCGGCCTCACGCGTCGGCGGCTCGCCCGGGCGCAGCTTGCGGTAGATGTCGAGCAGCGCGTCGTCGGGACCCTGGGTGTGGTCCTTCTCCTCGGTCAGCTGGATCGACTCGAACTCGCGGAACTCGGCCATCACGGCTTCGTAGTCGTAGTCCTCGCCGATGTCCTCGGCCACGGCCTGGAGGGCCTTGAGCAGCACCGTGATGTTCTGCTTGCGCTTGCGGTCGAGGCGGACGCCGACCATGTCGCGCTTGTCGATCTCGAACTCCAGCCAGGCGCCCCGCGACGGGATCAGCTTGGCGGTGTAGATGTCCTTGTCCGAGGTCTTGTCGGCGGTGCGCTCGAAGTAGACGCCCGGCGAGCGGACCAGCTGGGAGACCACGACGCGCTCGGTGCCGTTGATCACGAAGGTGCCCTTGGGCGTCATCAGCGGGAAGTCGCCCATGAACACCGTCTGGCCCTTGATCTCGCCGGTGTCGTTGTTGGTGAACTCGGCGGAGACGTAGAGCGGCGCGGAGTAGGTGAAGTCCTTCTCCTTGCACTCGTCGACGGTGTACTTCGGGTCGTAGAAGACCGGGTTGTCGAACGAGAGCGACATGGTCTCGGAGAAGTCCTCGATGGGGGAGATCTCCTCGAAGATCTCGGTGAGGCCGGACTTCTCGGAGACGTCCTCGCCGGCCTTCTTGCGGGCGGCGACGGTCTCCTGCCAGTTCTCGTTGCCGATCAGCCAGTCGAAGCTGTCGGTCTGGAGGGAGAGGAGCTGGGGAACCTCGAGGGGTTCGGTGATCTTTGCGAATGAGATGCGGGAGCTGCCGGAAGTGGAACGACGCGCGGCCAAGGAGATGTCCTTCAGGGAACGCTGGCGGAGAGCGACCTTCCCCCCACATATTCAGCCACCGGGTCGGCCGAAGAGCATCTGAGGGCAGGCGCAAAGCGCTACAATACCCGATCTCCGGGCGCTCTACAACTTCTGCATGCGCCGTATCGACGAGCGTCGACGACGATCATGCGTCGCCGAGGCCGCGAGGTCAAGCACCTCCGGCCTCTCGACGGCCGGGAAACTAGCTCGGTACGACGGTGTCGACCTTCATCTCGTCGACCAGCCAGCCGTCGCCCTCGTCGACCATCGTCATCGTCACCCACATCTTCAGCTGGTCGTTCGGGGTGCCGGCCCGGCTGGAGTCCTGGTTGACGAACACCAGGATCTCGGCCCGGTCGTCACCGGTGCGGACGATGCCGGTCGCGATCGCCTCGGAGGACACGACGAGCTTGCCGCTCTGCGCCTGCGCGGTCAGGTCCTGCATCAGGTCGCGGTACTTGTCGGCGTAGTCGTCGGTGAGGTACGGCGTGGCCCGGGCGATGTCGTCGTCGATCTGCCGGTAGTCGTAGGACAGGACAGGTCCGGCGGCCTCCTCGGCCACGGACTCCGCCTGCTGGGCGGCGTTCTCGCGGTCGTCATAGCGCTCGGTGTCACCGCTGGCGCCCGGCTGCTGCCACACCCACACGGTGCCGACGATCGCCACCAGCGCGAGGACGCCGGCGATGATCAGCAGGCGCAGGGGTGCGGTGCGAGGCGCGGTCTCCGCGGCGGCCGACGGCTCCAGCAGGGGTTCAGCTTCCGGCTCCGGCTCGGGTTCGGGCTCAGGCTCCGGCTCCGGCTCCGGTTCTTCGGCGGCGACCGGCTCGCTCTCGGCGGGCTCGGCGGCAGCGATCTCGGCGTCGTACTCCCGCCGGCGATCCGGGTCCAGCAGCGTCTCCGCGGCCTGGTTGAAGGCGCGGAACCGCCGGTCGGTCGGGTCCAGGTCGGCGATCGCGGCCTTCCAGGAGGCCCGGATCTCCTCGGTGGTCGCGGACTCGTCGACGTTCAGCAGGTCGTACAGGCTGGGGTTCACTCCCGGTCACCCCCCGCCCTGGCCGGTCGGCGCGGTCGGCAGGTCCTCGGGCGCCGGCGCGTCGAGGGTGCCGACCGGACCGAAGTTGTCGACCAGCCACTCCCCCTGCGTGCGCACCAGGTCCACTTCGTACCTGAACGTCTGCTCGGAGTAAGGCACCAGCTCGTCGGGCTTGTTGGGGTTCGGCACCGAGATCGAGTCGGTGCCGGCCACCAGCACCCGGGCGGAGTCGTCCTCGAGCGTGCTCACTCCCTCGGCGTAGACCTGACCGACACGGGTGACCTGCTGCTGGGCGACGGTCTGCTCGGCGAACTGGACGTTCTGCTCGAACGTGGTCGCGAACTTGGGGCTGAGGTACTTCTCGACCCGCTCCACGTAGGCCGGCATCTTGTTCTGGTCGTCGAGGTCTTCGGGTCCGTACGCCGAGAACTCGGTGACGAAGCTGCGCGCGACGGCCATCACCTGGTCGCGCTCGGTCTGCGGGTTCGGCTGCTCGTTGACGAGGTCGTCGACCGACCAGCCGGCTCGCCCCAGGGCGACCAGGGACGCGAGAAGGCACACGAGCACGACGACGAACAGAGCCATCAGGATCCACAGCGGGCCGCGTTGACCCTGGTGGCCCTCGGGGGCCGGTTCGGTGGTCGTGGTGTCGGTGCTGTCGCTCTGTTCTCCTACGGCTTCGCCGTCAGGGGCTGGAGATACAGCCACTTCCACGACTCCTCTCCGAGCGCTGGTGGCGCCAGGCTACCGGCCGGGTTCAACGCCTCGTCCTGGCCCCAGGTGAGCTTGCCGGTCTTCTCGTCATAGGTGGCCGCCACCCGCTGAGGGGCGTTCTGGGCGCCCCGCGCGTTGGTCTTGGTCGCGGGCTCGGCACAGCGTGCCGCCACGTTCATGGGCTCGTTGCTGCCGTCGGCCGGCGGTCGCTTGTCGGTGCCCTCGTAGCCCTTGAGGCAGGCTTCCTTGGTCGTGATGATCAGGCCGAAGTGGGCGTCGTAGAGCCCGTTGGCCGACTTCGAGACGACGGTGAAGCCGCCCTCCACGACGTACGGGTAGATCACCAGCAGCTGCTGGATGCCGTCGAGTCGCTTGACGATCACGTTGCCGGTCGTGACCAGGTTGCGGATCAGCTCGCTCAGGTCGACCCGGTTCGCCTCGAGGAACGTGCGCAGCTGGTTGGCGGCGAACGAGCCCGAGTCGATCACCCGGCGCAGGTCGGGGTCGGCGTCCGCGAGGGTGCCGCTGAAGAGCGACAGCTGGGAGGCGAACGTCCGGAGCGCGCTCTCGGAGGCGATCTGGCCCCGGAGCACCGTGTTGCCGTCCTCGATCAGGGCCGTGGTGACGTCGAAGTTCTCGTCGGCGGTCCGGATGAAGGAGTCGCCCGCGTCGATGATCGTCTGCAGGTTCTCGCCGGTGCCGGCGAAGCCCTGGCCGAGCTCGTTGACCGTGGTGCGGAGGTCGTCGCGGTCGACCGACTCGACGGTGTTGGAGATGTTGGTGAGCAGCGTGTCGGTCTGGATCGGCAGCTCGGTGTTCTCGACCGGGATCTCGGCCTCGTCGGACAGGTAGGGCTTGCCGTCGGTCTGCGGCTGGAGCTCGACGTACTGCTCACCGACCGCCGAGCGGTTGCCGACGATCGCCATCGTGTCCGTCGGGATCTGGTCGTAGTCGTTGTCGATGTCGAGGTAGACGTCGACACCGGAGTCGGTGAGCTCGAGCTTCTCGACCTGGCCGACCCGGACGCCGCGGTAGGTCACCTCGCCGCCCGCGAAGATGCCACCGGAGTCCTCGAAGTGCGCGACCACCGTGTAGGCATCGTCAGCGATGACCCGGTCGAGCCGGGCGTAACGGGCACCGACGAAAGCGACGCCCACCAGCGTGATCAAGACGAAGAAGACCAGCTGGATCTTGGTGCGACGGGTGATCATCGGCCCACCACCATCGGGGTCATCAGGAGGCTCACCAGGTCTCGGTCGTGGTCGGTCATCATCTGGCTCAGCGCCCGACCGCGGTCCGCCGCCGGCAGCTCGCCGAACGGCGCCCGGCCGAGGCCGAGGTTGTCGGTGAGCCCGCCGGTGAGGTCGTCGAGGAGCCCGCCGGGGCCTCCGCCGCCGTTGCCGCCGCCCTGGCCACCGCCGCCGTTGTTCAGCAAGCCGCCGGTGAGTCCGCCCAGGAGGTCGTCGACGAGGTCGTCGAGCCCGCCGAGCAGGTGGCCGTTGCGGCACGCCGCCTTGATCAGCGAGCAGATCGCCTGGTCGCCGAGCTTGAGCACGTTCTTGAGCAGCCCGGCGATGCACTGCTGGACGCCGAAGTTGGTGTTGACGTCGTCGATGCACTCCTGGACGGCGTCCTGGACGTCCTGGCAGAGCGCCCCGAGCGGAGGCAGCTTGCCCAGCGGCGGGAGCGCGTCGAGCGGGAAGCAGACGCCCGGGATCTTGTTCAGGTTGAGGTCGAGGTCGATCGACAGGTTGGTGTAGTCGCCCATGTGCAGGTTGCGCGCGACCTGCGGGTCACGGCCGACGACCTCGTCGACGAAGGGGTAGGTCAGGAACACGTGGAACGCGTCGACGAACGAGTCACCGGAGTCGGCCAGCTGGGTGAGCACCGGCTCCAGCTGCCGGAACGTCTCGATCGTGACGTCCTTCGACTTCTCGATCACCCGGACCCCGACGTCGCCGAGCTCGTTGAGCGACTTCAGCATCTTCACCAGGTCGGCGCGCTGCCGGTTGACCGAGTCGAGCGCGCTGGGCAGCTCCTCGAGCGCGGCGTCGATGCTGCCCTGCTGCTCCTTCGCCGTGACCGCGAGCCGGTTCAGGGACTCGATCGCGTCGACGATGTCGGCCTTGTTCTCGTCGAGCTGGCCCATCAGCGACTCGACCTGGGTGAGCACCGACTTCGCGGCGTCCTCCCGGCCCTCGAGTGCCAGGTTGAGCTCGCTGGCGATGGTCTTCAGCTGGGCCACACCGCCACCGTTGAGCACCAGGCTCAGCGCGCCGAGAACCTCCTCGACCTCCGGGTTGCGCCCGGTGTGGTCGAGCGGGATCTCGTCGCCGTCGCCGAGCTCGCCCTCCGGCGCCTCGTCCACCGGCGGCTTCAGCGACACGAACTTCTCGCCGAGGAGGCTGGTCTGCCGGATCTCCGCGATCGCGTTCTCCGGCAGCTCGGTGTCGTTGCGCAGCTCGATGGTGACCTCTGCGGTGGTGCCCTGGAGCTGGATGTCGGTCACCCTGCCGACGTTGACGTCGTTGACCTTGACCGAGGTCTTGGGCACCAGGTCGAGGACGTCGGTGAACTGCACCGTGACCGTCATCGGGTCGTCGCCCACGTCGGTGCCGCCGGGGAGCGGCAGCTTGTAGACGTCGAAGTCACAGCCGCTGAGGACGACCGCGCCGAGCAGGATCGCGAGCAGGGCGCGCGGAGCTTGCGGGAGAGCCTCATGGCGCCACCAGCCCGTTGAGCGTGGGGTCGAACGCACCCGCGGAGGTGTCCGCGCCGGCACCGAAGGGCGCGGCGCGGTTCTTGCCCTTGGAGCCCTTGAGCTGGCTGAAGAGGTCGCAGAGCTTGCCGTTCTTGTCGACGGCGTCGGACACGGCGCACAGGACCAGCCCGGGGTTGGTCTGCAGCTCGTGAGCGAGGTTGCCGATGTTGGCGTTGGTGTCCAGGGTGCCGGCGTCGGGGTTGTAGGTCAGCGCCAGGTTGTTCAGCGCCAGCGGACCGTAGCGCAGCACCTCGTCGAGCGCGGCCCGCTGCTTCACCAGCACCTTGGCCACCCGGTTGAGGCCCTTGATGTTGCGGCCCAGGGACGCCTTGTTCTCCTCGACGAATCCCCCGACCTGCTCGAGCGCGACGCCGAGGTTGCCCAGCGAGGCGGCCAGCTCGTCACGCTCGCCCTCGAGCAGCGTGGACACCTCACCCAGGGACTTGTTGAAGGCCCGCACCGTGCCGTCGTTCTCGGCGAGCGTGGAGATGAAGGCCTCCAGCTCGGCGGCCGAGCCGAACAGCTCCTCCTTGTTGTCGTCGAGGGTCTCGCTCAGCGTGCTGAAGTCCTTGATCGTCTGGTTGAAACGCGCGCCCTCGCCGCCGAAGTTCTTCGCCGTCGTCGCGAGGAGGTCGCTCAGCGCGCCGTCCTTGTTGGCGCCGGTCGGGCCGAGCGCGACGGTCAGCTGGTCGATGCTGGAGTAGATCTGGTCGAGCTCGAGCGGGACGCTGGTCTGCTCCTCCTCCAGGATCGGTGCCGTCGGCCATCACGTCGCCGGAGGTGTACGCCGGGGTCAGCTGCACGTAGCGGTCACCGACGATCGACGGGGAGATGATCACGGCCTCGGCCTGGCTCGGGATCTTCACCTCCGAGTCGTAGCTCATCGTGACCTTGACCCGGGTGCCCTCGGGCTCCACCGTGTCGATGGTGCCGACCGGCACGCCGAGGACCCGGACGTCGCTGCCCTCGTAGATCGAGATGGTGCGCGGGAAGTACGCCGTGACGGTCTTCTGGTCGGAGCCGCCGGTGAACATCACCAGCGCTGCCACGATGAGCAGCACGGTGATGAGGACGGGGATGATGGCGCGTCGCAGGGTCATCAGTTGCCACCCCCGGGATCTTGACGTCACCGAGGCCGCCACCGGGTCCGGGCAGCGGCGGCAGGTTCATGATGAACGTGTCGAACCACGGCCCGGTGCCGAGCGTGTTCGCGAACACCCGGTAGAACGGCGCCATCAGCCGGATGCTGTTGTCGATGTTGTCCTCGTTCTTGTTGAGCACTCCGACGACGTTCTCGAGGTGATCGAGAGCGGGCTTGAGGTCGGCCCGGCTCTGGGTGACAAGTGTGGTGAGCTCCTCCGACAGCGTGGACGTGGAGACCAGCAGGTCGTGGATCGCGTCGCGCCGCGACACGAGAGCCTGGAACAGGACGTCGGAGTCGCGCATCAGCTGGACGATGTCCTGGTCGCGGTCGTCGAGGACCGTGGAGACCCTCTCGAGGTTGTTGAGCAGGGAGTTGATCTGGTCGTCGCGCGAGGCGATGGTCTCCGAGAGCTTCGACACTCCCTCGAGCGCGCCGCGGAACTCCTCCGGCGTGTTGCGGGTGAGGTCGGACAGCGTGGTCAGCGACTTGGCGAGCTGGTCGGTGTCGATGTCGGCCGAGGTCTCGGCGAGGCCCGAGAAGGCGTCGACCACGTCGAACGGCGAGCTGGTGCGCTCGACCGGGATCGTGCTGTCCTCCTCGAGCTGGTCGTCACCGGCAGGCAGCGAGCGAGAGGTACATCGCGCCGAGCAGGGTCTTGACCCTGATCGCGGCCTGGGTCTCCGCGCCGAACTCCGAGTCGGTCTCGACCTTGAAGCCGACCTTGACCTTGTCGCCGTCCAGCTCGACCGACTCGACCTTGCCCACCCGCACTCCGGCGATCCGGACCTCGTCGTTGACCTGGAGTCCACCCGCCTCGGAGAACTCGGCGTAGTAGGTGTCGCCGCCGCCGATCAGCGGCAGGTCCGAGGCCCGGAAGGCGGCCAGGATCAGCAGCGCCATCACGGCCAGGCTGATCGCCCCGACGATGACCGGGTTGCGCTCGCGGAAGGGGACGCTCATCCGAGATCACACCTCTCGGCGCCGGTGCTGTACGTCGGGATGTTGACCGTGCCGACGTTGCCGGGCAGCGTCACGTGGCCCTTGAACTCGCACAGGTAGAAGTTGAACCAGGAACCGTAGATCGCGGTCCGGCCGACCTTCTGGAGCTTGATCGGCAGCACCTGGAGAGCCCGGTCGAGCTCGGCCTTGTTCTTGTCGACGTTGCCCGCGAACCTGCGAAGCTGCTTGACGTCCTGCACGAACGACGGCCGGATGCCCTTGACCAGGTCGGCGGTCTGCACGGAGAGCGCGGAGATGCCGTCGAGCGAGGACAGGATCGCCTCCCGGTCGTCCTTCAGGCCCGAGACCAGGGTTCGGAAGCTCGTGATCAGGCTCGACAGCTGGTCGTCGCGGTCGGCGACGTGGTCGAGCACGTAGTCGAGGTTGTCGATCAGGTCACCGATCACCTGGTCGCGGTCGGCCAGGGTCTGGGTGATCGACGCGGTGTGCCCGAGCAGGCTCTCCAGCGTGCCGCCCTCGCCCTGGAAGACCTGCACCAGCTCGTAGGAGAGCTTGTTGACGTCCTCGGGCGACAGCGCCTGGAAGAGCGGCTTGAAGCCGTTGAAGAGCACGGTCAGGTCGAGAGCGGGCGAGGTGCGCTCCACCGGGATCTTGTCGCCCTCGTCGAGCGCCTCGGCGTCGCCGACCTCCTGGGTCAGCGAGAGATAGCGCTGGCCGACCAGGTTGCGGTAGCGGATCGCTGCGTGCGTCGACTCGTTGAGCTCGGTGCCCTCCTCGACCGTGAACGTGACCAGAGCGCGGGTCCGGTCGACGACCTTGATCTCCTCGACGCTGCCGACCTTGACCCCCGCGATCCGGACGTCGTCGCCCTTGACCACCCCGGTCGCGTCGACGAACTCGGCTTGGTACTCCTGCTTGCCGGAGAAGGAGAGGTTGCCGATCGTCGCCACCAGGACGCTGGTGGCCAGCGTCGTGATCACGATGAAGATCACCAGCTTCACCAGGTCGTTCATGGTGCGCTTGTCGAGGCGGGCCATCAGCGCTGCGCCTCCCCCACGAACGGTCCGGACAGGAGGACGCCGAGATCGGAGTCGTCGGCGCCGGAGGACCGGAGGTACTCCCGCAGCCAGGCCGCGTCCTGCGGGCTGGCGTTGTAGGCGAGGCCGGCGTACTGCTGGGAGTACTGGGGGGCAACGCGGGAGGTCCCCTTGCCGGTGGGCTCGTCGATGCCGTCGTTGAAGTCGGGCTGCTTGGTCACCGGGTTGGACTGGCTCCAGGGCGGGTTGGGCAGGTGCAGGCAGTTGGGACCGCGCTGGTCGTCGAACCGCGGCTGGTCATCGGCCCCGTAGGCCCGCGGCTGGCGGGGCAGGGTCTCCAGGACGATGTGCAGGACGAAGCCGCGGAACGCCTCGGCCTGCAGGTCACCCGCCTTCACGATGCCCTTGAGGAGGCACGGGAACTCCGTGGAGTAGCGGGAGAGCACGCGTAGCTGGGCGGCGCTGACCTCGCCGAGCCGGACCAGGTTGTCGCCGTTCTGGGCCAGGAAGGTGCGCGCGGTGTCGGAGAACGACGACACGTCGGTGAACAGGTCGTGGAGCTGTTGCTCCTTGGCCTCCAGGGTCCCGGTGGTCGTGATCGAGTCGTCGAGGATCTGGGCGACCTCGGGGAGTACGTCGGCGTAGGTGCCCGAGACCTGCGCGGTGAGCCGCAGGTCCTCGACCAGGGCCGGGATCTGCGGGTTCAGCCGCTTGAGGTAGCTGTCGACGGTCTCGAGGTTCTCGCCGAGCTGCTCGCCGCGACCCTCCAGAGCGGTGGAGAGCGCGTTGAGGGTCATGTTGAGGTCGGCAGGCTGCACGGTGCGCAGCAACGGGTAGAGGTCGGAGAGCACCTGCTCGACCTCGGTGCTGATCACGGTCCGGCTGATCACGTCGTCGGCCTTGAGGTGTTCCGGCGACGGATCCTCGGGGACCTCGAGCGAGACGTACTTCTCGCCGAACAGGGTCTTCGGGACGATCGAGCCGGTGACGTTCTCGGGGATCGTGTCGATCTGGCTGGGGTAGATGCCGAGGGTGAGCTCGGCGCCCTCCGCGTTGGAGTCGAACTCGAGCACCTCGCCGACGATGACGCCGCGGATCTTCACGTCGGCGCGCGCCGGCAGCTGCAGTCCGATCTTGGAGGTCTGCAGCTGGACCTTCTCGTAGTCGGTGAACGACTTGTTGAAGATGGCGTAGGTGAACCAGACGCCCAGGACCAGCAGGGCCAGGAACACCACGCCCAGCAGCTTGTGGTTGTGCACGATCTTCACGCCGTCACCCCGCCAATCTCACGGTGGTGGTGGTGCCCCAGATCGCCATCGACAGGAACAGGTCGACCACGTTGATGACGACGATGCTGGTGCGGACGGCGCGACCAACGGCCACGCCCACCCCGGCCGGACCACCGGAGGCGGTGTAGCCGTGGTAGCAGTGGATCAGGATCACCATGACGGCGAAGACCAGGACCTTGCCGAACGACCACAGCACGTCGCCCGGTGGGAGGTACTGGGTGAAGTAGTGGTCGTAGGTGCCGGCGCTCTGGCCGAAGAACTGGGTGACCACGAGGCGGCTGGCGAAGTACGACGACAGCAGGCCGACGACGTACAGCGGGATGATCGCGATCAGGCCGGCGATGATGCGCGTGGTGACCAGGAACGGCAGCGAGGGGACCGCCATCACCTCGAGGGCGTCGACCTCCTCCGAGATCCGCATCGCGCCGAGCTGGGCGGTGAAGCCGCAGCCGACCGTGGCCGCCAGGGCGATCCCGGCCACGAGGGGCGCGATCTCGCGGGTGTTGAAGTAGGCGGACACGAACGCGGCGAAGTTCTCGGTGCCGAGCTGGTTGAGGGCGGCGTACCCCTGCAGGCCGACCTCGGTGCCGGTGAAGAAGCACATCGCGACGATGACGCCGACGGTGCCGCCGATGACGGCGAGGGCGCCGGAGCCGAGCGTCACCTCGGCGAGCAGCCGCAGGATCTCCTTCTTGTAGCGGCGGATCGTGCGCGGGGTCCAGGCCAGGGCGCGGACATAGAAGGAGAGCTCCTCGCCGAGCTTGTCGAGGCTCCTGAGGGGTTTCTCGTAGACCGCCTTGGCGGAGTTGGTGGCAGCCATCGCGCTAACCCGTCTTCGGTGGCACGACTTGGAAATAGATCGCGCTCATGACGAAGTTGACGACGAACAGCAGCAGGAAGGTGATGACGACGGACTCGTTCACGGCGTCACCGACGCCCTTCGGGCCGCCGGCGGCGTTCATGCCCTTGTAGGCGGCGACGATGCCCGCGATCAGCCCGAAGACCAGGGCCTTGAGCCATGCCCTGCCAGAGATCCGGCAGCTGTGCGAGCGCGGTGAAGCTCGCTAGATAGGCCCCTGGTGTGCCGTCTTGGAGCACCACGTTGAAGACATAGCCACCGGCCACGCCGACGACGCTCACCAGGCCGTTGAGGAAGACGGCGACGAGCATGCAGGCCAGCACCCGAGGCACGACCAGCCGCTGGATCGGGTCGATGCCGAGCACCATCATCGCGTCGAGCTCTTCGCGGATCTTGCGGGCGCCGAGGTCGGCCGCGATCGCGGAGCCGCCCGCGCCGGCGATCAGCAGTGCGGTGGCGATCGGTCCTGCCTCACGGACGACGGCGAGCACCGACGCCGAGCCGGTGAACGACTGCGCGCCGAACTGCTTGATCAGCCCGCCGACCTGCAGCGCGATGACCGCGCCGAAGGGGATCGCGACCAGCGCGGTCGGGATGATCGTTACCGACGCGATGAACCAGGCCTGCTGCAGGAACTCCCGCAGCTGGAAGGGTCGCTTGAACAGGCTGCGCCCGACGTCGAGACCGAACGCGAACAGCTTGCCCGCGGTCCCGACCGGGGCCAGGACCCGAGTCGCCGTGAAGTTCGCCACCAGATGTGTCCGTCAGGCTCCGGTGGCCATGATCTGGTTCTCCTCGAAAGAACCGGGAGGAGGCGTGATCCCGTTCTCGCGACACCAGGCGCCGGGTTCGCGCTGGCTGCGCCGAGGGATGCCGTTGGACGGCTCGATCTGCAGCGGGATCGGCGGCAGCGGCGGCAGGTCCTGGCCCTTCTCCGCCTCGAGCTCGTCGGCGTCCTTCTCCTCCGACATCCCGATCGGGCCGACCCGCTGGGCGTTCAGGAACTGGCGCACCACCGGCTCCTCGGAGCTCAGCAGCATCTCGCGCGGTCCGAACATGGCGAGGTGCCGGTGGTAGAGCAGCCCGATGTTGTCGGGCACCGTGCGGGCGGTGTTGATGTCGTGGGTCACGATCAGGAACGTGGCGTCGATCTGCGCGTTCAGGTCGACGATCAGCTGGTTGAGGAACGCCGTACGAACCGGGTCGAGTCCGGAGTCGGGCTCGTCGAAGAGCACGATCTCGGGGTCGAGCACCAGGGCCCGCGCCAGGCCGGCCCGCTTGCGCATACCGCCGGAGATCTCACCGGGAAGCTTGTCCTCGGCGCCGAGCAGACCGACCAGGTCCATCTTCTCCATGACGATGTCACGGATCTCCGACTCGGACTTCTTGGTGTGCTCGCGCAGCGGGAAGGCGACGTTGTCGTAGAGGTTCATCGAGCCGAACATGGCGCCGTCCTGGAACAGCACGCCGAAGAGCTTGCGGATCTCGTAGAGCTCCTTCTCCGAGCAGCTCGCGATGTCGGTGCCCTCGATGATCACCGAGCCCTGGTCGGGCTTGAGCAGGCCGATCAGGGTCTTGAGGAGCACGGACTTGCCGGTACCGGACGGGCCCAGCATCACGCAGATCTCACCAGCGGGAACCGTAAGGGTCACGTCACCCCAGATCAGCTGTTTCCCGAAGGACTTGCTGAGGTTCTCGATCTTGATCTCTACGCCCATTAGCAGACTCTCTCCCTCGGACTCGGTACGTCGACCAGATCCCCGGTTTTGGACCTGTGTCGGAGCACACGCGACCCCCACTGATGAGTAACAACGCGAGCACCGCCGGGAGGTTACGCGGTTTGCGTGTCGGCCGTCACGATCGGGACGGGGAATGAGACCCCTCCTTGACGCAGGCGCGGTCCGGACGTGCCAGGAGGCAGCCACCCGGCCGGGTGACTGCCTCCTGTAGGCGTGCATCGGGGCGCGAAGCGCCCTCAGATCACTTGACGGTGACGGTGGCGCCGGCGCCCTCGAGGGCGTCCTTGGCCTTGTCGGCGGCCTCCTTGGTGACCTTCTCGAGGATCGGCTTCGGAGCGGACTCCACCAGGTCCTTGGCCTCCTTCAGGCCGAGAGAGGTGAGAGCGCGCACCTCCTTGATGACGTTGATCTTCTTGTCACCAGCGGCCTCGAGGACGACGTCGAACTCGTCCTGGGCAGCGGCCTCGTCGCCACCACCGGCAGCGGCGCCACCGGCGGCCGGCGCGGCGGCAACCGCAACCGGGGCGGCGGCGGTGACGCCGAAGGTCTCCTCGAACTGCTTCACGAACTCCGACAGCTCGATCAGCGTCATCTCCTTGAACGCGTCGAGCAGCTCGTCGGTGCTGAGCTTCGCCATGATGGCGTTTCCTTCCATTCGGTGGCCTTGCCGGACGGTCAAGGCCGGGTTTCAGGTGGTTGTACGTCGGCCCGGTCTCAGGCCTCGGTGGTTTCGCCCTCGTCGGAGGCCTCGGCGGCGGCAGGCTCCTCGACGGGAGCCTCCTCCGCAGCGGCCTCGTCAGCGGGGGCCTCGACCTCGGGCTCCGCAGCGGAGTCCTCGGCCGGTGCCTCCTCGGCGGCGGCGGGCTCGCCCGCACCACCTGCGAGGATCGTGGGGTCCTGCTCGGCCTTCGCCTGCAGCGCACCGGCGAGCCGGGCGGCCTGGGCGATGGGGGCGTTGAGCAGGTAGACGGCCTGGCTCAGCGAGGCGAGCATCGCGCCCGCCAGCTTGCCCAGGAGCACGTCGCGCGACTCGAGATCGGCCAGCTTGGCGATCTCCTTCGCGTCGAGCGGCTGGCCGTCGAGGATGCCACCCTTGATGACCAGGGTGGGGTTGGCCTTGGCGAAGTCACGCAGACCCTTGGCCGCCTCGACCACGTCGCCGTTGATGAAGGCGATCGCGGTCGGACCGGTCAGCAGGTCGTCGAAGCCGTCGATGCCCGCCTCCTTGGCGGCGAGCTTGGCCAGCGTGTTCTTGACCACGGCGTAGTTGGCGTTCTCACCGAGGGAGCGCCGCAGATCCTGCAGCTCCTTGACGGTGAGACCGCGGTACTCGGTCAGCACGGCACCGGCGGCGTCGTTGAACGACTCAACGATCTCCGCGACGGCGGCCTGCTTCTCTGCCCGCGCCATGGGGCTCCTTCCAGATGGAACTTGGAGCGACCACCGTGCGGACCCGCCGAAATCACGAACGCCCCGAGCGCAGGCTCAGGGCGTTGACTTCGCGGCGTGGTGCCGGGTCATGCTCTGTCCCCTGCGCAGGCCGTCCGCCTCTCGGCGGAACCTTCGGTCGAGCGGCACTCGACCACCGGCGGTCTCTGGTTACGGACGGAAGACTACGGCGGCCCATGGCCAGACGCCGAAATTCACGCCCCTTGGTCCGAACGCAGCGAGGACTGAGCGACCCGTCTCGAAACCAAGGCCCGCTCAGTGACAGGATCGTCCCGTGACCAGCACTCGGACCCCGCTCAGCGACCTGGCCCCCGACGCGCTCGCGGGTTTCCTCGCCGACAAGCAGGCGGCGTACGCCGATCTGCAGGCGCGCGGCCTGAAGCTCGACCTGACCCGCGGCAAGCCGTCGAGCGCCCAGCTCGACCTGTCCGAGCGACTGCTGCGTCTCCCGACGACCACCAAGGACGGCTCCGGCGTCGACGTCCGCAACTACGGCGGCCTCGAAGGCCTCACCGAGCTCCGCGAGATCTTCGCCGAGCTGCTGTGGGTCGACGTCGACCAGGTGATCTGCCGGCGGCAACTCCAGCCTCAGCCTGATGCACCAGACGATCACCTACCTGATGCTGTGGGGCGGGCCCGACTCGGAGCGGCCGTGGAAGGACGAGCCGGTCGTCAAGTTCGTCTGCCCGGTCCCGGGCTACGACCGGCACTTCTCGATGCTGGCCGACTTCGGCATCGAGATGGTGACCGTGCCGATGCACGACGACGGCCCCGACGTCGCCGCGGTCGCCGAGCTGGTGCGCGACGACCCGAGCGTCAAGGGCATGTGGATCGTCCCGACGTACGCGAACCCGACCGGCGCGGTGGTGTCGGAGGAGGTCGCGGCGGAGCTGATGGCGATGCCGACCGCGGCCCCGGACTTCCGGATCTTCTGGGACAACGCCTACGCGTTCCACCACCTGACCGAGGACGAGGCGAAGAGCGCCGACGCGCTGAGCCTCGCCCAGGCCTCCGGCCACCCCAACCGGCCGATCATGTTCGCGTCGACCTCGAAGATCACCTTCGCCGGCGCCGGGGTCTCGGTGCTCGCGGCGTCGACCGCCAACAAGACCTGGTTCCTCCGCACCTGGCGATGGCCTCGATCGGCCCCGACAAGGTCAACCACCTGCGGCACGTGGAGTTCTTCGGGTCGCCGACGGCGTACGCGAGCACATGCGCCTGCACCGCGAGATCATCGCGCCGAAGTTCGCGGCCGTCGACGCCGCCCTGACCGCCGAGCTCGACGGGCTCGGCATCGCCGAGTGGACCCGCCCGACCGGCGGCTACTTCGTCAACCTCGACGTCCTCGACGGCACGGCGACCCGGGTCGTCGAGCTGGCCAAGCAGGCCGGCATCGCCCTCACGCCCGCCGGCGCGTCGTACCCCCACGGCCACGACCCCCGCGACCGCAACATCCGCCTCGCCCCCACCTTCCCCGAGCTCGACGAGGTCGAGACCGCGATGGCCGGCGTGGCCACCTGCGTGGCGCTGGCGGCGGCGGAGAAGCTGTCTCGTAGCACCGTTCCTCCGGTGCACCGTCGACCCGCGCGGTTCGTGCGCGCGTCGGTCGCATGGTCACAAACCGCACGAAATGGACCCGGGAATCCGCGGTTTGTGACCGATCGGCCCGAAGCCACGCCGACCCGTCGCAAGGTCTGCGACGGGCCAGCTGGTGAGCGACGGGTCAGGCGTCGTCGTCGGCCGTGACGTTCTTGGTGCGGTTGGGGTCGATCTGGACACCCGGGCCCATGGTGGTGGAGAGGGTGACCTTCTTGATGTAGCGGCCCTTGGAGCTGGCCGGCTTGAGCCGCAGCACCTCCTCGAGGGCGGAGGCGTAGTTCTCGGCCAGCTGGGCCTCGGAGAACGACGCCTTGCCGATGATGAAGTGCAGGTTGGCGTGCCGGTCGACGCGGAACTCGATCTTGCCGCCCTTGATGTCCGAGACGGCCTTCGCCGGGTCGGGGGTGACGGTGCCGGTCTTCGGGTTCGGCATCAGGCCGCGGGGGCCGAGGACGCGACCGAGGCGACCGACCTTGCCCATCATGTCGGGGGTGGCGACGACGGCGTCGAAGTCGAGGTAGCCGCCGTTGACCTTCTCGATCAGCTCGTCGCCACCGACCTCGTCGGCGCCGGCCTCACGGGCGGCCTCGGCCTTGTCGCCGACGCGAACACGAGGACGCGGGCGGTCTTGCCGGTGCCGTGCGGGAGGTTGACGGTGCCGCGGACCATCTGGTCGGCCTTGCGCGGGTCGACGCCGAGGCGCATCACCACGTCGACGGTCTCGTCGAACTTCTTCTTGCTGCCGGTCTTGGCCAGCTTGATCGCGTTCAGCGGGGAGTAGAGCTCGTTCTCGTCGATCTTCTCCGCCGCCGCGCGGTAGGTCTTGCTGCGCTGCATGGTCTTCTCAATTCTTTCGAAGTCGTGGTCAAAGGTGAGCCAGCGCGGCTCTGCCACTGGTTACTCGGTCGTGACGCCCATGGAGCGGGCGGTGCCCTCGACGATCTTCATCGCTGCGTCGATGTCGTTGGCGTTGAGGTCGGGCATCTTGGTCTCGGCGATCTCGCGCACCTGGTCCTTGGTCAGCTTGCCGACCTTCTCCTTGTGCGGGACGCCCGAGCCCTTCTGCAGGCCGGCGGCCTTCTTGATCAGCTCAGCGGCCGGCGGGGTCTTGGTGATGAAGTCGAACGACCGGTCCTCGTAGATCGTGATCTCCACGGGGATGACGTTGCCTCGCATGGACTCGGTCTGCGCGTTGTAGGCCTTGCAGAAGTCCATGATGTTGACGCCGTGCGGACCGAGGGCGGTACCGACCGGCGGGGCCGGCGTGGCCGCGGCAGCCTGCAGCTGCACCTTGACCAGCGCGGCGATCTTCTTCTTCGGGAGGCATTGCTTCTTCTTCCTTTTCTCGTGGTCATGACGAGGCCGTACGACGTGCGGTCGGCCCCTGCCACCTGTCTTCTCGAGCTCCGGTCAGACCTTCTGGATCTGGCTGAAGCTCAGCTCGACCGGGGTCTCCCGGCCGAAGATCTCGACGAGGGCCTTGACCCTCTGCGACTCGGCGTTGATCTCGGTGATCGTCGCGTGCAGCGTGGCGAACGGGCCGTCGACCACCATCACCGAGTCCTGCACGTCGAAGTCGGCGACCTCGACCGGCTTCTTCGCGGCGGTGCCGGCGCTCGGCGAGGCGGTGCCGGCAGCGGCAGCCTCGGCCTCGGCGGTCGCGACCACGCGCACGGCGCCAGCATGTTCTCGACCTCGTCCATGCTCAGCGGCACGGGCTGGTGGCTGTGGCCGACGAAGCCCGGTGACCGACGGGGTGTGCCGCACCGCGGCCCAGGACTCGTCGGTGAGGTCCATCCGGACCAGCACGTAGCCGGGGAGAACGGTGCGCTTGACCATCTTGCGCTGGCCGTTCTTGATCTCGGCGACCTCTTCGGTGGGGACCACGATCTCGTGGATGTAGTCCTCCATGTTGAGGGAGATGATGCGGTTCTCGAGGTTGGACTTCACCCGGTTCTCCATGCCGGAGTAGGTGTGCACCACGAACCAGTCGCCCGGCTTGGCCCACAGCTCGCGACGGAACGCCTCCAGCGGGTCCTCGGCCTCGTCGACCGGCGCCTCGCTGGTCTCCTCCGCGACCGCGACCTCGACCTCGGCCTCGGCCACCGCCTCGTCGGCCTCGGCCGCCTCCTCGGGCGCGCCGGGCTCCTCGACGACCGCCTCGTCGACGGCCTGCTCCTCGGCAGCCACGGCCTCCTCGACCGGCTCCTCGATCGGCGCGACCTCCACCGGGTCGTCGTCCTCCGCGACCTCCGTGGGCGTGGTGCCCTCGGCGGCCTCCTCGGTCGCCTGCTCCACGGCCTCGTCGACCGACGGGACGTCGACCTCGGGGGTCGTCTGCGTCCTCGGCCTCGGGCTGCGCCTGCTCGACCTCGGTCGAGTCGTACTGCTCCGACACGTGCTGCTCCATCACCTTGCTGTAGTGCTTGTCTGCGTGGCTCATCCGGACCGTCGAGCCCGGTGGGCGTCGCGGTCCGCGGGGTCATGTGTCCGACCCGCCGGTGAAGATCGCGAAGACGAGCTTTCCGAATGCGAGGTCGAGCGCCGACGACGATCCCGATCATCACGATCACGAACACCATGACCACGAAGAAGTAGGTGACCAGCTGCTCCTGGGTCGGCCAGACGACCTTCCGGAGCTCGGCGACGACCTGCCGGTAGAACGTGGGCAGGCTGGTGCGCTTCGTCGCGCTCCGGGCCACCGCCCTTCTTGTCCCGGCGGACCGTGCTGTCCGACACGCCACTCACCTCTCGTCGTTCCTCAGTTGGCTGCTGCTGCAGGGCACGAGGGACTTGAACCCCCAACCTTCGGTTTTGGAGACCGATGCTCTGCCAGTTGAGCTAGTGCCCTCCGGGGTTCCGCCCCGACCCACCCGAGATTCGCGTTCAGGGCAGGGAGAAGCATGTGGAAACCACCAGTGAGGGAGTCTACGGGCATCGGACGCGGGCCACCAAAAGGGGCATCCGGACCGACCCCTAGGATGCGCTCATGGTTCCCGAGATCGACGCCGCTCCCCGGTTCGTCGGCTGAGTGCGCGACCTCGAGGCGCTGCCCAAGGCGCACCTGCACCTGCACTTCACCGGGATCGATGCGGCACGCCACGCTGCTCGAGCTGGCCGACCGCGACGGGATCCACCTGCCCGACTCCCTGGTCGAGGACTGGCCGCCCGAGCTGTCGCGCGGCCGACGAGAAGGGCTGGTTCCGGTTCCAGCGCCTGTACGACGTGGCGCGGTCGGTGCTGCGCACGGAGGACGACGTACGCCGGCTGGTGCTCGAGGCCGCCGAGGACGACGTACGCGACGGCGGCCGGTGGCTGGAGATCCAGGTCGACCCCAGCGGGTACGCCGCCCGCTTCGACGGCATCACCGCGTTCACCGACCTGGTGCTGGATGCCGCACGCGACGCGAGCGAGCGCACCGGCCTCGGGATCGCGGTGATCATCGCCGCCAACCGGACCCGGCACCCGCTCGACGCCCGCACCCTGGCCCGGCTCGCGTCGCAGTACGCCGGCCGCGGGGTGGTCGGCTTCGGCCTCTCCAACGACGAGCGCCGGGGCAGCACGGCCGAGTTCGCGCCGGCGTTCCGGATCGCCGAGCGGGCCGGGCTGATGCTCGCCCCGCACGGCGGCGAGCTCCGCGGCCCCGAGCACATCCGGACCTGCCTCGACGACCTGCACGCCGACCGGCTCGGCCACGGCGATCCGCTCGGCGGAGGACCCCGAGCTGCTGGCGCGGGTGGTCGACGCCGGGGTCGCCCTCGAGGTGTGCCCGGTCTCGAACGTCGCGCTCGGGGTCTACTCCGACCTCACCTCGGTCCCGCTGCCCGAGCTGCTGGCGGCCGGGGCGACGGTGGCGCTGGGCGCGGACGACCCGCTGCTGTTCGGGTCCCGGCTGGCCGGCCAGTACTCCACGATGCGGGCCGCCCACGACCTCACCGACGAGCAGCTCGCCGAGCTGGCCCGGATGTCGGTGCGGGCCGCCCGCGCTCCCGACGCCACGAAGCAAGAGATCCTGGCCGCCATCGACACCTGGCTGGCGACACCTGAGAACATGGACCGGTGAGCGAACAGGGACCCCAGGACCCCGGGCAGCTGCCGCCCACCCACCGGCCCTACGGCGACCGCGAGGAGAACCCGTTCACCTCACCCTCCGGTCCGGCCTCGCAGCGACTCCGGGCCCGAGTACGTCGCGCCGCCGGCCGAGCAGCCGGCCTACCAGCCGTACGCACCGGCGGCGCCGCTCGCCGCCGTACGGCCCGCCGCAGCCGCCGGCGTACGGCTACGGCCCCCCGGTGCTGCCCGACCACCCGCAGGTGTCGACGGCGTTCGTGCTGGGTCTGGTGGCGCTGGTCGGCGGATTCCTGTGCGGGCTCCCGATCCTCGCGGGACCGTTCGCCTGGGTGGCGGGCGCCCGGGCGCGCAAGGCGGTCGACCAGGACCCGCGCTACGGGGGCCGCGAGAAGGCCACCGCCGGCATGGTGATGGGGATCGTGGCGACCAGCCTGCTCGCGCTGGTGCTCCTCGTGTTCGCCGTCGCCGTCGGTGGTGATCGTCGCGGCCGGCTCCTGAGCCTGGGTCAGAGCGCGCAGCCGACCAGCACCGGCTCGTTGACCAGCCGGATGCCGTGGACCCGCTCGACGCCGTCGCGGACCTCGCGCGCCACGGCCAACAGGTCCTCGGCCGAGGCAGCGCCTCGGTTGGTCAGCGCGAGGGTGTGCTTCGTGGAGAGGCCGGCGCGGCCGTCGGTGAGCTCGACGCCGTACCCCTTGCCGAAGCCGGCGTGCTCGATCAGCCAGGCGGCGCTCACCTTGACCCCGTCGTCCGCGGGCCAGGTCGGGGCGCCGTCGGGGACGGCCGCGGGGTCGACGACCGGGTTGGTGAAGAACGACCCGGCGCTCCAGGTGTCGTGGTCGTCGGCGTCGAGGACCATGCCCTTGCCGCGCCGGAGCCCCAGCACCGCCTCGCGTACGTCGGCCATCGGCACCCGCTCGCCGATGCCGACGCCGAGGGTGCGGGCCAGCTCGGCGTAGGCCACGGGGGCGCCGAGGTCCCCCTGCCGGAACTGGAAGGTCACGTCCAGCACCACGTGCCGCCCGGGGTCGGCCTTGAAGCGGGAGTGCCGGTAGCCGAACCCGCAGTCGGCGTTCGCGAACGTGCGCACGCCGCGGAGCTTGCGGTCCCAGACCCGGACCGAGGCGATCGTCTGCGCGACGTCCTGGCCGTAGGCGCCGACGTTCTGGATCGGCGTGGCGCCCACCGCACCCGGGGATGCCCGACAGCGCCTCGATGCCGACCCAGCCGCGCTCGACCGCCTGGGCGACGACGGCGTCCCACTCCTCCCCCGCGGCGACCGTCACGAGCACGCCGCCGCACGAGGCGTCGTCCTCGACGTCGGCGGTGACGCCGCGGGTGCGGATCTCGACGACCGTCCCCGGGAAGCCGGCGTCGGCGACCAGGAGGTTGCTGCCGCCACCGAGCACCAGGACCGGGTCACCGCTCCGGTCGGCCGCGGACACCGCCTCGATCAGCTCGGACTCGGTGGTCGCCTCGACCCAGGCCCGGGCCGGCCCACCGACACGCAGGGTCGTGTGGTCGCGGAGCAGCTCAGCCACGAACCACGGCCTTGGGCATGCCGAGCACCTTCTGGCCGTCGCAGGTGACGGTGAGGGCCACCGTGGTGAGCCCGTCGTCCGGATCCCTTCACCTCGCCGGCGATCTCGACCTCGACGCCGCCCTCGCTCGGCACCACGACCGGGTTGGTGAACTTGCAGCCGAGGCTCACCACCTCCGCGCCGGGGAACCAGCCGTCGACCGCCCGCGCGGCCAGCGCCATGGTGTACATCCCGTGGGCGATCACCCCGGGCAGCCCGACGCTGCGGGCCACCTCCTCGTCCTGGTGGATCGGGTTGTGGTCGCCGCTGGCCCCGGCGTACCGGACCAGGTCGGCGCGGGTGATCGTGAACGTCTGCGTCGGGAGGCTCATGCCGCTCCCCGGTGCACGAGCGTCGCGTTCGTGGTGCAGACGAGGGCACCGGAGTCGTCGGTGATCTCGCTGGCGGTGGTGATGATGTCGTTGCCCGCGATCTGCCGCAGCCCGGCCACGGTCAGGGTCGCGGTGAGCACGTCGCCGGGGACGATCGGCCGCTCGTAGGCGAACTTCTGCTCGCCGTGCACGATCCGGAAGAGGTCGACCTGCTCGGCCTCCAGGAAGTCGTTCATCGCCTGGAAGGCCAGCACGATGGGGTACGTCGCGGGCGCCCGGCCGGCGTACTCACCGCCGGTGGCCTCGGCGAACTCGCGGAGGCCCTCCTCGGTCACCGTGATGCGGCTGGGTGGGTGGGAACTCCCGCCCCACGAGCGACTGGTCGACCGGCATGACGGCAGCCTATAAGTGCCGCGCCGGGCGCTCGCCGGCTGCGTGAGCGGCGACCACCCGGCGTGGCAGCCTCGACCGGTCTCAGCGCACCTGGCTGGTCAGCTCGCGGGGCTCCGAGCCGGCGCCATGGTTGATCTCGATCCGCCGGGGCTTGGCCTGCTCCGCGACCGGGATCCGAAGCGTCAGCACGCCGTCGGTGTAGTCGGCTTCCAGTTGATCGACGTCGAGGGTGTCGCCGAGGAACAGCTGTCGGCTGAACACGCCGTAGCTGCACTCCGCGGCGATCCGCTCGGCGTCCTCGTCGGGACGCTTCCGCTCGGCGTGCACCGTCAGGACGTTGCGCTCGACGGTGAGGTCGAGGGAGTCGGGGTCGATGCCGGGCAGGTCCAACCGCACCACGAACGACTCACCGCTGCGGTAGGCGTCCATCGGCATCACCGCCGGCCGGGACGAGGTGCCGAACACGGCCTGGGTGAGGCGGTCGAGGTCTCGGAACGGGTCGGTGCGCATCAACATGGTTCGGCTCCTTCCAGTCGCAGTCGCCGATCGGCTCGGTCGACCGTGGATTATCTGTGTTGGCCGTTTCAGATTTACTCAATCTGTGGCACCATGTCAAGACCGGAGACGCCGAGGTGAGGAGGCAGTGGCCATGGAGCTCGACCTGGGGCCGCAACGGCCCCTCTACGGCATCTCGGTGGCGGCGGAGCTCACCGGCGTGAACGCCCCGATGCTGCGTGCTTACGAGTCGAAGGGGCTGATCGAGCCCTTCCGCACCGACGGCGGCACCCGGCGCTACAGCGAGGCCGACCTGGATGCGGTCAACCGGATCACCACCCTGCTGGCGGCCGGCCTCAACCTCGCCGGGGTGCAGGAGGTGCTACGGCTGGAGGACGAGACTCAGGCGCTGCGGGCCGAGGTGAAGGGGCTGCAGGAGCGGCTCGATCGGCGGCCCCGGAAAAACACGTGACCCGCCCACGAGGGGCGGGTCCGGCCGTCGTACGACGGAGAGATCAGCGGGTCTCGCGGTGCTCGGTGTGCTTGCGGCAGCGCGGGCAGAACTTCTGCAGCGCGAGACGGTCGGGGTCGTTGCGACGGTTCTTCTTGGTGATGTAGTTGCGCTCCTTGCAGTCCACGCACGCGAGCGTGATCTTGGGGCGAACGTCGGAGCTCTTGCTGGCCACGGGAAGTCCTTCAACAGTTGAGTATTCGATGCGTAGCGGGGGCGGGACTCGAACCCGCGACACCACGATTATGAGCCGTGTGCTCTAACCACCTGAGCTACCCCGCCATGGGCCCTGACCCAGAGCCCCTTTACGGAATCGAACCGTAGACCTTCTCCTTACCATGGAGACGCTCTGCCGACTGAGCTAAAGGGGCAACGTCGGAGAACGATACACAGGGGGACTGGTGTTCGAGAAATCGGTTGGCGGCGCCTACTTCTACCGTTCGACGGGCGTCTCCGACGAGGGGTTAGAGCGCTTCGAGTCGCTGCCGACGACCGCCGGGCCGTGGACCCCTGACGCGCAGCACGGAGGTCCACCGGCGGCCCTTCTGGCCCGCGGCATCGAGCGGCTCGACGCGGCCGCGGACCGGGTGATCGGCCGGTTCACGATGGAGCTCTGGGGGCCGGTGCCGGTCGGCCCGGTCGCGGTCCGTGCCCGGGTGCTCCGGCCGGGACGTTCGGTCGCCCTCGCCGAGTCCGAGCTGTACGACGTGGGGCGCGACCGGGTCGCCGCCGTCGGCCGCGCCTGGCTGTTCCCCCAGGCGACCGACGGGCCGAGCGAGGAGGACCGGCCCCTGGCCCACACCCCGGCCGACGGCTCCGAGCGGCCGCGCCCCCCGGACTGGCACGGCGGCTACCTCGACGCGATCGAGTGGCGGTGGATCAAGGGCGGCGTCGACGAGGCCGGGCCGGGCGTGGTGTGGATGCGGCCACCGGGCCTGGTGGAGGGCGAGCCGCTCTCGCCGGTGCAGCGCCTGCTGGCGTGCGTCGACTCGGCGTCGGGGGCGAGCGCGGCGCTCGACGTACGCGAGTGGGGATTCCTCAACACCGAGCTGACCGTGCACGTGCTGCGCCCGCCGCGAGGGTGAGTGGGTCTGCCTCGACGCGGTGACGTCGTTCGGCGGCGGCGCGGTCGGCCTGGCGACGTCCGACGTCTACGACGAGCGTGGCCTGACCGCGCGCTCCGCCCAGGCCCTCCTCGTCACCCCTCGCTGAGCTCAGGCCCGGGCGAGCAGCTCGCCGTGGAGGAGGGCGATCCAGGCGTCGGGGTCGTCGGCCCAGGCGGTCCAGGCCTCGGAGATGCGGTGCAGCTCGTCGGGCGTGGACAGGCCGTCGTCGACCAGCTGGGTGGCCAGGGCCGAGGTGAGGATCCGGTCGGCCCACATGCCGCCCCAGTAGGCGCGGTCGTCGGGGTCGGCGAAGCACCAGGTGCCGGCCGACGGAGTGAGGTCGGTGAACCCGGCGGCCCGGCCCCAGGACAGCAGCCGTCGGCCGGCGTCGGGCTCGCCGCCGTTGGCGCGGGCCGCCGCCTGGTAGAGCTCCATCCAGCGGTCCAGCTCGGGCGGCTGGGGGTACCACGCGAACGCCGCGTAGTCGCTGTCGCGCACGGCCACCAGCCCGCCCGGCCGGCAGACGCGGCGCATCTCGCGCAGCGCCTGCACCGGGTCGGCGACGTGTTGGAGCACCTGATGGGCGTGCACGACGTCGAAGGAGTCGTCGGGCAGGTCGAGCGCATGGACGTCGCCGACCACGAAGTCGGCGTCGATGCCGCGGCCGCCCAGCTCGGCACGGCTGAGCGCCAGGGCATCCTCGTTCGCCTCCAGGGCGGTGACCCGACCCGGGGCCACCCGCTCGGCGAGGTCGGCGGTGATCGTGCCGGGTCCGGCGCCGACGTCGAGCAGCCGCTGGCCGGGCGCCAGGTGCGGAAGCAGGTAGCCGCAGGAGTTCTCGGCGGTCCGCCAGCGGTGCGAGCGCAGCACCGACTCGGCGTGCCCGTGGGTGTAGCGGGGAGTGCTCATCCCGCTGAGGGAGCCGACCCGGTGATGGACGCGAACGGCATCGACTCCTCGAGCTCGTAGCCGAGCTCCAGCAGCATCGCCTCCCGACCGGCACCGGCCGCGAACATCATGCCCATGGGCAGCCCGCCCGAGGTCGTGGCCATCGGCAGCGAGATCGCCGGGTCGCCGGTGACGTTCTGCAGCGGGGTGAACGCGACCCAGTCGAGCAGGCGGTCGATGACCGTGTCGTAGTCCTGGGTGGGGTCGAGGTGGCCGATGCGTGGGGTCTCGTGCGCCAGCGTCGGGGTCAGCGAGACGTCGTACTGCTTGAAGAACTCGGCCGACCGGCGCGGGCCGGTCCGCAGCCGCCGGATCGCGCCAGGGATGCGGCGCAGGTTGCGGCGCGCGTTCAGGGCCAGGCCGAGCGTGAGGTTGTCGTGCCGGGTCCGGTCGAAGGTGCGGCCGTGGAGCCGGCGACCGTTGACCATCAGGAACATGGCCAGGGTCGACCAGTAGAGCAGGAAGTCCTCGGGGAACGAGTCCGGCACCGGGGCGTCGACCTCGGTGACCGTGTGGCCCAGCTCCTCCAGATGACGTGCGGTCTTGAGGGTGAGCTCGGTGACCTCGGCGTCCGCGCCCCTGCCCAGCCCGGTGGTGTTGAGGGCGACCTGGAGCCGCTTGCGGCCGGGCCGGGTGATGTCGCCGATCGGGGGCAGCTTCAGCCAGCGGTAGACCTTCTCGGCCTCGCGGAGGAAGGCCGCGGTGTCCCGCACGCTGCGGGTGACGACCCCGTCGGAGACGATCTGCACCGGCATGTCGCGCATCTCTTTGTCCTGGGCCAGCCGGCCCCGCGTCGGCTTCAGGCCGACCAGCCCGTTGACCGAAGCAGGGATCCGGATCGAGCCACCGCCGTCGTTGGCATGAGCGATCGGTACGGCGCCCGCGGCCACCAGCGCTGCCGACCCCGACGAGCTCGCGCCCGCGGTGTGGTCGAGCGACCACGGGTTCCGGACCGGTCCGAGCCGCGGGTGCTCGGCCGAGGCGCTGAAGCCGTACTCCGACAGCTGGCTCTTGCCGAGCGGGATCAGGCCGGTGGCGAGGTACATCCGGGCGAAGTCACCGTCCTGGCGGGCGGGGTAGCCCATCCAGGTGTCGGTGCCCTCGCAGGTGGGCATGCCCGCGACGTCGACGTTGTCCTTGACCATTGTGGGTACGCCGGCGAAGTAGCCACCGCGCGGGCCGCGGGCCTCACTTCGGGCGCGGTCGAAGGCGCTGAACGCGACCGCGTTGAGGTCGGGGTCGACCCGCTCGACCCGGGCGATCGCGGCCTCGACCACCTCGCTGACAGAGACGGCGCCGCTGTGCAGCGCCTCCACCAGTGCGACCGCGTCGAGGTCGCCGAGAGCGTCATCACCGAAGGCATGCACACGGGTCATGACAGTCAAGTTACCGGGGCGTCACCACGTCGGTGGCAGCCGACCAAATGCGGGTCGAAGATGCCGATCGCCTCCATCAGCGCGAACATCGTGGTCGGGCCGACGAACGCGAAGCCCGCCTTCTTCAGCGCCTTCGAGAGGGCCACCGACTCTGGCGAGGTCGTGGTCATCTCCTCCGTCGTCGCCGGCGCCGGCGGTGGCACGGGTGCGAAGGAGTCGATGAGCTGCACGAGCCCGCCCTGGTCGCGCAGCGCGACGGTGGCCCCGGCGTTCGTCACCGCCGCCTCGATCTTGCGCCGGTTGCGCACGATCCGCGGCTCGTCCATCAGCCGGGCGATGTCGCCCTCGTCGTAGCCCGCGACGGCGTCGGCGTCGAAGCCCGCGAAGACCTCACGGAACGCCTCGCGCTTGTTGAGGATCGTCGACCACGACAGCCCGGACTGGAACGCCTCGAGGGTCAGCCGCTCGAGGTACGCCGCCTCGCCCCGGACCCGGCGGCCCCACTCGTCGTCGTGGTAGGCGCGCATCACGCTGGGCGCGGCACCCGCCCACGGGCAGCGCGCGACGCCGTCGTCACCGATGACCGGACCCATGCCCGGCATCCTGCCGGACGGCACCGACAGGCCGGGGCCGACTGCTCAGCTGCCGGTACTCGGGGTTCTCGAAGTCGAACCGGGCGCCGGCGTCCCACTCGGACCGGACGTTGCCGTAGCCGGGCACGCCCCCGGCGTCCTTGAGCATCTGCGCCAGGTGCATGAGGTTCCAGGTCATGAACGTGGTGTTGCGGTTGGTGAAGTCGTTCTCGGGTCCGCCGCTGCCGGGGTCGAGGTACGACGGACCGGGGCCGGCCTCGCCGATCCAGCCCGCGTCGGCGTTCGGCGGGATCGTGTAGCCGATGTGCTGGAGGCTGTAGAGCACGTTCTGGGCGCAGTGCTTGATGCCGTCCTCGTTGCCGGTGATGATGCAGCCGGCGGCCCGGCCGTAGAAGAGGTACTGGCCCTTGTCGTTGAGCTGGCCGGACAGCGAGTAGAGCCGCTCGATCAGCTGCTTGGTGATGCTGGAGTTGTCGCCCAGCCAGATCGGGCCGGCGACCACGAGGATGTCGCTGGCCAGGATGCCGGGGTAGATGTCGGGCCAGGCGTCCTCCGCCCAGCCGTGCTCGCGCATGTCCGGGTAGACACCGGTGGCGACCGGATGATCGACGAGCCGCAGCTCGGTCACGTCCACCCCGTGCTTGCGCATGATCGCCGCGCTGACGTCGACGAGCCCCTGGGTGTGGCTGGGCTCAGGGCTCTTCTTGAGCGTGCAGTTGACGAAGGTGCCCTTCAGGCCCGAGAAGTCGTGATCGGGCATCAGCGGCGCTCCTTCAGTCGGGCGTTCGGCAGGCCGGGAGCCGGGATCGGTGGCAGGTGGTCGCCGACGACGACGCCGAAGCGGCCGTCGGTCACCTCCTGCGAGTCCCCGACCACTGCGCCCTCGGCGGTGATCTGATCCTGCCATTCCTCGCGGAACCCGACGATCTCGTCATGGCTGCGCCCGACGAAGTTCCACCACATCACGATCGGCTCGCCGAACGGCGGCCCGCCGAGCAGCAGCAGCCGCGTCGGCTCGTCGTACGACCTGAGCTCGAGACGCTCGCCGCCGGTCGGCACGTAGGCGAGGTCGGAGGGTTTGGCCTCGGTGTCGCCGACGCTGACCAACCCGGAGTCGACGAGCACACCGTGCTCGAACGCCGGGTCGACGTCGAGGGAGAGCCGGGTGTCGGGGTCGAGCAGGATCTCGGCGCCCAGCAGCGGTGTGTACGTCGACACCGGCGAGGTTTCCCCGAGCAGCGAACCCAGGAACACCCGCGCCGACCAGCCGTCGCCGGTGAGTCTCGGCGGCTCGTGGTGCGCGAAGCCCGGGTCGGCGTGCCGGTCGGCGTCGGGCAGCGCCACCCACAGCTGCGCGCCGTGCAGCGTGCGGGTGCCCGGCGTGGAGATCTCGGAGTGGCTGATCCCGCGCCCGGCGGTCATCAGGTTGACCTGGCCCGGCCGCACCATCGCGTGGTTGCCGGCGCTGTCGCGGTGCTCGATCTCACCCTCGAACAGCCAGCTCACGGTCTGCAGCCCGGTGTGCGGGTGCGGGGCGACGTTCATGCCGCCGGTGTCGTCGACCGGGTCCGGGCCGTAGTGGTCGACGAAGCACCAGGCGCCGATCAGCGAGCGCTGCCGCTGCGGAAGGGTACGGCGTACGGTCATCGCCCGCAGGCCGCCGAGCGGCACCTCTCGCGGGCTCATGATCTCCACCGACGACGCCGGGGCGGGTTCGCAGACGACCTCCTGAGGGTCGCGCTCGGGGTTCGTCATCCGGGCTGCTCCGGCTCGACCTTGCGCTTGGTGCTCTCTCCCTGTTCGCCACCGGTCATGACCGCCTCCTCTCTCGCGGCGGCATGTGCCTGGCCGTCGACCTGCAGCCCGGCCTCGTCGATCTCCGCTGTGCGCTTCCGGCGACCCATGCGTCCATCCTCACGCGGGAGTCAAGTAGGGCCGGCACCCAGCCTTGGGTAAAGAAACACTTCGGCATGATCCGCCCCGACCTCCCGCTGCGACAGTGAAAGTGTGAGGAGATACGACGTCACCGACGAGGACCTGCTGCAGCAGGTCGCCGCTGGTGACGAGGCGGCGTTGCGGGCGCTGTTCGACAGGCACGCGGCCTGGCTCAGGCTGCGCCTGCAACGCCGTTCCTCCGATCCAGACCTGGTGGCCGACGCTCTCCAGGACACGTTCGTCGCCGCCTGGAAGTCGGCGGCGAAGTACCGCGGCGACGGCGATGTCGGCGGATGGCTCTGGGGCATCGCGATCCGGCGCCTGGTCTCCCGGCTGCGCGCCCGACGCTCGCCGGACACCGGTCGCGGCCGACGGTCGTGTCCGCCGCGTCCCCCGCCGTCCAGAGCGCCGAGGACCAGCTGCTCCTCGCGGTCGAGTACGGCGACGTCGGCACCGCGCTGCGTTCCCTCTCCCCCGAGCTGCGCACCGTTGTCCAGGCGACCGTCATCGACGGGCTGACGACGCGCGAGGCCGCCCGGCTGCTGGGCCTTCCCGCAGGGCACGGTCAAGAGCCGGATGCGAGCGGCGAAGTCCCAGATCCGTGGCCATCTGCTGGCCGACCCAGGGAGGTCCTCATGACGACGGCGCCGTGGCACGCCGGACCGGAACTGCTGGCCCGCTACGCCGACGGGTCCCTCGACGACGTCGGCCAGGCCGCTGTCGAGGCGCACGTCGAGCGATGCGCCGACTGTCGGGCCGACGCCACGACAGCTGGTCACCCGGCCCACGCTCGACCCGGTGTGGGACCGGGTGCTGGTCGAGGTCCGCACCCCGGAGCCCGGCCGGCTCACCACGCTGCTCCGGTGGCTGCGCGTCCCCGAGGTCGACGTCGTCGTCCTGCGTGCTTCGGCCAACCTCGTCGTCGCGCTGGCCGTCGCCGTGGCTGCCTCCCTCGGCTTCGCGCTGGTGGCGGCCCAGCTGTCGCAGGACCGGCAGCAGCTGGCGTGGCTGGCGATCGCGCCGCTCTTGCCGGCGCTCCTGGTCGCGGGCGCCTACGACTCGACCGACCCGATCCGTGAGCTGGCCGACGCGACGCCGTACAGCAAGCTGCGCGTGGCCCTGCTCCGCACGCTCGTCGCGGTCCTCGGCGCGCTGCCTCTGGTGCTGTTGATGGGGCTGGTCCCGGAGATCGACATCTCGGTCGTGGCCTGGCTGCTGCCGGCGCTGGCCATCGCCTGCGTCCTGCTCGTGCTGCTCACCAGGCTGTCCGCGGCGGTCTCGGTCGCGGCCGTGGCCGCGGTCTGGGTGCTCGGCGTCGCCGCGCTCCGGGCCGGTGACCAGATCGACCAGGTGACCGCGCCCCTCGGCCAGTCCCTCTCTCTCCTGGTCGCGGTCGCCAGCGCCCTGGTGCTGGCTCGCCGCTGGGGACTCCTCCGACCCGAGAGGACCCGGGCATGACCATCGTCGCGAGCCTCCGAGGGGTGTCCAAGAAGTACGGCGGCACCCTCGCCCTCCGCCCGACCGACCTCGACCTGCGCACCGGCGTGACCGGGTTGCTGGGTCCCAACGGGGCGGGCAAGTCCACCCTGCTGAGGCTCCTGGCCACGGCCCAGCCACCCAGCACCGGCACCATCTCCGTGGCCGGCCACCTCGTGACCGGTTCGGTCGCCGACCGGACCGACGGCGCGGCGCCGACTCGGCTACCTGCCCCAAGAGGTGGGGTTGCCCCGCCGAAGCACGGCCTTCGACTTCCTCGACTACCTGGCCGTCCTCAAGGAGTGGACCGACACCCGGGCGCGGCACCAGGAGGTGCTGCGGGTCCTCGACCTCGTGGAGCTCGGCAGCCTCGGCGGCAAGCGCGTCTCCGCACTGTCGGGTGGCCAGCGCCGACGCTGTCCATCGCCCAGGCACTGATGGGCGACCCGAGGCTCGTCGTCCTCGACGAGCCGACGACCGGGCTCGACCCCGAGCAGCGCGCGTCGCTGCGCGGGCTGCTGTCGGAGCAGGCCCGCACCAGCGGCGTACTGCTCGCCACCCACCAGACCGAGGACGTCGCGGCGCTCTGCGACCGCGTCATCGTCCTCGACGGCGGCGCCGTCTGCTTCGACGGCACCGTCCCCGAGCTCGTCGCCACCGCCGCCGGTCAGGTGTGGGTCGGCGACGAGGCGAACGAGGGAGCCCTCAGCTCCTGGCGGACCGGATCGGGCGCGGTGCGCTCGATCGGAGGAACTCCTCGGCCCGACGCCCAGCTCGTCGAGCCGGCGGTGGAGGACGCGTATCTCCTCATGCGCGCAACCACCCGACCCCATGAAGGAGCCGTCCCATGAGTCAGTCCGTCCCGGCGACGTACGCCGGGGAGCGCTCCGCGCTCGCCACGCTGGCCCGTCACGAGATCGTGGCCTACCTCAAGCACCCACTGTTCCTCGTCGGCGTCGCCCTCATCGCCGTCACGGTGGTCTTCGGAGATGACGAGGCGTCGTCGTCGCTCTACTACGTGATCGTCCCGGCCACCTGCCTCGGCATCTTCGGCCTCATGGTGATGGCCGGCCGGGTCCGCCGCTCCGACGAGGCGCAGGCCGCGGCCGGCACCGTCGTGCTCAGCGAGCGTGAGCGCACCTACGCACTGGCCAGCGCGGCCGTCGTGCCGTTCACGGTCGGGCTGATCTTCTTCGCCTGGGCGGTCTGGGACTACCACGCGACAGCCGCCGCTGGACTACACGATGCCGTTCGGTGACGTCGGCGACGGCTGGGTCTACGCGATGCTGTTCGCGCTCGGCGTCCTGCCCACGCTCGGGGGCCCGATCCTCGGGCTGGTCGTCGGGCGTTGGCTGCCGTTCCGCGGCGCCGCGATCCTCACCTCCGTCGGACTGATCCTCCTCACCATCTTCTTCCAGGGCATCGTCGAGCCGGTCCGCACCTTCCGCGTCTTCTGGCCGTGGACCTACTTCGGCGGCCCCTACGGCATCGACGGCGACCCCGAGCGGTGGTTGATCCTGTCCGGCTCCCCGCAGTGGTACTGCGTCTACCTGCTGGTGCTGTGCGCGCTCGGCGTGGTGGTGGCGGCCCTGCACGACCGCGAGGCGCCCCGCGCCGGCCTGGCCAGGCTGGCCGGTGCGCTCGCCGTGGTAGCCGTCGTGCTCGCCACGATCTCGATGGTCACCGGTCCGGAGGAGCAGACGAACCCGCTGCCCAGCCCGGCCGCCGAGGAGTAGCCCGATGGTCAGGCACGCGGCCAGGGCGCTGCCCTGGCCGCTGCTGGCCGCGGCCGCAGTGCTGCTCTACGGGTTGCTCCGCACAGTCCAGGAGTGGCCGTACGCCGTGTGGCCGCTCCAGGGGCTGGCCGTCGGGCTGCTGGCCGGGATCGCCGCGTTCGCATACGACGAGCCGGCCGCCGCCGTGGTCGACACCCTGCCGCGCGGGTTGGCCTGGAGGACCGCCGCCCGCAGCCTGGGTGTGGCCCTCCTGCTGGGCTGGTGGTTCCTGGTCGTGGCGCTCACCCGGGACGCCTACTTCGGCCACGCCACGGCGATCGCCTGGCAGGGACTCGCGGCGACGGTCGCCGTCGTCGCGACCACCGCACACCTGCGCCGCCGCGGCGCGGCCGGCCCGGCCACCGTCGTCGGCAGCGCCGTGGTCGGCGGTGCCATGTTCCTGGCGTTGGCGCGGCCGTTCGAGAACCGGCTCCCGATCTTCCCTTACCCCGTGGCCGGCCACTGGTCCGACAGTCGCATGCTGTGGGCCGGCGTTTTCGTGGCCACCACGGTCTGGCTCGTCGCCACGCTGCGACGTTGACCCGAGCTCAGGAGTTGGAGAAGACCGCCGGTCCGCCGTTGCCGTCGTCGGGCCCGCGGCCCGCCCAGGTCCAGGCGTACGCCGGGTCCTCGACCGCCAGGCCGCCCTCGCCGAGGTCGAGCGGGGCGAAGGTGTCGACCATGACCGCCGACTCCTCGAAGTACTCCACGCCGAGCGACGCCTCGATCGCGCTGGGCTGGGGTCCGTGCGGGTGGCCGCCGGGGTGCAGCGAGATCGAGCCGAGGCCGATGCCGGAGCCCTTGCGCGCCTCGTAGTCGCCGCCGACGTAGAACATCACCTCGTCGGAGTCGACGTTGGAGTGGTAGTAGGGCACCGGGATCGACAGCTCGTGGTAGTCGACCTTGCGGGGCAGGAAGTTGCAGACCACGAAGTTGTGGCCCTCGAAGACCTGGTGCACCGGCGGCGGCTGGTGGATCTTGCCGGTGATCGGCATGTAGTCGTCGACGTTGAACGTGTAGGGGTAGAGGCAGCCGTCCCAGCCGACCACGTCGAACGGGTGGGTGGCGTAGGTGATCCGCGAGCCGATGACCTGGCCGCCCGCGCGGTGCTTGACCAGCACCTCGACGTCGGTCGCCGTCGACGAGGTGGACGCCGGTCGGGCCGTAGAGGTCGCGCTCGCAGTACGGCGCGTGCTCGAGCAGCTGCCCGAAGCGGGACAGGTAGCGCTTCGGCGGCGCGATGTGGCTGTTGGCCTCGATCGCGTAGAGCTGCGACGGCTCGGCGGGCAGCCACCGGTGCGTGGTGGCGCGGGGCACGATCACGTAGTCGCCGGCGCGGTAGCTCAGCACCCCGAACACCGTCTCGACCTCGCCGCTGCCGGACTCGACGTAGACGCACTCGTCGCCGATCGCGTTGCGGTAGAGCGGAGAGGCGTCGGTGCCGGTGACGACGTAGGCGATCCGGACGTCGTTGTTGCCGAGCACCAGCCGGCGGCCGGTCACCGGGTCCGGGTCGGTCCGCAGGTCGTGGAGCTTGAGGTGCCGCGGCATCAGCGGATGGTTGGGCGTCCGGGTCTGGTCGGGCAGCTCCCAGACCTCCGACGCGACGATCGCCGACGGGACGCCGCGGTGGTAGAGAAGGGAGGAGTCCGAGGAGAACCCCTCCTCGCCCATCAGCTCCTCGTAGTAGAGAGAGCCGTCGGGGGCTCGGTGCTGGGTGTGTCGCTTCGGCGGGACCTCGCCCACCCGTCGGTAGTGCGCCATCTACGCCTTCCGGTTGTCGCTTCGAGACACCGATAGTCGGACGGTGGTGTTCGGTATCTGCGTCATCGCTAGAGTAGCCGGGTGCCTGACGTACTGGAACCCGAGCTCGTCGGCCTGATCGACGACGCCGCGATCTTTCCCCCGGGCAACGCCGACCTACACACGGCGAGCGCCGACCACGTGGCCCGGCGATCGGAGCCGTGGGCCGACCTGGTCGGGACGTTCGTGGTCCGCGACACCGACGTACCGCTGCTGCGCGGCAGCCCCGCCCGACTCTCGGTCGTGGTCACCGGCGGCGCCGGCCAGGTCGCCGGCCCGCAGGCCTGTGCGCCAAGCTCGGGCTCGAGCTCGCGGGCCTCGAGATCGCGCTGCGCGACCTCGACGACCTCGCCGGCAACGCCCGGCGGGTGGCCACCGCGGTCGACGCGGCACGGGTGGAGGGCTCGCTGGCCGACGACGTGCCGGTGTACGTCGAGCTCCCGCACGTCGGCTCCACCGCCTCGTGGCTGGCAGCGGCCGACGAGGTCGCGGCGGCCGAGCTCCGGCTGAAGTTCCGCACCGGCGGCCTGGAGGCCGACGCGTTCCCCGCCGCCCACGCGCTGGCGAGCTGGATCGACGCGGCGCTGGACCGCGAGACGCCGTTCAAGTGCACGGCCGGGCTGCACCGGGCGGTCCGGCACACCAGCGACGAGGGCTTCGAGCAGCACGGCTTCCTCAACGTCATGGTGGCCACCGCGCGCGCGTTCGAGGGCGCCGGCATCGACGAGGTGGTGGCCACGCTGGAGGAGCGCGACGGCACCGATGCTCGCCGCTGCCGACCGCCCGGTGGCCGCCGGTGGTTCGCCTCCTTCGGGTCCTGCTCGATCGACGAGCCGCTCGCCGACCTGCGCGACCTGGGCTGGTCGCACCTGTGAGCGGATTCGGCCTCGACCACCTGCCGTACGGCGTCTTCTCGGTCGCCGGCGACCGGCTCCGGGTCGGCGTGCGGTTCGAGGAGCGCGTGCTCGACCTGGCCGCGGCGACCGGTCGGCCGGAGTTCGACCAGCCCTCGCTCAACGCGTTCATGGCGCTCGGCCCGCAGGTGTGGGCCGAGACGCGGGACGCGGTGGTGGCGCTGGCGGAGGACGGTACGTCGCCGGCGTACTCCGTCGACGAGGTCGTGCTGCACCAGCCGTTCGACGTCGGCGACTACGTCGACTTCTACGCCTCTCTGGAGCACGCCTCCAACGTCGGCCGGCTCTTCCGGCCCGACCAGGAGCCGCTGCTGCCGAACTGGCGGCACCTGCCCGTCGGCTACCACGGGCGCGCCGGGACCGTGGTGCCCAGCGGCACACCCGTGGTCCGGCCGAGCGGTCAGCTCAAGGCACCGGACCAGGCGGCGCCGACGTTCGGCCCGAGCCGCCGGCTCGACATCGAGGCCGAGCTCGGCTTCGTCGTGGGCGTCGGGTCGCGGCTCGGGGAGCCGGTGCCGCACGACGCGTTCGCCGACCACGTCTTCGGCGTGGTCGGGGTGAACGACTGGTCGGCGCGCGACATCCAGGCGTGGGAGTACGTCCCGCTCGGACCGTTCCTCGGCAAGTCTTTCGCGACCTCGGTGTCGGCCTGGGTGACACCCCTGGCCGCGCTCGACGCCGCGTGGACCGAGCTCCCCGGCCAGGACCCCCGGCCGCTGGACTACCTCGCGCCCGACCGGGCGCGGGGGCTGGCCATCGACCTCGAGGTGGTGCTCAACGGCGAGGTGGTCAGCCGACCGACGTACGCGTCGATGTACTGGGGACCGGCGCAGATGCTCGCCCACATGACCGTGAACGGCGCGTCGCTGCGGACCGGCGACCTGTTCGCCTCCGGCACCGTCAGCGGTGCCGGACCGCGACCAGCGCGGGTCGTTCCTCGAGCTGAGCTGGGGCGGCGCCGAACCGCTGCCGGGGGGCCGCACGTTCCTCGAGGACGGCGACGAGGTGGTGCTGCGCTACTCGGCGCCCGGCACCGCCGGCGGGCGGATCACGCTGGGTGAGGTGTCCGGGCGGATCGAGCCGGCCCGCCCCTGACCGAAGATGGCAGAAATTCGCCGACAGGTGACGTTTCTGCCATTGCTCGGGTGGCACCGGCTCCCTAGCGTCGTCGCATGGACGTCGTGAGTCCGGCTGCCGCGGCCGGGATCGCCATGGTCGGGCTCGGCCTGGTGCTGACGCCCGGCCCGAACATGCTCTACCTGGTCTCGCGGTCGGTGACCCAGGGCCGAACGGCGGGGCTGATCTCGTTGATCGGGACCGGCCTCGGCTTCCTCGTCTACCTGGTGGCCGCGGCCGCCGGCATCGCCGCCGTCTTCGCCACCGTGCCGCTCGCCTACACGGTGCTCAAGATCGTCGGTGCCGGGTATCTCCTCTGGCTGGCCTGGACGGTGCTCCGTCCCGGTGCCCCGCCGGTGTTCGCGGTGCGCACCCTCCCCCACGACCCGGCACGCCGGCTGATCGGCATGGGCTTCCTGACCAACCTGCTGAACCCGAAGATCGCGATCCTCTACGTCTCGCTGCTGCCGCAGTTCGTGGACCCGTCGCGAGGATCGGTCGCGGTCCAGTCGCTGGTGCTCGGCTCGATCCAGATCGCCATCGCGCTGACGGTCAACGCCCTGATCGTGATCGGGGCCGGCGGTCTGGCATCGGTCCTGGCGCGGCGGCCCTCCTGGGCCCGTGTCCAGCGGTACGCCATGGGCACCGTGCTCGGTGCGTTCGCCGTACGGATGCTCGCCGGGCCGTCACCGACGACGCCCTGACCCCACAGCGGAGGCCAGGGCGTCACCGGGTCAGCGACCGGTCAGCTCGTCGGACGGACGTAGTCGGACGAGTCGCCGGTGATGAACACGTAGAAGCGCTTGCGGGTGCCCGGGTCGGCGGCGGTGCCGGCGCCCGAGGTGACCGAGCCGTCGCTCATTCGCGGGCTGACCACGAAGGCCTTGTCGTTCTGGGTGCCCGGGGGCGCGCAGTTGGTCGGCGTCTGGTCGGTCACGCCGCACATGCTCAAGGCAATCTCACCGGAGAACTCCGGGTTCGCGTCCGCACCCGGGGCACGACCGCCGGTGATCCCATCGCCGTTCTGGTCGATCCGGTTCTGGAGCGCCACCGTGGCCACGATCCCGTTGTTGCCGAGCGGCTCGTTCGCGTCGATGTAGACGTTGCCGTTCGCACGGAGCGCGTTGGAGGGCTGCCCCTCGGGAGCGGTGTTGGGCAGCGTCGGGTACGCCGCGATCACTTCGAAGCCACCCGACTGGGCGACGATCGCGCCGGTCGCGTCGACCAGCGCCCAGCGGGTCAGCGCTGTCGGGTCCGCGGACGGGTCGAGGAGCCCCGGCCGCAGGTCCTTGGCCCGGAGAGAACCGTCCGCGACGTCGTTCGACACGATGGTCTCGTTCTTGATCTTGCCCGACGTGACGGCGTTCGGCTCGAGGTCGGAGGTGCCGATGGTCGCGGCGGCGTACGACGTGCCGCCGAGGGCGACGACCAACGCGGTCACGGAGACGGCCATCGAGGGACTGGGTCGGCGGAGCAGGGAGAGCTTCATCGGTCGGACCTTTCGGAGAAGAGGCAATGAATGCGTGTCCTTCGTCACGACCTGTCCCGCGGATTGGCACTGGATCGGCCTAGGGTGCGCGCATGGGACTACTCACGCCGGTCGCCGTGCGCATCGGCGCGATCTCGTGGCTGCCCAAGCTGCTCCCGCAGATCGTCTGGGTGGACAAGACGCTGCAGAAGGTCACCAAGGGCCGGGTCTCCGTGCTCGACATCGCCGGCCTGCCGAACCTGTCGCTGACCGTGCCCGGCCGCAGGAGCGGCATCCCACGGACGACCCCGCTGCTCTGCGTTCCGTACCACCGCGGCTGCCTGATCGCCGGCTCGTACTTCGGCGGGCCGAAGACACCGCTCTGGGTCGCCAACCTGCGGGCGACCGAGCGCGCCCGGATCCGCTTCGCGCGCGGCGAGATCGAGGTCTCGTGGCGCGAGCTCGAGGGACCGGACCGCGCCGCGGCCTGGCAGGCGATGCTCGAGGTCTGGCCCAACTACGCGAAGTACGAGGAGCGCACCGACCGGGTGATCCCGGTCTTCCTGCTCACGCGAGCCTGAGGAGGTTCAGGACCAGACGGACGCGATCCGGTGCCGGTAGTCGCGCCCGCCGAACGTCTTGATCACGAACAGCACCGGCGCCGGGATCTCCTTGGCCAGCGCCGTCCGCTCGTCGGGTCCGGCGCCGTCCGACAGCCAAGCGATGAACGTCCCGGTGTTCCCCTTGTGCGCCTTGCGTACGGCGGACTGCGTGGCCTTCCACTGGGGTGTGCCCTTGAGGTTCGCAACCGCGAACGGTTCGAGGTCGCGCTCCTCGTGGGCGAGGTGGTCGTGCAGGATCGTCCCGAACGCGGCAACCGACTCCCGGGCGGCGCTGGCGTTGTCCGCCGACGGGCCCTGTTGCAGGGCCCGCATCGCCGTGGTGGCGGCGCTGAGGGCCGCCGCCATCTGCTTGTGCTCGCCGTCGAGGTCACCGACCAGGGCGACGTCCGCGCCGACCTCCTGCATCGCGGGGAAGAAGATCGTCTCCTCGTCCTCGTGGTGCTGGTGCAGCTGGTGCGCGTAGTTGTCCCACGCTGCCCACAGCTGGTCGGCCCGAGCCTGGGAGCCTGGGAAGGCCGCGAGCGCGTCGTCGAACCGGGTCAGGTCACGGCGGAACGCGGCGTGGATGATGGTGTTCATCGTCTGGTGCTCAGTCATGGCATGTGCTTCCACTCGTGTGCATGGGCACGAGTGTCGTACAGATGCCGGCGGCTTGGCGGAGATTCGAGCCCGCCGGCTACCTGCCGGGCCAGCCGAAGTAATGAGCGAAAGGCGTATGACCAGGCTTTGCCACGCGTGGAGGTCGTCATCGTCGGCCTTTGGCTCAGCAGTTTGGCTTGCGCCAGCTGTAACCAGCGCGAAATAAGTAGAGCCCCGCACCTCGTGGAAGCTTTGGTGCAGGGCTCTGTGGCAGGTAGTGGATTCGAACCACTGTAGGCATTGCCGGCTGATTTACAGTCAGCTCCCTTTGGCCGCTCGGGCAACCTGCCGTGGGAATCGCCGTGTCCAAGCGGGGCTTGGCCGGTCGGCGACGAGGCGAAACAATAGCGCAGCCGCACCGGCAGACGGAAAACGCTGAACCCCCCGACAGGAGACACCAGGCATGGCCGACTCGTCGTTCGACATCGTGAGCAAGATCGACCGGCAGGAGGTCGACAACGCCCTCGGCCAGACCGCGCGGGAAGTCGCCACCCGCTTCGACTTCAAGGGCACCGGCGCCACCATCGAGTGGCAGGGCGAGAAGGCCATCGAGATCACCGCATCGGCCGACGACCGGGCCTCGGCGGTGCTCGACGTGTTCAAGCAGAAGCTGGTGAAGCGCAACGTGAGCCTGAAGGTCCTGGACGCCTCCGACCCGCGCCCGTCCGGGCAGCAGTCGAAGATCGGGATCGCCCTCAAGGAGGGCATCTCCTCGGAGGACGCCAAGAAGATCTCCAAGCTGATCCGCGACGAGGGACCCAAGGGCGTCAAGGCGCAGATCCAGGGCGACGAGCTGCGGGTGTCGTCGAAGAAGCGCGACGACCTCCAGGCCGTGATCGCGCTGGTGAAGGGGCAGGACTTGGACGTGGCCCTGCAATTCGTGAACTACCGATGAGGCGCAGCGGCCAGCGGCCGGCGGCGGAGCGCTTGTACACGCCGTCCACCGAACTATGAGGCCGCTGCAACGGCCTGGTAGTTGGGTGAACAGCGTGTTGCTACGCAACGTGCTCGACGTCCTCTGACCTCACCGGCCGCGGCCCGCGCACCGCCATCCAGACGGCGAACCCGAAGATCGCGATGCCGCAGAGGATGTCCGCCACGATGTGCGTCTGCCGCCACCACACCATGTCGGTCGCGCCGCTGACGGTGTAGTGCCCGAACCCGACCAGCCCGCTCACCGCGTAGCCGGTCAGCGCGACGCACGCCGCGGTGGTGCGGCCCTGGAACCAGAGCCACAGGCCGAGCACCCCCAGCGCGGTGAACACGAACCAGGACCCGCCGACCTGTGCCGCCGTGGGTGCGATCAGGGCGTCGGGGCCTGGTTGTGGATAGGCGTCGTAGTTGAAGTAGTTGTCGGTGTAGTGCACGACCGACACCACGAACGCCGTACCGAAGAGCCAGAGCAGGATCCGAGTTTCGCGCCCCATGGCTCCAGGGTACGGCGAGCGATCAGACGGCAACCATCGAGGGAACCGTGATCGCGCCCGTCGCCGGGGTCAGCCAGACCTGCACGCCCTCGTCGAGCTCGAGCGACCGCGCGTGCGTCCGGGTGAGTACGACGTGGACGTCGTCGCCGTTCTCGGTGGTCACGACCAGCCGGACCTCGAAGCCGACCCGCAGCTGCCGGGTGATCCGGCCCGTCACGGCACCGGCCTGCCCCGGGGTGGCGGACACCTCGATGTCGTGCGGCCGCAGCTGCACGTCCCCGAGCGTGGTGACCTGCGCCCAGGAAGCCCATCACGAAGTCGTTCGCGGGCTCGTCGTAGAGCTGGTCGGGGGTGCCGATCTGCTCGACCCGGCCCTCGTTGATCACCACGATCTCGTCGGCGACCTCCATCGCCTCCTCCTGGTCGTGGGTCACGAAGATGGTGGTCACGTGCACCTCGTCGTGCAGCCGGCGCAGCCACTCGCGCAGCTCCTTGCGGACCTTCGCGTCCAGCGCACCGAACGGCTCGTCGAGCAACAGCACCTTGGGCTCCACCGCGAGGGCCCGGGCCAGGGCCATCCGCTGCCGCTGCCCTCCCGAGAGCTGCGACGGCAGCCGGTGACCGAACTGCGAGAGGTGGACGAGCTTCAGCAGCTCGTCGACCCGGGCCGCGATCTCCGCCTTGGGACGCTTGCGGATCTGCAGCCCGAACGAGACGTTCTTGGCCACCGTCATGTGCTTGAAGACGGCGTAGTGCTGGAACACGAAGCCCACGTTGCGCTTCTGGGGCGGCAGCTTCGTGGCGTCGATGCCCTCGATCGACACGCGACCCGAGTCGGCCGTGTCGAGCCCGGCGATGATCCGCAGCAGCGTGGACTTGCCGCCGCCGGAGGGGCCGAGCAGGGCGGTCAGCTGTCCGGTCCGCAGGGTCACGTTGACGTCGTCGAGCGCGACGAAGTCACCGAAGCGCTTGGAGACGCCGGAGACGTCGATGCTCATTTGCTTGACTCCTTGGGACGGAGGATGGAGACCACGACGATGCAGAGCACGCTCACGAACGCGAGCACGAACGACAGGGCGTACGCCTCGGTCTGCTCGAAGCTCTGGTACTTCTCCTCGACGAGGAGGGTCGCGGTCTGGGTCTGGTTGAGGACGTTGCCCGAGACGACCTTGACGGCGCCGAACTCCCCGAGGCTCCGGGCCAGGCTGAGCACCACGCCGTACACGACGGCCCACTTGATGCTCGGCAGGGTGATCCGCCAGAAGGTCTGACGGGAGTTGGCTCCGAGGCTGCGGGCCGCCTGCTCCTGCTCGTCACCGATCTCCTGGAGCACCGGCACGACCTCGCGGATCACCAGCGGCAGCGCGACGAAGCAGGTGGCCATGATCATCCCGGGGCCGCTGAAGATGATCTGGATGCCCCAGTTCTCGAGCGTCGGGCCGAACCAGCCGTCCCGGCCGTTGTAGACCAGGAGCAGCGACAGGCCGACCACCACGGGAGAGACCGCCATCGGCAGGTCGATCAGCGCCGACAGCAGCCGCTTGCCCGGGAACCGGTAGCGCACCAGCAGCAGCGACATGCCGACCCCGAACACGAGGTTGATCAGCACCGCCTGCACCGCGATCTGGACGGTCAGCGACAGCGCCCTGACCACCTGCGGGTCCTGGAAGAGGTCGATGAGCGTGCCCGGTCCGTCGGCGAACGCCTCTCGGACGATCGTGCTGACCGGCCAGGCGACCAGCATCACGACGTAGGTGATGGCCACGATGCGGAGCAGCCACTTGAGGGGGGTCGGAACGCTAACCACGACGCGACACCCACCTCTGCAGGATGTCGAGCAGCACGATCACGACCAGCGCCACTACCAGCATCAGGCTGGCCACGGCCGCGGCGGACGCCGTGCTGCCGTTCTCGATGAACGACAGCACCCGCACCGATACGACCTCGGTCGAGAACGGCTTGTTGCCGCTCAGCAGCACCAGTGATCCGTACTCCGCGATCGCCCGGGCGAACGACAGGGCGGCGCCCGCCGCGATCGCCGGGGTGAGGCTGGGCAGGATGATCCGCCGGAAGATGGTGCTCCGTTTGGCGCCCAGCGAGGCGGCTGCCTCCTCCACGTCGTGCTCCAGCTCCTCGAGCACCGGCTGGACGGTGCGCACGATGAACGGCAGGGTCACGAACGCCAGCGCCAGGAACACCGCCTTCTCCGTGTAGGCCCAGTCCAGGCCCAGCGGGCTGCTCTGGCCGTAGAGGCCGAGCAGGACCAGGCCGGCGACGATCGTCGGCAGCGCGAACGGGATGTCGATGACCACGTCGAGGGCCGCCTTGCCCCAGAACCGGTCGCGGACCAGCACCCAGGCGATGAGCGTGCCCATCACGATGTTGACGAGGGTCACGAGCAGGGACTGGCCGACGGTGAGCCGGATGGCAGCCATGGTCTGCGGGTTGGTGATCGTGTCGATGTAGCCGGACCAGCCGCGTTCGCTGGCGGTCACCACGACCGCGGACAAGGGGATCAGGACCAACAGGCTGAACCAGGTGACCGCGATCCCGAGTCCGAGGGCGGAGCCCGCGGTCAGAGTCGAGCCCGAGCTGGTCCGCCGCTGACGCGGCGGACCAGCCGGGGCTTCAAGCAATGCCGAAGCCATCGGGGGTCACTCCTGGGCGTCGGTGCCCGACTCCTCGATCAGCCGCGGGATGATGCCCAGCGGGCCGCCGTCCTCGCCGTCGGCGAAGAACTTGTCCGCGGCCTCGCTCCATCCGCCGAAGTCACCGTCGACCGTGAACAGCTGCTCGGGCGCCGGGAACGGGTCGGCCGGGTCGTTGGCGCCCTCGACCTCGGGGACCTCCACACCGTCGACGCCGTCGACCGGCCGGAAGCCGAAGCCCGCGTAGATCGCCTGTCCCTCGGCCGAGGTCATGAAGTCCAGGAAGTCCTGGGAGCCGTCGCCGGCGTCCTCGGTCACGGCCGCGGGGTTCTCGATGAGCAGCGTGTCCGGTCGGGAGGATGTAGTCGATGTCCTCGCCGTTCTGCTTGGCCAGGATCGCCTCGTTCTCGTAGGAGAGCAGCACGTCCTGGTCACCCTCGACGAACGCCGAGGTCGCCTCGCGGCCGCTGGCGGGCAGCGCGGGGGTGTTGCCGAGCAGGTCCGAGACGAACTTCTCGGCCTCCTCCTCGGTGCCGCCGTTGCCGACGACGTGGGCCCACGCCGCGAGGATGTTCCACCGAGCCGAGCCCGACGAGCCCGGGTTCGGGCGTCACGACCTCGACGCCGGGCTTCACCAGGTCGTCCCAGGTCTGGATGTTCTCGGGGTTGCCCTTGCGGACCACGAAGACGACGACCGACGAGGTCGCGATGCCGTTCGTGGCGTTGTCCTTCCAGTCGTCGGCCACCAGGCCCTCGTCGACCAGACGCGTCACGTCGGTCTCGAGCGAGAAGTGCACGACATCCGCATTGGCGCCGCTCACCACCGCCCGGCTCTGGTCGCCGGAGGCGCCGTACGACGGCGCGAACTCGGTGTCCTTGCCCTCGTCGGTGTCCTGGAAGGCCTTGAAGACCGGCTCGTTGGCCGTCTCCATCACCGAGAAAGCCACCACGGAGATCGTGTTGGCATCGTCGCCGCTCGCACCTGTCGACGTGCAGGCGCTCAAGGCAAGCACCCCGGCCAGTCCTACTGCCGCAGCCTTGATCGTCTTGGTCATCGTTCCTCACTTCTGTATGAACGCTATAGTCGCGTTTCCCACCAATGTAGAGCAGAGTAATCAACTTTACTGGATAAATACGAATCTGCGTGGGACGTGTCTCGTCTCACGGCGGAACGGCCTTGTGTGGGCGGCGCGGCGACTATCGTTGGGGGAGCGAAGGCGTTACGCGGAAAACTGAAACATGTTCTGTTTCGCCGCATACCGCGAGTACGATCGCCTGGGTCGTCGTCGTACGCCCAGGGATCTCGAGGAAGTGAGTGGACGAGGTGTCCAAGCAGGTCAAGCAGCTGGATCGGGTGATCATCCGGTTCGCGGGCGACTCCGGTGACGGGATGCAGCTGACGGGGGACCGGTTCACCCAGGAGTCGGCCGTGTTCGGCAACGACCTGGTGACGCTGCCCAACTTCCCCGCCGAGATCCGGGCGCCACAGGGCACGCTGCCGGGCGTCTCGTCGTTCCAGGTGCACTTCGCCGACCACGACATCCTCACCGCGGGCGACGCCCCCGACGTGCTGGTGGCGATGAACCCGGCCGCGCTGAAGGCCAACCTGGGCGACCTGCCGAAGGGCGCGACGATCATCGTCGACACCCACGATTTCACCGCCCGCAACCTGACCAAGGCCGGGTACGACGCCAACCCGCTGCGACGAACGACTCGCTGGCGCGAGTTCGCGTTGCAGCCCGTGGACCTGACCGGGATGACGGTCGAGGCGGTCAAGGAGTTCGGCCTGTCCCGCAAGGACGCCGCGCGGGCGAAGAACATGTTCGCCCTGGGCCTGCTGTCGTGGATGTACGGCCGGCCGACCGACCCGACGGTCGACGTTCCTGGAGAAGCGGTTCGCCCGGGTCGAGGACATCCGCGACGCCAACATCGCGGCGTTCAAGGCGGGCTGGAACTTCGGCGAGACCACCGAGACGTTCGTGGTGCGCTACGAGGTCAAGCCGGCGCCGATGCCGCCGGGCACCTACCGCAACATCACCGGCAACCTCGCGCTGTCCTACGGCCTGATCGCCGGCAGCGTGCAGTCGGGCCTGCCGGTGTTCCTGGGCTCCTACCCGATCACCCCGGCCTCCGACATCCTGCACGAGCTCTCGAAGCACAAGGCGTTCGGCGTGACCACGTTCCAGGCCGAGGACGAGATCGCCGGGATCGGCGCCGCGATCGGCGCCTCGTTCGCCGGCTCGCTCGGCGTGACCACCACGTCGGGACCGGGCATCGCGTTGAAGTCCGAGGCGATCGGGCTGGCCGTGATGACCGAGCTGCCGCTGATCGTGATCGACGTCCAGCGCGGCGGCCCCTCGACCGGGCTGCCGACCAAGACCGAGCAGGCCGACCTGCTGCAGGCGATGTACGGCCGCAACGGCGAGGCGCCGGTGCCGATCGTGGCGCCCCAGTCACCCGGCGACTGCTTCGACGCCGCCCTCGAGGCGGCCCGGATCGCGATCACCTACCGCACGCCGGTGATGCTGCTCTCCGACGGCTACCTCGCCAACGGCTCCGAGCCGTGGCGGATCCCCGAGATCGCCGACCTGCCCGCCATCGACCCCGCGTTCGCGACCGAGCGCAACAAGTCGTGCCGGCGGGGGACGACACGGATAAGTCCGACGAGTTCTGGCCCTACCTAGCGCGACGAGGAGACCCTGGCGCGGCCGTGGGCGATCCCGGGCACGCCCGGCCTCGAGCACCGGATCGGCGGCCTGGAGAAGGGCGAGGGTCACGGCAACATCTCCTACGACCCGGCCAACCACGACCTGATGGTCCGCACCCGGCAGGCCAAGGTCGACCGGATCGCCGACGCGCTGCCGCCGCTGGAGGTCGACGACCCGTCCGGCCAGGCGAAGGTCCTGGTGATCGGCTGGGGCTCGACGTACGGCCCGATCGGCGCCGGCTGCCGCCGGGTCCGCAAGGCCGGCTACCACGTCGCGCAGGTGCACCTGCGCCACCTCAACCCGATGCCCAACGACCTGGGCGACATCCTGGCCCGCTACGACAAGGTGCTGGTGCCGGAGATGAACCTCGGCCAGCTGCAGCATGCTGCTGCGCGCGAAGTACCTCGTCGACGCGATCGGCTACAACCACGTCCGCGGCCTGCCGCTGAAGGCCGCCGAGCTCGCCGAGGCCATCGGCGGCCTGGTCGCCGAGGCCGAGGGCGTCGGGTCGATCTCGACCGTCGACCTGCCATCAGCATCTGAGGAGACCGTCTCATGACCACCTCCACCGAGCTCCCGTTCCCCGGGCATGCGCTCCGGCGTGGAGTCCGTGCCGACCACCGACGACGCACCGCAGACCGCGCAAGGAGTTCACCTCCGACCAGGAGGTGCGCTGGTGCCCCGGCTGTGGCGACTACGCCGTGCTGAAGGCGGTGCAGGGGTTCCTGCCCGACCTCGGGCTGCGCCGGGAGAACATCGTGTTCGTCTCCGGGATCGGCTGCTCCAGCCGGTTCCCCTACTACCTCGACACCTACGGGATGCACTCCATCCACGGCCGTGCCCCCTCGATCGCCACCGGCATCGCGACCGCGCGGTCGGACCTGTCGGTGTGGGTGGTCACCGGTGACGGCGACGCGCTCTCGATCGGCGGCAACCACCTGATCCACGCGCTGCGCCGCAACGTGAACATGACGATCCTGCTGTTCAACAACCGGATCTACGGGCTGACCAAGGGTCAGTACTCCCCCACCTCCGAGCCCGGCAAGGTCACCAAGTCCACGCCGATGGGGTCGGTCGACCACCCGTTCAACCCGGTCTCCCTGGCGCTCGGCGCCGAGGGCACCTTCGTGGCCCGCACCATCGACTCCGACCGCAAGCACCTCACCTCGGTGCTGTCCGCGGCCGCCGCGCACCGCGGCACCTCGTTCGTGGAGATCTACCAGAACTGCCCGATCTTCAACGACGGCGCGTTCGACGCGATCAAGTCCAACGACACCAAGGCCGACGCGATCATCCCGCTCGTCCACGGCGAGCCGGTCCGGTTCGGCGTCGAAGGGGCCAAGGGTCTGATCCGCGACGCCGAGACCGGCGGGGTGAAGGTCGTCCAGGTCGCCGACGTCGGCGAGGACGCCCTGATCGTCCACGACGCCTACAACTCCGACCCCACCACGGCGTTCGCGATCTCCCGGCTCACCGACTCGGGCTACCTCAACCAGTCGCCGATCGGGATCTTCCGCCAGGTCGAGCGGGCGACGTACGACGACCAGGCGCGGGCCCAGATCCAGACCTCCGCCGACAACGACCCCGTCGAGGCCGCCGACCGGCTCGCCGGGCTGGTCAACAGCGGAGACACCTGGACCGTCGTCTGATCTGATCTGAGCTGGGTTGCCGCGGCGAACCACATCTCACTGCGGTATCTGCTTCAAAGCCGCCCACGGCGTACCGCCGGCGGCGTACCGTTCGCTGCATCTGCAGCAGGAGCAGTGACGACGAAGGGCCCCGCGTTCCGGCGGGGCCCTTCGGTTGTCGTTGAGGGAGATCGGTCAGCTGGTGGTGATGCAGCCGGCGACTGCCCTCGTGAGGCGGTACTTGCTGGTGCCCGGCACCACGACGCGGTAGCAGACCTTCGAGCCGCGTCCGCCCGGGGCGATCCGGGTCCGGAACTTGCCCTTGCGTGGCGGTGGTCTTGGTCTTCTTGTAGAACTTCCACTGGCAGCCGCCGCAGGCCCGGCGCTGCACCGTGATCTTCTTGCCCTTGTACGTCGTCCACTTGCCGTAGGCGATGAACCGGTTGGTGTTGCCGAGCTCCTTGCCGGTCGCGAAGCCGATGTGCTTGGGCTTGGCCCGCTCGCCGGCGTCCGCGGCGCTCGCGCCACTGGTCAGGGCGAGCGGGGCCAGCGCTACCAGCGCGAAGGCCACGACGGTCGCGATGATGCGGGTGATCCGCATGGTGTTACTCCCTCGGGTCGAGTGTGTCGGGACGGGGGCTATCCTGCCCGCTGCAGTGTTGCCTCAAACCCGGCCCCCGTCTGGGCGAATCGTATCCGCACCTATCCTGTCGAATGTGCCGGATCCCGCCGAAACCCGACGGGGTCTGCTCCTAGGGACCACGGCGTACGTGCTGTGGGGCGCCTTTCCCCTCTACTGGCCGCTGCTGGAGCCCGGCGGAGCCGTCGAGATCCTGGCGCACCGCATCCTCTGGTCGCTGGTCACCATGGGTCTGCTGGTCGTGGTGCTGCGCCGACGGGCGCAGCTGCGCGCGATCGTCTCCGACCGTCGGGTCTTCCGGCTGCTGCTGCTCGCCGCCGTCGTGATCAGCGTCAACTGGGGCACCTACATCTACGGCGTCAACAGCGGCCGGGTCGTGGAGACGTCCCTCGGCTACTTCATCAACCCGCTGGTCACCGTCCTGATGGGCGTGCTGATCCTCGGCGAGCGGCTGCGAACGCTGCAGTGGGTGGCGCTCGGCGTCGGTACCGCGGCGGTGGCGGTGCTGACCTGGGACTACGGGCGGCCGCCGTACGTCGCGCTGGCCCTGGCGTTCTCGTTCGGCACCTACGGCCTGGCCAAGAAGACCGCCGGGGCCGGCGCCGTCGAGAGCCTGGCGTTCGAGACCGCCGTACTCGTGCCGCTCGCCGGCGGCTACCTGATCTGGCTGGCCGCCGTCGGCGACTCCCACTTCACCACCGACGGCATCGGGCACGCCCTGATGCTGACCACCGCCGGCATCGTCACCGCGATCCCGCTGATCTGCTTCGGCGGCGCGGCCACCCGGGTCTCGTTGACGTCGCTCGGTCTGCTGCAGTACCTCGCCCCGATCCTGCAGTTCGTGCTCGGCCTCATCGTCTTCGACGAGGAGATGCCGGTCGGTCGCTGGATCGGCTTCGGCCTGGTCTGGCTGGCGCTGTCGATGTTCACCTTCGAGCTGATCCGGCATCGGCGGCGGCAGCTGGCTCTTGAGCTTGAGGCCTCTGCCGTCTGACGGCTGGCTCGGCGGTCGGGCTGGTGGACCGGCCACCCGTGCGGTACGAACGTGGACATGCTTCGACCTGACGAACTGACCGATCCCACGACGCGGGCGCTCGTCGAGGCCGTCAACGCCAACGATCGCGCGGCGTTCTTCGCCCTCCTCGCTCCCGACGCGACCATGTCCGACGACGGCTCGGACCGCGACCTCGAGGCCTGGGTGGACCGGGAGATCTTCTCGGCCGGCGGGCACATGGACGTTGTCTGCCAGTCCGACGACGGTCGCTCGTGGTTGGCCGACTACCGCAACGACACCTTCGGACAGATGCGCACGTCGTGGGGCATCACGGTCGACAACGGAAGGATCACGCGGTTCGAGACCGGGCAAGCCTGACGCGATCAGGCGGAGCGCACAGCCACGATGTCGGCGAACGCCTCGAGGGCGGTGCGGACCGAGCCTTCGGGCAGCGCGGTGAGCAGGGCCTTGGCCTCGGCGGCCCGGTCGACGACGTAGGCGCGGGCCTGGTCGATCGCGGGGTGCTTGCGGAGCAGGTCGAGGGCCTCGGCGTGCAGCTGGTCGTCGGTGAGGTCGGAGCGGAGCAGCTCGTGGAGCCGGGCGTCGGCGGGGTCGTCGGAGGCCAGGGCCATCAGCGACGGCAGGGTGGGGACGCCCTCGCGGAGGTCGGTGCCCGGGATCTTGCCCGACTCGCCGGCCTCCGAAGCGATGTCGAGGATGTCGTCGGAGAGCTGGAAGGCCGAGCCGACGATCTCGCCGTACGCCGTCAGCGCCTCCTCGATCTCGGGGGTGGCGCCGCCGAAGCGGGCGCCGTAGCGGGCCGAGGTGGCGATCAGCGAGCCGGTCTTGCCGGCGACCACGTCGAGGTAGTGGCCGAGCGGGTCCTCGCCCGGACCTGGCTGGCACGGTCTCGAGGATCTGGCCCTCGACCAGCCGGGTGAACGTCTCGGCCTGGATGCGTACGGCGTCCGCGCCGAGCCGCGCGGTCAGCTCGGAGGACTTCGCGAACAGGAAGTCGCCGGTGAGGATCGCGACGTTGTTGTCCCAGCGCGAGTTCGCGGAGTCGGCGCCGCGGCGCAGCGCGGCCTCGTCCATCACGTCGTCGTGGTAGAGCGACCCGACGTGGGTGATCTCCACGACGCACGCCGCGGTGATCACGTCGTCGCAGTCCGGCCGGTCGCCGGTCTCGGCGGCGAGCAGCACGAGCAGCGGCCGGAACCGCTTGCCGCCCGCGCCCAGCAGGTGCTGGGCGGCCTCGGTGACGAACGGGGCACGGCTGGTGGCGTGGTGGTAGAGGGCCTCTTCCACCACCGCCATCCGTTCGCTCAGGCGGGCGGCGAGGGCGTCGTCCTCCACGGGGAGGGCGAGGGACGACGCCGTCTCGGAGCTCACCTGATGAAGTCTCCCGCACGGGCCGCGAGGTCGAGAAGTGGGCCCGGCACTATGCCCAGCACCAGGGTGCCGGCCGTGCAGAGCGCGATCGTCACGGTCGTGAGCGGCGACGCCGACGTCACGACGCCCGGCTCCGGCCCCGCCTCGCTGAAGAACATCACCCGGATCACGCGCACGTAGAAGAACACCGAGATGATGCTCGCCACGATCGCGACCAGCACCACCGGCCACGCGTCAGCGGACATGGCGACCGTGAACACCGCCCACTTGCCGACGAAACCGGCGGTCAGCGGGATGCCCGCCATCGAGAGCAGCAGGAACGCGAACGCCCCCGCGACCAGCGGGGAACGCCGGCCGAGCCCGGCCCACTTGGAGAACGACGCGGCCTCCCCGGAGGCGTCGCGCACCAGGGTGAGTATCGCGAAGCCGCCCACCGTGGCCAAGCCGTACGTCGCCAGGTAGAACAGCACCGCCTGCAGCGAGGTGACCTGTCCGTCGGCGAGCTCGCTCGCGCTCTGCACGCCGAGCATGCCGGTCAGCAGGAAGCCGGTGTGTGCCACGGCGGAGTAGGCGAGCATCCGCTTCATGTCGGTCTGCACGATGGCCAGGATCGAGCCGACCAGCATGGTGAGGATGGCGACGACCCACAGCATCGGCTGCCAGCTCCACCGGTCGGCGCCGAAGCCGACGTAGAACAGCCGCAGCAGCGCGCCGAACGCCGCCACCTTGGTGCAGGCCGCCATGAACGCGGTGACCGCCGTGGGTGCGCCCTGGTAGACGTCGGGGGTCCAGGCCTGGAACGGCGCGGCCCCGATCTTGAAGAACAGCCCGACGGCCAGCATGCCCATGCCGATGAGCAGCAGCGAGTCGTTGCCGACGTCGTTGCGCACGGCCTCGTTGATCCGCTCCAGCTGCATCGAGCCGGCGTACCCGTAGATCAGCGCGATGCCGTAGAGGAAGAACCCGGAGGAGAAGGCGCCGAGCAGGAAGTACTTGAGCGCCGCCTCCTGGCTGAGCAGCCGGCGCCGGCGGGCCAGCCCGCAGAGCAGGTAGAGCGGCAGCGAGAGCACCTCGAGCGCCACGAACATGGTGAGCAGGTCGCCGGAGGCCGGGAACAGCATCATCCCGCCGACCGCGAACATCATCAGCGGGTAGACCTCGGTGTGGTCGATGCCCTTGGTGGACGCCTCGCGCTCGGCCTCGGTGCCGGGCAGTGCGGCGGCTTGGCCGGCGAAGGCAGAGACCCCCGCCTCCAGGCGGCGCTCGGCGAACAGCGCGACGCCGGCGAGCGAGAACAGCAGGACCAGGCCCCACAGGAAGACCGTCGGACCGTCGACGACGATGGTGCCGCCGGCCCCGACCAGACCGCGGGCGCCGCCGTCGTGCTCCTCCAGACCGGTGCCGATCATCACGGTGCCGACCAGGGCGACGACGATGCCGGCGCCGGCGAGGACGACCTGGGTGAGGTAGCGGCGCTCACGCGGCAGGAACGCCTCGACCACGACGCCGAGGCAGGCGACGCCGAAGATGACCAGCAGCGGCCACAGCTCGGCGTACTCGATGGTGGGCTTCTCGAAAGGCATGTCAGTGACCGCCTTCCTCGGTCGCGGGCTCGGGATTCGACCGACCCGGGGGGTACGTCGGGGGCGTCGTCGCTGACGCCGACGTGGCTCATCAGCGAGGTCGATGGCGGGGTTGGCGACGTCGAGCAGCGGGCCCGGGAAGAAGCCGAACAGCACCAGGGCGACCATCAGCGGCGCCACCGCGCCGACCTCCCGCACCCCGAGGTCGTGGGTGCCCTCGACCTCCGGCGGCGTGGGTCCGGTCATCGTCCGCTGGTACATCCACAGCACGTAGACCGCGGCCAGCACGATGCCGGTGACCGCGATCGCGCCGACCCACCAGTGGTAGTCGAACGCCGCGACCAGGACCAGGAACTCCGAGACGAACGGGCTGAGCCCGGGCAGGCCCAGGGTCGCCAGGCCCGCGACGAGCAGCAGCCCGGCCAGCACCGGCGTGACCTTCTCGACGCCGCCCATCTCGCTGATCAGCGAGGTGCCGCGGCGCCGGATCAGGTAGCCGGCGAGCAGGAACAGCGCGGCGGTGCCGAGCCCGTGGTTGACCATGTAGAGGATCGCGCCGGAGCCGCCCTGGCTGCTGAACGCGAAGATGCCCAGCGTGATGAAGCCGAAGTGGCTCAGCGACGTCAGGCCGACGAGGCGCAGCACGTCGTCCTGGCCGATCGCGACCAGCGCGCCGTAGACGATCGAGATCAGCGCCAGCGTGACCACGACCGGCGTGGCCCACTGCGAGGCCTCCGGGAAGATGCCCAGGCAGAAGCGCAGCATCCCGAACGTGCCGATCTTGTCGAGCACGCAGACCAGCAGCACGCTGGTGCCGGGCGTCGCCTTCTCGGTGGTGTCGGCGAGCCAGGTGTGCACCGGGAACAGCGGCGCCTTGACGGCGAACGCGATGAAGAACCCGGCGAACAGCCAGCGGCCGGCATCGGTGCCGATGTCGAGCGCGGCCAGGTCGGAGAGCAGGTACGACGGCTCGCCCTGCTGGGCGGACACGACGTACAGGCCGATCACGGAGGCGAGCAGCACCAGGCCGCCGGCGAGCTGGAACATCAGGAACTTCAGCGCCGCCGCGCCGCGCCCCTCGCGGCCGAACCCGCCGATCAGGAAGTACGCCGGGATCAGGGTGGCCTCGAAGACGACGTAGAACAGGAACACGTCGGTGGCGCAGAAGACCGCCAGCGAGAGCGCCTCGAGGGCCAACGTCCAGGCGAAGAAGGCGCGCGGGCGCGCGCTGACGTCCTCGTGCGACCACTCGGCCACCATCACGATCGGCACCAGCAGCACGGTGAGCAGGACCAGCAGCAGACCGAGGCCGTCGACGCCCAGCGCGTAGTGCACGCCGAACGCCTCGATCCAGGTGTGCTCCTCGGTCAGCTGCATGCCGCCGCTCGGTGTCGTACTGGAGCAGGGTGGCGATGCCGACACCGAGGGTGGCGACCGCGAAGGCGGCCCCGACCTGCTTGGCCAGGCCGGCCGGCACGAACGGGACGACCAGGGCGCCCAGCAGCGGGACAGCGATCAGCAGGGTGAGCGTCATCCGAGGTTCACCGCCAGCAGCGCCAGGACGACGAGGAGGACCCCGGCGAGCACGGACAACGCGTAGGAGCGGACGAAGCCGTTCTGGGCCCGCCGCAGGATGGTGCCCATGGCACCGACCGTCTCGCTGCCGCCGACGAACACCCCGTCGGCGCCCTGGCGGTCGAACGCGACCAGCCCGTCGACCAGGTGGCGCCCGGGCTCGACGACCAGGCCGTCGTTGATCGCGTCGCCGTAGAGGTCGGCGCGGGCCGCGCGGGTCACGAAGGACACGTCCTGCGGGGCGGGGGCCACCCGCGGCACCTCGCGCTTGCCGATCAGGATCCAGGCCAGGGCCACACCGGCCGCCACCACCGCGACGATGATCAGGGTGAGCACGAGCGCCGGCACCGGCGGTTCCTCGTGAACCTCCACGCCCACCACCGGGGCGAGGAAGTCGACGATCCAGTCATTCAGCAGCAGGAAGCCGCCGAGCACCGACAGCGCGGCCAGCACGATCAGCGGGATGGTCATCACCTTGGGTGACTCATGGGGATGGACGTCGGGCTCCCAGCGCTTGTCGGTGAAGAACGTCATCAGCATCAGCCGGGTCATGTAGAAGGCCGTGATGCCGGCGCCCAGCAGCGCGGCCAGACCGACCCAGGTGTTCTCGGTGAACGACGTCTCGATGATCTTGTCCTTGGACCAGAAGCCGGAGAACCCCGGGAAGCCGATGATCGCGAGGTAGCCCATCGCGAACGTCACGAAGGTGACCGGCAGCATCTTGCGCAGCGCGCCGTAGTGGCGCATGTCGACGTCGTCGTCCATCGCATGCATCACCGAGCCGGCGCCGAGGAACATGTTGGCCTTGAAGAACCCGTGCATGAGCAGGTGGAAGATCGCGAACGCGTAGCCGGCCACGCCGAGCCCGGCGCCGAGCATCATGTAGCCGATCTGGCTCATCGTGGAACCGGCGAGCACCTTCTTGATGTCGTCCTTCGCGCAACCGATGATCGCGCCCCACAGCAGCGTGACCACGGCGACGATGACCACCGCCGTCTGCGCGTCCGGGGCGTAGTCGAAGATGGAGTTGGAGCGGACGATCAGGTAGACGCCGGCGGTCACCATGGTGGCGGCGTGGATCAGCGCCGAGACCGGCGTCGGGCCCTCCATCGCGTCCAGCAGCCAGGCCTGCAGCGGCACCTGGGCGGACTTGCCGCAGGCCCCGAGCAGCAGCAGCAGGCCGAGCGCGGTCATCGTCGCCTCGCTGGCGCCGCTCGCGGCGGCGCTGATCACGGTGAAGCTGGTCGAGCCGAACGGTGACGAACATCAGCATGATCGCCAGCGACATCCCCATGTCGCCGACCCGGTTGACGACGAACGCCTTCTTGGCCGCGGCGGCCGCGGAGGGCTTGTGCTGCCAGAAGCCGATCAGCAGGTACGACGCCAGGCCGACGCCCTCCCAGCCGACGAACAGGGCGAGGTAGTTCGTCCGCCAGCACCAGCAGCAGCATCGAGGCCACGAACAGGTTCAGGTAGCCGAAGAACCGGCGCCGCCGCGGGTCGTGCGCCATGTAGCCGATCGAGTAGATGTGGATCAGCGACCCGACGCCGGTGATCAGCAGCACGAACAGCGTCGACAGCGGGTCGACAGCAGGTCCATGCCGACGTCGAAGCTGCCGACGTGGATCCAGGTCGTAGAGGTGCTGGGCGACCTGGCGGTCGCGCTCGTCGCGGCCGAGCAGGCTGAAGAACATGCACCAGGCTGAGCACGAACGAGCCGACCGGCAGCAGCGGCGCCGAGCAGGTGGCCCCACTTGTCGGTGCGCGGCCGCCGAGCAGCAGGATCGCCGCGCCGGCGAGCGGCAGCGCGACCAGCAGCCAGAGCAGCGAGAAGACGCCGTCGGCAGTCGTCGGATCGACCACGGGCACGTGGACGGCCTCGGTCAGGGCAAACATCAGGAGTTCCCAGCGCCTCTCAGAACTTCAGCAGGCTGGCGTCGTCGACCGAGGCCGAGCGACGGGTCCGGAAGATGGTCATGATGATCGCCAGCCCGACCACGACCTCGGCCGCCGCCACCACCATCACGAAGAAGGCGGCGACCTGGCCGTCGAGGTTGCCGTGCTGGTGGGCGAAGGCGACGAAGGCGAGGTTGCAGGCGTTGAGCATCAGCTCGACGCACATGAACACCACGATCGCGTTGCGCCGGATCAGCACCCCGACGCGCCGATCGTGAACAGGATCGCGGAGAGGACGATGTACTCGGTTCACTTGACGTCCTCCTCGCTCGACGCGGGCGTCCCTGCTCGCCGCTCGTCTCGGGCATCGCGTCGGGTCGACGCCGAGCTGGCGCCGGGTCTCCTCGATGTCGTCGGCCAGGGCCGGCGCGGAGCGCACCGTGCCGCGGGCCGCGAGCACCCGGGAGACCGAGGCCTCGGCAGGCCGTGCCGTCGGGCAGCAGGGCCGGGGTGTCGACCGCGTTGTGGCGGGCGAAGACGCCCGGGGCGGCAGCGGGCCGGGGTGACTGCCCTTGCCGGCGTAGTCGCGCATCCGCTGGCGCGGCCAGCTCGGCCTGGCTGGGCTTGGGCGTGAGCCGCTCGCGGTGCGTCAGCACCATCGCGCCCGACCGCGGCGGTGATCAGCAGCGCGCTGGTGACCTCGAAGGCGAAGACGTAGCGGGAGAACAGGAGGTTGGCGAGGCCCTGGACGTTGCCGCCCGCTGTTGGCCTCCTCGAGGCCGACCGGGCTGCCGAGCGGTGATCTGGCTCAGCGCGACCACCAGCACCACGCCGAGCAGCAGGCCGCCGAGGGCGGCGAGCAGTCGCTGGCCGCGGATCGTCTCCACCAGCGAGTCGGACGCGTCGACGCCGACCAGCATCAGCACGAACAGGAACAGCATCAGGATCGCGCCGGTGTAGACGATGATCTGCACGGCGAACAGGAACGGCGCCTCGAGCACGACGTACAGCACGGCCAGGCTGATCATCACCACGGCGAGCAGCAGCGCGGCGTGCACGGCCTTGCGGACGAACAGCATGCCGAGCGCGGCCAGCACCATGATCGGGGCGAGGATCCAGAACGGCGGTCACTGCGTCGCCCCCTTCGCGCGGTCCGCGCGGCGGCGGTCGGCCTGCTCAGCCGCGGTAGTAGGCCTCCTCGTCGTCGCCGAGCCGCATCGGGTGCGGCGGCTGCTCCATGCCGGGCAGCAGCGGGGCGAGCAGGTCGGACTTCTCGTAGATCAGGTCGGCGCGGTTGTCGTCGGCCAGCTCGTACTCGTTGGTCATCGTCAGCGCCCGGGTCGGGCAGGCCTCGATGCACAGCCCGCACAGGATGCAGCGCAGGTAGTTGATCTGGTAGACGCGGCCGTAGCGCTCACCCGGGGAGAACCGCTCGCCCTCCGGTGGTCGGTGTTGGACGCGCCCTCGACGTAGATCGCGTCGGCCGGGCAGGCCCAGGCGCACAGCTCGCAGCCGATGCACTTCTCCAGCCCGTCGGGCTACCGGTTGAGCTGGTGCCGGCCGTGGAACCGGGGCGCGGTCGGGAGCTTCTCGAAGGGGTACTGCTCGGTGACGACCTTCTTGAACATCGTCCGGAACGTGACCCCGAACCCGGCGATCGGGTCCCAGAACTGCTCCTTCATCGACTTGTTCTCAGCCATCGGTGGGCTTCCCTTCGGACGAGCGTCGAGGTGCTGGAACGTGAGCGGCTGCGCGGCACCGCGGACCGGACCGCCGGCGGGCATCGCCGGCACCGGGAAGCCGCCGGCGTTGGGCTCCGCGACCTCCGGCTCCTCGTCCGTCCTCGGCGTCCTCCCCGACAGAAGAACAGCAGCAGGAACGAGCACCAGCAGGACGCCGAACGCCGGCGTAGCAGGTAGTTGTCGTCGATCGACACGCGTCGTCGTTGCGAGATCACGCAGACGGTGGCGACCGCGATGATCCACACCAGCGAGATCGGGATCAGCAGCTTCCAGCCGAACTCCATGAACTGGTCGTAGCGCAGCCGGGGCAGCGTCCCGCGCAGCCAGATGAAGAAGAAGATGAAGAACATGACCTTGCCGAAGAACCACAGCACCGGCCAGTAGCCCTCGTTGGCGCCGGCCCAGATCGCGATCCAGAACGGCGCGTGCCAGCCGCCGAGGAACAGCGTGGTCGCGAGCGCCGAGACGGTGGCCATGTTGATGTACTCGGCCAGGAAGAACAGCGCGAACTTCATCGAGGAGTACTCGGTGTGGAAGCCGCCGACGAGCTCGCCCTCGGCCTCCGGGAGGTCGAACGGCGCGCGGTTGGTCTCGCCGACCATCGAGATCACGTAGATCACGAACGACGGCAGCAGGATCAGCGCCGAACCAGCAGGTCGTCCTGGGCGGCGACGATCTCGCGAGGTCGACATCGAGCCGGCGTACAGGAAGACCGCGACCAGCGCCAGGCCCATCGCGACCTCGTAGGAGATCATCTGGGCGCTCGAGCGCAGCCCGCCGAGCAGGGAGTACGTCGAGCCCGCTCGACCAGCCGCCGAGCACGATGCCGTAGATGCCGATCGAGGCGATCGCCATCACGAACAGCACCGCGACCGGCAAGTCGGTGAGCTGCAGCGGGGTCTCGCTCGCCGAAGAACGTGACCTCCGGCCCGAACGGGATCACCGCGAACGTCACGAACGCCGGGACGCGGCGATCACCGGCGCGAGCGACGAAGACGAACTTGTCGGCGGCCTTCGGGATGATGTCTTCCTTGAGCATCAGCTTCATGCCGTCGGCGAGCGACTGCAGCAGGCCGAACGGGCCGTGCACGTTGGGGCCGATCCGGTGCTGCATCCGGGCCACGACCCGGCGCTCCCACCAGATGTTGAACAGCGTGAGCAGCACCAGGAACACGAAGATCAGCACGCGCCTTGATCACGACGATCCACCAGGGGTCGTGGCCGAACGCGCTCAGGTCGTCGGCGGCGAGCGGCAGCACGCGTCGCGATCATGCGGTGCCTCCCTTGACGGTGACCCGGGTCGCCGGGCGAGGCCACGGTCGCTGAGCGACGCCGCGGCCCGAGCGAGTTCGCGGGCACCCAGACCACGCCGTCGACCAGTCGTCGGCGATCTCGGCCGGCAGCGTCGACCGACGCCGCGGTCACCGGTCGACGGTGACGCGCCGGGCCGAGCGCGTCGTGCTCGTGGCCGAGATCCGCGCGACGGCCGGCCGCGCGGTGGCGGCGAGGTGCTGGCTCGCCGTCCTGCAGCGAGCCGTCGTCGAGCAGCTGCTGCCAGGTGGCGAGCACGGCCTCCCTCGGTGGTCGAGCGTGCCGAGCGCGAGCGAGCCTCGAGACCGACGCATGGCGGGCGCGTCGCCGTCCCAGCGGCCCAGCTCGTCCATCGCGGCGCGCGCCTCGGCGACGGTGCGGAAGCCCAGCGGGCTGCCCTGGCCGAGCGCCGCGAGCTCCTCGGCGATGCCGGCGAGCACGCGGAGGTCGGGCAGCGAGGCGGGGTTGCCGAGCACCGCGTCGAACGGCCGCGGCCGGCCCTCCCAGTTGACGAACGTGCCGGCCTTCTCGCTCACCGGCGCGACCGGGAAGCACGACGTCGGCGGCTCGGTCACCTCGGTCTCGCGCAGCTCGAGGCTGACGACGAAGCCGCGCCGCCTCGATGCGCGGCGCGCGCGGCGTCCGGGTCGGCGGGTCGGCGGGGTCGACGCCGCCGACGACCAGGCCGCCGAGCTCGCCGGCAGCGAGCGCGGCCAGGATCGCGTCGGCGTCGCGGCCGAGCGTCGTCGGGCAGGCTGTCGACGCCCCAGGCGGCGGCTGACGTCGACCCGGGCCGCCGCGTCGGCGACCGGGCGGCCGCCGGGCAGCAGGGTCGGCAGGCAGCCGGCCTCGAGCGCGCCGCGGTCGCCGGCCCGGCGCGGGACCCAGGCCAGCCGGGCGCCGGTCGTCTGCGGCCAGCGCGGCCGCGGCCGCGAGCGCGCCGGGCACCGCGGCCAGCCGCTCGCCGACGAGGACGACCGCGGTCCTGTCGACGCCGTAGTCGGCGTGGCCCGACCAGCGCCGTCGAGCGCGGCGGCCTCGTCGCCGGGCGCCGTGGGCACCAGCGTGCCCGCCAGCTTGCGCAGCCCGCGGGTGCTGAACGGGGCGATCGCGAGCACCCTGGTGCCGTGCGCGCGGACGGCCTTGCGCAGCCGCAGGAAGATCGCGCCGCCTCGTCCTCGGGCTCGAACCCGACCAGCACGACGGTCTGGCGCGGTCTCGAGGTCGGCGTAGGTCACCGCCGCAGGCCGGCGCCGGCGACCGACGTGGGCGGCGAGGAAGTCGGCCTCCTCGGCGGTGTGCGGCCGGGCCCGGAAGTCGATGTCGTTGGTGCCGAGCGCGACCCGGGCGAACTTGCTGTAGCGCGTAGGCGTCCTCGAGCGGTGAGCCGGCCGCCGGTCAGCACCGCCGACGCGCGCCGGCCGCGGCTGCAGCCCGCGGGCCGCGACCGCGAGCGCCTCGGGCCAGGACGCCGGCCGGAGCGCGCCGTCCTCGTCGCGGACCAGCGGGTAGGTGAGCCGGTCGTCCTGGTCGGCGTAGTGGAACGCGAACCGGTCCTTGTCGCAGATCCACTCCTCGTTGACCTCGGGGTCGTCGCCGGCCAGCCGGCGCATCACCTTGCCGCGGCGGTGGTCGACGCGGATCGCCGCAGCCGCAGGCGTCGTGCTCGGCGACCGCCGGGGTGGAGACCAGGTCGAACGGGCGGGAGCGGAAGCGGTACGCCGCCGCGGTCAGCGCGCCGACCGGGCAGATCTGGATCGTGTTGCCGGAGAAGTAGGACTCGAACGGCTCCTTCTCGTAGATGCCGACCTGCTGCAGCGCGCCGCGCTCGAGCAGCTCGATGAACGGGTCGCCGGCGATCTGCTCGGAGAACCGGGTGCACCGGGCGCACAGCACGCAGCGCTCGCGGTCGAGCAGCACCTGCGCGGAGATGTTGATCGGCTTGGGGAAGGTGCGCTTGATCGTCGGCTCGAACCGGGACTCGCCGCGGCCGTTGGTCATCGCCTGGTTCTGCAGCGGGCACTCGCCGCCCTTGTCGCAGACCGGGCAGTCGAGCGGGTGGTTGATCAGCAGGAACTCCATGATCCCCTGCTGCGCCTTGTCGGCGACCGGGCGAGGTGACCTGGGTGTTGACCACCATGCCGTCGGCGACCGGCGATCGTGCACGAGGCCTGCGGCTTCGGGCATCCGCGGCCGTTGCCGGCGTCGGGGACCTCGACCAGGCACTGCCGGCAGGCGCCGACCGGGTCGAGCAGCGGGTGGTCGCAGAACCGCGGGATCTGGATGCCGATCTGCTCGGCGGCCCGGATCACCAGGGTGTCCTTCGGGACGCTGACCTCGATGCCGTCGATGGTGACGTTGACCAGGTCGGTCTTCTCGGCCGGCGGTGCGTGGTCATGCCGTTCACCGCTCTCAGCTGCGGCGAAGACCGTGCTCGCGGCCGGGTCGAACGGGCAGCCGCCCTGCCGCAGGTGGTCGAGGTACTCGTCGCGGAAGTACTCGATCGAGCTGGCTGATCGGGCTGACGCCCCGTCGGCCAGGGCGCAGAACGAACGGCCCAGGATGTTGTCGCACTGGTCGAGGAGCAGGTCGAGGTCGGCCTCGGTGCCCTCGCCGAGCTCGAGCCGGCTCAGCACCTGCACCAGCCACCAGGTGCCCTCGCGGCACGGCGTGCACTTGCCGCACGACTCGTGCTTGTAGAACTCGGTCCAGCGGAGCACCGCACGAACCACGCAGGTGGTGTCGTCGAAGATCTGCAGCGCGCGGGTGCCGAGCATCGAGCCGGCCGCGCCGATCGCCTCGAAGTCGAGGGGTACGTCGAGGTGCTCGCCGGTCAGCAGCGGCGTGCTCGACCCGCCGGGGGTCCAGAACTTCAGGTCGTGGCCCTCGCGGATGCCGCCGGACAGGTCGATCAGCTCGCGCAGCGTGATGCCGAGCGGCGCTTCGTACTGCCCGGGCGTGCGCACGTGGCCGGACACCGAGAAGATGCCGTAGCCCTTGGACTTCTCGGTGCCCATCGAGGCGAACCAGTCGGCGCCGTTGGCGATGATGCTCGGCACCGACGCGATCGACTCGACGTTGTTGATCACGGTCGGGCTGGCGTAGAGGCCGGCGACCGCCGGGAACGGCGGGCGCAGCCGCGGCTGGCCGCGCCGGCCCTCGAGCGACTCGAGCAGCGCGGTCTCCTCGCCGCAGATGTAGGCGCCGGCGCCGGCGTGGACCACGACGTCGAGGTCGTAGCCGGAGCCGAGGATGTCCTTGCCGAGGTGACCGGCGGCGTACGCCTCCCGGACCGCGGCCTGCACCCGGCGGATCACGTGCAGCACCTCGCCGCGGATGTAGATGAACGCGTGGTTGGCGCGGATCGCGAACGAGCTGATGATCACGCCCTCGAGCAGGGTGTGCGGGCTGGCCATCATCAGCGGGATGTCCTTGCAGGTGCCCGGCTCGGACTCGTCGGCGTTGACGACGAGGTACTTCGGCTTGGGGTTGTCCTGCGGGATGAAGCTCCACTTCATGCCGGTGGGGAAGCCCGCGCCGCCCCGGCCGCGCAGGCCGGAGTCCTTGACCGCGGTGATCAGGTCGTCGGGGTTCATGCCGAGCGCGGTGCGCAGCGCGGAGTAGCCACCGCGAGACTCGTACGTCGCCAGCGTCCAGCTCCGCTCGGCGTCCCAGTCGTCGGTGAGGACCGGGGTGAGGGTGGCGGTCATCGCTCGCCTCCTCCTGCTTCGTCTCGGTCTCGGCACGGCCGGTGTCGGCCTGCTCGGCGGCGCCCGTCTTCGAGCCGGCCAGGGCGCGGGCGCCGCCGTCGGCGTCGGCGTCCGAGGGCGCGGTCCAGCCGCGCTCCCGGGCGATCTTCAGCCCGACCAGGCTGGCCGGCCCGGCGGCCGGCCCCTCGTCGGCGAGGTCGTCGGGGAACCCGGCGAGCACCCGCTCGGCCTCCCGCCAGGTGCACAGCCGCGGCCCGCGCGTGGAGTGGACCTCCTTGCCGGCCCGCAGGTCGTCGACCAGCTGGGTCGCGACTGGACGGGGTCATGTTGTCCATGAACTCCCAGTTGACCATCATCACCGGCGCGTAGTCGCAGGCCGCGTTGCACTCGACGTGCTCGAGGGTGATCTTGCCGTCCTCGGTGGTCTCGTCGTTGCCGACGTCGAGGTGCTCCTTGAGCCGCTCGAAGATCACGTCACCACCCATCACCGCGCAGAGCGTGTTGGTGCAGACGCCGACGTGGTAGTCGCCGACCGGCTTGCGCTTGTACATCGTGTAGAACGTCGCGACGCCGCTCACCTCGGCGGCGGTGATGTCGAGGATGTCGGCGCAGGCCTCGATGCCCTCCGCGGTGATCCGGCCCTCGACGGACTGCACGAGGTGCAGCATCGGCAGCAGCCCGGACCGCTTCTCCGGGTAGCGGGCCGCGATCTCCTCGAGCTCGGACCGGGTCTTCTCGTCGAAGTCGCTCAACGGTCGACTCCTCCCATCACGGGGTCGATCGATGCGATGGCGACGATCACGTCGGCCACCATGCCACCCTCGCTCATCACGCTGGTGGCCTGCAGGTTGGTGAACGACGGGTCGCGGAAGTGCGCGCGGAACGGACGCGTGCCGCCGTCGGAGACGACGTGTGCGCCGAGCTCGCCGCGCGGGGACTCGACCGGGACGTACGCCTGGCCGGGCGGCACCCGGAAGCCCTCGGTGACCAGCTTGAAGTGGTGGATCAGCGCCTCCATCGACTCGCCCATGATGTGGCGGATGTGGTCGAGGCTGTTGCCCATGCCGTCGCTGCCGATCGCGAGCTGGCTCGGCCAGGCGATCTTCTTGTCCGCCACCATGACCGGTGCGCCCTCCATGTTGCGCCAGCCGGTCGGCGGCCTGCTCGACGATGCGCAGCGACTCGTGCATCTCCGCGAGCCGGACCCGGAACCGGCCGTAGGCGTCGCAGGTGTCCCAGGTGTGGACGTCGAAGTCGTAGTCCTCGTAGCCGCAGTACGGCGAGCTCTTGCGCAGGTCCCACGGGTAGCCGGTGGCGCGGAGCGGGGGCCCGGTGATGCCGAGCGCGAGGCAGCCCTCGAGGTCGAGGTGGCCGACGCCCTCGAGCCGGGCCTTGAAGATCGGGTTGGCGTTGCAGAGGGCGGCGTACTCGGGCAGCCGCTTCTTCATCAGGGCCACGAACTCGCGGATCTCGTCGAGCGCACCGACCGGGAGGTCCTGGGCGACGCCGCCGGGCCGGAAGAACGCGTGGTTCATCCGCAGGCCGGTGATCAGCTCGAAGAGGTCGAGCACCAGCTCGCGCTCGCGGAACCCGATGGTCATCACGGTCAGCGCGCCGATCTCCATGCCGCCGGTGGCGATCGCGACCAGGTGGGAGGAGATCCGGTTGAGCTCCATCAGGAGCACCCGCATGACCTGGGCCTTCTCGGGGATCTGGTCCTCGATGTCGAGCAGCCGCTCGACGCCCAGCACGTAGGTCGCCTCGTTGTAGAACGGGCTGAGGTAGTCCATCCGGGTGCAGAAGGTGACGCCCTGGACCCAGGAGCGGTACTCCATGTTCTTCTCGATGCCGGTGTGCAGGTAGCCGATGCCGCAGCGGGCCTCGGTCACCGTCTCGCCCTCGAGCTCGAGGATCAGCCGGAGGACGCCGTGGGTCGAGGGGTGCTGCGGCCCCATGTTGACCACGACCCGCTCCTCGGCCTCCTCGGCGAGGCCGGACGCGATCTGGTCCCAGTCCTGGCCGCTGACCGTGAAGACCTTGCCCTCGGTCGTCTCGGTGCTGCCGGCGTAGATGTCTTCGGTGGTGCTCATGAGTACGACCTCCGCTGGTCCGGCGGTGGGATGGACCCGCCCTTGTACTCCACGGGCATGCCACCGAGGGGATAGTCCTTGCGCTGCGGGTGGCCCGGCCAGTCGTCGGGCATCAGGATCCGGGTGAGCGCGGGATGGCCGTCGAAGACGATCCCGAACATGTCGAAGGTCTCGCGCTCGTGCCAGTCGTTGGTGGGGTAGACCGCGACCAGCGACGGGATGTGCGGGTCGGCGTCGGGGACGCTGACCTCGACCCGGACCCGGCGGTTGTAGGTCATCGAGGTCAGGTGGTAGACCGCGTGCAGCTCGCGGCCCTTGTCGTCGGGGTAGTGCACGCCGCTGACGCCGGAGCAGAGCTCGAAGCGCAGCGCCGGGTCGTCGCGCAGCTTGCTGCGCCACCTCGAGCAGGTTGCTCGCGCTGGACGTGGAACGTGATCTCGCCGCGGTGGACGACGACGTCGGCGATCAGGGTGTCGAGGGCGTCGGCCACCTCGTCGTACCAGCCGCCGTACGGGCGCTGCGGCGCTCGCCGGGGAAGATCACCGGGGCGACCAGGCCGCCGTAGCCGCTGGTGTCGCCGCTGCCGGAGGCGCCGAACATGCCGGTACGTCGACCGACCTCCCGGACCTCGCCCGGCGGGGCGGGGAGGTTCTCCGGGGACTGCTCGACCGCGGGCTGCTCGGGTGCCTTGTCCTCGTCGGTCACCGCAGCAGGCCCTTCATCTCCGAGGTGGGCAGCGCCTTGAGGGCCGCGCTCTCGAGCTCCTCGATCTCGGCGCGCCGGTTGGCGCCGAGCTTGGCGTGCTGGACCTGGTCGTGCAGCTTGAGGATGGCGTCGATCAGCATCTCCGGCCGCGGCGGGCAGCCGGGGAGGTACATGTCGACGGGGACCACGTGGTCGACGCCCTGGACGATCGCGTAGTTGTTGAACATCCCGCCGCTGCTGGCGCAGACGCCCATGGCGAGCACCCACTTGGGGTCGGGCATCTGGTCGTAGATCTGGCGGAGGACCGGCGCCATCTTCTGGCTGACCCGGCCGGCGACGATCATCAGGTCGGCCTGGCGCGGGCTGGCCCGGAACACCTCCATGCCGAAGCGGGCGAGGTCGTACTTCGGGCCGCCGCTGGTCATCATCTCGATCGCGCAGCAGGCCAGGCCGAACGTCGCCGGCCAGAAGCTGGCCTTGCGCATGTAGCCGGAGAGCCCCTCGACGGAGGTCAGCAACACCCCGCTCGGCAGCTTGTCCTCGATACCCACGTCAGTCCTCCCCTAGCAGTCCGTCAGTCCCAGTCCAGGCCGCCGCGGCGCCAGACGTAGGCGTAGGCGACGAACACGGTGACGATGAAGATGACCATCTCGACCAGACCGAACAGCTTCATCGCGTCGAACTGCACGGCCCACGGGTAGAGGAAGATGATCTCGATGTCGAAGACGATGAAGAGCATCGCGGTGATGTAGTACTTCACCGGGAACCGGCCGCCACCGACCGGCTGCGGGGTGGGTTCGATGCCGCACTCGTAGGAGTCGAGCTTCGCGCGGTTGTAGCGCCGCGGGCCCACCAACAGGCTGACGCCCAGCGAACCGACGACGAACAGCGTCGCGAGGAGGGCCAGCGCCAGCACCGGGGTGTAGAGCTCCATCCCAGGCCTTCCTTTCCGGTCCGACTACCGAGCAGCACGCCGTCCGGAGGGCGTCCGATTGTGACTTTGTGAACAGAATCACGAACGGCGTGAGCCACAGTCTGCCACTCCTCGGCGCGGTGGCAACACCCGGTCCCCGTGACCGGAAAAGCCGCTCTCACCTGGGCATTTAACGCACGTGAACGTTGCCTAAATGGCAGGCGTCAGGCCGTGGCACGGTGCAGCGCGACGATGCCGCCGGAGAGGTTGCGCCACTCGGGGCGCTGCCAGCCGGCCACGGCGATCAGCTCGGCCAGCGCCGGCTGGTCGGGCCAGGCGCGGATCGACTCGGCGAGGTAGACGTAGGCGTCCGGCGACGACGAGACCGCTCGGGCGACCGGCGGGAGCGCGCGCATCAGGTACTCGACGTACACGGTCCGGAACGGCGCCCAGGTCGGGTGGCTGAACTCGCAGACGACCAGGCGACCGCCGGGCCGGGTCACCCGCCGCATCTCGCGCAGGCCGGCGATCGGGTCGACGATGTTGCGCAGCCCGAACGAGATCGTGACCGCGTCGAACGTGCCGTCGGCGAACGGCAGCTGGGTGCCGTCACCGGCCGTGAACGGCAGCGCTGGGCGGGCCTGCTTGCCCACCTGGAGCATCCCGATCGAGAAGTCGCACGGCACCACGACGGCGCCGCGGTCGGCGAACGGCACGCTCGAGGTGCCGGTGCCGGCGGCCAGGTCGAGCACCCGGTCGCCGTACTGCGCGTCGACGGCCTCGCTCACCTCCCGACGCCAGCGGCGGTCCTGGCCGAGGGAGAGGACGTCGTTGGTCACGTCGTAGCGGCGGCGCGACCGCGTCGAACATCCGACGTACGTCGGTCGGTTGCTTGTCCAGCTCCGCGCGGGTCACGCGCCGAGAGTACGGGTGCGCGCGACGACGCAACCAAATGGGCGCCGCTCGCGTCACCTAGGTACCAAACCGCCAAGCACTCGAGGAAGAAGGCCATGAAGATCGTCCGCCGACTCGCGCTCACCGTCGTGATCGCCGCCCTGCTCTCCGCCGTCGCCTTCGGCACCGGTTGGGCACTCCGGCCCTCCGACGAGCCGAACCGCGAGGATCGGCCGGCGGCCGCCGGCTCCACCATCGAGCCGGAGGAGACCCCGCACACCGATGAGCCCGCGCAAGCCGAAGACCCCCGACGAGACCAGGAGGAGGAGCCGGGGCTCACCCCCGGACCGGCGCTGCTCGCGCCCGGTGACGAGAGCGCTGAGGTGAAGGACCTGCAGGCGCGGCTCAAGCAGATCGACTGGTTCGAGGCCGACGTCACCGGTTTCTACGGCGAGGTGACCACCGAGGCGGTGCGCGGCTTCCAGGCCAAGCGCGAGATCCCGGTGACCGGCGAGGTCGACCAGCGGACGCTGAACCGGCTGCACGGCATGACCACCGAGCCCACCCAGGCCGAGCTGACCAACCAGCAGGGCGACAACGTGCCCGGTGCGCTGGACCCGCGGTGCACGACCGGCCGGGTGCTGTGCGTCGACAAGTCCAGCCAGGACCCTGCGCTGGGTGATCGACGGCGCGGTGCAGAAGACGTTCGACGTCCGGTTCGGGGCGGAGTACACGCCCACCCGGGAGGGCGCGTTCAGCGTCACCTACAAGAGCCGCGACCACGTCTCGAGCCTCTACGACTCGGCGATGCCGTTCGCGATGTTCTTCTCCGGCGGCCAGGCGGTGCACTACTCGTCGGACTTCGCGGCGGTCGGCTACAACGGCGCCTCGCACGGCTGCGTGAACGTTCGCGACTACGACGGCATCGCGTGGCTGTTCGACCAGGTCCAGGTCGGCGACAAGGTGATCGTCTACTGGTCCTGAACGAGGGACTCCAGGATCTCGACCGCCTCCTCGGCCGAGAGCCCGGACCCGAAGATCTCGAAGGTCCGGTCGCCGTCGCCCAGCTGACACTGGACGGCGGCGGGGCCGGCCTTGTCGTCGATCGGCTGGCCCTCCGGGACCACCTGCTGCCAGTAGAGGTCGCAGACCGCGTCGCCCACCCGGCGCAGCTCGTAGATCGACCGCTCGAGCTGCAGCAGCTCGGGGTCGATCGGGGGACCGTGCGGGTCGAACAGGCCGGGCGGGCGGTCCAGCACGGTCACCGTCGCCTGCACAGCGCCGTCGTCGCTGGCGTAGCCGCGGATCGCGGCCGGGGCGTCGAAGATGTCCTCGAGCCCGTCGACGGCCGACTTCTGGATCTCGGCGACCCGGTCGGCGTACTCCTGGCCCTCGGCACCGCCCTCCTCGTCGGCGACGTCCTCGGCGACCAGGCCGTGCGGCAGCGTGTCCGGCAGCTCGATGCGGGTGGGCTCCGCGTCGTCCTCCCCGGTCGCCTTGGGCAGAGCGATCCCGAACGCCGCGACCGCGCCGAGCAGGACCACTCCCGTCACGACGCCGGCCACCTGGGCCTTCCGGTCACTCACGACAGCTCCTCCCAGACCTCGTCGGTGGCGTCCACGACCTCGTCGAGGTCGGGCTCCTGGGTGCCGAGCACTCGCACCGTGAGGTCGCCGTGGGTCCGTTGGCACAGTACGGCGACCGGCGCCGGGTCGTCGTCCCCGTCCGCGGGCTCGGCGTTCCTGGTGACCAGGCACGTGACGTCGCCGTCGTCGACGAGCTCGTTCAACGGAGCGGCGAGGCCGAGCGCCTCCGGGTCGTCGAACCCCGTCGGCAGCGGCGGACCCGACTCCGCCTCCACCGCGGTCACGACCAGCGGCGCGTCCGAGTCGCGCCCGTAGAGCCGGGTGACCGCGTCGGCTCCGTCGTAGGCGTCCGAGACCTGCTCGTCGTTGTAGTCGTAGAGGTCACGCGCCCTCTCGGAGTCGTCGACGGCCAGGCCGCCGACCTCGTCGGGCAGCTCGAGATCGTCGTCGCTGATGAACCTCTCAGCCGCGAGCCCGGCTCCCACGACGATCGCCACGACGAGGCACCCGCCGAGGATGCGCAGCACGAACGGGAGCCCGGTCCGGCCGACGGGCGGCGTCGGCCCCGTCGCTGGTTCCGTCATGTGAGTCTCCTCTCGTGCCGCCGTTCCCGGATGCCGGGCCGGGGCGGCGCTACGGCTAGTCTCGACGCGTGACGATCGGTGTCACCTCCGACGAGCTCGGAGGATCCTCGAGAGCCACTGGTCGTCCGCACGGTATCGCTGGACGACGAGGACCTCGGTGCCCTGGTCGACCTGCTGCCGGCCGATCACCCGGTCGCGTGGATACGCCGCGGCGAGGGCCTGGTGGGCTGGGGCGTGGCCGCCCGGGTGACGACCGCCGGCGCCACCCGCTTCGCCGACGCCGACAAGTGGTGGCGCGAGACCACCGGTCGCGCGGTGGTTCGCGACGAGGTCGAGGAGCCCGGCACCGGGCTGGTGTGCTTCGGCGGCTTCGGGTTCGCCGACGACCCCGGCGACTCCGCGCTGGTCGTGCCGGCGTACGTCGTGGGACGGCGCGGCGACCGCGCCTGGCTGACCACCGCATCCGCGACCGGCCTGGACCGGCTCGACCCCCCCAACGGACCTGGTCGAGCCGCCGCGGCCACCCGCGGGAGTGCGCTTCCTCGACGGGGCGCTCAACGGCGACCAGTGGATGACGGTCGTCGCCGACGCGGTCTCCCGGATCGGCGAGGGCGATCTCGAGAAGGTGGTCCTCGCCCGCGACCTGGTCGCCACCGCCGACGAGCCGATCGACGTCCGCTGGCCACTGCGCCGGCTCACCCAGACCTACCCGATGTGCTGGACGTTCCACGTCGACGGGCTGTTCGGCGCGACCCCCGAGATGCTGGTGCGCCGCGAGCGCGGACTGGTCACCTCGCGGGTGCTGGCCGGCACCATCCGGCGGACCGGCGACGACCAGCACGACCTGGCCCTGGCCGCCGCCCTCGCGCGCTCGTCGAAGGACCTCGAGGAGCACGAGTACGCCGTGCGCTCGGTGGCCGACGCGCTCGACCCTCACTGCTCGTCGATGAACGTGCCCGAGGCGCCGTTCGTGCTCCACCTCCCCAACGTCATGCACCTCGCGACCGACGTGGCCGGGGTCGTGCACGACGCCGCGACCGTCTCGTCGCTCCAGCTCGCCGAGTCGCTGCACCCCTCCGCCGCGGTGGGCGGCACGCCGACCAGCGTCGCGGTGCAGCTGATCGCGGAGATCGAGGGGATGACCCGCGACCGCTACGCCGGCCCGGTCGGCTGGATGGACGCCAGCGGCGACGGCGAGTGGGGCATCGCGCTCCGCTCTGCGGTCGTCGAGGGCAGCACCGTCCGGCTCTTCGCCGGCTGCGGCATCGTCGCCGACTCCGACCCCTCCGCCGAGCTGGCCGAGGCGCAGGCGAAGTTCGTGCCGGTGCGAGACGCGCTGGCCGAGGGCTGACGAAGAAGCCAGGAACCTCCTGCGTCACACTCCCTTGCGCCCCGCCCTATTGAACGATATTCAAGAGGGATGACCAACCAGGCGATCATCGTGGGGGCCGGGTTCGGCGGCATGGGTGCGGCCATCCAGCTCAAGCGGCTCGGCATCACCGACTTCACGATCCTCGAGCGCGAGGACGACCTCGGCGGCACCTGGCACGTCAACCGCTACCCCGGGCTCGCGGTCGACATCGCCAGCGTCACCTACTCCTACTCCTTCGAGCCCAACCCCTACTGGGCGCACTGGTACGCCCGCGGCCCCGAGCTGAAGAAGTACGCCGAGCACGTGGCCGACAAGTACGACCTGCGCCGGCACATGCGGTTCGACAGCGTCGTGGAGGGCGCGCGCTGGGACGAGGACGCCGAGGAGTGGGAGGTCCGGCTCGCCGGCGGGGATCGGTTGCGGGCGGCGTACCTCATCACCGCCACCGGGTTCCTCTCCCAGCCGAAGCTCCCCGACATCGAGGGTGTCGGCGACTTCGCCGGCACCGTCCTGCACACCGCCCAGTGGGACGACACCGCCGACCTCGACGGCAAGCGGGTCGCGATCATCGGCACCGGCGCGACGGCCGTCCAGCTGATCCCGAAGCTGGCGAAGCGAGCCCAGCACCTGACGGTGTTCCAGCGCACCCCGATCTGGGTGACCCCCAAGCTCGACTTCCGGATGCCGAAGCCGATCCAGACCCTGTTCGCGCGGCTCCCGCGCACCCAGCGGATGGCGCGTACTGCGAACACCGCGCTGCTCGAGGCGATCATGGTCGCCGGGGTGCTGCACTACCGGCAGGCCAAGGCATTCAACAAGGGCGCGGCCCGGATCGCGAAGCGGCACCTGCACAAGCAGGTCGCCGACCCCGAGCTGCGTCGCCAGCTGACCCCCGACTACTCGTTCGGCTGCAAGCGGCCGACGTTCTCCAACGACTACTACCCGGCGTTCACCCGCGACGACGTCGACCTCGAGACGACGTCGATCGAGCGGATCACGCCGTCGGCGATCGTCACCACCGACGGCCGCGAGACCGAGATCGACGCCCTCGTGCTGGCCACCGGCTTCGACATGTGGGACGCCAACTTCCCGGCGATCGAGATCCTCGGCCGCGACGGCAAGGACCTCGGCAAGTGGTGGCGCGAGACCCGCTTCCAGGCCTACCAGGGCATCGCCGTCCCCGGCTTCCCGAACCTGCTCAGCCTGGCGTCGCCGTACTCCTACTCGGGGCTGTCGTACTTCACGACCATCGAGGCGCAGATGAAGCACATGGACCGCCTGTTCACGGAGGTACGCCGGCGGGGCGCCGCCACTTTCGAGGTCAAGGACCCGGCGAACGAGGAGTTCCTGGGCTGGGTCACCGAGCGGCTCGACGACTCGGTCTTCCACCTCGGCTCGTGCGCGACCGCGCGCAGCTACTACTTCAACCAGCACGGCGAGGCGGCGCTGCTGCGACCGAGCTCGACGCTGAACAACCACAAGGCAGCGGTGACGTTCCCGCTCGAGGACTACGCCTACAGCTAGACCGGCAAGTCCTCGCCGTCGGCGATCCGGATCCACTCCTGGCCGCGCGGTCCGTTCAGCATCTCCATCTGAGCCGCCAGGAACGCATGGCCGGCGTCGCTGTAGACCCGGTCGTGGATCGACAGGTTGCGCGGGGCTCCGACATCGCGGACGAAGTCGATGGCCATCTCGCTGCGCAGCCACGGCGCGGACGAGGGCGCCAGCAGGACGTCGACCGGCTCGCCGGGCGGGGTCAGGGCGTCGCCGGGGTGGTAGACGTTCGTCTCGCCCAGGGCGAGCAGGTAGCCGGAGTTGGTGAGCCGCGGGATCTCCGGGTGGATCACCGCATGGAGCTCGCCGACCGCGCGCACGGGCACGCCCACGTCGAAACGCTCCTCCGGACCGACGACCGACACCCGCTCGGCCAGGTCGGGCGCGTCCGCACGGATCTTGGCGGCGACCGCCTCGATCGTGTGGATCGGCGCGTCCGTGGCCGCCAGGTTGTCCGGATGCAAGTGGTCCGGGTGCTCGTGGGTGATCAGCACGGCCGTCGCGCCGTCGACGGCCTCGGGGTCGGTGAACACGCCGGGGTCGATGACGACCACCGCCCCCTCGTGCTCGAGTCGCACACAGGCATGGCCGAACTTGGTGATCCGCATGCCTCTGACACTAATCAGGCGGTCAGGTGGTGCACGTAGCACCACCGCCAGTCCTCGCCGGGCTCGGCCGACTCGACCACCGGGTGCTGGGTCTCGCGGAAGTGCGCGGTCGCGTGCCGCGCCGGGGAGGAGTCGCAGCAGCGGACGATCCCGCAGTCCAGGCACTGACGCAGGGAGACCCATCGGTAGCCCTCGTCGAGGCACTGCTGGCAGACCGGACCCGTCGCGGTCTCGACGACCGGATGGGCCCGCAGGTCGTCGCAGATCTCGCCGGTCCGTCGTCGGCTGGTCACCACCCGCAGCTCCTCCCGCTCCTGCGTGGCGCTGTCGAGCATCGACTCCTCGACGTCCAGCATCGCCAGCACGTCGGCGACGACCTCGGAGGCCACCGTGCCCGACGAGCGGATCTCGAGCACCCGACCCCGCTCGGCCTCGATCATCGCCAGCCGGATCCGCGAGTACATCTCGCTCGGCGGCTCCTGGTCGGCGACCGTGCCGAGCCGCTCCCAGGCGGCGAAGTTCCGCTGCTCGACCCGCTGCTTGATGGTCGCGATGACCCCGTGCGGGTCGTCGTCGAGCTCGAGCTCCTTGAGCTTCTTGAACGCCGCCTTGGACGCCTGCTGCAGCAGGGTGGCGCGGGCCAGCGCGTCGTCCATCGGGTCGGGCGCCGGGCACCCGCAGCCGCCGGGCGAGCCAGGGCAGCGACAGTGCCCTGGATCAGCAGCGTGCCCGCCACCACCGTGAACGCGATCAGCAGCAGGATCTCGCGGTGCGGGGTGTCCTCCGGGATGACGAACGCGGCCGCCAGGGTGACCACGCCGCGCATCCCGGCCCAGCCCAGGATGAAGGTGTACTGCCACGGCGGCGGTCTTCCCGGTGTCCGGGTCCGGCCCGGGGCGCACCAGCAGGTAGCGGGCCGGGAAGACCCAGAGCAGCCGCAGCACGATCACGGCCACGAGCGTGAGCCGCGCAGACCGCGACGATCCGGCCGGTCGAGAGCGTCGCTCTGCTCGACGTCGTCCAACAGCCACTCGGCCTGCAGGCCGATCAGCAGGAAGACGGTGTTCTCGAGGAGGAACGCGATGGTGCGCCAGTTCATCCGCTCGGCGATCCGGGACTGCGCGGTCTGCAGCGATCGGCGCCTTGTGCCCGAGCAGCAGGCCCGCGATCACGACCGCGATCACGCCGGAGCCGTGGATCTTCTCGGCCGCGACGTACGCCGACGAACGGCACCACCAGCGAGATCGCGGTGTCCATCAGCGGGTCGGTGACGTGCTTGCGCAGCCAGGCGACCAGGAAGAACGCCGCCAGCCCGACGAGCACGCCGCCGCCGGCGGCGAGGACGAAGTCCCACGCCACGTCCAGGGTGGTCGACGTCGTCATCGCCGCCCCGGCGGCGCCGGCGGCGATGGCCGTGCGCAGCGCCACCAGCGCGGTGGCGTCGTTGAGCAGCGACTCGCCCTCGAGGATCGTCACGATCCGCCGGGGCAGCCCGATCCGACGCCCGATCGCGGTCGCCGCCACCGCGTCCGGTGGCGCGACCACCGCCCCGATCGCGAACGCCGCGCGGCCAGCCGACAGCTCGGCAGCAGCGCGTGCACCAGCACGGCGACGCCGACCGTGGTGAACACGACCAGGCCGACCGAGAGCAGCAGGATCGGCCGCCGGTTGGCGTTGAAGTCGACCAGCGAGGTGCGAGATCGCGGCGGCGTACAGCAGCGGCGGCAGCAGGCCGAGCAGCACCACCTCGGGCTCGCAGGTCGCACCTCCGGCACGCCGGGGAGGTACGACGCCGCGAACCCGGCCACGACCAGGAACAGCGGCGCGCGGGAGGTCGAGCCGGCGCGCGATCGCCATGCCGGCCAGCACGCTGACGCCGAGCGCGACCAGGAAGGCTGCGGTCTCCACGCGCGCATTCTCGCGGACGGCCGGTCAGGCCGTGGCCAGCGCCCGGATCCGGGCGTCGAGCTCGCGGCGGTTGTCGCGGCGGACCCGGGCCTCGACGACCTCGATGCCGCCGTTCGGGCTGGCCAGCGCGTGCTCGAGCTCGGCGAGGGTGTCGACCCGCCAGTGCGGGGTGCGGGTGGCCGCGCACAGGCTCGCGAGGTCGACGCCGTGCGGGGTGCCGAAGAGCCGCCTCGAACGCGTCGGCGTACGCCGGCGTCGCCCTGCTCGAGCATGCTGAAGATCGACCCGCCGTCGTCGTTGACGACCACGATCGTGAGGTCCGGCCGCGGCTCGTCGGGTCCGAGGACCAGGCCGTTGCGTGTCGTGCAGGAACGTCACGTCGCCCATCAGCGCGAGGGCGCGCGAGCTGCTGCGGGCGGCCCAGCGCGGCGCCGATCGCGGTGGAGACGGTGCCGTCGATGCCGGACAGGCCGCGGTTGGCGATCACCTTGCGGCGGTCGCCGACCGTGTAGGGGCGGGCCATCAGGTCGAGGTCGCGGATCGGGCTGGAGGCGCCGACGACGAGCAGGCCCTCGGCCGGCAGCGCGCGGCTCACCGCGCCCGCCACCTCGTACGGCGTCAGGTCGGGCTCGGCGGCGAGCAGCGCGTCCAGCCGGCTGCGAGACGTCGCGGTCGGCCGCGTGCCACTGCTCGAGCCAGGCCGGGTCGTCGGCGCTCGGCGGTCGGACGCGGTGATCGCGGTCGACCGGGAACGGTCGCTCGGCCCACACGCCCGGCCGCGCGGGTGGCGACCACCTCGACGTCGTCGCGCGGCCAGCAGCCGGGTGACCGGGCGGGACAGCGTGGGGTGGCCGAGCACGACGACCCGCTCGATGCTGCGACCGAGGTCGGAGTCCAGCAGGAGTCGGTAGCAGCGGAGCGCGTTGGCGCCGTTGCGGGCGCCGCTGCTGGGTTCGGCGAACAGCGGCCAGCCGGCCTGCTCGGCGAGGACCCGGGCCGGCGGGCCGGCGTCGTCGCCGGCCACCACGACGGTGCGCGGGCCGACCGGCGAGCGAGGTCGGCGTCGTCGGGGTGCGCTCGCGCGTGTGGCCGCGCCTGCGGGCGCGCGTCGGGCGTCCAGCGGTCCGTCGGGCACCAGCGGGTCGTCGAGCTGGACGTTGAGGTGCACCGGGCCGCTCGGCCGAGCGACCAGCATCGAGTCGACGTCCGGCGACGTCGAGCGGTGCGCACCAGCCGGCCGAAGATGCCGACCTGGTCGGTGGTCTGGTTGGCGCCGGTGCCGCGCAGCCGGGCCGGGCGGTCGGCGGTGACGACGATGCAGCGGCAGCGCCGGCGTGGGCCGCCTCGAGCACCGCGGGGTGCAGGTTGGCGACGGCCGTGCCGGACGTGCAGATCGACCGCGGCGCGGCGCGCCGACCTTGGTGAGGCCGAGCGCGAGGAACCCGGCGGTGCGCTCGTCGATGCGGGTGTGCAGCCGCACCAGCCCGGCCGCGGCGGCGTCGTGCGGCGGCAAGGACAGCGGGGCGTTGCGCGACCCGGGGCGACCACGACCTCGCTGACCCCGCTGTCGACGAGTGCTGCAGCGACCACGCGCGCCAGCCGCGTCGACGCGTTCACGAGGAGGGATCCTTCCGTACCTCCGCGCCAGCCGGGCCTCCCAGTGCGCGACCCGGTGCGGGTCCGCGGCCGTCCGAGCGAGCGCGGCCTCGTCGACCTCGGGCCGCGAGCACCGGCAGGGCCCCGTCGACCGGGAGCAGCGGTGCGACAGCGACGTCGTCGGTGAGCAGCTGCACGGTCGCCAGCCCGCACGCGTAGGGCAGCTCGGGCAGTGCCGCCGCCAGGGCCACCCCGGCCGCGATGCCGACCGAGGTCTCCAGCGCCGACGACACGACCACCGGCAGCCCGATGTCCTCGGCGATCCGCAGGCAGGCGCGCACCCCGCCGAGCGGCTGCACCTTGAGCACCGCGACGTCGGCGGCCTCGAGGTCGCGCACCCGGTAGGGGTCGTCGGCGCGCCGGATCGACTCGTCGGCGGCGATCGGTACGTCGACCCGGCGGCGTACGACGGCGAGGTCCTCGACCGCGGCGCACGGCTGCTCGACGTACTCCAGCCCCCCGGCCGCCCGGTCCAGCGCGGCGATCGCGGCCACCGCCTCGTCGACGTCCCAGGCGCCGTTGGCGTCGACCCGGACCCGCCCGGACGGCCCGATCGCGTCGCGCACCGCCTCGAGCCGGGCCTCGTCGTCGGCGAGGGTCTGGCCGGGCTCGGCGACCTTGACCTTGGCGGTCCGGCAGCCCCCGGCGGCGACGATCGCGTGGGCCTTGTCGGCGTCGACGGCCGGCACGGTGACGTTGACCGGCACCGCGTCGCGCACCGGCGCCGGCCAGTCGCCGGCCGCGGCCTCCTCGGCGCAGCGCAGCCACGGCGCGGCGACCGCGCGCGTCGTACTCCAGGAACGGGCTCCACTCGCCCCAGCCGCCCTCGCCGCGCAGCAGCACCCCCTCGCGGACGGTGATGCCGCGGAACCGGGTGCGCATCGGGATCGAGAAGACGTGCATCAGGCGAGCTCCCGTCAGCGCGAGCGCGGTCGGGCTTGCCGTTGGCGAGCCGAGGGATCGCGTCGAGGAGCACGAGCTGGCGCGGTGCCCACGGGCGCGGGTGCTCCGCGGCGACCCAGCTCCCGCGCCTCGGCGAGGTCGAGATCGCCGACCACGAACGCCACCACCCGGCTTCCCCACTCGGGGTCGGGTACGCCGAGCACCTCCGGCGTCCGCCACCGCCGGGTGCCGGCGGAGCCGGCGCCGCGACGGCCGGTGCGGGCACGTTGACGCCGCCGCTGACCACCATGTCGTCGACCCGGCCGAGCACGGTCAGCCGGCCGTCCTCGTCGAGCCGGCCGGCGTCGGAGGTCAGGAACCAGCCGTCCACCAGCGCCTCGGCGGTCAGCTCCGGGTCACCGTCGTACCCGTCGAACAGCGTCGGCCCGGTGATCCGGATCCGGCCCTCGGTGCCGATCGCGACCGCCACCCCGTCCAGCGGCATCCCGTCGTAGACGCAGCCGCCGGCGGTCTCCGCCGAGCCGTACGTCGCCACCACCCGCAGCCCCTCGTCGGCCGCCCGGGCCCGGAGCCCGGGGTCGATCGGGCCGCCGCCGAGCAGGATGGTGTGCGCGGTGCGCAGCGCGGCGAGGTCCGCCTCGCTGTCGAGCAGCCGGAGCAGCTGGGTCGGCACCAGCGAGGTGAACCAGGTCCCGTCGTCCGGCCACTGCGGTGACCGGCTCGTGCCCGGCCACCAGCGACCGGCAGATCACCTGGACGCCCGCGACGTACGACGGCGGCAGGACCAGCACCCAGCGGCCGGCCGCTCCGAGGCGGCGCTCGGTGGCGGCGACCGAGGCGAGCACCGCGGCGCGCGAGAGCAGCACCCGCTTCGGGCGCGCCGGTCGACCCGGAGGTCTCGACGACCAGGCGCACGTCGTCCGGACCGTCGAGCCACCCGCGGAGGGCGGCGACCACGTCGCTCACCGACCCCTCGGGCCTCACCGTCGTCACCCGCCGAACGCTAGCGGTGGCCGGGGCTGCTTGAATCTTCGGTCGTGGCAACCCCCGCTCAGTGGCTCGCCGGCGCCCGGCCCCGCACCCTGCCCGCGGCCCTGTCCCCCGTGCTCGCCGGCACCGGCGTGGCGGCGTACGTCGACGAGGTGGTGTGGTGGAAGGCGCTGCTCGCGCTGGTCGTCAGCCTGGCGCTCCAGGTGGGGGTCAACTACGCCAACGACTACTCCGACGGCATCCGCGGCACCGACGACGACCGGGTCGGTCCGATGCGGCTGGTCGGGTCCGGCGTCGCCGCGCCCGGCGCGGTGAAGCGGGCCGCCTTCCTCGCCTTCGGCGTCGCCGCCGTGGCCGGGCTGGTGCTCGCGGCCGCGACCGCCTGGTGGCTGGTCGCGGTGGGGGCGGCGTGCGTGCTGGCCGCCTGGTTCTACACCGGCGGCGCGAAGCCCTACGGCTACCTCGGGCTCGGCGAGGTGATGGTGTTCGTGTTCTTCGGACTGGTCGCGGTGATCGGCACGACGTACGTGCAGACCGAGACGTGGGAGTGGCCGGCGCTGTACGCCGGCGTCGGCATCGGCGCGCTGGCCTGCGCGATCCTGGTCGTCAACAACCTGCGCGACATCCCCACCGACGCGGTGGCGGGCAAGCGCACCCTCGCGGTCCGGCTCGGCGAGCCGCGGACCCGTGGCCTCTACGCGCTGCTCGTGCTGGCCGCCGCGGCGGCCGTGGTGGCGGTCGCGGTCGCGACCACGTGGTGCGTGCTGGTCGGGCTGGGCTTCCTGCTCCTCGCCGCCCCCGCGGCTGCGGACCGTGCTCGGCGGCGCCCGCGGGCCGGCGCTGGTGCCGGTGCTGCAGCAGACCGGGCTCGCCGAGCTGGCCTGGGCGGTGCTCGTCGCCGCGGCGCTCGTCGTCTGCGGCTAGGGAGTCGTGGGCAGGTGGAGCGGTGACCTAGCGACGCATTTCCACGCGCCGTAACCGACGCTCACGCACCGCTCCACCGGGTCGGCACGTCAGGGCGGTGACCTAGCGTCGCTTTCGCCGCTCCCGAAGCGACGCTCACGCACCGCTCCCGGTCGGCCAACCGCGTCCCGGCGTACGCTCGATGACATGCTGACCTTCCTGATCATCCTGGCCGTGATCGCCGTCGGAGTGATGGCCTGGAAGATGCGCGTGCCGCTGCTGGCCCGGATCCTCGGCCAGTCCGAGAGCCGGGTCGACCGGCAGCTCAACCGCAAGAAGCGCTAGTCCGCGTCTTCCTTCTTGCGCATCTCCTCGATCTTCGCGGTGGCCTTCTGCGCGCGCGACTCGACCCGCTGCGCGAACGCCTCCCGCTGCCGGGCGAGCAGGAAGTAGGAGCCGATCCCGCTCATCAGGAAAGCGATCACCACGGCCCAGAGAATCGGCACTTCGCCGGCCGCCACGGCCCAGATTCCGGACACGATCGCGAGCGAGCCGAGGAACAGCGCGACCCGCAGACCGGTATAGATCCAGAACTCCTTCACGGGGTTGAGGGTACGGGCTGACCAGGAGCGTTCTACATTGGAGGGGTGCTGAAGTTCCTGCTGGTGGTGATCGTCTTCGCGGCGGCGACCTATCTCGCCGTTCGGGTCATCCAGCAGCGCGGGATGATGCCCGACAAGCCGGTGCTCCCCAAGCGCCAGCCGCCGCGCAAGATGGTCGCCCCGGACGACGACGAGGAGTTCCTGCGCGACCTCGACCGCAAGCGGCTGAACCCCGAGGATCCGGACAGCTGAGCGTGGTTCGAGGCTCGCTGGCGCTCGCACCTCGACCACCGTGCTCGGCGCAGCGTAGGAGTGCTGGCTGCTCGAGCTGAAGTAGTTGATCCCGATGAAGTTGAACCACAGCGTCGCCAGGCCGAGCAGCGCCAGCAGCGCGGCGTTGCGGCCCCGCCACCCGGCGGTCGCCCGGGCGTGCAGGTAGCCGGCGTAGACCACCCAGGTGATGAACGCCCAGACCTCCTTCGGGTCCCAGTTCCAGTACGACGACCAGGCCTCGTGCGCCCAGATCGGGCCGGTGATCAGCACCGCGAAGGTCCACACCGGGAAGCCGAAGGCGTGGATCCGGTAGGACAGCCGGTCCAGGGACGCCAGTGAGGGGACCCGGGCGAGCGGCCCGGTGGTGGTGTCGCCGCGGCGGCTCTTGACGAGGTACATCGCGGAGACGATCCCGCCGAGGGTGAACGCGCCGGTCGCGATGATCGCGGACACGACGTGGATGACCAGCCAGTAGGAGTTCAGCGCCTCGGTGAGCGGGGCGACCTCCTCGTGCAGCCAGATCACGGCGACCATCAGCGCGGCGACCACGAACGCGAGGACGATCGGGGCCATCCACCCGAGCCGGTACTTCCGGTAGAGCGCGACGTACAGCAGGGCGACGAAGAAGCTGCCCGAGATCGTGAACTCGTACATGTTGCCCCAGGGCACCCGGTTGGGGTCCGCGGCCATGCCGCGACCGACCAGCGCCACCAGGTGGATCGCGACCGCGACCACGGTGAGCAGGAAGCCGAGCCGGCCGAGGAACTCCACCCGCTGGCTCGGCTCCGGTGCGGGCCCGCCGGTGGCGACGGCGACGCCGCCCTCGCCGGCATCGCGCCGTCGGCGGTCGCGGACTCCGCCGGCACCCGCTCACGCAGGGAGGCCCACTCGACGAGGTGGACGAGCAGGGCGATGAAGTAGACCAGTCCGGCCGCCGCGATCGCCTGGTCGCTCAGGGTCTGCCACGCGTCGTTGCTCATTCGGGCTCCGTCCGTCGCAGCTCGGCGACGATCTCATCGAGTATCTCGGTCATCTCGCCGTTGCCGGAGCGGTCCAGCGCGGCGACCTCGACCATTGTGCCCTCCCCCTCGCGGCGGGCCCTGACCCAGACCCGACGCGGGCGGATGAACAGCGAGCCGAGCAGCCCGATCAGGGCGAGCACCACGCCGGCCAGGGCGACCTCCTTGCCCGGGGTCTGGCTGACCTGGATCCGGGTCCAGGGCTTCACGCCCTCGAACTCGATCGAGCCCAGCCCGTCGGGCAGCTTCACGGTCTGCCCGGGCTGGATGTCGACCCGGAACGGCTTGCCGTCGGCGCCCTTGACCTGCTCGGCGTTGGACTTGTCCAGCACGTAGACCGACTGCGGCGCGCCGGAGTCGACGCCGAGGTCGCCGGTGTAGACGAGCATCGACAGGGTCGGGTTCTTGTCGTCGCCCATCACCGTGACCGGGTCGCCGTCGACCATCAGGAAGGTCGGGTAGAACAGCCCCTCGAGCCCGATCTTGCGCCGGCTTCGGCACTCGAGGCCTTGATCACCCCGAAGGACAGGAAGCTCGCGTCCTGCGGCAGGAACACGGTGGGTCCGCTGTAGGCGATGTCGCCGTTGCCGTCGCGCACCGTCACCACCGGCGCGTAGCCGTGGCCGATCAGGAAGATCTCGGTGTCGCCGATCGAGAGCGGGTGGTTGACCCGCAGGTCGTAGCTCTTCTGCTCGGAGTCCGGGGTCTCGCGGTAGCTGAGCCCGGCGTTGAACGACTGCGCCATCCCGGCCCGCGGCCCCGACTCCAGCCAGTCCACGTCGAACTTGTCGACGGTGAACGAGAACGGCTCCATCTGCTCGGACCGGAACAGGCTGCCGGGTGCGAAGTCGTCGTACTGGGTCAGGCTGTTGGAGAACGTCGACCCCTCGACCAGGATCACCCCGCCCTTGTAGCCGAACAGCCCGCCGACGGCGAAGCCGACCAGCACGATGAGGACCGACACGTGGAAGACCAGGTTGCCGGCTTCTCGGAGGTAGCCGCGCTCCCCGCTGACCGCGTCGCCCGCGTCGTCGCGCAGCCGGTAGCCCCGGCGCCGCAGCACCGCCCGCGCGTGCTCGAGGTGGTCGGCAACCGCGTCGTCGGTGGAGTACGTCGTGTGGTCGGGCAGCCGGGTCAGGTGCCGCGGCGCGGCAGGCGGCTGGGCCCGCAGGCCGCGCCAGTAGACCAGGATGCGCGGGACGAAGCAGCCGACCAGCGAGACCATCAACAGGATGTAGATGGCCGAGAACCACGCCGAGTCGAAGACCGAGAAGAGGTCGAGCTTCTCGTAGATCGGGGTGAGCTTCGGGTGCTGCTCCTTCCACCGGGTGGTGCCCAGCGAGTCGACGCTCTCCTGCGGGATCACCGACCCCGGCACCGCCGCCAGCGCGAGCAGCAGCAGCAGCACTAGCGCGGTCCGCATCGAGGTGAGCTGGCGCCAGGTCCAGCGCAGCATCTCCCGTGCGTTCAGCTCGCCGGCCCGGCGCTCCTCGGTGTCGATGCTCATACGGGCACCTCGAAGTCGCTGACCAGCTGGATCTGCACCCACGAGACGATCTGGTCCCACCAGCCGGTGACCAGCAGCACGCCGACCGCGACCAGCATCAGCCCGCCGATCCGCATCACCGTGACCTGGTGCTTGCGCACCCAGGCAAGCGCGCCGAGGGTGCGCCGGTAGGCCAGGCCGGCGATCACGAACGGGATGCCGAGCCCGATCGCGTAGGCGACCGAGAGCAGGGCACCGCGGGAGGCGGTGGCGTCCTGGTAGGTGAGCGTCAGGATGACGCCGTACGTCGGGCCGATGCAGGGGGTCCAGCCGAGTGCGAAGATCGCGCCGATCAGCGGCGCCGCCCCGAGCCCGACGGCCGGGATCCGGTGGATCCGCCACTCCCGCTGGAGCAGCGGCACCATCCCCGCGAAGACCAGCCCCAGCAGGATCAGCAGCGCGCCCATCACCACGGTGATCTCGTCCTGCCAGGTGCGCAGCCAGAAGCCGAGCCCGCCGGTGGTGGCGCCGACGATGACGAAGACCGCGGTGAAGCCGAGCACGAACAGCAGCGAGCCGAGCAGCATCCGGCCGCGGTGGTTGTCGGCCTCACCCGACGCGAGGTCGACGCCGGACAGCCCGGTGGCGTAGGAGAGGTAGCCGGGCAGCAGCGGGATCACGCACGGGGAGAAGAACGACACCAGCCCGGCCACCAGGGCCACCGGGATGGCGAGCGCCAGTGAGCCGGTGCCGGCCTGGCTCTGGAACCAGTCACCCATCCTCGGCCGCGACTTCCTCGACCAGGTCGCGCAGCGTCCCCAACGACGGGACCTCGCCGCTGATCAGCGCCGCCACCCGGCCCTGGCGGTCGAGCACGTAGGTGCTGGGTGTGGCCTTGGGGGCGTACTCGGCGCCGAACCGCAGCAGCTGTTCGCTGCCCGGGTCATAGATCGAGGGGTACTCGATGCCGAACTCGCGCTCGAAGGCGATCGGGGGGCCGGGGTCGTTGTCGCGGATGTCGATGCCGACGAACCGGGCGTCCAGCTCGGCATCGGCGTCGACGAGCAGCGGCGCCTCGCTGCGGCAGGGGCTGCACCACGATCCCCAGACGTTGACCACGACGACGTCGCCGCGCCAGTCGGCCAGGTCGACGGGGTCGCCCTCCAGCGAGTCGCCGGAGATCTCCACCGGGTCCTCGCGGTCCTCGACCGGGACCTGCAGGACGTTGCCGTCGCCCTGGACGTACTCCAGGTCGCCGGTCCCGGACAGCCCGCTGCAGCCCGACAGCAGGGCGACGGCGAGCAGCGGGGGAAGGAGACGGCGTACGAGGGTCAGGGTCGTCGCTCCTCGGGCGCGCCGCCGGCCGAGAAGGGTGCGCTCTTGTCGCCGCGCGGGATCAGGTCGCCGGCGGGCTCGCTGTAGGAGACCTGGGTGAGCGTGTCGCCGACGAAGTGGAACGACGTCAGCGAGCACAGCGTGCACTGCCGCTTGCGCGGGTCGTGGAGGAACGACCGCTTCTCGACGTGCAGGCGGGTCGTCCAGATCGGCAGCTGGTGGGACACGATCACGGCCTCGTGGCCGCTGGCGGCCTCGCGGGCGTCGTGCACCGAGGCCATCATCCGCTTCACGATGTCCTTGTAGGGCTCGCCCCACGAGGGCTTGAACGGGTTCCAGAGGTGCCGCCACAGCCGAGGGTTGCGCAGCGCCTTGCCGCCGCCGCCGAAGGAGATCCCCTCGAAGACGTTCGTGGACTCGATGACCCGCTCGTCGGTGACGACGTCGAGGCCGCGGGCCAGCGCCAGCGGCGCGGCCGTCTCCTGGGCCCGCTCGAGGGGCGAGCTGCGCAGGTGGACGATGTCGCGGTCCTGGATCGAGGTGGCGACCTTCTCCGCCATCTGCCGGCCGAGGTCGGAGAGGTGGAACCCGTCGCGGCGGCCGTAGAGCACGCCGCCGGGGTTGTGCACCTCGCCGTGCCGGAGCAGGTGGACGATCGTGTCGGGAGTTCCGGGAGGCTGGGTCATCGGGCGGTCTCCCCTGCTGCGGCCGCGGCGCGGGCTGCGCCGGGCAGCGCGTCGAGCACGGTCTGCACGGCGCGGTCGTCGTGGGCGGCGGACAGGAACCACGCTTCGTACGCCGACGGCGGCAGGTAGACCCCGGCCTCGAGCATGGCGTGGAAGAACGCGGCGTACGCCGAGACGTCGGTGCGCGAGGCGTCGTCGAAGTCGCGGACCTGGCCGTCGGTGAGGAACACCGAGAACATCGTCCCGGCCGACTGGATCGCGTGCGGTACCCCGGCCTCGGTGAGCGCGGCGGCGGCCGCGGCCTTGATGGTGTCGCCGGCCGCGGTCAGGTGGGCGTAGACGTCGTCGGTCGCGAGGCGCAGCGTGGCCAGCCCGGCGGTGGTGGCGACCGGGTTCCCGGACAGGGTGCCGGCCTGGTAGACGGGCCCCTCCGGGCTGAGCAGCGCCATCAGGTCGGCCCGTCCGCCGAAGGCAGCCGCGGGGAACCCGCCGCCCATCACCTTGCCGAACGTCACCAGGTCGGGCCGCCAGCCCTCGGCGGCGCCGTCGAGGCCCCACTGGCCGGTGCGGCTGGCCCGGAAGCCGGTCATCACCTCGTCGCTGACGAACAGCGCGCCGTGGGCCGCGCAGGTCGCGGCCAGGAACCCGTTGAAGCCGGGCTCCGGCGGGACCACGCCCATGTTGCCGGGGGCCGCCTCGGTGATCACGCAGGCGATCCGGTCGCCGTGCTCGGCGAACACCTTCTCGACGGCGGCCCGGTCGTTGTAGGGCAGCACCAGCGTCAGCGCGGTGGACGACTCCGGGACCCCCGGGGTGCCGGGGACCGCGAAGGTGGCCAGGCCGGAGCCGGCGGACGCGAGCAGCGCGTCGACGTGGCCGTGGTAGCAGCCCGCGAACTTCACCACCACGTCGCGGCCGGTGGCAGCCGCGGGCCAGCCGGATCGCCGACATGGTGGCCTCGGTGCCGGAGGACACGAACCGCACCCGCTCCACCGGCGCGCGGGCGACGATCTCCTCGGCGAGCTCGACCTCGGGCACCGTGGGTGTGCCGTACGACGTCCCGCGGGCCACCGCGGCGGCGACCTCACGCTGCACCTCGGGATGGGCGTGGCCGAGCAGCATCGGCCCCCACGAGCAGATCAGGTCGACGTACTCGTTGCCGTCGACGTCGGTGAGCCAGGCGCCCGCTGCCGAGCGGATGAACCGGGGAGTGCCCCCGACGGCGGCGAAGGCGCGCACCGGCGAGTTCACGCCGCCGGGCGTGACCGCGCGGGCCCGGTCGAAGAGGGCACGCGACTGCTCGTCGGGGCGGGGGGTCACGGCCTCATTGTCACCGAGGGCCGGGCGGGACGCCCATTCGAGGGGGCACCCGCGGAAGGCGGTGTGACCCAACGCACCTTCCCGCGCGGGCATGCCCGCGGGTACCGCAGGGCAGGGTTCCCCTGTGAGTTCTGTACAGGACGGGGTAATTTTGTCGCACACAGATGACGGTGAGGCGCACCGTAACCTCCGTGCGCCGCGACTCGTTAAGACGACACGTGCATCAGCGCGTCGGCTTGAGGGAGTCGTGAAAGCAGCCAGAAAGAACTGCTAGGGGAGAGAGACGGATGTCCACGAAGCGATTCGGTCGCATGCAGAAGGCCGCGGCCGTGGTGCCGCTGGCCTTGCTGTCGGCCGCTTGGACCGCGAGTCTCGCCGGCGTCGGCGCCGCGCCGGCTGTGGTCTCCAGCCAGGAGGGTGGCGACGACACGCTGCCCGACGGCAGCAGCGTCCCCAGCGAGGCGATCGAGGCGCCCGCATCGGTGTCCGACCCCGACGACGGCGGATGACGACGGCGGCAACGCGGAGCAGATCCTGGCCACCTCTTCCGCCAACGGCATCCCGTCCTCGGCGCTGGCCGCCTACCAGCGCGCGGAGACCGTGATCAACTCCGCCGACAAGGCGTGCAACCTGACCTGGCAGCTGGTCGCCGCGATCGGCCGGGTCGAGTCCAACCACGGCCGCTTCGGCGGCAACGCCCTCGACGACCAGGGCGTCGCCCAGCCCGGCATCTTCGGCAAGGCCCTCAACGGCAAGTCCAACACCTCGGTGATCCGCGACACCGACGCCGGTCAGCTCGACAACGACACTGCCTTCGACCGCGCCATCGGCCCGATGCAGTTCATCCCCTCGACCTGGTCGGTCGTCGGTGTGGACGCCGACAACGACGGACAGCGCAACCCCCAGGACATCGACGACGCGGCGCTGGCCTCCGCGGTCTACCTGTGCTCAGGCGACAACGACCTCTCCACCGTGTCCGGTCAGCGGGCCGCGGTCTACCGCTACAACCACTCCACGTCGTACGTGAACCTGGTGCTGCGGATCATGAACAACTACCTGGCGGGCGACTTCATGTCGGTGCCCGACGGCACCACCGCCGCCGGCTACCTCGTGCCCGAGTCGCCGGTCGGCAGCCCGTCCAACGGCAACAACGGCGGCCAGAACCAGAACGATGACTCCGACATCGATGCGGGCCCGCAGAACCCGTCCAACAACAACGGCGGGAACGACAACGGCGGGAACGACAACGGTGGCAACGACAACGGCGGCTGACAACGGCGGCGGTGACAACGGCGGCGGCAACGACCAGCCCCAGGTCAACGTCCCGCCGCTGCCCTCCACCGAGGTCGACCCGGTCGACGACGTGCTGACCCTGGCCCAGGCCATCGTCCAGTGCACCCTCGACGGGATCAGCCAGCTCGACCTCAAGGAGTGGAACGCCTGCATCAAGGGCTACACGACCTGATCCACTCTTCGCTGGTCGAGTAGCGCGAGCGAGGAACGAGCGAGCGCGTATCGAGACCCGACGGGTCAGCGCAGCAGCGTCGCGGCCTCGGTGGCCCAGTAGGTGAGGATCACGTCGGCGCCGGCCCGGCGGATCGCGGTGAGCGTCTCCAGGATGGCGGGCTCCCGGTCGATCCAGCCGTTCGCGGCGGCGGCCTCGACCATGGCGTACTCACCCGAGATGTTGTACGCCGCCACCGGGACGTCGACCGCGTCCCGCACCCGCCGGAGCACGTCGAGGTAGGCGAGCGCGGGCTTCACCATCACCAGGTCGGCGCCCTGCTCGATGTCGAGCAGCGCCTCGCGGACGCCCTCGCGGGCGTTGGGGGAGTCCTGCTGGTAGGTGCGCCGGTCGCCGGTGAGCGAGGAGTCGACGGCCTCGCGGAACGGGCCGTAGAACGCCGAGGCGTACTTCGCGGAGTAGGCGAGGATCGAGACGTCCGTGTGCCCGGCGCCGTCGAGGGCGGACCGGACCACCGCGACCTGGCCGTCCATCATCCCGCTGGGGCCGACCATGTGGACGCCGGCCGCCGCGTGGGCACGGGCCATCTCGGCGTACACCGACAGCGTCGCGTCGTTGTCGACGCGGCCGTCGGGGGTGAGCACGCCGCAGTGGCCGTGGTCGGTGAACTCGTCGAGGCACAGGTCGCTCATCACCGTGACCGCGTCGCCCACCTCCGCGACCACGTCGGCGATGGCCACGTTGAGGATGCCGTCGGGGTCGAGCGCGCCCGAGCCGGTGGCGTCCTTGGACTCCGGGATGCCGAACAGCATCACCCCGCCGACTCCGGCCTCGGCCGCCTCGGCGGCGGCCTTCACCAGGGTGTCGCGGGTGTGCTGGACGACGCCGGGCATCGAGGCGATCGGCCGGGGCTCGGCGATCCCCTCGCGCACGAACATCGGCAGCACCAGCTGCCGCGGCTGCACCGAGGTCTCGGCGACCATCCGCCGGAGCGCGGGCGTGGTCCGCAGCCGGCGCGGCCGGATGACGGGACCCACGACCTCGTCGGTCATCGCGAGGAGTTCGCCCTCCGGCGACCCGAGGACTTCCGGGCGGACGGCTTGGTCACCGGCTCGCCGGCCTCGAGCATGGCCAGGCGGCGCGCGGCGCCGAAGTCGGCGAGCGCGTCGACCAGGAGCTCGACGTCCGGCTTCGGGGCGAGTACGTCGACCCGCAGGCCGTGCTCCTCGGCCGTCTTGGCCGTCGCCGGGCCGATCACCGCGATGATCGTCGAGGAGTGCGGCTTGCCGGCGATGCCGACCAGGTTGCGCACCGTCGAGGACGAGGTGAAGACCACGGCGTCGAACTTGCCGGTCTTGATGGCGTCACGGGTCGGCGCCGGCGGCGGCGTGGCCCGCACGGTGCGGTAGGCCGTCACGTCGTCGCACTCCCAGCCCAGGTCGATCAGGCCGGCCACGAGGTTCTCGGTGGCGATGTCGGCGCGGGGCAGGAACACCCGGTTGATCGGGTCGAGCACCTCGTCGTACTCGGGCCAGTCGGCCAGCAGCCCGGCCGCCGACTGCTCCCCGGAGGGGACCAGGTCGGCGCGCAGGCCCCAGTCGGCGATCGCGGCGGCGGTCTTGTCGCCCACGGTGGCGATCTTCAGGCCCGAGAAGGCGCGCGCGTCGAGGCCGTACTCCTCGAACTTCTCCCGCACCGCCTTGACGGCGTTGACCGAGGTGAACGCGATCCACTCGTAGCGGCCCTCGACCAGGCCGCGCACGGCCTTGTCCATCTGCAGCGGGTTGCGGGGCGGCTCGACCGAGATGGTCGGGACCTCCTCGGGCACCGCGCCGTAGCCGCGCAGCCGGATGGACAGCGAGGCCGCCTGCTCCTTGGTGCGCGGCACCAGCACCCGCCAGCCGAACAGCGGCTTGGTCTCGAACCACGACAGCGTCTCGCGAAGGTCGACGACCTTGCCGACCACGGTGATCGCGGGCGGCGCCATCCGGGCGGCGCGGGCGTCGGCGGCGATGTGCTCGAGCGTGGAGGTGACCGTGCTCTGCTCGGTCGTGGTGCCGACCCGGGTCATCGCGACCGGGGTCTCGGGGTCGCGGCCGGCCGCGACCAGCGCCTTCGCGATGTCGCCGATCTGGCCGACCGCGGAGAGCAGCACCAGGGTGCGGCCGTCGGCGTACTGCGCCCAGTCGATGCGGTCGCCGCAGGTCACCACGGACACCTCGCGGTTGTCCTTGGTGGTCAGCGGGATGCCGGCGTACGCCGGCACCGAGGCCACCGAGGAGACGCCGGGCACGATCTCGAAGCCGATGCCGGCCTTCGCCACCGCCTGGGCCTCCTCGGGCCCGGAGGCGTAGAGGAACGGGTCGCCTGCCATCAGCCGGACCACGCGCAGGCCGCGCTTGGCCTGCCTGACCACGACCTTGGCGCGTGCCGCGTGGGTGAGCGGCTGGCCGTCCTCACCGAAGCCGCCGTCGACGAACTCGGGGCCCGGTGTCTCGGCCGGCTCCTCGTCCTCGACCGTGTCGACGTCCTCGACCGGCTCGGGGAGCCCGAGCAGGGTGCGGACGAGCTGCGCGTGCTCGGGGGCCTCCGTGACGACCACGTCGGCCTCGCGGATCAGGTCGACCGCCCGCACCGTCAGGAGGTCGGGGTCTCCGGGTCCGCTGCCCACGAACGACACCCAGGCCGCTGCGAGCCGTTCGGAAGCCTTGCTGGTCTTGCCTCGCGTCATGCGTTCTGCACCTTTGCTGGTTGTGCGTGGTCCTCGCGGTCGAGCTGTCCTGCCCCGTCGGCGAGCATTTCCTTCGCCAACTGGGTTCCGACGTCGACCGCGTCGGTCGGGTCGCCGGACGCGGACATCCGCACCGACAGCGACCCATCGGGTGAGAGCGCGATTGCTCGCACCCAGATCTCTTCTCCGTCTTCTCCTTCGGCGATCTCGGCCATCGCGCCGATCGGCGCCGAGCAGCCACCCTCGAGGGTGGCGAGCACGGCCCGCTCGGCGGCCACCGTGGCCCTGGACCGGGAGTCGTCGAGCGCGCCCAGGTCTGCCGCCAGCTCGTCGTCGGCGCGGCACTCGACCGCGAGCGCACCCTGCCCCGGGGCGGGGAGCATCTGCAGTGGGTCGAGCACCTCGGTGACCTCATCGAGTCGATCGATCCGGGCCAGCCCCGCCCGGGCAAGAACGACTGCGTCGTAGTCCCCCGACCGGACCTTCCCGATCCTGGTGTCGACGTTCCCACGAACCGCGACCACGTCCAAACCGAGGCCGAGGGCGAGCAGCTGTGCCTGCCTGCGAGGCGAGCCGGTGCCGACCCGGCTGCCGGCCGGAAGCTCCCCGAGCGTGAGGTTGTCGCGGGCGACGACCACGTCGCGGGGGTCCTGGCGCTGCGGCACCGCGGCCAGCGCGATGCCGTCGGCGGGCAGGGTCGGGAGGTCCTTGAGGGAGTGGACGGCCACGTCGATCCGGCCGTCGAGCAGCGCCTCACGCAGGGCGTTGACGAACACGCCGGTGGTGCTGGACCCGGCCAGGGCGGTGCCCGCGGCCTGGCTCAGGTCGCCCTCGGTGGTGATCTCGACCAGCTCGGTCTCGCGGCCCAGCCGGTCGCGGACGAGCGCGGCCACCTCCTCGGCCTGGGTGATGGCGAGCAGGGAGCGACGGGTGCCGATCCGGACGGGGGTGCTCAATGCAGTCCCTCCGGACGGGTGACGGCGTCGACCGCCTCTGGGTCGAGCGCGAACAGCTCGGCGAGAGCGGCGGCGTAGGAGACGGCGCCGTCCTCGTTGGCGAGCTCCTTGACCCGGACCGTGGGCTCGTGGAGCAGCTTGTCGGCGACCCGGCGTACGGCGTGCCGGATCTCGGCCAGGTCGGCGTCGTCGAGACCGGGCAGCCGGCCCTCGAGCCGGGCCATCTCGGCGTCGACGACGGCGGTGGCCATCGAGCGGAGGGCCACCACGGTCGGGGTCACGCTGGCCTGACGCCGGGCGGCGAGGAACGACGTGACCTCTTCGCCGACGATCCGGCGCACCTCGACGACCTCGCGGCCGACCTCGCTGTCGTGCAGCGCGTCGGCGAGCTGGGGCAGGCCGATCAGGGTGACGCCGGGCAGCGAGGCCACGGACGGGTCGACGTCGTGCGGGAGCGCGATGTCGATCACCGAGAGCGGCCGGCCCTCGGTGCGGGACTCGACGAGCATGTCGCGGCTGATCAGGGTGCCGCTCGCGCCGGTGCAGGTGATCAGGATGTCGGCGGCGCCGAGCTCGCCGCGGAGGTCCTCGAGGGCGACCGCGCGGGCGCCGTACTCCGTGGCGAGCCGGTCGGCGCGGCCGGCGGTGCGGTTGACCACCCGGATCCGGGCGGCACCGAGCCGGGCGACGGTCGCGGTCGCGAGGCCCGCCATCGCACCGGCGCCCACCACCACGACGTTCTTGCCGGCGACGGCGCCGACGGCCTCGTCGGAGCGGTCGAGTGCGGCGCTGACCAGCGACGGCGCGACCTGGTCGATGCCGGTCTCGGCGCGGGAGCGCTTGCCGACCCGCAGCGCCTGCTGGAACAGCACGTTGAGGGCGGGACCGACGGTGCCCATCTCCTGGCCCAGCCGCAGCGCCTCGCGGGTCTGGCCGAGGATCTGGCCCTCGCCGACGGCCATCGAGTCGAGCCCGGCCGCGACCTGGAACAGGTGGGAGACGGCGCCGTCGTCGTAGTGGACGTAGAGGTGCGGCAGCATCGCCTCGGTGGTCTCGCCGGCGCGCTCGACGAGGAGGCGCGACAGCGTCTCGACGCTGCCGTGGAACCGGTCGACCTCGGTGTAGATCTCGACCCGGTTACAGGTGGAGATCACCGTCGCCTCGGTGACGTGCTCGCTGCCGGCGGCGTCGCTGATCAGCTTGTGGACGCCGTCGTCGTCGAGGGCCACCCGCTCGAGCAGGGCCACCGGCGCGGAGTTGTGGGAGATGCCCACGACCAGGACGCTCATCCGGCACCGTCCAGGACCTGGGCCTTGCGCTGCTCGTGGTAGGCGAGGATCTGCAGCTCGATCGACAGGTCGACCTTGCGTACGTCGACGCCGTCGGGCACCGCGATCACGCTGGGCGCGAAGTTGAGGATGCTGGTGATGCCGCAGCCGACCATCCGGTCGGCGACGTCCTGGGCGGCCAGCGCGGGCGTCGCGATCACGCCGATCGCGACGTCGTGCTCGCTGACGATCTGCTCGAGGTGGTCGAACGGGCGGACCTCCACGCCGGCCACCACCTCGCCCTCGCGGACCGGGTCGGCGTCGAGCAGCGCGACCACCCGGAACCCGCGGCTGCGGAACCCGGAGTAGTTGGCGAGCGCGTGGCCGAGGTTGCCGATGCCGACGATGACGACCGGCCAGTCCTGGGTGACGCCGATCTCGCGGGCGATCTGGTAGCGGAGGTACTCGACGTCGTAGCCGACCCCGCGGGTGCCGTAGCTGCCGAGGTAGGAGAGATCCTTGCGGAGCTTGGCGCTGTTGACGCCGGCGGCGGACGCCAGGTCCTCGCTGGAGCAGGTGCTGGTGCCCGCGTCGGACAGCGTGGTCAGGGCCCGCAGGTAGACGGGCAGGCGGGCGACCGTGGCCTCGGGAATCTCCCGGGCGGTCTCGCTCGACGTGCGTGCAGTCACTGCTGGTCTTCTTTCCAGCCGCATGCCTCGGCACCGGCAGGCGGCTCGCCAACTCTAAGAGTTTGTGAACGCGAGAACAAAACGACGACGAGGCCTGTTCCGTCACATTCGAGACCCACCTGTAATGCGTCACCGGTCGTCACGGCCGTGACTTCCCCTAAGGTAAAGCGAGTGACCCGCCGCCAACACTCCGTGTCGTCATGGCGGTTGCTCCTCCGGGCCCTCTCCTACCACCGCGGCCAGACCATCGCGGTCGCGCTGGTGACCGCCCTGATCACGGCGGGCGCCGTGTTCGCGCCGTGGTACACGCAGATGGTCGACGACACGGTGACCCAGGACGCGTTCGCGAGTGGGCGAGCCGGGCTCGACGCTCCGGCTCACCGGGCCCGACGACGCCGAGCTGCTGGCGATGCTGCCCGAGAGCACCGACACGTACTTCGACGCGCCGGTCACCGGCCGGCACGCCGACCTGCTCTGGCAGTCGTCCAACATCGACCGCCCCACCGAGGGCGGGTTGATCTGGCGCCAGGACATCTGCGACCACATCGAGCTCCTCGAAGGCAGCTGCCCCGAGCCGCCGGCCACCGACGACAAGGACGGTGCCGGCCGCGGTCAGCGAGGCCGACGCCGAGATGTACGACGTCAGCGTCGGCGACGTGCTGCCCGAGGTGAACTCCGCCTACAACGCCGTCGACTTCCGGGTCACCGGGATCTACCGGCTCCAGGACCCCACGGACCCGTACTGGTTCGACGTGCTCCCGACCGGCCGATCCGGTTGGGGCGGGCCGATGCTGGACATCCCGATGGCCGACATGTTCGTGGTCTCGCAGTCGGGTGTGGTGTTCGGCTCCGAGCGCACCCTGACCAACGCATATGTCGACGACAACGAGACGGTGACCCGTCCCTACCAGGACTCGCTCGACCTGCGGGTCGACGCCGAGGCGGTGACCAGCGAGGACGTTGCGACGCTGCGAACGATCGTCGCCGACCTCGACAAGGAGACCGGCGGCACCGACGCGGCGCTGGTCACCTCGATGGACGACACGTTCTCCTACCTCGACGACGCGTGGCAGGTCACCTTCACCACGATGATCGTGACCACGGCGCAGGTGGGAGTGCTGGCGCTCGCCGTACTCGCCATGCTGGTCAGCGTCGCCCTGATCCAACGCCGACCCGAGGTCGGTCTGAGCCGGCTGCGCGGCCGCAGCTTCGGGTCGCTGGTGCGCTCGCTGGCGGCACAGTGGACCGCGGTCGTCATCGCCGGAGCGGCGCTGGGGGTCGCGGCCGGCTTCGGCGCCGCCGCGCTCGCGCGCGCCATGTGGCTCTCGGGACCACCCCCGCTCGCGCCGCCCGGCTGGGTCGTGGTCTCCCTCGGGCTCGCTGTGGTCGCCGCGATCCTGCTGCTGGTGCTGATGGCCCGGCCGGTCGTGCGCGAGCCGGTGCCGGCGCTGCTGCGTTCGACCGGGCCCCGGTCCGCCGGCCCCGGTGACTCGCGACTGCTGATCGACGGCGCCCTGATCACCGCGGCGGTGTGCGGGCTGATCGTCGGGCTGCAGTCGTCCGACGACTCCGCCCTCGTCCTGCTGGCCCCGTCCCTGCTGGCGGTCGCCGCCAGCGTCCTGCTGGTCCGGGCGCTGGCCTGGGCGGCCGGCCGGCTGGCGGTGCGGTGGCTCACCCGCGGGCACACCACGTGGGCCCTCACCGGCGTACTCATCGCCCGCGGCCGCGGCACCCGGCTGCTGCTCACGGTGCTGTGCATGACCGCGGCGTTCCTGGTGTTCAGCTCGCAGCTGTCGACGGTCGCCCAGGCCAACCGGACGCACCGCGCCGAGGTCGAGGCGGGCGCCGCCGCGGTCGGGCGCACCGAAACACCACCCGCCCAGGTCGCGGCCGCCCTGGACGCCGTCGACCCCGACCGCGAGCGCGCGACGCTGGTCGTCTCGACGGCACCGAGCGGACCCGACGCCGTGGGCACGCTGTACGTCGAGCCCGACGCGTTCACGCGGCTCTCCTTCGGCGCCCTCGACGCGGCGCCGGCGTCCGCGTGGAGGCGATCACGGCACCCACCGAGCTGGGCCCCGAGCTGACCGGGCGGCGGATCGAGCTCACCGTCGCGCCGCACGCGGTGGACGCCGACGGCGCCGGTGGCGAGCTGGTGCTGCGCATGGAGTACGTGCACCCGAAGGGGTTCCTCACCAGCGTCCGGCTCGGAGAGATCCCGGTCACCGCCGATCAGCCGCAGCACCTCGAGGCGCCGATCGCCTGCGCCAAGACCTGCCGGCTCCTCGGCTGGAGCCTCGACCCCGACGGTGCCGTCGACGGCGAGATCGAGCTGACCGACATCGCGACGACCGGCGGCGAGGGAGCCGGGCCGGTGGACCTCGGCGGCAGCGACGACTGGCCGGTGCTGCCGGGCGAGGGCACCGAGGCGACCTTCGAGGGCGGACCCGGCACGCTCACGTTCGACGGCGCCAGCGGCGGGCTGCCGATCGCGGCCCAGCACGCCTCGGTGCCGGGGACCGTGCCCGTGATCCTGGCCCGCGACCACCCGCCGGCGGCCGACCAGGACGACCCCACGATCCTCAGCCCCGAGGGCAAGGTGCTGCCGTTCTCGAACGAGGCCACGGCCGACGAGGCGATCCCGCGGGTGCTGCGCGACTACGCGGTGGCCGACGTGGCGACGGTGCTCCGTCGTGGCGAGTACCGCCTGACCGGGCGCACCGAGGTCCAGCTCTGGTACGCCGAGGGCGTGGACCGCGACGCGCTGGACGCCGAGCTCGCCGACCTGGGGGTGACCGTCGGCCCGGTGGACACGGTCGACGACTACGCCGCGGTGCACGACTCGTCGGCCGAGGCGCTCGCCGGCGAGGTGTTCCTGCCGGCCGGGGGCCTGGCCCTGCTGCTCGGCGTACTCGCGCTGATCGTGTCGGTCGCCGCCACCTGGCGGGCCCGGACCCGCGACCTGGCGGCGCTGCGGATGGTCGGCGTCAACCGACGGACCCTGCTGCGCTCGGCGACCGGGATGTACCTCGCGATCGTGGTCGCTGCCACCGTGACCGGGGTGGCCTGCGGACTGCTCGGCTTCGCGCTCGCGATCAAGCGCACGCCGCTTGTTCACGGTCCCGGAGCCGGAGATCCCGCTGGACCTGGCGCCCGACCCGCTCACCGGCGCGCTGGCGCTCGGCCTGATCCTGGTCGTGCTCGCCGCCGTGTCGGTGGCCTGCGGCCGATGGCTGCTCTCCCGCAGCGCCCTGCACCGGATCCGGGAGGCCGGCGAATCGACCACCGCGACGATCCCCACCACCAGCACCGAGACCGGTGGGCTGAGCCTGATCACCAGCGGGCTGGTGCAGATCTACCGCACCGAGGGCCACGACGTGGCCGCGCTCTCCGGGGTCACCCTCTCGGTCGCGCCCGGCGAGGTGGTGGGGCTCCTCGGCCCGTCGGGGTCGGGCAAGTCGACCCTGCTGCTGGCCTGCGCCGGACTGCTCCGGCCGAGCGCCGGAAAGCTGATCGTCAACGGCCAGAACCTCGCGACGCTCACCCAGGACGAGCTGGACACCCTGCGCGCCACCCGCCTCGGGATCCTGCTCCAGGGCGCGTCCAACAACCTGGTGCCCTACCTCAGCTGCGTCGAGAACGTCGCCTTCGCCCAGAGCACGTCCGCCGGGCGCGACGGGCGTCGGGCAGCCGACCTGCCGTCGCCCCAGGAGGTCCTCGAGCTGGTCGGGCTGCCGGCCGACGACCGCCCGCTGGCGGGGCTGCCCGCCGGACAGCTGCAGCTGCTCGCGATCGCCGCCGCCATCGCGCACCGGCCCGGACTGGTGCTCGCCGACGAGCCCACCAGCCAGCTCGACCACGCGGCCCGCGACCGGGTCCTCGAGGCGCTCGGGCGGATCAACGCCGAGCTCGGCACCACCGTGATGCTGGTGACCCACGACCCGGAGGTGGCCGCGCGGCTGCCGCGCACGGTGACGATCCGCAACGGCCGGATCGGCGCCGAGGGCCGGTCCGGTGAGGACTTCGCGATCGTCACCGCCGACGGGTCGCTGCCGCTGCCGCCCGAGGCGCTCGAGGTGGTGCCGCCCGGCACCCTGCTCCGGGTGCGCGAGACCGAGCACGGCCTGGAGCTGGTGCGCGTGGAGGACGAGACATGACGTTGACGCTCACCGACGTCGAGGTGCGGTACGGCGAGCTGGTCGCCGTACAACCCCTGACGCTGCGGCAGCCGGCCGGCACGATCCTCGCGGTCACCGGTCCCTCGGGCGCCGGCAAGACCTCGCTGCTGTGGGCGATGTGCCGCGCCGCCCAGCCGGCGTACGGCGAGGTGCGCGTCGGCGAGCAGCGGCTCGACGACCACGACCAGGCGCTCGACGCCGGCGTCGTACTCATCCCGCAGGGCAACGGCCTGGCCCGGATCCTCACCGCCACCGAGAACATCGTCGTGCCGCTGGCCGCCCGCCCGCCCCACGACCCGGACACCGACGAGGACTCCGAGCCGCTGGCCGCGGCCGAGCACGCGCTCGCCGCCGTCGGCATGACCGAGAGCGGCACCCACCTGGTCGAGGAGCTGTCCGGTGGCCAGCAGCAGCGGGTGGCGGTGGCCCGCGGCATCGCCCAGCGGGGTGCGGTGCTGCTCGCCGACGAGCCCACCAGCGAGCTCGACGCCACCAACCGCGACAAGGTCCTCGCCCTGCTCCGCCGGGAGGCCGACCGCGGCGCCGTCGTGGTGCTGGCCACCAACGACGTCGAGGCCGCCGAGGTGTGCGACGCCCACGCCCGCCTGCACGAGGGCGAGCTCGACTGGGTGCGGCCGTTCGGCGGGTGACGCCCGAACGTGCGGCGATCGGACGGACGAGGCAGACGCCGCGCCGTAGATTGGGCGGTCACGAGCCCTCCGAGGGAGAACCCCATGACCGACCCGCAGAATCTTGACGATGAGCTGGCACGCGTAGCGCTGCTGTCCACCCTCTCCCGCCGCCAGCGCGGCAAGCTGCTCGCCGGCAGCAAGGTGGTCGAACACCCAGCAGGGCGGGAGGTCACCGCGGAGGGCGCGGGCGCCGTCGCTCTCCACGTGGTCCTGGACGGCGAGGCGAACGTCTCCATCCGCGGGCGCGAAGTCCGGACCTTCGGCCCCGGTGAGTACTTCGGCGAGATCAGCATGATCGACGGCATGCCGCGCTCCGCGACCGTGACTGCAGGCGAGGGCCTGCGGACCCTGTACGTGCCTCACGCGTCCTTCACCGGACTCGTCGAGAACGACCCCGCGGTCGCGAAGGAGCTGCTGGTCACGCTCTGCGGCCGGATCCGACAGATCGAATCCGACGCGATCTCCGACTGACCACGACCGCAGCTACGCGTCACCCGCGCAGGGCGGCGCGGAGGCGATCCTCCGAGACCCGCCAGAAGTCGTGCTGGCTGGCCGTCGACGAACGTCACCGGGATCTCCTCGCCGAACCGCTGGGTGAGGTCGGCGTCGCCGTCGATGTTGACCTCGTCGTACTCCTCGCCGAGGTCAGCGCACACCTTCGCGACCACCGCCAGCGCCTCCTCGCACAGGTGGCAGCCCGGCCGGGTGTAGACGGTGACCCGGGTGCTCATTCCAGGATGCCCAGCGCGCGCCGTCGCTCTGCGCTGCGCAGCCGGCCCTTCTGGACCTTGCCGGTGACCGTGAGCGGCAGCTCGTCGACCACCTCGATCCGGCTCGGCTGCTTGAACCGCGCCAGCCGGTGCTGGCAGCGCTCGCGCACCGCGGCCTCCAGTGCGGCGGGGTCGCCGTCGGTCACGACGTAGGCGACCACGGCCTCTCCGGAGGTCGGGTCCTCGACGCCGATCACCGCGGTCTCCCGCACGCCCGGGACGTCGCGGATGACGTCCTCGACCTCGGTCGGGTAGACGTTGAAACCGGAGACGATGACCATCTCCTTGAGCCGGTCGACCAGGAAGAGGTCGCCGGAGGGGTCGAGGAAGCCGACGTCGCCGGTGGACCACCAGCCCTGCGCGTCCGGCCCGTCCGCGCCCTCCGGCCAGTAGCCGCTGAACAGGTTGGCGCCCTTGATCTGGATCTCACCGGGGTCGTCCTCGGCGTCGCCGGAGAGCGGCCGGCCGGCTTCGTCGACGAGCCGGATCTCGACACCCTCGAGGGCCGCACCGACCGAGCCGTTCTGCAGCCGCTCCGACCGCAGCGTGCTGGTGACCACGGGCGAGGCCTCGGTGAGCCCGTAGCCCTGGTGGATCGGGATCCCGGTGCGCGCGGTGAACTCCTCGATCAGCTCGGTGGAGAGCGGTGCCGAGCCGGACAGGATCAGCCGCACCGGACCCAGCCGCTCCTCCAGCCCGTCGATGCTGCGCCAGTAGCCGAACACCGGGGGCGCCACCGGGACCACGCTGCAGGCCTCGTCCTCGATCAGGTCGAGGGTGCCCTGCGGATCGAACCGCTCGGCCAGCACCAGCTTGGCGCGGTGCCGGATCACGCCACCGAGGACGGCGTTGAGGCCGTAGACGTGGAACAGCGGCAGCACCCCGAGCACGACGTCGTCGCCGTGCATCATCGGCGGCTCGACCTCGGCGACCTGCTCGATGTTGGCCAGCAGCGCCCGGTGGCTGAGCATCGCCGCCCGGGGCCGGCCGCTGGTGCCGCTGGTGTAGAGCAGGCAGGCGAGCTTCTCGGGGTCGGGCAGCGGCGGGATCTCGCGCGGCGCGTCGGAGCGCAGGTCGTCGTGGGCGTGCTCACCGTCGCGCGGCTGCACCCCCACGGTCACCACGCGAGCCTGCACGGCCCGGGCGAGCACGTCCGGGTCCCACCCCTCCTCGCTGCCCTCCTGGGCCTCCTTGAGGAGTCGCAGCGCCTCGCGGACCGCGTCGGCGGTCGTCTCGTCGACGACCACGAGCCGCGACCCGGAGTCGGCGATCATCCGCGCCAGCTCGAACGACGTGGCCCCGGGGTTGACCGGTACGGCGACGGCCTGGGCGCGCAGCACCCCGAGGTAGGTGGTGACGAACTCGATCCGGTTGCCGGTCGCGATCATCACCCGGTGACCGGCGACGATCCCGGTTTCGCCCAAGCCCGCTTGCGATCCGGCGTACGTCGTCCTCCAGCTGCGACCACGTCAGGCTCCGGCCTCCGGACTCGACGACCGCCAGCTTCTCGGACTGCTCGGACGCGGCGTCTCGGACCAGTGCGGTGAGGTCGTGCGCCGGAGGCATGGGGCGCATCCTACGCAGCGGCCGAGGGCTCGGTGGCGGCATCCGCAGACCCATACCCTGTCCTGGTGAACGCCCCGCCCGAGCGCCCGCGCAGGCCCCTGAACCTGCGCCAGCGATCGGCCCTTGCGGGCGAGGCGGCGGCCGCCGCGGCCGAGGTCGAGCGGGAGCTGGACACTCCGGCGGACACGACGTCGGCGGCCTTCTTCGACGTGGACAACACAGTGATGCAGGGCGCGAGCATCTTCCACCTTGCTCGAGGTCTGCACCGGCGGCACTTCTTCACGACCCGCGACATCCTCGGCGCGGTGTGGAAGCAGGCCTACTTCCGGGTGGTCGGCGTCGAGGACCCGCAGCACATCGCGCACACCCGCGCCTCCGCACTGAGCTTCATCGAGGGCCACACCGTGCGCGAGCTCGAGGAGCTCGGCGAGGAGATCTTCGACGAGGCGATGGCGCACCGGATCTGGCCGGGCACCCGGGCCCTCGCCCAGCTGCACCTCGACCAGGGACAGCGGGTCTGGCTGGTGACGGCCGCACCGATCGAGATCGCGCAGATCATCGCGCGGCGGCTCGGCCTCACCGGAGCGATGGGCACGGTGGCCGAGCACGTCGACGGCGTCTACACCGGCGGGCTGGTCGGCGACATGCTGCACGGCGCCGCCAAGGCCGAGGCGATCCGGGCGCTGGCCGCCCGGGAGGGCCTCGAGCTGAGCCGCTGCTCGGCGTACTCCGACTCCGCCAACGACCTCCCGATGCTCGAGCTGGTCGGGGACCCGTGCGCGATCAACCCGGACGCCAAGCTGCGGGCCCACGCCCGCGCGGAGGGCTGGCGGATCCGGGACTACCGAACCGGGCGCAAGGCGGCCCGGATCGGGCTCGTGGTCGGGGCCGCGGCCGGCGCCGTCACCGGCAGCGTTGCCGCCGGGGTGGCCCTGCGCGGCCGGCGCTCCTAGGACAGCTTCGAGCATTGGAACGACTCCGTAATAAGACCTGTCTGGACCGCTTACCCAGGCTGGGGTATCACGATTCGAGAACCTGTTCCACTAGAGCACGTTCCCGCTACGATGCTGATTTCTGGCTCAGGAGGGAGAGCCCCGGGGAGGGCAGTTCTGACATGGCATGGGACCGACGTGAGTTCGCGCACGGGCTGAACGCCCTGCGCGAAGCCGTCGCGCGCACTCTCCTCGCCGAGGCAGTCCTCCCCGAGCCGCTGCTGGCCGTCAGCGCCGGGACGGGCACGGAGATCCCCCTCCACCAAGGCGACCACCGAGTCCAGCGGGACCCAGGCGGGTGGTCCCGACGGGTACGACGACGCCGAGCTGGCCACGTCCTCGGAGGACTCCGAGGCCGAGCGCAACCGGCTGATCGCGCTGGTCGAGCTGGCCCGCAAGGGCGACGCCGACGCGTTCGGGATGCTCTACGACCACTACCAGGCCTCGGTCTACCGCTTCCTCTTCTACCGCACCCGCTCCAGCACCCTGGCCGAGGACCTCACCTCGGAGACCTTCTTCCGGGCGCTGCGGAGCATGACCAACTTCCGCTGGCAGGGCAAGGACTTCGGCGCCTGGTTGATGACGATCGCCCGCAACCTCGCGACCGACCACTTCAAGGCCGGCCGCACCCGGCTGGAGATGACCACCGAGGACATGGGCCAGCACGACGACGCGACCGAGGGTCCGGAGTCGCAGGTGCTGGCGAGCCTCACCAACGAGATGCTCCTGGAGGCTCTCACCCAGCTGCCCGACGAGCAGCGCGACTGCCTGGTGATGCGGTTCCTGCAGGGAATGAGCATCTCCGAGACGGCCAGCGTCCTCGACCGCAGCGACGGAGCCGTCAAGCAGCTCCAGCTCCGCGGCGTACGCAATCTGGCGAAGCTGATGCCGGAAGGGATCAGGGGGTGACCGGCGACGTGATCGAACGCACCTCCAAGCCCGTAACTTCCGCCCCAACACCCTCGTTGGGCCCGGTAAGAGCGGCATTCAGCACAGGACGGAAGCCATGAGCCCCGTGTTCGCGGCGCGCCGACGCGCCGAGGAGTTCCAGGCGGCGGTCGAGAATTCGACCGATCGCGGCTCCGACGCGCGCTTCGGCGAGTTCCTCGAGGTCGTCGAGACCCTCCGCGACGTGCCGCCGATCACCGCTCGCCCCGAGTTCGTCGCCGAGCTCCGCGAGCAGCTGCTCGACGAGGCCCGGGCGGCCGCCCGCACCAGCAAGGGCGTGGAAGCTGCCGCGCGCCTGACCGTCACCCGCTCCGCCCCCGGCCGACGCCGCGAGCGCCGCCTGGCCGCCGCGATCGGCGGCCTGGCCATCGTCGGTGCCACCACCGGCATGGCCGTGGCGTCCCAGAGCGCCCTTCCCGGTGACCCGCTCTACCCGCTCAAGCGCGCCATCGAGAACGCCCAGACCGGCGTCCAGTCCGATGAGGACGCCAAGGGCAAGGCACTGCTCGACAACGCGTCCGGCCGGCTCGAAGAGGTCGACCAGCTCAGCCGCGAGGGCAACGACGCCGACGCCATCTCCGAGACCCTGCAGACCTTCAGCGACCAGGCCAGCGAGGCATCCGAGCTGCTGCTCTCCGACTACGCCGAGACCGGCAAGGAAGACTCGGTCGAGAAGCTCCGCGCCTTCACGGCCGACAGCATGACCACGCTCACCGCCCTCGAGGCCGTGGTCCCCGAGGACGCGCGGGCGTCGCTGATCAAGGCCGCTCAGACGCTGACCCAGATCGACGAGCAGGCCCTGCTCGCCTGCCCGTCCTGCGGCCCGGACCAGATCACCCAGATCCCGACCTTCACCAACGTCGCCCTCGACGAGCTGCTCAACGGCTCGTTCACCCAGCCGGTGAACACCTCCCAGAACGAACCGAAGTCGGGGCCGGCGAACGAGGGGCCGAAGGAGACCGGCCAACAGCCGCTCCTCGAGGACGAGCTGCCCCAGCTGGACCTGGGCGACCTGCTCCCGGACGGCGAGCCGCAGTCCGGGAACAACGGCGGCGAGAATGACAGCGGCAGCAACGACGGCGGCGACGAAGGGCCGGTCAAGGAGCTCACCGACAAGCTGCTGCCCAAGGACGAGCAGGGCGACGGGCCGGTCCAGAACCTCACCGACGGCCTGACCGGACTGCTCGGCGGCCTGCTGGGCGGCGGCAACTAGCCTTCAGCCGGCTAGCGGAAAACCGACTGACGCTTCATCAGCAGCGCGTAGAGCGTCTGCTGGATCGTCTCGCGCACCTGGTCGGTGACGTTGAAGACCAGCATCGGGTCGTCGGAGGCGACCTCGTCGTACTCGTCGGTGCGGATCGGCTCCCCGAACTCCAGCAGCCACTTCGACGGGAGCGGCACCAGGCCCAGCGGCCCGAGCAGCGGGAAGAACGGCGTGATCGGGAGGTAGGGAACGCCGAGGATCCGGGCCAGCCCCGGGATGTTGCCGACCAGCGGGTAGATCTCCTCGGCGCCGACCACCGCCAGCGGAACGATGGGTACGCCGGTCCGCAGCGCCGCCGACACGAAGCCGCCGCGCCCGAACCGCTGGAGCTTGTAGCGGTCGGAGTACGGCTTGCCGATGCCCTTGAAGCCCTCCGGCCAGACGCCGACCAGCTCGCCGCCGCGCAGCATCCGCTCGGCGTCCTCGTTGCACGCCAGCGTCGCGCCGCCCTTGCGGGCCAGTGAGCTGATGACGGGCATCCGGAACACCAGGTCGGCGCCGAGCGGCCGGAGGTGGCGGCCGGTCCGGTCGTGGATCGCGGTGATCGTCATCAGGCCGTCGACCGGGATGGTGCCGGAGTGGTTGGACACGACCAGCGCGCCGCCCTCGGCCGGGATGTTCTCGGCACCGATCACCTCGACCCGGAACCACTTGTCGGCGATCGGGCGCAGCGCTGCGATGAAGAACCGCTCGGTGACCTCGGCGTCGAAGCCGTACTCGTCGACGACGTAGTTGCCGGTCACCCGGCGGCGCAGGAAGGCCAGGAACCGGGCCAGCTGCGGCTCCCACTGGTCGCCGAACACCTCGCGGGCGGCGTGCTGGAAGGCCGCCAGCCAGTCGGCGGTCGGGATCCCGGCGAGCGGGTTGCGCTCGCGGGTGCTGCGTCGGGGTCCGCTCGGACGTGGACGTCTCCGCCCGCTCGGCCGGCGGCGTAGGGGCCGCGTCTGCCGGCTGCTCCACCGGCCTGTCGGTGGAGCCGGCCGGCGGCTTGGCCTTCGAAGACGGCGCGAGCCCGCGCGCAGCGGACGAGGGCTGCTTGCCGGTGCCCCGGCCCGGGCGGCCACGGGTGCCGATGGGGATGATCTCGGCGTCACCCACGCGAGCCACCTCCGAGCATCTGGGGTCCGATCAGCTGGCTCTCCATGGCGGCGAGCACGCGGTCGGTGCGGCCGCCGGTCGGGGGCAGCAGGGCACTGAAGTCGGCGAACGCCTCCTGGGTCGTGTACGCCGGCTCGAAGCCGAGCTCGGCACGCATCCGGGTGGTGTCGACGCCCCGGCCGTAGGTCAGGAAGGCGATCTGCTCGGGAGAGAAGTCGGCCAGCCGCGCCGAGCGCAGCCCGGACCCGACGCCGCCGACCGCGAAGCCGGGGAGCGGCACGGAGGGCCGCTGCAGCCGTCGGATCGCCTGGGACAGCATCAGGATGCCGTCGCCGGCGACGTTGAAGGTGCCGGCGACGTCGCTGTTCACGGAGTGCTGAAGCACGGCGAACAGGTCGTTCTGGTGCAGGAACTGCAGGCGGGCGTCGAAGCCGAGCACCCGCGGGATCACCGGCAGCCGGAAGTACGAAGTGATCGGGCTGACGACGTGCGGGCCGATCACGTTGGCGCAGCGCAACAGCGTGACCCTGCAGTCGGGGCGACGGCGCGCGAAGCCGCGCACGTAACCCTCGATCTCGGCGACGTCCTTCGCGTAGCCCGCCTTCGGTGCCCGCCGCGGCTCCATGTCCTCGGTGAACATCGCGGGGTCGCGGTTGCTGGCGCCGTAGACGGTCGTCGTGGACTTGACCACGAGGTTCTCGAGGCCGGGCGCCTTCTGGCACGCGGCGAGGAGCTGCATCGTCCCGATGACGTTGAGCTCCTTCATCGTGCTGCGGCCACCGGCGCTGCCGGGGGTCGCGATCACGCTCATGTGGACGACGGTGTCGACGTCCTCCTTGGCGATGACCTTGGCGATGACGGGGTTGCGGATGTCGGCGCGGACGAACGAGACGTCACCGATGTCGCCACGCGGCGGCACCACGTCGACGCCGATGACCCGCCTGACCGCGGGGTCCGCGGCGAGCGCGCGCGCGAAACGACGGCCCAGGTCCCGGGAGACCCCGGTGACCAGGACGACCTTGCCGCTGCGGCCGCTGACCATGTCGGTGGGGGCGACGGGTGGCCGGCGTTACTTGCCGAGCTTGCGACGCTGTACGCGCGTCTTCTTCAGCAGCTTGCGGTGCTTCTTCTTGGCCATGCGCTTGCGCCGCTTCTTGATGACAGAACCCACAGGGCTTACCTCTCCGAACTTCTGGATGCACTCCGGGGACACCCGGAGGACGCGGCAAGCCTAACTGCGGGCACGACGGCGTGCGGAATCGAGCGGTATGAAGTCCACCACGCGGGTTGACTTTCCGGTTGCTAACCAGCGTTGTAGAAGCTCTTACGGAGGTACTCGTCCACGTCGTCCTCCTTGACCCGGAAGGAGCGCCCGACCCGCACGGCCGGCAGCTCACCCCCGTGCACGAGGCGGTAGACGGTCATCTTGGAGACCCGCATCATCGAGGCAACCTCGGCAACGGTGAGGAACTTCGGGTCCGAGAGGTCTCCGGATGAGTTCGTAGCCATCGCGCACCACACTTTCCTCAGCGCCCGGCACCGGCTTCCCCACCGGTGATCACACGTTCGCGTCTCGGTGAGAATAGGGCCTGGAGTGACTCATGGGGAAGAGGCGGCCAAAAGTTAACTATTGGGACCCGGCGTGTCGGCTTGCAGCACCCGCTCAGGCAGCCTGGTCAGGGCTGCGGATCGAGCCCGTGCAGGGGGAAGACCGCGGTCCGGGTGCTGTGCACCTGCCGGTCCAGCCAGGACCCCGGGTCGTACCCCTCCTCCCAGGGGCGGTACGCCGGCACGCGGCCGTCGGTGAGCCGGGCCGGCGCCTGCACCCCGAGGAGCTCGCGGACGTGCTCGACCCAGCCGCCGGGCGTGGCCAGCTCCGGGTCCAGGGGCGGCCCGCGATCGTGGCGAGCAGGTGGGACCAGGCCCGCGGCACCACCCGGACCAGCGCGTAGCCGCCTCCTCCGGTGGCCACCCAGCGCCCGTCACACACCTCGTGGGCCAACCCGTGCAGCGCCTGGTACGCCGCCCGCTGGCCGTCGACGCTCAGCTGCAGGTCCGCGAGCGGGTCGTCGGCGTGCGAGTCGCAGCCGTGCTGGGTGACCAGGATCTCGGGCGCGAACTCGCGGACCAGCGGCGGCACCACCGCGTGGAACGCCCGCAGCCACCCGGAGTCACCGGTGCCGGGCGGCAGGGCGACGTTGACCGCCGTACCCTCCGCCTCGTGACCGCCGGTGTCCTCCGCGAACCCGGTGCCGGGGAACAGGAACTGGCCGGACTCGTGCAGGGAGATGGTGAGCACCCGCGGGTCGTCCCAGAAGATCTGCTCGACGCCGTCCCCGTGGTGCACGTCGACGTCGACGTAGGCCACCCGCTCGGCGCCCTGGTCGAGCAGCCACTGGATCCCGATCGCGACGTCGTTGTAGATGCAGAAGCCGCTGGCCCGGTCGCGCATCGCGTGGTGCAGGCCGCCGGCGATGTTGACGCTGTGCCCGCTCTCGCCCGACCACACCTGCCGGAACGCCTCCACGCTCGCCCCGACCACGTGCGCCGCCGCGTGGTGCATGCCGGCGAACACCGGGTTGTCGTCGGTGCCGAGGCCGCGCCCCTCCTCGCCGGGGCCGGGCCGCTCGCCCATCCGGGTCACGGCCTCGATCAGCGCCGGATCGTGGACGGTGGCGATCAGGTCGTCGTCGGCCATCGGCGCCGGCACCGTGCGCAGCCCCTTCAGGACGCCGAGCTCCTCGGCCAGCCGCATGGTCAGGTCCACGCGCACCGGGGACATCGGGTGCTGCGGGCCGAAGTCGTATTCCGTCAGAGTCGGGTCGAACACCACGCTCGCCGTGCCGGCGCAGCTGCCCGGGGCCGAACTCATGTGACGCAACCTACTCGCCGTGCCAGAATGGACCCGTGCTGACGACCCGATCGATCCAGTGGTGGCTCGCCTGACCGGGCGGACCACCTGACGCAGCACGCACTCACCACGGCCGCCCACGGGCGGCCGTTCTGCATCTCGGTCGGTACGTCGTCCCGTGGGCTCTGAACCCAAGGAGCACGACATGACCACCACCGACACCCGCCGGCTGTCCCTGCTGACGCCGAGCGGCCACCTCACCCTCGGCAACCTGCTAGGCGCGCTGCGTCCGATGGCCGCCGAGCAGCATCGGGCCGACTGTTTCTACGGCATCTCCGACCTGCATGCCCTGACCACGCCGCAGGAACCTGCGGCGCTGCGCGAGCGGATCCGCGAGCAGGCGACGCTGCTGCTCGCGGCCGGCCTCGACGAGAGCACGCTCTTCGTGCAGAGCCGGGTGCCGACGCACAGCCGGCTCAGCTACCTGCTCGAGTGCGTGGCGACCACCGGCGAGCTGAGCCGGATGATCCAGTTCAAGGAGAAGTCGCGCGCCGGCGAGTCGACCCGAACGTCACTGCTCACCTACCCGGTGCTGATGGCCGCCGACATCCTGCTCTACCGGCCGGACGGCGTGCCGGTCGGTGACGACCAGCGTCAGCACGTGGAGCTCGCCCGCGACCTCGCGATCCGGTTCAACCGGACCTACGCGCCGGTGTTCAGCATCCCGGAGATCACCACGCCACCGGCGGGTGCCCGGGTCCGCGACCTGGCCGACCCCACCCGCAAGATGAGCAAGTCGGGCGAGCCGGCGGGCGCGGTCCGGCTGCTCGACCCGCCCGACGTCGTACGCCGGAAGATCGCGCGCGCGGTCACCGACAGCGACACCGGGCCGGAGGCGGTGCGGGCGGCCGACGACAAGCCGGGCGTCACCAACCTGCTCGACATCCTGGCCGCCTGCGGCGGGTCGGCCGACGGGATCACCACCTACGGCGCCCTCAAGCGGGCGGTGAGCGACGCCGTCGTCGCCGAGCTCGAGCCGCTGCAGAAGCGGTACGCCGAGCTGGCCGCGGACCCGGCGTACGTCAGCGGGGTCTACGAGGCCGGCGCCGCCCGGTGTCGCGAGGTGACCGAGCCGGTACTGGCGGCGGCGCAGGCGGCGATGGGGCTCTGATGCTCCATGGCGGATAGTCCGCCGCGTTGGGCACCCCATTTCGCCCTCGAAGGGGTGCCTAGCGCGGCGGCTATCCCGACTAGGCGGCGATCGCTCTTACACTCGTGAGAGCCGAGGAAGGGACCCGACATGTGGCGGATCGTGATCATCGCCTTGATCGTCGTGCTGGTGCTCGTCGTGCTGTTGCGCCGGCGCGGTGCAAGCGGTCCCACCGGCGACGATGGTGGTTCCGGCCTGACCCCGGAGTCCACGCGGATCAGGCCGGACAACCACGGCATCGGCGGGATGTAGCCGAACTGCTCAGGACCCCTCGGCGAGCTCGCGGGAGCGGTCGCGGGCGGCCTCCATCGCGGCCAGGAACGCGGCCCGCACCTTGTGGATCTCGAGCTCGCGCAGGGCCGAGGCGGTGGTGCCGCCGGGCGAGGTGACCTGCTCGCGGAGCACGGTCGGGTGGGTGCCGGTCTCGCGAAGCATCTTGGCCGAGCCGACCAGGGTCTGGATGACCAGGTCGCTCGCCGTGGCCCGCGGCAGGCCGAGGTGGACGCCGGCCTCGATCATCGACTCCACCACGAAGAAGATGTACGCCGGCCCGGAGCCCGAGATCGCGGTGACGGCGTCCTGCTGGCGCTCGGGGATGCGGACGACGCGGCCGACCGATGCCATCAGCTCCTCGGCCTCGGTGAGGTGCTCCTCGTCGCAGTGCGAGCCGGGTGAGATCGCGGCCATCCCCTCGTCGACGAGCGCGGGGGTGTTGGGCATCACCCGCACCACGGCCACGCCGTCGGGCACCCGCGACTCGATGAAGGCGGTGGTGATGCCGGCGGCCAGGGAGACCACAAGCTGGACCGGGCCGCAGCGCGCCGGCGATCTCGTCGAGCACCTCGCCCATGTCCTGCGGCTTCACGACCAGGGCCAGGGTGTCGGCCTTGGTGGCTGCCTCGATGTTGGAGACGACGGCGACGCCGTACCGCTCCTCGAGCTCGGCCGCCCGCTCGGCGCGCTTCTCGCCGACCAGCAGCTGGTCGACCCGCCGGCCGGCACGGACCAGCCCGGAGAGCAGGGTCTCCCCCATCACCCCGGCGCCGATGATCGCTGTCTGCTTCACCTGGAAAGGATGACAGATTCGCGCCTTAGGATGCGTTGCGTGGCCAAGCCCCGCATCTTCCTCGGTTCATCCGGCCAGCAGGCCGCCCTGCTCGAGTCGCTGACCGCCGGCCTGTCCGACGTGGCCGACGTCGAGCCGTGGACCATCGTGTTCAACCCCGGCACCTCGACGCTGGACCGGCTCGTGGAGCTCACCCACGAGGTCGACTTCGCGGCGTTCATCTTCGCGCAGGACGACTGGACCGCCCACGGCGAGGCCCCGGGCCAGGCCTCCCCGCGCGACAACGTGGTGTTCGAGGCCGGCCTGTTCGGCGGCGTGCTCGGGATGCGGCGGACGTTCATCCTCCATGCCAACGGCGCCAAGCTGCCCACGGACCTCCTGGGCCTGACCTGCGTGCGGTACGCCGAGACCACCCCGGCGGAGGTCGCGGAGATCAACCAGAAGCTCCGCAACGCGATCGAGCACGAGGGCCGGCTGGCGAAGATCGAAGGGCTGTGGTGGCAGCACTCCCTGACCATGCGCACCGAGGAGGAGCCCTCGGCGGTCAGCCTGCTGCGGATCGCCCGCGATCGGGTCGGGTCGCTGTCCGTGAGCGGATCGGCGTGGCAGGAGGACGGCACCCTCTCGTCGCGCTACCGGAGCGAGGCATCGAAGGAGCTGCGGGACCCCTCGGGCATCTTCTACTTCTGGAACGGCGAGCGGCCACGTCACCCCGACGCGCCGCAGCTCGAGGGCACCGGGGAGATCCGGCTCGAGTCCGTCGACCGGGCCTCCGGCTACTGGATCACCCGGTCGGCGACCGACCCGCTGCTGAACGTCCGGACCTCCGGGATCTACCTGCGGGCGCAGCAGGAGGATGCGGAGATCATGGACGGCAGCGATCTCCCCGGCCGGCGCGCGCTGATCGCGACGAAGCTCGAGGAGTGGCAGGCGATCGCCAACTCCTGAGCCCTGCTACTTCTTCGAGATCAGGGACTTCAGGAAGAAGGACAGGTTCTGCGGCCGCTCGGCGAGCCGCCGCATCAGGTAGCCGTACCACTCCTCGCCGTAGGGCAGGTAGACGCGTACCGTCTCGCCGCTGGAGGCCAGCCGCTTCTGCTCCTCGGGCCGGATGCCGTAGAGCATCTGGAACTCGTAGGTGCCCTGGGCCCGGCCGTAGCGGCTCGCCAGCGACGAGGCGATCTCGACCATCCGCGGGTCGTGGGTGGCGATCATCGGGTAGCCCTGGCCGCCCAGCAGCACCTTGAGGCAGCGGACGTAGGACTTGTCGACCTCCACCCGGTCCTGGAACGCCACCTCGTCGGGCTCGTTGTAGGCGCCCTTGCACAAGCGGACCCGCGACCCCTCGTGCGCCAGCGCCCGGCAGTCGGCCTCGGTGCGGTGCAGGTAGGCCTGCAGCACGGCCCCGGTCTCGGGGAAGTCCTTGCGCAGGTCGTGCAGGATCGCCAGCGTCGAGTCGGTGGTGGTGTGGTCCTCCATGTCGAGCGTGACCGTGGTCCCGGCGTTGCGGGCGGCGCGGCAGATGGCGCGGGCGTTCTCCAGGGCGATCTTGTGGCCTCCCCCGAACCCAGCGCTGTCGGGGAGGGCCTGGCCGATCGCGGACAGCTTCACCGACACCTCGGCGTGGTGCTGCAGCCGGGCCGCCGAGAGCTGCCGGAGCAGGGCGACGTACGCCGCCGCGGTGGCATCGGCGTGCTCGGCGTCCAGCGTGTCCTCGCCGAGGAAGTCGAGGGTGACCGTCAGCCCGTCGGCGACCAGCCGCGCGGTCGCGTCGACGGCCGTCTCGGTGGTCTCGCCGGGCACGTAGCTCCGGACGATGCCCGACGAGACGGGCATGGTGCTGACCAGCTTCTTGACCGTGCCGCTGCGCGAGAGCATGAGCAGCGGTTCGCGGAGCAACGACATGGCGCAAAATGTACGCCGAGCGTCCGGGCCTCCTGGCTCAGGGAGTACGTCGGCGGAGCGTCGCCGCTCCGAGGGCCAGCCCGCCGAGCACGAACCCGCCGACCACCGCCAGGTCGGCCCAGACCTCGGCGGTCGAGGTGCTGCGGGTCAGGTGCTGCATCGCGTCCACGGCGTACGACAGCGGGAGCAGGTCGGAGATCGCGCTGAGCACGTCCGGCAGCTGGTCGCGGTCGATGAGCAGGCCGCACAGCAGGATCTGCGGGATCACCACGACCGGCATGAACTGCACCGCCTGGAACTCGGTCTGCGCGAACGCCGAGACGAACAGCCCGAGCGCTGCGCCGAGCACGGCGTCGGCCACCGCCACCACGGTGAGCAGCCAGACCGGACCGGCGACCTCGAGGTCGAGCAGCCCGACGCTCACCGCGACCGCCAGCGCGGACTGCAGGGCCGCGATCAGGCCGAAGGCCAGGGCGTAGCCGAGCAGGAAGTCGAGCTTGCCCATCGGCATCGCGAGCAGCCGCTCGAGGGTGCCGCTGGAGCGCTCCCGCAGGGTGGTGACGCTGGTGACCAGGAACATCACGATGAACGGGAACAGCGCCACCAGCGCCGGGCCGAGCCGGTCGAACACCGGACCCTGGTCCTTGAACATCCACCAGAGCAGGACGATCAGCAGGGTCGGCACGAGCAGCAGCATCGCGAGCGTGCGGTGGTCGCGACGTACCTGGGTGAGCACCCGGCCGGTGACCGCGAAGAGGATCCGGGGCGTCATGCCGCCGCCTCCACGAGGTTGAGGAAGGCCGTCTCGACGTCGTCGGTCCCGGCCTGTTGCTTGATCGCGCTGGGGGTGTCATCGGCGATGATCGCGCCCTCGCGCATCAGCAGCAGCCGGTCGCAGCGCTCGGCCTCGTCCATCACGTGGCTGGAGACCAGGACCACCGCCCCGCCGTCGGCGAGCCGGTGGAACAGCTCCCAGAGGTCGCGGCGGAGCACCGGGTCGAGGCCGACGGTGGGCTCGTCGAGCACCAGCAGGTCGGGCTCGTTGAGGAGGGCCACGGCGAGGCTGGCCCGGGAGCGCTGCCCGCCGCTCAGCTGGCCGACCACGGCGTCCGCGTGGCTGCCCAGGTCGACGGCCTCGATGGCCCGCCGCACCTGCCCGTCGTCGGCACCCAGCACCCGGGCGAAGAACCGCAGGTTCTCGGTGACGGTGAGGTCGTCGTAGACGCTGGCGGCCTGGGTGACGTAGCCGACCCGGTCGCGCAGCGGCCGGCTGCCGGCGGGCTCGCCGAAGATCGTGATCGTGCCGCCCCGCACCTGCTGGACGCCGACCAGCGACCGCAGCAGCGTGCTCTTGCCGCAGCCAGACGGGCCGAGCAGCCCGGTCACCCCGCCCTCGATCCGCAGGTCGAGGTCGGTGAGCACCGGTCGTCCGCCGCGGACCACGGTCAGTCCGGACACCTCCACGGCTGATTTCATCATGTGATGAATTATGCCGTCGGGTCCGAACCGGGGCAAGTGCGCGACTGGGACCTAGTCGATCGGTCCGGTCAGGTAGCGCTGCAGCGTCGGCGCGTAGATAGCCACCACCTCGTCCCCCGAGAGCGAGGCGATCGGCTCCAGCGAGATGACGTAGCGAAGCACGATCAAACCCACGACCTGGCTGGCGACCAGCGGCATCCGCAGCTCCGGCCGGTCGATGCCGAGTGCCTCTCCGACCGGGCCGAGGACGACGGGCAGAAAGCCCTCGCGGAGGAGCCGCTCGCCCTCGGCGTCCAGGATGCCGCGGAACACCGCTACCAACCTGACCCGCATCTCCGGGTCGTCCCAGACCGAGAGGAAGGCCCGCAGCATCCGCTCCGCGGCGCCGTCGGGCCCGCCCTCGATCGCCGGCGCCAGCACCTTGCGCGGATCGACGGGCAGCTCGAGCGCGGCGAGGAACAGCTCGTCCTTGGTGCCGAAGTAGTGGTGCACGAGCGCTGGGTCGACGCCGGCCTCGGCGGCGATCGCGCGCACCGACGTACGCGCGAAGCCGGAGGTGGCGAACCCGTGCCGGGCCGCTCCAGGATCGCCGCCCTGGTGTCCGGGGCGCCCGGACGTCGGCCGCGGGGTGCGCGCGCCTCGGTCACGGTGCACTCACGGCGTGCTCACCGCGAAGTGGTCGCGCGCGAAGTCCAGCGACTCCCGAAGGTCGCGCTCCCGCTCCTCCTTCGTGCCGCACCGGCGGGTGTTGATCTCCAGCACGATCTCGCCGTCGAAGCCGATGCCGGCCAGGTGGCGGAGGAACGACGCCGCGCCCATCTCTCCCCGGCCCGGCACCAGGTGCTCGTCCTTGGCCGAGCCGCTGCCGTCGGTCAGGTGGATGTGGCGGAGCCGGTCGCCGAGCCGCTTGGCCATCGCGATCGGGTCGGAGCGGGCGATCGCGGCGTGCGAGAGGTCGATGGTGGTGTTGGCGTAGGGCTCGTCGGACGGGTCCCAGCCGGGGAGGTACATCTCGATGCCGCGCCGGGAGGAGGCCCGCCAGGGGTACATGTTCTCGACCGCGAACGCGATGCCGGTGGAGTTCTCCAGGGCCGCGATGCCGTTGACGAAGTCGCGGGCGTAGTCGCGCTGCCACCGGAACGGCGGGTGGACGACGACCACCTCGGCGCCGACCTCGGCGGCCATCTCGGCGGACCGCTCGAGCTTGCCCCACGGCTCGGTGCCCCAGACCCGCTGGGTGAACAGCAGGCAGGGAGCGTGCACCGAGCACACCGGCATCGCGTGGTGCTCGGCCAGCTGCTTGACCGCCGAGACCTGCTGCGACAGTGCGTCGATGCCGACCATCACCTCGACGGCGTCGTAGCCGAGGCTGGCGGCGTACGTGAAGGCGTGCGCGGTCGACTCGGGGTAGACCGAGGACGTGGACAGCCCGACGCGGCTCATTCGTCGCTGACCGAGAGCTTGTCGATGCGCTCGAGGATCACGCCTTCACGCAGCGCCCACGGGCAGATCTCCAGCTCGGTCAGGTCGAAGATGTCCATGCAGGCCTCGGCGACCAGCGCGCCGGGAACGATCTGGTGGGTACGGCTCGGCGAGACCCCGGGCAGGTCGGCGAGCGTCTCCGTCGACATCGCGATCAGCTTGGGGATCCACTCGGTCAGCGCCTCGTGCGGCAACGTTCGCGGCACCAGCGCGCCCTCGCCGGAGGGTGCGGCGCCGCAGATGCGGCGCCAGGGAGCGGAACGTCTTGGACGTGGCCGCCGCCCGGTGCGGAACGCCGCTGCGCAGCAGGTTGCCGGCGTCGCGGGCGATCTCGGTGCGGATCTGCTTGCGCAGCCTTCGCAGCTCGTCGTCGCTGGGATCGTGGTCGAAGAAGTTGCGCGCCAGCCGCGCCGCGCCCAGTGGCAGCGACCAGGCGACGTCGGGCCGCTCGTCGACGCCGCCCGCGATCTCCAGGGAGCCGCCGCCGATGTCGAACACCGCCAGCCGCCCGGCCGACCAGCCGAACCATCGGCGTACGGCGAGGAACGTCAGCCGGGCTTCGTCCTCACCGGAGACCACCTCGATGTCCACGCCGGTGCGGTCGCGCACCTGGTCGAGCAAGGCGTCGGAGTTGACCGCGTCGCGCACCGCCGAGGTGGCGAACGACAGCATCTCCTCGCAGCCCTTGTCGTCGGCGACGACCAGCGCCTCGGCCGTGAAGTCGATCAGCGCGTCGATCCCCGACTCGCGCACCGCGCCCTGCTCGTCGAGGTGCTCGGCCAGCCGCAGCGGCCGCTTGTGAGAGAACGCGGGCAGCGGCGCCGACCCGTCGTGCGCGTCCACCACCAGCAGATGGCCGGTGTTGGAGCCGATGTCGAGAACGCCAAGGCGCATGCATCAAACGTACCGCCGCTCCAGCCGCGTAGGGTTGATGTATGCCCGAGGTGGACCTGGACTTTCCGCGCGCCTACGTGGAGTTCGTCAACCCCGACGACGAGTCGGAGATGATGCGCTGCGACCTCACCTGGCTGACCTCGAGCTACATGTGCATCTTCGGCCAGGGCTGCAAGGGCATCTACAAGGACGCCCCCGACACCGGCTGCTGCACGCTCGGCGCGCACTTCGCCGACAAGGACGACGAGAAGCGGGTGAAGAAGTTCGTCGCGCAGCTCGACGAGGACGTCTGGCAGTTCCACCCCGGCCGGAAGGTGCGCAAGAGCGACTGGATCGAGACCGACGACGAGGGTGAGCGCAAGACGCTGACCCTCGAGGTCGACGGCCAGTCGGCGTGTGTCTTCCACAACCGCACGGACTTCCACTCGGGCGCCGGCTGCGCATTGCACGCGCTCGCGCTGAAGCAGGGCCGCAACCCCCTCGAGACCAAGCCCGACGTGTGCTGGCAGCTGCCGATCCGGCGAAAGTTCCGGGAGGTCAAGCGCCAGGACGGGACGAAGTACACGGAGATCTCGATCGGCGAGTACGACCGCCGCGGATGGGGCCCCGGCGGTCACGACCTGGACTGGTACTGCTCGGGCAACACCGAGGCCCACGTCGCGGTGGAGCCGGTCTACGTCACCCACGAGCCGGAGCTGGTCGAGCTGATGGGCAGGGCGGCGTACGACGAGCTGGTGCGGCACTGCGAAGCGCACCTCCGGTCCCGCTCGGCGCTGGCGCTGCACCCCGCCGACCCCCGCTGAGGGCCTGGCGGCCGAGAACCCTCGACGTCAAGAGATCTTGACCCCGATGTCCGGGGGCCCGGGCACGTCGCTGAGAATTATCGGCATGCGCCTCGACCATCTCTCCTTCGCAGCCGGTCCTGACGGTCTTCTCGGGACGGCCGAGCGCATCGGCTCACTGCTCGGTCGCTCGTTCAGCGACGGCGGGGTGCACCCCCGCTTCGGCACCCGCAACATGATCATGCCGCTGGCCGACCGCACCTACCTCGAGGTCGTCGAGGTGCTCGACCACCCCGCGTCCGACAAGGCGCCGTTCGGCCAGGCCGTCCGCGCCCGCTCCGCCCTCGGTGGTGGGTGGCTCGGCTGGGTGGTGGCGGTCGACGACATCACCGTGGTCGAGGAGCGGCTCGGCCGAGCCGCGGCCAAGGGCAACCGGCACCGCCCCGACGGCACCGAGCTGCTCTGGAAGCAGATCGGCGTCAACGGTCTGATCGCCGACCCCCAGCTGCCGTTCTTCGTGCAGTGGGACTCCCCCGAGCAGCTGCACCCGTCGGCCGGCGCCGACGGCAGCCTCTCGTTGGAGTGCCTCGAGATCGCGGGCGACCCGCAGCGGGTCAGCCAGTGGCTCGGCGAGCCGGTCGAGGCGCCGCTCGAGGACGTCAAGGTCGAGTGGGTCGCCCCGCACGGCACCCCGGGCATCATCGCCGCGCAGATCCAGACCCCTCAGGGTCTGGTCCGCCTCTGAACAGGCACCTTCCGGGCGCGGTCCCCAGCCCCAACATCTGGAACCACACCGCCACCTACGAGATCGAGAACCGGGCGGCCGACCCGCACGGCCGGATCGAGGCGGCGATGACCGCCATCGCACCCCGGGACGGTCGGACCGTCCTCGACCTCGGCTGCGGGTCCGGGTTCCACCTGCCGAGGTTCGCGGCGACGGCCGCGACGGTGATCGGGGTCGAGCCGCACGCCGACCTGGTCGCCCTCGCCGCCCGACGTACCCGCGCCATGCCGAACGTCTCCGTGCTCCGCGGCACCGCCCAGGCCGTGCCCCTCCCGGACGACTCGGTCGACATCGCGCACGCGCGCTGGGCCTACTTCTTCGGCCCGGGCTGCGAGCCCGGGCTCGCCGAGCTGGATCGGGTGGTACGCCGCGGCGGCACCGCCTTCGTGATCGACAACGACGGCTCGCGCTCGACGTTCGGCGCGTGGTTCCGGCGCGGCTACCCGCACCTCGACCCGCCGGAGGTGATCGAGCGGTTCTGGTCGACGCACGGCTGGACCCGGACCCCGATCGACATGGGCTGGCGGTTCACCTCGCGGGCCGCACTGGAGGCGGTCGTGAACATCGAGTTCAAGCCGGCGGTGGCCAAGTGGATCCTCGCGCACCACGAGGGGCTCGAGGTCGACTACGCGGTCAACCTCTGGTCGAAGACGTTCTGACGGGGAGGTTCCCGGCTTGTTCTGCGCTTCCTGGGTGTTGCAACGCCCGGGAAGTGCAGGAATCCCTGGCTAGCCAGGGATTCCGCCACCGGCTAGCTCGACCCGCGCACCGCAAGCGTCGGCGCCAGCAGCACGCCGGGTCCGACGGTGGGCGGATGGGCGAGCAGCCCCTCGAGCGCCTTGACGATCTCGACGGCGGCGTACTCGAGCGGCTGCCGCACCGAGGTCAGCCCGGGGTGCACCACCTGGGCGACCTGGGAGTCGTCGAAGCCGACCACGGCGATGTCCCGGCCGGGGTGCAGGCCGCGCTCGGCGAGCGTGTGCAGCACCCCCATCGCCAGGGTGTCGGACGCGCACACGAACGCCGACGGGTGCGCCTCGTCGAGCAGCACCGCGCTCGCCTCGCGACCGCTGTTCACCGTGTCCTCCACTCGCGATGCCATGCCGGTGGTGGACAGGCCGCGGTTCTTCAGCGCCCGGCTCCAGCCGTGCCGCCGGTCCTCGCCGATCCAGGAGTCCTTGCGCCAGCCGATCCAGGCCACCCGCTCGTGGCCGCGGTCGAGCAGGTGGCTGGTGGCGAGGTCGGTGCCGGCGGCGCCGTCGACGTCGACCCACGGGTGTCGCGCGCCGGGGTCGTCCCACGGCCGGCCGAACGCCACGAACGGCGCCCGGCGGTCGCGTAGCCAGGCGGCCTGCGGGTTGCCGAGGTAGGTGTCGGTGACGACGAAGGCGTCCACCGCGGTCGAGCGGAGCAGGTCGTCGTACCCCACGGTCGCGTCCTTGGCGTCACCGGCGAACAGCAGCACGTGGTAGCCGGCCTCGCGCGAGGTCTCGACGAGGGAGTGGACGAAGCGGTCCATGGCGGCGTTCGCGGTGCCTTCCTGGACCGGGTTCATCCGCAGCCCGATCAGGTGCGAGGCGCGGGTGCGCAGGTTGCGCGCGGCCCGGTTGGGCAGGTAGCCGAGATCGTCGATGGCCTCCTGGACCCGGGCCAGCGTGTCGGCGCGCAGCAGGTCGGGGTTGTTGACGGCGTTGGACACCGTCTGCCGGGAGACCCCCGCCCGCTCGGCGACGTCGGCCAGGGTGGGGGCGGCCGACGGCACGCGTCCCGGGATCCTGCCCACGGAGCACCTCCACTGCGACTTGAACGTTCCAATCGCAGGATAACGGGCACCCCGGGGTGGCGCAGAGTTCCTGTCGGCGCCGTCACCTAGCGTGCGCCTCATGGCGAAGACACCACGGCCCGGCTACCGCTGCAGCGAGTGCGGATGGGAGACGGCCAAGTGGGTCGGCCGCTGCGGCGAGTGCCAGGCCTGGGGGTCGGTCGCTGAGGCCGCGGCCCCGACCATGCGTACGACGGCGGCGCCGGTCACCCGGGCCGCCGTACCCATCGCCCAGGTGTCCGTCGAGGAGTCCCGGTCCCGCACCAGCGGGGTGCCCGAGCTCGACCGGGTGCTCGGCGGCGGCCTGGTGCCGGGGGCGGCGGTGCTGCTCGCCGGCGAGCCGGGCGTCGGCAAGAGCACGCTGCTGCTCGAGGTGGCCGCCCAGACCGCGCGACTGCGCCACCGCACGCTCTACGTCACCGGTGAGGAGTCGGCGAGCCAGGTCCGGCTCCGCGCCGACCGCACCGGCGGGGTGCACGACGAGCTGTTCCTCGCCGCCGAGACCGACCTCGGCGCCGTGCTCACCCACATCGAGGAGACCCGGCCGACGCTGCTGGTCGTCGACTCGATCCAGACGATCGGCGCCTCCGGCATCGAGGGCGTCCCCGGCGGCGTCACCCAGGTCAAGGAGGTGGCCGCCGCCCTGATCCGGGTCGCGAAGACCCGCAACATCACCACCATCATCGTCGGCCACGTGACCAAGGAGGGCTCGATCGCCGGGCCGCGGGTGCTCGAGCACCTGGTCGACGTGGTGCTGTACTTCGAGGGCGACCGCAACTCGCGGTTCCGGATGGTGCGGGCGGTCAAGAACCGCTTCGGCCCGGTCGACGAGGTCGGCTGCTTCGACCTCGCCTCCGACGGCATCACCGCGGTCGCCGACCCCACCGGGCTGTTCGTCGAGCACCACCACGGCCGGGTCGCCGGCACCTGCGTCGCGGTCACCATGGAGGGCCGGCGGCCGCTGCTGGCCGAGGTCCAGGCCCTGGTCACCCCTTCTGCGCTCGAGCGACCCCGCCGTACGACCTCCGGGATCGACGGCTCGCGGATGGCGATGGTGCTCGCCGTCCTCCAGCAGCACGTGGGGCTTCGGCTGCACGGCCACGACGTGTTCGCCTCCACCGTCGGCGGCGCGAAGCTCGCCGACCCGGCCAGCGATCTGGCGGTGGCCGTGGCGCTCGCGTCGGCGACGTTCGTCAGTCCGCCGCCCGCCGGAGTGGTGGCGATGGGCGAGATCGGGCTGGCCGGTGAGCTGCGCCGGGTGCGCGACCTGCCGCAGCGGATCGCCGAGGCCGCCCGGCTGGGGTTCGCGATGGCGGTGGTGCCCGCCGAGCCCGGGGAGCAGGGCGTGCGCAGCGAGCGGAGCGACCAGACCGTCGACGGCATGCGCGTGGTCCGCGCGCCCGACATCGCCTCCGCGCTCGGGCTGCTCCACCTGGATCGTCGGACAAAGCACGCCCTCGAGGTGGTCGACGAAGGTTAGACTCCCCCGGCCACCGGTAGGACCGGTGCTGAACCGAGACAGCTCGACCACCGTAGGGAGAGGTATGCCGGCCGAACGCAGCGACGAGGTGCTGCGCCTGCGCGAGACGCTGGCCGAGATCGCGCCGGGCACCGCCCTGCGCGACGGGCTGGAGCGGATCCTGCGCGGCCGCACCGGTGCGCTGATCGTGCTCGGTCACGACCGGGTCGTCGAGCAGATCTCGACCGGCGGCTTCGAGCTCGACGTGCCGTTCACCGCCACCGGGCTGCGCGAGCTGGCCAAGATGGACGGCGGCATCATCGTCGACAAGGACATCACCCGGATCATCCGCGCGGCCGTGCACCTGATGCCCGACCACACCATCCCCTCGGAGGAGACCGGCACCCGGCACCGCACCGCCGACCGGGTGGCGCGGCAGACCGGCTTCCCGGTGATCTCGGTGTCGCAGTCGATGCAGATCATCGCGGCGTACGTCGGCGCGACCCGCCACGTCCTCGAGGACTCCGGGCAGATCCTGTCCCGGGCCAACCAGGCGCTGGCCACCCTCGAGCGCTACAAGCTCCGCCTCGACGAGGTCTCCAGCACCCTCTCGGCGCTCGAGATCGAGGACCTGGTCACCGTGCGCGACGTCGCGGTGGTGGCCCAGCGGCTGGAGATGGTCACCCGGATCGCGAGCGAGATCGAGGACTACGTGCTCGAGCTCGGCACCGACGGCCGGCTGCTCTCCCTCCAGCTCGAGGAGCTGGTCGACCGGCGTCGACCTCGAGCGCGAGCTGGTGATCCGCGACTACCTCCCGAGCGGCCGGCGGATCAAGCCCGAGCGGCTGCTGGCCCGGCTCGAGGCCCTCTCGGCGACCGAGCTGGTCGACCCCGCCGCCACGGCCCGGGTCCTGGGACTCGGCACCGGCGAGCACCTCGACGGTGCGGTGGCCCCGCGCGGCTACCGGCTGCTGGCGAAGGTGCCGCGGCTGCCGTCGTCGGTCGTCGACCGGCTGGTCGAACACTTCGGCACCCTGCAGAAGCTGCTGTCGGCCGGCGTCGACGACCTCCAGGCCGTCGACGGCGTCGGCGAGCTGCGGGCCCGCAGCGTGCGCGAGGGGCTCTCCCGACTGGCCGAGTCGACGATCCTCGAGCGCTACGTCTAGCTCAGGAGCTCAGCGAAGCGTTCGGCTGGTCCTCGTGGTCGCCCGCGCCGGCGGCCGGGTCGACCGGCTGCTTCTGCTTCTGCTTCGGCGTGGTGGGGTTCTCCGGGGGCAGGATCACCTGGGGGCTCGGACGCTCGAGCTCGAACCGCGCCTCGGCCGGTTCGCCGCCGAGCGCCGCGGCGGCCACGTGGTAGGTGCCCGGCAGCGCCCACTGGGTCTGTATCGGGCAGCCGTCGTCGGAGCGCCGCGCCTTCCACGGCACGTCGACGAACGTCGTCACCGCGCTGCGCACGACCACGTCCTGCACCGGCACCGCCCTCGGGCACTGGCGGCTCGACCAGATCTCGTCGGTGCCGGAGGTGATCTTCATCGTCACGTGCCCGGCCGACACCCGCCAGGTGCAGGCCTCGGCGATCGCCGTGCGGAGCTCGAGAGTGACCGATGACCGGGCGACCGGCCACCGCCTTCTCGACGGTCGGGGTGATCACGATGTCGGAGTCCTCGCACGGACCGTCCGGCTGGGCGAGCACAGGTTCCTGCGGCGTCTTCGGCTTCTTGGACTTCTTGGGCGGGGTCGTCGTCGGGTCGTCCGACACCGATCCGGTCGGCTCGCCGGAGACCTGGGTGGCCCGGTCCACGCCCTTGTCCTTGCCGTCATCGCCCCCGCCGAAGAGCTTGCTGACCACCACGCCCAGCACCAGCGTGACACCCAGCAGCAGCATCAGCCGGCGCCGCCAGTAGACACTGGCGGGCAGTGGCCCTCGGGTCAGCGAGGTCATGCTCCGCACGCTAGTCACGAGACTGCCTTCGTTTGCGGTGCCACTCCGGTGCATGATGCGCCGCCGATGCACGACGCAGATCCTGGACTGGTACGCCGGCCACGCCCGCGAGCTGCCGTGGCGCGGGCCGGCCGCGAGCCCGTGGTCGGTGATGGTCTCGGAGTTCATGCTCCAGCAGACACCGGTCGCGCGCGTGCTGCCCGTGCACGAGGAGTGGCTGCGCCGCTGGCCGACCCCCGCCGACCTGGCCGCCGAGCCCACCGGTGAGGCGGTCCGGGCGTGGGGCCGCCTGGGCTACCCGCGGCGCGCGCTCCGGCTGCACGCCGCCGCCGTGGCCATCGTCGAGCGGCACGGCGGCGAGGTGCCGGCGTCGTACGACGACCTGCTGGCGCTTCCGGGCGTCGGCGACTACACCGCGGCGGCGATCGCCACGTTCGCCTACGGCCGCCGGCACGTCGTGCTGGACACCAACGTGCGGCGGGTGCTGGCGCGAGCGGTGACCGGCGTGGAGTTCCCGGGCCGGTCGCCGACCCGGGCCGAGCGCGAGCAGGCCGCGGCGCTGCTGCCCGAGGACGACGCGACGGCGGCCACCTGGTCGGTGGCGCTGATGGAGCTCGGCGCCCTGGTGTGCACGGCGGCCGCGCCGCGGTGCGGTGCGTGCCCGGTGGCCGCGTCGTGCGCCTGGCGGGCGGCCGGCTACCCGGCGTACGACGGTCCGCCCCGGCCCGCGCAGGCCTGGGCCGGCACCGACCGGCAGTGCCGCGGGCGGCTGCTCGGCGTGGTGCGGGACGCGGAGGGCGACGTACCGGCCCTGCGGCTGGACGCGGCGTGGGCCGACGCCGGTCAACGGGCGCGGTGCCTGGCGAGCCTGGTCGAGGACCGGTTGCTGGTCAGGACCGACGCAGGAGACTACGCACTGCCTTGACCTTGCCCTCGCGGGCCTCCTTGCGGGCCTCCCTGCGAGCCTGGGCGGGGTGGAAGCGCCGCTTCGGCTGCGGTGCGCAGCTCGTCCAGCGCGGCGCGCATCGCGTCGAGGCCGCCCGCGGGCGCATCGGCCGGCCGGTGGGTGCCCTTGCGCGGGTCGACCTCGACGAGCAGGCCGAGGTCGCGCAGGGTCTCGAAGTCGTCCTCGGTGGTCCGCTCGAAGAGCTTCATCAGGTAGGCGCGGGCCTTCTCCTCGCCGAGGTTCTTCCCGATCAGCGCGCGCAGGGCGACCGCGGTGTTGCCGCGCGCCGGCCGGAAGCTCGCGGTCGGGCCCGAGGCCACCATCGCCGTCCACTTCCGCACGAAGTCCTCGCCGGAGTAGGACTCGTAGTGCAGCACCCGCAGCGCCTCGTGCTCGAACGACTCGAGGTTCTCGCGCTCGGCGTCCACCGTCTTGTGCAGCGTGATCCAACCCTGGGCGCGGGGGCGGATCCCGCTCTTGCCCTCGACATGCCCGTGGAAGTAGGCGCCGTTCCCGGGCCGGTCGATCACGCCCAGCGCGTGGATCAACGCCAGGTCGTCGTCGTCGAGAAGCGTCTTGAACCAGGTCGGGTCGTCGTCCCAGTGCATCCGGCTCACGGCCTCCAGCGGCGCCAGCCGGACCGCGGGAATGCCGGCCGGGACGGTGTCCAGCACCGCTCGGTCGACCTGGACGATCTCGTCACCGTCGATGTGGAAGAGCCACTCGGCCCAGTCGGCCTGGGCGAGCACGTGCTTGAGCAGGTTGACGTTGATCCGCTGCCGGACGTTCAGCTGGCCCGGCCGGTCACCGGCCCACCACTCCTTGTCGGTGCGGACCGTGGTGACGTGCGGCTGCTCCTCGAGCCAGGCGCGCACCTCGCGCTGGTCCTCCGCGCCGGGCGCGTCCAGGAACACGACCATGTGGTCGACGCCGCCGGCCAGGTTGCCGCCGACGAACCGCTGCACGTTGGGCAGGGTGTCCTTGACCGTGCTGGCCGTGATGAGCATGGGTGCAGGGTAACGAGAGCGGGGGCTCCACCGGTGACCCGGTGAAGCCCCCCACTATCGGCTCAGGCTGTGTCAGCCGGACGCGCCGGCCTGACCCTCGCCCTCGGCTCCCTTGGCCTTCGGGACGTCCTTCGGCCCGTCGGTCTCGTCGACCGCCTCGGCGGGGCCGCCGACCTCGGCGGTCTCGAACGGCGGCAGGTCGGGCAGTTCGCCGACCTTCTGGCCGTGGAACGTGAACTGCGCCGTCGGGCCCTCGCCCTCGACGTCGACGAGCACGATCTGGCCGGGGCCGACCTCGCCGTACAACATCTTCTCGGCGAGGATGTCCTCGATCTCGCGCTGGACCGTGCGCCGCAGCGGACGGGCGCCGAGCACCGGGTCGAAGCCGCGCTCGGCGAGCAACTGCTTCGCGGGCTGGGTGAGCTCGATCCGCATGTCGCGGTCGCGCATCCGCAGCTCGACCGACGCGATCATGTTGTCGACCATGTGGACGATCTGCTCCTGCGACAGCGGCGGGAACACGATGATCTCGTCGACCCGGTTGAGGAACTCGGGCCGGAAGTGCTGCTTGAGCTCTTCCTGCACCTTGTTCTTCATCCGCTCGTAGGAGCCGGCGGCGTCGCCGGCTTGCGCGAACCCGAGGTTCAGGCCCTTGGCGATGTCGCGGGTGCCGAGGTTGGTGGTCATGATGATGACGCAGTTCTTGAAGTCGACCACCCGGCCCTGCGAGTCGGTGAGCCGGCCTTCCTCGAGGATCTGCAACAGGCTGTTGAAGATGTCGGGGTGGGCCTTCTCGACCTCGTCGAAGAGCACCACGGAGAACGGCTTGCGGCGCACCTTCTCGGTGAGCTGGCCGCCCTCCTCGTAGCCGACATAGCCAGGGGGCGAGCCGAACAGCCGGGAGACGGTGTGCTTCTCGCCGTACTCGCTCATGTCGAGCTGGATCAGCGCGTCCTCGTCACCGAACAGGAACTCGGCCAGCGACTTCGACAGCCAGGTCTTACCGACACCGGACGGGCCGGCGAAGATGAACGAGCCGCCGGGGCGCTTCGGGTCCTTCAGGCCGGCACGGGTACGCCGGATCGCGCGGGAGAGCGCCTGGACGGCCTGCTCCTGCCCGATGACCCGCTTGTGCAGCTCGTCCTCCATCTTGAGCAGCCGCGTGGACTCCTCCTCGGAGAGCTTCACGATCGGGATGCCGGTGGCGACCGCCAGCACCTCGGCGATCAGCTCCTCGTCGACCTCGGCGACCTCGTCCATGTCGCCGGCGCGCCACTGCTTCTCGCGCTCGGACTTCTTGAGGATCAGCTGCTTCTCCTCGTCGCGCAGCCGCGCGGCCGCCTCGAAGTCCTGGCCGTCGATCGCGGCCTCCTTGCGCTGCCGCACCTCGGCGATCTTGTCGTCGTACTCACGCAGGTCGGCGGGCGCCGTCATCCGGCGGATCCGCAGCCGCGACCCGGCCTCGTCGATCAGGTCGATGGCCTTGTCGGGCAGGAACCGGTCGGAGATGTAGCGGTCGGCGAGCGTCGCCGCCGAGACCAGCGCCTCGTCGGTGATGGTCACCCGGTGGTGTGCCTCGTAGCGGTCGCGCAGGCCCTTGAGCATCTCGATCGTGTGCGCGATCGACGGCTCGGCGACCTGGATCGGCTGGAACCGCCGCTCCAGCGCGGCGTCCTTCTCGAGGTACTTGCGGTACTCGTCGAGCGTGGTGGCACCGATCGTCTGCAGCTCGCCGCGGGCCAGCATCGGCTTGAGGATGCTCGCGGCGTCGATGGCGCCCTCGGCCGCGCCGGCGCCGACGAGGGTGTGGATCTCGTCGATGAACAGCACGATGTCGCCGCGGGTGCGGATCTCCTTCAGCACCTTCTTGAGGCGCTCCTCGAAGTCACCGCGGTAGCGGCTGCCGGCGACCAGGGCGCCGAGGTCGAGGGTGTAGATCTGCTTGTCCTTGAGCGTCTCGGGCACGTTGCCCTTGACGATGTCCTGGGCCAGGCCCTCGACGATCGTGGTCTTTCCGACGCCGGGCTCGCCGATCAGGACGGGGTTGTTCTTGGTACGGCGGGACAGGATCTGCATGACCCGCTCGATCTCCTGCTCGCGCCCGATCACCGGGTCGAGCTTGCCTTCGCGGGCGTCCTGGGTGAGGTTGCGGCCGAACTGGTCGAGCACCAGCGACGACGACGGCGCGTCGCCACCACCCTGCGCGGCCGCGGCCTGCGTGGACTCCTTGCCCTGGAAGCCGGACAGCAGCTGGATCACCTGCTGGCGCACCCGGTTGAGGTCGGCGCCGAGCTTCTGCAGCACCTGGGCGGCGACGCCCTCACCCTCGCGGATCAGACCGAGCAGGATGTGCTCGGTGCCGATGTAGGAGTGGCCGAGCTGCAGCGCCTCGCGCAGGGACAGCTCCAGCACCTTCTTGGCGCGGGGGGTGAACGGGATGTGGCCGCTCGGGGCCTGCTGGCCCTGGCCGATGATCTCCTCGACCTGCGCGCGGACCGCCTCCAGGGAGATGTCCAGGCTCTCGAGCGCCTTCGCGGCGACACCCTCGCCCTCGTGAATGAGGCCGAGCAGGATGTGCTCGGTGCCGATGTAGTTGTGGGAGAGCATGCGGGCCTCTTCCTGGGCCAGCACGACCACCCTGCGGGCTCGGTCTGTGAACCGCTCGAACATGCGCATCGCTCCTGAAGCTTCGTGGGGGTTGCACGTGTCTCAACCCCTCGCACCACCCTACGCGTTCCGAGGTTGGACAGAAGTAGGTACGCCCAGAGCGAACAAGCGCGCAGCTGGGCGCGAGGAACGAGCGCTCGGCGTGGGCGCGCGCAGGTCGAGCAAGCGATGCGACTGAGCTTGCGAAGTCGCATGAGCGTGTCGAGACCACGGCAGCCGCTCTCGGCATCCGAGCCTGTCGGCGCCCGGGGTCTCGACGACGGCTCGCCTAGCGGCTCGCCTGCTCGACCACCGAGAACGCTCAGTTGGCCTTATCGAACGCCTCACGGACGTCGGCGGGGATCCGGCCACGGTCGGGGACCTTGAAGCCGTTGGAGCGGGCCCAGTCGCGGACCTCGCGGGCGCTGGGGCCGAGGGCGGCGGCGGTGGAGCGCCGACCACGGCGGCTGGCGGTGACCTTGCGGGCGTTCCCGACGTAGCCCGCAAGAGCGTCGCGCAGCGCGGCGGCGTTCTTCTTGTTCAGGTCGATCTCGTACGACGTGCCGTCGAGCCCGAACGTCACCGTCTCGACGGCGTCCGAGCCGTCGATGTCGTCGATCAGGACGATGTTCACCTTTTGCGCCACGGAAGGCACCTCATCTGTTGTCGGGGAATTTCTCGTAATTGAGAATTATGCCAGGGATATCAATATCGGAGTTTCCTCGACAAAGCAATTCAGGTGTTCCTGGCAAATACCAGATCAAGGCCTTTGAGAGTGAGCCACGGTGAATGGTCGGTGAAACACGCACATTCACTGATCACCAAGGGAGCCAGATATCCGGTGGCGATGATGTTCACCTCTCCCGGCTCGGCGCCGAGCTCGGCGGTCATCCGGGCCACGATCCCCTCGACCTGGGCGGCCACCCCGAACACCATTCCCGACTGCAGCGCCTCGACGGTGTTCTTGGCGATCACCGACCGGGGCCGGACCAGCTCCACCTTGCGCAGCTGCGCGCCGCGGCGGCCGAGGGCCTCCAGCGAGATCTCGATGCCCGGCGCGATCGCGCCGCCGACGTACTGACCCTTGTCGCTCACCACGTCGAACGTCGTGGCGGTGCCGCCGAAGTCGACGACGATGGCCGGGCCGCCGTAGAGGGTGGCGGCGGCCAGGGCGTTGATGATCCGGTCGGTGCCCACCTCGCGCGGGTTGTCCATCAGCACGGGTACGCCGGTGCGGACGCCGGGCTCGACCACCACCCGCGGTACGTCGCCGAAGTGGCGCACCAGCATGTCGCGCCACTCGTGCAGCACCGCCGGTACGGTCGCGCACACCGCGATCCCGTCGATCTCGTCCACCAGGCCGCCCAGCAGGCCGCGGATGAGCACGGACCACTCGTCGGCGGTGCGGCTCTCGACCGTGGCGACCCGCCAGTCGGCGGTGACCTCGCCGTCGGCGACCAGCCCGAGCACGGTGTGGGCATTGCCGATGTCGACGGCGAGCAGCGTCATCTCAGCCCTCGCGGAGATCCATGCCGATGTCGAAGACCCGCACCGAGTGGGTCAGCGCGCCGACGGACACGAAGTCGACACCGGTCGCCCCGACCTCGCGGGCGCGCTCGAGGGTCAGCCCACCAGAGGCCTCGAGGGTGGCGCGGCCACCGGTGATCCGGACCGCCTCGGCCATCATCTCGGTCGGCATGTTGTCGAGCAGGATCTCCTCGCACCCGGCGTCCAGGAGCTGCCGCAGCTGGTCGAGGTCGGTCACCTCGACCTCCACCCGTAGCCCGGGGTACGCCGACCGGACCGCCTCGAGCGCCGGCACCACACCGCCCGCGGCGATCACGTGGTTGTCCTTGACCATCGCCCGGTCCGACAGGCTCATCCGGTGGTTGGTGCCGCCGCCGCAGCGGACGGCGTACTTCTGCAGTGCGCGGAGCCCGGGCAGCGTCTTGCGGGTGTCGAGCACCCGGGCGCCGGTGCCCTCGAGGGCGTCCACCCACGACGCGGTGGCGGTGGCCACGCCGCTCAGGTGCGAGGCGAAGTTGAGCGCGGTGCGCTCGGCGGTGAGCAGGCCGCGGGTGGGGCCGGTGACTCGCATCAGGGCGTCGCCGGGAGCGACCCGGGTGCCGTCGGGCACGCGGTCGGTGATCAGGACGTCGTCGCCGATGACGAAGTGGAAGACCATCGCGGCGATGCCCAGCCCGGCGACCACGCCGGGCTCGCGGGCGGCGAAGTCGGCCGCCCCGCGGGCCTCCTCCGGGATCGTGGCCGCGCTGGTCCGGTCGTCGTCGTCCGGGCCGCCGGGGAGGTCCTCGTCGATCGCGCGGGTGATCGCCGCGTGGATCGCGGGTGGGTCCAACCCAGCGTCGGTGAGCTCGGTCAGCAGCGACTCGGGCATCTGCTCCAGCGGGGTGCGGGCGACACTCACGCGGTGGCCCCGTCGGAGGGCGGCGCCGGCTCGAACCCGAGCGTGGTGGCACCGTCGGCCATGGTCGCGTCGAAGTGCCCGGCGTACCGCTCGTCGTCGCGCGCCGGGAAGTCGTCGCGCCAGTGGGAGCCGCGCGTCTCCTCGCGCAGCGCGGCGGCATCGGCCAGCGCGGTGCTGACGGTCAACAGGTTGGTGGTCTCCCACGACTCGAGGTCGACCACGTCGCTCTGGGCGGTGCCGAGCTTGTCGAGGCGCGCCGCCGCCTCGGCCAGGCCCTCGGCGCTGCGGAGCACGCCCGCGCGTGAGGTCATCACGTCCTGGAGCTCGGCGCGCACCGAGCCCGACACCAGGCCGGGAGTGCGCTGGTCGGGCGCCGGATCGGACCACGGCCGGAGCTCGCCGGGCAGCACCGCGGCGATCCGCCGGGAGAACACCAGCCCCTCGAGCAGCGAGTTGGAGGCCAGCCGGTTGGCGCCGTGGACCCCGGAGCAGGCGACCTCGCCGGTGGCGTAGAGGCCGGGTACGTCGCACCGCCCCTGGAGGTCGGTGCGCACCCCGCCGGAGGCGTAGTGGCAGGCCGGGGCGACGGGGATCAGCGCGGTCACCGGGTCGACCCCGTGGGAGCGGGTGGTGGCCAGGATCGTGGGGAACCGGCGCTCCCACACCTCGGCGCCGAGGTGGCGCGCGTCCAGCCACATGTGCGGGTGGCCGGTCTCGTGCATCCGGCGGGTGATCGCCTTGGCCACCACGTCGCGCGGCGCCAGGTCCGCGAGCTCGTGCTGGCCCTTCATGAACCGGTTGCCCTCGAAGTCGACCAGCACCGCACCCTCGCCGCGCACGGCCTCGGAGATCAGCGGCTGCTGGCCCAGGGAGTCGGCGCCGAGGTACATCACGGTCGGGTGGAACTGCACGAACTCCAGGTCGCGGAGCGTCGCCCCGGCCCGTAGCGCGAGCGCCATCCCGTCGCCGGTGGCGACCGCGGGGTTCGTGGTCTGGGCGAACACCTGGCCCAGCCCTCCGCTGGCCAGCACCACCGCTCGGCACAGCACGGCGCCGACACCGTCGCGCACGCCCTCGCCGATCACGTGCAGGGTCACCCCGGCCACCCCGCCGGCCGCGTCGAGCAGCAGGTCGACGGCCAGGGCGTGCTGGACCACCTCGATGTCGGGCGCGTTGGAGACCGCCTCGGTCAGCGCGCGCTGGATCTCCGCGCCCGTGGCGTCGCCCCCGGCGTGCGCGATCCGGTCGCGGTGGTGGCCGCCCTCACGGGTCAGCGAGATCACGCCGTCGTCGTCGTGGTCGAAGTTGGTGCCCAGCGCGATCAGCTCGCGCACCGCCTCGGGACCCTCCGTCACCAGCGCGCGTACGGCGGCGGGGTCGCACGCACCGGCCCCGGCGACCAGGGTGTCGACCTCGTGCTGCTCGGGGGTGTCCCCCGGGCCGATCGCGGCCGCGATGCCGCCCTGCGCCCACTGGGTGGAGCCGGCGGAGAGCACGTCCTTGGTGACCACCAGCACCTTGTCGACGTGCTCACGCAGGCGGAGCGCCGCGGTCAGGCCGGCGATCCCGGAGCCGACGATCACCACGTCGGCACGGGTCGTCCAGCCCGGCTCGGGCGCGGTCAGGCGACCCGGAACCCGGCGTACTGAGGCCATTCGCCGACCCTATCGGGCGGTCAGATCACCACGGACGAGGCCAGGACCCTCGAACGTCTCGGCGGGGTCGTAGCCGGTGGCCAGGATCTTGTTGTCGGCGTCGACGAACACCACGTGCGGCTGGAACTCCTTGGCCTCGGCGGTCTCCATCTGGCCGTAGCCGATCAGGATCACCAGGTCGCCGGGGTGGACCAGGCGTGCGGCCGCGCCGTTGATGCCGATCACACCGCTGCCCCGCTCGCCGGCGATCGTGTAGGTCTCCAGGCGGGCGCCGTTGGTGATGTCGACGATGTGCACCAGCTCGCCGGGCAGCAGGTCGGCGGCCTCGAGCAGGTCCTCGTCGACGGTGACCGAGCCGACGTAGTGCAGGTCGGCCTGGGTGACCGTGGCCCGGTGGATCTTGCTCTTCATCATGGTCCGCAGCATCAGCTGCCTCCTTCGGTGGGCTCCCCGATGACCAGGGGCAGGTTGTCGATCAGGCGGGTGGTGCCCACCCGGGCGGCGATCAGGATCCGGGCCTCGGTGCCCGGCGGAGGTACGTCGGGCAGCGCGCCGAGATCCGGCGTGGTGACCTCGAGGTAGTCGAGGTCGACCTTCGTGGACGTGCGCAGCTCGGTGCGTGCGGCGTCGAGCGCGGCGGGCAGGCCGTGCCGGGCGGCGCGCTGAGCGGCGCGGAGGGCGCGGTTGAGCACCGCGGCCTCGCGGCGATGCTCCTCGTCGAGGTAGGCGTTGCGGCTCGACAGCGCCAGGCCGTCGGGCTCCCGCTCGGTCTCGGCGCCGACGACCTCGACGCCGAGGCAGAGGTCGGCGACCATCCGCCGGATCAGCACCAGCTGCTGGTAGTCCTTCTGTCCGAAGACCGCCACGTCGGGGCGGACCAGCCCGAACAGCTTCGCGACCACGGTCAGCACCCCGCGGAAGTGGCCCGGCCGGACCTGCCCCTCCAGCACCGTTGCCAGCTCGCCGGGCTCGATGGTGACCGCGGCCTCGGTGAGCGGGCCGCCGGGGTAGACCTCGTCGACCTCGGGCGCGAAGACGATGTCGACGCCCTCGCGCTCGCAGACCTTGAGGTCGGCCTCGAAGGTGCGCGGGTAGCGGTCGAGGTCCTCGCCGGCGCCGAACTGCAGCGGGTTCACGAAGATCGAGGCCACGACGGGACCGTCGCCGACGCGGTCGCGGGCCACCCGGAGCAGGCTGGCGTGGCCGTCGTGCAGGGCGCCCATCGTCGGGACGAACCCGACCCGCTGGCCGGCGGCCCGGCGCGCAGCAAGCTGCTCGTGGAGCTCGGCGCGGGTGCGGGCGACGTACGGAGCGGTCACGTGACGTCCAGGTGACCCGGCGGCACCCTGGACTCGACCAGGGCGGCGTCGAGGACCTCGTTGATCTTGATGGCGCGGATCGGCAGCACCCGCCCGTCGGTGACGGCGCGGGCCAGGGTGGCCCGGCCCAGGGCGACGTACGACGCCATCGCCTGGGGGGCGTTGCCCGCGATCTCGGCGAGGTGGGCGCGGACGGTGTTGATGTCGCCGCGGACGATCGGGCCGGTCAGCGCCGCGTCGCCCTGCTCGAGGGCGTTGTCGAGCGCAGCGGACAGCAGCGGGCGGAGGGTGCCGGAAGGGTCGTCGGAGCCGGCGGCGGCGAGCATCTCCATCGCCTCGGACACCAGGGTGACCAGGTGGTTGGCGCCGTGCGCGAGGGCCGCGTGGTAGAGGGTGCGCATCTCTTCGGGCACCCACATCGGGCGCCCGCCGAGGTCGGCGACCAGGTCCTGTGCGAACTCCCTCTCCGGCTGGTCGGCGGTGAGTCCGAAGACGGTCCCGTCGAGCCGGTCGAGGTCGAGCGCGGTGCCGGTGAAGGTCATCGCGGGATGCAGCGCGACCGGCCGGGCGCCGACGGCGCGCGCGGGCTCGAGCACGGCGAGCCCGTGCCGGCCGGAGGTGTGCACGACGTACTGGCCCTCGTGCAGGGAGCCGCTCGCGGCCAGCACCGTGACGACGTTGCGGAGCATGTCGTCGGGGACGGTGAGCAGCAGCACGTCGCTGGCCCGCGCGACGGCGCTGGGCTTCGCGGCGGTGAGACCGGGGAGAAGGGTGGCGATCCGGTGCCGGGAGGCGTCCGACTCACCGGCGACGGCGGCGATCTCGTAGCCGGCGGCACGGAGCCGGGCGGCGAGGACGGCCCCGACGCGACCCGCGCCGACGACGCCCACCTTGAGGGGCACGCTCATTTCGTTCGAACCTTTCGTTCCAGTCCCTCCGACCACCCGCTCTTGCGAGGCGGGCCGGTGTGGGTACCGGACGTTATGTCCTGGTGAAGTGATCAACGCTGAATGTACGCGTTGGTCATCCCCGTGTGACGCCTATGTGACGCGACGCACGTGGGGTCGGCGAGGGCTCAGCGGCGGTCGTCGGAGGTGACCACGGTGCCGACCTCGAGCGGCCGGGGGGCGTGCGGGAGCCAGTCGTGGGTGACGTGGTCGACGATGTGCACGCCGGGCGGGGCGTGGATCTCGTGGACGCCGGGCAGCACGGTGCCCTCCTGGAGCGCGTTGAACACCGCCCACTCGCGGCGCTTGCGCTTGTTGCGGTAGCTGGTGGCGAACGACGCCGGGTCGGTCCAGTGCGCGAACTCGTCGCCGTCGAGGTACTTCAGCTCCACGCACAGCCCGTGCGGCAGCCCGATCGAGCGCACCCGCTCCGGCGTGGTCCGGACCTCCCACTCGAACGCCTTCGTGTAGACGAAGTCCGGGCCGATCGGGAAGCCCCACTCCTCGGCGTTGCGGAGCCCGAGGTCGAGGTAGCCGTGGCTGTCGCCGTCGAGGTAGAGCCCGTGCCGCGGCACCCGGATGATCGACTGCACGTCGCCGATCTGCCAGCCGAGGTCGGCGATGGAGGCCTCGCCCTCGGTGGTGAGCACCATGTCGCCGTCCCACTTCCAGGAGTAGCGGGTCTCGACCTGGGCGAAGCACCAGTTGTAGAAGTACGCCAGCGAGTGCACCGACAGCTCGTGCACGGCGAGGTGCTCGGCGCCGGCCCGCGCCACCGAGAAGGGGTACGACGTGAGCGTGAGCCGGTCGGCACGGCCGGCCTTCTCGGCGGTCTCCCGGGCCACGTCGGGCGTGCCGTCGTCGGACCCGTTGTCGACGACGAGCACGTGGTCGCATGCCCGCAGCAGCGGGGGCAGCACGAACGGCAGCGAGGGCGCCTCGTTCTTCACCCGCAGCACCGCGGTGGTCCCGGACCGGAGCCCCTCCGGCCGGGTCCAGGGCCAGACGATGTCGAACTCGGCGTGGCCCTCGATGTTGCTGATGCCGGTCGCGCCGGCGTGGGCGGTCATTCGCGCTCCCGGCCCGCCATCTTCCGCAGCCCGCGGCGCATCTTCGGCGGCACCATCGCCCGCAGCCCGTGCGGCACCCGGTCCGCGCCGCGCGCCGGCACCGCGGCAGGACCGCCGCCGCCTTGACCTGGCGCTTGGTGCGCTGCTCGGCGGCGACCACGGACGACCGGCTGACCGCCTCGGCCTCGGCGTACAGGTCGACGTAGGCCTCCCGCAGCTGGTCGAGAGCGGTGTGTACGTCGGCGGTGTCGCCGCCCGGCTCGGCCAGCTTGTTGAGCTCGGTCCAGGTCTCGGCGGTCAGCTCGTGCAGCTTCGGCGGCAGGTCGAGGTCGTCGAGGCTCTGGCTCATCCGGCGCAGCGACGGGTCCACGAACCGGTGGCCGTCGCGGATCGCCTCGCTGTTGGCGTGCAGCACGTGCTGCAGCTGCAGCTCCTCGCCCACCCGCATCACGGTCTTGGTCCAGTCGTCGAGCAGGTCGGCGTACCGCACGAACGCCCGCGCACCACCGTCCGCGCCGCCGACCGACTCGCGGGTCCCGCGTTCGGTGTGCAGCAGCATGTTCAGCCAGGAGGCGGCGAGGTGGGCCGAGCCGAGCCGGTTGGCGTAGTAGGTCTGCTTGCTGCCCACCACCTCGGCCGGCGGCCGGAGCATGGTCGCGAAGACCGGCGTCGCGCCGGTGCGGATCGCCGCGACCCGCCACAGCGACAGGAACCAGCTCAGCCGCGGGTCCTTCACCACCAGCTCGTGACTCTCGGCGAAGTGGCCCTCGAGCCAGTCGGCGGTGGCGATCCGCTCGGGCTCGCGGGTGCAGATCCGTCCGGTCTCGAACCAGGCCTCCGGGCGCGAGTCACTGACCTGGACCAGCGCCTCCTTGAGCAGCCGGTCGTGGTGGTCGACGACCCAGCGCGGCTCGCCGAACCCCTTGGGGTTGGTCTCGTCGGCGACCACCTCGGGCTTCGGCACGTGCAGGCCCAGGATCTGCATCAGCCCGGCCAGCGTGCTGGTCCCGCTGCGGCCGGCGCCGGCGACGAAGAGCACCTTGCGCGGGTAGTCGGCGGGGTCGACGGCGCTGGGGTCACTCACGGGGGTTGAGCCTAACGGGGACACGGCGTGCCTTCTCATCCAAGGCCGTCGCGAGCGTCGCGATGGGCGTGCGATGGCAAGGCGCCGGAGCGAAGGCAGGCTGGGCGCCTTTCGAGCGACGGCAACGCCGCCAGCGTACGTCCAGCGCGGCGCGCAGCAGGCCAGGGATGGGGAGGCACGCCGTAGCGTGCAGGCATGAAGTTCGGGGGCCGCTCACGACCGCTGGTGAGCGTCGTGGTCCCCGTCTACAACGTGGCCGACTACCTGCCGCACTGCCTGGAGAGCCTGCTCGCCCAGCGACGGGTCGAGCTCGACATCGTCGTGGTCGACGACGGCTCGACCGACGAGTCGGGGGCGATCGCCGACGGGTACGCCGCGGAGGAGCAACGGGTCCGCGTGGTGCACACCGACAACCACGGCCTGGGCGCCGCCCGCAACGAGGGACTTCGCCACATCAGCGGCGAGTACGTCGCGTTCGCCGACTCCGACGACGTCGTCGCGCCCGCGGCGTACGACGTCATGGTCCGGTCGCTGGAGGAGTCGGGCTCCGACTTCGTCACCGGGTCGATCGTCTGGTGGGAGTCCACCGGCCTCCGCGAGCCGCCGTGGATGCACCGGCTGCACCACCCGGGTCGCACCGGGACCACGGCCGCCGAGCACCCGGAGATCCTGGGCGACGTGTTCGCCTGGAACAAGCTGTTCCGGCGCACGTTCTGGGAGTCGGCCGGGCTGGCCTGGCCCGAGGGGATCCGCTACGAGGACCAGCCGACCACGACCCGCGCCTACCTGGCCGGGCGGTTCGACGTGCTGCCCGAGATCGTCTACCACTGGCGGATCCGCGACGACGGCACCTCGATCACCCAGCAACGGGCCTCGGTGACCGACCTTGCGGACCGGCTGGAGACCAAGCGGATGGCGCTGGCGAGCGTCGAGGCCTCACCGGACGCCGACGCCGTCCGGCCCTACTTCCTGGACCGGGTGCTGGCCGGCGACCTGCACCGCTACTTCCTGCTCATCCCGGGGTGCTCCGACGAGTGGTGGGCGCTGCTGGAGTCGGGCGTGCGGGAGCTGTGGGGCGACCGGTCCCTGGTGCACAGCGGGCTCCCGCCGGTGCACCGGCTGACCGGGTGGCTGGTCCCGAGATCGTCTACCACTGGCGGATCCGCGACGACGGCACCTCGATCACCCAGCAGCGGGCCTCGGTCGCCGACCTCGCGGACCGGCTGGAGACCAAGCGGATGGCGCTGGCGAGCGTCGACGGCCGTCGCCGGACGCGGACGCCGTCCGGCGCTACTTCCTGGACCGGGTGCTGGCCGGCGACCTGCACCGCTACTTCACTGAGATCCCCGGCTGCTCCGACGAGTGGTGGGCGCTGCTGGAGCGGGAGTGCGCGAGCTCTGGGGCGACCGGTCGCTGGTGCACAGCGGCCTCCCGCCGGTGCACCGGCTGACCGGGTGGCTGGTCGAGCAGGGCCGCCGCGAGGACGCCGCCACGGTGATGACGTACGTCGCCGGGCTGGCCGGCCGGCCCGCCCCGAGGGTCGGCACCGACGAGGGCGGCGTACGGATCGACGTACCGGGGATCGACCCGGCGACCGTCGATCCCGCCGCCCTCGCGGTGCGCGACCACGAGGCGCGGAGCGGGTAGCGTCGCGCCGTGACCTCCGCGGCCGACACCGACGTGGCCCAGTGCTACATCGACAACAGCTGGCTGTGCGGCCAGTACTGGAACGACTACCGGCCCGAGCTGGTCGACGCGACCATCCAGCACCTGTGGCTCACGGTGGTCTCGGTGCTCGCTCGGCTTCGTGCGTCGCGGTGCCGCTGGCCCTGCTGGCCCGGCGCAGCCCCAGCGGTGGAGTCGCTCGATCATCGGCGGGACCACGATCATCTACACGATCCCGTCGCTGGCGCTGTTCTCGCTGCTGCTGCCGTTCACCGGGCTCTCCGCCACGACCGTGATCATCGGGCTGGCGCTCTACTCGCTGACGATCCTGGTGCGCAACGTGCTGGCCGGCCTGCGGGCGGTGCCCGACGAGGTGCGCGAGTCGGCGCGTCGGCGTCGGCTACGGGCCGACCCGGCTGCTGCGCGGGTGGAGCTGCCGCTGGCGCTGCCGGTGATCATGGCCGGCCTGCGGGTGGCGACGGTCTCGACGGTCGCGCTGGTGACGTCGGCTCGATCGTCTCCTACGGCGGGCTGGGCAACCTGCTGCTGCGGGCGGTGGCAACCAGTTCAAGGCCAGATCCTCGCCGCCAGCCTGCTGTGCGTCGTGCTGGCGGTGGTGCTGGACCTGGTGCTGGTCGTCGTCCAGCGGCTGCTCACGCCGTGGACCGGCGCCATGCTCGGTGACGTCTTCGACTACCTCACCGACGGCGCGCAACTGGTCGGGCGACAAACGGCATCGGCGCGTTCGCGGTCCAGCAGCTGCTGCTCACCGTCACCGCGCTCGCCGTGGCGATGGTGCTCGGGCTGCCGATCGCGCTCTACCTCGGCCACACGGCGAGGGCGGCTTCCTCGCCGATCAACATCTCCAACGTCGGCCGGGCGATCCCGGTCTTCGCGGTGCTGCTGGTCCTGTCGCTCGGCCCGATCGGGTCCGGCGAGCTTCGGCCCTACGGCCGGGCCGGGCTGGCGACGCTGATCGCCCTGGTGCTCTTCGCGCTGCCGCCGCTCATCACCAACGCCTACGTCGGCGTCGCGCGAGGTCGACCGCGACGTCGTCGAGGCCGCCCGCGGGCATGGGGATGAGCGGCGGCAGGTGTTCACGGCGGTCGAGCTGCCGCTGGCGATGCCGGTGGTGATGACCGGCGTCCGGCTCGCGCTGGTGCAGGTGTGGGCGACCGCGACCATCGCCGCGCTGGTCGCCGGGCCCGGGCTGGGCCGGATCATCACCCGCGGGTTCGCCAACCAGCGCACCTCCGAGGTGGTGGCCGGCGCGGTCCTGGTCGCCGTCGGCGCGCTGCTCCTCGAGGGGCTCGCGGTGCTCGGCGAGCGGTACCTGGACCCGATGCGCCGCGCGGTCAGGCGACCCGCGAAGCAGCGCTGCCGCCGGTCTGAGCGACGCGGAGGCCGCACCTGAATGCGAGTTGTCGGCGCCGGGTGCTTACGTGTTCAGTGCGGGTGCCGCGGGTACCCATCGGACACGCGCGGGCTGCGCCTCGCGGGACACAGAAGGTGGTACACCCATGCGAGCTCACGCACCCGTTCGCGCTCGCGCCTCGGCGGCGCTGCTCCTCGCTCGCCGCCGGCTGCGGTGCGACGACGACCCCCTCGAGGACGGACAGCGGCAACGGCGACGCGGCGGCGACAAGGGCTCGGTCGTCGTCGGCGGCCAGGACTTCACCGAGAGCAGGTGATGGCCGCGATCTACGAGCAGCTGCTCGAGGACGAGGGCTACGACGTCGAGACCAAGCTGGTCACGACCCGCGACGTCTACATGCCCGAGCTCGGCAAGGGCAACGTCGACATCGTCCCCGACTACCTCGCCGGCATCACCGACTTCCTCAACACCGAGGCGAACGGCCCGGACGCCGAGCCGGTGTCCAGCAACGACCCCGACGAGACGCTCGCGGCGCTCGAGCCGCTGGCCGAGGCCGAGGGCATCTCGATCCTGCCGCCGTCGGAGGCCACCGACCAGAACGCCTTCTTCGTGACCGAGGAGTTCGCCGAGCGAGAACGACCTCGAGACGCTCTCCGACCTCGCCGCGCTCGGCGAGCCGATCAAGCTGGGCGCCCCGCGGACTGCGCGGGCCGCGCCGACTGCGAGGGCGGGCTCACCGAGGTCTACGGCCTCGACATCACCGAGATCGTCCCGCTCGACTTCGGCAGCGCCCAGATCAAGGACGCGGTGCTCAACGGCGAGGTCCAGCTGGGCGAGACCGGCACCACCGACGGCAGCCTCGAGCGAGCTCGGCCTGGTGCTGCTCGAGGACGACAAGGGCATCCAGCCCGCGCAGAACCTCACCCCGGCGGTCAACTCCGACTTCCTGGCCGACAACCCCGACCTCGAGGACGTCTTCAACGAGCTGTCGGAGGCGCTGACCACCGAGGACCTGGCGGACGATGAACGTCAAGGTCGACCTCGAGCGGCAGAAGCCCGAGGACGTCGCGACGGAGTTCCTCGAGGACAAGGGCCTGCTCTGAGTCGGCGAGCACGATGACCGCTGACTCACCGATGATCCGGCTGTCCGGAGTCGGGCAAGACCTATCCGGACGGGACCGTCGCGGTCGCAGGCGCTCGACCTCGACGTGACACGCCGGCGAGCTGGTCGTCCTCGTCGGCCCCTCCGGCTGCGGCAAGTCGACGACGCTGAAGATGATCAACCGGCTGATCGAGCCGACCACCGGCACCATCGAGATCGACGGCCGCGACGTCACCGGCGAGGACCCGGTCAAGCTCCGCCGCGGCATCGGCTACGTCATCCAGCAGGTGGGTCTGTTCCCCCACCAGAAGATCCTCACCAACGTGATGACCGTCCCGCTGCTGTACGGCGAGTCCAAGGCCACCGCCCGCGAGCGCGCCTCCGAGCTGCTCGACATGGTCGGTCTCGACCCCGCGACGTACGGCGACCGCTACCCGCACCAGCTGTCCGGAGGTCAGCGGCAGCGGGTGGGCGTCGCCCGGGCGCTGGCCGCCGACCCGCCGGTGCTGCTGATGGACGAGCCGTTCGGCGCCGTCGACCCGGTGGTGCGGGTCCGGCTGCAGGACGAGTTCCTGCGCGTCCAGCGCGAGCTCGACAAGACCGTGGTGTTCGTGACCCACGACATCGACGAGGCCGTGAAGATGGGCGACCGGGTGGCGGTGTTCGCGGTCGGCGGCCGGCTCGCGCAGTACGGCACGCCCGCCGAGCTGCTCGCCCACCCCGCCGACGAGTTCGTCGAGGACTTCGTGGGCGCCACCCGCGGCCTGCGGCGGCTCACCGTGACCTCGATCGACCCCGACAACCTCGAGCCGCTCGACGGGATCGCCGCGGGCGACCTCGGCGCCGCGATCGACGTCGACGCCACGCTGGAGGAGGCGCTCGCGGTGATGCTGCGCGACGACAGGGCGATGGTGGGGGTCAAGCGGGGCGCCGAGTTCGTCGGCGTACTCACGCCCAACGGCGTGCACCGTGCGCTCAGGCAGTCCCTGGCTGAGTGACCGGCACGTCGCGGTGCCACGACTCGGTGATGTACGACGTCACCCAGCCCATGCCGGTGTAGAGCTCGGCGGCGCCGGTGGCTGAGTCGGCGTCGACCTCGAGGCCCACGCGGTCCCTGCCGCGTCCGGCGGCGTCGGCGATGATCGTGTTCAACAGGCCCTTGGCCACCCCGCGGCCGCGCGCGGACTCCAGCACGCCGAGGTAGGACACGTAGGAGCCGTCCGGGCCGGACGTGCTCTCCGAGACCGTCCCGATCAGCGCGCCGACCGGCTCCGGGGTGCCGTCGTCGCCGGGGATCTCGGCCAGCCACCACTGGTCCCAGCGGTGGCCCGGATCCTCGCGCAGCCGGTGCAGGAACTCCTCGAAGGTCTCCTCGCGAGAGTTGAAGTGATCGACGAACGCGCCCTCGAGCACCTCGTGCAGCTCGCGCAGGTCGGACTCGTCGGGCATCCCGTCGCCGGCCCGCCGGACCACCCGGAACGTCGCCCGCTCCGACTCCCAGTGCTCAGGAGAGGGCACCAGCCCCGCCTCGTCGGGCGTCACCGGACGGCTCATCTGCCACCAGGTGCGCACCCGCTCGAAGCCGCCCGCCGCCAGCCAGCGGTGCTGGCGCTCGTCGTCGGCGAACGCGCCGGTGTCGATCTGCTGCACCGCGAGCCCGCGGGCGGCGCCGACCTCCCTCGCCTGCCCGACCGCCCAGTCGACCAGGACGTCCGAGCAGGCCCGGCCGACCGCCTCGGGGAGGTCGCGCTCGACGATGTGCAGGAACAGCATCCGCCCGCCGGCCCGGTCGTGGACGCTGCCCCACGCCCGGATCTCGCCCAGGTCGTCGCGGACCACGACGTTCTCCCTCGTGCGCAGGCCGGCCTCGGACACCTCGACCAGGACGTCGTCCACCCCCGACCCGGGCCAGCCCCGACCGTGGCTCTCGTGCGCCCGCAGCAGCCGGGTGAGCCGCGCGACGTCGAACCGGTCGGCGGGATCCGGCGTACCGATCTCCCAGCCCTCCGGCAGCCCCTCAGGCGGGTCGACGAGCTCGTCGGGGTCGCTCTCGAAACGGGACTCGTCGGGGATCACGAGGCTCGATTGTGCCGGTCCCGCGCATGTAACACGCCGTCCATCCATCTACCAGGCCGTTGCAGCGGCGTGATAGATGAGCGAACGACGTGTTACAACCGCCTCAGGCGTGCCTACGGAGGTTCTCGGCCGCCTGCCACTCGGCGACCAGTACGTCGCGTTCCTTCTCGAGCTCGGCGACCCGCAACATGCTCTGGCTGGCCCGCTCCTCGACCTCCGCCAGCTGGGTGGCGAGCCGGCCGCCGTCCTCCTCGGCCCGATGGGCACGCTCGATGGCCTGCTCGTGCTGCTTGTGGGCCTCGATCAGCTCAGCGGTCACTTCGACCAGCCGCTTCTCGAGGCGGGCGATGGTGGCCTCTTGGCGGCCGATCCGGCCGGTCATGCCCGCGACGAACAGGACGTTCTCGTCGACGCGGGCTGAGGTGAGAGTGCGGTACTCCTGGGCCAGCTCGGCCCGGTCGGTCGCGGCGTCGCGACGCGACTGCAGGACCTCGAGGTAGGTGATCCGGGTCGCGAGCGCGCCCAGCGCGATACCGGCGCCGGCAGCGATCGTGAGCATTTGCCATGAGCCGCTGAGGGCCCCGCCGACCACGGCGAGGACGCCCGCGGTCAACAGCAGGCAGGCGACGGCCGCGCGTGCGGACCGTTGGCGGCGCCGCACCGGGCCGCGGGTGGGGGAAGACATAACGTCAGGTTAGGCCGCGTCGGGCCCCCAGGACCTGCGACGCGCCGCCCATGCGCGCACTGCCTGCGTTCCGAGATCGACGATCTACCCCGACGCCTCGCGAGGCCCTGGCGACCCTCCCCGGCCTTAGGGCTCCGCGTCGTCGGAACCCACGCGACACGCTCGTTCGAGGAGCAGCGCCGTGATCACGATCAACAGCCCCGCGAACGAGGCTGCGACCGAGCGCCAGATCCGTTCGTCGGCCAGCTCGGCCTCGTCGCCGACCCAGCTGAGCGCGTAGCCGAGGTACCCCCCGAGCACCAGCGCCCCGACGAATGCGCAGGCACGGGCCAGCACCAGCCGGTTCACCGCCTGGTGCGGCAGCAGCAGGTCGGGCCGATGCCGCACGACCCGGCGGGTGGAGTACGCCGTGTAGGCGAGGATGCCCGCGACCAGCAGCAGCGCCAGCGGCTGGAGCCACGACACGACCGGTGCGGTGCCGGCGCGATCGGCCAGCGGGTGGAGCAGCCACCCGCCGACCAGCCCGGCGATCGCCCAGAGCGCCAGCACGGGGAGCGAGGTGGGCCGCAGACTGCCCTGGGGCTCGTCGTCAGGCGGCCCTTCGGGCGGGGTCAGCTGACCTCCAGCGTGAGGTCGTCGCGCCGGGTGACGCCCTGCTCACCCACCTTGTCGAGGAGCTCGGCGATCGGGCCCTGGTCCGGGAACACCGCGTCCGGCTCCAGGTCGTGCCACGGCCGGAGCACGAACGCCCGCTCGGCCGCACGCGGGTGCGGCAGGCGCAGCGCGTCGGTGTCGCTGCGGCGGTCGCCGACCACGATCAGGTCGACGTCGAGGGTGCGCGGTGCGTTGATGACGTCGGTGCGCTCGCGCTCGAAGGCGTCCTCGATGGCCAGGGCGCGGTCCATCAGCCGGTTGGCGGCCAGGGTGGTGTCGAGGAGCACCACGGCGTTCAGGAAGTTCTTCGACCCGTCGGGGGCGTCGACCGGCTCGGTCTCGTAGACCGGGGAGACCCCCGTGACCCAGACGTCGGGGGTATCGGCGATCGCGTCGACGGCGCCCTGGAGGCTGGCCAGGCGTTCACCCAGGTTGGAGCCCAGGGCCAGCACGACCCGGCGGATCGGCCGCATCTCGCCGGTCAGCGTGTCCGCGTCCGGGATGTTCGGGTTAGGGGTCTCTGTCACTGGTTGCCCTGCCTCTTCCGGGTGATCGTCAACGCGACGTCCGAGAAATTCGCGTCGATGGGGGCATCCGGCTTGTGAACCGTGACCCGAGCCCATTCAACACGGCCATCCCAAAGGCAGACATCCGCGATCCGCTGGGCCAGGGTCTCGATCAGGTCGACCGGATCTTTCTCCACGGCGGCTTTCACCTGGGCCACGAGGCTTCCGTAGTCCACGGTGTCTCGCAAGTCGTCCGAGGTCGCCGCAGGCCTGGAGTCGACGCCGAGTGCGAGATCGATCACGAACCTCTGGCCGTCGCGGCGCTCGTGCTCGAAGACGCCGTGATGGCCGAAGCACTCGATCCCGCTGATGACCAGCTCGTCACTCACTGCTTCTCTCCATCGCTTCCAGGACCCGCAGCACATCACGAGTGCCCCGGACGTCGTGCACCCGGACCCCCCACACACCCTGCTGTGCCAGCAGCAGCGTGATCGCGTGCACCGCCTCCTCCCGCTCGGTCACCGGCCGGGGGGTGCCGTCCGGGGCGGCCAACAGGGCGCCCAGGAACGACTTGCGGCTCGCGCCGACCAGCAGCGGGTAGCCCAGCGACGTCAGCTCGGCGAACCCGCGCAGCAGCGTCCAGTTGTGCTCGCCCCGCTTGGCGAAGCCCAGCCCCGGGTCCAGGACGATCCGGTCCTGCGCGATCCCCGCGGCGAGCATCGCGTCGACCCGCTCGCCCAGCTCGCGACGCACGGCGGCCACCACGCCCCCCGGCTCGTCGTAGACGGCGAGGTCCAGCATCCGGTCGCTGTGGGCGCGCCAGTGCATGGCGACGTACGTCGTGCCGGAGCCCGCCACCACGTCGAGGATGCGGGGGTCGGCGAGCCCGCCGGAGACGTCGTTGACCACACCCGCTCCGGCCGCGATCGCCGCCTCGGCGACCTCGGAGCGCATCGTGTCCACGGACACCACCGCACCGTCCGCGACGAGTGCCGTGATCACCGGGACCACCCGGTCGAGCTCCTCGGAGACCAGCGGCCGGGTCGCGCCCGGGCGCGTGGACTCCCCGCCGATGTCGAGTACGTCGGCCCCGTCGCCCAGCAGCGCGCGCCCGTGCGCGATCGCGGCCGCCGTGTCGGCGTACCGCCCGCCGTCGGAGAACGAGTCCGGGGTGACGTTGACGACGCCCATCACGACCGGCCGGCCGCGAGCGCTCAGAACCACAGGGCCCTCTCCCGCAATCCCCGGCCTACTAGCGCCGCGCTGGACGCGCGCTGGCTGCGTTGTCGTCACTCGTAGGAGTATCCACTACAACTTCGCTCCTCCGCCTTGCCATCGCACGCCCATCGCGACGCTCGCTACGGCCCTGGATCCGGAGGGGCCCGGCCGCTATCGGAGGGGTGGTGGAACCGGCCCGAACTCGGTGCGGCAGGAGTCGCCGGAGCACTCGCCGAGCTCGGTGGTGCGGTCGAACAGCTCCTCGGCGGTCTGCGCGTAGCGAGGGTCGTCCGCGACGTTGGTCAGCTGGTAGGGGTCGTGCGACCGGTCGTAGAGCTCCACGAACCCGGTCTCCAGCCAGTAGATGTACGTGTAGCGGTCGGTGCGCACCCCGCGGTAGTCCCAACCCAGGCCGCGGCGGTCGGGGCCGCGGATGCCGGCCTGCAGCAACAGGGTGCGGTCCTCGCCCGAGCCGGTGCCCGTCGCCAGGTCGACCATGCTCTCGCCGTCGACCGGCACCAGCGGCTCGGCGCCGGCGAGGTCGGCGAACGTGGGCGCCAGGTCGATCATCGCGGTGGTACGGGTGCGGACCGTGCCGGGCGCGATGCCGGGGCCGCGCATCAGCAGGGGCACCCGCACCGACTCCTCGTAGGCGAGCGTCTTGCCCTGGTAGCGGTGCTCGCCGTAGAGGAACCCGTTGTCGGAGGTGAACGCGATCACGGTGTCGTCGAGCTCACCGGCCTGGCGCAGCGCGGTGACGATCTTGGCGACGGCCTCGTCCACCGAGGCGAGCGACCGGATCCGCTGGAGGAACAGCTGCTTCGCCTTGCCGACGTCGACCTTGCCGCCCCGGGTGACGACCTTCGGCTTGTCGGACACGTCGGGCTCGTTGAAGGACGGGCTGTCCAGGAACGGCGGCTCGACTCCGCGGAAGCTGCGCGCGAAGCGAGGCGACACCGGGCGGCGGCGTCGAGCAGCCGATCTCGTGGGTGGCCGAGCAGATCCCGTGCGGCGCGTAGAACGACGACCAGAGGAAGAACGGCTGGTCGTCGGCGGCGAGCGCCGCGATCTCCTCGCTGGTCCGCTCGGCGACGTAGTCGGTGTGGTAGGCCTCCGGCTGGGTGACCGCGGTGCCGTCGTACTGCAGGAAGTGCTGGTAGCCGAGCCGGACCGTGGCGTCCCAGTCCTCCCAGCCCGCCGGGATGCCCATCTCGGGGTTGTAGCCGTTGACGTACTTGCCGACGAACGACGTGCGATAGCCGGCGTCGCGCAGCCACACCGGCAGGGTGTGCTCGGGGTCGTCGAGGCTCTGGTAGCCGCCGTACTGGCCCCGGTTGCCGCGGACGCCGTTGTTCTGGGCGTACTGGCCGGTCAGGATCTGGGCCCGGGCGGGACAGCACAGCGGGTGGGGGGCGATGAAGTTCGAGAAGTTCACGCCCTGGTCGCCGATCAGGCGGCGGGTGAGCGGCATCCAGCGCAGGTCGACCAGGGCCTGGTCGTCGGTGCTGATCAGGACGATGTTGGGGCCGTCGCTGGACTGCGAGCGCACCTCGCCGGAGGTGATGACGTCCTGCGGGGAGCGGCAGGAGGTCGCCAACAGGGCCACGGCGAGCGCCACGACCAGGAGGACCCTCCCCATGTGTCGGGTCATAGCGGTCAGCGCGCTCTGTGGATGAGTGCCATGGCCTCGGAACGCGTGGCTGCTCTGTGCATGATCCCGCGCACGGCCGAGGTGATGGTGCGGGCTCCTGCCTTCTTCACGCCGCGCATCGTCATGCACAGGTGCTCCGCCTCGATCACGACGATGACGCCGCGGGCCTCGAGGATGTCCACCAGCGCGTCGGCGATCTGGGTGGTCAGCCGCTCCTGCACCTGGGGGCGCCGCGCGTAGACGTCGACCAGCCGGGCCAGCTTGGACAGTCCGGTGATCTTGCCGGACTCCGCGGGGATGTAGCCGACGTGCGCGACCCCCGTGAACGGCACCAGGTGGTGCTCACACATCGACCAGAGCTCGATGTCGCGGACCAGGACCATCTCGTCGTGGCCGAGGTCGAACGTCGTGGTGAGGACGTCCTCCGGCGCCATCCGGAGGCCGGAGGTGATCTCGGCGTACATGCGGGCCACCCGGACGGGCGTGTCCCGGAGCCCCTCGCGGCTCGGGGTCCTCGCCGATCGCGGCCAGCAGCTCGCGTACGGCGGCCTCCGCGCGCGCCTCGTCGTACGGCGGCACGTCCTCCGGCGCCCGCGCAGGCGGGTGGATCGGGTCGGTCACGGGTCAGCCGGCGGGAGAGGGCGGCGTCGGGTCGGTGCCGGGCGGGGCGACCGGCGGGGTGTCGTGGACGTCGCCGCCGGCGCCGGGCGGGGTGATGATCGCGCCCGCGCCCTCCCTGTCGTCGTGGGGCGTCCCGTTGGCCGCGGCCCGGTCCTTGATCGCCTGCGGGATCTCCACCGGCGGGATCTCCGAGGGGCTGCGGGTCGGCGAGCCGGTCCAGGCGGGCCGCTCGGGGCGGCGGCGCAGTGCCTCGAAGATGTCGGCGACCTCGGCCTTGTCGAGGGTCTCCCGGTCGAGGAGCGCGAGCACCAGGCTGTCGAGGACGTCGCGGTTCTCCTCGAGGATGTCGAAGGCCTCCTGGTGCGCGACCGTGAGCAGCTTCTTGGTCTCCTCGTCGACGATCGCGGCGACGTCTTCGGAGTAGTTGCGGGTGTGCCCGATGTCGCGGCCCAGGAACGGCTCGGAGTTGTCGTCACCGAGCTTGATCGCGCCGAGCCGCTCGGTCATGCCGAACTGGGTGACCATCGCCCGGGCCAGGCTGGTCGCCTTCTCGATGTCGTTGCCGGCGCCGGTGGTGGGGTCGTGGAAGACCATCTCCTCGGCGGCCCGGCCGCCGAGCATGTAGGCCAGCTTGTCGAGCATCTCGCTGCGGGTCTGGGAGTACTTGTCCTCGTCGGGGAAGCACCATCGTGTAGCCCAGCGCCCGCCCGCGCGGCAGGATCGTGATCTTGTGCACCGGGTCGGTGCCGGGAAGCGCCGCCGAGACCAGGGCGTGGCCGCCCTCGTGATAGGCGGTGATCAGCTTCTCCTTCTCGCTCATCAGGCGAGTACGACGCTGCGGGCCGGCGATCACCCGGTCGATGGCCTCGTCGAGCGCGAAGTTGGTGATCAGCTTCTCGTTGCCGCGCGCGGTGAGCAGGGCAGCCTCGTTGAGCACGTTGGCCAGGTCGGCACCGGTGAAGCCGGGGGTACGCCGGGCGACGCTCATCAGGTCGATGCCCTCGGCGAGCGGCTTGCCCCGGGCGTGGACCTGCAGGATCTTGTGCCGGCCGGCGAGGTCGGGGGCGTCGACCTGGATCTGCCGGTCGAATCGGCCCGGCCGCAGCAGCGCCGGGTCGAGCACGTCGGGACGGTTGGTGGCTGCGATCAGGATCACGCCGCCGCGGATGTCGAAGCCGTCCATCTCGACGAGCAGCTGGTTGAGGGTCTGCTCGCGCTCGTCGTGGCCGCCGCCCATGCCGGCGCCGCGGTGCCGGCCGACGGCGTCGATCTCGTCGATGAACACGATGGCGGGGGCGTTCTCCTTGGCCTGCTCGAACAGGTCACGGACCCGGCTGGCGCCGACGCCGACGAACATCTCGACGAAGTCGGAGCCGGAGATCGAGTAGAACGGCACGCCGGCCTCGCCGGCGACCGCGCGGGCCAGCAGGGTCTTGCCGGTGCCGGGCTGGCCGTAGAGCAGCACGCCCTTGGGGATCTTGGCGCCCACGGCCTGGAACTTGGCGGGCTCCTGGAGGAACTCCTTGATCTCGCCGAGCTCCTCGATGGCCTCGTCACAGCCGGCCACGTCGTTGAACGTGGTCTTCGGCATGTCCTTGGTGATCAGCTTGGCCTTGGACTTGGCGAACTGCATGACGCCGCGGCCGCCACCGCCCTGGACCTGGTTCATCAGGAAGACGAAGAGCAGGATGATCAGCGCGAACGGCAGCAGGGTCGCCAGGATCGAGCCGAGCAGGCTGGGCTGGGGGTTCTCGGAGTTGGACTCCTCGATGGTGCCCGCCGCCACCTGGTCGTCGACCAGGTTGATGATGCCCTGCTGCTGACCCATCACGTAGTGGGTCATCACCTTGTCGCCGCTGTCGCGCACACCCTTGTCGAGGGTGGCCTCGATGGTCTGGTCACCGTCGATGAAGGTGATCTCCTTGACCTGGCCCTCGGTGATGTAGGACTCCATCTTCGAGGTCGCCACCTCGTCGTACCCACCCCCGGGGGCGAGGTACTGCAGGGCCAGGAGGACGCCCACGACGGCCAGGATGATCCAGACCCAGGGGCCCTTGAAAATACGCTTCACGGACTTCTACAGACTTCTCTCTTCATCGCACGACGGAACAGATGACGGTACACGCCACCCGCCTGAAACCATTCTCTCAGGCTCATGGTGGAAACGCTCATTGAGAGCGAGAGGTTCCGGGTCGGCCCCGGGGTCTCCCCTAGGAGTACACGTGCGGCGCGAGCGTGCCGATGTCGCGGAGGTTGCGGTAGCGCTCGCGGTAGTCGAGCCCGTAGCCGACCACGAACTCGTTGGGGATGTCCCAGCCGACGTACTTCACGTCGACCGGCATCTGCAGCGCCTCGGGCTTGCGGAGCAGGGTGCAGATCGCCACGCTCGCCGGCGCCCGCGAGGTCAGGTTGGAGGTCAGCCACGACAGGGTCAGGCCGGTGTCGATGATCTCGTCGACGATCACCACGTGCCGCCCGGAGATGTCGGTGTCGAGGTCCTTGAGGATCCGCACCACACCGGACGACTTGGTGCCGGAGCCGTACGACGACACCGCCATCCAGTCCATCTCGAGGTGCCGGTGGAACGCCCGCGCCATGTCGGCCATCACCATCACCGCGCCGCGGAGGATGCCGACGATCAGGAGGTCCTTGCCCTCGTAGTCCTTCTCGATCTCCGCGGCGAGCTCGGCGATCCGGCCCTGGATCTCGGCCTCGGTGAAGAGGACGTTGACGAGGTCCTTCTCGACATCTGCGCTGTCCATGTGTGCAGCGTAGGGCGTGGCCTCGGCTACTCGTCCGCGGGCACCCGCACCGCGGGTGTGGCGGGGTCGCCGGACCATTCCCACACGTCCTGGTGGCGATCGGTGCTGCCCGGCTCGACGACGCCACCGGTGAGGACGACCACCTCCCGCTCCTCGTCGTAGGCGAGGCCGAAGGCCTGCCGCGCGGGAATCACGTCGGCGGGCAGTGCCTCCCACGACGAGCCGCTCCAGGTCCAGGCGCGACCGGTCTCCTCGCTCGCGGCGTCGGCGCCGCCCACGAGCAGCAGGCCGTGCGTGGGGTGGACGACGCCGTTCGCGTTGAGGAGCGGCCCGGGCTGATCCGCCGCGGGGCGGCCCGCCAGCGGTCGCCGGCCCAGACCCAGGTGTCGCCGACGGCGATCGGCGCGTCCTCGTCGACCACCTGGTGCCCGCCGTAGAGCACGACCGCCTCGGACCCGGGGTCGTACTCCATGAACGCCGGCCACCGCACCGGCTCCGGTCCGTCCGCGGCCACCCGCTCCCAGGCCTCGCCGTCCCAGGCCCAGGTGTCGTTGTGCTGCGTGGTGCCGTCGTCGCCGCCGTACAGCAGCACCCGGCCGTCCGCGGCGCTGTAGGCCATCGACGGGGCGGAGCGGGCACCCGGGCCGTCCGACCCGCTCGCGACGAGCTCCCACGCCGCGCCGTCCCAGGCCCAGGTCTCGTCGGAGACGCCGGCCGGGGTCAGCCCGCCGTGGAGCAGCAGTACGTCGTGTTCGGTGTCCATGGCGACCGCGGCGAAGTTGCGCGCCGAGGGACCGTCGCCCTCGGGTGTGACCTCCTCCCACGCCGCTCCGTCCCATCGCCAGAGCTCGACCGGTCCGGGGTCGGTCGCGTCCTCGGGGTGGCCGTTGACCAGCAGGACCCCGCCCTGCGGGTCGGTCACCAGCTCGTGCCAGGCGCCGAGCACCGGCGCCTCCACGGTCGCCGGCTCGTCGGTGTCGGCGTCGTCGTCGGAGCAGCCCGTCGCGACCAGCGCGAGCGCCACCACCATGCCGACGAGGCCGCGGATCACGCCTCGGCCCCTTCGAAGCACAGCGCCTCGGCCCGGCGGGCCGCCCGGATCCGCCCGGGGAGGTCGACCCACTTCTGGCCGTGCCAGTCAGTCACCAGCGCGTCGACCGCCAGCACGTGCTCGTGGAACAGCTCCGCGGCCGGGGCGCCGGCACGCAACGCCACGAGCCGCAGCACCCGCCGTCGTACGGCGGTGGGCAGTGCGCTCAGCGCGTCCAGCGGCACCGGGTCCGGCAGGCCGGCGACCACCTCGTCGGCGAGGTCGTCGAGGTGCTCCATGTCGACCCGCAGCTGGTCGGCGGTGCGGGCCAGCGTCTCGGCGACGCCCGGGCCGAGCTCGTCCTCGAGCACCGGCAGCACCCGCTGCCGGACCCGGGCCCTGGTGTACGCCGGGTCGGCGTTGTGCGGGTCCTCCCAGAACTCGATCCCCTCGACCTGGCAGGCGGTGACGGTGTCGTCGCGGGAGACGTCGAGCAGCGGACGTCGGTAGCCCTCGAACCGACGCCGCATCCCCGCGATCGAACGGCCACCCGAGCCTCGGGTGAGCCCGAGCAGCACCGTCTCGGCCTGGTCGTCGCGGGTGTGGCCGAGCAGCACGGCGGCCGCACCGAAGCGCTCCCCGATCTGTTCGAGTACGGCGTACCTGGCCTGCCGGGCCGCCGCCTCGGGCCCGAGCCCACCGCCCTCCACCGTGATCCGGGCGCTCACGGTCTCGTCCACGCCGAGGCCGGCCATCTGCTCGACGACCCTGGTCGCCTGCTCGGCCGAGCCGTCCTGCAGCCCGTGGTCGACGGTGGCCCCGATCACCCGCAGCGCCAGCTCGCGGCCCTCGAACACGGTGGCGGCCAGCAGGGCCAAGGAGTCCGCGCCACCCGAGCAGGCCACGACCACGGTGTCGCCCGGCTCCAGGTCGGCCAGGTCACCACGCACGCCCCGGCGTACCGCCGCGACGGCGGGGTGCAGGGTCATGCGGGTCTCATCTCAGGACGCGGCCGATCCACGCGTCGTGGTCGGCGAGCTCGGCCTTCGAGGGGAGGTTCTCGGCGCGCTCCCAGACGGCGTTGAACTCCGCCATCCCGACCTTGTCGACGACGCCGCGCACGAAGGCGGCGCCGTCGCGGTACTGCGCCATCTTGGCCTCCAGCCCGAGCAGCCGGCGTACGAACCGGTCGAGGCTCCCGGTGCCCTTGCGGCGCCGGTCGAACTTCTTCCGGATCGTGTCGACCGTGGGGATGACCGACGGGCCGACACCGTCCATCACGACGTCGGCGTGCCCCTCCAGCAGGGACATCATCCCGGTGACCCGGTCGAGGATCTCCTTCTGCTCGGGGGTCCCCATCAGGTCGATCAGGCTGCCGCCGCGCAGTCCGCCGCGCACCGCGTCGGTGATCCGCTGCAGCCCTTCGTCGAGAACCTTCGACGGCTCCATGGTCTCCGCGATCGCGGCGATCTCCGAGAACAGGTGGTCGCGCATCCACGGCACCGCCGTGAACTGCACCCGGTGGGTCTCCTCGTGCAGGCAGACCCAGAGCCGGAAGTCGTGGGGGTCGACGTCGAGCTCCCGCTCCACGTGGACGATGTTCGGCGCGACCAGCAGCAGCCGGCCGTCGGGGGCGTGGAAGGGGTCGAACTGGCCGAGCACCTTGCCGGCCAGGAACCCGAGCAGCCCGCCCACCTCCGCGCCGGTGACCCTCGACCCGACGGCGAGGCTCAGCCCGGTCGGCGCCTTCTTCGAGGCGAGCTTCTCGACCATCGGCGAGATCGCCACCCGGAAGCCGTCGGCGTTCGCCTGCACCCATGCCGGCCCGGTCGACCACCAGCACCGGGGCGTCGTGCTCGGCCGCCACCAGCCCGGTGAAGTCGCGGACCAGACCCGTGGAGCGGTTGGCGTCGGCGCGCAGCTCGGCCACCACCGCATCGGCCTCGTCGCGCTCGACCTGCGGGCCCTCGCCGGCCAGCCGCGACCCGATCCGGACCGCGAGGTCCCAGTCGACCATGTCGGGGCCGGTGCCTGCGCCGCCGGAGGAGCTCGCCATGGCCTAGAACCTACAGACCGCAGCGGCACGCCCCGAGGGACGCAGCGGCGTTGTCCATCGCGACCCGGGCGAAGTAGTCGCGGTTCTTGCGGACCCGGTCGGCCATCAGCACGAACACCATCGCGTTGCCGTCGACGTCGGCGGCGATGCCCGCGAGCGACGTGACGCCGGTCAGGGTGCCGGTCTTCGCGCGCACCCGGCCGCGCCCCGCGGGTGGGCCCAGGTCCATCCGGTCGGCCAGCGAGCCGGTGAAGCCGGCCACCGGGAGGCCGGTGAGCACCGCCCCCAGGTCGGGTTGCTCCGGGTCCATGGCCAGCCGCAGCACGTCGACGAGGACCCGCGGGTCCAGCCGGTTGTCGCGGGACAGCCCGCTGCCGTCGTACAGCACGCTGGAGCGGAGCGGGATCCCTTGCGACTCCAGGATCCGGCGTACGCCGCGGCGGCCGCCCTCGATCGAGCCGTCACCCTCGCTGGCCAGGCCGACGTGCCGCAGCAGCACCTCGGCGGCCTCGTTGTCGCTGACGGTCAGGATGCGCTCGACGATCTGCCCGAGCGGCGCGCTCGGGACCGCGGCGAGCGGCCTGGAGCCTGGGGCCTTGGTCTCCTCGGGCGCCCCGTCGACCCGGACGCCGGCCTTGCCGAGCGCGGTGGCGAACGCCGCGGCGGCCGCCGCGGCCGGGTCGGCGACCCGGCCGAAGCCCGACGCCGGCCTGCCCTCGTCGACCCAGAGCGCGCTGGTCGGGGAGACGACGGCGTCGGGGATGTAGTCGGGCTCCCAGTTCGGGTTCTCGGCGGGACCGGTGAACAGCCCGGCGTCGTACCCGAGCCGCACGGCGCGGATCCCCTTCTTCCGCAGCGCCTTCGCCGTCCGGTTCGCGAGCGTGACGACGTCGGCGCGGGGCGGGTACGCCGTCTCGTCGGTGTCGGGCGTGCTCGCCAGCAGCGGGTCGCCGCCGCCGACCAGCACCACGCGGCGGCGGCCGTCCGGCACCACGGTGGTCTCGAACACGTGGTCGGCGCCCAGCGCGTACAGCGCGGCCGCCGAGGTGACCACCTTGGTCGTGGAGGCGGGCACGGCCAGCCCGCTGCCGAGCGTGTACGCCGGCCCGCCGGCGCCCAGCGGAGCCACCACGGCGAGCACGTGCCGGCCGAGGTCGCGGTCGCTGAGGTCGGACTGCACCGCGCGGCGGATCGCCGCGCGGTCGAGCCGCGGCCGCTCGGGCAGCGGCCGGGCGACCGGCCTCCGGGAGGTCGACCGGAGGCAGGTCGAGGCCGGGCGGCGGCGCGATCGCGGCCGGCTCGACGGGCGCCTCCGGCTCGTCGTCGAGCCAGCGGTCGAGCAGGTCGTAGCGCCAGGTGGCGACGCCGCCGGCGACCAGGGCGACGACGAGGACCACCCCGAGGATCCGCAGCAGCGGCCGCCGAGGGTGCTCTCGGTCACTCCCAGCCACCCATCGCCCCTTCCTCGCTACGCAGTCGGAGCCATTGTGCGGGACACTGGGTTGGCGCCCCGATCGGGGCCGCACGGCTAGGGCATGCGGAGGCTGAAGGTGCTGGAGTTCGACGTTCTCGTGGAGATCCCCAAGGGGGAGCGCAACAAGTACGAGGTCGACCACGAGAGCGGCCGGATGCGCCTGGACCGGACGCTGTTCACCTCGACGCAGTACCCCGCCGACTACGGCTACATCGAGAACACCCTCGGCCTGGACGGCGACCCGCTCGACGCGCTGGTGCTGCTGCAGTCACCGACGTTCCCCGGCTGCCTGATCAAGTGCCGGGCGATCGGCATGTTCCGGATGACCGACGAGGCCGGCGGCGACGACAAGGTGCTCTGCGTCCCCACCAACGACCCGCGGCTGGAGCACATGCGCGACATCAACCACGTGCCGAAGTTCGACCGCCTGGAGATCCAGCACTTCTTCGAGGTCTACAAGGACCTCGAGCCCGGCAAGTCCGTCGAGGGCGCCGACTGGGTCGGCCGCGACGACGCCGAGAACGAGGTCCGTGCGTCGTTCCAGCGCGCTCAAGGACGAAGGCGAGCACTGAGGATCGTCACGGCCTTCACTCCCCTGGAAGTAGCCGATCCCACCACTGCGCTCGAGCGTCGGCTCGGTGACGCCCTGGGCGGCCAGCCAGCGCACGACCTCGTCGCCGGTGCAGCCGGGTCCGAGCAGCCCGGCGAGCCGGCCGGCGCGGCGGATCGGCTCGTGCTGGATGCCGCTGTCGTTGAGCAGCGCGCTGCCGGTGATGACCCCGCCCGGCCGCAGCACCCGCACCATCTCCACCACCGCACGCGCCGGGTCGGGGAAGCAGTGCAGGCCGGTGAACGAGACCACAGGTCGAACGAGTCGTCCTCGAACGGCAGGTCGCCGACGTCGGCGATCCGCGGCTCCACCTGGTCGTCGACGCCGCGCTCGCGGGCAGCGTCCGAGGTGCGGTCGAGCATCGTCTGGGCGATGTCGGCGGCGACGTAGGTGACCCCCTGGCCGGGCCGCAGTCCGCGCAGCGCCACCCCGCCACCGCACGGGATGTCCAGGATCCGCGCACCAGCGGGCTGCCGGCCGATCTCCTCGGCCGCGGCGTAGAGGAGACGCAGGTCGCTCTGCATCCCCACCCGCCAGATCGCGCCGCCCACCCGCGGGTGCTCGACGGTCCAGTCGTAGAAGTGCGCCCACAGCGGGTCGTCGCTCCACCCGCCGAGGCCGGGGAGCCTCATGCGCGCTCCGGCCCGGCGAGGAAGGCGGCCATCCGACGGGCCACCTCGACGTGGATCTCGGCGCTGCGGACGACGTCGCCGGGAACGCACAGCCCGTGGTCGGCGTCGGGGATCTCCACCACGTCGCAACCCTCTCGCCTGAGCCGGGCTGCCACGTCGGCGTCCCACGCCTCATCCGCCTCCCCGCACACGAGCAGCTGCCGCCCGCGGTGCGCCGCGATGCCGGCCACCAGGTCGCCGACGAAGAGCAACGGCGTCAGCCAGATCGCGTCGTAGCCCCGCTCCGCCGCCCACGGCGCCGCACGGGTGCCGAGCGACTTGCCGACGACGACCGTCGAGGGGAGTTCGCCGGGCTGCGCGGCGAGGGCGGCCGCGGCCTGGTCCCGCACCCAGCCGCCAGGGTCGTCGTCCGGGCATCCCTGGGAGTCCCACCACACCTGCTCGACCGCGTAGCCGTGCTGCAGCAGTGCCTGGCTCGGCGAAGTCCAGCAACGGTGCCGACGGCGCGTAGCCGCGACCCGGCAGCACCAGCCCGAGCCCCCTGATCTCACCCTCGGGTTCGGACCGGGTCGGCAGCCCGCCGAACGCTCCGCTCATCCGACCAGGTCCGGCGCCCGCAGCATCTCGACGGGTACGCCGAACCCGTCGACCAGGTCACCGGCGATCGGTCGGACCTTCCGGCACAGGTCGGCCACCTCGCGGGTGATCGCCTTGGAGCGCTGCGAGGTGAGCCGGCCGTGCTCCATGAACCACGCCCGGTCGGCCTCGATGCCGGACAGCGCGTGCAGGTCGCAGAGCAGGTTCGAGGGCGACCTTGAGGTCGCCGTCCGGCAGCCGCGCGGGTCTTCTCCACGAACGCCTCGAGCACCAGCCGCTCGACGTGCGCGCGGGCCGCGCCGATCACGTGGTCCTGCACCAGGGAGAACACCTCGCCCGGGTTCATCTTGTTGTCGATGCCGCGCTTGAGCCGGCGGGCCACGCCGCCGAGCATGTGGTCCTCGCGGAAGCGGTACATCGCGAGCTGGTACTCCGGGTCGAGCAGCCCGGCCTCCTGGTCCCATCCCTCGTCGCCGCCGGGCAGCACGTCCTTGATCCGCTCGAGCAGCTTGTGGACGCCGGCCTTCTCGAGCACCGTCTCGACACCGAGCCCGGCGACGTACCGGACCATGCCGAACTGGTCGAGGTCCTCGAACTCGCTGGCGTAGTCGGTGAGCAGGCCCTTGGCGACCAGCTGGAGCAGCACCGTGTTGTCGCCCTCGAACGTCGTGAAGACGTCGGTGTCGGCCTTCAGCGCGGCGAACCGGTTCACCGACAGGTAGCCGGCACCGCCGCAGGCCTCGCGGCACTCCTGGATGGTGCGGGTCGCGTGCCAGGTGCCGAGCGCCTTGGTGCCCGCGGCCCGCGACTCGAGCTCGCGCCGGTTCTTCTCGGTGTTCGGTGTCGGCTCGACCTCCGAGAAGACCTCGTGGAGCTGGGTGGCGACGACCTCCTGGGCGAAGTGCAGCGCGTACGTGCGGGCGAGCAGCGGGAAGAGCCGCCGCTGGTGCATGCCGTAGTCGAGCAGCAGCTCCTCCTGCTCCTCGCTGGTCGCCTCGAACTGCCGCCGCTGCTGGGCGTACTTGATCGCGATCGCCAGCGCCACCTTGGCGGCGTTGATGCCGCCGCCGCCGACGCACACCCGGCCCTGCACGAGCGTGCCGAGCATCGTGAAGAACCGCTTGTTGGGGTTCTCGATCTCGCTCTCGTAGACCCCGGCCGGGGTGACGTCGGCGAACTGGTTGAGCAGCGCGGTCCGCGGCACCCGTACGCCGTCGAACCAGATCCGGCCGTTGTCGACGCCGTTCAGCCCCATCTTCTGGCCGTCGTCCTCGATCCGGACGCCGGGCACGACCTCGCCCTTCTCGCGGATCGGGACGACGAAGGCGTGCACCCCCTCGGACTTCCCGCCGACCTCGAGCTGCGCGAACACCACCGCGAGCTCGGCGTGCTCGGCGGCGTTGCCGATGTAGTCCTTGTTGGCCTCCTCGCCGCGGGTCTCGATCACGAACTCCTGCGTCGCCAGGTCGTACGTCGCCACGGTGCCGAGCGCCTGCACGTTGCTGCCGTGGCCGGTCTCGGTCATCGCGAAGCAGCCCATCGTCTTCGCGGTGATCAGGTCGGGGAGGTAGCTCGTCGTGGTGCGGCTTGGTGCCGAGCTGCAGGATGGCGCCGCCGAACAGCCCGAACTGCACGCCCACCTTCACGAGCACCGACAGGTCGCCGAAGGCCAGCGTCTCGAACGCGGCGACCGATGCGCCGATGTCGCCGCCGCCGCCGTACTCCTCCGGGAAGCCCATGCCGGTCTGGCCGGTGGCCGCCATCTCGACGACGACGTCCTTCACCCGCTCGCGGAACTCGGCGCGGGTCATCGTCTCGGCCTCGTCGAGGATCGAGGAGTACGCCGCGAGGTTGGTGCGCACCAGGTCGCGCACCGCGGCGTACTTGCCGTCCAGCAGCGCCTTCAGCTCCGGGACGTCGACCTCCGGCTGGACGTAGGTTCGTGGACTCTCGTCGGTGCCGGTCTCGGCGGTGTCCGTGGCCATGCGCTCAAACTACCGACGCCGCTGGTCGGCGCCGGGGGCCGTTCACGGGCGGGCGTAGAAGTTCGGGGTGATCCAGTAGTACATGGACTCCTCGCTGACCGGCCGTCCGGTGCGGGGCGCGTGGATGATCCGCCCGTCGCCGACGTAGAGGGCGACGTGGTAGATCGAGGACGAGCTGCTCGAGGAGCCCCAGAACACCAGGTCGCCCGGCTGCAGCTGGGACGCGGCGATCGGGGTCGACTGCTGGTACTGCGCCGACCGAGTAGTGCGGAAGCGACTTCCCGCCGGCCGACCAGGCACCCATGGTCAGGCCGGAGCAGTCCCAGGAGCCGGGACCGGCGGCGCCCCAGCGATAGGGCTCGCCGAGCTGGGCCCGGGCGAACGCGATCGCGGCCTGGGCGCCACCGCTCGACGGGGGTGGCGGGGTGGGGCTCGGGGTCCGCCGGGGGCTCCTGCGGCTCCGGGATCGGCTGGTCGGCTCGGGATCGGTGGTCGGCTCCGGGTCGGTCGCAGGTACGGCGTCCTCGGCCGCCTGCTGGGCGGCCAGCTCCGCGGCGCGCGCCTCCAGCCCGGACTGCCGACGCTCGGCCAGCTCGATGCTGATCCCCTTCAGCTCGGCCAGCCGCGCGATCAGGTCGGTCTTCTCCGCGGCGATGTCCTGCGCGACCGCGGCCGCGTTGTCCGCCGCCACCTGCGCGGCGTCGCGGGCGTCGCGGGCGCTCTCCTCGGCGTCCTCCGCCTCCTCGAGCGCGTCCTCGGCGTCCTGGGCGGCGTCCTCGGCCTCGGACTGGGCGGCCAGGAAGTCGTCGTACCGCGTGTCCATCGCGCTCTCGGAGTTGCGCATCGTCGCCGACCGCTGGACCAGCTCGGAGAGCCCGTCGGACTCCACGACCGACGAGAGCGCGCCCAGGCTCGAGCCGTGCGTGTACGACGTCACCATCGAGTCCTGGTACGCCTTCCGCTGGCGCTCGGCGTCGTCGGCGGCCTCCAGCGCGACGGCCGCTGCGCGCCGCGCCTCGCCCCTCGCCAGCTTGGCCTGCCAGCGCGCCCCGTTGAACTCCTCGGCGGCCTGGGCCGCGGCGACGCTGGCGGCCTCGAGGCGGTCGTTGGCGGCGTCCAGCGCCTGCTGGACGCCCTCGACGTCGAGGGTCTGCTCGTCGACCGCCTGCTTGGCCTCGCGCACCTGACGGCGCGTGGGGACGTCGGTGTCGTCGTCGGCGGTGGCCACCTGTGCGCTCACCCCGCCGAGCACCAGGGCCAGCGCGAGCGCGGTGGCGAGGCGGGATCCAGGTCCCTGCGGGCGCACGGGTGAGCTCCTGACGGTCGGCGTACTCGGTCGCGCCGCCTCGAGAAGACTTCCCCTCCACACGAGGCAACTCGCGGCACGTTAGTGCGCACAAGTCACATTGGGAACAGTTTCCTCAACTTTTTCTTCTGTCACCGGCGTGTCGGCTTGCGAACTACACCGATGTAGTTCCTGCGGTTTGGTCACCAACCGCAGAAAACAGCGCCGCGAAAGCTGCCGTTTGGTGACCAAACCGCAGCCCGAAGGACCGAGCGGATCGCGGTCAGTCGACGTCGACGGGCACCTGGGCCGTCGTGGTCGTCGGGTGCGAGCGCAGGCTGCGCTTCTCGAACTTCTGCCCGCTGGCGATGCCGCCGAGGTAGAAGGAGATGAACGCGATCATCACGCCGGCGATGTCGTCGGCGAGGTAGTGCCAGCCGAAGTAGACCGTGGCCACCATGGTGAGGCGCGAAGTTGGTCCAGAAGACGATCTTGAGGACCCGCGACTGCAGCGTGTACTGCACCATCAGCGCGACCAGCAGGGTGATCGCGCAGTGCAGGCTGGCGAAGCCGGCGACCGAGTTGACGATGCCCTCGACGCCGGAGCCGTCGTAGCCGCCGGTGAGGATCTGATGTCGCGCCTCGACCAGCGACTTCATCAGGTCGTCCGTTGGCGTGTGCGCGAGGTCGGTGTAGAGCGGGCGGTACTCCAGGCCGGGGCCGAGGGTCGGCAGCGCGTAGTAGGAGAGGGTGCCGAGCGACCAGGCGATGCACTGCGAGGTGGCGAACCAGTAGCCGTAGGACAGGTTGGGCGACCAGACCAGCCAGGCCATCAGCGCGAGCGGCACCAGCGGCAGGAACCACAGGTAGATGTAGGAGAGCACGTGTGCCGAGACCCCGGTGCCGAGCACCGTGTGCAGCACCGTCGACGGGTCGTTGCCGAAGAACAGCGCCTTGTCGAGGAGGTGCAGCTCGCGGTCGTACTTCGTGTCGATCACGAACGGCAGCGCGGACTTGAGGTTCCGGTAGCTCACGTAGGTGACGTAGAAGCAGACGACGCCCAGCACCACCAGCGTGACCCGGTCGCGCGTCCAGTGCGTGCGCAGCCGCTCGCGGATCGGCGGGCATCAGCGAGCCCGGTCGCCCCCGGGAGTTCCAGATCGCCTTCGGCAGCAGGTCGATACCGATCGCCAGCAGCAGCAGGATCGGGAGCCGGGCCCAGGAGGGCCCGAGGAACTTGCCCTCCGGGTCGAGCAGCGGCTGGTCGTAGCGGATCGAGACCACCAGCGCCAGACCGCCCATGACGGCAGCGACGCCGACGAGGAGGGTGTAGGCACGGCGATACACGCGGGTCAGTCTAGGGAGGACTCCGACATCGTCGCCTCCGGGATAGCCGCGAGCCGGGCCGGGTCGACGGCGAGCCGCACCCGCTCCCCCGGTCCCGGGTGCCGATCGGACGACGCGACCGCGTCCACCCGCCCCACGTCGTCGACGTCGACGACCAGCCGCACCTGGTCGGGCGTGGCCAGCGCGGACACCACCTCGCCGCCCAGCGGCCCGTCCGGGTCGGCGCTCAACGCCGACCGTCGTACGGCGACCGCGGCCGCCGCCGGCAGCCCGCCCGCCGCAAGCACCCGGGTCGCTGCCGGACCCCGCAGCACCCCCGCGTAGCCCAGGAACAGCGCGGTCTCCGGGTCGGCGGGCGCGGCCCAGACCTCCGCGATCGCGCCCTCCTGCACCACCCGCCCGGCCCGCATCACCGCGAGCCGGTCGGCGACCGTGTAGGCCTCGTCGTGGTCGTGGGTGACCATCACCGCGGTGGTGCCGGCCCGATGCAGGATGTCGCGCAGGTCGCCGGCCAGCCGCTCGCGCAGGCCGGTGTCGAGCGCGGAGAGCGGCTCGTCGAGCAGCAGCAGCCGAGGCGACGCCGCCAGCGAACGCGCCAGCGCCACCCGCTGCCGCTCGCCACCGGAGAGAGTGGCGGGAAGCCGGTCGGCGTACCCGGTCAGCCCGACCAGCTCGAGCAGCTCGGCCACCCGGGCATCGATGCCGCGGGCCCGGCGCAGCCGCAGCGCGTAGCCGACGTTGCGGGCCACGGTGAGGTGGTTGAAGAGCTGGCCGTCCTGGAACATCAGCGCGAAGCCACGCCGGTGCGTGGGCACCCGGGTCAGGTCGCGGCCGTCCCAGCCCACCGTCCCGGTCGCGGTCGGCTCCAGCCCGGCGATCGCGCGCAGCAGCGTGGACTTGCCGCTGCCCGAGGGCCCGAGGACGGCGAGCACCGCGCCGTCGGGCACCTCGATGGTCGCGTCGAGGACCGCGGGCACGCCGTCGAAGCGTCACGGTGACGTCGGAGAGGCTCAGCATCACCAGGCTCCCAGCGCGGGCACCCGCAACCGCTCGACCGCGAGCATCACCAGCGCGGTGACGCCGGCCAGCACGACGGAGGCGGCCAGCGCCATCCCGTAGTTCAGCTCGCCCGGCTGGCCGATCAGCCGGTAGATCACCACCGGCAGCGTCGGCCGGTCCGCGCGGGCGAGGAACGACGTCGCCCCGAACTCACCGAGCGACACCGCGAACGCGAACCCGGCCGCGGCCAGCAGCGGCGTCCGGATCGCCGGCAGGTCGACGGTGAGGACGGCGCGCAGCGGCCCGGCGCCGAGCGACGCCGCCGCCTGGCGCTGCCGGTCGTCGACGCCGTTCAGCACCGGGACCAGGGCGCGCACCACCAGCGGCAGCGCCACCAGCGCCTGGGCGATCGGGACCAGCAGCGCCGAGTCCCGCAGGTCCAGCGGCGGCCGGTCCAGGGTGATCAGGAACCCGAAGCCGAGCGTCACCGCCGAGACGCCGAGCGGCAGCATGAAGGCGCCGTCGAGCGCGCCCCGGATCCGGCGCTCCGAGCGCGAGTGCGAACGACGGGTCACCGCGAACGCCACGAGCAGCCCCAGCAGCAGCGCCATCCAGGTGGCGTCGACCGCGATCCGCAGCGAGTTGAGCAGCGCCGTGGTGACCGGCACCGCGAGCGCCTGGTCGGTGCCCTCGGTCTGCAGGGCGCGGTAGTTGTCCAGGCTCCAGGCGTCGTCGACGCGCAGCGACCCCACGACGAGCGTCACGATCGGCGCGGCCACCAGCGCGAAGAGCAGCGCGGTCGCGGCCAGCTGGGGCAGGTCGGCCCGACGCGGTCGCAGCGGCCGGCTGGTCACCCGGCCGACGGTGGGGTCCGGCACCGCCCGCAGCCGGCCGGCGACCACCAGCAGCACGACCACCGCGACCAGCTGCAGGATCGACAGCGCCGCGGCCGCGGGCAGGTCGAGCAGGTCCTTGGTGAGCAGGTAGATCTCGGTCTCGACGGAGGAGTAGCGGGTGCCGCCGAGGGTGAGCACCACGCCGAAGGCGGTCGCGCAGAACAGGAACACCACGCTCGCGGCCGACACGATCGTCGGCCGCAGTGCCGGGAAGGTGACGGTGCGGAACACCTGGGCCGGACTGGCGCCCAGGGCCGCGGCCGCATCGGCGGGCCGGCGGTCGAGTGACTCCCACGCGGCGCCGACGGTGCGGATCACCACCGCCACGTTGAAGAAGGCCAGGCCGGCCAGGATCGCGACCGGGGTGCCGTCGAAGCCGAGGAAGCCGAGCGGCCCGGCCTCGCCGAGCAGCTGCCGGAACGCCACGCCGACCACCACGGTGGGCAGCACGAACGGCACCAGCAGCGCCGCCCGCAGCACCGACCGCAGCGGGAACGCCAGCCGGTGCAGCGCGTACGCCGCCGGCAGCCCGAGCAGCACCGAGAACGTCGTCGCCACCGCCGCGGTCCAGACCGTGAACCACAGCACCCGGTGCACCCGCGGCCGGCGGAGCACGTCGAGTACCGCCCCCGGGTCGAACTTGCCGTCGGGCCAGAACCCTTCCGCCAGCATCCCGGCGACGGGCAGCACGAAGAAGATGCCCAGCACCATCAGCGGCAGCGCCGCGAGGGCGAGCAGCGTGAAGGGTCGTGCGAACCGTCCGCTCACCGTGAGGTGACGTCGCTCCACTCGCGCAGCCAGGTCTCGCGGTTCGCGGCCACCTCGGCCGGGTCGACGGCGTACGGCTCGGTCGGCTGCTTCGCGAACGTGGCCCACTCCTTGGGCAGCTTCACTCCGTCGGCGACCGGGAAGACGTACATGCTCGTCGGGAGCGCGGCCTGCACCTCCGGGCTGACCAGGAACTCGACCAGCTCCTCACCACCGTCGGGGTTCTCCGCGCCCTCGATCACGCCGGCGTACTCGACCTGCTCGAAGCAGGTGTCGAGCAGCGCGCTGGTCGTCGACGCCCCGTCGGCCACGGTGAACGCGGGCGAGGAGTCGTACGACAGCACGATCGGCCGCTCGCCGTTGCCGCCACCCTGGGTGAAGTCGACGTTGTAGGCGTCCTCCCAGCCCTTGGTGATCTTGGCGCCGTTGCCGAGCAGGTCCTCCCAGTAGTCGGGCCAGTCGTCGCCGTACGCGGCAATCGTGGTGAGCAGGAACGCCATGCCCGGCGTGCTGGTGGCCGCGCCCGGGGTGACGAACAGGTCGCGGTAGGCGGGGTCGGTCAGGTCGTCGAGGTCCTGCGGCGGCTCGAGACCCTCCTTGGCGAACCAGGTGTCGTCGACGTTCACGCAGACGTTGGCGTTGTCGACGGGGGTGAGCGCGTGCTCGTCGTCACCGGGCAGCGCGTGGTCCTCGACGCCGGCCGGGGCGTCGAAGTCGTACGGCGCGAACACGCCCTCCTCCAGCGCGCGGGACGCGAACGTGTTGTCCACCCCGAACGCGACGTCGCCCAGCGGCGAGTCCTTGGTCAGCACCAGCTCGTTGGTGAGGGTGCCGCCGTCGCCGACCTGGCGGACGTCGAGCTGGTACCCGGAGTCCTTCTCGAACGCGGCGACCAGGTCGTCGGGCAGCGAGAACGAGTCGTGCGTCACCAGCACCACCTTGTCGGCACCGTCGGACGAGTCGTCGTCTCCCTCACCGATCACCGAGCACGACGTCGCGGCCAGCGCGAGCGACGCGACCAGCGCAACAGTGGACCTCATCTGGACTCCCTTCGCCGGTGCTAACCGGAGCAGGTTCGGAGGGTCTGCAGCTCTCTGCACTCTCAGCACGTTGGTGGCGTGCTCCCCTGTCTGTTCTTGCGGTCCACGTTACTCGGGGCCGTGGACGAGCCTCCGTGCAGGTCCGCCGGGGGGCGGTGACCTTTCCAGCATCTGCTCCGCCGGGTCCATGGATCTCCCACCGCCGCCCGACTGACCCCACCGCGTCCTCCACAGGTCGAGCGGGGCGCTGTTTGAACCACACGCCCAGCGGTCATCCCGGCGAGCATGAGGCCCATCCCTGCAGCGCTGCGTAGCGGCGTGTTCACCCGCGCTCGGGCGCGGGAGCTCGGGGTCACCGACGCCATGCTGGAAGGGTCGCGCTTCGTCAGGGTGCTGCCACGGGTCTGGCGAGCGTCCGACTACACGGATGCAAGACGACGACTGGGTGCGATGCGGCGCGACTCGCACTTCCGCGACGGGCGCACCTGACCGGCATCTCCAGGATCCAGGCCTGCGGTCTCGACTACGGGCCACGCCTACCTGTCCGGTTCGTGATCGAGGGCGAGCTGCACCTCGCCTTCGACAACGTGTTCCTGCACCGCACGAAGAAGCTGCCTCCCGTCGATGAGGTGGGTGTCGTGGTGCCGGCCGCCTTCATCAGCTACTGCGCCCGCGCCCTGGTGGTCGATGCCATCAAGGTCGGCGACTGGCTCCTCCATCACGGATGGATGACCACCGACGCCGTACGACAGCTCGCGCTGGCCGAGCTGTGGCGACCCGGAGCCGACGAGGCGATCTGGGTCCTCGAGCACCTCGACGCCGGCGCGCGGTCGCTACCCGAGTCGGAGACCAGAGCGGTCCTGGCCTTTTCGGGTCTGCCGGCACCGGGCGTCAACGTGCCGGTCGAGCTCGAGGAGGGACTCACGGTCATCGGCGACCTGGTCTACGAGGAGTGGGGCCTCTTCGTCGAGTACGAGGGGATGCAACATCAACAGGATCGTGCGGTCTACAGCATCGACGTCGACCGGTACGCCGCCCTTCGCGCCCACGACCTCCGCTACGTCCAGGTGACGAAGGAGAAGCTGCGCCACGCGCGCTCCCTGGCTGGCGAGGTGTACCGGCAGCTGCTTCTCGGCGGGTATGCCGGGGACCCACCGTCGTTCCGTGGCCAGTGGGAGCTGCTCCGGGTGCCGGTCAGGGTGGCGGTCGGTCCGCGCGACTGGTCTGCCCGGCGACTCGGCTGAGCTGCGGCCCCCGCGCAGCGGTGACTTTTCCAGGTTCCGACGCAACCGAATCCGGGATAGCCCACCGCCGCACGTCGACCCCCGGCCCGTAGGCTCCGCTCCATGCCCAGCCTGCGCCACGAGCTGATCGCCTGGGCGGTGCCCCGGGTGCGGCGCAGCCGCGACCTCGACACCCCGGAGAACGAACGGGCCCGGCTGCTGCGGCGCAACGACGCCCTCGAGCCGGCTCTGCCCACCGGGCTGGTCCCGCGCTTCCACCGCTGGTTCACCGTCGAGGAGGAGACGCTCAGCGGCCCCGCCGGCGAGCTCCCGTCGTACGTCGTGACACCGCAGTGCTTCGACGGCGAGCTCACGATCTACTACGTGCACGGCGGCGGATACGTGTCGCCGATGGACCCGTTCCAGCTCCGCTACGTCACCCGCCTCGCCTGCGCGCTGAAGGCGCGGGTGGTGCTGCCGACGTACCCGCTCACACCGCGCTACTCCTGGCGCGACTCCCACGACGTGCTCGCCGACCAGGTGGCGACGTGGGCCGGTCGCGGCCGCGTGGTGCTCGCCGGCGAGTCGGCCGGTGGTGGGATCGCCCTCGCGCTCGCCGAGACGCTGCGGGACCGCGGCGGACCGCAGCCCTGGCGGCTGCTGCTGATCTCGCCCTGGGTCGACCTGACCACCAGCACGCCGGAGACCAAGGCGCTCGACGCCATCGACCCGTGGCTGTTCATCGGCAAGCTGCACGCGTACGCCGACTGGTGGGCCGGCGATCCCGAGGACCTGGGCCGGCCCGAGGTCTCGCCAGCCCTCGGCAAGCTCGACGGGCTGCCGCCGGCACTGATGTTCTGCGGCACCCGCGACCTGCTGGTGCCCGGGTGCCGGCTGCTCGCTGACCGCGCCGCCGCGTCGGACTGGGACCTCACCTACCTGGAGGCCCCGGGCCTGCTGCACGTCTTCCCGCTGCTGCCGTTCATCCCCGAGGCGCGGCGCGCGCACAGGCACACGTTGGAGTTCTTCCGGTGAACCCAAAATGAACATCGAGGCGGTCCCCTTCCAGGCCCTCGACGCCACGACGGCGTACGACGTGTGGCGGCTGCGTCAGGAGGTGTTCGTCGTCGAGCAGGAGAGCGTGTACGCCGACCTCGACGGCCGCGACGACGAGCCCGGAACCCGCCACGTGCTGCTCCGGGACGGCACCCGCCTGGTCGGCTACGCGCGGGTGCTCGACGACGGCGACACCTGGCGGATCGGCCGGGTGGTGCTGGCCGAGGAGGCCCGCGGACGCGGCCTCGCCGACCCGCTGATGACAACTGCGCTGAAGGTGTGCGTGGACCGCGACGTGGTGCTCGACGCACAGACTCCGCTCGCGAAGTGGTACGCAGTCGATGGGGTTCGAGGTGACCGGCGAGGAGTTCCTCGACGGCGGCATCCCGCACCTGCCGATGCGCCTCAAGCGAGGGTGAAGACGATCCCGTCCGGGGTCTCGGTGCGCGACACCTGACCACGGGCCACCAGCAGCTCGAGGTGCGCCTTGGTCTCCATCGCGGCCATCCCGCGGTTGAAGACGTCGAGATCGGCGTAGGCGTGCTCGTGCCGCGTCCACGGCAGGTGGCCGGCGACCTGCTGCGCGGTCTGCGGTCCGGAGGCGAGCGCCTTGACGCACAGGTCGAGGCGTACGTCGTGGTGCCGGAGCAGCTCGTCGACCCGGGCGTGGGACGAGGGCGCCACCGGGCCGTGCGCCGGCAGGATCCGCAGGTCCGGCAGCGACCGCACCTTGACCAGCGAGGCCAGGAAGTCACCCAGCGGCTGCGGGGTCTCCGGCACGGTGAAGCCGATGGACGGCGTGATCGTCGGCAGCACGTGGTCGCCCGCGAACAGCAGCCCCTCGGCGCGCTCGGCGAACACGTAGTGGCCGGGCGTGTGCCCCGGGGTGTGCACAGCGTCGACCGTGCGCGCGCCGACCGGGATCTGGTGGTCGCCCTCGAGCCAGGTGTCCGGGAAGACCCACAGCGCGGGGTCGGGCCGCTCCATGTGCTTGGTGCCGGCGATCCACTCCTCGGCGACGTCGCGAGCGCCCGCTGCGAGCAGGACCCCGGCGAACGGATGGCCCTCGAGCGCCTCGACGTCGTTGAGCAGCTCGAGGCCCGGACGCTCGTCGATGCCGAGGGCGACGTCCGCGCCGTACTCATGGCCCAGGACGGTGGCCATCGTGTAGTGGTCGCGGTGGATGTGGGTGACCAGGAACCGCCGGATGTCGCCGAACCCGCTGCCGATGCCACGCAGGCAGCGGTCCAGCAGCTCGCGGGCCTCCGGGATCGCCCAGCCGCCGTCGATGAGGGTGAGCCCGTCGGCGGTCTCGATCACGTAGACGTTGATCGCCTTCAGCCCGTCCATGGGCAGCGGGAGCGGGACCCGGTAGATGCCCTCGGTGACCTCCCACGCACCCTCCGCCGCCCAGTGCTCCCCGGAGTCGGGGGACACGGAGTGGGCGGTGTCGACTCCGGGGGTGGTCACGCGGCGGACCCTACGGGGTGACGTCGGGCAGGTTGAGGTCGAGGTTCGGTGCCTGGATGCCGCCGTCGACCTCGAGCAGCTTGCCGGTGACGTACTGCCCGGCCTTCGAGCTCAGGTAGAGCGCCGCGGCCGCGATGTCCTCGGCCTCGCCGACCCGGCCCAGCGGGGTCTTGGTCTCCATCTGGTTCATCATCTCCGGCTGCCCGGCGACGTACTCGAGCGCGCTGGTCATCACCGATCCGACCATGATCCCGTTGACCCGGATCCGCGGCGCCAGGTCGGTCGCGGCCAGCCGCGCCCAGTGCGCGAGCGCCGCCTTGGCGGTGCCGTAGGCCAGGTAGCCGCGGCCCGAGGCCCGGCCCATCATCGAGCTGATGCAGACGATCGACTTCTGGCGCGTCGGGCTCGGCCTTCAGCATCAGGGGTACGGCGGCCACGCTCAGCGCGTGCGCGGTGCTGACGTTGAAGTGGAACGCCTCCTCGAGGAAGGCGATGTCGGTCTTCAGGAACTCGTTGGGGAAGGTGCCGCCGACGTTGTTGACCACGGTGTCGAGGCGGCCGAACTCGTCGAACGCGGCGTGGGCCAGGCCCGCGACCGCGTCGGTGTCGCTGAGGTCGGCGGGCACGACCAGCGCCCGGCGACCCGCCGCCCGGATCTTCTCCGCGACCTTGTCGAGCTGGTGCTCGGTGCGGCTGGAGATCACCACGTCGGCGCCCGCCTCGGCGAACGCGACCGCGGTGGCGGCGCCGATCCCCCTGCCGGCGCCGGTGACCACGGCGACCTGGTCGGTGATCGCGAACCGGTCGAGGATCGTCATTTCGCCACCAGCCCCCGGCCGGTGACCAGCGGCAGGTCGAGGACCGTGACCAGCCCGGGCTCGGCGGCGCACACCGCCGGGACGGCGTTCACGAGACGCTGCGCGGTGGTGATCATCCCGGAGACATTGTGGTCGCCGGACTCGCCGTGGTGCACGAGGTCGAGCTGCATGGTCGGCTCGCCGGTGATCGCGATCCGGTAGCAGCCGCCGCCCTCCGGCGGCGTCGGCCACTCGGGCACCTGGTCCTCGGCGGTGCGGGTGACGTGGTCGAGGGTGATCCGGGGTACGCCGTCGACGGTGCCGATCACCTTGAACCGGACCGCGCCCATCGTGCCCTCGGCGATGTCCACCGAGTACGTCTTCACGTCGCGCTCGGCGGGCCGCCGGTCCACCTCCTCGAGGAGCGGCTCGTCGAGGGTGACGCCGAGGCCCTCGGCGATCAGCCGGACGACCGGGCCCCACGCCGTACCCAGGATGCCGGGCTCCCACAGCATCGCGCGGTGGTCCATCGGCTTGCCGAAGCCGTAGATGTCGTTCATGACCACCGGCTGGTAGTACGTGGAGTAGTCGGCGATCTCCGAGACCGTCACGTGGTCGATCCGCCGGCTCAGGCTGCTGAGAACCAGCGGCAGCACGTCGTTGGCGAAGCCCGGGTCGATGCCGTTGACGTGCAGGCTCGCGCCGCCGCGCCGGCCGCTCTCGTGCAGGTCGTCGACCATCTCGGGCGGCAGGGTCTGGTCGGGGTAGAGCAGGATGACCGGCCCGCTGGAGACGACGTTGATGCCGGCCTCGACGAAGGCCTGAAGGTCCTGGATCGCCTCGAACACCCGGTCGTCGGTCATCGCCGCGTGCACGATCGCGTCCGGCGCCAGCGCGATCAGCTCGTCGCGGTCGTTGCTCGCCTTGATCCCGAGCTCGCGCCCGAGCTCCGCCAGCTCGCCCACGTCCTTGCCGGCCTTGTCGGGGTTGCTCACCCAGACGCCGACCAGCTCCAGGTCCGGGTGGGCGTCGATGCCCGCGATCGCGTGCCGGCCGATGGTGCCCGTGGACCAGACGACGACACGCAGCGGCTTCTCGGGAATGACCTGGCTCATGGGCGCCAATCTAGAACACGTTCTAGTATCTGGGAAGGGCGTCCCGCGCGCATGTAACACGCCGTTGACCGATCTACCACGCCGTTGCAGCAGCCTTCTAGAGCGGTGGACGGCGTGTTACAAGCGTCGTCACCGCGTCCGCACCGGGCACCGCGTCCCGGTGTAGATCGTCGGCATGCACTGGTTGCAGTGGATGCAGACCCCGGCGTCCACGGCACCCGACTGCAGCCGGGCCACCAGGTCGGGCTCGCGCAGCAGCGCCCGGCCCATCACGACGAAGTCGAAGCCGGCCTCCATCGCGTGCTGCATCGTGTCCGCCCGGTTGATGCCGCCGAGCAGCATCAGCGGCATCGCGAGCTCGGCGCGGAAGTGGGAGGCGCGGTCCCAGAAGAACGCCTCCTCGAAGGGGTACTCCTTGAGGAACGAGCGGCCCATCGGCGTCCTCATCCCGATCCGGACCAGCGGCGGCATCGAGGCCGCGAACTCCGCGAGCGGCACATCGCCGCGGAAGAGGTACATCGGGTTCATCAGCGAGCTGCCGCCGCTCATCTGCAGGGCGTCGAGGTGTCCGTCGGCCTCCAGCAGCCGGGCGAACTCCAGCCCCTCGTCGGTCGTCACCCCGCCGCGGAACCCGTCGCCGACGCTCACCTTCGCCGTGACCGCGGCCTCGGCACCGACCTCGTCGCGGACCGCGCGGGCGACCTGGCGGCCCAGCCGGGCGCGGTTCTCGAGCCCACCGCCCCACCGGTCGCGGCGCCGGTTCAGGCCGGGGGCGAGGAAGGAGCTGATCAGGTAGCTGTGCGCCATGTGCAGCTCGAGCACGTCGAACCCGGCCCGGACCAGGGTGCGCGCGGATGCGACGTACGCCCGGGTGATCCGGGTCAGGTCGCGCTCGCTCGCCGAGCCGATCATCTGCATCGACAGCGGGCTCGGCATCCGGCTCGCGCTCAGGGCACGGACGCCGTTGGAACGGCCGTTCGCGACCGGCCCGGCGTGCCCGACCTGCCCGGCGATCGCGGCGCCCGCGTCGTGGACGGCGTCGGCCAGCCGGGCCAGCCCGCCCAGGGTGTCGTCACCGACGACCACCTGCTCGGCGTGCGTCCGGCCCTCCGGCGCCACCGCGAGGTACGCCACCGTGGTCAGCCCGACCCCACCGCGCGCGAAGCCCACGTGGAAGTCGACGAGGTCGTCGGTCACCTGTCCGTACGGCGTGCGCCCCTCGAACGTCGCCGCCTTCACGGTGCGGTTGCGCAACGCGACCGGGCCCAGCCGTGCGGGCGCGAAGACGTCGGGCGCTGTCACCCCGGAACAGTAACGCGTTCTAGTTCGCGGGCGGCACGTGCCGATGCCTAGCCTGAACCGGTGAGCAGGGTGGTCTTCATGTGCGGGCCGGCGGGCTCGGGCAAATCGACCTACGCCCGACGGCTGGAACAGCAAGGGATGGTCCGGCTGTCCTTCGACGGCGAGGCATGGGAGCGCGGCATCCACAGCATGCCGCTCCCGCCGGTCGTCCAGGAGCAGATCGAGGCCGATCTGAGGGATCGGTTGCTCGCCCTTGTGGCCGAGGGTGCCGACGTGGTCCTCGACTTCTCGTTCTGGTCCCGGCGCATGCGCGAGGACTACCGACGCCTCCTCGCTCCGGCCGGCGTCGTGCCGGAGACGATCTACCTCGCGACCGACCGCGAGACCGTGCTCGAGCGGGTCCGGGCTCGACGTTTGAGCCACCCGGACGACTACCGGCTCGATGAGGAGCTCGCGGCCCGGTACTTCGACCACTTCGAGGCACCCGCCCCCGACGAGGGGCCGCTGACCGTGGTCCGATGATCCACGTGACGGACGAGCGGGTGGTGCGCCGACTGCGCGCCGCGGGCTGCGTGTTCGCCGAGGAGGAGGCCGCCCTGCTGATCGGGGCGGCCGGCGACGCCTGAGCACCTCGAGCGGATGGTCCGCGACCGCGAGGTCGGCCGGCCACTGGAGCAGATCCTCGGCTGGGCCGAGTTCGCGGGGATCCGGGTCCGGGTCGCGCCCGGCGTCTTCGTGCCGCGCCGCCGCAGCGAGCTGGTCGTTCGGCTGGCACTGGAGGCCGCCGGGCCGGGCGCCGTGGCCGTCGACCTGTGCTGCGGGAGCGGCGCGATCGGGGCGGCGCTGCTATCCGCCCGGCCCGACCTGGAGGTGCACGCCGCCGACCTCGACCCCGCCGCCGTGGCGTGCGCGCGCCGCAACCTGCCGCCGGACCGGGTGCACGAGGGCGACCTGTACGACGCACTCCCCGACCGGCTGCGCGGCCGGGTCGACGTACTGGTCGTGAACGCGCCGTACGTGCCCACCGACGAGATCGGAATGATGCCGCCCGAGGCCCGCGACCACGAGCACCGGATCGCGCTCGACGGCGGGCCCGACGGGCTCGACGTCCAGCGGGCGGTCTGCGCCGGGGTCGGCGGCTGGCTCGCCGAGGGCGGCACGATGGTCATCGAGACCGGCCGCACCCAGGCGGCGACGACCGCCGCGCTGATGACCGCCGCCGGACTCACCCCGAGGGTCGTCATCGACCACGACATCGGCGCCGTGGCGGTATCGGCAACCTGACCGGATCGCGGCACTCCGACGGATATCCTGCGAGCGCTCCCTAGGAAGGTCCGACGTGCGCCGTCTCGCCCCGCTCACCCTCGCGCTCAGCCTCGTGCTGGCGTCCTTGGCGTGCGCGGGCTCGGACGCCGGATCGTCGCCCGCCCCGCCCGCCGCCAAGCTGTCGGCCTCCTGGGAGACGAGCGCGAACGCACCGTTCCCCGGCAGCCTCACCGGCGAAGTGGTGGTGCCCGCCTCCGACGACGCCACCGTCTCCATCACGCTCCGCAATGCCCGGTTCACGGCGCTGCCGTCCGCCTGCCGGCAGAGCACCATCGTCCGGGCCAGGTCGCTGATCGTCGACGGCAACGCCCGGCTCCGCTGCGTGCTCGCGAAGAGCAGGTCGGCCCGCACGATCCGGTTCGCCGCGGTCACGGTCGCCGCCGCCGGAGACGAGCTGGGCGGCACGGTCCGGTTCAGCGCGGGTGACCCGGGCGAGGTGGAGCTGCCCGCCATCGAGGTCGACGAGGCGCCGACCGCCCCGACCCGCCGACTGCGACTCCTGTCGAGCCCCGACTTCCTGAACGCCGACGTCGGCGACCTGGCCCGCGGGCCGGGCTTCTGGACCCCACGGCGCTCGTCCAACGGCATCAACGCCGAGTACCGCCGCGCCATCGACAAGGTGCTCGCCGACTGGAAGGCCCTCAAGCCCGCCGGCGTGCTCGTGGCCGGCGACCTCGTCGACGGCCGCTGGGGCCGCGACAGCAAGGGCACCGGCAACTTCGGGCCGGTCGGCACCGTGTCCGAGCAGCAGCGCGCTCTGGACCTGGCCGCGGCCACCTACTACCCGCAGTGGCTGCAGCGGTTCCGACGGCACGGACTCAAGGTCTTCCCGGCCGTCGGCGACCACGAGTACGGCGACAACCCGTGGCCGGCCGACAAGCGGGTCCTGGTGCCGCGGTTCCGTCATCGGTTCGCTCACTACTTCACCCGCACCCGCAGCGGCAAGGCGAGGTACCCCGACCATCCGAAGGGGCCCCACGCGTTCACGGCGTACGCCGGCCGGCCGCGGCCCGACGTCCAGCTGATCACCCTCGACCCCTTCGACATCACCCGCGAGCGCGCCCGGATCGGTCTCGACCGGGCCCAGCGGACCTGGCTGCGCAACGTCCTCCGCAAGGCCAAGCACGACGAGGTGCGGTGGATCATCGTCCAGGGCCACGTGCCGATCCTCGGGCCGGTACGCCACCGCGGCTCGAGCCGGCTGCACCTCGCGGGCGGCGCCAACTCGCAGGCCTGGAAGCTCTTCGAGAGGTACGGCGTCGACCTCTACCTCGCCGGCGAGGCCCACGACGTGACCGTGCTGGAGAAGGGCGGGGTCACCCAGATCGTCAACGGCGGGCTGTTCCAGTTCGGGCTCACCAACGCGCTGCTGCTCGACTTCTACGACGACTTCATCTACCTCACCCTCCGCGACTACGACATCCGGCACCGAGACGCCGCCGACGGCAGCCGGCTCTGGGAGACGGTCCGCGAGGGCATGCCCCGCGCACATCAAGGTCCGCAACGAACCGTTCAGCCTCGGCACCGGTGTGCTGCGCAACTCCGGAGACCTCAGCAACGCCAGCGGGTTACTCCGAGTGGACTGACGGAGTGGCCAGGCGGCGTACCACCTCGGCCGCCGGCTCATCGCGCGCCAGCGGCGCCGCCTGCCCGGCCCACAACGGCGAGAAGTCCCCCGATCCCTGCGCCTCGGCGGCCGCGCGCAGCGGGGCGGTGCCGGCGGTGGCATACGGGTACGGCCGGGGCGTCGTCGGCGAGCGGGCCGACCTCGCGGAGCAGCCGGTTGGCGATGCCCCGGGCGGGGCGGCCGGTGACCACGTTGGTGAGCAGCGTGGCGTCGTCGGTCGCGTCGGCGAGCGCGGCCCGATGCACGTCGGACGCGAGGGACTCGGGACAGCGGAGGAACGCCGTCCCCACCTGCACCGCCTCGGCTCCCAGTGCCAGCGCGGCCGTCACCCCGCGCGCGTCGGCGATGCCACCGGCCGCGATCACGGGTACGTCGACCGCGTCGACCACCTGGGGCACCAGGGCGAACGTGCCCACCTGCGCGGCCGGCTCCTCGGTGAGGAACATCCCGCGATGACCACCCGCCTCGGCACCCTGGGCGATCACCGCGTCGCAGCCCCGCTGGGCGAGCCACCGTGCCTCGGCGACGGTGGTGGCGGAGGAGAGCACCCGGGCCCCGGTGGCCCGGACCCGGTCCACGAGGGTCGCGGCGGGCAGCCCGAAGTGGAAGCTGACCACGGCCGGCCGGAGCTCCTCGACCAGCTCGCACTGCTCCTCGCCGAACGGCGGCGCGACCAGCACTCAACCCGGCGGGCCGGGCCACCCCGAGCTCCTCGTAGTAGCCGGCGAGGCGGTCGAACCACCGCTCGCCGGCCTCGGCGCCCGGCGGGTCGTCAGCGTGGCAGAAGAAGTTGAGGTTGAACGGTCTGTCGGTTCCGGCCCGGACTGCGGCGACCTCGTCGCGGATCTGGTCGCCGGTCAGCATCGCGCACGGCAGCGAACCCAGGCCGCCGGCCGCGGCCACGGCCACCGCGAGTGCGCTGCCGCTCGAACCCGCCATCGGCGCCTGCACGATCGGCACGTCGACTCCGAGCAGGTCGAGCAGGTTCACCCGATGGATCATGGCCGACGGAGCGGACGACGTCCACGAGCGCCGGCGGCGCCGCGAACAGGAAGCCGAGGCCGTGGTCCGTCAGCAGCCGGTGCAGGCCGAGGCACACCACCGTGATCAGGGCCGTCATCAGCGCCGGGTAGGCCATGGTGAGCACCGCCGTGCCCGGTGCCCAGCCGACGTCGGTGCCGATCGGCAGGTGCACGACCACGGCCAGCACCGCCAAGTGCAGCACGTAGACCTGGAGGGTCCGCCGGCCGAGCCAGCCGAGCGGGCGCGAGCACGCCGTCCCCGAGAGCCGGACGGCGACGGCCACGCCCATCGGCACGCCGACCAGGCTGAGCACCAGGACGGTCACGCTGTGCCGGGCGCCGACCGCCTCGAGGGCGACCGTGAGCCCGACGTACACCGGAAGCAGCCCGAGCAGCGGCAGCCGCAGCGACGCGAGCCGCCGGAGCAGGTGCGGGTAGTAGGCACCGAAGGCGAAGTACCCGAAGTGCGCGAGGACGGCGACCCGGTTGGTCTCGTCCAGCGGCAGCCACGAGGTCGCCACCGCGACGGCCGCCGCGCCCGCGAGGACCACCGGCGCGGGCACGTGACGGAGCGCCTTGGCGAGCACGAAGTACGCCGCCAGCGCGAACAGGAACCACATGCTGGTGGCCGCCCAGACCAGCTCGGTGAGGAAGTCCAGCGGCCCGTCGGTGCGGTTCGCCGGAAGGGTGCGCTCCACCGAGTAGATCCCGGCGAAGACGACCAGCCAGACGACGTACAGGTAGTAGGGGTTGACGATCCTCTTGCCGACGGCGGCCCACGGCCGGGCGACCGACGACGCCGCGAAGAACCCGCTCACCGCGAAGAACAGCGGCATCCGGATCGGCTTGAGCGCCGCGGTCACCCACAGCCAGGCGTCCTCGGCCACCCCGAGCCCACCCGGAACGACCATTCCGTACTGCTTGCCGGTCACGTGGTGCAGCACCACCAGGAGGATGCACACGCCCTTGGCGACGTCGGGCCACTGCAGGCGGGTCGTGGAGTCGGTCATGCCTCCACTGATGCGCGGAGCCGCGCATTTGTTCGCGCGACTTTTCCTAGCGGAGCGCGAGCCAGACCAGCAGCGGGCGGTGGTCGCTGTTCAGCCCGGCGAACGTGCGCTGGCCGAGGAACTCGACGTGGCCGGCGCGGAGGTCGGAGTTCGCCGCGTGCACGTAGTCGATGATGCGGCCCGTGGGCGGGTGGGTCGGGAGCAGGCCGCGACTGCCGAGGACGGCGTACGACGAGGTCGCCACCGACGACAGCGCCTTGGCCGGCGCCTTGGCCAACCCCACCTCCGCGTCCGCACGGGCGTCGAAGTTGTAGTCGCCGGTCCCGACCACCCAGCGTCCCGGCGCATGGCGCCACTCACGGGTCATCCGCTCGAGCTGGAACCGCGCCCGGGCGGCGTTGCTGGTGGTCATCCAGCGGCCCGGGTGGTCGAGGTCCTCGATCTTCTGCGGCAGGTGGGTGTCGATCACCGACAGCAGTCGGCCTGTCTCCCGGTGCCGCAGCGTGACCCGGATGATGTAGCGGTGCCCGAACGGGTAGCGGCCGTTGACGTCGTCGACGCCGTAAGCGACGAGCCGCGATGACGACGAGACGTACTCGAACTCCGAGCGCCGCCAGGAGATCGCCAGCTGCCCTGGCCCCGTAGGGGAACTGCCGGGTGGCCCAGCCGCGCTGGCGCAGGGTCGCGAACACCGGCCCGAAGCGCTGGGACTCCTGCCAGCCCACGATGTCGACACCGGATCGGGAGGTCACGGACAGCGCGTCCTCCCGAGCCTGGTCGACGGACAGCCGGCGGAACTGGTTCATGGTCACCACGCCGAGCAGGTCGCGCCGCTCGATCACCTGCCCGGCCCGGGCCGGCGGCTTCGCGCCGATCGGCGGGATCTCCTGGACGACGTCCGAGGCGAGCGACGCCTGCACCCCGTCGGAGCTGTCGCTTGCGTGCGTGGTGTCGGACCGGCTGAACACCGGGGCGATCACGAAGGCCAGAACGGTCGCCAGCACCAGGAGTGGCGGCGGCCCCGTCCACCGCCGTCCGCGCACGGCTGACCCCACGTTCGACTCTCCCCTTCGGTCACGTTGGATTCGGGACGCATCGCGACGCTAACCGGCTCGTCGTCGTCCATCGGGGATTGGCGCGCCGTGTCGGAGGCCGAACCCGTCCGGCGCAGGTCAGCCCCGCTCGCGCCAGCGCACCCGGGGTGGCTGGCCGCCGGGGCTCTCCGACATCCGACGGGTGAAGTCGTACGTCGGGTCGTGGGCCAGCCGGTCCCAGCCGGCACCGCGCGGCAGGGCTCCGCGGTCGGAGTCCGAGCCGCAGTCTTCGACGGGCACGGAGGCGGCGCACGAGTGAGGCGAGCACGTCGGCACCGTAGGTCCACGACCGGCGCAGGCACCGCGACTTCGAGCAGCCTCGAAGGGTCAGCCGCCGGCCAGCGAGGCGCCCAGCGCGGTCCGTCGGTAGAACACCTGCCGACCGCGGCGGCTCCGGTCGACGAGGCCGGCGCGCAGCAGGATCATCAGGTGGTAGGAGACGGTGGGCTCCGACCAGTGCAGGTCGCGGCTCAGCTCGCCGGTGGACATCGGGCTGGCCAGCCGGGCGAGGAGCGCGGCGCGGGTGCCGCCGAGCAGGTCCGCCATCGCGCGGTCCGGGTCCGGCTCGGCGGGTCGCTCCCACAACCGGGCGATCCCGTCGGCCCGGTAGATGACCATCGGCCGCACCGGGCGTTCCGCCGCGAACTGCACCGGGCCGGTGTGGGAGGTGACGGGCACCAGGAGCAGGCCGTCGTCGGCCCAGTCGATGACGCCCTCGTAGGGCCGGTCCAGGGTGACGCCCTCGCCGTTCCAGACCATCCCGGCGCCCAGGTCGTCGAGCATCGCGAGAACGCCGCGGGCCGCGATCACGTCGCCGCGACGACGTACGTCGTCGTCCAGCACCGCACGCACCGCCGGCCAGTCCTCGGCCACGGCCGTGTCGTGGAACGCCTGCAGCGCCTCCGCCGCGGTCTCCGCGACCGCGGCCGGGCCGGCGTCGATGAGCTCCACCAGTGAGGCCGGCACCGGCCGACGCCACCGTTCGTACGCCGCCTCGCTGCTGTGGAGCTCGACCACGTCGGGACGCATCCGGCGCCCGCGGAGCGCGACGTCGAGGTGGTGCTCGACGACCTCGGCCGGGGTCTCGGCCACCCGGCGGGTCAGGTCCGCGACCGTCTCGCCGGCCCGCTCGGGCGGCGGGGTCAGGAAGTCCGGCGCGTACGGATGGTCGTCGGGCACCAGGTCCTCCAGCACCGTCCGCAGCCGGACGGGCATCCGCTCGCGGGCGCGGTCGTACCACCGGCGCGCGTGCGGGGCCGGGTGCCGGCTGCGGAACTGGACCGTGCTGACGACCTCGTGAACCGGCGAGACCGCGAACCGGGACCGGCCGAGCACCTCGGCCGTCATCGGGATCCGGATCGCCACCGGGACAGTGTGCACCCCGCTCCCTGAGCCGATTCGAGAGTCCTCTAATCACTGGTGGAGCCCGCCCCCCGGGCGTTGGCTACCCACCTCGGACCACGACTGGGGGGAGAACGAGATGACGACGATGACACGACGCGGGATGTTCCGATCGGGCGTCGCAGTGGGCGCCGGTGGCGCCGTCGCCTGGGCGGCGGGCATCGGCGGCCTGGCCACCGCGGCGGCCGCGGCCGACGACCCCGCGCTCCGCAAGCCGGTACTGGTGGGCGCGAACCCCGCGATCCAGCTGTTCGCCGACGGCAGCTGTACGGCGTACGTCTCGTGCTGGCGGGTCGACTGGTCGACGCACGGGCCCGGTACAGCGATCGTGCTGTGGCGAGCCACCGGGGTCTCGGTGCACACCGACCGCCCGGCGCTCGGGCACTGGCTGGCCGACAGCTTCGTCCGCCACTTCCCCGAGCTCGAGGGACTGCCGTGGTCGACGCCGCGGTTCCGGCCGGCGCCGGCGCACGTCGACATCGACCTCGCGCGCGGGATGCGGGCCCGCGCGGGGGCGCTCTCGGTGGTGACCGCCGGCGTCCTGGACCGCCGGACGTTCGCCACCGACGACTTCCCGCTCGGTGGGGTGCCGCACAGCCTCAGCCTGGTGCTCGGACCGTGCGCCACCGGTGAGATCAGGCTGGGCGGCAAGACGCTGCCCGGCGAGATCGAGCGCGGCGGGACACCCGAGCGTCCCGGCTCCTCGGCCTTCGTCACCGAGGCGGAGGTGTGGCGGGCCTGAGCCGTCAGCGGAGTCGACGTCCCGGTCGGCCGAGACCTCCCCAGGCCCGGCCGACCGGAGACGAGCCGACGCGGCCGAGTGAACGGCGGCGCGCAGGTCCGCCTTCCTGAATACCAGGCCGCTCAAGCCCGGACTTGCTTCTAGCTGGGCAGCGGAGCAGGGTCGGCCGCGGGGATCCCGTCACCCGGGGTGTCGGCGGCGATGTCGTGGAGCAGGGTGTCGAAACGCCGCCGCAGGTCGTCACTGGTGGCGGTGCCGGACTCCCAGTTCTCGACCAGTCGGGTCGCCAGCTCGCGGACCTTCAGGTTGCGATGGCTCGACCACCAGTTCAGCATCGCGAAGGCCTGGTCGGCGTCCAGACCGTAGGCGAGCATCAGGCTGCCCTTGGCCTGCTCGATGACCGCCCTGCTCTCGGCCGACGCCGCGACCGCCTCGTTGGCGTGCTGCACGCTCTCGGCCCGGAAGTCGGCGGTCAGGTCGACGTAGTAGCCGTCGATGGACGTCACCGTGTCGTCCTCGCAGATGCCTCCCTCGCAGACCAGCACCACTCGGCGCTCGACGCCGTCGGCACCGGTGAGCCGGTAGGAGATGCTGAACGGCTCGCCCGTGGCGCTGGCCTGGGTGAGCACCGATGCCACCCGCTCACGATCCTCGGGGTGCTTGCAGTTGAGGACGTACTCGGTGGTGGGTGAGATCGAGCCAGGTTCGAGGCCGTGGATGCGGAACACCTCGTCGTCCCACTCCCAGATGCCTTTGAGCAGATGGTAGGAAAACCGCCCCACCTGCGCTTTCCGATCGCGCATGTCCTTGTCCCCTCCGAAGCACTCCCACCCGAGTTCGTGAGCAGAGCGTAAGCCGTGCCGGGCGTATCGTCACCACGATGCAGGTCACCGTTCTCGGCGGCTGCGGTGCGTGGCCGGACCGGGGTCGTCCTTGCAGCGGCTACCTGGTCGAGCACGAGAGCTTCTCGCTGCTCGTGGATCCCGGATACGCGACGTTCTCCGCGCTGCTCGAGCACACCACCGCCGCCGCGATCGACGCCGTCTACGTGACCCACGGGCACCCCGACCACTGCGTCGACCTCAACCCGCTGCTTCGCGCTCGGGTGCTCGTCGAGGAGGGGCTGTCTCCGCTGCCGGTCTACGCACCGCGAGGCGCCCTGGACGCCGTACTGGCCCTGGACCGACCCGGCATGCTCGACCCGGGTTACACCCTGCATGAGCTCGACGGCGGGGAGCCGTTGCGGTTCGGGCCGTTCGCCGCCGAGACCCGGTTGCTGCCGCACTTCCTGCCCAACCTGGGCCTGCGGCTCGAGGCCGGCGGACGGGTGCTCGCCTACACCGGCGACACCGGGCCGAGCCCGGAGGTCGGCCGGCTGGCTCGCGATGCCGACCTGCTGCTCGCCGAGGCGACGTACGCCGACGAGGTGCCCGCCGACAGCAGGGAGCACCTGTCCAGCGCCGCCGTTGCCGGCGAGCACGCCGCGGCGGCCGGAGCTCGCCGGCTGCTCCTGGTGCACCTCCAACCGGGCACCGATCCGGAGGCCGCGCTGGCCGCGGCACGGAGCCGGTGCGAGGCGGAGGTGCTGGTGGCCGTGCCGGGGCTGGTGCTTCGGGTGTGACCGGCCTTGTCCCTCGGCTGACCCGGGCGGACACTGGTGAGAAGGGCTGGGGAGGGCCCAGCTCTCGGGCGGGAGATGACGGCGATGGACACCCTCGTACCAGGCATGAGCGAGACCCATCGAGTGCTGGACGAACGGCTGACCAGGGCGGCCGCGGCGCGGCCGGACGTGACTCATCCCAGAGACCAGTACCCAGCGATCGACACGTTCCTGGCCAGCGCCAGCCGGCACTACGGTGCGGTGCTCGACGTGCTGGTGTCGGCGGTACGCCGCCGGCTGCCGGACGGCGAGGACCGCGCCCGCGAGTTCGTGCACCAGTGCAAGGAGCTCGAGGTCGCGCTGGCCCAGGTCAAGGCCAAGCTGTACGGCTCGACGTACGCCATCCGGCGGTCGTGGAGCTCGATCTGGGACGACGTGCGCACCGAGTTCGACCGGACCTGGAGGCTGGAGCGCGAGCTGGTCGACGCGGTCGCCGCGCATCGGCACGATGACGACCCCGACTGGGGCGAGCGGCTCTACCACGCGGAGCTGCACGCGCCGACCCGTCCGCATCCCTACGTGTGGCACCGCGGGCTGCGCGGGCGGGTGGCCCGGACGGTGGCGCTGCGCGTCGACAGGTTCTGGGACACCGCCGAGGGGCGGATGATCCCCGAGCCGGTCAAGGCGCACGACCGCGGCCACGACGGGAAGGTCACGCAGTACCTCCTCGCCGACCCGCACATCGACGAGGAGGAGTGAGCGGGCGATAACCCCGCGCGCGGGCGAGGTCGGCGGGACAGGATGGGTCCGTGTACGCCATCACTCTGTCCACCACACCGTCCGCCGAGCTGCGCCCGCTCGAGCCCTGGCAGGCCGAGGAGTTCCTCGCCCACATCGACCGAGCGCGCGAGACGGTCGATCCGTGGATCCCCTGGGCCTCCCGCTCGACGGACCTCGAGTCCGCCCGCGCCACCCTCCAGAAGTTCGCCGACAAGCAGGCCGCCGACACCGGCCGCATCCTACGGCATCTGGCTCGACGGCACGCTCGTCGGCGGCGTGATGTTCGTGCGGTTCGACGCCGACGCCGGGAACTGCGAGATCGGCGTCTGGATGGAGCCGGCCGGTTCGGGCCACGGCCTGGTCACCGCGGCGGCACGGATGCTCATCGAGTACGCCTTCATCGAGCGCGGCATGCAGCCGCGTCGAGTGGATCACCACGCCCAGCAACGCCCGCAGCCGCGCGGTGGCCGAGCGGCTGGGCATGAAGCTCGACGGCGTGCTCCGGTCGGAGTACGTGCACCACGGCGAGCGGCACGACGCCGAGGTCTACTCACTGCTGGCCGACGAGTGGACCTCCCGCTAGGGAGCGCCTGCGAGCCGGGGCCGGCCGCGGCCCAGCGCGGCGGTGGGTGCCCGACGCCCGCCGTACATGGATCAGAGCGGCGACGAACAGGCAGCCGAACGCGACGGTCCCGAACGGCGCGGGGTGGCCCACCGCGAGGAAGAACGCCGCCAGCGCCAGGAGGACCCACTCCGACCGGGGCGCGCCCGCGGCTCGCGCAGCGATCGCCAGGTATCCGACCGCGAGGATCCACCCGAAGGTCCCGAGGATGGCGAGCCAGAACGCCCACGGATCCAGACCCCGGCCAGTCCTCGACGATCGAGAACACGGCGTCCTGCTCCGCTGCGGACAGGTCTCGTGCGCTGCGCATCGCGAGTCCGGTCCCGATGCCGGCCAGGGTGTCGTAGGCGCTGAAGAAGATCAGGAAGAGGCCGATGCCGATCCCGGTCTGCCAGCGACCGCGCGCACCGGAACTCGTCCGCGAGCAGGATCACGGAGACCGCGACCAGGCCGACGAGCCCGAGCTGGATCATGTGGTAGGCCATGAACCAGGTGGACGCGTCCATCAGCGCCTGGGCGTTCTGGTCCGGCTGCGGGTGCAGGACGGTGAACCCGCGAGCAGCAGCGGAGGCGCCAGCAGGAGCACGCGGCGTGCTCGCGGCGGGAGGTTCCAGAGCGGCTCGTGCTGGGTCTCCTGGCTGCGGTGCAGGGTGGTCATTTCCCGCTACCGGCTCCGACGGGTTCAGCTCGGGCTCCGGGGGAGTCGTCGCGTCCACGGGGTCGGGATAGCGCCCGTGCTCGAGGTGCGGCAGCCACTCCAGCCAGCCGGGCAGGTACCAGTTCCAGCGGCCCAGCAGGCTCATCGTCGCGGGCAGGAGGATGGCGCGGATCAACGTCGCGTCGATCAGGATCGCGGCCGCGAGCCCGACCCCGAACTGCTTGAAGATCATCGCCTGCAGGGCGCCGAACACCGAGAACACCGCGACCATGACGATGGCCGCACTGGTGACGACACCCGCCGTCGTCTTGATGCCGTGCGCGACGGCCGCTTCCGTCGTCATCCCGCCGTCGTACGCCTCGCGGATCCGGCTGAGGATGAAGACGTGGTAGTCCATCGACAACCCGAACAGGATCACGAAGAGCAGCACCGGGAGGAACGGATCGATGCCCCCGGTGACGTCGAAGCCGAGCACCGCCTTGCCCCAGCCCTCCTGGAAGACCAGGACGAGGACGCCGTACGCCGCCCCGATCGACAGGAGGTTCAGGAGGATCGCCTTGAAGGCGATCACCACGGACCTGAAGGTGATCAGCATCAGCAGGAACGCCAGCAGCAGCACGAACCCGAAGACCAGCGGGGCCACGCTCTTCATCTGCTCGTCGAAGTCCCGGGTCTCCGCGGTCGTCCCGGTGACGGCGACCTCGGCGTCGAGATCACCGACAGTGCCCGGCACGATGTCGTCACGGAGCGCGTCGAGGGCATCGTTCGAAGGCTCGTCGCTGCCGTCACCTGCGACCGGGATGGAGACCACGGCCACCGTCCCGTCCGGGTTGATGGCGATGTCGACCGGCTCGTTCATCACGCCGGTCGCGAGCGCCTCCTCCTTGAGCTCGGCGATGGCGTCCTGCACCTCCGCCGTCTGGACGTCGTCGGCCTTCACCACGACCTCGGCCGAGACCTCGGTGCCGGGGAACGCTGCCTCCAGCTTGTTGTACGTCGTGAGCAGGTTCTGCGGGAACGTGTCGATGCCCGGTTGCACCGTGTTCATCTGCAGCGCCGGGGCCGCGATGGCCAGCAGCAGCCCGCCCGACAGCACGACCGACACCACGGGTCGCTTGAGCACCCGGTCGATGATGGCTCCCCAGATCCGGCCCTCGCCGTCCGCACGGCGGAAGCGCCCGGCGAAGGGAACCCGGCCGCGGTCGACCCTGTCGCCGAGCTTGGCGAGGAGAGCCGGGAGCACGGTGAGTGAGCCCAGCATGGCCACGGCCACGACGATCATCGTGGCCACGCCGAACGACGCGAAGGTCGCGTCGCCGGTGATCAGCATTCCGGACATCGCCACGATGACGGTGACCCCGGACACGAGCACGGAGTGGCCGGACGTGGCCGCAGCGGCTTCGAGCGCCGCGCCCTCGGTCCGGCCGGCGGCCCGCTCCTCACGTTCGCGCTTGAGGTAGAACATCGAGTAGTCCACCCCGACGGCGAGCCCGATGAGCAGGACCAGCGCGGAGACGCTCTCGTCCATGGGCACCACGTTGCTCACGATGGAGACCAGTCCGAACGTGCCGAGCACGGCGCTCAGGCCGAGCACCAGCGGGATGCCGGCCGCGACCAGGGCTCCGAACGCGAAGAGCAGGATGATGAGGGTCAGCGGCAACGAGATCAGGCCAGCCTTCTTCAGGTCCTCGGCGAACGAGTCCTGAAGCGCCTGGTTGGTGCTCTCGCCGAACGAGCCGACGTAGAAGTCGGGGTTCGCGTCCTGCACGTCGGCCACCGCCGAGGTCACCGCGTCGGTCTTGTCCGCTGCGTCTTCGGGGTCACCGACGTACTCGATCTCGACGAGCGCTGACGCCTGGTCCGGCGACACCAGTCCGGACGCTTCCTCGTCCAGCGGCGACTGCAGGGCCGCGACCTCGTGAAGCGCGCCGACCTCGTCCACGACTTCCTGGATGACGGCTTGGAACTCCGGCGAGTCCGCCTCGTACTCCTCGCTCTGGACGAGAACGGTCTCTTCCGCCGGTTGCTCGAAGTCCTCGTACAGGATCTTGTCCGCCCGTCCGGACTCACCAGGTCCGGAGGTCTCGAAGACGATCATGTTCATCGGCGCGACGATGCTGAACGCGAAGAGCGCCACCATCACCCCGAGCCACCCGAGGATCGCGATCTTGCGGTGCCGGCCGCTCCACCGAGCCATCTGTGCTGCCAGGTTGTGAGCCTGCTTCTGCTCGGTCATGGCTCTCCTTTCGGACCTGGATCGCCAGGTCGGATGTCGATGGCGCGCTTCGGCTAGGGGATGTCCACCTCGGCCACGCGCGTCGCGGTGGTGCGCTTCTCGACGAAGTAGGGCAAGAGATCAAGGGCCGCCGACTCGTCCGCGGCCTCGACGGTCCACCAGATCCCGTGGCCGCCGTCACTGCAGGATGTGAGTGCGGAGCGATGGCGGAGGGGACTCGCTTCGCCCTTGAACGAAGCGAACGCGGCCCCGCACTCACGGGCCTGATGGCGGTGGTGGAGCAGGAAGAGGGCCACCGGACGAGCATCGCGTCAGGCACCCTGCGCAACATCGGGGTAGCACCCTGACTTCTCCGCCTGTCGCATTGACTCGGTAGCGGGCTTACCCTGGCAGCGGAGGGAACATGGCCGTTTCCACGACCCCGTTGATCGGCCGAGTCGAGGAGCTAGCCCGTCTCGACGGCGCTCTCAAGCAATCTCTCGGGGGGCAGCTGGTCAGCCGTCGAGGTGGTGGGCGAAGCCGGCATCGGCAAGACCCGCCTGCTCGACGAGCTCACGCTGCGCGCGGATCGCCGCGGGGCGCTCGTGCTCTGCGGGCTCGGCGTCCGAGCTGGAGCGGGACCTTCCCTTCTGGGTGTTCGTCAACGCCCTCGACGACTACGTCCGCAGCCTCGACCCCCGCGTCCTCGATCTGCTGGATGCCGAGGACCGAGCCGAGCTCGCGCACGTCTTCCCCTCGCTGGCCGGGCTCGGTGGTGGCGGTGGCACACCACTCGCGCTCCAGCGCTACCGCACCCATCGCGCGGTGCGTGGGCTGCTGGAGCGGCTCGCGGCGACGCGGCCACTCGTCCTGGTCCTCGACGACTTCCACTGGGCCGACCCGGCGTCCGTCGAGCTCCTCGGCGGGCTGCTCCGCCGGCCACCGGACGCGGGGGTGCTGGTCGCGCTCGCCCTTCGCCCCGACCGCCGCGTGGAACGGCTCACTGCCGAGATCCAGCGGTCGCACGGAGCGGAGACGTTCGCCCGCATCGCGCTTCGCCGCCCTGAGCCGCGGCGACGCCGAGCAGCTGCTCGGCGACTCGGTCGACGGCGAGGTCGCAGCCGCCCTGTACGACGAGAGTGGCGGCAATCCGTTCTACCTCGAGCAGCTGGCCCGCTCCCTGAGTCACGGCAGCGACCCGGCCCGGGGTGAACCAGCGGCTGCCGAAGGCGCTGCACGTGCCACCGGTCGTGGCGGCCACCCTCGCGGAGGAGCTCGCCCGCCTGTCCGAGACCTCGCACCTCGTGCTCCAGGGAGCAGCCGTGGTCGGCGACCCCTTCGAACCGGAGATGGCAGCCGCCGCGGCGGGGGTCAGCGAGCTGACCGCGCTCGCCGCCCTCGACGAGCTGACCAGGTCGGCCCTCGTCCGGCAGACCGCCACCCCTCGCCGGTTCCGGTTCCGGCACCCGATCGTGCGCCGGGCCGTCTACGAGACGGCCCCTGCCGGATGGCGGTTGCGCGCCCACGAGCTGAGCGCATCGGCCCTGGCCTCGCGGGGCGCCACCGCCTCGGAGCGCGCCCACCACGTCGAACGTTCCGGCAGGAAGGGCGACCACGAGGCCGTCGCGACCCTGCAGCAGGCGGGCGAGGAGACCGTCCATCGTGCGCCGGAGAGCGCGGCCCGCTGGTTCGGTGGGGCGTTGCGACTGCTTCGCGACGATGCCCCTGCGGAGTACCGCGTCGAGCTCCTGCTCGCTCGGGCCGGCGCCCTCGCCAGCTCCGGGCACTTCGTCGAGGGGTACGCCGCCCTGCTCGAGAGCATCGAGCTGGTGCCCGCCGAGGCGGTCGCACTGCGGGTCCGGCTCACCACGGCGTGCGCCGGGATGGAGCACCTCCTCGGTCATCACGAGATGGCACACGGCCGACTGGCGGCCGCTCTCGAAGAGCTCCCGGTGGACATGGCCTCACCCGAGGCCGCGGCCCTGAGGATCGAGCTCGCCGTCGACGGCGTCTACCGCATGCAGTTCTCCCAGATGGCGGCCCAGGCGACGGAGGCCCTGGCCGCGGCCCGCCCCCTGGGCAACCACCCGCTGGTGGCCACCGCTGCGGCCGCCCGGGCATGGGGCACTGCGCTGGCGGGGTTCGTCCCCGCCGCGCGGACCTACCACGCCGAGGCGTCGGTTCTGGTGGACGAGCTCTCCGACCAGGAGCTGGCCCTGCGGCTCGACTCCGCCGTGCACCTGGCCGGCGCCGAGCTCTACCTCGACCTGTTCGAGTCGGCGGGCAGCCACGCCGAACGAGTGATCGCGGTCGCGAGGGAGACCGGACAGCCGGCATTCATCCCGTTCGCGTTCATGGTCCTGGCCTGGGTGCGGATGCTCCGCGGCGAGCTCGCCGACGGCGCCGAGACCCTGGACGCGGCCATCGAGGAGGCACGGCTCCTCGGCAACACCCAGAGCGTGGCCGGCCTGCTCCTCAACCGGTCCCTCACCGCGGTGGCCGCGGGCGATCTGGAGCTCGCTGCCGCGACGGCGCGAGAGAGCGTCGCCCTCACCGAGGGGATGGACGACGGACTGATCCCGGCCGCCGCGACCTTGTCGCTCGCCGCCGCCCTGCTCGAGAAGGGGGACCCGGGTCTCGGCGATGCCGTCGAGCTGATGGTTCGACGATGCGGAGGGCCCGAGCTTCCCTCCATGCCCGGCGGCAGCTTCCGCACCAAGTGGCTCGAGCTCCTGACCCGGTGCCTGCTCGCACTCGACCGCCGGGCCGAGGCCGACCAGGCGGCTGCCCACGCGCAGGCCATCGTGGACCCTCTGGGCGGACTCCGGATGGCCACCGCCATGGCCGAACGCGCGGCGGCAGCCGTCGCCCTCGACGCCGGCGACCCCCACGAGGCCGCCCGGCGGGCGCTCGCCTCAGCGGCCGCTGCCGATCAGGTCGGCATCCCGGTGGAGGCGGCGCTGTCGCGCATCGTCGCCGGCCGGGCGCTCGCCGGTGCCGATCAAGGGGCCCGCGCCGTCACGGAGCTCGAACGGGCTGCCGTCGCGTTGCACGACAGCGGCGCCGTGAAGTACCGGGACGCCGCGGAGCTGGAGCTGCGGCGACTCGGTCAGCACGTCCACCGACGCAGCGCCCCGGGCGTGGCCGCCGTCGGAGTCGCGTCCTTGACCCGCCGCGAGAGGGAGGTCGCCGACCTCGTCGTGGACCGGCGTACCAACCCCCAGATCGCGGCGGCGCTCTTCGTCAGCCGCAAGACCGTGGAGACGCATCTGCGCCACATCTTCCACAAGCTCGACGTCACCTCTCGCGTCGAGGTTGCGCGGGCGATCGAGGCAGCTCCACGGCCCGACTGATCCGCGGCAGGAGTGCGCGGACCAGCAGCGCCGTCGCGGCGGTGGACGTCGCGGTGCGGACGATGTTCCACGCGACCCATGGCGTCTCGAAGTCCTCGCGTGCTTGCCGAAGGTTGTCCGTGGCCAGGTCGACGGCGGCCAGGGTGTCGTTGAGCGGGACGTTCGCGGCCATCGTGACGACGAACGTCGCGACGTTCGCGCCGAGGGCGGCGAGCAGCCAGGGTCGCATCGCGCCCTTCTCGACGAACGCGGCGATCCCCGTCAGCACCGGGGCTCCGACCAGCACGGCCATGAACGCCGGGTTGACGATGGCGTCGTTGATCGCGTTCATCGTCTCGACGAAGGTGTGGTCCGTGGTGTCGGCGAGGCCCGGCATCACGCCCGTCGCCCAGGCGAAGTAGACGCCCGCGTTCAGACCGGTCGTCAGCGTGGCCGCACCCAGCAGCCAACGACGTCGCGTCGTCATGACCAGACCCCCGTCGATGCGGTCCGCTCCGCGAACTCCCGGAACGAGCGGGGCTCACGGCCCAGCGCCCGCTGCACGCCGTCGGTGACGTAGTCGTGGACACCGACGACGTCGCGGAACAGATAGGTCAGGTATTCGACGAACTCTGCGGGGACGCCGTGCTCGGCGGCGCCGGCGGCGTACTCCTGCACCGACACCGGCACGTAGGTGATGTCCCGGCCCCGGGCCTTGGCGATCTCGGCGACGGCCTCGGGGAAGCTCACCAGCTCCGGGCTGGTCAGCTCGTAGACCTGGCCCGCGTGGCCCGGCTCGGTGAGCGCCGCGACCGCGACGTCGGCGATGTCGTCGGCGTCGACGAACGGCTCGAGCTGGCCGTCGTGCGCCGGGAGCACCACCTCGCCGGCCCGGACCGGGTCCAGCAGGTAGTCCTCGCTGAAGATCTGCATGAACCAGGCGCAGCGCACGACGGTCACGTCGGCGCCGGTGGCCTGGACCTCCCGCTCGGCCCGCTGGGCCTCGTCCTCGCCTCGGCCGGTCAGCAGCACCAGCCGGTCGACGCCGTTCTCGATCGCGAGCTCGGCGAACGCCCGGGTGGCCTCCGTCGCCTGGTCGAACAGGACCAGGTCGGGGTAGGGGATGTAGACCGCCCGAGCCCCCTGCAGCACCGGAGCCCAGGTGGACTCGTCGGCCCAGTCGAAGCGCGGCTGGCCCGAGCGGGAGCCCACCCGGACGGGGAGGCCCCGGTCGCGGAGCCGGTTGACGACCCGGTGGCCGGTCTTGCCGGTGCCGCCGAGCACCAGTGTCGGTCGGTCGTCGTGTGAAGTGGTCGGTCATGGTGGATCCTCTCGTGGTGGGTGTTGTACCTGCCGTCCACTCTGAGGAGATCAGCCGGTGAATCACTGCCTATTGGTCCGCGATTCATGCCCATTCGTCCAGTCACGCTGGACGTTGTGTCCAGCAGCGGCGACACTGGACTCATGCGAGGCGAGGATCCCTGGACCACACCCGATCCGCTGGGCGAGGCGCTGCACGTCCTGCGCATGTCGGGCACGTTCTACTGCCGGTCCGAGCTGACCGCGCCCTGGGGGCTGGACCTGCCGCCCGAACCCGAGTCGATGTGGTTCCACGTCGTGAACAGCCGGGCGCTTCTGGCTCGAGGTGGACGGCGAGGAGCCCGTCCTGCTGCAGCCCGGCGACTTCGCCCTGGTGCCCCACGGTCAGGGCCACCTGCTGCGCAGCGAGCCCGGGGCCCCGGCCCCGCGGGTCGACAGGCTGGACTACGACTACGCCAGCGACCGCTACGCGATCCTGCGGTACGGCGGCGGCGGGGCGGCCACGAGCATCGTGTGCGGCACCGTCCGGTTCGGGCACCCGGCGGCCCGCAACCTGGTGGCACTGCTGCCCCGCACGATCGTCGTCGAGGGGTCGCCGGGGTCGCTGTCGCCGGAGGCGGACTGGATGCACAGCACGCTCCGGCTGATCGCCGCCGAGGGGCGCGAGCTGCGACCGGGCGGCGAGGCCGTGATCACCCGGCTGTCGGACATCCTGGTCATCCAGGCCATCCGCTCCTGGATCGCCGGCGACCCTGCGGGGCAGACCGGCTGGCTCGGAGCCCTGCAGGATCCCCGCATCGGCCGGGCCATGTCGCTGGTGCACAGCGATCCGGCCCAGCCCTGGTCGGTGGCGACGCTGGCACGAGAGACCGCCATGTCGCGTTCGGCGTTCGCAGCCCGGTTCACCGAGCTGGTGGGCGAGCCGGTGATGAAGTACGTGACCCGGTGGCGGATGCAGGTGGCGCTCGACTGGCTGCGGACCGAGGACGTCCCCGTCGCCGCGCTCGCCGCGCGGCTGGGCTACGACTCCGAAGCGGCGTTCAGCCGCGCCTTCAAGCGCACGATCGGCATGTCTCCCGGCGCCTCTCGACGGTCAGGGCTGGAGCTCGCCGTCACCGGTGCTCCCGGCTAGAAATTCGGGACTTGGAGCCGCCTGTCGGAATCGAACCGACGACCTATTCATTACGAGTGAATCGCTCTACCGACTGAGCTAAGGCGGCCTGCCGTCCGGCTCGGCGAAACGCTCCGGACAACCCGCGGAAGTATAGGGAACGGGAGCGGCCCCGACGAAACCGGCGGGTTCGGCGCGTGGGCGGTGACCAGCGTCGGTTCGGCGCCACCAGACCGACGCTAGGCCGCCCCTCAGCTGCGTCAACACTCGAGCCCGTCCTCCGGGACGGTGCCCTCGATCAGGTAGTCCTCGACCGCGACGTCGATGCAGTCGTTGCCCTTGTTGTAGGCGGTGTGGCCGTCGCCGTCGCGGCTGACCAGGACGCCGGACTCGAGCTGGTCGGCCAGCGCCACCGCCTCTTCGTACGGCGTGGCGGGGTCGCGGGTGGTGCCGATGACCACGATCGGCGCCGCGCCCTCGGCGCGGATGTCGAGGGGCTCGTAGGCCGGCTCGACCTGCAGGCCGCGGCAGTCGACCAGGCCCCAGGCGAAGACCTCGCCGAAGGTCGGTGACGCCTTCTCGAAGTCGGGGAGGTTCGTCCGGCACCTGCGCCGGCGAGATCGAGGTCGGGTCGTCGAGGCAGTTGATCGCCGAGATCGCCTCCAGGCTGTTGTCGGCGTAGGTGCCGTCGGGCTCGCGCGAGCCGTAGAAGTCGGAGAGCCGCAGCAGCGTGGTGCCGTCGCCGTCGAACGCCTGCTCGAGGCCCTGGTCGAGGACCGGCCAGTTGTCCTCGCTGTAGAGCGGCAGCATCAGCCCGTAGAAGGCGTTGCCGATCGCCAGGTCGCGATCGTCGCCGGTCGGCAGCGGCTGGTCGTCGATCTCGTCGAGCAGCTCGCTGATCCGGTCGAGACCCTCCTGCGACGGTGTCGCCGAGGAAGCAGTCGCCCCCGTCGACGCAGTTCTGGAGGTAGGCCTCCAGCGCGACCTGGAAGCCGCCGGCCTGGCTCGAGGCTGCTCTCGCGCAGCGTCGAGCGCGGGTCGGTGGCGCCGTCGAGCACGAACCGGCCGACCTGGTCCGGGAACAGCTCGGCGTACGTCGCGCCGAGGCGGGTGCCGTAGGAGAAGCCGAAGTAGCTGAGCTGTGTCCTCGCCGAGCGCGGCGCGCAGCACGTCCATGTCGCGGGCCGCCTCGATTGGTGGAGACGTGGCCGGCGACGCTCGCCGGAGTTCTCCGCGCAGCCGGCGAAGAAGTCCTCGAGCCGCTGCGACGAACTCGCTGGTCCTCGCCCGGGTCGTCGGGAGCCGGGATCGGACGCGACGAACGCGTCGAGCTCCTCGTCGGTGAGGCAGTCGACCGGGTGCGACTGCACCGGTGCCGCGCGGGTCGAAGCCGACGATGTCGAAGTGAGTCGCGCAGCGGGTCGCCGAAGTAGGACTCGGCGTCGTTGGCGGTCTGGGTGCCGGGCGCGCCGGGCCCGCCGGGGTTGACCACCAGCGAGCCGACCCGGGCGTCCGGGTCCTCGGCGGGGGCACGCAGCAGCGCGAGGTCGATGGTGCCGGCCGCTCGGGTCGCGCGTAGTCGATCGGGCACCGTCAGCGTCGCGCACTCGTTGCCGCTCTCGCAGGCGCTCCACTCGAGCTCCTGGGCGTAGAACTCGGCCAGCTCCGGCGACGGCGGCTCGGTGACCGAGGGGTCCACGGGCTCGGTGGCCGAGGTCGGCGGGGTGCTCTCCGGTGTCTGCTCCTGGCTCGAGTCGTCGCCGTCGTCATCGCCGGTGAACACCAGCGCGCGCCGAGCGCGCTGCACCGCAGCGCGAGCAGGGCCACCAGCACGATGGCGACGATCTGCTTCGGACTCACCGACCACTCCCCTCGGGCACCTTCAGTGCCACCATCATGGACTCCAGCGCCAAGGCGACCGGGACGTTGAACTCGAGCATCTGCTCGCGCGCGTCGAAGATCCAGCCGATCCGGCGCAGGTTGAGCTCGGGCGTCGAGGCCGCGCACCACCCGCTGGACGTCGCCCCGGATCTCCTCGTTGACCAGCGGGCCCGGGGCGCCGGTGGCGACCGCGATCGCGTCGCGGTAGACCGACACCAGGTCCATCAGGCCCGCGGTCGACGACGTCGAGCTGGCGGCGCTTGGCGCGGGTCTTCTGGCCTCGCTCCAGCGCCGCGAGGGCGGGGGCGTACTCGCGCGGCCGGCGACCGCGCTCGACCACGCCGTACGCCGTGTCGAGGTCGGCCTTCTCCCTGGCGTCGAGCTCGCCGGTGATCAGGTCGGCCTCCTCCTTGGTGACCTCGGCGAGGTTGGACGGCGGCGTTCATGCAGGCGCCCAGGGTGGTCAGCCGGGCGGGGATCGACGACCACCTCGCGGCGCCGGTTGCGGGTCTCCTCGTCGCGGGCCAGCGCCCGGGCCCGGCCGATGTGGCCCTGGCTGGCGCGGGCGGCGTACGACGCCAGCGCGTCGTCGACACCGTCGCGGCGCACGAGGAAGGCGGCGACCTCCTCGGCGGTCGGCGTGGTCAGGGTGAGCTAGGCGGCACCGGGACCGGATCGTGGGCAGCACGTCCTCGACGGTGGGCGCGCAGAGCATCCACACGGTGCGCGCCGGTCGGCTCCTCGATCGCCTTGAGCAGCGCGTTGCAGGCCTGCTCGGTGAGCCGGTCGGCGTCCTCGACGATGAGGATCTGCCAGTGCCGGCCGACCGGGGTCAGCGCCGCGCGGCGGACCAGGTCGCGCACCTCGTCGACGCCGATCGAGAGCTTCTCGGTGCGGATCACCGCGACGTCGGCGTGGCTGCCGGCGAGCACGGTGTGGCAGGCGTGGCACTCGCCGCAGCCCGGGTCCTCGGGCGCCTTGCTCGCACTGCAGCGCGGCGGCGAACGCGACGGCCGCGTTGGAGCGGCCGGAGCCCGGCGGCCCGGTGAACAGCCAGGCGTGGCTCATGCCGTGGCCCCCGGCCGCGGCCCGCAGCAGCTCGATCGCCCGGCGCTGGCCGACCAGGCCGTCCCAGACGGTCATCGGCGGCGCCGCTCAGCGAGCAGCGGCTCAGCCGGTCGTGGACGGCCGCGGCGATCTCGTCGACCGCGCCGCCGGCGTCGAGCACGAGGTAGTGGTCGGGGTCGGCCGCGGCGATGGCGAGGAAGGCGTCGCGGGCCCGCTGGTGGAACTCCACGCGACTCGGCCTCGATCCGGTCGCGGCCCTCGAACCGGCCCAGCCCGGCCACCGGGTCGACGTCGAGGACGACGGTCAGGTGCGGCCGCAGGTCGCCGGTGGCCCAGCGCAGCACGTGCTCGAGCTCGGCGGTGTCGAGCCCGCGCCCGACGCCCTGGTAGGCGAGCGCGGAGTCGACGTAGCGGTCGGTGATCACCACCGCACCGCGGGCCAGGGCCGGGACGCACGACCTTCTCGACGTGCTCGGCCTTGTCGGCGGCGTACAGCAGCGCCTCGGTGCGGTCGGTCAGGTGGCCGGTGGCGGGGTCGAGGACGATCCGGCGGATCTCCTTGCCGACCGGGGTGTCCCCCGGCTCGAAGGTCAGCAGCACGTCGCGGCCCGCCGCGCGTCGAGCCGCTCGGCGAGCAGGCGGGACTGGGTCGACTTGCCCGACCCCTCGCCGCCCTCGAAGCACACGAAGACGCCGGTGGCGGCGTACTGGCCCGGGTGTGCTCACGCGGAGAACCTACGAGACGGCGCCGACCGTCGCCACAGCGGGTCCGTCGGGTCAGCTCTTCTTCGCCGACTTCTTCGCGGTCTTCTTCGCGCCGGTCTTCTTCGTCGACTTCTTGGCGCCCTTCTTGGTCGCCTTCTTCGCCGGGCCGCGCTCGCGGCGCTCGGCGAGCAGCTCGGCGGCCCGCTCGAGGGTGATCGCCTCGACCGTGTCGTCCTTGCGCAGCGTGGCGTTGTACTCGCCGTCGGTGACGTACTCACCGAACCGGCCCGACTTCACCACCACCGGCTGGCCCGAGACCGGGTCGTTGCCGAGCTCCTTCAGCGGCGGGGCGGCCGCTGCCCGCCCGCGCTGCTTCGGCTGCGCGTAGATCTTCAGCGCCTCGTCGAGGGTGATCGTGAAGATCTGGTCCTCCGACGTCAGCGACCGCGAGTCGGTGCCCTTCTTGAGGTAGGGCCCGTAGCGGCCGTTCTGCGCGGTGATCTCCTCGCCGCTCTCCGGGTCGGTCCCGACCACCCGCGGCAGCGACAGCAGCTTCACCGCGTCGTCGAGGGTGATCGTGTCCAGCGACATCGACTTGAACAGCGACCCGGTGCGCGGCTTGGCGCTCTTGGGCGCGTCGTCGGGCAGCACCTCGGTGACGTAGGGCCCGAAGCGGCCGTTCTTCGCCACCACGTGCAGCCCGGTCTCGGGGTGCGCGCCCAGCTCGATCTCCTCGCCGGCCGGGTTGGCGAACAGCTCGCGCGCCTTCTCGAGGGTGAGCTCGTCGGGCGGCAGGTCCTCGGGCACGTTCGCCCGCTTGCCCGCGGGGTTGCCGTCGTCGTCGGGTCCTTCGAGGTAGGGCCCGTAGCGCCCGACCCGCAGGTTGATCCCGGAGTCCGGCCCGCCGATCGGGAACGTCGCCAGCTCACGGGCATCGATCTCGCCCAGCTCGGTGACCAGGGTGTGCAGACCCGGCACGCTCTCGGAGCCGAAGTAGAACTCGCTCAGCTCGCTGACCCGGTTCTTGTGACCGGCGGCGATCTCGTCGAGCACGTCCTCCATGCCCGCGGTGAACTCGTAGGACACCTGCCGCGGGAAGTGCTCCTCCAGCAGCCGGATCACCGAGAACGCCAGCCAGGCCGGCACCAGCGCGGTGCCCTTCTTGTAGACGTAGCCGCGGTTGAGGATCGTCCCGATGATCGAGGCGTACGTCGACGGGCGGCCGATCTCGCGCTCCTCGAGCTCCTTGATCAGCGTCGCCTCGGTGTAGCGCGCGGGCGGCTTGGTCTCGTGCCCGGACGCCGAGAGCGCCGCGGCGGACACCGGGTCGCCCTCCTCCAGGGCCGGCAGCCGGGTCTCCGGCGTCGTCCTTGGCGGCCCCCTCGTCGGTGCCCTCGACGTACGCCTTGAAGGAAGCCGTGGAACGTGATCACCCGGCCGGACGCGGAGAACACGACGTCCTCGCCGGCCGACGAGGCGCCGCCGAGCCGGACCGACACGCTCTGCCCGGTGGCGTCCTTCATCTGCGAGGCGACGGTGCGCATCCAGATCAGCTCGTAGAGCCGGAACTGCTCGCCGGTGAGCCCGGTCTGCGCCGGCGTGCGGAACGACTCGCCGGCCGGCCGGATCGCCTCGTGCGCCTCCTGGGCGTTCTTGACCTTGGAGGCGTAGGTGCGCGGCGCGTCGGGGAGGTACTCCGCGCCGTACAGCTCGCGCACCTGCGACCGGGCCGCGTTGACCGCCGAGCCCGACAGCGTCGTGGAGTCGGTGCGCATGTAGGTGATGTAGCCGTTCTCGTACAGCCGCTGCGCCACCGACATCGCCACCGAGGCGGTCATGCCGAGCTTGCGGCTGGCCTCCTGCTGCAGGGTCGTGGTGCGGAACGGCGCGTACGGCGAGCGGCGGTAGGGCTTGGACTCCACCGAGCGGACGTCGTACGTCGTGTCGGCGAGCGCCGTGACCAGGCCCTCGGCGCGGGTCCGGTCGAGGTGGACGACGTCGGCGCCGGGCTTCAGCTGCCCGTCCTCGCCGAAGTTGCCGCCCTGCGCCACCCGCTTGCCGTCGATGGAGTGCAGCCGGCCCGGGAACATCCGCGGACCAGAACTGTCACCGGCGGCTCCATGTCAAAGGTGCCCTCGAGGTCCCAGTAGGACGCGACCCGGAACCGCATCCGCTCGCGCTCGCGGTCGACCACCAGCCGGGTGGCCACCGACTGCACGCGGCCGGCGGACAGGCCGGACATGACCTTCTTCCACAGCACCGGGGAGACCTCGTAGCCGTACAGGCGGTCCAGGATCCGCCGCGCCTCCTGGGCCTCGACCAGGTCCATGTCGAGCTCGCGCGGGCTCTCGGCCGCGGCCTGGATGGCGGACTTGGTGATCTCGTGGAAGACCATCCGCTTGACCGGGATGTCTTCGGCTTCAGCTCGTCGAGCAGGTGCCAGGCGATCGCCTCGCCCTCGCGGTCCTCATCGGTGGCGAGGTAGAGCTCGTCGGCGTCCTTGAGCAGACCCTTGAGCTTGGAGATGTGCGACTTCTTGTCGCGGGGCACCACGTAGTAGGGCTCGAAGTCGTTCTCGACGTCGACGGCCAGCCGCCCCCACGGCTTGTCCTTGATCTTGGCGGGGGTGTCGGCGGCACTCTGCGGGAGGTCGCGGATGTGGCCGATCGAGGACTCGACGACGTACCCGTCACCGAGGTACCCGCCGATGGTGCGGGCCTTGGCCGGGGACTCGACGATCACCAACTTATGAGCCACGTGTTGCTTTCTCCTACCGGAAATATGCTCGCGAACCCCGTCGCTCGGGGCTCACGGCCGAACACGGTAGCGCGTGTTGTCCAGTCCCCAGCCCTGGTGGGCACGGGAAAGGCCCCCGAACAGCCGCTCGATCAGTCGTCGACCTTGAGCTCCTGGGTGATGGCGTCCTGCTGGGCGATCAGCGGCTGGTCGCCGATCGGGACCACGCTGATGTAGAGGCCCAAGGAGTCATCCTCGCCGGTGTCCACGACGATCACCTTGGCCACGTCACCGTCGACCTGGACGTCCGGGTCGTCGATCCGGAGCTCGGTCGTCACGGAGTAGGCGTCGTGGCCGTCGACCTGGATGGACTCGCGCTCGAGGTCCTTGCGCTCGGTGAAGTTGCGGTAGAAGTTCGGCGACTCGGACATGCAGGTGATCACCTGGTCGGCCGACGCGGCCAGGTCGGTGTAGCCGTTGGCCTTCGGCAGTCCGCCCACGGAGTAGAGGGCGATCCAGCCCTCCTCGATCTGCCTGCCCACCGCCGCTACCTCGTCGGCGAACGTGAACGTCGACACGATCTGGGGTTCGACGGGGTTGAAGCCGCGGACCGGAGGCAGCTCCAGGTCGCCGCCCCGGAGCCGCTTGCCGCCGGTCACCAGGCCGCCCTCGGTGGGCGCGCCACCGGTGCACGGGTCGCCGGCCGGGGCGCTCTCGGTCGGCGACTCCTCGGTGGGCGACTCCTCCGTGGGCGACGGGCTCTCGGTCTCGTCGGTCGGCGACTCGCTCGGGCTCTCAGTCTGCGAGCTGTCGTCGGCCGCGGAGTCATCGTCGTCGTCGGTCAGCGTGCGCACCAGGAAGAAGCCGCCGACCGCCAGCCCCGCGATCAGCAGTACGGCGAGCGCGATCAGCCCGATCCGCTTGCCGGTCCCGCCGCCCGACCCGCCGGGCGAGCCCGGGTAGCCCTGGCCGTAGGGGTCCTGGCCGCCGTAGCCGCCGCCGTACTGGCCCGGCTGCGGCTGCGCTGGCTGCTGCTGGGCGTAGGGGTCCTGGCCGTACTGCTGCTGGGGGTACTGCTGGCCGCCGTACTGGCCGGGCGACATCTGCGTCGGGGCCGCGGGTGGCGGCGGAGCGGCCGGGCCCGGGGGCGGCGCGGAGGGGTCGGGCGTGGTCTGCTCGCTCCACGACTGGCCGTCCCAGTAGCGGAACATCTGAGGTTGACCGGAGGGGTCTGGATACCAACCTGGAGTGGCCACGACCCGAAGGCTAACGCGTGGCCCGGGCCTGCAGCGCGAGCCGGGTCGCCGCGTCGGCGGGGTAGAACGCCTCGATCGCCAGCTCGGAGACGGTGACCTCGCGCGGGGTGCCGAAGACCGTCGTCGTCGACCACAGCCGCAGCTCGTCGTCACCGGCCATGATGCGCAACGGCACGACGAGTCCGGGCGACCGCTCGGGCTCGCCGCCGCCGGTCGCGTGCTCGGCGAGGATGTCGGCGATCCGCTGGTCGCGGCTGACGTCGTACTCGTGTCGGAGCCGGGCCACCAGGTGCTGGCGCCACTCGTCGAGGTTGCGGATCATCGGCGCCAGGCCCTCGGGATCGAGGCTCAGCCGGATCACGTTGACGGGTGGCTCGAGCAGCCGCGGCGCGACGTTGCCCAGGATCGAGTAGATGGCGTCGTTGGCCGAGACCAGGTCCCAGCCGGTGTCGATCACCAGGGCGGGGTAGGGCAGGTGGGAGGCGAGGATCGCCTCGATGGCCTCGGAGATCTCGGCCATCGGCGGCTCGGAGAGCCGGTGCTCGGGATGTGCGGGTGCGAAGCCACCGGCGTGCAGCACGCGGTTCTGCTCGCGCAGCGGCACCGCGAGCTCGTCGCAGAGCCGCAGGATCATCGCCGGCGTGGGCCGGGACCGGCCGGTCTCGACGAAGCTGACGTGCCGGGTGGAGACGCCGGCGCGGGAGGCCAGCTCGAGCTGGGACAGGCTTCGGCGCTGTCGCCATTCGCGCAGCAGCACCCCGGCGTTCTGGCTCATGACTGCGACCGTAGCGAGCGCGGGTAGCGGCGCCCATGACGTCGCAGGTAATCGACCGTGCGCTGCGGTCGCGATGGGGTGGGACCACCACCGAGAGAGAGGAAACCCATGAACGTTCCCGCCTACGCCATCGCCGAGATCCACGACCTGGACTTCGGGCCGGAGATCATCGAGTACATCGAGAAGATCGACGCCACCCTGGCGCCGTACGGCGGCCGGTTCATCGTGCATGGCGGGCCGATCGTCCCGGCCGAGGGCGAGTGGAACGGCGACATCGTGATCATCGAGTTCCCGGACGCGGACGCCGCCGAGGAGTGGTACGCCTCGCCCGCCTACCAGGAGATCCTGCCGCTGCGCACCGAGCACTCGCGCTCGAGGGCGGCGCTGCTCCGCGGGCGTGCCGAAGGACTACCGCGCCGTCACCAAGCTCGAGGAGCTGATGGCCGACGCCGGCTAGGCCGGCTGGGCAGGAAGCAGGAAGCCCTCCTCGACGAGCTCCCGGACCACCGGAAGATAGGTGGTCCGGGACTCCTCGGGTCCAGGTCGAGCAGGTCGGCGAGCGCGGCGAGGATCTGCCCGACGGTCAGCTCGCCGTCGCAGGCGCCGACCAGGCCGGCCACCACGGTGTCGGCCGTCCGGGCCCTGCGGAAGCCGCGCTGCTGGCGGAGCACGATCGTCTCCGGGTGCTCGGCGCCGACCGGGCCGACGGTCTCCTGGCGCAGGTCGGGCCGGGCCCGCAACCTCGTGTCGGGGCCGACGTCGAGGCCGGCGGTCGTGGCCCACTCCGCGATCGCCGGGGCGATCGGCTGCTCGACGTCGTAGGGCCAGTCGAGCAGTCGGTGCGTGGCGACCGCCGGTCGAGCTCGTCGGGGCCCTGCGAAGGTTGACCCAGCCGAAGCCGATCCCCTCGATGCCCTGCTCCTCGAACCAGGCGAGCCAGGTGTCGTAGCGGGCGAGGTAGTCCTCCGCGCCGTGGTGACCGGAGTCCTTCAGCCACAGCTCGACGTACGCCGCCGGGTCGACGACCTCGCGCTGGACCACCAGCGCGTCGCAGTCGGGGTCCAGCCAGGTGGCCAGCCGCTCGTCCCAGGGCCGGCCCGCCTCGATCGCCCAGTTGGCGAGCACCTGGCACCAGCCGCCCTCGGCGAGGTGGCCGGGCGCCTCGCGGACGATGTGCTCGACGACCCGGTCGCCGGGCATCCCGGAGTCGCGGTAGACGAGGCGCTCGCCGGTGCCGGGTGAGATCACGAACGGCGGGTTCGTGGCGATCAGGTCGTAGCGCTCCCCCGCCACGGGCTCGAAGTAGGAGCCCTCGCGCACCTCGATCGCGTCCAGCTCGTTGAGTGCGGCGTTGAACCGGGCGATGTCCAGCGCCCGGCGGTTGACGTCGGTGGCAACCACCCGGGCGGCGTGCCCGGCCAGGTGCAGCGCCTGCACCCCGCAGCCGGTGCCGAGGTCGAGCGCGGCGCCGACCGGCTCACGGATCGTGAGCTGGGCGAGCGAGGTCGAGGCCGCGCTGATGCCGAGCACGTGGTCGGGCCCGACCAGCTGCGGCCCGCCGTCGAGGCCGGGCGTGAGGTCGCTGACCACCCAGAGCTCGGTGTCGTCCGCGGCGTACGGCCGGCAGTCGAGACGTGCCGCGACCTCGCCCACGCTGCGCTCCAGGATCCCCTCCGCGGCCATCCGGTCCACCAGGCCCGGAAGCGCCCGCTCGGCGGCGTCCAACGGCACCGGTCGCTGCAGCAGGAACAGGCGGATGAGCGTCTCCAGCGGTGACCCGCCCGTCGTACGACGGAGGGCCGGGGTGGTCTCGTTGCGGCCGAGAGCCTCGTGCGCCCGGGGCCCGAGCAGGTCGGCGACCGCCGCGTAGGTGAACCCGGAGGTGACCAGTGCCTCGCGGAGCCGGGCGGGGAGGTCGCTGGTCACGCGGCGAGCGTAGTGGCGCCCCCGACCCGTCGAATCGTGACTTGTGGTTGCCCGAATCGGGAGTCGTGGTCGTGTGAGTAGTGAGTTGTGGTTGAGCCCGCTCCACCATGACGCCCGACTCGACCCGCCACATGTGCCGATTCGAGGCACCACAACCCCCGATTCGACGTGTTCCAAGGCGCTGGCCCGTCGCTCGGTGAGCGACGGGCCAGCGTTCTCTACGGTGCTACGAGGTGGACGACGAGTCGACCGGCTCGGTCGGCGTCGGGTCCGAGGCCCCGGGGGCCGGCGGCGAGGCAGGGGTGCCGGCGTCGTCGCCGCCGATCACCACCGACCGCTGCTTGGAGATGTAGACGGCGCCCGCGATGATCAGAGCGGCAGCCACCGCGATCAGGATCCGGACCACGTCGTTCTCGTCGTCGCCGTACGACAGCGCGACGACCGCGGGGACGATCAGGAGCGAGACCAGGTTCATCACCTTGAGCAGCGGGTTGATCGCCGGGCCGGCGGTGTCCTTGAACGGGTCACCCACGGTGTCACCGATGATCGTCGCCTCGTGCGCAAGGGAGCCCTTGCCACCGTGGTTGCCGTCCTCGACCAGCTTCTTGGCGTTGTCCCAGGCGCCGCCCGAGTTGGCCAGGAACACCGCCATCAGGGTGCCGGTGGCGATCGCGCCGACCAGGAAGCCGGCGAGCGGTCCCACGCCGAGCCCGAAGCCGACCGCGATCGGCGCCAGGATGGCCAGGATGCCGGGCGTCGCCAGCTCGCGCAGCGAGTCCTTGGTGACGATGTCGACGACCTTGCCGTACTCCGGACGGCCGGTGCCCTCCATGATCCCGGGGATCTCGCGGAACTGCCGGCGTACCTCGAACACGACCGCGCCCGCCGCCCGGCCGACGGCGTTGATCGCCAGACCGGAGAAGAGGAACACCGCGGCGGCACCCAGCAGGGCACCCACGATCAGCTTGGCGTCGAACACCAGGAACCCGCCGAAGACGTCGGCCGCGTCGGTGGCGCTGGCGCCCGACTCCCCGAGCTTCTCGAACGCCGAGGTGACGTACGACGCGAACAGCGCGCTCGCGGCCAGCACCGCGGTCGCGATCGCGATGCCCTTGGTGATCGCCTTGGTCGTGTTGCCCACGGCGTCGAGCTCGGTCAGGATCTGCGCGCCCTCGGGGCTGACGTCGCCGGACATCTCCGCGATGCCCTGCGCGTTGTCGGAGACCGGGCCGAAGGTGTCCATCGCCACGATCACGCCGACGGTCGTGAGCAGACCGCAGCCCGCCAGAGCGACCGCGAACAGGGCATAGATGCCGCCCGCCCCGGCGAGCAGCGCCGCACCGAAGACGGCCGCGCCGATCACGATCGCCGTGTAGACCGCCGACTCGAAGCCGACGGCGAGACCGGACAGGATGACGGTCGCGGGACCGGTCAGGGAGGTCTGGCCGACGTCCTTGACCGGCTTGTGCTCGGTGCCGGTGAAGTAGCCGGTCAGCGCCAGGATCGCGCAGGCCAGCACGATGCCGATGACGACGGCACCGGCCGCGAAGGCCGCCGGTCCGAGGTCGGGCACGTTGGTGGCGAGCACGTCTCCGATGCCGCCTCCGGCGCTGTCGAGATCGCTCCACTCCGAGGGCAGGTAGACGAACGCCAGGATGATGCTCCCGACCGCACCCATGGCAGCGGAGATGTAGAACGCCCGGTTGATCGTGGTCAGACCGCTCTCGCCGGCGCGCGGCTTGGTGAGGTAGACACCGGCGACCGCGGTCAGCGCGCCGATGGCCGGGACCAGCAGCGGGAAGACCAGGCCGGCGTCACCGAAGGCCTGCGAGCCGAGGATCAGCGCCGCGACCAGGGTCACGGCGTACGACTCGAACAGGTCGGCCGCCATACCGGCGCAGTCACCGACGTTGTCGCCGACGTTGTCGGCGATGGTCGCGGCGTTGCGCGGGTCGTCCTCGGGGATGTTCTGCTCGACCTTGCCCACCAGGTCGGCGCCGACGTCGGCCGCCTTGGTGAAGATGCCGCCGCCGACACGCATGAACATCGCGAGCAGCGCGGCGCCGAAGCCGAAGCCCTCGAGCACGTCGGGCGCGTGGTCCTGGAACAGCAGCACGACGACGCTGGCGCCGAGCAGGCCCAGGCCGACGGTCAGCATGCCGACCGTGGCGCCGGTGCGGAAGCCGATGTTCATCGCCGGGTCGCGGCCCTCTTCGTTGGCCGCAGCGGCCACGCGGAGGTTGGCGCGGACGGCGAGGCCCATGCCCAGGTAGCCCACGGCGCCCGAGAAGCCGGCACCGGCGAGGAAGAACAGCGAGCGGCCGATGCGCACCCAGGCGTCGTCGGCCGGCAGTGCCAGGAGGGCCACGAACGCGATCGCCGCGAAGACGGCAAGGGTGCGGAACTGCCGGGTGAGATAGGCGTTGGCGCCCTCCTGCACCGCTTGGGCGATGTTCTTCATGTTGTCGGTGCCTTCACCGGCAGCAAGGACCTCCTGGCGGAACATCAGACCCATCGCGAGCGCGCCCAGCGCGATCAGTGCGACGACGATGACCAGAACGAGGTTGCCGCCGGAGACTTCCACGACAGCGGGATAAATCCCGGTCATGTGCTTCCTCCTGCGAGTTCAAGGGAGAACCGGCCTACGTTTTGGGCACGGCTCAGGTCATGGAACGCGCGCAGTCTACGCACGGCGTGACGTGCGTGACACAGGAGGTGTGAGTCGGGTCACGCGGCGACCGTGGTCGCCCGGACCGGTCAGGCGAAAGCGGCGTCGGTGGACTCGTGGATGACGAAGACCTTCGCCAACCCGGTGATCCGGAAGATCTTCAGGAGTCGGTCCTGGTTGCAGACCAGCTCGAGCGATCCGTCGTGGGCACGGACCTTCTTCAGCCCGCCGACGAGGACGCCGAGTCCGGTGGAGTCGAGGAACTCGACACCGGCCATGTCGATCACCAGGTGATAGGTGCCGCCGCCCACGAGCTCGGTGATTTTGTCCCGCAGCTTGGGAGCGGTGTAGACGTCGATCTCGCCGCCGACCGACACGATGGTGCGCCCATCGATATCGCGCGTCTCAAGAGTCAGGTCCACGTGCTCTCTCCTGGAAAGGCTTGCTGACGATGCCCGGATCGCCGGAAAGCGCACAGTCCACCCCGACACCCGGCCTGGAATATGTAACCACGCCGCACCACACAGTGCACAAGAAGTAAAGACGTGAACCATCTCCGAAAGGTTCAACGTCGGCGGTCCCGGCCATCATCGGGGCCAGATGAAGGCCACAATGAGGAGCGTGACGCAGGTGGCCCAGCAGCCGGGATCCCGGGTCGCCGGCGCGGTGCGTCGGCTGGCCTCGGTGCCCGGTCGCGAGGACCGGCTGACCCACCTGGAGGTGCTTCCTCGACGGCCGGCGCAGTACGCCGAGTGGCCGGACTGGTCGTCGCCGCGCGTGGTCGCGGCGCTCGCCGCGCGGGGCGTGACCAGGCTGTGGTGGCACCAGGCCGCGGCGGCCGACGCCGCTCACTCCGGCACCCACGTCGTGGTCGCCACCGGCACCGCGTCCGGCAAGTCGCTGGCCTACCAGCTGCCGGCGCTCACCGCGATCGAGGAGGGCCGCGGGCCGCGCGGGCAGCGCGGCGCCACCGTCCTCTACGTCGCGCCCACCAAGGCGCTCGCCCAGGACCAGCTCGCCTCGCTGGTCGGTCTGGGAGTGGACCTCCGCGCCGGCACCTACGACGGTGACAGCCCGCTCGACCAGCGCGACTGGGTGCGCGACCACGCCGACTACGTGCTCACCAACCCCGACATGCTGCACCGCTCGATCCTGCCCGGCCACGTGCGCTGGGCCGCGTTCCTGCGCACGTTGCGCTACGTCGTGATCGACGAGTGCCACCACTACCGCGGTGTCTTCGGCGCGCACGTCTCGCACGTGCTCCGCCGGCTGCGCCGGATCTGCGCGGCCTACGGCGCCCACCCGACCTTCGTGCTCGCCTCGGCGACCGTCGCAGAGCCCGAGGTCGCGGCCGGCCGGCTGACCGGCCTCGAGGTGCTGCCGGTGACCGGCGACGGCGCGCCCCGCGGCGAGGTGTCGCTGGCGCTGTGGGAGCCGCCGCTCACGTCGTACGTCGGTGAGAACGGCGCGCCGGTGCGCCGGGCCGCCTCCTCCGAGACCGCCGACCTGCTCGCCGACCTGGTCGCCGAGGGGGTGCACACGCTGGCCTTCGTGCGCTCGCGGCGCGGGGTCGAGCAGGTCGCCCTCAGCGCGGCCGCCGCGCTGGCCGACGTCGACCCGTCGCTGCCGGACCGGGTCGCGGCCTATCGCGGCGGCTACCTGCCCGAGGAACGCCGCGAGCTGGAGCAGGCGCTGCGCCGCGGCGACCTGCTCGGGCTGGCCGCCACCAACGCCCTCGAGCTCGGCATCGACGTGTCCGGGCTCGATGCGGTCCTGATGGCCGGGTTCCCCGGCACCCGCGCCGCGATGTGGCAGCAGCTCGGCCGGGCGGGGCGCGGCGCACAGGACGCCGCCGGGGTGCTGATCGCCCGCGACGACCCGCTGGACACCTATCTCGTGCACCATCCCGAGGCCTTGCTGGGGCGCCCGGTCGAGGCCACCGTGTTCGACCCGGGCAACCCCTACGTGCTCGGCCCGCACCTGTGCGCGGCCGCGCAGGAGCGGCCGTTGACCACCGCGGAGCTCGACCTCTTCGGACCCGACGCGCGCGAAGTCGTCGACGCGCTGACCGACGCCGGGCTGCTGCGTCGCCGCCCCTCGGGCTGGTACTGGACCGACCGCCGCCGAGCGGCAGACCTCGCCGACATCCGCTCCACCGGTGGCGCCCAGGTCCAGCTCGTCGAGTCCGAGACCGGCCGGGTGGTCGGCACCGTCGACGGCGGCCGGGCCCACAGCAGCGCGCACCGCGGCGCGGTCTACGTCCACCGGGGCGAGACCTACCTGGTCGAGTCGCTCGACCTCGACGACCACGTGGCCGTGATCGCCCGGGCCGATCCCGACTACTCCACGTCGGCGCGCGAGATCACCGACATCACGGTCGTGCAGGAGCGCATCCATCGGATGTGGGGCGAGTGTCGACTCTCGTGCGGCGAGGTCGACGTCTCCCACCAGGTCGTCTCGTTCCTCAAGCGCCGCCAGCCCAGCGGCGAGGTGATCGCCGAGGAGCCACTGGACCTGCCGGTCCGCACGCTGCGCACCACCGCGGTCTGGTGGACGGTCCCGGACGACGCGCTGACCGAGGCAGGTCTGGCCGCGGAGGTGCTGCCGGGCGCGGCGCACGCCGCCGAGCACTGCGCGATCGGGCTGCTGCCGCTCTTCGCGACCTGTGACCGCTGGGACATCGGCGGGGTCTCGACCGCCCGGCACGCCGACACCGGCCGGCTCACGGTCTTCGTCCACGACGGGCACCCCGGCGGCGCCGGGTTCGCCGAGCGGGGCTACCGGGCCGCGCTCGAGTGGCTGACCGCGACCCGCGAGGCGATCCGGTCCTGCGAGTGCGCCGAGGGCTGCCCCTCGTGCATCCAGTCGCCCAAGTGCGGCAACCAGAACCACCCCCTCGACAAGGTCGGCGCCGCCCGGCTGCTCGACGTCTTGCTCGGGTACGCCGAGCCTCATCAGGAGTAGCCTGCGGCCATGTTCATCTTGGGCCTGCTCCTCGTGGTCGCCGGCGCCGCGGTGATCGTCGCGGCCGTCTTCACCGCCGAGGTGACCGGAGGCCACATCGAGATCGCCGGCATCGAGGTCGGCGCGGTCACGCTGTTCATCCTCGGCGTCGCCGCCGACCGTCGCGATCCTGTGGGGCTTCTCGATCGGCAAGTTCGGGGCCCGCCGGTCGATGCGGCAGCGCCGCGAGGACAACCGGCTCCAGGAGCTCTCCGAGAAGCTGGACCGGGTCGAGGCCGACCGCCGCAAGGATCCAGACGAGGACCGGCACGTAGCGCCTCTGACCGCCTCCTACAACAGGTCGAAGGCACCTCTCGCCAGCAGCACGACGGCGAGCACGGCGAGCGCGCACAGCAGCGCGCACGCGACGGCCTCGGCGGGGCGGAAGACGCGGGCCTGGTGCTCCCGGCGGGCCACGACGTACAGGACCGTGCCGGGGGCGTAGATCAGGCAACCGAGCAGGAGGAACTCCGGGCCGGCGGCGTACAGCAGGTAGCCGGAGTAGACGATGGCCAGCGCCGCCACGAGCAGCTGCTTGCGCCGCTCGGGCTCCTCCTCAGCGGTATAGGTCTCGCGGGTGACCGCCAGCTTGGCGGCGTACCCGGCCGCCAGCAGGTAGGGCACCAGGGTCAGGGCGGTGTCCAGCTTCAGCATGAAGTCGAGGGCGTCGTCGACGACGAGCACCAGGAGCAGGAACGCCTGCACCGACAGGTTGGTGGTCACGAGGGCGGCGATCGGCGTCCCGTTGCTGCTCTCGCGGGCCAGCACGCGCGGCATCACGTCCGTCCGCGCCGGCATGTACATCACCTCGGCGTTGAGCAGGGTCCAGGCGAGGTAGGCGCCGAGCACGGAGATGATGACGCCGATGTTGATGAACGTCTCGCCCCACTCGCCGACCACCGACTCCAGGACCACGCCCATCGAGGGTTGGTCCGCCTTCGCGAGGTCGCGCTGCGGGAGGACGCCGTACGAGACGAGGGTGACCGACGCGAACAGCGCGAGTGTGCTGGTGAACCCGAGCAGGGTCGCGCGCCCGACGTCCTCGCGACGTCGGGCCAGCCGCGAGTACACGCTGGCGCCCTCGATCCCGAGGAACACGAACGTGGTGACCAGCATGGTGTCGGTCACCTGGTCGAAGATCGATCCGATGCTGTGGTCGTCGCCTCCCCAGAAGTTGTCGGCGAAGACACCGGCGTCGAAGGCGACGGCCACGATCACCACGAACACCACGATCGGGACCAGCTTGGCAATCGTGACGATGCGGTTGAGGGCCGCCGCCTGCCGGATCCCGCGTGCGATCAGCACGTGGAAGGTCCACACCCCCGCCGAGGCGATCAGGACGGCGAGCACGGTGTTGCCCTGGCCGAGGCCGGGCACGAACTCGCCGATGCTCGCCATCGCGAACACCATGAAGAAGACGTTGCCCACCACGTTGCTGGCCCAGTAGCCCCAGGCGGCGTTGAACCCGCAGTAGTTGCCGAAGCCTGCCTGGGCGTAGATGTAGATGCCGCTGTCGAGGTCGGGGCGCCGGACCGCGAGCGACTGGAAGACGAACGCGAGCATCAGCATGCCGAGGCCGGCGATCGTCCAGGCGATCAGGGCACCGAGGACGCCGGTGGCCGACCCGAAGCTCGCCGGGAGGGTGAAGACACCGCCGCCGACCATGGAGCCGACGACCATCGCGGCCAGGGTGAGGACGGAGACCTTGGGGACCGCGTCCCTCACCGTGGTGTCACTCATGGGCCGCTCATGATGCGCTCAGCGGGTGGGCTTCACCAGCGGGAACAAGATGGTGTCGCGGATGCTGAGCCCGGTGAGGTTCATGACCAGCCGGTCCACGCCGAGGCCCATGCCGCCGGTGGGCGGCATGCCGTACTCGAGGGCCGCGAGGAAGTCCTCGTCGACCTGCATCGCCTCGGCGTCGCCGGCCGCCGCGAGCAGCGACTGCGACACCAGCCGCTCGCGCTGGTCGACGGGGTCCACGAGCTCGGAGTACGCCGTCCCCTGCTCGGCGCCGAAGATGACGAGGTCCCACTTCTCGGCGAGGCGCGGGTCGTCGCGGTTCGGCCGGGTGAGCGGCGCGTTCTCCTTCGGGAAGTCGGTGTAGAACACCGGCGTCGTGGTCTGGCCCTCGCAGAGCTCGCCGTAGATCTCCTCGAGCACGAAGCCCCACGACGGGTCGAGGTCGAGCTCGAGCCCGATCCCCTCGGCGTGGCGCACCAGCTCGGGCAGTGGGGTGTCGGCGGTGACCTCCTCGCCGAGCGCCTCGGAGACCGCCTCGCAGATGGTCTTCACCGGCCACTGGCCCGACAGGTCGTACTCGATCGTCCGCCCGTCGGTGTCGGTACGCCGGGCGACCGGCTCGCCGTAGATGGCCACGGCGGCCTCCTGGATGAGCTCCTGGGTCAGCACCCGCATCGTGTCGTAGTCGCCGTAGGTCTCGTAGACCTCGAGCGAGGTGAACTCCGGGTTGTGCTTGAAGTCCACGCCCTCGTTGCGGAACTGGCGTCCGAGCTCGAAGACCTTCTCCATCCCTCCGACCAGCAGCCGCTTGAGGTGCAGCTCCGTGGCGATGCGCAGGTAGAGGTCCATGTCGTAGGCGTTGATGTGGGTCTCGAAGGGGCGCGCGTTGGCGCCGCCGTGGATGGTCTGGAGGATCGGCGTCTCGACCTCGGTGAAGCCCCGGGCGTGCAACGAGTCGCGCACGCTGCGCACGACAGCCGCACGCTGGTACGCCATGGTGCGCGCGTCCGGGCGCACGATCAGGTCGACGTACCGCAGCCGGACGCGCGCGTCGGGATCGGTCAGGCCCAGGTGCTTGTCGGGCAGGGGCCGCAGTGACTTGCTGGTCAGCCGGACGGACTCGGCGCGGACGCTCAGCTCGCCCTTGTGCGTCGTGATCACCTCGCCGGTCACGCCCACGTGGTCGCCGAGGTCGATGTCGTTCTCCCAGAAGGAGAGGCCCTCCGCGCCGAGGTGTTCGCGCGCGACCATCACCTGCAGGTCGCCGCTGCCGTCGCGCAGCTCAGCGAACCCGAGCCCGCCCATGTCGCGCTTGAGCAGCACCCGGCCGACGACCGAGACCCAGAGCCCGGTCTCGGAGTCCGGCGGCAGGTCGCCCACCTCCTCGCGCACCTGCGCGAGCGTGTGGGTGCGCGGCGTCGTCACGGGGTAGGGATCGATGCCGTCGGCGCGCAGCCGGTCGAGCTTGCGCCGGCGTACCCGCATCTGGTCGGGCAGGTGCTCGGTGGACAGGGCTTCAGCGACGATGTCGCGGGCCGGTGGCATCAGCGCGAGGACGGCGGCCGCATGCTCGGGCCCGCCGGTGTCGAGGGTCTCGCCGGCGCCGCCCTTGCGCTGGAGCATCGAGATGGACGGCGCGGTCAGGAAGCCCTCCGCGCTGCCGGCGGCGGTGCCGACTCGCGGCAGGTCGGAGGCGTACTCGAAGCCCATGTAGCGCGGCTGCCACTCGGGCAGGTACTTCGCGTTGGACCGGTAGAGCGACTCCAGCTGCCAGTTCCTGCTCGCCAGCAGCAGGGCCTGGCGCCACAGCCGGGCCACCGGCCCGGCACCGATCTCGGCGCCGCGCTCGAAGGCCTCGCGGAACATGGCGAAGTTGAGCGAGACCGGGCCGATGCCGAACGTCGGTGCCTGGGCGGCCAGGCTCGCGACCATCAGCTCGACGAGACCGTTGTCGGCGGTCGGGTCGCGCCGCATCAGGTCGAGGGACAGGCCCGTGCGACCCCAGGGGACGAAGCTCAGGAACCCGCGCAGCCGCTCGTCACCGTCCCGGGCCGCGACCAGGACGCACGCACCATCGAGGGGGTCACCGAGCCGACCGAGCGCCATCGAGAAGCCGCGCTCGTCGCCGCCGTCGCCGCGCCACTGTCCGGCCGCGGTGCTGAGCTCCGCGAAGTCGTCCTCGGTGAGGGTGGCGTGGCGGACCACCTGCGTGGTGTACCCGCGCCGCTGCAGGCGGGAGACCGACTGGCGCACGGCCTTCATGCCGGGACCGTTGAGCGAGAACTCGCCCATGTCGACGATCGCCTCGTCCCCGATGTCGAGCATCGTGAGGCCGGCCTCCGCGTACGCCGTCGCTCCGTCGTGTCCGGCGCCCATCACGGCCAGGGACCAGCCGTTGCCGCGGGCCTCATCGCGCCAGCGCGCGATCGCCTCCGGCCAGAACTCCGGTTCGCCGACCGGGTTGCCGCTGGCCAGGCTGACCGAGCCGATCACCCGGTAGGAGACGCCCGAGCGCGCCGTGGCCGCCTCGCCGCTGTCCCACACCACCGACTTGTCGCGGCGGGTGGCGAAGTAGCCCAGCGAGTCGTAGTCACCGTGGTCGCGGAGCATGGCGCGGACGTACGCCTCTCCGGTGACGTCGAGCCGGCGGGAGTCGCGAGGCGCCCGGAACAGCAGCGTGGCGGCCGTGAGCACGACAACCGTGCCGGCCAGGCCGATGACCAGTCGCACCCACCAGGGCGAGTGCACCTCCGGGCCGTCGGTGAACCGGCCGATGTCTGCGAGCATCGCGTCGAACACGAACGCTGCGGACGAGCCGAAGTCGGGCGACTCGCCGAAGGCGCTGACGAGCGCAGCGCCTCCCAGGAGAACCACGGCTCCACCCACGAGGAAGACCGCCAGGGCCGTGCGGAGGCTGCCGGAGACCCGGCGCGCGACGAACTGGGCACGGACCCGCACGGCGAGCACGATGACGGCCGCGACGAGCACGAACCCGATCGCCGCGAGCACGACGTGCTCGCCCTCGGCGATGGTGATCAGCCGGCTGATCTCGGGGATCACCAGCCACCAGATCACCAGCACCCACCAGGCCGCCCGCAGCCTGCGGCGAAGTGCCACGCCCAGAACGAACAGGAGCGCGGCGTAGATCAGGCTCGGCACGATGGGGATCGTCAGCAGGGAGACGGCATCGTTCGTGCGGTCGAAGTAGCTGTGCCACGGCGGCACGAGCGCGAGGACGAACACGAAGGTGGCGAACCCGAACGTCGCGGCAGCGAAGCGGTCGGGCCACCGGTCCTCCATGGGCCGCACCGCCTCTCGAGTGTCTGGCAGGAAAACTACCGAAGTTCAGGAGTCCTGACCGCTGGCCTGGACCGGCTGCGAGCGAGCGCGGAGGCCGACGGTGGCGGCGTACACCGCGAGGGCAACGATCCAGGCGCTGATGCAGAGGATGTGCACACGCTGGGCGGCGCCCACCGCCCAGTCCGGCTCCCCGCTGCTGTCGACGTACCTGAAGACGACGCTGGACAGCACCCCGCCGCCCCAGAACAGCCAGAACGCCGTGCGCCGGAACCAGGCCGGTCCGGTCCTTCGCGTCGCGAGCCAGGCCGCGGCCACGCCGACGTACAACACGGTGTCGGAGGCGATGCTGCTGAGGTCGTGGACCCGCAGCTGCGTCTGGACGCTCGCTGCGGTGCAGGCGGCGTCGGGGCCGCACGGCGTGGGGACGAACGCCGCGACCGAGGCGCCGATCGCGAAGAGGACCGTTGCCCACACGACGACCTCCCGCCAGGGGCCTCGCGGCAGCCCGGCACGGACCCACGGCAGCAGCGCGACGACGAGGACGGCGCAGACCACGTCGGTGACCCGCAGCAGGACGGCGTGCGGCTGGCCGGTGGCCTCGAGCTCGCTCACCACGTCGTCCATCCCCTCGAAGCCGCGCAGCACCCAGTCCAGGACGAAGTTCGCGTAGAGCAGCGCTGCCACGGAGCCGGCCAGGAGGAGTGCGACGGCTCGCGGGTCGCGAGGCCCGGTGCCGGTCATCGGGCGCTCTAGACCCGGGTTCGGGTGGCGTACTGGCGGGCCGAGCGGCTCGACAGGGCGAGGAGGACCAGGATGCTGGCGCTGAGGGTCGGCAGGCTGGCGTAGCCCACGGGCCGACCGTCACTACCGACCGTCGCGGCGAACGCGGTGGCGGCCGTGACGGTGCACGCGCCCATCAGCAACAGCCGCCCCCAGTTGCTCCCGCGGAACACCGTCAGAGCGAGTACGGCGTCGAACACGGCCGCGGCAATGCCGACTGCGGCCACCGAGTAGGCGAACACCTCGAGCTGGTCGCGGTCCACGCCCGGTGCCCTCGAGGATGCCGGTCCCGTCGGCCGAGGCCAGGGCGAGGGCGGCGAGGACGACGTACGCGAGCGCCCGGAGCAGCGTGAGCGCCGACCCCGTCGTGGTGGACGCGGGGCGCCGGTCACGGCTGTCCGTCGGCGCAGCCGGCTGCTCGATCGGTGTGGTGGGGACGCCGCGCAGGTCGAGGATCGGCAGGTTGCCGTCGGTCCGGATGCGGTCGCCACCGCCGTTGCGCGCGTGGTAGCCCGACGAGAAGTTCTCGATCACCTCGACGCCGACCTCGGGGACCGCGCCGGTGATGCTCTGCACGAGGAAGTCGCGCTCGACGTCGGTGTTCTCCTCGATCTTGTGCGTGATCTGGAGGGTGAACAGGGAGAGCCCGACCTTCTTGTCGAAGGTCGCCGCGGCCAGCCAGTCCGCCGCGAACCCGCCGGGGAGCAGCCAGCCCTCCGGGCAGCGCCAGAACCGCACATGGTGGCGGCGGGACGGGTTGCCCTCGACCTCCTGCTGGTAGGCGAAGTCCTGCTGGCGGTCGAACAGGTGCAGCGGGCTGACCGGTGCCTCGGGGTAGCTGCGACGACCCGCGACGCTCAGCGCGATCCGTCGTCCGGCGCTGAAGTCGAGGTCGTCGGCCCGGATCCAGCCGGCTGTCTCGAGGGCACGGTGCACCTGGCCCTCGCCGCCGTGCAGGGCCAGGTTGACCGGGTCGCCGAGCAGGCCGTCGCTGGTGCGGGTGCGACCGATGAAGTAGCCCGGCACGTAGATCTCGGTGAGGATCCGGTGCAGCCGCGGCAGCACGAGGTAGGTGAAGAACACCCAGAACACCAGGAGCAGCAGGGAGGGCCAGCCGGCCCGCACACCGTCGCGGACCAGGAGGTAGGCCAGCCAGATCGCTGCCGCACCCGAGAACGCGAAGAAGCAGCCGTCCACGACGTCCGCGACGGAGTGCCGACGTTCGAGTCGACGGTTGCTCCGCACGGCGACCAGTCTGCCGGACCGAGGCCGCCTCAGGTCCGGTTCCGTTAGCGTCGTCGGATGCTGTTGGGACTGGCGGCGGCGTTCGCCGCCGCCCTCTGCTACGGCGTCGGCTCCGTCCTCCAGGCGGTCGCCGCGCGCAGCACGCACTCGGTCGAGGGGCTCGACCCCCGGCTGCTCGTCCGGCTGCTGCGGTCGTGGAAGTATCCTCGTGGGCATCGGTCTCGACGGCCTGGGCTTCGTGCTGTCACTCGCGGCGGTCCGCACCCTGCCCCTGTTCGTGGTGCAGGCGGTCGTGGCCAGCTTCCTCGCCGTCACGGCAGTGCTGGGCGCGATCTTCCTGAAGATGCCGCTCACCCGACGGGACCGGATCGGCCTCGGGATCGTGGTGCTGGGCCTGGCACTCGTCGCTGCCTCGGCGGCCGAGGACCGCACGGTCGACGTGAGCCGGGCCGAGGGCTGGGGCGTGCTCGTCGCCGCGGTGCTGCTCGGGGTGGCGGCCGTTCCCCTCGCCCGGCTGCCCGGCGACCGCGGCGCCGCCGCCCTCGGCTCCATCGCCGGACTGGCGTACGGCGCCACCGCCGTCGCGTCGCGGATGCTGCCGGGCGATCTGTCGCCCGACCGGATCGGCGGCGAGGTCGGCACGCTGCTCACCAGCCCGGCGACGTACGCCCTCGTCGTGGCCGGCGTGCTGGCCATGCTGACCTACTCGATCGCGCTGCAGCGCGGCAGCGTCACCCAGGCGACCGCGCCCCTGGTGGTCGGCGAGACCGTCGCCCCCGCTCTCGTCGGCCTGCTCCTCCTCGGCGACCACGCCCGTCCGGGCTGGGGCTGGGTCGCCGTCGTGGGGTTCACCCTCTCGGTCGCCGGCGCGGTGAGCCTGGCCCGGCACGGCGAGATCGAGACCCGGGCTGAAGTGTCGTCATGAGCCCTTCTAGCGGGCCGGCCCGGCCCGCGCCTCCGCGGTGAGGTCGGCGGACTGCCCGAGCCACCGTGGCCCGCCCACCTCGGCGGTCACCCGTACGTCGGCTCCGTCCGGCGTGCAGGCCACGACCGAGGCTCCGTTGGCGGCGGCGACCGAGGCCGCCGCCGCGCACGGGTCCTCCCCCCGGGCGAGAGCAGCCGCCGCCGGCCAGGGCCGCCAGGTCGGCCGCGGACTGCGCGGAGCGGTGGGCGCGCACCATCGCGCCCACCACTCCGAGGGCGGCGCCGACGAACAGCAGCAGGCCGAGGAACGCGAGCACCAGGACGGTGGCCGCGCCGCGCTCGTCGCGCCCGGCCTCACTCCGACTCCTCGTCGGCGGCCACGGCCTCGGCCCGCACGGTGACGCCAGGCAGGAACCCGAACAGCCCGCCCGGGCCCTCGACCGTGGCGCTGCTGGTCGCCACCACCTGACCGCCGCCGCGGCTGACCGACACCTCGGCGCCGTCCGGCGCCACCCGTCGCCCCCGGGCGACCGCCGCACCGACGTCGTCGCCGCGGGCCACGGCGCGCGCGGTCTCCCGGGCGGCGTCGACGGTGCGGATCTGGGCGGCCCCGACCGACAGCAGCCAGACCAGGCCCACGGTCACGGCGAGCAGCAGCGGCAGCCCCATCGCCAGCTCGGCGGTGACGGCGCCCCGGTCCGAGGTGCGGTGGTTCATCCGATGCCGAGCAGGCCGAGCACGTGGTCGAACAGGGTCTTCAGCAGCCGGTCGCCGAAGCCGCCGGTGAGCAGCTTGTAGAGCAGGCCGGCCAGTCCGGCGCCGGCGGCCGTGCCGACGGCGTACTCGGCGGTGGTGATGCCACGGTCGTCGCGGGTGATCTGCAAGGGAGTCCTCCTCGTCCGGGGCCGCCGGTTGCGGCCCGCCGCTCCGACTCTCCGGCCGCCGCCCGCCGTGCGCGAACCCGGCGGTCCGGGGCTGTGGAAAGCGGTGTCACAGCGGCGCCGGTGGACGGTTTCTGGCCCGTCGCCGAGCTAGAGGAAGGAGAGCTCGCCGAGCAGGCCGGCCACCAGCGGGACGATGCCGATCAGCACGAACGCCGGCAGCAGGCACAGGCCCAGCGGAACCGCCGCCTTCACGCCCACCGCCCGCGCCCGATCCTCCACCTCGGCCCGGGCCCGGCTCGCGAGATCGTCGGCCAGTCGCTCCACGGCCGCGACCACGGGAGTGCCGCTCGCGTGCGCCCGGGCCAGGCACCGGCCGAGCGGTCCCAGGTCGGGGTCGTGGGTGAGGGTCTCCCAGACCTGAGCGGGGTCGGCACCGAGGGCGAGGCGCGCGGCGAGGGGTTCCAGCCGGGCGGCCGCCGGGCCGGGCAGCGCCTGGCACACCAGGGTCACCGCCGCACCCGGCGCCGCGCCACCCGAGAGCGCCGAGCCGAGCAGGGTGACCACGTGCGGCAGGTCGCGGCGCACCGCCTCCCGCCGCCGACGCTCCTCGGGCGGCTCGGCCCGGCCGATGAACACCCAGGTCGCGACACCGGCGACCGCGGCGGCGACCAGTCCGGGGCCACCGCCGACGAAGACCGAGGCGCCGGCGCCCGCCAGGGCCGACCACAGCAGGCGGTGTCGCATCAACCAGCTCGGCCGGACCGTCGGGACCGTCGACACCTCCGGCACGGCGGCGCCACGGAGCCGGGGCCGGGGCGGAGCGAGCAGCGCGACCGCCGTACCGGCGGCGAGGGCGGGCAGCCATGCCGCCACCGCGGCGTTCACCGGGCGCGGTCGACGTCGCGGGCGATGGCTTCGATCCACCACAGGCCGGCGAGCCCGAACGCCAGACCCGCGGCCAGACACGCGAGCCCGACCGGATGCCGGAGCAGGAAGCCCCATGGGTCGCCGCCGGCACCGGACCCCATCAGCAGCGCCAGGACCGGCAGCCCGGCGACCAGGCGGGCGGTGGCCCGGGCCGACGCCAGCTCACCGTCGACGATCCGCCGGGTCGCCTGCGCACCGCGGAGGTCGCGGGCCACCCGGTCGATCGCGTCGCTGAGCCCCTGGCCGGTCCGATGCGCGACCTGCCAGGCCGCCGCCACGATCCGCAGGTCGCCCGCTCCGGGGAGAGTCGCCGCGGCCCGTAGCGCAGCGGGAACGTCGGACCCGACCCGGAACGCCTCGGCCACCCCGGCGAGGTGCGGCCAGTCGACCGCGGCGCGCTCGAGCGCGGGACCGGGTGGCCGGCCGGTGCCGAGCTCCGCGGCGAGCAGCTCGCATCCTTCGAGCACCCGCGCCGTGGTGGCCCGGGCCTCGCGGCGGCGCACCCGTTGCCGGACCAGGCGCGCCACCACCCAGGAGGTCGCGGTGGCCAGCGCGACCAGGAACACCCATCGGGCCGAACCGCCCGCCAACGCCACCGCCACGATCGAGCCCAGCACCGGAGCGACCAGCCACCGGGGTGGCTCGGCGACCCACCGCGTCGGCAGCCGCGGCGGGGCCGGCATCACCACCAGCATCGCGGCCACCGCACAGCGCCACGGCGAGGGCGGTCACCCCGCCTCCCGGTCATCGAGCATCCGGGCCAGGACCGACGCCGCAGGCCCGGGGCGTACGGCGCCGGCGGCGTCCACCGCGACCGCGCACGCCATGGTCACCAGACCCGTCTCGCTCCGCTCCGGGACTGCCACCTGCGCCAGCCGGCGCCGCCCGTCGGGCCCGCGGGTCAGGTGCAGGACCACGTGGACCGCCGACGCGAACTGGCTGTGCGCCGCCGCCCGATCGAGCCCCGCCGCCAGGGCCAGCGCCTCGACGCGTGCCGGCACGTCCAGTGCCGAGTTGGCGTGCAGGGTGCCGCACCCGCCCTCGTGGCCGGTGTTCATCGCGGCCAGCAGCTCGACGACCTCGCCGCCGCGGACCTCGCCGACGACCAGCCGGTCGGGCCGCATCCGCAGCGCCTGCCGGACCAGGGTGCGCAGGGTGATCTCGCCGGCGCCCTCGATGTTGGGCGGCCTGGCCTCCAGACCGACGACGTGCGGGTGGTCCGGCCGGAGCTCGGAGGAGTCCTCGACCAGCACCAGCCGCTCGGTCCGCGCCCACCAGACCGAGCAGCGCGGCCAGCAGCGTGGTCTTGCCGGAACCGGTGCCGCCGCTGACCAGGAACGCCAGCCGCGCCTCGACGATCCGGCGCAGCAACGCGGCCACCTCGGCGGTGACCGTGCCGGAGGCGACCAGCTCGTCGAGGGAGAAGCCCGACCGCCGGGGCACCCGGAGCGAGATCACGGTGCCCGGTCGGGCCACCGGAGCCAGCACGGCATGGAACCGGGTGCCGTCGGCGAGCCGGACGTCGACGTACGGCGTGGCGTCGTCGAGCCGCCGCCCGCCGAGCCCGGCCAGCCGCTGCGCCAGCCGGCGCACGGCCTCCTCGTCCGGGAAGGCCACCTCGCTCGGCTCGAGGCCGTCGCCGCGGTCGAGGTAGACGCCGGCGGCGCCGTTGACGAGGACGTCGGTGACCCCCGGCGTCCGCAGCAGCGGCTCGAGCGGACCAGCGCCGACCACGTCGCGTCGCAGCGCCTCGTGGACCGCGAGCACTGTGGCGTCGCCGACCGGACGACCGGCGTCGCGCAGAGCCAGGGCCACCCGGTGCGGTGTCAGCTCGCCGGGATCGCTGGCCAACCGGTCGCGCACGGCGTCGACCAGTGCCGAGGGCACCTCACCCGCGGACGTGGTCATGCCGCGGCGGCCTCGAGCGAGGATGCGAGCGCGAGCACGGCGGCGCTCGCCCGGCCCAGCGGCCCGCGCGGTGAGCGGACCGGCCCGAGGCCGAGGTCGATCGCCTCGGCCAGCCGGCGCTGGTCGGCCATCGCGGCGACCACACCGACGCCGGTCACCCGCCCGATCTCCCGGGGGTCCAGGCCGTCACCGCGGACCAGCAGCCGCAGCCCGGGATGGTTGGGGAACCGGGCGCACAGCCGGGTGGCCGACGCCGTGCCGGCCACCGTCGGCACCACCACGACGAGCAGCAGGTCGCAGCGCGCCGCCACCTCGTCGATCAGCGCGTCCGTGCTGCGCGGCAGGTCGATCACGACGACGTCGTGGCCGCGCCGGGCCGCCGACAGCGCCTCGCGGACGGCGAAGGCCTGGAGGCTGCCGGACCCGCCGGCGTACCAGGACAGGACACCCAGCGGCCCGCGGCGCGGCAGCGCCTCCCGCAGCGACCGGGCACTGAGCCGGCCGGTGGTCTGGCACAGCGCGTCCCAACGGAACCCGTCCTGCGTCTCCAGGCCGAGCACCCGGTCGATGCCAGGCCCGAGCGGGTCGCAGTCGATCACGACCGCGTCGCCGGATCGGGCCGCGGTCTGGCCCAGCGCGCAGGCGAGCGTCGTGGCGCCGGCACCGCCCGAGCCGCCGACGACTCCGATCACCAGACCGCGCCGGGCGCCGGAGTCGCCGAGGTCGGTGAGCGTCTCGACCAGCCAGGTGTCCGAGCGCGGCAGCTCGTCGACCGCCTCGGCACCGATCGCGACGGCGATCCGGAACATCTGGTCGGGAACCGGCCCCAGGGACACGATGTGCAGGCGGGGCCGCCGGCCGGGGTCGATCCGCGCCATCGGCGCGGCCTGGTCGGTGCCGACCAGCACCAGAGGTGCGCTACCCCAGGAGTGCAGGGCGGTCGCCGGATCGGGCGCGACCTCGGGCGTCACGCCGGCGGCGGCCGCCAGCCGCAACAGCTCCTCGAGGAGGGTCTGGTCGGAGGTGACGAAGAGCGGTGGAGTCATGCCGACGACGATCCCCGGAACGCCGGAAGGTCCCACCACACAAGGCCAAACTCTGTGGACAAGTCCCTGGCGAGGCCCGCCTGTGGACGATTGGTGGACCTCTACGATTGCCGGCATGGCGCCCACCGCGGCCTTCTTCGATCTCGACAAGACGATCATCGCCAAGTCGAGCACGTTCGCGTTCTCCAAGCCGTTCCAGGCCGGAGGGCTGATCTCGCGCCGCGCTGTGCTCCGCTCCGCCTACGCCCAGTTCGTCTATCTGGTCGGCGGCGCCGACCACGACCAGATGGAGAAGATGCGGCAGTTCATGTCGCAGCTGTGTGCCGGATGGGACGTCGCGACGGTCCGCGAGATCGTGGCCGAGACCCTGCACAACATCGTCGACCCACTCGTCTACGACGAGGCGGTCACGTTGATGGAGGAGCATCGACTCGCCGGTCGCGACGTGGTGATCGTGTCGGCGTCCGGCACCGAGGTGGTCGAGCCGATCGGCGAGCTGCTCGGCGCCGACGACGTCGTGGCTTCCCGGTTGGAGATCGAGGACGGCAAGTACACCGGCGAGATCAGCTACTACGCGTACGCCGAGGAGAAGGCGCGCGCGATCCGTGATCTCGCCGAGGAGCGCGGCTACGACCTCGCCGAGTGCTACGGCTACAGCGACTCGGTGACCGACGTACCGATGCTCGAGGAGGTCGGCCACCCGCACGCGGTCAACCCGGACCGTGAGCTCCGGCGGATCGCGGCCGCCAAGGGGTGGCCGGTGCTGGTGTTCACCAAGCCGGTGACGCTGCGCAGCCGGGTGCCGCTACCGCCCGCCAAGCCCGCCCTCGCGGCGCTCGCCGTGGGTGGTGTGGTCGCTGTCGGCGGGGTGCTCTGGGCCAACGCGCGGCGCCGTCGTTTGGGCGCCTGACGGCCGCCACGCCCGCCGCGCCCAGGCCCAAAAGTCAACCCTTGAACCCGGCACCGGACCGGCGTACAAACGGAGTCACAACTCCAAGAGCAGCACGTGATCCGGGTACCCACGCGGCGATCGACCCTTCCTACAGGGAGCTTGCACACCGGGAACTGCCCGGGGCAGCAAAATGAGATGCACGCCTGGTAGCCATCGGCTCACGTGTCAGCGGTGGCACTCGAGATTCCTGTGAGAGCTCGGGTGCCACCTGCACGTTCTGGCGGATCTACTTTTCGTCGCGCAGCGGGCTCGCCTCGGCGCCGGCCGCGAACGCCTCCGCGGCGTACAGCGCCCACGCGTGGACGCCGGCGCGACCACCATCGGCGTACCCCTCCAGGTTCGACTCGTACGCCGCCCGGTTGGCCAGGTGACCGGCCTCCGGCACCACCAGCGACTTCTCGTCGACGCCGCGCGCGGCCAGGACCAGGCGCTCAGCGGCCCGGGCGACGATGCCGTTGTGGGAGGCGAACGGCGCCGCGGTGAGCAGCTCCGCGTGCACCATCGCCGCGGTCAGCAGCGCCGGCACCTCCGTGCTCGCGACCAGCGCCTGCGCCACACCCTGGACCCGTTCCGCCGCCTCATCTCCTCGCGGCCTGCCGAGCTGGTCGTCCGGGACCGACCCGGCGCCGGCCAGCGCGTGCAGCCGGGCCAGCGCCTGGAGCGGCGAGCGGTTGACCACCGGGGACCAGCGACAGCAGCTCCGTCGACACCCGCAAGGCTGCCTGGGCGGTCTCGTCCCCCGAGCCCTCGCGGACCGCTTCGAGCGACGACGCCGAGCCCTCCAGCACCGCGCTGGCGTGGGCGCCGCGGAGCAGCGACTCGGCGGTCAGGTCGGGCGAGGTACGCCGCAGCCCGCGGTCGCGCAGCATCACGTCGATCCCGTCCCGCGCGGCGGCGTACGCCGAGGGCACGCCCTCCAGGGACACCAACCAGGCAAGGGGATCCGCGGGCATGGCGGAACCTTAGCGACGGGCCTCAGCGGGTAACCTCGCGGTGATGGACGACCAGCAGCGACAGGCCCGCTCGTTCGGCGGAGTCGCGGAGGCCTACGACCGCGGCCGGCCGTCGTACCCCCGAGATGCGGCCGTCTGGTTGACCTCCGATGAGCCGCTGACCGTGCTCGAGCTGGGAGCCGGCACCGGCAAGCTCACCGAGCACCTGGTGGCCCTGGGGCACGACGTCCACGCCACCGACCCCGACCCGGCGATGCTCGAGATCCTGCAGTCGCGACTGCCCGGCGTACGCACCACCGAGGCGGTCGCCGAGGAGATCCCCGGCCCCGACAGCGTCGTACGACGTCGTGGTCGGCGCGCAGTGCTTCCACTGGTTCGACTTCGACCGGGCGGTGCCCGAGATCGTGCGGGTGCTCAAGCCCGGCGGCTCTGTTGCGCTGGTGTGGAACCAGCGGGACGAGCGGATCCCCTGGGTGCGGCGGCTCGGGAAGATCATCGGCACCGCGGACCAGGTCGACGACCCGAGCGACATCCTCAAGCAGTCGCTGCAGTTCCTCTACGTCGAGACCGAGACGTTCAAGCACTGGCAGGTCGTCGACCGGAACTCGATCCAGGACCTGGTGCGCTCACGTTCCGCGATCGCGGTGCTCGACGACGACGCACGCGCGGCCAAGCTCGAGGAGCTGCTGGCCTTCTACGACGACTACGGCCGCGGCATGGACGGCATGCAGCTGCCGTACCTCACGCAATGCTTCCGGGCGCGGGTGATCAAGTCCCGCTCGGACGAGCCGGAGGCGGGGACCGAGAGCGAGGCGCCGGCCGAGCCGCCCACCGACGACGACAGCGGCACGCTGCTCATCGACTTCCGCTGACACCTACGCCCCGAACCGCCCTCGCGCCTCGACCGGGATCAGCGGCTTCTCTGCGCGTGCGGTGATCTCCTGCACTGCCCAGGTGTTGCCGTCGGGGTCGGCGAACCCGAAGAACGTGCCGCCGTCGCCGGGCGCGATCACCTGGATCTCGGAGCACTCCAGGCCGTGTTCGACCATCGCCGCCCGTGCGGCGGCGGCATCGGCGACGACGAGCTGCAGCGCCCTTCATCGACCCGGGCTCCATCTCCCGCTGCGGCGGCAGGTCGCCGAACACGATGGAGCACCCCGATCCCGGCGGGGTGAGCTGGACGACGTGCATGTGCTCGTTCTTGGTGTCGTGGTCCAGATCGAACCCGACCTGATCGCGGTAGAACTCCACCGCACGGTCGATGTCGCTGACGGGGAGGATGACGACCTCGAGGGTCATGTCCATGGGGGTGCCTGCTTCCGTTCGAGGTGAGGACGCACGCAAAGACCGCGCGTCCCGCGAGAACTCATCGGCGTTCTCGACACGACGATTCTGTGGTCGGATGTGCGCCATGGCGCGGCCATGGCGCAGAACGCACCTCGGCACCGAGGCCGACCGGGCGACCTTCCGGACGCTGCACCGCGCCTCCCTCGCCTCGCCCGCGTTGCGTGAGGGGCTCACCGAGGAGAGCGCGGACCGATCGGTCCGGCACCTGCGCGTGCTCCTCGGTACGCCGGCGGTGGCGCTCACCGACACCGCAGACCTGCTCGCCTGGGACGGCCCCGGCGACCACCACGCCGCGCAGCTGCCCGCGCTGGTCGCCGGCACCCTCGACCGCGGCCACACCCGCAGCTTCGACCGGAGCGACCTGCGGTGCGGGGAGCAGGGCTGCCCGATCCGCACCGCCGTGGTCAGCCCGCTGGTGGTCGACGAGCGGGTGGTCGGCACCTTGGCGGCGTTCGCGCCGTACCCGACCGCCGGGCTGGCCCGGGCGGCCGACGAGGTGGCGCAGTGGGTCTCCGGCCAGCTCGAGCTCGCCGAGCTGGACGCCAGCCGGACCCGGCTGATGGAGGCCGAGGTGCGGGCGCTGCGGGCCCAGATCAGCCCGCACTTCATCTACAACAGCCTCGGCGCGATCGCGAGCTTCGTGCGCACCGACCCCGACCGGGCGCGGGACCTGCTGCTGGAGTTCGCGGACTTCACCCGCTACTCCTTCCGCCGGCACGGCGACTACACGACGCTCGCCGAGGAGCTGCGCTCCGTCGAGCGCTACCTGCTGCTCGAGCAGGCCCGGTTCGGGGACCGGCTGCAGGTCACCCTGAGCATCGCGCCGGAGGTGCTGCCGGTCGCCGTACCGTTCCTGTGCATCCAGCCACTGGTCGAGAACGCCGTCCGGCACGGGCTCGAGGGCGAGGCCGGTGAGGGACACATCCGGATCGTGGCCCTTGACCGCGGACAGGAGTGCGTGATCGAGGTCGAGGACGACGGCGCCGGCGAGGACCCCGAGAAGGTACGGCGGGCCCTCGCCGGCGACCACGCCCTCGACTCGGTCGGGCTCGGCAACGTCGACGCGCGGCTGCGCACGTCGTTCGGCGACGACTACGGGCTGGTCGGTGGAGACCGCGCCCGGAGCCGGCACGAAGGTGATCGTGCGGGTACCGAAGTTCTCACCGGGGGTGGCGACGTGAACCAGCACGGTGGGCTGCGGGTGCTGGTCATCGACGACGAGCGGCCGGCCCTCGACGAGCTGTCGTTCCTGCTGCTCAAGGACGAGCGGGTCGCCGACGTACTCACCTGCGACTCGGCCACCGACGCGCTGCGCATGCTGCGCGAGCAGGAGGTCGACTGCGTCTTCCTCGACATCCAGATGCCGGGCCTGACCGGTCTCGAGCTCGCGCAGGTGCTGTCGCGCTTCCGGTCGCCGCCACCGGTCGTGTTCGTGACCGCCCACGAGGGGCACGCCGTGGAGGCCTTCGACCTGCAGGCCGTCGACTACGTGCTGAAGCCGGTGCGCGCCGACCGGCTCGCCGAGGCGGTACGCCGAGTGGTGCACGGCGGCGAGCGGGCCACGACCGCCGACCAGGGCGTCCAGATCCCGGTCGAGCGCGCGGGCGTGACCAGGTTCGTCGACCGCGACGACGTGACGCACGTCGAGGCGCACGGCGACTACGCGCGGCTGCACACCATCGGCGACTCCTACCTGATCCGCACGCCCCTCTCGTCGCTGGAGGAGGAGTGGGGGCCGGCCGGCTTCGTCCGGATCCACCGCTCGCTGCTGGTCGCCCTGGCGCACGTCAAGGAGGTCCGGATGGAGGCCGGCCGGTGCACCGTGCTCGTCGGCCGCACCGAGCTCGGCGTCAGCCGCCGGCACACCCGCGAGCTGCGCGACCTGCTCCTGAAGCGCGGCGGGGCCTGAGCCGATGACCACCCACGATGAGCGAGGAGCGGCCGCAGCGGGTGCGGGTCACCGGACCGCCGCGTCGGCAGGGACGGCGGCCGCGGACCGGCGACATCGACGAGGAGACCCGGCTCGGCGGGGTCTACCTCGGCTCGCTGCTGCGCGAGCAGATGTGGCTGGCGCTGCGGATCGTCGCCCTCCTGGTCGCCGCGATCGGCTCGCTGCCGCTGGTGTTCCACCTGCTGCCGGGACTGACCGACGTCGACGTGTTCGGCATGCCGCTGCCGTGGCTGCTGCTGGGGGTCGGGGTCTATCCGGTGATGGTGCTGCTCGGCTGGCGCTACGTCCGCAGCGCCGAGCGCAACGAGCGCGACTTCGCCGACCTGCTGAGCGAGGTCGAGCGATGACCAACGACATCGCACCCGGCATCGTCGCGGTCACGATCGTCACCATCGCCACGCTGGCGATCGGCACCTGGGGACTGAGGTTCTCGCGCACCACCAGCGACTTCTTCGTCGCCTCGCGCACCGTGCGGCCGGGGCTGAACGCCTCGGCCATCGGCGGGGAGTACCTCTCCGCCGCGAGCTTCCTCGGCGTCGCCGGGCTGGTGCTGACGTTCGGCGCCGACATGCTCTGGTACCCCATCGGCTGGACCGCGGGCTACCTGATGCTGCTGCTGTTCGTGGCGGCGCCACTGCGCCGCTCCGGCGCCTACACGCTGCCCGACTTCGCCGAGGCTCGGCTCGGGCCGGGCGTCCGCTCGGTCTGCTCGGTGCTGGTGGTCGCGATCGGCTGGCTCTACCTGCTGCCGCAGTTCCAGGGCGCCGGCATCACCCTGAGCGCGGCCATCGACGCCCCGGAGTGGGTGGGCCCGGCGATCGTCGGCCTGGTCGTGCTCGCCAACGTCACCTCCGGCGGGATGCGCAGCATCACGTTCGTCCAGGCCTTCCAGTACTGGCTCAAGCTCACCGCCCTGCTCATCCCGGCGGCCGTGCTCCTGGTCGTCTGGGCGGGAGACGGCTCGCCGGGCAGCGGGCAGGGCGGCGGAGCCTGGTCGATGCCGCTCGCCGACGGCGGCGGCGAGGGCCTGTACACGACGTACTCGCTGATCATCGCGACGTTCCTCGGCACCATGGGCCTGCCGCACGTGGTGGTGCGCTTCTACACCAACCCCGACGGCCGCGCGGCCCGCCGTACGACGCTGGTCGTGCTCATCCTCCTCGGCGTCTTCTACCTGCTGCCGCCGATCTACGGCGCCCTCGGCCGGGTGTACGGCGACGAGCTGGTCGCCGCCGGCCGCTCCGACGTCCTGGTCCTGGAGCTGCCGCGGCTGATGGTGCCCGGGCTCGGCGGGGAGCTGCTGACCGGGCTGGTGACGGCCGGCGCGTTCGCGGCGTTCCTGTCCACGTCGTCCGGCCTGGTGATCGCGGTCGCCGGCGTGCTGACCCAGGACGTCACGGCGCGCCCGTGGTCGGGGCGGCGGCTCGACGGCATCACCGCGTTCCGGGTCGGCGCGGTGCTGGCGGTCGTGGTGCCGCTGTTCGTCGCGATCGCGCTGCCCAACGTCGGGGTCGCGCGCGCGGTCGGGCTGGCGTTCGCGGTGGCCGCGTCGACGTTCTGCCCGTTGCTGGTGCTCGGCATCTGGTGGCGAGGGCTCACCGACGCGGGCGCCGTGGCCGGGCTGCTCGCCGGCGGGCTCGGCTCGGGTGCGGCGGTGGTGTGGGTGCTCGCCGACGGCTCGGGCGACGGCTTCGGCGCGGTGCTGCTCTCGCAGCCGGCGGCCTGGAGCGTGCCGCTGGCGTTCGTGACGATGATCGGCGTCTCGCTGCTCACCGCCTCGCGGGTGCCGGCGCACACCCGGCGGTTCATGGTGCGGCTGCACGCTCCGGAGACGGTGCAGCTCGACCGCGGCCCCATGTAACGCACTGTTACTTCGTCCTCCGCACCCGGAAACGGGCTCGGTCGACGATGTAACGGTGTGTTACAAGTGCGATGCGCGCGCGACGATCAGGTCGACCACGGCCTCGTGCACGCCGATCACGTCGGCGATCACGGCGGCGCCGAGCGACTCCGCGCGCGCCCGGTCGGCGAAGTGCCCCGGCGCCAGGAGGTACGGCGAGACCGCGTCGCCCGGCCGCACCACCTCAGCGGGCCGCCGCCCACCCCCACCGAGCGTGGCCAGCGCCACCTCGCCGCCCCACGCCTCGGCGAGCAGCGCGACCGCCCGCTCGAGGTCGGGCAGCGCGGCGGGGTCCTGGGAGCCGGCGGCGACCATCACCACCGGCTGGCCGGGGCCGGCGCCCGCCTCCTCCAGCCGCGCCACCTGGGCCCGCGCCAGCGCGGGATCCGGGCCCAGCGCCGCACCCAGCGTCACCGGCACCGACGCACCGGCCGCGGCGCGAGGCAGGTCCACGGTCACGTGGTAGCCGGTCGACAGCAGCAGCGGCACCACGACCGCGGGCTCGGTCAGCCCCGCCATCACGTCCGCGAACAGCGGCTCGGACAGCTCGACGTACGCCGTCTCCGCCGCGAGCCCGAGCCGCTCACCCGCGGCCACGGTCAGCGACCGCGCCACGTCGTTGCCGGTCGGGTGCCGGGTGCCGTGGGCGACGGTCACCAGCCTCACGTGGCCACCGCGAGCCGGTAGCCGCGCTTGACCACGGTCTGCACCAGCCGGGTCCCGAGCGACGAGCGGAGCCGGGCCACGGCCATCTCGACGGCGTGCTCGGACGACGCGGTGCCGGAGGGCAGGGCGGCGAGCAGCTCGCGCCGCGAGACCACGTGGCCGGGGTTGACCAGCAGCGCCTGCAGCACCGCGAGCGGCGCCGGGGTGAGCCGTACGGCGACCCCGTCGAGCAGCACCTCGTCGCCGTGCAGCAGCAGCGTGTGCCCGGCCACCTGCACGCTCTGGCCGTCCGAGCGCGACGGCAGCTCGGCCTCGAGCTGCTTGACCATCGCCCCCAGCCGGGACCGGTCGGGGTAGATCGACGGCACGCCCCACATCTCGAACGCCGCCGCGGTCACCGGCCCGACGCACGAGGCGAGCACGTCCGCCTGGAAGGCACCGATCACCTCGTCGCGGCGACCCGTCGACCCGGCCGCCTCCATCAGCGCGGCCACCGCCGGCGCGGAGGTGAACGTGACCGCGTGCAGCGTCCGGTCGGCGATCTCGTCGACCAGGTGGAACATCGGCTCCGGGTCCTCCGCGCTGGCCACCCGGTAGATCGCCACCGTGGTGACATCGGCACCCCGACGGCGCAGCGCGTGGGCAGCCATCGACAGCGACTGGCCGTGCTCCTGCACCACGATCCGCTTGCCGGCGAGGTCGCGCCCGCGCAGGTGCTCGAGCACGTCCTCGAACTCCTCCGACGCCGGCGACCACAGCTCCCGCAGCCCCTGCCGGCGCAGCGCGCCGACGCTCTTCGGCCCCCGGGCCAGGATCTCGGCCTCGCCCAGCGCCGCGAGCAGCTTGTCGAGCACGCCCCACGACTCGGCGGCCGCGAACCAGGTCTTCATCCCGATCCCGGTGGTCGCCAGGAACAGGTCGATCGGCCGGGCGAGCACCTCCTCGGTGGCCGCGCGCAGCGACGCGTCGTCGACCCGGTTGGGGTCGGTCGACAGCGCCGGCGCCCACACGACCGTGGCGCCGCGCCGCTCGAGGAGCTGCACCTGCTCCTCCACCTTGCGGGCAGCCGTCACCCCGATCCGGTACCCGGCCAGCGGCGACGACATGGAGTCATTGTCGCTTGTCACCCACCACCACCGTTCCGTCCGAGGAGACGTGGACGTCGTACGTCGGCACGCTCACGCCCGGGTCGTCGAGGCACTCGCCGGTGCGCAGGTCGAACGCCTGCTTGTGGATCGGGCTGGCCACGAACGGCGCTCCTGCCCGGCTGCCGATGATCCCCCGAGCGAGCACCGACGCCTGCGAGAACGGGTCGAAGTTCGAGAGCGCGAACAGCCCGCCGTCGTACGTCCGGAAGACCGCGACCGCCTCACCGTCCACGAGCGCGGTCACCCCGCCCTCGACCTCGATCGCGTCCAGACGACAGACCGGGGTCACGGCGCACCGACCGGGATCGAGACCCCGAGCGACACCGGACCGGACGCGTCGCCGGCGAGGATCTGGCCGCGCTCCTCGCGGAAGCTGATGTTGGGGTCGGGTACGCCGGGGGCGTTGACGAACGACACGAACCTGGCCAGCTTCTCCGGGTCCTCCAGCGTCGCCCTCCACTCGTCCTCGTAGTTCTCGACGTGAGCGGCCATCGCGGCCTCCAGCTCCGAGCCGAGGCCGAGCTCGTCGTCGACCACCACGGCCTGCACCCGGTCGAGCCCGCCGTCGAGGCTGTCGACCCAGGGCGCGGTGCGCTGCAGCCGGTCGGCGGTGCGGATGTAGTACATGAGGAACCGGTCGAGGTAGCGGACCAGGGTGTCGGTGTCGAGGTCGCCGGCGAGCAGCCGCGCGTGCACCGGGGTCGCGCCGCCGTTGCCGCCGACGTAGAGGTTCCAGCCCTTCTCGGTGGCGATCACGCCGAAGTCCTTCGACCGGGCCTCGGCGCACTCGCGGGCGCAGCCGCTGACCCCGCCCTTGAGCTTGTGCGGCGACCGCAGCCCGCGGTAGCGCAGCTCCAGTGCGATCGCGAGGCCGACGGAGTCCTGTACGCCGTACCGGCACCAGGTCGAGCCGACGCACGACTTCACCGTTCGCAGCGCCTTGCCGTAGGCGTGCCCGGACTCGAACCCGGCGTCGACCAGCCGCCGCCAGATCGCGGGCAGCTGCTCCATCCGGGCGCCGAACAGGTCCACCCGCTGGCCGCCGGTGATCTTCGTGTAGAGCCCGAAGTCACGCGCCACCTCACCGATCACGATCAGCTTCTCCGGGGTGATCTCGCCGCCGGGGATGCGCGGGACGACGGAGTAGGTGCCGTTCTTCTGGATGTTGGCGAGGTAGGCGTCGTTGGTGTCCTGCAGGGTGCGGGTGTCCCGGTCGAGCACGTGCCCGCCGAGCAGGCTGGCCAGGATCGACGCGATCGCCGGCTTGCAGACGTCGCAGCCGCGGCCGGTGCCGTGCGCCTCGACGATCTCGTCGAACCGGCGGTAGCCGTGCACCGCCACCACGTCGAACAGCTCCTGCCGGGTGAGCGGGAAGTGCTCGCACAGGCTGCGGTCGATCGTCTGACCCTGGGCGGCGAAGTAGTCCTCGACCATCTTCTTGACCGACGACTTGCAGGATCCGCAGGTGGTGCCCGCGGTGGTCGTCGTGTCCTGCTCCGCGGCCGCGAGGATCTCGCCCTTGCTGACGTTGTTGCACGAGCAGACGACGGCCTCGTCGGGCAGCTCGACGCCGGCCGAGCCGGTGCGCGGCGGGAGCAGCAGCTCCTCGGGGTTGTCCGGGAGCTCGATGCCGGAGGCGACCATCGGCCGGAGCACGCCGTACGCCGAGGCGTCGCCGACCAGGATGCCGCCGAGCAGCCGCTTCCCGTCGGCGGAGACGACCAGCTTCTTGTAGTGGCCGGCCACGGAGTCGGCCAGCACCAGCTCGAGCGCGCCCTCGGTGGTGGCGAACGCGTCGCCGAAGCTGGCGACGTCGACGCCGAGCAGCTTGAGCTTGGTGCTCATGTCGGCTCCGGTGAACTCCCCCGGTCCGTCGAGCAGGGTGTCCACGACGACCTCGGCCATCGCGTAGCCGGGCGCGACCAGGCCGTACATCCGGCCGGCGGGCGCCGCGCACTCGCCGACCGCCCAGATGTGCGGGTCGGACGTCCGGCAGCGCTCGTCGACGAGCACCCCGCCGCGCTCGGCGAGGTCCAGGCCGGCGTCGCGGGCCAGCCCGTCGCGCGGCCGGATGCCGGCGGAGAACACCACCAGGTCGGCAGCCACCTCATCGGCGCCCTTCAGGGCCAGCCCGGTGACCCGGCCGTCGCCGAGCACGGCCTCGGTGGCCGCCCCGGTGTGCACGGTCAGCCCGAGCTGCTCGATGTGCCGGCCGAGCATCGCGCCGCCCGCGTCGTCGACCTGCACCGGCATCAGCCGCGGCGCCATCTCGACGACATGGGTGTCGAGCCCCAGCTGCACCAGGGCGTTGGCGGCCTCCAGACCGAGCAGCCCGCCGCCGATCACCGCGCCGGTGCGGGCACCGGCCGCGGCCTCGCGGATCGCCTCGAGGTCCTCGATGGTGCGGTAGACGAAGCAGCCCGGCAGGTCGCGGCCGGGCACCGGCGGGACGAACGGCGCGGCGCCGGTGGCCAGCACCAGCGCGTCGTAGAACAGTTCGGTGTCCGTCGGCGGTCATCACCGTGCGCGCGTCGCGGTCGATGTGAGTCACCTCGGTGTCGAGGATGAGCTTCACCCGCGGGTCGTCGTACTCCCCCTCGGGCAGCAGCGACAGCTCCTCGGCACCGACCTCGAAGTACGACGTGAGCGCCACCCGGTCGTACGCCGGCCGCGGCTCCTCGCCGACCACGACGACGTCGTAGGTCTCGGTGAGGCCGCGCTCGATGGCGGCCTGGACGAACCGGTGGCCGACCATGCCGTGGCCGACGACGACGAGCGTCTTCCTCAGGTGCGGGCTCATGCGGGGACTCCTTCCATGACGAGCTCAGCGGACGGCCGCGGCACAGCCGCCGCAGCCGGTGGTGGCGCGGGTGGTGGTCGCGGACCTCGTCGAGCGAGGCGCAGGCGCGGATCCGGCCGGCGCTGACGCCGGCGCAGGCGCAGATCTCCGCCTCGTCGGGCAGCGCGGTCGGCGGCGGCTTCCGGTCGCCCATCAGCAGCGAGCCGGGCTCGCTGGGGGCGAGGATGCTGCCGCGGTCGTAGTACTGCGTGATCAGGCCGATCCGGGACAGGTCGCCGACCAGGGTGCCGGCGACGATCACGCCGTCGCGGACCACGAGCTTGCGGTGCGAGCCGGCGATCGGGTTGGTCACCTCGACCACCTCGCCGGCGGTCCGCTCCGGGTCGCCGAGCACCGCGACGTCCAGGCCGGTGGCGCGGAGTCGGGCGACGGTGCGGGCGCCGTCGTACCGGATCTGCTCGCCGTTCAGGTGGCGGGCGAGCAGCGCGGCCTGCTCCCAGGCGGGCGGCACGAACCCGGTGACCTGGCTGCCGCGCTGGGCGCAGTCGCCGATCGCGTGGATCGCCGGGTCGCTGGTGCGCAGGAGGTGGTCGACGACGACGCCGCGGCGTACCTCCAGGCCGGCTCGGCGGGCGAGCGCGGTCGACGGGCGGCCGCCGGCGGTGAGCACGACCAGGTCGGTGTCGAGCGTGAAGCCGTTGTCGAGGACCAGGCCGTCGTCGGTGAGCCGGGTCGCGCGGGCGCCGGTGTAGACGGCCGCGCCGAGCCGATTCAGGTCGCGGGCCAGGATCGCGCCGGCCTTCGCGTCGACCTGGCTGCGCAGCAGGTGGTCGCCGCCCTCGACCACCTCCGCCGCGAGGCCGCGAACGCCGAGCGCTCTGGCGACCTGGAGGCCGAGCAGCCCGCCACCGACGACCACCGCGCTGCTCGCGCCGACCGGACCGCCTCGTCGAGCCGCAGGCAGTCCGCAAGGCTCCGGAACGCGTGCACGCGGTCGTCGAGCCGACCGTCCACCCGGACGATGCCGCGGATGGGCGGGAGCGTCGGGACGCTGCCGGTGGCGAGGACGAGTACGTCGTACGCGACCCGCGACCCGTCGGCGAGCTCGACCTCGTGGTCGTCGCGGTGGATCTCGACGACGCGCGCGTCGAGCCGGAGGTCGATGTCGCGGCATCGGAAGGGTCAGGCTGTCCAGCGCGTGCGTCCCCTCGAGCACGGCGGAGAGCAGGATGCGGTTGTACGGAGAGTGCGGCTCGTCGCCGAGCAGCGTCACCTCGTGCTCCCCGAGCCCGTCCGCCAGCCGCGCCGCCGCCATGCCGGCACCGACGATCACGACCTTCATGCGGTCACCGCCGCCGCGCAGACCTTGAACTCCGGCATCCGGCTGGACGGGTCGAGCGCGTCGTTGGTGAGCCGGTTGGCGCCGACCCAGTGGAACGGCACGAACACGGTGTCCGGCCGGATCGTCGTCACCACCCGGCACGGCGCCTTCAGCTCGCCGCGGCGGGTGGTGACCAGCACCGGCGCGCCGTCGACCGCGCCGATCCGGTCGGCCAGCGACGGATGCAGCTCGACGAACGCCCCGGTGTCGGGCAGCTCCGGGATCCGGCGGGTCTGGGCGCCGGACTGGTACTGCGCCAGCACCCGGCCGGTGGTCAGGTGCAGCGGGTAGTCGTCGCAGGGCGGCTCCGCGGGACCGCACATGACTGACCGGGACGAACCGCGCCCGCCCGTCCGGGTGCGCGAACGCGTCGGCGAACAGCCGCGGCGTGCCCGGGTGGTCGGGGGCCGGACACGGCCAGAACACGCCGTGCTCGGCCCGGATCCGGGGGTAGTCGATGCCGGCGTAGTCGGCCTTGCCGCCGGCCGACGCGCGTCCGAGCTCGGCGAAGATCTCCTCCGGGTCGGTGGCGAACGCGACCGGCGAGTCGAGGCGCGCGGCCAGCCCGGCGATCACCTCGAGGTCCGAGCGCACGCCCTCGGGCGGGTCGACGGCCTGCTCGCGCAGGATCACCCGGCCCTCGAGGTTGGTCATGGTGCCGGTCTCCTCGGCCCACTGCGTGACCGGCAGTACGACGTCCGCGAGCGCCGCGGTCTCCGACATCACCAGGTCGCAGACGACGAGCAGGTCGAGGGCGGCGAGCCGCTCGGTGACGTGGGTGGCGTTCGGCGCGGAGACGACGATGTTGCTGCCGAACACCAGCAGCGCCCGAGCCCCATCGGCGGTGCCCAGCGCGTCGAGCAGCTCGTACGCCGACCGGCCCCGGCCCGGCAGGTCGTCGGCGTCCACACCCCAGACCGCCGCGACATGCGCGCGCGCCTCGGGGTCGTCGATCATCCGGTAGCCGGGGAGCTGGTCGGCCTTCTGCCCGTGCTCGCGGCCGCCCTGGCCGTTGCCCTGCCCGGTCAGGCAGCCGTAGCCGGCGTACGGCCGTGCCCGGCATGCCGAGCGCGAGCGCCACGTTGATCCAGGCCAGCACCGTCGCGGTGCCCTGGCTGTGCTGCTCGGCGCCGCGGGCGGTCAGCACCATCACCCGCTCGGCCTCCCCGAGCCGGTCGGCCAGCGCCCGCAGCTCGTCGGCGCCCACCCCGGTGACCCGCTCGACCCGCTCGGGCCACCACGCGGCCACCTCGCGGCGTACGGCGTCGAAGCCGGTGGTGCGCGCGGCGACGTACTCCTCGTCGACCCGGCCGCCGGCCACCAGCAGGTGCAGGACCCCCAGTGCGAGGGCCAGGTCGGTGCCCGGCACCGGCTGCAGAAACGTGTCGGCACGGTCGGCGGTCGGGGTCTGCCGCGGGTCGACGACCACGACGTGGCCGCCGCGCTCGCGGAGCCGGTCGAGGTGCCGGGCGGCGGGCGGCATGGTCTCGGCGAGGTTGGAGCCGACCAGCACCAGCACGTCGGTCCGCTCGACGTCGGCGAGCGGGAACGGCAGCCCGCGGTCGACGCCGAACGCCTGGTTCGCCTGCCGACGCCGCCGACGACATGCACCAGCGGCCGTTGTAGTCGATCTGCGAGGTGCCCAGCGCGACCCGGGCGAACTTGCCCAGCTGGTAGGCCTTCTCGTTGGTCAGCCCGCCGCCACCGAAGACCGCGACCGAGTCGGGGCCGTCCGACTCGCGCAGCGTCGCCAGTCGGGCCGCCACCAGGTCGAGCGCCTCGTCCCACGACGCCGGCCGGAGCTCACCGCTCGACCGGTCCCGGACCAGCGGGCTGGTCAGCCGCTCGCGGCTGCCGCGGAGCCCGGCCGCGCTCCAGCCCTTGCGGCACAGCGCGCCCTCGTTGACCGGGAACTCCGGCCACGACCCGCACCTCCAGGGCGCGACCACGCCTGCGTCAGCGTCATCCCGCACTGGAGCGAGCAGTAGGGGCAGTGGGTGTCGGTCCCGAGACATCGGTCAGATGCCCGCCCTGGCCAGGCTGGTCGCGCTCACCGTGCGGCGCAGGTAGACGGCGTAGGTGACGACCGCGCACACGACGTAGAAGCAGGTGAACACCACGAACGCGCCCTTGGTCGCCGACAGCGGGTCGTCCACCCACGGCGACGAGAACGCGAGCGGGATCAGGAAGCCGCCGAGCGCGCCCACCGCGCCGATGACGCCGATCGCCGCCGAGGACTGCTTGGTGGCCGCGTCCAGCGCGGCCGTCGCTCGGAGGTGTTCGGCGTCGTGGCGCGCTCGGCCTCGGTCCGGAAGATCGCCGGGATCATCTTGTACGTCGACCCGTTGCCGATGCCGGTCGCGGCGAAGATGCACAGGAAGAAGCCGAGGAACCACGGGAACCAGGACTCGTTGTCCGTGGCGATCGCGACGTCGGCGGTCGGGTTGGGCGTGAGCTGGGTGAGGGTCCACAGCACCGCGAGCGTGAACACGATCATCGCCGACGAACGCGCCGAGGGTGACCCTCGCGCCGCCGTACTTGTCGGCCAGCCAGCCGCCGAGCGGGCGGGTCAGCGAGCCGATGCCGGCCCCGAGGAAGGCGTAGTAGGCGAAGAAGATCCCGGTGCCGAGCGGCGCCGGGTCCGGCACCCAGAAGTTGAGCTTGATCAGCAGCGGCATCGCCGCGGAGTAGCCGATGAACGACCCGAACGTGCCGATGTAGAGGAACGACATCACCCAGGTCTGGCGGTTCCGCACCACCTTGAGCTGCTCGCGCGGCGACGACTTCGCGCTGCTCAGGTTGTCCATGAAGAGGTACGCCGCGACCGTGGCCACGATCGCCAGGCCGGCGTACACGTAGGCCGCGCGCTCGCAGGTTGATCCCGCCCTCGGCGGCCTTGACCAGGCCGAAGATGCCGGCCCCGCCGACGATCACCGGCAGCAGCAGCTGGATCAGCGAGACGCCGAGGTTGCCGCCCGCGGCGTTCAGGCCGAGCGCGGCGCCCTTGCGGGCCGAGGGGTAGAAGAAGTTGATGTTGGCCATCGACGAGGCGAAGTTGCCGCCGCCGAAGCCGGCCGTCGCCGCGATCAGGCAGAACACCCAGTACGGCGTGTCCGGGTTCTGCACCGCCCACGCGAACAGCAGCGTCGGCACCAGCAGCAGCGCGGCGCTGACCATCGTCCAGTTGCGCCCGCCGAACCTCGGCACCGCGAACGTGTACGGCAGCCGCAGCAGCGAGCCGACCAGGTTCGGCAGCGCGACCAGGAAGAACAGCTGCTGCGGGGTGAACGAGAAGCCCTGCGCGAGGAGGAACGCCGACGAGACGCTCCAGATCAGCCAGACCGAGAAGCCCAGGTGCTCGGCGAAGATCGACCAGATCAGGTTGCGGCGGGCCACCCGTCGTCCGGTCGACTCCCAGAACTCCGGCTCCTCGGGACGCCAGTCGTCGATCCAGCGGCCGGTGCGCGCGGGTCGGGGGGCGGTGGTCGTCTGCGTCATGCCGCCATCGAAAGCGGCCCAGGTTTCGGCCCGGTTCGGGGAAGCGACGACCGGGAACGTCAACTTGTTCTCACGGCCTCACAACCGAAGCCGTTCGTCGTACGAAATCGACCGCTCGCCGAATCGGCCGTTCCGCCCGCCGCATCCGGCGTGCACACCCCTGACCCGCGGGGTACCGCCGTCCCTACGGTGACCGTGATCACACCATCTCAGGGAGGCAAGCCCGTGACATCCGTGACAGACCCCAGCGGGGGCGGCGACGAGGGCGTGCACAAGCGCTCCGACCATCCCATCTACGTCGAGCTGCACCAGACTCCCGAGTTCTCGGAGCTGCGCAGCAAGTTCCGCAGGTTCGTGTTCCCGGCGACAGCGGCGTTCATGTCCTGGTACCTGCTCTACGTCGTGATGTCGATGTGGGCGCACGACTTCATGAGCAAGCAGGTCGTGGGCAACATCAACGTCGCCCTCGTCTTCGGGCTCCTGCAGTTCGTCTCGACCTTCCTGATCGCCTGGCTCTACGGCCGCTACATGCACAAGAACGTCGACCCGCTCGCGCGTGACCTGAACCAGCGCTACGACGAGCGGATCGCGAGCGAAGGGGCGAGCCGATGAGCTCCGAGACTCTCTCCACGATCCTGTTCCTGGTGATCGTCGCGGTCACCATCGGCATCACGTTCTGGGCCAGCCGGAACACCAAGACCGCCGCGGACTACTACGCGGGCGGGCGGCAACTTCAGCGGCTTCCAGAACGGCCTGGCCATCTCCGGCGACTACATGAGCGCCGCGTCGTTCCTCGGCATCTCCGGCGCCATCGCGCTCACCGGGTACGACGGGTTCCTCTACTCCATCGGCTTCCTGGTCGCCTGGCTCGTGGCCCTGCTGCTGGTCGCCGAGCTGCTCCGCAACTCCGGCCGCTACACGATGGCCGACCAGCTGGCCTACCGGATGCGGCAGCGTCCGGTGCGCACCGCGGCCGCGACCTCCACCGTCGTGGTGTCGATCTTCTACCTGCTCGCGCAGATGGTCGGCGCCGGCGCGCTCGTCACGCTGCTGCTCGGCATCGACGGCGAGTGGGCGATCCGGCTCACGATCCTCGCCGTCGGCCTGCTGATGATCTTCTACGTCGTCGTCGGCGGCATGAAGGGCACCACCTGGGTGCAGATCGTCAAGGCCGTGCTGCTGATGACCGGCACCATCCTGATCACGGTGCTGGTGCTGGCGAAGTTCGACTTCAACCTCAGCGACCTGCTGGGAGCCGCGGCCAGCAACACCGGCAAGGGTGACGCGTTCCTCGAGCCCGGCCTGAAGTACGGCGTCAGCACCACCAGCCAGATCGACTTCCTGTCGCTCGGCCTGGCGCTGGTGCTCGGCACGGCCGGACTGCCGCACATCCTGATCCGCTTCTACACGGTGCCGACCGCCAAGGACGCGCGCACCTCGGTGAACTGGGCGATCGGGCTGATCGGCTCGTTCTACCTGATGACGCTGGTCCTCGGCTTCGGTGCCGCGGCGCTGCTGAGCACCGGACCGGAGAGCGACGTCGCCACCAGCGGCGGCAACCTGGCCTCGCCACTCCTCGCCGAGGAGGTCGGCGGCGGCGCCGGGTCCGACGGTGGCGCGATCCTGCTCGCCTTCATCGCCGCGGTGGCGTTCGCGACGATCCTGGCGGTGGTCGCGGGCCTGACGCTCACGTCCGCGTCGTCGGTCGCCCACGACCTCTACGCGAACGTGTGGAAGAAGGGCAAGGCCAGCGAGATGGACGAGGTCAAGGTGGCCCGGATCGCCGCCTTCGTGATCGGCGGCATCGCGATCGTGCTGTCGATCTTCGCCCAGGACCTGAACATCGCGTTCCTGGTGGCGCTGGCGTTCGCGGTCGCGGCCTCGGCCAACCTGCCGGCGCTGGTGATGAACCTCTTCTGGAAGCGGTTCAACACCCGCGGCGCGACCTGGGCGATCTACGGCGGGCTCATCACCTGTGTCGGCCTGGTGTTCTTCTCGCCGACCGTGTCCGGGCCGATCGGCGTCTTCTGGACCAGCGTCGACTTCTCGTGGTTCCCGCTGGCCAACCCGGGCATCATCTCGATCCCGGCCGGCTTCCTGTTCGGCATCCTCGGGACGCTCACGTCCCGTGAGCCGGAGGCCGAGGAGGCCTACACCGAGCTCGAGGTGCGCTCCCTGACCGGGGCGGGCTCGGAGAAGGCGGTCCGGCACTAGCCGCGTCGCGGGGGGTCCGGGCGCGACGCTCCGCCCGCCCTGGGCCGGAGGCTCGGGGCGGGCGAGATCAACCCGGACGTTGATTCCGTGGCTGGGAGTTCTACTGTGAGCACAAGCCAGCCGATTCGACCCATCCGGGAGACACCGTGACCGAAGAGACCCTGTCGAACCTGCTCAAGGAGGATCGGCGCTTCGAGCCGCCGGCCGACCTCGCGGAGAACGCCAACCTCAAGGAGGAGGCGTACGAGCGTGCGGCGGCGGACCGCGAGGGTTTCTGGGCCGAGCAGGCCGAGCGGCTGACCTGGGAGCAGAAGTGGGACCGGGTGCTCGACTGGGACGACGCCGCCGTTCGCGAAGTGGTTCGTGGGCGGGCGGCTCAACGCGGCGTACAACTGCGTCGACCGGCACGTCGAGGCCGGCAACGGCGACCGGGTGGCGCTGCACTGGGTGGGTGAGCCGGAGGACGACACCCGCGACCTCACCTACGCCGAGCTCAAGGACGAGGTGTCCAAGGCGGCCAACGCGCTGACCGACCTCGGGGTCGCGGCCGGTGACCGGGTGGCGATCTACATGCCGATGATCCCCGAGGCGATCGTGGCGATGCTGGCCTGCGCCCGGATCGGCGCGCCGCACACGGTGGTGTTCGGCGGGCTTCTCCTCCGACGCGCTGGCCACCCGGCTGGTCGACTGCCAGGCGAAGGTCGTGGTCACCTCCGACGGCGGCTACCGGCGCGGATCCGCGTCGGCGCTGAAGCCGGCCGTCGACGAGGCCCGGGAGAAGACCGCGAGCGAGGGACACGCCGTCGAGAAGGTGCTGGTCGTACGCCGCACCGGCCAGGACTGTGCGACGGTGGGACGACGAGGTCGACGTGTGGTGGCACGACGTCGTCGACGGCGCGTCCGCCGAGCACACGCCCGAGGCGTTCGACGCCGAGCACCCGCTCTACGTCATGTACACCTCCGGCACCACCGGCAAGCCGAAGGGCATCCTGCACACGACCGGCGGCTACCTGGTGGGCGCGGCGTACACGCACTGGGCGGTGTTCGACCTGAAGCCGGAGACCGACGTCTACTGGTGCACCGCCGACATCGGCTGGGTCACCGGCCACAGCTACATCGTCTACGGGCCGCTCGCCAACGGCGCCACGCAGGTGCTCTACGAGGGCACGCCGGACAGCCCGGAGCGCGGCCGCTGGTGGAAGATCATCCAGGACTACAAGGTCTCGCTCTTCTACACCGCCCCGACGGCGATCCGCTCGTTCATGAAGCAGGGGCAGGAGATCCCGGACAAGTTCGACATGTCCTCGCTGCGGCTGCTCGGCTCGGTCGGCGAGCCGATCAACCCGGAGGCCTACGTCTGGTACCGGCACGTCATCGGCGGCGACCGCACCCCGGTCGTCGACACCTGGTGGCAGACCGAGACCGGCGCGATCATGATCAGCCCGCTGCCCGGCGTCACCCACGGCAAGCCCGGCTCGGCGATGATCCCGATCCCCGGCGTCGCCGCCGACGTGGTCACCGAGGAGGGCGAGTCGGTGCCGAACGGGTCCGGCGGCTACCTGGTGCTGACCGAGCCGTGGCCCTCGATGCTGCGCACCATCTGGGGCGACGACGAGCGCTACCAGGAGACCTACTGGGCGAAGTACGCCAAGCAGGGCTGGTACTTCGCCGGCGACGGCGCCAAGAAGGACTCCGACGGCGACCTGTGGGTGCTCGGCCGGGTCGACGACGTCATGAACGTCTCCGGCCACCGGCTCTCCACGACCGAGATCGAGTCCGCGCTGGTCTCCCACCCGAAGGTCGCCGAGGCCGCCGTGGTGGGCGCCAAGGACGAGGACACCGGCCAGGCGGTCTGTCGCGTTCGTGATCCTGCGCGAGGAGGCCGGCGACGGCGGCGAGCGACATCGTGCAGGAGCTGCGCCAGCACGTCCGCAAGGAGATCGGCCCGATCGCCACGCCGCGCCAGATCATGATCGTGCCCGAGCTGCCCAAGACCCGCTCCGGCAAGATCATGCGCCGGCTGCTGCGCGACGTGGCCGAGCACCGCGAGGTCGGCGACGTCACCACCCTGGCCGACTCCTCGGTGATGGACCTGATCTCGAAGGGCATCGACTCGGGCAAGGAGGACTGAGCCGCTCCTCGTTACGATGGGCGCGGTGCGCCGGGAAGTCTGGTCGGCAGTCTCCCGTCGCCGACCCCGAAGGATCCGCCGTGTCCGAGATCCAGCAGCGTCCGCTCTTCTCGCGTGGCTCGTTCCTGGAGAGCTCCCGGGTCGCGGGCATCCTGCGCGCCGAGACCACCGGTGGCCTGCTGCTGCTCCTCGGGGCCGTCGTCGCGATCGTCTGGGCGAACAGTCCCTGGTCGGAGGCGTACGACGACCTCAGTGACTTCATGGTCGGGCCGAGCGCCCTGCACCTGCACCTGTCCCTGGCCACCTGGGCGGCCGACGGCCTGCTCGCGATCTTCTTCTTCGTCGCCGGGCTGGAGCTCAAGCGCGAGTTCGTCGCAGGCGACCTGCGCGACGTCCGGCGGGCGGCGCTGCCGGTCGTCGCGGCGGTGGGCGGGATGCTCGTCCCCGCCGCGGTCTTCGCCGCCTGGAACCTCGGCGACTCGGCCGCGATGCAGGGGTGGGCGATCCCGACGGCGACCGACATCGCCTTCGCGGTCGCCATCCTGGCCCTGATCAGCACCCACCTCCCCTCGGGGCTGCGCACCTTCCTGCTCACGCTCGCGGTCGTCGACGACCTGATCGCGATCACGATCATCGCGATCTTCTACACCGACGACCTCGAGCCGCAGTTCCTGGCACTGGCCCTCCTGCCGATCGCCGCGTTCGCCGTACTCGTCCAGACGCCGGATCCGGACGCCCTGGCTGCTGGTCCCGCTGGCCGTGGTCGCGTGGGTGCTCGTCCACGAGTCCCACGTCCACGCCACCGTGGCCGGCGTGGTCCTCGCGTTCACGGTGCCGGTGCGCGCGCAAGGACGGCGGGGACGGCCAGGGCCTCGCCGAGCACTTCGAGCACGTGGTCCGCCCGATCTCCGCCGGGGTGGCGGTCCCGGTCTTCGCCTTCTTCGCGGCCGGCGTCTCGGTCGGCGGCTGGCACGGCCTGGCCGAGGCGCTGGGGGACCCGATCGCCCTCGGGATCATCACCGGACTGGTGGTGGGCAAGACGGTCGGCACCGCGGGGTCGGCCTGGTTGCTCGCCAGGTTCACCCATGCCCGGCTCGACGACGAGCTGTCGTGGATCGACGTCGTGGGCATGGCGATGCTGGCGGGCGTCGGCTTCACCGTCTCCCTGCTCATCGGCGAGCTCGCGTACGGTCCGGGCACCGAGCGGGACGAGCTCGCCAAGGTCGGCGTGCTCGTCGGGTCGCTGGCCGCCGCGTGCCTCGCCGCCGTCGTGCTGCGGATGCGCAACCGCGTCTACCGACGAATCGCGAGGCGGAGGAGCGCGACGACGACCGGGACGGCGTTCCGGACGTCTTCGAGGGAGACGTGCCCGAGTCAGGGTCCGGTGGTCTGTAGGGTCAGGTTCGAAGACCCCCGAGAGCGCACGAGGATCCGCATGGCAACCGAACCGGCCCAGGCCGACGAACCCACGATCGGGCGACTCGTCACCGATGCCCAGCGCGACCTCCGGACCCTGATCAGCAAGGAGATCGAGCTCGCCAAGTCCGAGCTCAAGATCAGCTTCACCGCCGGGGGGTCGGGCATCGGGCTGTTCGCGGCGGCCGCGTTCATGCTGGTGCTCGCGGTGATCATGCTGTCGGTCGCGTTCGCGTACCTGATCCACTGGAACGGCGACGGGCTCGACCTGCAGTGGGCGTTCCTGATCGTGTTCGGCGTCTACGTGCTGATCGCGGCGCTGATGGTCTTCATCGGCGTACGGAAGATGAAGAAGGTCAAGGCGCCGGAGAAGGCCATCGAGCAGGGCCGCGAGATCCCGAAGGCGCTCAAGGGCCAGGCCTGATCGCGGCGAGCTTGGAGCGGGTCCGCGCCGGAGCGGTGGCGGGGAGGCTCGCCAGGATGTCGGCCAGCGACTCGGCGGCCAGGCTGCGGCGCCACGCGTCGTGGGCGTCGGCCATCTTCGCGGCGAGGATGCAGGTGTCGCGACAGTCGCTGGCCGGCAGCGCGCCCGCGCCCTGCTGACGGATCTCCCGGCACTCGTACGGCGACGAGGCCCCGTCGACCGCCTCGACGACCTGCAGCAGCGTGATCTCGCCGGCCGGACGGCCGAGGCGGAACCCGCCACGCGGACCCGTGGTGGCCGTCAGGATGCCCGCCCGCACCAGCGACTGGAGCTGCTTGGCCAGATAGGGCGCCGGAAGGTCGAAGTAGGCGGCGAGCTGCGCGGCCGACGCGGTCTCGCTCGGCTCCAGCTGGGCCAGCGTGGCGGAGCAGTGCAGCACCCACTCGGTGCTCGACGGCAGCTTCACCCGGCCAGTGTATAACGGATATTGCAGACCTATTTTATCCGAGATATGGTCGACCGAAGTCGATCTCAGGAGGACATCACCATGCGCATCGCCGTCGCCGGCGCCACCGGCAACATCGGCAGCCTCACCGTCGCCGCCCTCGAGCGGGAGGGCCACGACGTGGTCCGCGATCAGCCGCTCACTCGGCGTCGACCTCTTGCACGGGCGAAGGCCTCGACGAGGCACTGACCGGCGTGGAGGCGGTGGTCGACGCCACCAACGCGCCGCCGCTCGACGAGGCCGCCACCGTGGCGCACTTCGCGCCGGATCACCGGCAACCTGCTCGAGGCGGAGGCACGGGCCGGCGTGCGGCACCACGTGCTGCTCTCGATCGTGGGCATCAACCGGGTCGGGGGCAACCCGCACTACGCCGGCAAGCGCGAGCAGGAGCGCCTGGTCGCCGCGGCGCCGGTGCCGTCGACGATCGTGCCGGCCACGCAGTTCCACGACTTCGCCGCGATGGTGGTCGGCTGGGTCGAGTCGGACGGCGTCGCCACGATCGCACCGCTCCTGGTGCAGCCGATCGCGCCCGCCGACGTGGCCGAGGTCCTGGCCGAGGTGGCCGTGGGCGAGCCGCAGGGTCGGTACGCCGACATCGCGGGCCCCGAACCGCAGGACCTGGTCGACATGGCCCGACGCACCTTCGCCGCCCGCGGTCGTGACGTCACGCTGGTGCCCACCTGGTCGGGCGGGTTGTTCGGCGTCGAGATGGCCGGCTCGGTGCTGCTCCCGGGGGAGAACGCACGGATCACGCCGACCACGTTCGACGACTGGCTGGCGACGGCGTCGTAGTCGTAGTCGCCGGGTCAGCCGGCGCAGTCGCCGGTCGACACCTCGTCGGTGCTGATCCGGCCCTCGGCGGCGCTGTCCGCGACCTGATCGGCGGTGAGGGCGTAGCCGGTGTCGTCGTCGGTGACCGACGCGGCGAAGACCACCCCGGCGACGTCACCCGCCGACGTCACGATCGGGCCGCCGGAGTTGCCCGGCCGGACCAGACCCCGCAGCGAGAAGACCTCGCGGATGACGGTGCCCTCGCCGTAGATGTCGGGCGAGCGCAGCCGCTGCTCGGACCGGATCCGGCCGACCTGCACGTCGTAGGGCCCGTCCTGCGGGTAGCCGAGGATGGCCACGCCGTCCTCGGGCCCCGCGCTGGTGTCGAAGGGCAGCGTCGGCAGGCTGCCGGTCTCGACGTCGAGGACGGCGACGTCGAGGTCGGCGTTGTAGTAGACGACGTCGGCGTCGACGGACTCCCCGTCGATCTCGACCTCGGGGTCGTCGACGCCGGCCACCACGTGGGCGTTGGTCATCAGCCGGTCGGCGGCGTAGAGGAAGCCGGTGCCCTCGACGCCGCGGCCGCAGTCGTTGCTGCCGCGGACCTTCAGCACGCTGTCCTCGGCACGCAGCACGTCGGGGTCATGCAGCAGTCGGTCCGGCCCGGGCTCGACGTCGACGATCCGCTCCGGCGCGAACGGCTCGAGGTAGCGCGGGAAGAACGTGGTGCCGACGACGTTGTTGAACGCCTGCAGCAGGTTGCCGGCCGACTGGGGCAGCGCGGAGTTGACCTTCGCGAGCACGGCGGACTCGCGGACCATCGGGGTGACCTGGCCGATCCGGGAGCCGGAGATCGCGACCCCGAGCGCCCAGGCGACGATCAGCACGGCCACCGCACTGAGCATGGCGCCACCGACGGCGTCGACGGCGCGGGCGGGCTGCCAGGTGATCTTCTCCCGGAGCCGGGCGCCGGCGTACTGGAACAGCGCCTGCCCGAGCGACGCCGCCAGGATCACGATGAACAGGGCACCGAGGGAGACCCAGATCGACGGGTCGGCCTGGCCGAGCGCGATCGGCGCCAGCCAGATGCCGAGCAGCCCGCCCAGGAGCAGCCCCGCGGTGGCGAAGGCGCCGGTGACGAACCCCTGCCAGTAGCCCGAGAGCGCGTACGCCGCCACGAGCAGCAGCAGCAGCCAGTCGAGGAGGTTCATCGTCACCGTCACCGTCGCCGCTCGTCGAACTCGGTGTTGGTCTCGAAGTCGGTGTTGACCGGGTCACCGCCGAGCATGTAGCTCGGCAGCTCGTGCATCGGCGGGTCGTCGACCTGCTCGGCCCAGCCGAGGAACTCGAAGAGCCGGGAGATGATGCCCGCGGTGAACCCCCAGCAGATGACGTCCTTGTCGTCGCCGATCAGGAAGCCGGGACCGATCCAGCCGCTCGGGTGCTTGACGCTGATCCGGTGCTCCGGCGCGAGCAGCTCCTTGAGCGGCACCCGGTAGACCTCGTGCACCTCGTCGGGCGACATCACCGTGACCGGGCTCGGCTCGCGCCACCAGGCCAGGATCGGGGTGACGGCGTAGTTGCTGGGCGGCAGCCACAGCTCGGGCAGCTCGGCGAAGACCTCGACGCCACTCGGGTCGAGGCCGGTCTCCTCCTCGGCCTCCCGGACCGCGGCCTGCAGCGGGGTCTCGTCGGCGTCGATCGCGCCACCCGGGAACGACACCTGCCCGGGGTGGGAGCGCATGTGGTGGGCGCGCTCGGTGAGCAGCAGGTCGGGGCCTTCTGGTCCCTCGCCGAACAGCATCAGCACGGCGCCGCGGCGCGGGTCGGAGTCTTCCGGCGGCATGAAGCGGGTCAGGTCGTGCACCGTGATCGAGCGGGTCCCGGCCTCGATCGGGCGCAGCCACTCCGGCAGCTCCGGGCCGCTCACAGCGTCGTCCCGAGATGCTCGTTGACCATCGCGACGACCTCGTCGACCGACTCCAGTCCGCCGGCCTGCTGGTGGGCGACGGCTCCGTCGGCGTCGATCAGCAGGAACTGGGGGTTGCCGTTCGCGAGGCGCAGGTCGTCCTGCTCGAGCAGCGCACCGTCGGGGTCGGCCAGCGACGGGTAGGTCGCGCCGGTCTCCTCCGCCAGCGCGAGGGCCGCCCCCGGCTGGGTGTCGAGGAAGTCGATGCCGAGCACCGCCACCTGGTCGCCGTACATCTGGTGGAACTGCTGCAGCGCCGGCATCTCCTTGATGCACGGGCCGCAGTTGGACGCCCAGGTGTTGATCACCATCGGGCCGCGCAGCGTGGAGAGGTCGACGTCGGTGCCGCCGCCGAGGCAGGGCAGCGTGAGGTCGGGGAGCTGCCCGTCGCCGGGCCCCTCCTGGCAGTCCTCGATGCCGGCCTGGTCCTTGATGTGCCGCAGCTCCTCGGTGTCGACGTCGACGTCCGTCTTGCCCGGGGGCGGCACCTCGTCACAGCCGCTGAGCAGCAGTGCGACCGCGGCAGCCGCGACGAGGAGCCGCTTCATGCTCTGCCCTCGGTCTTCACCAGCTTCGCAGCCGCCTCGGGGTCGGTGGGACCGGTTCCGAAAGCCGGGCACCAGCGGGCTACCGGGCACGCGCCGCAGGCGGGGTTGCGCGCATGACAGCGCCGCCGGCCGTGCCAGATCAGGTGGTGGCTGAGCATCGTCCAGTCACGTTTGGGGAACAGCGCGCCGATCGCGTGCTCGACCTTGACCGGGTCGGTCTCCTCGGTCCAGCCGAACCGGCGGGCGAGCCGGCCGAAGTGGGTGTCGACGGTGATGCCGGGGATGTCGAAGGCGTTGCCGAGCACCACGTTGGCGGTCTTGCGGCCGACGCCCGGGAGGGTGACCAGGTCGTCGAGCTTCGGCGGGACCTGGCCGTCGTACCGCTCCACGAGCGCGGCGCTGAGCTTGAGCAGGGTCTCGGTCTTCTGGCGGAAGAAGCCCAGCGGGCCGATGATCCCCTCGAGCTTGTCGCGGTCGGCGGCGGCCATCGCGGTCGCGTCGGGGTAGGCGGCGAACAGGGTCGGCCGGGCGGCGTTGACCCGCTTGTCGGTGGTCTGCGCGCTGAGCACGGTGACGACCAGCAGCTCGAAGGCGTTGTCGAAGTCGAGCTCGCATCTTCGCGTCGGGGTAGGTCGCGGCGAGCTCCCGGTCGATCTTGCGTGCGCGACGCACCAGTGCCGTGCGGCTGGGGTCCACGTCCCCGGATTGCGTCGACGCCATGCCGTCCAGCCTAGTTGGCTGTGCGGACACGGCGTCCACGGATCACTCCGGTGGAAGCACCCGCCCCAGCAGGTCACTGGCGCTGATCGCCCCGATCAGCGACGCGGTGGGGCTGTTCTCCTCGACGACGGCGACGAGCGGGCACCGCTTCGCCGCCATGATCGCCGCGATCTCGAGCACCGTGTCGTCGGGAGCGACCACCGGCAGCGCCACCCGGTCCTTCGGGATCAGGTCACGCACCGTGTGCTTCTCGAGCACGGCGTACAGCTGGTCGGCGTACTCCTCGTCGAGCACCCGCGCCAGCGTCGGGTCGTCCTGGACCCAGCTCGGGATCATCATCCGCAGGACCTGCGAGCCAGGGAGCACGGCGATCGGGTGCTCGTTCTCGTCGACCACGATCAGCCCGGGGCGGTTGTGCTCGGTCAGCAGCCGCGCCGCCGTGAGCCCGTCGGCGTCCGCGCGGACTGTCGGGTAGGGGGAGGCGAGCTCGCTGGCCTGCATCCATCGAGGTTAGTGGCCGACTCGGTCGCGGCATGGGCACGGCTGGGTGCACTAGGGTGAGCGCCGGTGTGCCGGGAAGTCTGGTCGGCGTCGTACTCGACGATCCCTTCCACCCAGGAGAACCACCTTGACCGCGACGGCGACCATCGCGCTCCTCATCTTCCTGGGTGCGTACGTCCTGCTCGCCATCGACAAGATCCACCGGACCAAGGTCGCTCTCGGCGGCGCCGCGCTGATGCTGCTGCTGCGCATCACCGACGCCGACAAGGCGTTCTTCCACGAGGCGACCGGGATCGAGTGGAACGTCATCTTCCTGTTGCTCGGGATGATGGTGATCGTGTCGGTGCTCCGGCGCACGGGCGTGTTCGAGTACGTCGCCATCTGGTGCGCCAAGCGGTCCCGCGGCAAGCCGTACCGGCTGATGGTGATGCTCTGCGTGCTGACCGCGTCCGCCTCGGCCGTGCTCGACAACGTGACCACGGTGCTGCTGATCGCTCCGGTGACGTTCCTGGTCTGCGACCGGCTCGGGCTCCGTCCGGTGCCGTTCCTGATCGCCGAGGTGCTCGCCTCGAACATCGGTGGCGCCGCGACCCTGGTCGGCGACCCGCCCAACATCATCATCGCGAACCGCGGCGACCTGACCTTCAACGACTTCCTGGTGCACATGGCCCCGTGGATCGTCGTCCTGATGGTCGTCTTCTGCCTGATGTGTCGCTGGCTGTTCCGCTCGGCGTACGTCTATGACCCCGAACGCGCCGAAGCGGTGATGTCCCTCAACGAACGCGAGGCGATCAAGGACAAGCCGCTCCTGGTCAAGTCGCTGTCGGTCCTGGCCCTGGTGGTGGCGGCGTTCGTGCTGCATCCGGTGCTGCACTACGAGCCCTCGGTCGTGGCGCTCCTCGGTGCCGGCCTGCTCGTCCTGATCACGGACGTCACGACCGAGGACGCGATCGCCGACGTGGAGTGGCCGACCCTGGTGTTCTTCGCCGGTCTGTTCGTGATGGTCGGCAGCCTGGTCGAGACCGGCGTGATCGCCGACCTGTCCGAGGCGATCGCGAACGCCACCGGCGGGGAGCTCGCGCCGGCCGCCCTGCTCCTGCTCGGGGGTTCGGCGCTGCTCTCGGCCATCGTCGACAACATCCCGTACGTCGCCACCATGAGCCCGGTGGTCAGCGAGCTCGTCCAGGGCCACGGTTCGTCGGGTCAGGTGCTCTGGTGGTCGCTCGCGTTCGGGGCGGACCTCGGGGGCAACGCCACCGCGATCGGCGCGTCGGCCAACGTCGTCATGCTCGGCCTGGCCGAGCGCGCCGGGCACCGGATCGGGTTCTGGGAGTTCACCAAGTACGGCCTGGTCGTCACCGTCGTGACCGTCGGGCTCACGGTGCCCTACATCGTGCTGCGGTACCTCTGAGCCCCCGTCCGGCCGGAAGTGCGGGGTTGCCGTTAGGTGTGACCTGGACCACTGGATAGGATCGCGGCGGCGACCACGAGTTTGGAGGGTTCTGTGGACAACGACGTACTCCGTCAGGCTCCGCTGTTCAGCGCGCTCGACGACGAGGCGGCCACGGCACTCCGTGCGTCGATGTCCGAGACGCGGGTGCGACGCGGCGACGTGCTGTTCCACGAGGGCGACTCCGGCGACAAGCTCTACATCGTGCTCGACGGCAAGGTGAAGCTCGGCCGCACCTCCTCCGACGGCCGCGAGAACCTCCTCGCGATCCTCGGCCCCGGCCAGATGTTCGGCGAGCTCTCGCTGTTCGACCCCGGACCCCGCTCGGCCACCGTCACCGCGGTCACCGACGCCAACTTCGCCTCGCTCTCCCACGAGGACCTGCTCCGCTGGCTCGAGGGACGCCCCGTCGTCGCCCGCGGGCTCCTGGCGCAGCTCGCCGGCCGGCTGCGCAAGGCCAACGACGTGGTCGCCGACCTGGTGTTCTCCGACGTCCCCGGCCGGGTGGCCAAGGCGCTGCTCGACCTCGCCGACCGGTTCGGCCGCACCGCCGACGACGGCGTCCACGTCCACCACGACCTCACCCAGGAGGAGCTCGCCCAGCTGGTCGGCGCCTCCCGCGAGACCGTCAACAAGGCCCTCGCCGACTTCGCCTCCCGCGGCTGGCTCCGCCTCGAGCCCCGCTCGGTCGTGATCATGGACGTCGAGCGGATGGCCCGCCGCGCCCGTTGAGTCGGGGGTTATGGCGACCCGAATCGGGGGTTGTGGCGGCCCGAATCGTCAGTTGTGGTGACTTGCTCGCGAGCCGCGCTCCATCCGCCGCACGTTCGAGTACGCCGGACGCAGGGCCTGGCGTAGCTCGCTGAGCCACGCATCGAGCGCCCCGCCGGTGAAGTCGCCGCGCCGGATCACGATGACGGTCCAGCCGTTGTCCTTAGCCATTTGCGCCGCGCCCGGTCATGCGCCTTCTGCTCCGGCGTCCGCTCGTGCGCGTCCCAGCCGTCGTACTCGACAGCGACCCGACGACGCGGGTACGCGAGGTCGAGCCGATACACCGGGACACCGTCGATCTCGATCCAGTACTGCGGCACGGGCGCAGCCAGGCCGGCGTCGTGGATGGCGAGCCGAACCCAGGACTCACGCGCTGACTCTGAGCGAGGATCGACGAGTGTGATGAGCTCGCGAAGCTGGATCACACCGCGCCGACGGCGGTAGCGGCGAGCCTCGAACCGCATTCGCGTTGCGGTCAGACCGTGGAAGCGCGCGAACGCATCGAGCGCAGCCATGGCCTCGCGACGCCGAAGGAGGCAGCCGAGGTCCAGCGCCGTGCGAAGGGGCGTGGTCACGCGTACCCCCTCGAGCATCGTCGACGTCGCTCGGGTGCAAGGTCGCGGGATCGACCATCCACGCCAGCGCGGCGCAGGGCTCGCTTCCTCGCAGGGCGCAGGTCTCGATCGGCGGCGGGATGTCGTGCTCCGCGTAGGTGAAGGTGTCGATGCCATGAAGCCATGCGGCCGTGCGATCGCGTACGACGTGATGCGCTGGCATCACCGCCGCGACGGCCTTCGCTCGCATTTCCACCGTGTCCGCGAGGTCGGCACGGGCGTAGACGCCACGCACCAATCGGCGTACGACGTTCTCCGAGACCAGCCGGCGGAGCGTGTGTCGGGAGATGCCCAGCGCCTCGACGTCGGCGTACGTGAAGGGATTGTCGGGGAGGGTGAGATCAGCGGCCATGCCCGGCAGGTTGGATGATCAACCGTCAGGTAGCGCGAGCGTTGATGCCTGTTTGTGGACGACGACGCCGACTCGAGCGCCTGTGGACGGAACCTGGCGCTGGCGCTCCACCGCAAGTCCCGATTGGATGCGCCGCGACCCCCGATTCAACGCGCCACAACCCCCAATTCAACGTTCGGCGAGGTACTCCAGCTGGGCGCGGACGGACAGCTCGGCGGCGCCCCAGAGGACCGGGTCGACGTCCTGGTAGACGATCTCGACCACGCGCCGGGGGAGCTCGTCTACGGCGATGCCCTCGGGGTGGGGGGCCTCGCGCAGGGACGCCAAGGCCGCCTCCACCTGCTCCAGCCGCTCCTGGCGGTGCGCGCGGTAGTAGTCCAGCGCGCCCAGCGCATCGGAGATCACCGGGCCGTGGCCGGGCCAGATCGCGGACAGCTCGTGGGCGGAGGCGAGCGCGTGCAGCCGGTCCAGCGACGAGAGGTAGGCGCCGAGCCGGCCGTCGGGGTGGGCGACCACCGTGGTGCCTCGGCCGAGCACCGTGTCGCCGGTGAGTACGGCGTCCTCCGCGGGCACCAGGAACGACAGCGAGTCAGCGGTGTGCCCGGGCGTCCCGATCACCCGCACCTCGAGGCCGTCGACCTCGACGACGTCACCGTCCGCAAGCCCCTCGGAGCCCAGCCGGAACTCCGGGTCCAGCGCCCGCACCCCGCAGCCCACCCGCTCGGCGAACTCCCGCGCCGCCTCGGCGTGGTCGGCGTGGTGGTGGGTCAGCAGCACCACCGCCACCTCGCCGGCGACGGAGGCCACCTCGTCGAGGTGCGAAGCGATCGACGGGCCGGGGTCGACCACCACCGACCGGCGGGCGTCGGGCTCGCGCAGCACCCAGGTGTTGGTGCCGTCGAGCGTCATCATGTTCGCGTTCGGCGCCAGCACGCAGCGCCCCCGCGACCCGAACGACCCGCCCGCCCAGCTCACGACGGAGAAGTGCTTCTCGATCAGCGGGTCCAGCCGCGCCGGCCGCGACAGCGTGAACCCCTCGCCGTCGTCCACCACCGCCGGCATGAACATCTCGAGGTCGCGGTCGGCACACGCCGCCAGCACCGCCGAGGGAGTTGGGTGCTGCGACACCTCCAGGCAGGTGAGGTACGTCGGCGGCATCATGAACATCCGACCCTCGTCCACCGCCGCAACCGCGTCGATCGCCGGCATCCAGGTCACCTTCGACGACTCGCTCGACACGTCGCGGGTGCGCTGCCCCTCGGGCAGGTCGGCGACGAAGAACCAGGTCCGGTAGCGGCGCGGCTCGAAGATCGGTGTCAGCCACCCGGCCCAGGCGCCGAGCAGGTCGGAGCGCAGCACCAGCCCGCGCCGGTCCAGGAAGTCGGTCATCGCCAGCTCGCGGGCCTCCAGCGCGACCCGGTCGGCCTCCCAGTCGTCGCCGGTGGTGTCGGCCACCACGGAGGACGCCGACTCCCCGGCCAGCAGCACCCCGGACTCCTCGAACGTCTCGCGTACGGCGGCGCACACCAGCGCCCGGGCCTGCTCCTCGTCCACTCCGAGCCGACGAGCCCAGGTCGCGGGCGAGGGGCCGGCCCAGGCGACGTCGTGGTCGAAGTCGCGCGGGTCGACGCCGCCGCCGGGAAAGACGCACATGCCCGGCTGCGAACTCCATCGAGGTCTGCCGCTGCAGCAGGTAGACCTGGGGCGACGCCTCGCCACCGCGCATCAGCACCACGGTCGCCGCGTTGCGCGGCTCGGCCGGGGTGAGCGAGCCGTCGTCGTACTGCCGTGCCTGCTCGGCCAGCGACTCGGGGAGCGGCAGTCGCCTCATCTTCATGGAGGGCGTCAGATCTCCACGACCAGCTCGACCTCGACCGGGGCGTCCAGCGGCAGCGCCGCCACGCCGACGGCGGAGCGTGCGTGCACGCCGGCGTCGCCGAAGGCCGCACCGAGCAGCTCCGAGACGCCGTTCGCGACCCCGGGCTGGCCGGTGAAGTCCGGCGTCGAGGCCACGAACACCACGACCTTCACCACCTGCTTGACCAGGTCGAGGTCGCCGACCTCGGCCTTCACCGCGGCGATCGCGTTGAGGCCGCACTGCCGGGCGCACTCGTACGCCGCGTCGGCGTCCACCTCGCCGCCGACCTTGCCGGTGAGCATCAGCTCGCCGTCCTTCATCGGCAGCTGGCCGGACGTGAAGACGTGGTTGCCGCTGCGCAGCGACGGCGTGTAGACCGCGACCGGCTTGGCGACGTCCGGAACGGACAGGCCGAGCTCCGCGAGGCGCTCCTCGACCGCGCCCATCAGCCGGCGAGGGGGCGCTTGAAGTAGCCGACCAGGTTCTCCGGGTTCATCCCCGGGGCGATCTGCACCAGCTCCCAGCCCTCGGAGCCGAAGTTGTCGAGGATCTGCTTCGCCGAGTGCGTGAGGATCGGCGCGGTGAGGTACTCCCACTTGGTCATGGCTCGCACCCTACTAGCGGCGTACCGGCGTCATCCCGTGGGCTGACGTCCCTGGATCCGGCCACGGCTACCGTTGCGGGGGTGGCCGCCACGCACCCCGACCGAGCGCCCTGGCGCCTCGGTCCGCAGGGCCGGCGGTGGTTCGACACGGTGCTGGCCGGCACCTTGCTGCTCCCGGTTCTCGGCTTCCCGTTGGCCGGCTACCCGAGCTCGTGGATTCCTCTCACGATCGCCCAGATCGCACCGCTCTTCTGGCGTCGCCGCTACCCCGTCCAGGTCTTCGCGGTCATCGCCGCGGCCCACGCCGTCCAGGTGCTCGTGTTCGACCACGCCCTGTGGGGGCAGGTGGCGCTGCCGATCGCGCTCTACTCGGTCGCCCGCTACTCCACCGCACTACCCGCGGCAGGAGCGCTCGTCATCTCCCTCGTGGGCGCGACGCTGGCGGCCATCCGGTGGCTCGAGGGGTACGACGACGCGGGGTCGTCGTGGGGCTACCTGTCCTATCTCCTCCCCCTCACCACGATCGTCGTCACCGCCTGGGCCCTGGGCACCCTCGGCCGGGTCCGCCGGGCGTACGTCGACACGCTGGTCGAGCGCGGAGAGCGGATCGAGCGCGAGGCGGCCCAGCAGGTCGAGCTCGCGGCGCTGGACGAGCGGGCCAGGATCGCCCGCGAGATGCACGACGTGGTCGCCCACGGCCTCACGGTGATGGTGGTGCAGGCCGACGGCGCGAGGTACGCCGCGAGCCAGGACCCCGCGGCCGCAGAGCGCGCCCTGGAGGCGATCGCCGCCACCGGCCGGGGCGCGCTCGCCGACATGCGCCGGATGCTCGGACTGCTGCGGTCGGACGACACCGGCACCGCCCCGGCACCGCGGCTCACCGAGATCGCCGACCTGGTCATCGACGTCTCCGCCGACCTGACGGGCCTGGACGCCGACGTACCGCCCGCCGTCGCGCTCACCGCCTACCGCGTGGTCCAGGAGTCGCTGAGCAACGTGCGCAAGCACGCAGGGCCGGACGCGCAGGCACACGTCCAGGTCAGGGTCGACGAAGCCGTCCACATCACCGTCGAGGACGACGGCCGCGGCGCCTCGGCTCCCGACGACGGCCTCGGCCACGGCCTGCGGGGGATGGGCGAGCGGGTCGCCGTGCACGACGGCGACCTCGAGGCCGGACCCCGTCCCGGTGGTGGCTTCCGGGTGGCCGCGAGGATCCCCGTATGACAGAGGTGGGTCCGATCCGGGTGTTCCTCGTCGACGACCAGCAGATGGTGCGCGCCGGCTTCCGGATGCTCGTCGACAGCCAGCCGGACCTGACCGTGGTGGGCGAGGCGGGCGACGGCGCCGAGGCCCTCGACCGGCTCGCGGTCACCGCCTGTGACGTCGTGCTGATGGACGTGCGGATGCCCCGGGTCGACGGCGTCGTGGCCACCCGCGAGCTCCAGGCCCGGCCCGGCGCGCCCGCCGTGATCGTGCTGACGACGTTCGACCTCGACGAGTACGCCTTCGCCGCGATCAAGGCCGGCGCCGCCGCGTTCCTGCTCAAGGACGCCGCCCCGCCCGACCTGCTCGGCGCGATCCGCAGCGTGCATGCCGGCGACTCCGTGGTCGCTCCCAGCACCACCCGGCGGCTGCTCGAGCACTTCGCCGATGCCCTGCCCGACCCGGCCGCCGCCGACGAGGACGACCGCCTGTCGGGCCTCACCGAGCGCGAGCGCGAGGTGCTCGAGCTGGTCGGCCGCGGCCGCTCCAACCAGGAGATCGCCGGGGACCTCGTGGTCGCCGAGGCCACCGTGAAGACCCACATCAGCCGACTGCTCGCCAAGACCGGATCCCGCGACCGGGTCCAGCTCGTCGTGCTGGCCTACGAGGCGGGAGTCGTCCGGCCGGCCTGACCGACGACGCCGACGTGGGCTCCCCGCGCCTCCGCCCGCTCCGCCTCGTCGAGGAGCGCGATCGCGTGGTCGGCGTACGTGATCCGCGCATCGGCGTCGCCCGGGGCGAGGCGGTAGCCACCGACCGGGTCGCCGCCGTGGTCGAAGTCGCCGCTGGGGCTGACCGCCACCCAGTCCAGGCCGGACCCGCGGATCGCGTCGAGCGCGGCCCGATGCGCGAGGAAGAACGAGCGGTACTCCTGTGGCCCCCCGTCATACGTACCCTCCGCGTCCGAAGGGCCCCCCCCCCCCACCCCCCCCCCCCCCCCCCCCCGCTGCGCAACCTCGAGCGCGACGGGATGCTCCAACGCACGGCCGCCGGGCGCTCGTGACGTATGCGCTGACCCCGCTGGGCCGCAGCCTGCTCGAGCCGCTCGACGCGCTGTGCGCCTGGACGGCCGAGCACTGGGACGAGCTGCTCGACGCACGCGACCCGGTCTGACACCGACGCCGGATCCGTCATCCCGCAGGCGGACGGATGACCATTCCGCGGCCTGACGATCGGCGGCGGCTGCGTTCCTAGCGTCGTCGGCATGACGCAGACAGCCTTCTCAACCGACTCCCTCTCGGTCCCCGTACCCGCCGCGACCGCCCGCGACCTGACCCGCAGCTTCGGCCACGGCGACGCCACCGTGCACGCGCTGCGCGGTGTCGACCTCGACCTCCCCTCGGCCCGGTTCACCGCGATCATGGGGCCGTCCGGGTCGGGCAAGTCGACGCTGATGCACTGCCTGGCCGGCCTCGACCTCCCGACCGAGGGCACCGTCACCGTCGCGGGGGTGGCGTTGGAGTCGCTCGACGACACCGCGTTGACGGTCTTCCGCCGCGAGCACATCGGCTTCGTGTTCCAGTCCTTCAACCTGCTGCCGATGCTCACCGCCGAGCAGAACATCGTGCTGCCGGTCGGCCTGGCCGGGCGCCGGCCCTCCCCCGGGCGCTTCGACCACGTCGTCGACACGCTCGGGCTGCGGGACCGACTCACGCACCGGCCCTCCGAGCTCTCCGGCGGGCAGCAGCAGCGGGTGGCGATCGCCCGCGCCCTGATCGCGGAGCCGGCGATCGTGTTCGCCGACGAGCCCACGGGCAACCTCGACAGCGCGTCCTCGGCCGAGGTGCTCGGCTTCCTGCGCCGGTCGGTGCGCGAGCTCGGCCAGACCGTGGTGATGGTGACCCACGAGCTGGACGCCGCGTCGTACGCCGACGACGTCGTGGTGCTCGCCGACGGACGGGTTCGGGCACACCTCACCGAACCGAGCCACGACGAGCTGGTCTCGACCCTGACCGGTGGTGCCCGGTGAGGGCGGTGATCCTCGCCTCGATGCGCGTCCACCTGCGGCGGTACGTCGCCGCAGCCCTCGCCGTCATCATCGGCGTCTCGTTCATCATCGCCGTCGCGGCGCTGTCCTCGGCCGCCCGCGACGGCATGCAGTCGGGGGTTGCGGTCCCCTACGAGGGCGCCGACGTGGTCGCCGACGACCTGACCGGCGAGGAGGCGGCGCGGCTTCGCGAGCGGGCGGCGAGCGAAGGAGCCGAGGCCGCGGTGCTCGGCTGGACCCAGCAGCAGGTGAGCCGGGACGGCCGGCAGCTCGACGACAAGGGAGACGTGGCCGAGATCGCGACCGACCCCGGGCTGCGCTGGCAGGTCCTCGAGCAGGGCCGCTTCCCCACCGCCGCGGGCGAGGCCGCGGTCGACGTCAACGCCGCCAAGAGCGCCGACATCGCGCTCGGCGACCGGTTGCAGATGGGCACCGGCAACGATGCGGTCGACGTCACGGTCGTGGCGCTCGTCGACTCCCCCGCGTCGCTCGTCTACGCCTCGATCTACGTCACGTGGGACGACCTCGCCACCTGGGCCGACGGCATGTACGTCGACAGCGTGGCCTGGGCCGGGACCGGATCCACCGACGAGCAGGCCGACCAGATCCGCGCGATCGCGCCGGATGCGACGGTGCGGACCACCGAGGAACAGGTGGAGCTCGCCCAGATCGAGGCCAACGAGGAGATCGACGTGCTGGCGATCATGCTGCTGCTCTTCGCCGCGATCGCGCTGTTCGTGTCGGTGCTGGTGATCGCCAACACCTTCTCGATCCTGTTCGCGCAGCGCCAGCGCGACTTCGCGCTGCTCCGGTGCGTGGGCGCGACCCGCCGGCAGGTGCTCCGCTCGATCCGCCTCGAGGCCCTGGGCATCGGCGTCGGCGCATCTGTCGTGGCGCTGCTGGTCGGCACCGCGCTCGGCCACGGGGTGGTCGCCCTGGTCACCGACCTCTGGCCCGAGTCCCGGCTCGGCGACGCGACCGTCTCGCCGTCCTGGTACGCCGCCGGCCTGGCCGTCGGAGTCTCGGTCACTCTCGTAGCGGCCTGGCTGCCGACCCGGCGTACGGTCCGGGTCAGCCCGCTCACGGCGCTGCGCCCCGACGCCACGGTCGAGACCCAGACCCACGCGGGACGCCTGCGCCTCGCGTTCGGCGGCGTCGTGCTGGCCGCCGGGATCGCCCTGCTCGGGGCGGCCGTGGCGGTGGAGGAGACGCTCGTCGTGGTGCTCGGGTGCGCCACGACGTTCGCCGGCGTGCTGGTGCTCGGACCGGTCGTGGTCCCGGCGCTGATCCGGGTCGCCGGCCGACTGCTCGGCCGCGGGCCGGCCCGACGCCTGGCCACCGACAACGCGGTGCGCAACCCGCGCCGCACCGCGGCCACCACCGCGTCCCTGCTGGTGGGGGTCACCCTGACCACAGCAGTACTGACCGGCATGGCGAGCGCTCGCACCGCGGTCGGTGCGGAGATGGACGACCAGCACCCGCTCGACCTCGCGGTCACCGGCACCACACCGCTGCCCGCCGACCTGGTCGACACGGTGAGGGCGACGCCCGGTGTCACGGACGCCGTCGGCGTGCCCGGCGCCCCGGCCAAGGTGGCCGGCGTCGGCAAGATCGCGCTCCTCGAGGGCGGCGACCCCGCCGGGATCGGTCGCGGCGACGTCGCCGACCTGACGCCCGAGCCCGGCGAGATCCTGCTGCCCGGCGAGGCGATCGGCGACGGCCGGTCCGAGGGCGACCGGGTCGCGGTGACCGTCGGCGACCGGACCGAGCGCCTGACGATCCGGCTCGGCGAGGGCTGGGGCCAGGGGGCGCTGGTGGCCCCCGCCACCCTCCGGCGGCTCACCGACGCACCCGTGACGATGGCGGTGTGGGTGCGGGCCGCGGACGACACCGACCCCGACGACCTCGGCGGCGACATCGAGGCCCTGGCCACCCCGCTCGACGCCGACGTGGAGAACGGCGCGGCCTCCCGCGCCTGGGTCGATCTCCAGCTCGACGTCTTCACCGGGGCGGTCGTGGGGCTGCTCGGCATCGCGGTCGTGATCGCGCTGGTGGGCATCGCCAACACGCTCGGCCTCTCGGTGCTCGAACGTCGCCGGGAGCACGCGCTGCTGCGCGCCCTCGGCCTCACCCGCCGTCAGCTGCGGGCCACCCTGGCGCTCGAGGCGGTGCTGCTGTCCGCGGTCGCCGCGGTGCTCGGCACCACGCTGGGCGCGTCGTTCGCCTGGGTCGCCGTACAGGCGATGGTGCAGCCGGTCGTCGACCACGCCGAGCTGGTGCTGCCTCTCGGGCAGCTCGGGCTCGTGGTGGCGGTCGCCGCGGCGGCCGGGCTACTTGCCGGGGTCCTGCCCGCCCGCCGAGCCGCCCGCACCGCTCCCGCCGCTGGGCTGGCCCTCGAGTGAGTCCTCCCGCGGCGGCAGCTCGCGTCCGAGCCGGCTGTGCCGCCGGCCGTAGGCGAAGTAGACGACGATGCCGATCGCCATCCACACCAGGAACCGGATCCAGGTGTCGCCGGTGAGGTTCAGCATCAGGTAGACGCACATCACCACGGCGAGGCCCGCCACGACCGGCACGATCGGCACCCGGAAGGCCCGGGGCAGGTCGGGGCGGGTCCGGCGCAGGATCACGACGGCGATGCTCACCAGGACGAACGCGAACAGCGTCCCGATGTTGACCAGGTGCGCCAGCGTCGTCAGGTCGACCAGGCCCGCGATCGTCGCGATCGCGAGACCCGCGATCAGGGTGATCCGGTGCGGGGTGCCGTACGTCGGGTGCACCTTCGCCAGCGCTCGCGGGAGCAGTCCGTCGCGGGCCATGGCGAACCCGACCCGGGTCTGGCCGAGCATCAGGATCATCGCCACGACCACCAGGCCGATGCAGGCACCGATCGAGATCAGGTCGCCCATCCAGTCGACGCCGGCGGAGTCGAAGGCGGTGGCCAGCGGTGCCTGGTCCTCCGGATCGATGTCGGTGTAGTTCTGGATGCCGGTCACCACCAGGCTGACCAGGGCGTACAGGCCGGTGACGATCGCCAGGGACCCGAGGATGCCGATCGGCACGTCGCGCTGCGGGTTCTTGGCCTCCTCGGCAGTGGTGGCGACGATGTCGAACCCGATGAACGCGAAGAAGACCACCGCCGCGCCGGCGATGACGCCGCCGATCCCGAACACCGCTGGCTCGTAGCCCATCAGCGTGGTGATCAGCGGGAGGTCTCCGAAACCGCCCTCGGAGTCGGGCACCGGCTGCGAGTCGGGGATGAACGGCGTCCAGTTGCTGGTGTCGACGTAGAAGATGCCGACCACGATCACGATGGCGACCACGGTCAGCTTGATCGCGACGACCACCTGGTTGAAGCGGCTGGAGAACTTGGTGCCGCGGATCAGCACCCACATCACCAGCAGCGAGATGACGACCGCGGGGACGTCGACCACGCCGTCGGCGGCGGAGGCGATCGAGGTCGGCAAGGTGATGCCGAAGATGTCGAGCACCTGCTGCAGATAGCCGGAGAAGCCCGAGGCCAGCGCCGCCGAGCCGATCGTGAACTCGAGGATCAGGTCCCAGCCGATGATCCACGCGACCAGCTCGCCGAGGGTCGCGTAGCTGAACGTGTAGGCACTGCCGGCCACCGGCACGGTCGAGGCGAACTCGGCGTAGCAGAGACCGGCCAGCCCGCAGGCGATCGCCGCGAACAGGAAGCTGAGCGCGAGCGCCGGTCCCGAGTTGGACGCGGCCACCTGGCCGGTCAGGACGAAGATGCCCGCGCCGATGATCACGCCGATGCCGAAGACCACGAGGTCCAGCGCGCCGAGGTCCTTGCGCAGCTTGTGGTCCGGTTCCTCGGTGTCGCGGATCGACTGTTCGATGGACTTGGTCCGAGACAAACTCATGGGCATCGAACCTAGTACCCCGAAAGACGCGCCACGAGACCCCTTGTCGGCACCGTCGGCCAGACTCCACCCATGGCGTACGACGAGCAGCTCGCCGAGCGGGTCCGAGAGCTGATCTCGAGCACGGATCGCCGAGGAGAAGCGATGTTCGGCGGGCTGGGCTTCCTGCTCGGCGGCCACCTGGCCGTGTGCGCCAGCCACGACGGCGGCCTGCTGGTGCGCACCGACGGCAGCGACGCCGACGAGCTCCTGGCACAGGACCACGTCGAGCCGATGGTCATGGGTGGGCGCACCTCGCGCACCTGGCTGCGGGTCGATCCGGCGGCGCTGCGTACCAGCAAGCAGTTGGGGTACTGGGTCGAGCGCGGCGTCACGACCGCCCGCGCACTCCCGCCGAAGGACTGATCACGTGGAGCGGAGCGACGCGGCCGTCACCCGGCGCGACGAGCAGGAGCAGAGCTGGTTCGAGCGGTTCGTCGAGCAGATCAACCACCGAGTCAGCCGGGCGCCGTTCTTCTTCATCTGCGTAGCCATCGTGCTCGTGTGGCTGGTCAGCGTGCCGCTCTGGGCCGACCTCAAGGCCTGGCAGGCGGCGATCCACACGATCAGCAGCGTGCTGGCACTGCTGCTGCTCGTGCTGCTCGAGAACGCCGGCCGGCGCAGCGAGGAGGCGGCCCAGGAGAAGCTCAACGTGATCGCCGAGGCGCTGTCCGACCTGATGGAGTCCCGGGCCAACCAGGGCGACACCGAGCTCGCGGACGCGGCGCGGCGGCTCCGCGACGCCGTAGGGCTCGAGGAGCGGCACTGAGGGCCCTCCCGGCCGGCTCAGACCAGCTCGGGCTCGGTCTTCTCGCGGACCTCGTCCTCGGTGACGTCGGGGGCGAGCTCGACCAGGTGCAGGCCGTCGGGTTCGACGTCGATGACGGCGAGGTCGGTGATGATCCGCTGGACCACGCCGCGGCCGGTGTAGGGCAGCGAGCACTCGTTGACGATCTTGTAGCTGCCGTCCTTGGCGACGTGCTCCATCAGCACGATCACCCGCTTCGCGCCGTGCACCAGGTCCATCGCCCCGCCCATCCCCTTGACCATCTTCCCGGGGATCATCCAGTTGGCGATGTCGCCGGACGCCGAGACCTGCATCGCGCCCAGGATCGCGGCGTCGATCTTGCCGCCGCGGATCATCCCGAACGAGGTCGCGGAGTCGAAGAAGCTCGCGCCCCGGCGCAGGGTGACGGTCTCCTTGCCGGCGTTGATCAGGTCGGGGTCCTCCTCGCCCTCGATCGGGTAGGCCCCGACCCCGAGGATGCCGTTCTCCGACTGCAGCACCAGCTCCACGTCGTCGGCGACGTAGTTGGGCACCAGCGTCGGCAGCCCGATGCCGAGGTTCACATACGACCCGTCGGTCAGCTCCGAGGCCGCGCGGGCGGCCATCTGCTCGCGGTTCCAGCCATCTCAGCCCTCCCCTTGATCCGGCCGGGGACGCACCGTCCGCTTCTCGATCCGCTTGTCGGCGGCCTGCTCCGGGGTCAGCGGCACCACCCGCTGCACGAACACCCCCGGCGTGTGCACGTGGTTCGGGTCGATCTCGCCGGGCTCGACCAGCTCCTCGACCTCGGCGATCGTGACCCGCCCGCACATCGCCGCCAGCGGGTTGAAGTTGCGCGCGGAGTCGCGGTAGACGAGGTTGCCGTGCCGGTCGCCGACCGAGGCGCGCACCAGCCCGAAGTCGGCGACGATCGCCTCCTCCAGCACGAACTCCTTGGGGCCCTCGGCGGTCTCGAAGGTCCGGGTGTCCTTCGGCGGCGAGGACACCACCACGTTCCCGGCGTCGTCGTAGCGCCAGGGCAGCCCGCCCTCGGCCACCTGGGTGCCGCCGCCGGTCGCGGTGTAGAACGCCGGGATGCCCGAGCCGCCGGCCCGCATCCGCTCCGCGAGCGTGCCCTGCGGGGTCAGCTCGACCTCCAGCTCACCGGAGAGGTACTGACGGGCGAACTCCTTGTTCTCCCCCACGTAGGAGGAGATCATCCGCCGCAGCCGCTTCGCCTCCAGCAGCCGCCCCAGACCCCACTCGTCCACGCCGCAGTTGTTGGAGACCGCCTCCAGGTCGGTCACCCCCGCCTCCAGCAGCGCCTCGATCAGCACCGACGGGATCCCGCACAACCCGAAACCACCCACCGACAACGTCGACCCCGATGCGATATCCGCCACAGCCTCCGCTGCGGACCCGACCACCTTGTCCATGACCGGCACCCTAGTCGCGCGCCCAGCACTAGGGTGCGGTGGATGAGCGACTGGCCCAAGGTGCGACTCCACGTCGTGACCGGCAAGGGCGGCACGGGCAAGTCGACGGTCGCCGCCGCGCTGGCCCTGGCGCTCGCGGGTCACGGCAAGCGGGTGCTGCTCTGCGAGGTCGAGGGCCGCCAGGGCATCGCCCGGATGTTCGACGTCGACCCGCTGCCCTACGAGGAGCGGCGGCTCACCACCGGTCTGCCGGACGAGCGCGGCCGCGGCGTCGTCCACGCCCTGCACATCGAGCCGGAGTCGGCGCTGCTGGAGTACCTCGCGATGTACTAC
>CAWFAE010000004.1:0-29758 GCA_963813615.1 uncultured Actinomycetota bacterium
CCTCGTTGGGCGCGTTTCGAGACCACTCACCCGGGACAACACGCCACCGACACGCAGTCGTCGCCCAGGATCCACCTCCCCGACGGTCGCAGGCGCCGCCCGCCCCGAGCCTTTCCTCGTTCACCGACGAAAGGACCTGCAGTGCAGCGCAAGAACCTCTCATACCTGGCGATGGGCGCCCTCTCGGGCATCGTCGTCCTGGGTCTCACGACCGCCAGCGCGGTCCAGCCAGGATTCACCGAGGACCGATCCGCCGCACTGGCCGAGCAGATCGACCCGGCCAAGCCGCGGAACGTGATCCTGCTCATCGGCGACGGCACCGATGACTCGATGATCACCGCCGCCCGCAACTACGCCCTCGGGGCGAACGGCCGGTTCGCGCTCGACGAGCTGCCCTTCACCGGTGCCATGACCACCCACGGTCTCAAGGTCGGTGCGGGGCCCGACTACCCGATCGCCTACGTCTCCGACTCCGCTCCCACAGCCAGCGGCTGGTCCACGGGCAAGAAGACCGTGGACGGCCGGCTCTCCCAAGGGCCCAGCACTGCGCCCGAGGTGCCGGGCGAGGACTACGAGACCGTGCTCGAGAAGTACGAGGACGCCGGGAAGCTCACCGGCAACATCACGACCTCGGAGATCACGGACGCCACTCCGGCCGCCGCTGCCTCCCACATCAACGCGCGTGCCTGCCAGGGCCCGGCTGACATGGCCGCCTGCGTCGAGGCCAAGAAGTCCAATGGCGGCAAGGGCTCGATCGCCGAGCAGCTGGTGGACAGCGGAGTCGACGTGCTGATGGGCGGCGGCAAGCAGCGCTATGACCAGTCCACCGACGCCGGGAACGGTGAGACCGTGCTGTCCTACGCACAGGACAAGAAGGACTACCGGCTGGTCGAGGACGAGAACGCGCTCGACGCGGTGACGTCGCTCGACGACGGTCCGGTCCTTGGCCTGTTCACGGCCGGCAACATGACGCCGATGAACCAGCCACTCACGGCGGCCCCCGGCGGTGCCGGCGGCCCGGACACCGAGTGCCAGCCCGCGGACCGTGGGAACCAGCCCGACCTGTCAGCGATGACGGAGAAGACGATCGCTCTGCTCGACAACCCCGAAGGCTTCTTCCTGCAGGTCGAGAGCGCCATGGTCGACAAGCAGGAGCACGCATCCGACATCTGCGGTGCCATCGGTGACCTGGTCGAGCTCGACGAGGCCGTGCAGGTCGCACTCGACTACCAGGCCGAGAACCCCGACACGCTAATCGTCGTGACCGGTGACCACGCACATTCCACCCAGATCGTGGCGGGTCCGACGGACGGGAAGCAGACCGCGACGGTGAAGACCGCCGATGGCGATCCGATGACGGTCGCGTACTCCACCTCCGACGGGGGGTCCGACCACACCGGCACTCAGATCCGGGTCGCGGCCTCGGGGCCCCAGGGCGCGAACGTCACCGGGGTGATCGACCAGACCGACCTCTTCCTCACCCTGCTCGGGCGTGAGCCCAGCGACCTTCCCGGCGCTGAAGAGCCGAAGCCGGTGGTGAACCTTGTTGCCGCGCACCGCATCGGCGCCGGCGAGCTCAAGCGGCGGGGCCTCGTGGTCTCCGTTGCCGCAGCGGCCGCCACGAAGGTCAAGGTCACGCTCGTGGCGGGAGGCCGGACGCTGGCGAGCAAGACGCTCGGTGGCCGGGGCGGCACTCCCACGCTCAAGGTACGGAACGCGAGTCCCGGGAAGATCACGGTGAAGGCGGTCGCGACCGGTGCCGGCGGCGCCGCTTCCGACTCGCAGAACGTGCGGGTCACCCGCTAGCTCGTCACCCGCCGCACGGCGCCCCGGTCACCGGCCGGGGGCTCCGTCGGCGTTCCGGACACCGCTGCTCCGGCTCGCCGCGAGGCAATAGCGTGGGCCCGTGGCTCCTCGTGTCGTGATCATCGGTGCCGGCTTCGGCGGACTCGGGGCGGCGCGGGAGCTGCTTCGTCAGGGCATCTCCGACGTCACGATCCTCGAGCGGGCGAACGAGGTGGGCGGGGTGTGGCGGGACAACACCTACCCCGGCGCCGCCTGCGACGTACCGTCCCCGCTCTACTCCTGGTCCTGGGCGATCAACCCGACGTGGGACCGCCGCTACTCGCCGCAACAGGAGATCCTCGACTACCTGCGTGGCTCCGCCGACCGTGAGGGGCTGCTGGCGCTGATGCGCACCAACCAGGAGGTGGCGACCTGCGACCTCGACGAGGCGGCCGGCACCTGGCGGGTCACCACCACCGACGGCACGACGTACGACGCCGACGTCGTGGTGTCCGCCGTGGGACAGCTCTCCAACCCGGTGGTCCCGGAACTGCCGGGCGCGGAGTCGTTCGCCGGGCCGGCCTTCCACTCCGCTGGCTGGCGGCACGACGTGCGCCTCGCCGGCAAGCGGGTCGCCGTGATCGGCACCGGTGCCAGCGCGATCCAGTTCGTGCCCGGCATCGTCGACGAGGTCGGCGCGATGACGGTGTTCCAGCGCTCGGCGCCGTACGTCGTCGCCAAGCCCGACCAGGAGTACCGCCCGCACCACCACCGGGCCTTCGACCGCTTCCCCTCGCTGCTCACCGGCGAACGCCGCTTCGTCTTCTGGCTGACCGAGCGGATGAACGGCGGGATCACCGGCGAGATGACCGGGTCGAAGGCCTTCATGGCGACCATCCGGGCGTCCTGGCGGCTCCAGCTGCGGCGCCAGGTCAAGGACGCGGCGCTCCGGCGCAAGCTGGTGCCGGACTACCCGATCGGCTGCAAGCGGGTGCTGTTCTCCAACGACTGGTACCCCGCCCTCGACCGCGACCACGTCGACGTCGTGACGATGTCGATCGCCGGTGTCGAGCCCGGTGGCGTACGCACGTCCGACGGCCGGCTGCACGAGGCCGACGTACTGATCTGGGGCACCGGGTTCGCGGCCACTCGCTTTCTCGCGCCGATGCGGGTCACCGGTGTCGACGGCGCCGACCTGCACGAGCAGTGGACCGACGGCGCTCGCGCCCACCTCGGCGTCGCGGCGCCGGGGTTCCCGAACCTGTTCTTCGTCTACGGCCCGAATACCAACCTCGGCGGCAGCTCGATCATCGGGATGATGGAGGCTCAGGCCGGCTACATCGCGCAGGTCGCCCGGCGGATCGCCGATGGCGGTGCGCGGCTGATCGGGGTACGACCCGAAGTGGCGGACGCCTACGATCGGGAGATGCAGGAAAGACTCGGCGACTCCGCCTGGTCGGGCTGCTCGAGCTGGTACGTCGACGGGCCGAGGATCACCACGAACTGGCCAGGGCTGGTCGCCGAGTACCAGGCGCGGCTGGGCACGGTCGACTGGAGCGAGCTCGAGGAACACTCGGCGTCCGTGACTGCTCGTGGATGAGAGGGAAGCGGCGCTCGAGCGTGCCCACGAGCACGCCGTGAGCTGGCTGACCTCGCTGGCCGACCGTGACGTGCCGCCACAGGCGTCCGTCGACGAGGTGGTCGCGAGGCTCGGCACCGGGTTGCCGGACGGGCCCAGTGATCCCGGTGAGGTCATCGACCTGTTGGCCGCGGCTTGCGAACCCGGATTGACGGCGATCCCGTCCGGGCGGTTCTTCGGGTTTGTGATGGGCGGCAGCCACCCAGCGGCGCTGGCCGCTGACTGGCTGACCAGCGCGTGGGACCAGAACGCGGGCATGCGAGACGTGACGCCGGCGTACTCGGCGGTCGAGGACGTCGCCAGCAGCTGGCTGCTCGACCTGCTGGGACTCCCAGAGGGTTGCGGCGTCGGCTATGCCACCGGGGCCACGATGGCCAACTTCACCTGCATGACGGCGGCACGGGACGAGCTCCTTCGCCGGGTCGACTGGGACGTCGGCCAGAAGGGGCTGACCGGAGCGCCGCGGGTGCGGGTGCTCGTTGGCGCGGAGCGGCACGAGAGCATCGACCTGGGGCTCCGCTACCTGGGCCTCGGCTCACCCGAGGTCGTTGACGCAGACCGTCAGGGCCGCATGGTCCCGGCGGCGCTGGCCACCGCTCTCGAGAGCGGCTCGGACGGCCCGACGATCGTGCTTCTGCAAGCCGGCAACGTTCACTCCGGCGGCTTCGATCCCTTCCCGGAGGCGATCGAGGTGGCCCGCCGGCATGGCGCATGGGTGCACGTGGACGGTGCCTTCGGGCTCTTCGCCGCAGCATCATCGGCGCATCGGCATCTGATCGAGGGGTTCGAGAGCGCCGATTCCTGGGGGACCGACGCCCACAAGACGCTCAACGTGCCCTACGACTGCGGGATCGCGATCGTCGCGGACCCGGTGGCACTGCGCAGCGCGATGGGCATGCACGGCGACTACCTGATCCGGAGCGACGTGGGCGACCCGTTGGAGAAGGTTCCCGAGCTGTCCCGCCGCGGCCGCGCCTTCCCGGTGTGGGCGGTGCTCCGCTCCCTGGGGCGCTCCGGCATCGAGGAGCTGGTCGACGGCTTCTGCCGTCACGCCGCCGCGTTCGCCGAGGCCATCTCGTCGATCGAAGGGGCCGAGGTGCTCAACGACGTCGTCTTCACCCAGGTGTGTGCGTCCTTCGGCAGCGACGAGCGCACCCACGAGGTGGTGCGTCGGATGCTGGCCGACGGCACCGCCTGGATGTCCGGCTCGCGTTGGCACGATCGAGCGGTGCTGCGCATCTCGGTCACCAACTGGTCGACGTCGGATGACGACGTACGACGCAGCATCGACGCGCTGAGGCGGGCGACCGAGCTTCTGATCAGGCCTCAACAGCCGTCCGGCAGCGCCCGCTCGAGGATGGCGCCCACGTTGGTGCCGCCCGGCAGGGTGCCGAACGCGAAGCCGCCGTCGCCACCGAGGCGGCTCGCGCAGAACGCGTCGGCCACCTCGGCGGGCGCGTGCCGGACCAGCAGCGACCCCTGCAGGGTGAGCGCCATCAGCTCGACGAGCCGCCGTGCCCGCAGCTCGACCTGCTCCAGGTCGCCGAGCTCGGCGGCCAGCCGGTCGACCGCGGCGTCCAGCCGGCGGTCGGCGCCCCGCGCCCGGCCGAGCTCGGTCAGCAGGGCGTCGGCGGTGCCGGGCTCGCGGCCCAGCGCGCGCAGCACGTCGAGGGCGTTGACGTTGCCGGAGCCCTCCCACACCGAGTTGAGCGGCGCCTCGCGGTAGAGGCGCGGCATGCCGGAGTCCTCGACGTACCCGTTGCCACCGAGGCACTCGAGCGCCTCGGCGGTGAAGGCGGGGGCGCGCTTGGTGACCCAGTACTTCCCGATCGCCGTGGCGATCCGGCGGAACGCGCGCTCGTCCTCGTCGCCGCGGATCGACCGGTCGGCCGCGCCGGCCAGCCGCAGCCCGAGGGTCGTCGCCGCCTCGGACTCCACGGCCAGGTCGGCCAGCACGTTGCGCATCAGCGGCTGGTCGACGAGCAGGGCGCCGAACGCCGAGCGGTGCTTCGCGTGGTGGCCGGCCTCGACCAGGGCCTTGCGCATCAGCGCCGCCGAACCCCCGACGCAGTCGAGGCGGGTGCAGTTGACCATCTCGATGATCGTCTTGACGCCGCGACCCTCCTCCCCCACGCGCCAGGCGACGGTGCCGTCGAACTCCGGCTCGGAGGAGGCGTTGGACCGGTTGCCGAGCTTGTCCTTGAGCCGCTGGATGCGGAAGGTGTTGCGGGTGCCGTCGGGCAGGATCCGCGGCACCAGGAAGCAGGACAGGCCACCGGGCGCCTGGGCCAGCACCAGGAACAGGTCACACATCGGCGCGGACGTGAACCACTTGTGCCCGCGCAGCGTGTAGACGCCGTCCTCGAGGGTCGGGGTGGCGACCGTGCTGTTGGTGCGGACGTCGGAGCCGCCCTGCTTCTCGGTCATGCCCATGCCGGCGAGCAGTCCGCGCTTGGTGGTCGGCACCCGGAGGCCCGGGTCGTAGACCCGGCTGGTCAGCAGCGGCTCGTACGTCGCCGCGAGGTCGGGCTGGTGCCGGAGCGCCGGCACCACGGCGTACGTCATCGACAGCGGGCAGCCGTGTCCGGCCTCGGTGTGCCCCCACACCAGCGAGCCCGCGAACCGCGCGACGTGGGCGCCCGGCCGGTCGTCGGCCCAGGCGGAGGCGGCGCCGCCCTCGGCGATCGCGACCCGCATCAGCTGGTGCCACGACGGGTGGAAGTCGACCTCGTCGAGGCGGTTGCCGTAGCGGTCGACGGTGCGCAGCTCCGGCTCGAACCGGTTGGCGTCCTCCGACCACTGCTGCGCCTCGGGGCCGCCGGCGATCGTGCCGAGCCGGCGGAGGTCCTCCTCCGCCCAGCCGGCGCCCTCACGGCGCAACCCCTCGAGCATCGCGGGGTCCGCCGCCGCGTCGTACGGCGCGTGCGGGGGCGGCTGGTTCGTCACCTCGTGGGTGGCCGAGCCGGTCGTGCTGTGCGTGGAGTCGATCGCCATGTCGCTAGTATTGCGAATCTCCGACGGATGTTTCAATAGTGCAATGACCCTGGGTCTCGCACTGCGCCCCCTCAGCGCCCGCTCGGTGGTGCTCAGCCTGCTGCTCGGCGCTCACCCGGCCGAGCTCTCGGCGGCCGCCCTGGTGCGCGCGGGCGACCTCTTCGAGGTCCCCGAGACGACACTGCGGGCCACGCTGAGCCGGATGGTCGCGGCGGGTGACCTGGTCCGGGACGGCAGCACCTACCGGCTGAGCGAGCGGCTGCTGGAGCGTCAGCGCCGCCAGGACACCGCCCTCGACGCAGAGACGACCCCCTGGGACGGCACGTGGGAACAGGTCGTGATCACCTCCTCGGGCCGGAGCGCCCAGGACCGCGCCGAGCTCCGCACCACGCTGGCTTCCCTGCGGCTGGGCGAGCTGCGCGAGGGCGTGTGGCTGCGTCCCGCCAACCTGGCCCGGCCGCTGCCGTCGTGGCCCGCCGACCTGATCGCGACGTTCAGGGCGACCCCCGACGAGGAGGCCCGCGCCCTGTCCCGCCGGCTCTGGGACGTCGACGGGTGGGCCGCCCACGGGCGCGCGCTGCTCGACGGGCTCGCGGGCGCCGGCGGCGCCCGCGATCGACTCACGCTCAGCGCCGCCGTCGTACGACATCTGCTGCGGGATCCCGCTCTGCCCGAGGACCTGATCCCGGAAGCCTGGCCGTCCATTCCGCTGCGCGAGAGGTACGCCGGCTATCAGGCTGAGCTGATCGCGACGACTCGAGGCAGCTAGGAGGCACGGATGGCCGACGCTCCCCACCGAGTCGGGTGGGGTTTTGTCGCGCTGTACGCGCTGTCGTTCACGAGCACCTGCCTGGTGCTCATCGCGCCCCTGCTCGTCACCCTGTCCCTGAAGGTCAACTCGCTGGTGGGGATCGATCGGGCACCCAACAGCCTGGCGCTGGTCACCGGGATCGGCGCCTTGGCGGCCATGGTCGGCAACCCGTTCTTCGGCAGGATGAGTGATCGCACCACGTCGCGGCTCGGCATGCGGCGGCCCTGGATGATCATCGGCCTGGTGGGCGGCACCATCGGCGTCCTCGTGGTGGCGGTGGCGCCCAGCATCGCCGTCGTCGTCGCCGGATGGTGCGTCGCCCAGATCTTCTTCAATGCCCTGCTCGCCGCCCATGTCGCGGTGCTGCCGGACCAGGTGCCGACCGCCCAGCGCGGCGTGGTCTCGGGCGTCCTCGGCGTGTGTCTCCCGATCGCGTCGGTGGGCGGCACCTACGTGGTCCAGCTGTTCACCGGCGACCGGCTCGCGATGTTCCTGGTGCCGTGTGCGATCGGGGGCTTCTTCATCCTGGTCTTCGCTGCGACGTTGAAGGACCGCCGCCTGGTGGGGCCCGGGCCGCCGCCCTGGTCGTGGCGGGAGTTCGCCGGCACCTTCTACGTCGACCCGCGGAAGAGCCCGGACTTCACGTGGGCGTTCGCCAGTCGGTTCCTGTTCGTGCTGGCCTACGCCTTCCTGATCACCTACCAGGCCTACTACCTCCTGGAGAAGCTCGACACCGCCGAGGCCGACGTGCCGCGGCAGATCTTTCTGGGCACCCTCGCCCAGTCGGCCGTCGTCGTCGCCGCCTCCCTGATCAGCGGGCGGCTCTCGGACCGCACTGGACGGCGCAAGATCTTCGTCCTGACCGCGTCGGTCGTGTACAGCCTCGCCCTGTTCGTCGTCGCGATCGCCAGCAGCTTCGACGGCTTCCTGGTCGGAATGGCCATCAGCGGGCTGGGCTTCGGCATGTACGTCGCCGTCGACCTCGCGCTCGTCGCCGACGTGCTCCCGGACTCGGCCAACGCGGCCAGGGACCTCGGGGTGTTCAACATCGCCGGCGCGCTCCCCTTCTTCGTCGCTCCCGCGATCGCGCCCGTGGTGCTGGCCCTCGGGAGCGGCAGCTACGGCGTGCTCTACGCGGTCGCCGGAGGGTGCGCCTTCCTCGCGGCGGTCGCCATCCTGCCCGTGAAGGGTGTGCGCTGACGGGCCGAGGTGCGCCTGCTCACATACAGGTGGTCACGACGTACCAGGTACGCCGGATCCACCGGGTTGGTGGAGGAGCTTCAGCGCCAGGTCGGTGCTGGCCGGGTAGTCGACCTTGCTGACCGGGGTCCGCGGCACCCGCGGCACGAAGACGACCTGCTTGGGCACCTTGTAGTTGGAGATCAGCGAGCGGGCGTGCGCGCGCAGGTCGTCCTCGGTCACTTCCGAGCCGTCGCGGCGCTGCACCAGCGCGGTCACCTGCTGTCCCCAGCGCTCGTGCGGTGTGCCGACCACGACCGCGTCGAACACGTCGTCGTGGCGGAGCAGCACAGCCTCGACCTCCTCGGGGTGCACCTTCTCCCCACCGGTGTTGATGCACACCGAGCCGCGCCCGAGGACGGTCACGCTGCCGTCCGCCTCGCGGCGGGCGGAGTCACCGGGGATCGACCAGCGAACGCCGTCGACCTCCTTGAACGTCGCGGCGGTCTTCACCGGGTCCTTGTAGTAGCCGAGCGGGATCGGCCCGGTCCGGCCGAGCATGCCGTCGACACCCGGCGCACACGGCTTCATCTCCGCGTCGAACACCTCGACGTCGTCGCCGACACCGAACTTCGGCGCTCCGGCGGGTCCCTCGGACCCGTCGTCGATCCGGGATCCCGTCGTCCCGGACTCCGAGGAGCCGTAGGAGTCGAGGATGAAGCGATCGGGCAGCGCCCGCCGGATCTCCTCGCGCACGCCCTCGGAGAGGGGGGCCGCGCCGTTGGAGACCGCGGCCAGGCTGGACAGGTCCCACCGGTCCGGCTCGGCCAGGATCGCCTCCGCGACGGGACGGCCCATCGCATCGCCGAGGAACGTCAGCGAGTGCACGCCGGCCTTCTGCACCAGGTCGAGGATCGTCTCGGCCGAGAAGTTCGGCTCGGTGTAGAGCGCCACGGTGTACCCGGAGACGTGGCCGTTGCCGAGGATCCACTGGCTGCCGCCATGCATCATCGGGCCGCAGGCGAGCAGCACCATCGGGCTCTCGTTGGCCGCGGCCTCCTCGGCCAGCTGCTCGACCGAGTCGAACGGCGCCCCGAACCGGCCGGCGTTCAGCGCCGCCCGGATGATGTCCTCGTTGCGCCAGACGACGCCCTTGGGGTTGCCGGTCGTGCCGCCGGTGTAGAGCACGTAGTGGTCGTCGGCGCTGCGGCCCGCGAGCCGCTCGGTCGACGCGGCGGCCAGCGCGGCGTCGTACTCCTCACCGAGCACGAGCGTGTGCTTCAGCGTGGGCAGGTCGAGCGACTGCACCGCGGCCACGTGCTCGGGGGCCACGATCGTGGCCACGCAGTCGGCGTTGTCGTAGAGATAGGCCAGCTCGTCGTGCAGGTACTTGAAGTTGATGTTGATCGGGACCGCCCGCGCCTTGAGGCAGCCGTAGAAGGCGTCCACCCACTCGATCCGGTTCGCGGAATGGACCGCCACGTGGTCGCCGGGCCCGACGCCGAGGGAGATCAGGTGGTGGGCCAGCCGGGTCGAGCGCTCGTCGATCTCCGCGAACGTGTAGTCGCGGTCCATGGTCACGACGGCCAGGCGGTGGGGTACGGCGTCGGCCATCGCCTCGAGGACGTCGGCGAGGTTGATGGGGCGGGGCACGGTGGTCACGCCGACACCCTCTCAACTGAAACGTGTTCTAGCCAAGCAGTGCCGCTTCGGTGGTCACTGGAGTAGAACTGGCAGATGGCGAGCTACGTCCGGAACTATCTGCGGGTCTACCTCCTGGACGACCACGACCTCGTCAGGAAGGGGTTGGCCGACCTGTTGATGCCGGCCACGGACATCGACGTGATCGGCAACTCCGGGTCGGCCCGAGACGCCGTGCGGACCATTCTTGATCTGGACGTCGATGTGATGGTGCTGGACCTGCGCCTTCAGGACGGCACCGGTGTGGAGGTCTGCCGGGCCGTGAGGGCGGTCAACCCCTCGATCACCGGCCTGCTCCTCACCTCCTCCGATGACGACGAGGCCCTGGTCGCTGCACTGTTGGCCGGGGCGGCGGGGTACGTGATCAAGCTGGCCAGCAACTCGGACATCGTCTCTGCGATTCGACGCGTCGGCGCCGGCAAGTCGCTGATCGATGCGACTGCGGCCCAGCGAGTGACCCAGGAGCTCCTCACGAGCGGACTGCGTCCCCCGTTGGTCGACGCCGAACGTGCGGTTCTCACCCACGTCCTCGGAGGGCTCACCGACGCCCAGATCGCCGAGCGGATGGACATTCCGCTCGAGCGGCGTCCACGGAGATCGCCGGCCTGGTGGCGAGGGTCCTTCGCCCGGGCAGCGGGGAGGGTGCTGCCCAGCAACCGACGTCTCCCGGCAAGCACCGCCGCCCTGACGGCGAGCCGGGCACCTGACCCGACCGACGGGGTCAGCCAACGGCGACCCAGGGCCCGAACTTCCGCTTCCCCGGCGCCCAGTCCCCGTCGCCCGGGCCGCCGAACACCGTGACAGTGTGCACACTCACCCGGAGCCTTCCGGGGAGTGTTCCGGCCCTGCTCCGCAGGCTCTGACGCGGGATCCGGAAGCGGTACTGCTGTGTCTCGTGGTCGTAGTGCACCCGACCGTAGCGGCTGGTGACCTTGCCGAACCGGCCGAACTTCTCGGTGCGGTGCACGCGGAACCAGTCGCCGTAGTCCGTGTTCGTCTGGACCACGAACTCGGGACCGGGGTTCTTGAGGTTGGTGTCGATCCAGTAGTCGTCGAAGTCTCCGAGGAAGGTGCCCCTGTGGGGCGTGGACTTGATGTAGACCCAGTCCTTGCCGTGCCCGATCCGGACCCGCTTCACGTCGCCGACGTCGTGGTGCCCGTCGCCGTTGTCGTCCCCGTCATGGGCCTTGTCGTGGATGTACCTCACCTCCGCCGCGGCCGGCGGCTGCCCCACCGCGATGCTGCCCGCTCCGGCGAGTGCGGCCGCCAGTGTCAGCACGGCCATCCGACGCTTGCTCATGTGTCTCCCTAGGTTCTTGGGGCGCGCCCGGATGCGCCCCGGTACTCCTGGTGACGCCGGTGGCCGGTGGAAGGTTGCGTGGCTTTCGATGAATCTCGCGAGCGAGGTGCTCGGTGCTGTATTCGTTGAGGTTGCGTGGTCCTCCAATTGCGCCGACACGGCGCGTTTTCGCTCCCCCGCTTCGCTCCCCCGCGAAAGCCCGCCGGGTCAGCGCCTTCCACACGACTGAAGGCCCAGCGCTGCGCGCTGGGCCTTCATCGTGTGGAGCTGAGGGGACTCGAACCCCTGACCCTCTGCATGCCATGCAGATGCGCTACCAGCTGCGCCACAGCCCCGTCGTGTTGCCCGCGAGGGCAACTCGCGGAATCTTAGCCAACCGATGGGGGCGAGGCGAAATCGGCCTGGTCGTCGTCGGCGGGCGCCTCGCGGTTGTACGAGTTCAGCCGCAACCGCCCGTCCCGCTGCCTCTCGGTGAGCACCGCCCAGCTGCAGTTGACGAGCCCGCCGAGGGTGAGTCCGACCGGCGCTCCCCAGCCCATCGCCTCGGCAAGCCCGACCCGGATCGCGGCGCCGTGCGAGACCGCCACGGAGACCCGACCCGGCGGGGTCGTCTGCGAGCAGGTCGCGCAGCGCCGCGGCCACCCGGTCACCTACTTCGGCGGTGGACTCGCCGTCGCCTGCCTCGAAGTCGCCGCGCCGGAAGCGCGCGAACGCCTCCGGATCCGTCTCGGCGACGTCCGCGTAAGTGCGGCCCTGCATCGAACCGAGGTGGTACTCCCGCAGGCGGGGGTCGGTGACCACCTCGAGCCCGCACGCCTCGCCGACGTACGCCGCGGTGTCCCGCGCCCGGGAGAGGTCCGAGCTCCACAGCAGGGCCGGGCGGTGCGGGGCGATCACCTTGGCAGCGGCCCGCGCCTGCGCGTGGCCGGTCTCGTCGAGCCCGGCATCGAGGTGGCCCTGGATCCGGCGCTCGAGGTTCCAGGCGGTCTGCCCGTGCCTGAGCAGGAGCAGCGAGCGACGCGTCAGCCACCGTTGGGCGGCGCCGTCACGTCGGCCGGCAGCTTGATGGTCGGGCAGTCGCGCCACAGCCTCTCGAGCGCGTAGAACTGGCGCTCCTCCTCGTGCTGGACGTGCACCACGATCTCGCCGTAGTCGATCAGCACCCAGCGACCGTCGCGCTCCCCCTCGCGCCGGATCGGCTTCGCGCCGATCTCGCGCAGCTTGTCCTCGACCTCGTCGACGATCGCCTTCACCTGGCGGTCGTTGGTGGCCGAGGCCAGCAGGAAGGCATCGGTGATGGCGAGCTGCTCGCTGACGTCGAAGGCGACGATCTGCTGGGCGAGCTTGTCGCTGGCCGCGCGAGCGGCGGTGACGACGAGCTCGACGGCGTGGTCGGTGGCTGTCACTACTTTTCCCTCGGGTAGAGGTCGTGCTTCTGGATGTACTGAACGATGCCGTCGGGCACGAGGTACCAGATCGGCCGGCCGCGGCGCTGCCGGTCGCGACAGTCGGTGGAGCTGATGGAGAGCGCCGGGATCTCGAGCATCGTCACCCGCTCTGGCGGGATCGCCCGCAGGGTCTCGGGGTCCATCTCGGCGCCGGGTCGGGTACACCCGACGAAGTGCGCGAGCTCGAACGCGTCGTCCGCGTCCCGCCAGGTGAAGATCTCGGTCAGCGCGTCGGCGCCGGTGATGAAGTAGAGATCGACGTCGGGGTGGACCGCGCGCAGGTCGCGCAGCGTGTCGACGGTGTACGTCGGGCCGCCGCGGTCGATGTCGACCCGGGACACCCGGAACCGCGGGTTGGCAGCGGTCGCGATCACGGTCATCAGGTAGCGGTGCTCGGCGGGCGAGACCTGCCGGTCGGCCTTCTGCCACGGCTCCGCGGTGGGCACGAACAGGACCTCGTCGAGTCCGAACCAGGCCTGGGCCTCGGAGGCCGCGACCAGGTGCCCGTGGTGGATCGGGTCGAACGTGCCGCCCATGACGCCGATCCGACGGCGTGCCGAGGCGGTCTCCGACATGCTCAGGAGTGCTCGCGTCCCCCACCGAACGCGATCAGGGCAACCAGCAGGGAGAGCAGGATGGCCAGCGCGCCGGCACCAACGAACCAGGGGCTCACGGCGGGGTCGCCGTGCGACTCCTCGGCGGCACGGGTCAGCAGCACGGCGATCTGGCTCAACGACATGGCCCGCAGCCTACAGAAAGCGCTCAGTCGAAGAGGAACTCGACCCCGACCAGGACCAGCCAGAAGCGCAGCGCCCGGCCGACGAAGATCGTCGGCAGGAACACCCAGTACGGCATCTTGAGGGCGCCGGCCACCGCCGCCATCACCAGCAGCGGCGGGATGCCGCCCAGCGCGGCGGCGAACAGCACCGCCCCGCCGTACCAGGGCCGACCGTGCATCGCGCCCACCCAGCGTTCGTAACGGTCGTGCACCTTCGGCGAGGAGAGCCGCTTCTGCCCCCAGTGGGAGTCGACGCTCCGCTTGGCCACCTCGTACCAGAAGATCTTGCCGATGGTCTGCCCGGCCCCGGCAATGATGCCGAGGGTCAACGCCTCGCCGGAGCCGACGGCGCCGACGCCCGCGAGGTAGAGCTCGATGTTGATCAGCGGTAACAGCGCCGAGCCCACGCTCACGCCGAACGTGGTCAGCAGCAGGATCATCGACTGTTCGCGGTCGGGAGGTGCTCCGGGACCGGCATCCCGAGCTGCAGCAGCCAGCGCAGGGAGATGCACTTCAGCACGACCAGGGCGAGCGCGATCACCAGGCCAAGCCACCACCATCCGGTGACCAGCAGGAGGACGGCGAACAGCGCGGAGTTGACGGCTTTGGCCGGCTTCGACCAGTTCCAGAGCCAGATCCGCCGGTCGACGACGTAGAAGTAGTTGGGGCTGCGGATCGGCCAGGCCATGAACGCCAGCGAAAGGAACGCGTCGATCACCATGAACTCGAAGAGGTAGACCCCGACGGGCAGCGCCATCTCGGGCTCCAGCCAGGCCAGGCCGATGTAGAACGCCGCGCAGTTGAGGCGGTCGCACAGCAGGTCGACGCAGGCGCCGGTGCGGGTCTCGCAGTTGAACCAGCGCGCCCACGCGCCGTCGAGGCTGTCGCCGACCCAGTAGACGGCGAGGCCCACGACCAGCCAGACCTTCTCGCCCTCGTACGCGCCGTACAGGCACAGCCCGAGCGAGGCCAGGGTCCGGATGAACGTGATGACCGTCGCGCCGGTCCACAGCCTCTCCACGGACGCGTCAGCGTGGATCGGCAGGTCCTTCGGCATGGGCGAAAGGTATCGCGGGGGTGCGCCGGTCAGCGCACGTGTCCCTCACCGGTGACGACGTACTTCGTCGACGTCATCTCGGGCAGGCCCATCGGCCCGCGGGCGTGCAGCTTCTGGGTGCTGATCCCGATCTCCGCGCCGAAGCCGAACTCGCCGCCGTCGGTGAACCTGGTCGAGGCGTTGACCAGCACCGCGGCCGAGTCGACCGCGGCCACGAACCGCCGGGCAGCGGCCTGGTCACGGGTGACGATCGCGTCGGTGTGCTGGCTGGAGTGCCGGCGGATGTGGGCGACGGCGGCGTCCAGGTCGGGTACGACGGCGGCGGAGATGTCGAGCGAGAGGTACTCGCGTGAGTAGTCGTCGTCGGTGGCCGGCAGCACCCCGTCGTGGGCCGCGAACGTCTCGTCGCCGTGCACGGTGACCCCGGCCTCCTGGAGCGCGGCGACCACCCGCGGCACGAACGCCTCGGCGACGTCGGCGTGCACGAGCAGGGACTCCGCCGCGTTGCACACGCTGGTGCGGTGGGTCTTGGCGTTGATCACGATCGACAGCGCCATGTCGAGGTCGGCGGCGGCGTCGACGTACACGTGGCAGTTGCCGACGCCAGTCTCGATCACCGGCACCGTCGACTCCTCGACGACCGAGCGGATCAGTCCCGCCCCGCCGCGCGGGATCAGCACGTCGACGTGGCCGCGGGCCCGCATCAGCGCCTTCACGCTGTCGTGGCTGTCGCCAGGGACGAGCTGGACGACGTCGGGGTCCAGCCCGGTCGAGGCGGCCGCGTCGCGCAGCACCGCCACGATCGCGGCGTTGCTGGACCGCGCGCTCGAGCTGCCGCGGAGCAGCACGGCGTTGCCGGACTTGAGGCAGATGCCGGCGGCGTCGGCCGTGACGTTGGGGCGGGCCTCGTAGATCATCCCGACGACGCCGAACGGCACCCGCACCTGGCGCAGCTCCAGCCCGTTGGCGAGGGTGCTGCCCTGCACCACCTCGCCCACCGGGTCGGGAAGGCCGGCGACCTCGCGCATTCCCTGGGCCATCCCGTCGAGCCGCTCGGGCGTGAGCCGCAAGCGGTCGACGATGTTGGCCGGCGTGCCGTCGGCCACCGCGCGCGCCACGTCGTCGGCGTTCGCGGCGAGGATCTCCTCGCCCCGGGCGAGCAACGCGTCGGCCATCGCCTGCAGCGCGGCGTCCTTCTCCGCACGGGTCGCCAGCGCCAGGCCGTGGCTGGCCTCCCGGGCCCGCTCGGCCGTCTCGACGACCTCCTGCTGGATGCTCACCCGAAAAGGGTAGTCACGTGAGCCCGCGCTCCTGGAGCCCCATCTCAATCAGCCAGCGTCGCGCCTTGGTCTTCGGCGCCCGCGCCAGCCAGGCGTCCGCGACCACCTCCGCGAGCTCCTCCACGTCGAGCTCGCCCACCCGGCATCCGCGCAGCAGCACCGACGGGTGGCCGTTGAAGTGCGGGGTGGTGAAGAACGGGAGCGACTCGTCGGCCAGGAGCTCCTGCTTCGCCTCCTCCGACTCGACCCAGAAGACGATCACGTCGTCGTACCGCTCCCCGGTCTCGGGATCGAACGCGTCCGGCCGCGGGCTGCGGAAGAACACGAAGCTCTTGCGGCTGACCTGGTAGACGGCCTTCTTCGGATCGGGGTAACGCGTCACGCCGGGCATGGACTGCGCGAGGCGGTGCACGTCCTTCACGGTCGCGCGGCGGGCCATGACCGCAGGGTACGACGTCGCGACCGTGGGTACCGCCGGCTCATGGCGGGACGACTCGGTGAGTACGAGCGCAAGCGCCGCACGTCACGCTCGGGCGAGCCGTCGGCGCGCTCGAGGCGGGGCAAGAAGCGGGACGGGCCGGTCTTCGTCGTGCAGCGCCACGACGCGTCGAGCCTGCACTTCGACTTCCGGCTCGAGATCGACGGGGTGCTGGTCTCGTGGGCGGTGCCGAAGGGTCCGTCGCTCAACCCCTCGGACAAGCGCCTCGCCCACCGGACCGAGGACCATCCGCTCGCCTACGCCGACTTCGAGGGGCGCATCGACGAGGGGTACGGCGAGGGCACGGTGGTCGTCTGGGACACCGGGACCTTCGACAACCTCACCGAGAAGGACGGCGATCCGGTCGAGCCGGCGGACGCCCTGGAGGCCGGACACCTCAAGGTCGAGCTGCACGGGACGAAGCTGACCGGCGGTTTCGCGCTCACGCACACGAAGATGGGCGGCGACCAGGCCAACTGGATGCTGGTGAAGGTGGACGACGACGCGGCCGACCGACGCCGGAAGCCGACCTCGACCCAGAACGAGTCGGTGCTCAGCGGCAAGTCCAACGAGGACTTCGAGGAGTCCTAGCCGAGCCGCTTCCGCGCCTTCGCCAGTCCCTGCGGGTGCCGGCGGATCTCGGCCCACGGACACCCACGGCTCCGGAGCCGCCGGCGTACGGACCGGATGTCGTGCTGGTCCGGCTCGATCCTGGACAGCTCGTCCCAGGCGATCGGCGTCGACACCGGCGCGCCGGGCCTCGGCCGGACGGCGTACGGCGGCACCGCGGTCTGGCCGTAGCCGTTGCGGAGCACGTCGACGAAGATCCGGTCCCCGCGCTTCTCCTTGCGGTGCTCGATGGTCAGCAGGTCGGGCTGCTTCTCCACCAGGTCCTCGGCCAGCCGGCGGGCGAACGCCCGGACGTCGTCGAAGTCCGCGGCGCGGCGCAGCGGGACCATCACGTGGTAGCCGCGCGACCCGGTGGTCTTGAGGTACGACCTCAGCCCCACCTGGTCGAGGCGCTCCCCCACCAGCCGGGTCGCCCGTCGTACCTTCGTCAGGGTCTCCGGCCCGGCGTCCGAGGGGTCCAGGTCGAAGATCAGCTGGTCCGGCCGGTCCAGGTCGTCCTCGCGGGACAGCCACGTGTGCGGGGTGATGCAGGCCTGCTGGGCGAGGTAGACGAGGCTGCGGGCGTCATGCACCACGACCTGTCGCTGCGGCCCGCCGGCGGTGTCGACCTGAACGGTGTGCACCCAGTCCGGGAAGTGCGAGGGCACCTTCTTCTCGTAGAAAGCCTGCGCCTCGATGCCGTCGGGGAACCGTTGCATGTTGACCGGCCGGCCGCGCAGGTGCGGCAGCATCACCTCCGCGATGGACGTCGTAGTACGTCGCCAGGTCGAGCTTGGTGATCCCGTCGTCCGGGAAGAGCACCTTGTCCGGCTTGCTGAGCTCGACGCCGTGGACCGTCATTCGCGCACCACGTCCTTCGCCTTCTTGTCCGTCCGCAGCCCGAGGTACCGCGGGTGCCGCAGCTGGCCGGCCGACGTCCACTCGGTGAAGGCGACCTCCGCGACCAGCTCGGGTCGCACCCAGTGCACCGCCTTCCGAGGCAGGTTGCCTGCGGTGCACGGTGACTCGTCCATCGCGAGCTGCTCGAGCCGACCGTGCAGGTCCCGCAGCACGTCAGCGGAGAAGCCGGTGCCGACCTTGCCGGCGTACACCAGGTCGTCGCCGCGGTGGTAGCCGAGCAGCAGCGCCCCCAGGGCGACCCGGGACCCCTCGGGGTCGGTCCAGCCCACGACGACGAGCTCCTGGCCCGCCTCGCACTTGAACTTCAGCCAGTCCGTGGTCCGACCGGTCGCGTACGTCGCCTCGACTCGCTTGGCGATCAGGCCCTCCCACCCCTTGCGGCAGGCTTCCGCGAAGTAGTCCTCGTCCGCACTCACGCGGTACGGCGTGAGCCGCACCGGGCCGTCGAAGGTGAGCAGGGCGCGCAGCACCCGCTTGCGATCGAGCAGGGAACGACTCCGGATGTCCTCGCCGTCCGACCGCAACACGTCGAAGACGTAGAAGAACACCGCGATCCCGGTCCGCCTGGCCTTGTCCGCGCTGTTCAGGTGGATGCGCGGCTGGAGCCGGGCGAAGCTGGTCCGCCGACCCTCGAACGCCACCACCTCGCCGTCGATCACGAAGTTCGTGGACGCCTGCTCCTCGAGCGCCTCCGCGATCTCGGGGAACGCCACCGTGACGTTCCGGCCGCTCCGGGAGTAGAGGCGGGTGCCGTCGCGGTCGCGGACGGCCAGGCACCGCTGGCCGTCCAGCTTCCGCTCGTAGATCCAGCCGTCGGACCAGAATCGCTCATGACTGAGCGTGGCGAGAGCGGGTTGCGGGACACTCGTCACCATCTGGCGGTACCCATCGTCTCTTGCAGGCAACCAAACCGGCGCCCAGTGCGTCACCAACGGTAAGGGCGGCTCCCGCTCGTCACCGCACTCCTCCGTCGAAAGGCCCCCACCGTGCACCGACGCATCGCGCTCGCCCTCGCGGCGACGCTCATCGCGGCACCGCTTGCCGCCCTCCCGACCACCGCCGCGCAGGCCGACGAGCCGGGCGACGACCCCATCCTGAGCCTGCGGGTCCCGTCCCGCACGGTGGCCTACGCCTACGGCTCGCGCGGCCGCGTCCGGGTCCCGCTGGCCGTGGGGCTGCGCGCCGGCGCGGACCCGTTCGAGCTGTGGTCGACGCGTCCGTCGTACGACGAGGGGATCCGCACCGTCTGGAAGTCCCCCGGCGGTGACGTCGAGCTGCCGGCCGGCTCGATGAAGACGTTCGCCGGCCTGAACCGCTTCCTCAAGGTCAGCGTGAAGAACGTGGCGACCGGGAAGGTGGACACGAAGTGGAAGAACGTCTGCCTGAACTCCTACGAGGCGCATCGCAGCCGGCCCGACGCCCCCGCCACGAACCCGTACCCCTACGACTGCCCGTACAACTCCTACACGCTCGGTTCGGTGCAGGGCATCGAGCGGGGCTGGACGAGCAACGTGCTCGGGTGGCAGAACCCGCTCCGCCTGGACAGGGGTAAGTACGACGTCACGATCGAGGTAGCGCCGAAGTTCGCAGCGGCCCTCGGGCTGGACCCGGCCGACGTCAAGGGGACCACGCGGGTGATCGTGAAGAAGGGCGGAGGTGACGAGGAGGGTCGCCCGACGTCGACCGAGCCGCGGCCGCGCTCGAAGGCGCCGACCGGCCCGACGACGTCGGACGCCGACGCGCTCGAGGGCCCGGTGCCCAACCTGAAGTCCCTGCCCGCCTGGGGCATCGGCATCTCCCCCAACGGCAACAACCTGACGTTCGCGGCCACCGTCTGGAACGCCGGCAACAGCCCGCTGGTCGTCGACGGCTTCCGGGTGGAGGGCGAGGACGAGATGGACGCCTACCAGTACTTCTTCGACGCCGACGGCAACCAGACCGGCTACCAGGAAGTTGGCCACTTCCACTGGGACGCCAAGCCGACCCACCAGCACTGGCACTTCAAGGACTTCGCCAGCTACACGCTGCTGCGCCAGGACATGACCAGGGTGGCGCGCTCGAAGAAGGAGGCGTTCTGCCTGGCCAACACCGACTTCGTCGACGCGACCGTCCCGGACGCCGCCTGGCGCACCGACACCGACGACCTCGGCACCGCCTGCGGTGAGGAGAACTCCCAGTCGATCCGCGAGGTGCTCGCCGCCGGGTGGGGTGACACCTACGCGCAGTTCCGGGCCGGCCAGTCGTTCCGCCTCCAGGGCCTCCCGAACGGCGTCTACTACATCGAGGTCAAGGGCAACCCGAACGGCAAGCTCGTCGAGTCGTCCACCGAGGACAACGTCGCCCTGCGCAAGATCATCCTCTCCGGCAAGCCCGGCCACCGGAAGGTCAGGGTGCCCCAGATCGGCATCATCGAGGAGGACGGCAACATCTTCGACGAGTAGAGGCCTTTCGTTGGTCGAGTAGCCGCGAGCGACGAAGGAGCGAGCGGCGTATCGAGACCAGCCGACGCAAGCGACGCAAGCGGCCCCCACCCTGTTCCGGGCTGGGGGCCGTTTCATGGGTCACCGGGTCTCGGCACGCCTGTCGCGACTTCGTTCCTCAGTCGCGGGCTAGCTCGACCTGCGTGACGTCTGTACCCCGCTCGTTCCTCGCGGGCTACAGGTCACTTCCGCTTGTTGACCTCCTCGGTCACCGCGGGCAGGACCTTGGTGAGGTCGCCCACGACGCCGAAGTCGACCAGCTCGAAGATCGGGGCCTCCTCGTCCTTGTTGACGGCCACGATGGTCTTCGAGGTCTGCATGCCGGCGCGGTGCTGGATCGCACCGGAGATGCCGTTGGCGATGTAGAGCTGCGGCGAGACGGTCTTGCCGGTCTGGCCGATCTGGAAGGTGTGCGGGATCCAGCCGGAGTCCACCGCGGCGCGGGAGGCGCCGACGGCGGCGCCGAGGGCATCGGCGAGACCCTCGACCGGGGTGAAGTCACCACCGGTACCGCGGCCACCGGCCACCACGATCGCGGCCTCGGTGAGCTCGGGGCGGCCGGTCGCCTTGCGCGGCTGGGTGGCCACGATCTGGGCCTTCTTGGCGGCGTCGGAGATGGTCACGGGGAACTCCTCGACGTCACCGGCGCCGGCGGACTCCTCGGGAGCAGCGGCGTTCGGCTTGACCGCGATGATCGGCGTGCCCTTGGTGACCTTGGCCTGCACCGTGTAGTTGCCGGCGAACACGGATTGTGTCGTCACCGGACTCCCACTCTCGGCTTGTACGTCGACGGCATCGGTGATCAGGCCCGACTCGAGCTTGATCGCCAGCCGGCCGGCGATCTCCTTGCCCTCGAACGAGGAGGAGATCAGGATCGCGCTCGGCGAGGTCTTCTCCGCCAGCTGCTGCAGGGCCTCGGCCTTGGGGGCCACCAGGTAGCCCTTGATGTCGCTGTCGTCGACCGTGTAGACCTTCGCCGCGCCGTACTTCTTGACCGCCTCGACGGCCTCGCCGGCCTTGTCGGCCGGGCCGATGAAGACCGCGGACGGCTCACCGAGCCGCTTGGCGATGGTGAGGAGCTCGTAGGTCGGCTTGCGGACCGCGCCGTCGGCGTGGTCGATCAGTACCAGAACTTCAGACATGTCAGCTATCGCTCCTCAGATGAACTTCTTCGAGGCGAGGAACTCGGTCAGCGCCGTGGCGCCCGAACCGTCCTCGTCCTTGACGATCTCGCCGGCACTGCGCGGCGGACGCTCGGTCGTCTCGGTGACCTCGGTCCATGCGACCGACAGCCCGACGTCGCCGGCGTCGACACCGAGGTCGCCGAGCGCGTAGGTCTCGAGCGGCTTCTTCTTGGCCGCCATGATCCCCTTGAACGACGGGTAGCGGGCCTCGCCCGACTGGTCGGTCACCGACAGCACCAGCGGCATCGTCGCGCCGATCACCTCGGTGGCGACGTCGCCGTCGCGCTTGATCCGGACCTGGTCACCCTGGGTCTCGATCACCGAGGCGAGCGTCACCTGGGGCAGGTCGAGCCGCTCGGCCAGCATCGCCGGTACGACGCTCATGCTGCCGTCGGTGGAGGCCATGCCGCACACCACGAGGTCCGGCGAACCGATCTTCTCGACCGCCTTGGCCAGCACCAGCGAGGTCGCGACAGCGTCGGAGCCGGCGACCGCCTCGTCGGTGACGTGCACGCCCTCGTCGGCGCCCATCTGCAGCGCCTTGCGCACCGCGTCGACGCCCTTCTCCGGGCCCACGCACAGGGCGGTGACCTTCACGTCGTCGGGGTTGTCGGACTTCTCCTTGATCTGCAGCGCCTGCTCGATGGCGTACTCGTCGAGCTCGGAGAGCAGCCCGTCGACACCCTCGCGGTCAACGGTGTTGTCCGACTCGAACCGCCGGTCGGCGGTCGCGTCGGGGACGTACTTCACACAGACGACAATGTTCATGGTGGTGTGGCCCGGAGGCCCCTCCTGTGCGCATCGGTTAGCCATTGGTGGCAGCGTGGGGCAGGTTACCCGCGCGTTCAGTACGGCGGAACAAGGTCCATCCGTGGACTACCTCACAGCGTGTTCCGGGTCACCCGGTGCCCCGCTCAGGGCTGGATCACGCGCTCCAGGATGCCGACCGACGACCAGGTAGGCGACCGCGCCCAGCCCGTAGCTGAGCAGGGCCTCCTTGATCTCGGCGTTCTCGCCCGTGAACTGGCGGATCGGGTTGTCGAGGTCGAAGATCCCGAGGTCGATCGCGTTCGCGAAGTCGAGCACGAAGCTGACCAGCCCGTTGTCGGGGTTGGCCTCCAGGGCGATCAGCAGGGCGGCGGAGGCGAGCACCAGACCGAAGACAAGAAAGATGCCCCACACCACCCGCGCCGCGGTGGTACGGACCTTGTCGGTGCTGGTGGTCGCGTCGGCCACTTGCCCCTTACCGTCCACTGAACTCCGCTCTTCCCGGACCGCTCTCCATGAACGATCGCATCCCGATCGTACGGTCATCGGTCGCGAAGAGTGCTGCGAACTGCTGACGTTCGATCTCGAGTCCGGTCTCGAGGTCGACCTCCGAGCCGCGGTCGATGCTCTCCTTCGCGGCCCGCAGGGCGTACGCCGCGGCGCCGGAGAACTGGCCGGCCCAGGCGAGCGCCTCGTCGTAGACGGAGGCGGCCGGGACCACCCGGTCGACCAGCCCGATCGCCAGTGCCTCGTCGGCCTTGACGAACCGGCCGGTGAAGATCAGGTCCTTCGCCGTGCTCGTGCCGACCAGCCGAGTGAGCCGCTGGGTGCCGCCCGCGCCGGGGATGACGCCGAGCAGGATCTCGGGCTGGCCGAGGGTCGCGTCGTCGGCCGCGATCCGGTAGTCGGCGCACAGCGCGAGCTCGCAGCCGCCGCCGAGGGCGTAGCCGGTGACCGCCGCGACGACCGGCTTCGGGATCTTCGCCACGGCCGTGAACGACGACTGCAGCGCGCCGGAGCGGCGGACCATGTCCTGGTAGGACATGTCGGCCATCTCCTTGATGTCGGCGCCGGCGGCGAACACCCGCTCGCCGCCGTAGACGATGACGGCACGGACGTCGTCGCGCTCCGCGGCCTCGGTGGCAGCGGCCCGGATCTCCTCCTGGACCTGCACGTTGAGGGCGTTCATCTTCGGCCGGTCGAGCCGGATCGTCCCGACGCCGTCCTGCACCTCGAGCCGCACGAACTCACTCATGTCCATCTCCTCGCCTGGGCGGGTTGCGCAATCCGCCCCGCATTGTGCCGCCACCCCTGCCTCGCACGGGTGGCGGCATCGGGAACAATGCCACCTGTGACCCCCGGTCTGTGGCTGCATCTCGGTGACCGCGCGTCGGTCTGGCCGGGCCGGCACCATCCGCTGGGCATCCTCCTGGTCGCCGGAGTCGACGAACTTCGCCGTCCACGCCCCCAGCGCGACCGCCGTGTGGGTGTGCCTCTTCGACGACGACGGCGTCGAGTCCCGGCACCAGCTGACCGAGCAGTCGCTGGGCATCTGGCACGGCGCGCTGCCCGACGTGGCTCCCGGCACCCGTTACGGGTTCCGCGCCGACGGGCCGTGGCAGCCCGAGCTGGGGCTGCGGTTCAACGTCGACAAGCTGCTCCTCGACCCGTTCGCGCGGGCGATCAGCGGCGACGTGACCTACGAGCCGGCGATCTTCGGCCACGACCTCGACGCGCCCGAGCAGCGCAACCCGGCCGACTCCGCGCCGTACGTGCCGCGCAGCGTCGTGGTCGGTCCCGACGACTTCGACTGGCAGGGCGACCAGCCGCTGCGGCACCGCTGGCGCGACACGGTCATCTACGAGGCGCACGTGAAGGGGATGACCGAGCTCCACGACCGGGTGCCCGAGGAGCTGCGCGGCACGTACGCCGGTCTGGCCACGCCGGCGGTGGTCGACTACCTGAAGGACCTCGGGGTGTCGGCGGTGGAGCTGCTGCCGATCCACCAGTTCGCGTCGGAGCCGGCGCTGGTCGACCGCGGACTGGTCAACTACTGGGGCTACAACTCGATCGGCTTCTTCGCCCCGCACAACGCCTACTCCGCCGCGGGCGACCGCGGGCAGCAGGTCACCGAGTTCAAGCACATGGTGCGGAGCCTGCACGCCGCGGGGCTCGAGGTGATCCTCGACGTGGTCTACAACCACACCGCCGAGGCCGCGGCGACCGGTCCCACGCTGAGCTTCCGGGGGCTGGACGACCACTTCTACTACCGGGTCGGCGACGGCGAGCCCGGCGTCCCGGCCGACGACACCTACTGGGACGTGACCGGCTGCGGCAACACCGTCGACGCGTCGCACCCGTTCGCGCTGCGGCTGATCCTCGACTCCCTGCGCTACTGGGTGACCGAGATGCACGTCGACGGCTTCCGCTTCGACCTGATGTCGGCGCTCACTCGGGTCGACCACGAGATCGACATGACCAGCCACTTCCTGACCGCCGTCGGGCAGGACCCCGTGCTCCGGCACGTGAAGCTGATCGCCGAGCCGTGGGACGCGTCGATGGACGGTTACCGGGTCGGCGAGTGCCCGCCGCCGTGGGTGGAGTGGAACGACCAGTACCGCGACGAGATCCGCGACTTCTGGCGCGACGAGAGCTCCGGCATCCGCACCGTCGCCACCCGGCTGGCCGGCTCGTCCGACCTGTACGCCGACGACGGGCGCTCGCCGTACGCCTCGGTCAACTTCGTCACCGCGCACGACGGCTTCACGGTGCGCGACCTGGTGAGCTACGGGGCCAAGCACAACGAAGCCAACGGCGAGGACAACCGCGACGGCACCGACAACAACCGGTCCAGCAACCACGGCGTCGAGGGCGAGACCGACGACGAGGAGATCCTGGCCCGACGCCGCCGGATCGCGGCCAACCTGATGGCCACGCTGTGCCTCTCCAACGGCGTGCCGATGATCACCGCCGGCGACGAGCGCGGCCGCACCCAGCGCGGCAACAACAACGCCTACTGCCAGGACAACGAGATCTCCTGGATCGACTGGCGGCCCGACGACGCCTGGCTGGACGTCTACGAGGTGACCAAGACCGCGCTGGCCCTGCGCCGCGACCACCCGGCGCTGCGGCAGCGGCACTGGTTCGAGGGCCGGCCGACGCTGCGCGGCGGCCCCAAGGACCTCGCCTGGCTGCATCCCGAGGGCCGGGAGATGACCGCCGACGACTGGTACGACACCGACCTCACCGCGATCGGCATGTTCGTCACCGGCTCACCGCTGCGCTCCCCCGGCCCGCACGGCGAGCAGCTGGTCGACGCGTCGTTCGTGCTCTGGCTGGTCTCCGGCGGCGACCCCGTCACCGTGCGGCTCCCGGAGAACGACTGGGTGCACAGCGGCGAGGTCGTGCTCTCCACCGATCCCGACCACCCGATCGGCACCCCGGTCAAGGCCGGCGAGGAGCTCGCCCTCGGCGGCTGGACCGTCGTCGTACTCCGCGAGACCTGAGCCGGATCCGGAAGCGGCCCTCACCTAGGGTGTGGCCCATGCTTCGGCCAGGACGATCGTGGGTTCGCTCCCTGGTGAGCCGTGCCGGGTACGACGTGCAGCGCGTGCGGCGAGGCGCCTGGCTCGTCCAGCAGCCTCCCGGCAGGAGCCGGCCGTTGACGCTGCAGCACGTCGGGTCCGCGAAGACCGGCCCGTTCCTGCTCGTCGAGGACGACGGCACGTCGGGACTGCAGCGTCGGCACCGGCACGCGCTCAACAACCACCTGGCCGACGAGCACCTCGCCTGGGTGTTGCAGAAGCTGGAGATCAATTGCGTGCTGGACGTCGGGGCGAACCAGGGCCAGTTCGCCCGCCGACTGCGTCAGCTGGGGTTCACGGGACGGATCGCCTCGTTCGAGCCGGTGTCGCACGCGCTGGCCGATCTGCGGCTGGCGGCGGAGTCCGATCCGGACTGGTTCGTCCATCCCTACGCGCTGGGTGAAGGCGACGGAACGGTGGAGATGAACGTCGCCCCCGGCAAAGGCAAGATGAGCTCGATGCTCGAGCCGAGCGAGTTCGGCAGGGAGTGGTCCTTGAAGCTCCGCGACACGCACGCCGAGACGATTGAGATCAGGCGGCTGGACTCCGTCCTCGACGAGGCGATCGAGCGACCTCCGGAATCCCCGGATCCTGCTCAAGCTGGACACCCAGGGATACGACCTGCCGGCGTTCCGCGGGGCCGGGAAGAGGCAGGCGGAGCTTCTCGCCCTGCAGTCGGAGGTGGCGTGCGTGCCGATCTACGCGGGCATGCCCCGGATGCCGGAGCAGATCAGCGAGTACGAGTCCGCCGGTTTCGAGGTCTCGGCGATGTTCCCCGTAACCGGCACCGCAAGAGCATGCGGGTGATCGAGTTCGACGTGCTCATGGTGCGGCCGGACGAGTCCGGACTAGGGCAGCGCCACCACGCCGAGCTCGGCGGGCGAGGTGAGCATCGGCGTTCTTCGGTACGACGCGCACGGTGTACCCGAACGGGCCGCTGACCTCGAGGGTCACCTCGACGTCGTACCGGTGCCGGTTGCCCTCGTAGCTCTCGACCGGGTGCAGCGAGGAGACGGTCGTCTCGATCAGCACGTCCTCGGAGTCGGTGCGGCCGTGCACGAGCTGCACATCGACGTCGTCGGTGGTCAGCTCGCCCAGAGACACGTACGCCCGGACGGTGAGCACCCCGCCCACCTCTGCCGCGTCGCCGACACCGCCGCTCTCCACGTGCTCGACCCGGACGCCGTCCCAGGCGCCGCGCACCCGCGCCTTCCAGGCCGCCAGGCCCTTGGCGCCCTCGAAGTCGGAGTTGAGCGCGCGGGCGTTCTCGGCGGCCGGCGTGTAGAGGTTGCGGGTGTAGTCGCGCACCATCCGGGTGGCCAGCACCTTCGGCCCGAGCGACTTGAGCGTGTGCCGCAGCATCTCCACCCACCGCACCGGCACGCCGTCGCCATCGGTGTCGTAGAACCGCGGCGCCACTTCGTTCTCGATCAGGTCGTAGAGCGCGGCGGCCTCGAGGTCGTCGCGCTTGTCGGGGTCCTCGACCCCGTCGGCGGACGGGATCGCCCAGCCGTTCTCGCCGTCGTACCACTCGTCCCACCAGCCGTCGAGGATCGAGAGGTTGAGCCCGCCGTTGAGCGCGGCCTTCATGCCGGACGTGCCGCACGCCTCGTAGGGACGCAGCGGGTTGTTGAGCCACACGTCGCAGCCGGGGTAGAGCGGCTGCGCCATCGCGATGTCGTAGTTGGGCAGGAACACGATCCGGTGCCGCACCTCGGGGTCGTCGGCGAACCGCACCATCTCCTGGATCAGCTTCTTGCCACCGTCGTCGGCGGGGTGGGACTTGCCGGCGATCACCAGCTGCACCGGGCGCTCGGGGTGCAGCAGCAGCGCCTTCAGCCGCTCGGGGTCGCGGAGCATCAGCGTCAGCCGCTTGTACGACGGCACCCGGCGCGCGAAGCCGATGGTCAGCACGTCGGGGTCGAGGGCGTTGTCGATCCAGCCGAGCTCGGCCTCGGCGGCGCCGCGCTTGCGCCAGGACCGGCTGAGCCGGGCGCGCGCGTCCTTGCACCAGCCGCTCGCGCAGCCGCCGCTTCACCGACCAGACCTCGGTGCCGGGGATCTTGTCGATCGCGGCCCAGAACGCGTCGGCGTCGTGGGAGTCGACGTCGGCACCGTGCGCCTCGGCCAGCTCGAACACCTCGCGGGCGACCCAGGTGGGCGCGTGCACGCCGTTCGTGATCGACCCGATCGGCACCTCCGCCTCGTCGAAGGCCGGCCACAGGCCGTTGAACATGCCGCGGCTGACCTCGCCGTGCAGCACCGAGACACCGTTGGCGCGCTGCGCCAGCCGGAAGCCCATCACCGCCATGTTGAACACCGACGGGTCGCCGCCCTCGAAGTCCTCGGTGCCGAGCGCCAGGATCCGCTCGACGGGCACGCCCGGGGTGGCGCCGGCGTCGCTGAAGTACTGCTCGACCAGGGTCCGCGGGAACCTGTCGATGCCCGCGGGCACAGGAGTGTGCGTGGTGAACACCGTGGACGCGCGGCCCATCTCCACCGCCGTCTCGATGTCGAGCCGCGGCCCCGCCTCGTCGACGGTGAGCTCGCGGATCCGCTCGATGCCGAGGAAGCCGGCGTGGCCCTCGTTGGTGTGGAACACCTCGGGCTCCGGCGCGCCGGTGATCCGCGACCACTCCCGCAGCGCCCGGACCCCGCCGACGCCGAGCAGCAGCTCCTGCCGCAGCCGGTGCTCGCTGTTGCCGCCGTACAACCGGTCGGTGATCTCGACGTAGTGGTCGGGGTTGCTCTCCACGTCGGTGTCGAGCATCAGCATCGGCACCCGGCCGACCTTGGCCACCCAGATCAGGGCCACCAGGTTCGGGCCTTCGGGTAGCGCGATGGTGATCGTCGCGCGCTTGCCGTCTGCGTCGCGCAGCAGCGAGATCGGCAGCCCGTCGGGGTCGAGGACCGGGTAGGTCTCCTGCTGCCAGCCCTCCCGCGAGAGCGACTGCTTGAAGTAGCCGTGCCGGTAGAGCAGGCCGACGCCGACGATGGGTACGCCGAGGTCGCTCGCCGCCTTCAGGTGGTCGCCGGCCAGGATGCCGAGGCCGCCGGAGTACTGCGGCAGCACGGCGGTGATCCCGAACTCCGGCGAGAAGTAGGCGATCGAGGCCGGCCCGTTGCCGCCGCGGCGTTGGTACCAGCGGTCCTCGGTGAGGTAGCGCTCCAGGTCGGCGGAGGCCACCCCGAGCCGCTCGAGGAAGCCCTCGTCGGCGGCCAGCTCCTCGAGCCGGGAGTTGCCCACCGCACCGAGCAGCCGCACCGGGTCGCGCCCGGTCGTCACCCAGAGCTCGGGGTCGACCTCGGCGAAGACGTCCTGGGCGGGCGGGTGCCACGACCAGCGGAGATTGCCGGCGAGCTCGCCCAGCGCAGCCAGCGCGTCGGGCAGGACGGGACGGACCGTGAAGCGTCGGATCGCACGCATGGACGGCAACGTACCGCCGATCACTTGAACGATCCAATAACCACCCGGCGGCTGGCCCGTTGTACCCCCGCAGACGATCCGCGGAATCTGCTTGGTGGGAGTCGAACGGGACGAGTCATGGGGGCTCGTCCCGTTCGGCAATTGCAGCCGCGTGCGAGGAACGAGCACGCGGCGTGGGCAATTGCCGGTTGAGTAGCCGCGCGACCGAGGGACGAGGTCGCGACCGGCGTATCGAAACCCGGTGCGCCGATGCCGAGCCTGCGCCCTGAGGCGGGTGGTGGTTTCGAGGCTCGCTGGCGCTCGCTGCTCGACCAACGGAGTACAACGCTCGCTGC
>CAWFAE010000005.1:0-26946 GCA_963813615.1 uncultured Actinomycetota bacterium
AGGCGGGAGCGATGGCGAACCGCTCGGCGGCCTCGTTGAACACGTCGAGGAGGTGTCGGGCTGTAGTACCGCTGCAGCACTGAGCGGAACGCCTCGAGGTAGGGCCGCCCCTGCTTCCATCGGAGACCGGTCCAAGGCAGCGCGAAGCCCTCGACCGCGATCTCCTCGACCTGCTCGCTGGGGAGGTCGAGAGAGCGGTAGAACCGGTCGCTCACGTCAACGCTCACCAGGCGTTCTCCGCCGTTGTCGTGGAGCATCGGGCGAGCACGCCGGTGGAGAGTCCCGACGACGTCCCGAGCTCGACGAAGGCGCGCGGCCGATGTTGCTCGATGGTGCGCAGCATCCGCACGCCCTCGCTGGCGGTGATCGGCCCGGATCCTTGGACCCGGTGTCGAGCGTGGAGCTCCTTTACTTCCTCGGGACGCATGGCCCGACCGTCGTCGGTGCCGTCAGCGCCGCTAGAGGACGTGTCGCGCGCTCGGCCAGATGGCGCTCAGCTCCACCTCCGGGAAGCGTTCTGCCACCCGGCGGTAGACCTCGGCAAGGTGGCTGGCGACCGTGCGCTGCGTCGACTCCGGGAGCTCGGCCCCGGCGGGTGCCGGGTTGCGGCGCTGCTCGAGCGCGGGCTGGTGCATCGAGATCCCGACCGTCTGGCACAGGCCGGCTATCGCGTCCTCGGTGAACAGCCGCTCGTAGAAGTCGTAGTGCACATCTGTGCCGAACGCGTCGTCCAGCGCGTCGATGGTGCGGTGGTACTCACTGCGCGCGGCGTACTGCGGCTCGGCGTACTGCTCCAGCACGCGTTCCTCCGCCGAGGGGTCGCCGGGGGCTGCGGTCCGTTGGTGCTGCATCCGCAGCTGCGACCAGATCCGGTCGACGGGGTCGCGCATCAGGAACACGGCGACCGCCCGTACCCCCCGCTGGGCGAGTTCCTGCCGGATCTCGTGGAGCCGCTCGACCGAGAGCAGGGCGTACGCCGGGGTGACGTCCGCGGTCACGTGGCGGCCCGGCTCCTGTTGCAGCAGCGCGGCGAAGTAGTCGTAGTAGTACGCCGACCTGCCGTACATGCTCATCCGGTGCAGCACCGCGGCGTCGGCCGGGCGCCCCTCACGCAGATCGGTCAGGGCCGCCTCGGCGAGGGTGATGTTCCGGTTGCGCGTCCCGGACTCCGACTCGAGGTCGAGAGTGTCGAAGACGTGGTACTCCTTGCGGTACCCGGCCGCGAACTCCGGCGAGTCCTGCAGGCATCGGTAGAGCCAGGTGGTGCCGGCCTCCTGGGCGCCGACGCCGAGCACGAAGGTCGGAGGCCCCGACGACACACCGCTGGTCGACACGCGACGAGGGTAGTCGCGAGCGCCGGGTTACGTTGAGCGGGTGATTTTCGTGCCGTGCCCGTGGGGCTCCGCGGAGGTGACCCGGGCGTGAACCCTGCCCTGCTGACGTCACTCGGGGACGCCGCACGGGCCGAGGGCTGGAACGCGCCACCGCTGTTGCTGGAGATCGTCGCCGGGGCCTTGCCGACGTCAGGGACGGCCCGCGTCGCTATCGTGTCGCGGTCGGCAGAGCATGCTTTGGAGACAGTGCTGGTCGGGGTCGTGCCCCGCGTGCGGGTGACGGTGCTGCCGACCGCCCTGTCGGCTGACGATCGTCACATCGAGCTGGCCGCTCGCGGGCCGATGGACCTGGTCGTCGACCTGGCCGGTGGCCCCAAGGCGCGGCGCCGTTTCCGCGAGCTGTTCTTCTTCGCGCGGCCGGGCGGCACCCTGGTCTCCCGCCTCCCGCACGACGGGGCCCTCGAAGGACTCGTCCAGGAGCTCGAGGCTCTTCGATCCTCGGGTGAGCTGCGTCCGCCGACCAGCGCAAGGGAGCGTCGTACGACGAGGCAGCGCGACATCCACGCTCTCGCGGCCTCGATCGGTCGTCTGGAGGTGCGCGACGGGTTCGTCGTGGCGGAGAACATCGTGGACACGGTCGCGAAGGTGCGAGACGCCGACATGGATCGGTACCTCGGGCTACGGCCGGAGACCGGGGAACTGGTCGACCGCATCCCCGGCGTCGCGTTCGACTCCCGGTGTGAGGTCCGCTCCAGCGCGGAGTCGGATCCGGCACTGGAACTCCCATCACGCATCGAGGCCCCGGATGTCTACCTCCGACAGCACTCCGACGTGAGCTGCCTCCCTCGGCAGATCGCGCTCCAGGGCGCCATCGCGATCCCGTCGACCTTCCGGCACCACGCCAAGGCGCGGCTCCGCAACGCCGGCCTCCTCGACTGGGCCCCCGACTTCGCGCGTCGGCCGGAGTACACCGCGCAGCCGGCGCCAGGTTCCTTCTTCTACCTGGACAACCGATACCGCGGACACTTCGGCCACGCCATGACCGACCAGATCTCCCAGCTGTGGGGGTGGCGGCGCGCCAAGGACCGCTATCCGGACCTGCGCGCGCTGATGTTCAACCGGCCCGACTATCCCTTCGCGGAGTGGGAGTACACGCTGTACGAGGCCGGCGGGATCACCCGCGAGGACGTGTACGTCGCCACCGAGCCGATCGAGGTGGAGACCCTCGTAGTGGCTTCCCAGATGTTCAGCATGCCCGACATCGTCCACCCTGAGCTCCTCGACACCTACCGGAGCGTGGGCGACGCCCTCGAGGCGGAGAGCGCCCTGGAGGCGTGCCCGAGCAGGCTCTTCTGCTCACGCCGCCGCCGCCGGGAGGGCCACAACCGCGAAGAGATCGAGCAGGTCTTCGCCGACGCCGGCTTCGAGGTGATCTACCCCGAGGACCACCCCCTGCCAGACCAGGTGCGGCTCTTCCGTCGCGCCGACGTCCTCGCGGGGCTTGCGGGGAGCGGGATGTTCCAGATGGCGTTCGCCGAGAGCCCGAAACACGTGATCCTGGTCGGCTCCGAGTCCTACACGGCGACGAACGAGTACCTGATCGCGTCGGTCCTCGGCCACCGGCTGGACCTCGTGCTCTGCCGGCCGGACGTCCCGAAGGCAGACAGGTTCAAGCCCGCGTCGTACCACTCCAACTTCACCTACGACCCGGACCGCGAGGGCAGGTTCCTGGCCGCGGTGCTGGAGGACCTCTGAGGGTGGGATCGCCGGCCGCGACTACGCTCGGCACGGTGACCTCGCCGTCGACGTTCCTGCTGGGCACTGGCGCCCAGAAGGGCGGCACCACGTGGCTCTACCACTACCTCAAGGCGTCGCCGCAGTTCGTCTCCGGGTACCGCAAGGAGTACCACGTCTTCGACGCGCTGGACGTCAAGGGCCAGGCCTATCGGCGCAAGCGCGTCCTCGACGAGGCCGAGGCCGCGCTCGGGCGAGCGCGCGCGGGGAAGCCGCTGAACGCGCAGGTCATGCACCTCTCGAGCATGTACGCCGACCCGGAGATGTACTTCGACTACTTCGCGGGGCTGCTCGGCTCGCGGGCGGACGCTCGCGTAACGGCGGACCTGACGCCGGCGTACGCGATGCTCCCGGCCGAGCGGATGATGCAGATCAAGCAGGCCTTCGCGAGGCGCGGGGTCCGCACGGTCGCGGTGTTCCTGATGCGTGACCCGGTCGACCGGATCGTGTCCCACGTTCGGATGCAGATCCGGGAGAAGCCGCAGCGCTGGGACAAACCCGTGCAGGACGTGGTGCTCGAGCGCTACGTCCATCGGGAGAACGTCCAACGCACGAGCTACCACCTGACGCTCGCCGAGCTGGACCGGGCGTTCGGGCCGGACGAGATGTACGTCAGGTTCTACGAAGACCTCTTCTCCGAGGCGCGGATCCGGGAGATCTGCGACCTGCTGCGCATCGACTTCCATCAGCCGGACCTCGACGAGCGCCGCAACGCGTCACCGCCGGCTCAGGTGCCGGACGAGATCCTGCGCATGATCGCGGAGCATTACCGCGAGGTCTACGACACGGTGGCGGCCCGGTTCCCCGATGTCGATCTCGAGACAGTCTGGCCGAGCACCCGGTACCTCGCCTGAGTCGAGACCGGTGCTGAGGTAGCGTCGCCGGGTGCAACGCCACGACTTGCTGAAAAGACTTCACGAGCTGCTCGAGCCCCGTTCGTACCTGGAGATCGGGGTGAGCACCGGAGCCAGCATGTCCCGCTCTCGCGCACGGTCGATCGGTGTCGACCCGGCCTTCCACGTCAAACGGGAGCTGCTCTGCGACCTCCACCTGGTGCGCGCGACGAGCGACGAGTTCTTCGCCCGCGAGCATCCGCTGGCTCACTTCGACGAGCCGGTGGTCGACCTCGCGTTCATCGACGGCATGCACCTCGCGGAGTACGCGCTGCGCGACTTCATCAACACCGAGCGCTTCACCCACGCCGCCTCGGTGATCGTGATCGACGACATGCTCCCGCGCAACGTCCCGAGGCCGATCGCGACCGCGGCCGGCCGCGGTCTGCGTCGGCCTGGGCCGGTGACGTCTTCAAGATCGTGGAGCCGCTGCGCACCATTCGGCCGGACCTCGTCTGCCTCGAGGTCGACACCGCGCCGACCGGCACCGTGGTGGTCCTGCTGCCCGACGCTGCGTCGACGACCCTGATGTCGGCGTACGACGACCTGGTCGAGGCCTTCGTGACCCCCGATCCGCAGCACGTGCCGAACGAGATCCTGAGCCGGTCGCGGGCCATCTCACCGGAGGCACTGCTGGCCGCTCCCATCTGGGACGACCTCCGGCGCCTGCGCGACGTAGAGGATTCTCGGTCGCGTCCGGAGGTCGCTGCGGCGCTCGCCGGAGCGGGCCTGGCGACGGTGCGGTGACCTGGCAGGTCCCGCTCTCGCCGCACCCGCCGCCCGCGGGGTCCTCGGTCGCGACCGTGACCGACGCCTTTGTGACGCCCTTCCAGCGCGGGACCAGGCGTGCCCAGCCCGGCGACACGCCGCGCTGGATGACCGGATCCGTCCACGACGCCGTAGGTCACCTCGTCGTCGAGGCGCAACGCACCTGGCGTGGTGACATGAACGCGCCGAGGGCAGTGGATCCCGATCGGGTCGACGTACCCGCGGAGTGTCGTCGGCTGTCCGGGCGGTGGATCTACGCCGGCCACTGGACGCAACAGTTCGGGCACTTCATGGTCGAGGTGCTGACCAACCTCTGGCCGGATCCGCTGGAGGCGGACGTGAGCGGGATCCTGGTCCACCGCAGCTTCCGTGGGCCGATCCCGCACCGCACCGGCGCCTGGGGTGCCCTGCGGGTTCCCGAGCTCACCGTGTGGCAGCGGGACCTGCTCGGCCTCGCGGGGTACGGCGGACTGAAGGTGCGGGTGGTGCGCGCTCGACCGGTGCGGGTCGACGAGCTGGTCGTGCCGGGCCGGCCGGTGCTGCTGAAGAGCTGGGCTCAGGAGCCGGCAGTGGCCCTCTGGCGCCGGGTGGCCGCCGCGGCGGGTCCGCCGGACGAAACCGGCGGCAACGTGTTCCTCTCACGTGCGCACCACCACCAGGAGGCGAGCGGCAACAAGGCCAAGGTACGCACGAGCCCCGAGTGGGAGAGGCTGGTCGAGGCACGGTTCGTCGAGGCCGGGTTCCGCATCGTCCACCCGGAGGAGCTGCCCGTCAGCCGGCAGATCGGGGTGGTCACCGGAGCGGACGTCGTCGCGGGCTTCACCGGCTCGGCCCTGCACCTGACCGCTTTCGCCCCTGGAGGCACCAAGGTCATGGAGTCGGCGACCAACGCTCTCCGGACGATGCCACCGCCACGCAGACGATGATCGCCGCGGCCCGAGGGCACGAGATGGCGTTCGTCCCCTACCAGGACACCGGGGCGCTCGACGACCTGCTGCGGCGGACGACCTCGCCGCGGGGCGCGGGCTCGGGCAGCACCGTCCGCGGTGGCCGTCCGGTCAGGACAGCCACCGGCATCCCGGCCCGGATCAGCACTCGCGTCTGCAGGTTGTGGCGTCCGGCGCCGCTCGGCTCGATGAGCTTCATCCGCCAGGTGCCCTCGCCGACCTGGCCGTTGTCGACCACCGCGTCGACCCGGAACCGGCCAGGGCCGCTCGCGGTGACTGTCACGGGCACGTCGTGTGCATCCTGATCATGGTGCAGGCGGAGCGCCAGGCCGCTCGATGCGGGAACCTCGCCTTCCACCTCGAGGACCACCTTCACGGTCTCGCCGGAGCGTCGGGCGTAGCTGAGCAGTGGGTCGACACGCAGATCGGGCATGAACACATCCAATCATCTGGTCCGCTTGTTACCGTCCGGGTGATGCTCGGGTTCGGAAGGCGTCGGCGCGCGCTCGCGCATCAGATGCGCGTCGTGTCGCTCGAGCACTCACGGCGCTCGCACGCTCAGGTCGTCGTGATCGCGGGGAGTCCGGAGCGGGTGGCGGAGCTCCGCATCTGCGACGTCGTTCCCGCCGGCGTCGACGTCAGCGAGATGGTGGGGCTCAGCTTCGAGGAGATGGACAAACGGCTCTCGGCCTACTCCGGGTCGGGGCTGCTGGTCGTCGATGCCCGGCCATCCGTGGGGGAGGCGCAGCTGCGCGCCTTCGAGCGGCTTTTCCTCCACCTGGACCGGGGTGACGTCTGGATCGCGCTGCGATCAATGCGGGTGCCCCGCGGGAGGAGGGAGCGGCTCGTCGAGCTGGCCGGCGGGTTCCGGTCGCGGGATCCACAGGGGCTCCAGAAGCGATGGCGGGAGCACCGACGGTCGACGGGCAGGATCGAGGTCGCCACCCCCATGATTCTGCTGGAGAAGAACCGGCCGCACCTGCTCAAGGTTCGGGATGCCGGCGCCGTCGGGCTGCTGAACGCCAGGGAGCCCGAGCTGCAGGTCTCCGAGCTGGCGTCCCTGCCGGCGGGGACGATCCAGTGTGCCGCGATGACCGACGTCGGAGCGGCTCCCGATCCGGCCTTCCCGGACGAGCTCGCCTACCCGGAGGTCCGGGTCCGGCGGTACGACGGCCGGGTGGCGCTGCCCGCGACCTCAGTCGCCATCCACGGGCGGTCGGTCCTGCCGGACTCCTTCAGGTGGCATCTCGCCGATCACCCCGTCGCCACCTGGCTGCGCGACGAGGACGAGCGGTTCGCTCGGCCGCGAAAGGGGTCGATGTTCCCTAACGAGCACCTCACGGGCTCGTACTACTTCTTCGGCTACAACAACCCCGGTCACTTCGGGCACCTGATGACCGAGGCGGTCGCCAAGCTGTGGGGCTGGGACGCCGCCAAGGCCGCGGACCCGAGCCTGAAGATCCTCTGCCGTGAACATCCGAAACGCCCGGGAACCGCCGGCGAACGCCTCGAGAACGTGCTGCTGCCGGCGTACGGCATCGACCCGGACGACATCGTGTGGACGACGGGTCCGGTCACGGTGGATCGCCTGGTGGGCGCGACACCGCTGTGGCACAACGCCCCGCCCTACTACGTGCATCCGGCACTCCCTGACGACTGGCGACGGCTGCGCAGCGGGCTGCCGGCGGCATCGGTGCCGCAGACCGAGAAGCTGTTCGTCACGAGACCGCCGGGGAGCAACCGGTTCTGCCGCAACTTCGAGGCGGTGGATAGCCTGTTCGAACGACGCGGGTTCAGCATCCTGCGGCCGGAGACCCTCACGGTCCCCGAGCAGGCTGCCCTGTTCGCGCAGGCGCGGGTCATCGCTGGTTTCGGCGGCTCCGGGATGTTCAACCTGGTGTACGCCCACGCCCTCGAGACCGTGATCGTGCTCAACCAGTCGGCGTACTGGGGGCGTAGCGAGCACCTGTTCGCCACCGCCCTCGACGTCGACTCGCACTTCTTCTGGAGCGACCCCGACCCTGGACACGTCGAGGGCAGCTATGCCGGCCACCAGTCCGACTGGGAGTTCGACTTCTCGCGGGACGGGGTCCCGCTGGAGCAGCTGCTCGGCGATCTGTGATCGCTCATCCGCCTAGTGGGAGCCCGGCGAGCCAGTCGGCGAGAAGTGTCCCCTCGCGATCGAAGTCGAAGCGGTACGTCGAGTGGAACGACGCCTCCGCGAAGCGTTCGGTCACGACGTCGGAGCGGCAGCGCAGCATCGTCAGGTCGTGACCGACGAAGGCGCAGATCTGTCGCTCGTTGTTCGCCGGATACGTCTCGGGCGAGATCACGGCGACCTGTTTCGGCGGGTCCGTGAATGCGAGGTGGAACATGCCGCTGCCGGCGAAGCCGGCCACGATCGGGGCGGACCTCATCATCGCGACCTGCTCCGCCAGGTCGTGCTCCTCCGGGTGCACGATCCGGAAGCCCGCTTCCGCGAAGTGCGCCTCCACGTCGCTGCGGTTCCGGCAGGCACGCTTCGCCGAGCGCCGGGTGAGGAAGAGACGCTCCGGGTAGGACTCCGCACGCGCCTGGGAGCCGAGTGACCGGCCGACCGCGCGATAGGTCTGCTCGATGGCCGGGTGGATGTAGGGGCCGATCGCGTACGCCGGGGTGGCGGCGATGAGCGTTTCGACGCGCGTGGGTTGTCGAGCACGGTGACATCGGCTCGGTCGATGCCGGCCGCCTCGAAGAGGCGAAGCTCCCAGTCGGCCATCTCGTGGTCCTCCCACCTGAAGACCAGCGCGCGCAGGTCGGGATGGTCGCGCTTGGCCCGTGGCCAGGCCCACACGTGCGACAGCTGCTCGGTGAGGGCGTGCCCGAAGTGCCCGCGCATGATGTTGTCGAGGTAGAACCAGCGCCCCGGGAGCATCGGGAGCGGCGGCAGGTCCGGACGGCGTACGAATTGCTTGGACCAGTCGACCAGCGTCCGGCTGCGCAGGCGCGCGCGGACGGGGTTGCGAAAGCTCTCGGGGAGGACGACGTTGTCGTGGATCGCCACCTGCCGGGGTGCGACCACCGGCCCGTGGTACTCGCGGAGCGACAGCTCGGGCGCGGCGTACTCGTCGGGTCGGGTCTCCTCCGGCGAGCTCGACCGGAATCGCCCCCGCGCCGTGCGGGTCGTGCCCGGGACGGTGTCGATCACGTGTCCGATGTCGGGTCGGGCCCGCAGGAGATCGTTCATCCGGTCCTCCGGGATCTTCGCGCAGGTGTCGACCCGACTGGTCGCCACGACGAGGTCGTCGTCCACCCGCAGGTCGCCGAGCGAGGCGGCGAAGGCGTGCAGGTCCCGTTCGGGATTGGGACGTACGTCGGTGCGCTCGATGACGGGAGGCGAGAGCTCGGCGCTCCCGCGCAGCGCGTTCACCTCCGCCACGAAGCTCAGCAGCCGGTCGCGGGCCTCGTCGAAGCCCCCGCCGGCCGGAGGCAGCAGCATCCGAAGCTCGCCCCCGACGGTCAGGTGGAACAGCAGCAGCCGGAGCCGGGCGAGCAGCCCACCGCGGCCGCACTCGTCGCGGATCCGCTCGAACGGCCCGGCCACGGACAAGCGGAGATGAAGGTCGTCGATATCGCCGTCGAACCCGAACCGAAGGTCGTCGCCGGCTGGACCGGTGGGCGTGCCGCGTACGACGACGGCACTCCCGAGCATCCCATCACATAGGAGCCTGCCAAAGAATCCGTCCGGCTACGCGCCGCGATACACGCACGCTGGCGGCGTTGCCGTCGCTCGACGTGCGCCCAGCATGCCAGCGCTCCGGCGCCTTGCCATCGCACGCGTCTCGCGACGCTCGCGACGAACGGATTCTCGCAGCCTAGGCGGGTAGCGTCTGCCTGCGTGAAGCGGATCCTCCTCGTCACCGGCTCCGGGCGCAGTGGCACCAGCAGCGTCGCGGGCACCCTGAAGCGGCTCGGCCTGCACGTCCCGCAGCCCGAGGTTCCGGCCGACGAGAAGAACCCCCTCGGCTACTACGAGCCGCGCTGGGTCGCCGCCTTCCACAAGGGGTGGCTCGACAACATCCATGTGCGGACCATCGACACCCGGCCGCACGCCGGCGACGTCGCCATGGAGACGGTCACGCCGGCGCGCGAGGAGAAGCTGCGCACCTGGGTGGCCGACGAGCTCGCCGCCCGGCCGGACGACGACGTGGTCGTCATCAAGGAGACGCGCGCCTATTGGGTCTACCCCCTGTGGCAGCGGGTGGTCGCCGCCGTCGGCGCCGAGCTGACCAGCCTCACGATGCTGCGGCACCCGACCCAGGTGGTGCGCTCCCGCGACACGGCGTACCTCTCGGGCCGCAGCGACGAGTTCCGGTTGGCGCGCGAGACCACGAACGTGGCCGCCTGGATGAACTCCGTCTTCGTGACCGAGCGCGCGACCCGGGACAACCCGCGCGCGTTCGTGCCCTACTACGACCTGGTCGAGGACTGGCGCTCCGCGATCGGCCGGGCCTGCCAGCAGGTCGGCATCGACACCGGCGACCTCACCGCGCCGCACCCGGTCGACGACTTCATCACCCCCAGCCTGAACCGCTCCGATGACGCCTGGGACGGGCTGACCGTGCCCGACTCCCTGAAGGAGATGGCCGAGCAGACCTGGGCGGCGGCCAGCCGGCTCGTCACCGCGCCTGCCGACGCGTCGGCGCTCGCCGATCTCGACCGGCTGCAGGCGGCGTACGCCGACTACTACTCCACCGCCGCGGCGATCGCCTCGGACGAGAAGAAGGCGGCAGTGCTCGCCGAGCAGCACAAGCTCCAGGACCGGTTGGACACCAAGAACAAGCGGATCGAGAAGCTGCGCCGCGAGGTGCGCGAGCTGCGCGGGGAAGGGCAGACCGGGTGACCCGGCTGGTCATGGTCGCCGGCGCCGGCCGCAGCGGCACCAGCACCGTCGCCGGGGCGCTCAGCATGCTCGGTCTGCACCTGCCGCAGCCCGAGGTGCCCGCCGACGAGACCAACCCGCGCGGCTTCTTCGAGTCCCAGTGGGTCGTCGACTTCCACAAGGACCTGCTCGACCGGTCGCCGGTGATCCGGACCCTCGACGCCCGGCCCGAGATGGCCGAGCTCGCCGAGAAGCGCCCCACCGAGGAGGACGCCGAGCGGCTCGCCGCCTGGCTGGCCGAGCAGCTCGCCCACGAGCAGGTGCTGGTCAAGGACCCGCGCGCGTTCTGGTTCCACGACCTGTGGCGGCGAACGGCGGTCGGGCAGGGCGCGGAGCTGGCCTTCCTGAGCATGCTCCGGCACCCGGCAGAGGTCGCGAAGTCGAGGGACACCTGGTACACCCCCGGCGACGACGAGGACTTCCGTCGGCACCGGGCCACGGCCAACGTCGCCGGCTGGTGCAACGCCGCGTTCGTGACCGAGCGGATCACCCGCGCCGAGCCGCGGGTGTTCGTGCGCTACCCCGACCTGCTCACCGACTGGCGAGCCGCCCTGCGCCCGGTCCAGGAGCGGCTCGGCCTGGACCTGAACGCCGACCTCGACTCCAAGGACCACCACGCCGTCGACGACTTCATCGACAGCGGCCTGCGCCGGTCGGAGACCACGTGGGACTCCGTCGACCTGCCCGACACGCTGCGCGCGGTCGCCGAGGGCACCTGGGAGCAGCTGAACCGGCTCGCCGACGACCCCGGTGACCCGTCCGCCGGACCCGCCCTGGAGGCGCTTCAGCGCGACTACGACAGGGTGCACGACCACGCCGTCGCGATCGCGCTCGACCACACCAAGGCACGCGAGGTGCACGTACGACGCAACGCGAAGGCCAACACCCGCGCCGAGCTCGAGGGCCGGATCGCGGACCTCGAGCAGCAGGTCGAGGAGCTCAGCGCTCCCAAGGGGCGGCGATGGGGAAGTAGGTCTCGAGGAAGTCGGTGACGATCGCGGCCACCTGCTCGGGGTCCCGGGCGAAGACGTGGCCGTCGCCGAGGCAGAACATCTCCCGCTCCCGCTGGGCGAGCTCCTTGAGCCGGCGCGGCAGCAGCGGGTCGGTCACGTCGACGAACGCGACGTCGGCGTCGGCGACGTGCGCCGTACCGTCCATCAAGCCGTAGTGCTGGCCCAGCGACGACAGCATCGAGACGTCCGTGGCCGAGCGGAACGGCGACCGCGTCGTCGCGTCCACCTCGGTTGCGAACCGCGTCGCGATCGCGGAGAGCACCGACACCCGGTGGGCGTACGGCGCGTGCAGCAGCGTGTGGACGGTGGCCTTCCCGAACGCCTCGTGCAGCAGACGACGGTTGTTGGCGGCGGCCTTCGCGTAGGGGAGCTCGTCCTGGCCCGGCAGCCCGACCAGCATCGACGACGGGAACACCGCGCTGCTGCCCGCTCCGGTGAAGAAACGCTCCGGGCGGGTCGGCCGGCCGAGGAAGAAGTCGTCGTTGAAGTAGAGGAAGTGCTCGCTCAGCCCCGGGATCCGGTGCACCACTGACTCGATGGCGTGGGAGTTGAACGTCGGCAGCGCGTCGGCGGGCAGCAGGTCGCGGTGGTCGACCAGGTTGATCATCGGGTCGTCGACGTCCAGCCACGGTGGGACCTGCCCCGCGGTGACCAGGTGGATGCGCCGCACCCACGGTGCGAGCAGGTGCACGCTGCGCATCGAGTAGCGCAGCTCACCGCGGTCCACGAACCGGGCCTGGCCGCTCGAGGCGCGGGTGCGCATCGTCGCGTCGCTGACGTCCGCCAACCGGCGCTCGCGCGCGGCATTCCACTCCTCGTCGTTGCCGTCGACCCAGGTGTAGACGACGTCGATCGGGAACGTGCATTCGTACGCCGTCGGCTCGACCATCAGCGGCAGGGTGCGGACGTCGACGCCGTGGACGCGGGTGTCCACCGTCTCGGCGCCGCGCGGCACCGCGGTCGTGTACGCCGCCTGGCCGGGGGAGTGCAGGTCGCCGTCGGGTCCCTCCTCCCAGAACTCCACGGCGACCGCGCAGCCGGTGCCGAGGTGGGACGCGCCGTCCCCGACCCGGGGCCACGGCTCGAGGAACAGCCGTCCGGTGCGGCCGCGCCGCAAGTGCGGGCAGGACGTCCGCGGGCAGCCCGCGGCGGCTGGGCCAGCCCTTGTGCTCGGGCTCGTGAACAGACACGTAGGCCGGCAGGTCGGCGTCCTTCAGCTGCTGGAGGAAGGGCCGCCGAGCGGCGATCGGCAGCACCACGGTGGGGTGGTCGTCGGTGTGGGGTGGGACCACGAACCACTCGTCGGTGACCGCCGCGGCAGCAGCCACGGCCGCGGCCAGGGTCTCGTGCCGGGCCGCCTCGGGGGTCACACCCGCGCCCTCCCGTCCCGCGGGGGCGCGGTCAGGGTCCAGGTCCTCAGCGTCGCGGTGCAGCACGATGCCGAGGCTGCGGCCGGCGGCCCCTCGGCGGCGGCGTGCGGCGTCGTCGTAGATCTCCTCCCAGCGGGCGGTGATCGTGGCGCTGTCCCACGTGGCCGCCTTGGTCACGGCGGCGGCACCCATCCGCTCCCGCAGGTCTGGATCGGTGGCCAACCGCAGCAGTGCGGCAGCGACACCGTGCCGAGATCCCTGGGTGACGAGCAGGCCGTCGACGCCGTCCTCGATCTGGTCGCGCGGGCCGGACGGCATGTCGTAGGCGACGACCGGCACGCCCGCCGCCATCGCCTCCTGGATCACCAGCGGGAAGCCCTCGCCCGGCCGCGAGGTTAGCGCCGAGATGCTGGCCCGGGCCCACTCGCTGGTCAGGTCCGCGGTGGGGCCGGGGCACTCGACCCGGTCCCAGAGCCCCAGCTGCCGGGACATCGACATGATGTCGAACCGGGCGTGGCCGTGGCCGAAGATCCGCACCCGCCACTCGGGGATCCGGTGGGCGACCATGCCGAACGCGGAGATCAGGTGGGTCCACTGCTTCTCCGTGGCCAGCCGGCCGGCGGTGAGGATGACCGGCTCGGTGAGCGGGGAGCGTGGCCGGTACGCCGGCGCCAGCGCGTTCGGCACCACCTCGATCTGGGGCGCGTCGGGGCCGAGCTCTACGGCGAGCCAGCGGGCCATCGGCTCGGTGAGCATCACGACCACGTCGGCGCGCCGGGCGTGGTCGAGCAGCAGGCGGCGGCTGTTGGGTCGCTGGCTGGACGACCGGTGCTCCTGGTGCACGATCGCGGTGGTGGCGGGGGCGAGCTGGGTCGCGTAGCCGAGAGTGCCTGGCGTCACCGTCACCAGTACGTCGGCGTCCAGGTCGGGCAGCGCCGACTCCAGTGCGACGTCGGCCAACGCGTCCAGCGTCGGGTCGGAGCCGGCCTCGATCATCGTGGGCTGGCGTCCCCGCAGCGCCGCGGCCCGATCGGGGTCCAGGCCGGGGACCGCGACCTTGTCGCCGCGCAGGTCGACCAGGTCGGTGACCGTCACCCGCGGGTCGACCGGGAAGTGGTGGCCCTCGTCGCCGTAGACGCTGATGATCTCCACCTCGTGCCGCTTGCAGAGCGTGTTGGCCTGGGTGACGACCGCTCCGGCGGTGCCGCCGAGGTCGTGGACCGTGGAGATGAGGAAGGCCACCTTCACTGCTCGTCCTCCTCCCTGCGGAGCGTCAGCAGACCGTCCCTGGTCCACCGGAGCGAGACGTCGGGGTCGGGAAGCGGTGGCAGCGCCACGCCGGCCATCGGCCGGTCGAGGGTGTTGCCGGCGCGGACCACGTCGGCGGCGCCCACCCGGAACGTTGCCGTCGCGCCGGACGCCAGCCGTGGGAGCCCAGCGAGCGAGATGAACCCTGCGGTGATCGGCAGATCGGCGATGCGGTGTCCGTGGCTGAGCAGCGCGGCGTGGCCGGCGCTCGTGTCCACCTCCACCTCGACGCCGCGGTCGTCGCTCGTGAAGCCCAGGACCGCGACGGTGGCGGGGAGGCGGGTGCGACGGATCACCACGTCGCCGTCAGCGTCGTCGACCCGGAACTGCCAGCGGCGGTCGTGCGTGCTCGGCTCGGCGAGGCCGGGGCCGGCGGGTGCGGTGGCTGCGTGCGTCACCGGGGTGGCGCGGCGCCCCGGGCCGGCAAACAGACGCAGCTCGAGCTTGGTGCCGTCGACGCCGGCGAGCGCCTCCGCGAGCGCGAAGCGGGCCGAGAGCAGCGGTCCGTCGGCGTCGGTCTGCGGCTCGGTGGGCACCTGGAGGTCGGCGGCACCCTCGCGGCGGAGCACCAGCGGACCCTCGCCGCGCACCGCGAGCCACAGGTGCTCGCCGTCGATGACCCGCGCGTAGACAGCGCGCGCGGAGTCGGACCCGCGTCGGAAGATCGCCATCAGCCCTTCTCCCACGGGGCGGCGACCGGGAAGTAGTCGCGGTAGAAGTCGGCGAGCAGCGCGTCGAGCTGCTCGACGCTCATGGCGTGGTCGTGGTGGTCGGCCAGGCAGATGAAGTCCTGGTCGCGGTCGAGGACCCTGGCGAGCTGGCGCTCCACGTCGGCGTTGCTGAGGTTGACGAACGTGAGGCTGGGCTCGGCGGAGTACGCCTTCCCCGTGAGCAGCGCGTAGTGCTGGGCCAGCGAGCTCAGCGTCGAGACGTCGGTGTCGCTGCGGAACGGCGACCGCGCGGTCGCGGCCAGCGGCTCGGGGAAGCGCTCGTGCAGCTCCTGCAGCACCGACACGCGATGGGCGTACGGCGCGTGCGCGAGGTTGCGGGTGGTCACGGCGCCGAACGCGTCCTGCAGGAGCGCCCGGTTGTTCCACGCGGCCTTGAGGAACGGCGCGGCGTCGGGCGCGTCGGTGAGCCCGATGGTCATCGGGGAGAAGTACGTCGCAGAGAGGCCGGACGCGGTGAACAGCGCCTCCGGGCGCAGCGGCCGCCCGAGCAGGAAGTCGTCGTTGAAGTAGACGAAGTGCTCGGCCAGCCCGTCGATCCGGTGCAGGGACGTCTCGATCGCGTGGGAGTTGAACGTCGGCAGCGCGTCGGCGGGGAGGATCTGCGTGTGGTCGACGAGGTTGACCATCGGGTGGTCGGTGTCCAGCCAGTCGGGGACCTGACCGGCGGTGACCAGGTGGATCCGGCGTACCCACGGCGCGAAGAGGTGGATGCTGCGGAAGGAGTAGCGCAGCTCGTCGTGCGCGATGAACCGGGCCTGGCCGCTGGACTCCCGGCTCTGGGCGGTGCCGGTGACGCCGGCCAGCCGCTGCTCGCGCGCGGCGTTCCAGGCGGGGTCGTTGCCGTCGACCCAGGTGTAGACGACGTCGACGGGGAACCTGACCTCGCCCACGGTGGGCGTTGCCATCAGCGGCAGCGTCGGGACCTTGACGCCCTCGACCTCCACCTCGACGGTGTCCGGCTCCGCGGGCATCCGGTCGGCGTACGGGTTGCGGCGGGGGCCGACCAGGTCGCCCTGGACCGAGCGCTCCCAGAACTGCACCTCGACCGTGCACCCCTGGCCGAGCAGGCTCGGCCGGTCGTCGACGACCGGCCACGGCTCGATGCAGACCGCGGTGGTCATGCCGCGGCGCAGGTCGGTGCCGAGGTCGGCGATGGTGCCGCGGCGCTCGTGCCAGCCGTTCAGCTCCGGGTCGCGCAATGAGAGGTACGCCGGCGGCTGAGCCTCGACCAGCGCGGTCAGGAACGCGTCGCGCGCCGTCATCGGCAGCACCACGATCGTGGTGTCGCCCTCGTGCGGCGGGATGACCAACCAGTCGGCGCCGGTCGCGCGCGCCGCGGCGACGGCGGAGCCGAGCGCCTCGTGGCGGGCCTGCGCCGGGGTGACCAACTCGTTGGTCGAGTAGCCCGCCGCGAGGGACGAGCGGCGGGCGTATCGAGACCCTTCCTGGGCGGCAGTCGTCAGGCGCCCCTGGTTGGCCCGGCGGGCCCGGGCCTCGGAGAAGATGCCGATCCAGCGCTCGGCGAGCGCGCCGGCGTCGTACTGCCGTGCGGTGCGGAGCGCCCCCTGGCCGAGGCGCTGCCGGAGCTCGGCGTCCGTGGTCATCCGGAGCAGCGCGGCCGACATCCCGGCCACCGACTGCGGGCCGACCAGCAGCCCGTTGACGTCGTGCTCGATGATCTCGCGCGGCCCCGACGCGGAGTCGAAGCTGGCGACCGGCACCCCGGCGGCCATCGCCTCCTGCACCACCAGCGGGAACCCCTCGGTGCGCGACGTCAGCGCCGCGACCGACGCCTTCGCCCACTCGGCGGCCATGTCGGCGACGCCGCCGGGCAGCTCGACGCGGTCCCACAGCCCCCACTTGCGGATCTCGCGGACCAGCTCGGGTCGCTCCGGGCCGGTGCCGCAGATCCGCAGCCGCCAGTCGGGGACCTGGTCGGCGATCTCCGCGAACGCCGCGACCAGCAACGGGAACTGCTTCTCCTGCACGAGCCGGCCGGCCGTGAGGATCAGCGGGTTGTCGAGCCGGGAGCGGGGATGGAACCCCAGCGGCAGCGGGTTCGGCATCACCACGGTCGGGGGACACAGCTGCCCCAGCTGGTCGTGCAGCCACTCCTCGAGCGGCGGGGTCAGCATCGCCACCACGTCGGCGCGCGGGGCGTAGTTGAGCAGCGGCTCCAGCCCGCGCGAACGGCCGGACGATGACCGGTGCTCCTGGTGCACGACGACCACCCGGTCGGGCAGCAGGTCGATCCCGGCGACCAGGAGGCCGGGGGTCACCGTCACCGCCACGTCGACGTCGAGGGTCGGGAGCGCCGCTTCCATCGCAACGTCGCACAGCGCGGTGAACTGCTTGTCCCACCGGTTCGGCACCAGCGCCGACTCCTGGCGGTGCAGCGCGACCGCGGCGTCCGCGGGCACGAGACCCTCGGGGAGGGCGGCGGGCTTCTTCGGGTCGCGGACGTCGACGAGGTAGTCGACGGGGATCCGCGGGTCGATGTCGTAGTGCGGCCGGTCGCCGGAGCGGGTGACGCTGACGATCCGGACGTCCTGGTGCGGCGCCAACGCGTTCGCCTGGGTGATGGCCGAGCGGGAGGTGCCGCCCATCCCGTCGATGTTGAAGACGATGAAGGCGATCTTCATGCGTCGGCCTCCGGGTCGAGCACCCGCGCCAGCAGCAGTGCGCGCGGTGACCAGCGCAGCCGTAGCCGCTCCCTGTCATCGTCGTCCACCATGGCCGGCAGCGGCGCCCCGCGTCCGGGCTCGGCGAGGTCGTTGGCGCGGCGACGCACCGGCAGCCAGGCGCCGGGCTCGCCGATGACGACCTGGGCCGGCTGGTCGGCGGGGTCCGGGAGCGAGGCGGCTTCGATGGTGACGGTCAGGACGTCACCGTCGGCGGCGAGCGGGAGGGTCAGGACCGGCTCGTCGTCGGCGAGCAGCGCGAGAGTGCTGCCGACGCCGGCGATCGTGAGCCGCAGCCCGTCGTCGCTCACCTCGACGGTCAGCAGCTCGGCGGCCTCCTCGACGGCGCCGCGGTGCACCTGGAGCAGACCCTCGTCGGTGCGGCCGAGCCGCCACTGCGTGTGCCCGTCCTCGGCCGGCCGCGGCCGGGGTGCGGTGAGCGGCCCGCTCCAGACCTGCTTCGGCGTGCTGTTGCGGGCGGGCACCAGCACCACGTCGTACGACGCGTCCGCATCGCCGGGCAGCTGGGCCAGGTCGACCCGGGCCGCGCGGTAGCCGGGCTGGTCGTCGGCGGGGACCTCGTTCTCGGGCGCGATCACGTCTCCCGAGCCGGTGTCGCGGAGCGCGAGCGAGCCGGGGGCGTCGTCGACGGCCAGCCACAGCCGCTGCCCGTCGAGGATCCCGGCGAAGGCGGCGACCGGGGCGCCGCGAGGCGGGGTCGGCGGGCGTGGTGTCGCGTCGGCAGCGTCGGGTCCCTCGGCGGATCGACGGCGCGCGAACTTCACGCAGGGAACCCTAGACGCCCGTCACGCCCTCGCCGCGGCCCGCCTGTTCGTCGAAGTTCTCGCGCTCCAGCAGGTGCAGCACCGGGACCCCGATCTTGCGGCGGGCCCGGGAGGTCCAGTCGAGGTGGAAGAACTCGGAGACCACGTGCGAGCGAGTCAGGATGATCGCCTCGCGGCCGTCGACCTCGGTGACCTTGGCGGCCAATGCGTCGATGGGTGGCTCGGCGATGATCGTGCCGCTGCCGACGGTGGCGCCGGTGGCCTCCAGGGCGGCGATGGTGGCCTTCAGCTCGCGGTCGGAGCGGTCCTTGCAGTCCTTGCGCACCGCGTCGAGGTCGACGTCGCGCATCGTCATCGCGGGCGAGGCCAGCATCTCGCCGGCCGACAACGAACCCATCGACGCCTCGATGCGGGCCGCTGCGTCCTCGAGCGGGATCAGCACGTGGTAGACGACGCGGTCTTCGATCTCGTCGTGCAGCGCGCGCACCTGAGCGGCGTCCATCGCGCCGAGCTCCTGCTCGACGAGCAGCACGACGTGGTAGTCACCGATGCCGTCGGTGATGTCGTCATTGCGGGTGCCATCGGTCATCGCTCACCCCTCCGGAGTCGCTGACAACACACTACCGAGGTCATAGCTCACCGGCTGCTCCAACTGCTCATATCCGCACGACTCGGGTTCGCGGTCGTCGCGCCACCGCTTGAAATGCGCGGTGTGCCGGAACCGGCGGCCCTCCATCGCGTCGTACTTCACCTCGATCACCCGCTCGGGCCGGAGCGGGGTGAAGCTCAGGTCCTTGCCCTGGCTCCACCGGCTCTGGGTGCCGGGCACCCGGTCGGGGTTCGCGATCGCCCACTCCTCCCACTCGCCCCAGGGGTGGTCCTTGATGTCGCAGACCAGCGGCTGCAGCTCGTCGATCAGCTCGGCCCGCCGCGCCGCGGTGAAGCTGGCGGAGACGCCGACGTGCTGGAGCTTGCCGTCGGCGTACAGGCCGAGCAGCAGGCTGCCGAGCAGCGGCTTCTCGGGCGTCGAGGTCTTGTGCTCGCGGTAGCCCGCCAGCACCACGTCGGCGGTGCGCTCGTGCTTGATCTTCATCATGGTGCGGCCGTTCTGGGTGTACTCCGCGGGGAGCGGCTTCGCGATCACCCCGTCGAGCCCGGCGCCCTCGAACTGCTCGAACCACTCCTCGGCCATGGCCGGGTCGTCGGTGGTGCGGGTCAGGTAGCACGGCCCGCTCAGGTCGGCGAGCCGCTTCTCGAGCACGGCGCGGCGCTCGGAGAACGGCCGGTCGACGTACGACGTGTCGTCGAGCGCGAGCAGGTCGAAGACCACGAAGCTCGCCGGCGTCTTCTCGGCGAGCATGTCGATGCGCGACTTCGCAGGATGGATCCGCTCCTGCAGCGTCTCGAACTCCAGGCGCTTTCCGATGGCGACGAAGATCTCGCCGTCGAGCACGCAGCGCTCGGGCAGCTGCTCCAGCGCCGCCTCGACGAGCTCGGGGAAGTAGCGGGTCAGCGGCTTGGTGTTGCGGCTGGTGAACTCCACCTCGTCGCCGTCGCGGAACACGATGGCCCGGAACCCGTCCCACTTCGGCTCGAAGCTCAACCCGCCGAACTTCTCCGGATCGGGCACGCCCTTCACGGCCTTGGCGAGCATCGGCTGGACGGGCGGCATCACAGGCAGGTCCACGAGGCCGAGGCTAGCGCCGCGCCGGCCAGAGCGGGTCCGATGGCACCGCTGCCGCCGTGCGCGACCGGAGCATGGCCACCCCGAGCACGAACGGCGGGAGGGTGGACATGAACGGGATGCTCGTCACGAAGGCCGCCCACGCGGGCACGAGATCGGCGTCGCGGGGGAGCAGCAGGGCGGCAGCGACACCGAGAACGAGGATCGCAACGAGCGCCTTCGCGCCCGTGCGGATCCCGGCGCCCAGTCGATCCGGCACCAGGCCGTGTCCCTGCATGAGCCGGGCGATGGCTGCGAAGGCGACATACGTGGTGGCGACGTAGGCGAGCTGGAGCAGGTCGAGCCACACCAGCAGGTAGGTCATGAAGTCGGGACTCCCCTCGAGACCGCGGAGGTACTCGAAGGCCACCCACGCGTGATCCTCGACGGCGGCCTGTTGCTCGGCCGCCCCCGAGAGCACCACGGCGACGCGCGCCACGAGGTTGGCGAGATAGAGGGTGCTGCCCATGACGAGCAGCACGACTGCCGGAATGACCGCTCCGAGGTACGGCGACGCCCGGTGTTCGACGACGACCTGGATGGCGACGAGCAGGAGTGCCAGCGCGACGATCATCAGGGCGGCAGTGTTGAGGAGCATCAGCCCCGGCTCGTCGGCAGTGGGTGGTCCCGCGAAGCCGACCGACACGAAGAGTCCCGGCGCGAGCGCCACCAACACTGCCGCGGCTCGGTCACGGTGGGCGTCCCAGGTCCGGAGCAGCGAGAACACTCCCGCGGCGTACAGGGCCGCCAGGGCGACGTAGACGGGCGGCGTGACCGCGTCGACCTCCATGTTCGCCACGACCAGCAGCAGCCCGGCCGGCCAGGTGAGCAGGGTCGCGAGCGTGAGGCTGCGGGCGGTCATCGCAGCAGCTCCTTGGTCCTCGCCGGGAGTCGCTCGAGCAGGTCCGCACCTTCGCGACCGGCGTCGTGCTCGGCCATCTCCGCTTGGACACGCCGGGCCGCGGCGGCGTACTTGTCCTCGGAGAGCACCAGGTCGACCACCTGACGCAGCGCGGTCGCCGAGGGCCTGGTGGTCCCGAGCCTCACGCCGACCCCGGTCCAGGCGATCCGAGCGCCGATCTCGGCCTTCTCCTCGGTCGTGCCGGCCTGGACGAGCGGGACGCCATGATGCAGGGCAAGCGTGACTCCTGTGTAGCCGCCGTTCGTGACGAAGCAGCTCACGTGGGGGAGGAGCTGGTCGTAGGGCACGAACTTCGCGACCCGGAGGTTCGCCGGGAGGGGGTCGACGTACGCGCGCTCGAGGTCGAGCGGGTCGGCCCGCCCGGTGGTGACCACGACGAGGACGCCGGCATCGGCCAGGGCGCGAACGGTCGGCTCGACCAGTTCGGTGAGGTCGGGCCGGATGCTGCCCTGGGAGACCAGCACCACGGGCTTCGTCGCGTGGACCACCTCGGGCCACCAGGTCGGGCCGCGGCCAGTCGGTCGGCGGGTCGGGTCGCAGCGCCCCGACCCAGTGCATGTGGGACGGCAGCTGCTCGCGTGGGTAGTCGAAGGACGGGACGGCGCCGTGGAGATGGAGGTACGGCGAGACGGACTCCTCGAGCACCGGACGCCGAGCCGCGGGCAGGCCGAGCCCGGCCCTGGCGTCGTCGTAGCGGCGTTGGGCCTCGGCGAACAGGACGTTCCGGCCGATCCACGCCGACGGCCCGGTTGCGGAGCCGGCCGACCGGGCCGCGCATCGGCGATAGACCCGGACCGAACGGCGGGGTGTCGGGCTCGAAGTAGGGCAGCGGTCCGTCACCGAACGTCGCCCACGGGATGCCCGTGAGCTCGCCGGTGAGCCCGACGCCGTACATCAGCTCGTCACAGAGCATGGCGTCGACGTCGTGCTGGGCCATGATCCTCCGAAGGTCGGCGACCCGCGGCAGGGCCTGCCCGACGAACACGTCGGCGAAGGCGGTCTTGATGGCTCTGACGCCGGTGAGACCGGCGAACTGCGGAAAGTGCTTCTCGAGATCGACGCCGCCGAAGTCCTCGGCCGCCTCGAGCGGCAGGGGGACCGCTCCGACGGCGGCGAGCTGCTCGTGGAAGGCGCCGCCGGCGTACCACAGCACTCTATGGCCGCGCTCGATCAGGCGCTGGGCGAACGGGAGCGGATTGGCGGTGTGGGCCGGCACGGGAATGCTGGCGAACAGGAAGGTGCTCACTGATGGTTCTTTCGGGTAGTTTGATGGGGTCACGCTAAAGTGATTTGGGTAAGCATAAAGTCAATTGATGGGGAGTCAAGTGAATAATCCTGCGTCGCGGACCTACTCGAGCCCGGTGCGCGCCGAACAGGCCCGGCTCACCGAGCGTCGGATCACCGACGCGGCGCACCGGCTGTTCCTCGCGCAGGGCTACGGGTCGACCACGCTGGCCGCGATCGCCCGCGAGGCGGGGGTGTCCGCCCAGACGATCCACAACGTCTTCGGCACCAAGCCGGCACTGCTGAAGAAGGTGCACGACCTGGCACTGGTCGGCGACGACGAGCCGATCCCCCTCGCGGAGCGTCCCGAGGTTCAGGCGATGTACGCCGAGGAGGACCCCGAGCGATTCCTTCGCGCGTACGCCGCCCTCGGTCGCACGGTCGCCGAACGCGTAGGGCCACTGATCGTTCTCGCGCAGGCCGGCGCCGTCGGTGGGGATGCGGAGCTCGCCGCGCACGTCGAGACCATCCAGGGGGAGCACCTGGTCGGCACCGGGATGGTGGCCGCTCGCGTCGACGAGCTGGGAGCCCTGCGCCCCGACCTGACCATCGACGGCGCGCGTGATCGGATCTGGACGTTGACCAGCCCCAGCGTCTGGCATCTCCTCACGCAGCAACGCGGCTGGTCGGGCGACGAGTACGCCGACTGGGTCGGCGAGGCGCTCTGCGACGCCCTCCTCGCTCGCTGACCGATCGAGGGCGAAATGCACCGGCCGGGGCTTCGACGCGTTAAAGTCTTGTAAATCAGTTCGAATTAAGCAGATAAGAGAGCGCGATGACGAGCACCGCTGCCCCGCTGGGTCCCATCGTCGGGTACGTGCCCGGCGTCTTCGACCTGTTCCACGTCGGTCACCTCAATGCCCTGCGGCAGGCCCGCGAGCGGTGCGACGTGCTCGTCGCCGGCGTCGTGAGCGACGAGATGTGCGAGCTCTCGAAGGGCGCCCGCCCGTGGGTGCCGCTGGAGGAGCGGCTGGCGATCGTGGACGCGATCGGGATCGTGGACGCGACGTACGCCGAGCAGACGCCGGACAAGCTCGACGCCTGGCGCGAGGTCGGCTTCCACCGGCTGTTCAAGGGTGACGACTGGCTGGCGACCCGGAAGGGCGCGGCCCTCGAGCGCCTGGTCGCGACCGTGGGAGCCGAGGTCGTCTACTTCCCCTACACCATGCACACCTCGAGCACCCTGCTCCGACGCGCGATCGCGGCCTCGTGACACAGACCGCGGCACCGCCGGCCGCCCGTGTGGACGACGACGGGATCCTCCTCCGGAGACCCGGAACCGAGCCGCTTGTCCTGAGCTTCGACGGCCGCTACATCTGGGCCTTCTCGCCGGTGCGGGATGGCGCCGCTCGGGGCTCCGGCGTGATGGTCGAGTGGCCGGCGGTGCTGCGTCGGTTCCTGACCGGTCCGGTCCGGGTGACGGTCGCGAGCGTGGGCGGCGACCGGGTGCTAGCCGACGAGGAGGTCGTGTTCGGCGGTGCTCCTGGAGCCGGTCGGCCCCGCGTCGCTGTCGTCGACCCGCAGGGGCTGCCGCTGGCGATCGACAAGGTCGGTCACCTCTGCCGGGCGTTCGACGCCACCGACGAGGTCATTCGCGCCGAGATCCTGGCGGGGACGAAGCGGGCGCTGGACGACCTGAACGGTGCCTGTGGCGTGCGCGCCTATCTGAACTACGGAGCCTCTGCTGGGCGCCGTCCGCGACGGCGCGATGATCGCCCACGACTCCGACACCGACATCTGCTATCTGAGCAAGCACACGTCACCGGCCGACGTGATCACCGAGTCCTATCGGATCGAGCGGCTCCTGCGCCGGCGCGGCTGGACGCTGTTGCGCATGTCGGGTGGCGACATCAAGCTGCTCCTGCCCTTGAGCGACGGCCGACAGTGCCACATCGACGTGTTCGTGGCGTTTCGAGTGGGCGGGACGTTCTACCAGCTCGGCAACCGCAGCGGGCGGCTCTGGACCTCGGCCATCCTGCCGCTGTCCACGGTCGTGCTGCACGGCTTCGACTTCCCGGCGCCGGCCGACCCTGAGGCGATGCTGGCGTTCGTCTACGGGCCGAACTGGCGGGTGCCCGACCCGTCCTTCCGCTACACCGACCCGGTGGCCGGCGTACGCCGACTGGACGGTTGGCTTCGCGGCTTCCGGACGGAGATGCCGAAGTGGACGGAGTTCTACGCCACCGGCCGGGCGCAGCGCCTGCGCGGCTCGTCGACGTTCGCCCGGTGGGTCGATCGCCGGATTCGGCCGGGCGAGCCGATCGCCGACATCGGGTGTGGCGTGGGGCGGGACGCCTTGTGGTTCGCCCGGAAGCGCGGTCGCCGGGTGCGGGCCTATGACTTCTGTCGCGCCGCCCGCGGCGGGGTCGGTCGCAGGGCCGCGCGGCGCCGACTGCCGATCGACGTGGGCATGTTGATCCTCAACGAGCTGCGCACCGTGCTGCTCACCGGCGCCGAGCTCGCCCGCGAGCCCCACCACCTCTATGCCCGTCAGCTCCTGGGCTGCCTCGACGACGACGCCCGTGCCAACCTCTGGTGCTGGCCCGGATGGCCCTGCGCGGCGGCGGCTCGCTGTTCCTGGAGTTCAGTGCAGACCCCGGTCTCCCGGCACCCGAGCCCGCCGGCCTGGTCCGCCGCCTCGACCCGGACGCCGTACGTCGCGAGATCGAAGCGGCAGGCGGCGTAGTGGAACGGGTACGAATCAAGGCGGGCGTGGACATGCTCGACGAGCCCGATCCAGCGGTGTGCCGGATGCGGGTGACCTGGCCACGCACACCCCATTCCCTGCCAACGGAAGGAACCCATCGTGAGCAGCTTCCTCGTCACCGGTGCCCGCTCCCGCGTCCGCATCGCCCAGGACCGCTACCGCCGGATGCGCCGGCACCCCCTCGGCGTGCGCGCCCGACTCGCCGCGCTGGAGGCGGAGGTCCAGGAGAACCGCCGGCTCAACCGCCGGATCGCCGAGCTGACCGATGTGGTGGCCGAGCTGCTGGTGCCGCTCGCCGATCGCGACGATGAGCGCGTGCAGGAGGTGCTGGCGGCCTACCGAGCGGGGCGTGAGCGGACGTCATACAAAATCGGGCGCTGGGGCGTGTGCGAAGTGACGTCAGATTCCTGACACCGGTGTGACGGGACATCGCTGACAGTTCAGGTCTGCATCTTGTGTGGATGGACAGGACGGTCGGCATGGACACTCGGCTGGCAATTGCGTTGGCGCGGCGGGTCGATGGTGAGCGGTTGAATGTGACAGCGCTGGTGGCCGAACTGGGGTCTCCCGCGCGAGCTTCTATGTCTACGAACGTCGTTTCGCTGAGGAAGGCCTGGCCGGTCTGGTGACCCGGTCCCGGGCTCCTCGACGCCACCCGAACCAGACTCCGATTGAGGTCGAGGATCTGATCGAGCGGTGGTGGCACAAGCTTCGCAGCGAGGGCATGGACCACGGAGCACGATCGATCTGGGCACGGATGCGGCGACATGGCGAGGATCCGCCTTCGGCGCGGACCGTGCACCGGATCCTGGTCCGCCGCGGCCTGGCCAAGCCGGAGCCGAAGAAACGACCACGCAAGAGCTTCCGCCGATTCACCGCTGCCCAACCGAACGGGATCTGGCAGATTGATGGCCTCGAGACCCAGCTCAGCGAGGGCACCAAGCAGGTCATCATCCGGGTGCTCGACGATCACTCCCGCAAGATCCTGGCCACCGTGGTCGCCGGCGAGGAGAACGGTCGCGACGCCTGGGCCTGTCTGGAGCAGGCGATCGAACGCCACGACCCACCCGCGATGTTCCTGTCCGACAACGGACTCGCATTCAACGGCTCGCGAAAGGGGAAGTTGGTGCTGGTTGAGCGCAACCTGCGTGCGCTCGGAGTCTCGGTGGTGGCAGCCTCGGCCCGACATCCGCAGACCTGCGGCAAGGCCGAGCGCGAGCACCAGACCTTCGAGCGCTGGCTGGCCGCCCAGCCCGCACCGGCGACCACCGACCAGCTGCAACGACTCTGCGATGTCTACGAGGCGCTCTACAACCACGACCGCCCCACCAGTCCCTCGGCGACGGCACGGTGACCCCCGCCGAGGCCTATCAGACAGGCGTGAAAGCCCTCCCCGCCACCAGCCCCTGACCCAGCCACCCCGGATCACCAGGGTCAAGGTCACCGCCCGCGGTGAAGTCTCAGTCGGCAGCAGGATCCGCATCCAGATCGGCCGCGGGTGGGAAGGAGCCATCCTCGACGTAATCCGCGACGGCAACGTCGTCGCCCTGTTCCACAACAAGGAACTCATCGACACCCGCATCATCGACTCCACCCGGCGATACCAACCCAGCAAACGCGGCCGCGACGGTCATCGACTCCCACCCCGCCGCCAGCGCACACTGTCAACGAAGTAGCGACACATGCTGTCAACGATGTGCCGTCACATCACAGGCGCTGGGCGTGCGTTTCGTATGACGTCCGGCGCAGGTCCTATCCTTTTCGA
>CAWFAE010000006.1:0-17772 GCA_963813615.1 uncultured Actinomycetota bacterium
GACGCCGTTGACGTACCGCTTGCGTCGGGCTGCCGTGTCCAGGAGCGGGGGACCGTCAGGAGTCAGGAGCAGCGACTGGGTGAGCCGGGCCAGGGTCACAGAGACGGCGGCGATGTCGCGCTTCTCGGGGATTGCCGACATGGGCGCGCAGCTTGCGGATCCGGTCGGCGGAGAGCTCGGCGGCGAGGGCGAGCGCGTCGCCGGCCCGCTCGGTCAGGCCGACCAGCGCATCCTCGCGATCCATCAGCATCACCTGGCGCAGCAGCTCGTTGCCGCGCACCTCGTCGACGGTCACGCTGAAGAACCGGAGCACGTACGCCGCCGGGTCGAAGCCCGCGGTCCCGGGCGGCGGAACGTCGCCGATCGCGGTCTCGATCCGGCCGAGGACGCGGGCCGTCTCCTGCAGGATCGCCCGGTTGAGGATCTGGCTCTTGGTCCCGAGCTTGCGGTAGAGCGTCGCTCGGTTGACGCCGGCCCGGCGGGCGATGTCGTCGGCGCTGGTGCGTCGTACGCCGGTCAGGGCGAACTGCGCGACCGCCGCGTCGAGCAGCGCCGTTGCATCCATGCAACAGATTATGTCACATTGTTGCAATGACGGCAGCCCAGCGGGACGACGTGTCGAAGGTTCCCGACGTCGCGGACGCGCAGGTCGGGATCGCCGACTTCGTGGGGGAGCAGATGCGTGCTGCTCGGCGCCGGCTCCACGGTGATGTACCAGCTGGCCATGAAGGGCGTCGGCCTCGGTGTCGCCGAGCACTCCACCACGCTGCGCCGTCCGGTCGACCGGCTGCGGACGACGCTCACCTACATCTACGTGATGACCTGGGGCGCCGAGGCCGAGCAGAAGGCGGTCGCCCGGATGGTCAACAAGATGCATGCTCCGGTGCGCTCGCCGGGTCGCTACTCCGCGTTCGATCCCGACCTGCAGCTGTGGGTCGCCGCGACCCTGGCCAAGAACGGCGAGTGGCTCTACGAGAAGGTCTTCGGCCCGATGGACGCGGCCACCAAGGAGCGCTGCTACCGCGAGTCCTGGGTCTACGGCACGGCGCTGCAGGTGAAGCCCGAGATGTGGCCGCCGACGCGCGCCGCCTTCGAGCGGTACTGGGAGCAGTCGCTGGCCCGCTGTGAACCCGACCCAGCCGTCCAGCAGTACGTGCAGCAGCTGCTGACCCCGCGCGGTGTGCTCGGCGCCTTCATCCCGCTGCAGAGCCTGATGACCCGCGGCAACCTCGACCCGCACACCCGCGAGATCATGGCGCTGCCCTGGTCCGAGCGCGACCAGCGCCGCTACGACCTGTTCTGGAAGGTGTTCGTGCCGGTCTACCGACTGGTGCCACGGCCGCTGCGGCAGTTGCAGGCGCGGCTGACGTTCTGGGACATGCGCCGCCGGATGCGCAAGGGCAAGCGGGTCATCTAGGCGTCGATCAGCGCGGCGTGCCGGGTCTGCTTGAGGTACTCCCGCACCGTGTCCCGGCTGAGCGACAGGCAGGCGATCTTGTCCTCGATCGACTTCAGCTCGCCGGCCAGGGTCTCCGCGAAGTCGCGGCTGCACTTGCGGGTCCAGGTGTCGTCCTCCATCTCGAGGACGATCCGGATCAGCCGGGTGGGCATGCCGGAGCGGATCAGGCTGCGCACCTGCTGCACGCGCTCGACGTCCTGCTCGCGGTAGCTCCGGTAGCCGTTGGTGCTCCGCTCCGGGGCAAGCAGCCCCTGCTGCTCGTAGTAGCGCAGCATCCGCTGGGGGACGCCGGTGCGGTCCGCGAGCTCGCCGATCTTCATCGCTGCTCCTGAAGGCTTGACATTGACATCAATGTCAAACTCTACCGTCGTTGCATGACGACCACCACCCCGGTTCCGACGAGCACGGAGACCCTGCCCTGGCGACCGCTGCTGCTGCTCTCGTTCGGCGCGTTCTGGACGGTGACGCTGGAGATGCTCCCGGCCGGACTGCTGCCTGCGATGAGCGCGGATCTCGACGTCCGGCCGTCCCGGGTCGGGCTGCTGGTCACCGTCTGGGCGGTCACCGTGGGTCTGTCCAGCGTGCCGCTCACCCGGGCCACGCGCGGCTGGCACCGCCCGACCGTGCTCGGCGTGGCGCTGGGCGGCCTCGGCTTCGCCACCCTGCTCACGGCGCTGGCGCCGAGCTACGCGGGCGTCCTGGTCACCCGGCTGGTCGCGGCGGGCGGGCACGGGCTCTTCTGGTCGGTCCTGATGGTGTACGCCGCCTCGATCGCGCCCCGCGGCCGCGAGGCGCGCGCCATCTCGGTCGTGCTCGTCGGCCCGATCCTGGCCGGCGCCGTCGGGCTGCCGCTCGGCACCGCCCTGTCGGACCCGCTGGGCTGGCGGGTGGTGGTCGGCGCGGTCGCGATCGCCATGATCGCGGGAGCGCCGGCGCTGCCGAGGCTCCTCCCCGCAGCTCCGGTCGCGCCCGCGCCTCCGGGTGACGGCGTCCGCGACGAGACCGCCCGGCGGGTGCTGGCTGCTGCGCTGTTCGGGGCGCTCGCGCTGGTCGCGCACTTCGCGGTGTTCACGTTCATCTCTCCGCTGGCCACGGACCGATGGAGCTTCGCCGAGGACTCGGTCGGCGCGCTGCTGCTGGTGTTCGGGATCGCCGGTGCGGTCGGTCTGGCGGCATCCGGCTTCGTGGGTGACCGGTACCCGCGGGGGTCGCTGGTCGTGACTGTGGCTGCGCTGGCGCTGGGCTTCACCGTGCTTGCCGCGGCCGGGGCCTACGACGGGGTCGTCGTGGCGGCCGTCGGGGTCTGGGGCCTCCTGCTCGGCCTCCTCCCGCCGCTGCTGCAGAACGCCGTGATCGGCGCCGCCTCGCCGGCGTACAAGGATGCGGCGGGAGCCATCCTGGTCGCCACGTTCAACCTCGGCATCGCGGCCGGCGCGACCGCGGGCGGGCTGGTCATCGACACCGCCGGGCTGGCCTGGCTGCTGCCCGTGGCGGTGGTGGCCGCGACGGTCTCCGCCCTCGGCCTGGGTCGGGTTACTCGCCGCCCGTAGACTGCCCGCCCGTGGCACTCACCATCGGCATCGTCGGGCTCCCCAACGCGGGCAAGTCGACGCTCTTCAACGCGCTGACCAAGAACGACGTGCTGGCGGCGAACTACCCGTTCGCCACGATCGAGCCCAATGTCGGCGTCGTGGGCGTGCCCGACGACCGGCTGCCGCGGCTGGCCGAGGTGTTCGCGTCGGCGCGCATCCTGCCCGCGACGGTGGAGTTCGTCGACATCGCGGGCATCGTCCGCGGCGCGTCGGAGGGCGAGGGGCTCGGCAACAAGTTCCTCTCCCACATCCGGGAGTCGGCCGCGATCTGCCAGGTGACCCGGGTCTTTCGCGACGAGGACGTCACCCACGTCGACGGCGAGGTCAACCCCGCCGGCGACCTCTCAACGATCCAGACAGAGCTGATCCTCGCCGACCTGCAGACAGTCGAGAAGGCGATCCCGCGGATGGAGAAGGAGGCGAAGGGCAAGAAGGAGCTCGGCCCGGTCGTCGAGGCGGCCAAGCAGGCGCGCTCCTTCCTCGAGGCCGGTACGCCGATCATTGCCACCGACATCGACAGGGCACTCATCCGAGAGCTCTCCCTGCTGACCGCCAAACCGTTCATCTACGTCTTCAACTGCGACGCCGACGAGCTCTCCGACGAGGACCTCAAGCGGAAGATGCGCGAGCTGGTCGCGCCCAGCGAGGCGATCTTCCTGGACGCGAAGTTCGAGGCCGAGCTGGTCGAGCTCGGCGACGACGACGAGGCCCGGGAGATGCTCGCCGAGATGGGCGTCGACGAGCCCGGACTCGACGTACTCGCCCGGGTCGGGTTCGACACCCTCGGCCTGCAGACCTACCTGACTGCCGGCCCCAAGGAGTCGCGCGCCTGGACGGTCCGCAAGGGCGCCACCGCCCCCGAGGCCGCCGGCGTCATCCACACCGACTTCCAGCGCGGCTTCATCAAGGCCGAGGTCATCTCGTTCGACGAGCTGATGGACGCCGGCTCCATGCTCAAGGCCAAGGAGGCCGGCAAGGTGCGGATGGAGGGCAAGGACTACGTCATGCAGGACGGCGACGTGGTCGAGTTCAGGTTCAACGTCTGATCCGTGGCGCTGCCGTCACGGCCGCGCGAAGGACCAGATCGGGCGGACTGTGGTTTCGTCTGCGTTGAGTCCGAGCCCGGTCACCAGGGGCCGCAGAACGTCGTCGATGTAGGGCCGCCCCTCGGTCTCCCCGCGCCACACCTCGGCGATGATGAAACCGTCCCCCTCGGGGTAGACCGCGTGCGACATGAGGCCAGCGGGCGGGCCTCCTGCCTGCATCATGGACTGCCCCACCATGGCGTCGAGCTCGTTGAACTGCTCGTGGGTCGCGGGAGCCACGGTGAGCTGCAGGAGAACGGCCATGAGCGCATCCTTGTGGATCTTGCGGCGTGACGGAACACCTGCCTGGGCGTCGCGGGCCTGGTGACGTTGACTGGAGCCGCAATCGGGTCGAGGAGTGGCAAGAGGTAGCCGCGACCGGACGGCGGCAGAGGCGCGCGGTGGCTGAGCGACCGAACCGCCGCCGACTTCGGTCGCTGAGTCACCGCTGGCGCGTTCCCAGGTCGATCAGCGGTGCGTCATCGACCGTTCCGCGCCGGTAAATGGTCGCTGCGCCACCGCCCGTGGCACTTCGCACTCAATTCGGCATGAGCGGACGTCCCGTCAGGGCACTCGGTCAAGTTCCGCTTCAACGTCTCGCCCGCGCCGCGCCCACCCACGGCAGCACCGCCGCCAGCGCGGCGAAGGCGGCGACCATGACGAACGCCTCGCGGTAGCCCCCGAGGCCGGCGGCCGCGAGGGCGCACAGCCACGGCGATGATGCCGAACCGAGGTGGACCACGCCGCTCAGCACGCTGCTGCGTGCGCCGTACGACGCGATGCCCCAGCGGTCCGTCACCGCGGTGGCCTGGATCAGGGTGAACGCACCGCGTGCGGCGCCGGCGACCAGCGAGATCCCGCACAGCGCGAGGAGCGGTTCAGAGACGGCGGCGAGACCGAGAGTGGTGGCCGTGGTGACCACCAGCACGATGCTCATCTTGGCGTCCGGGCCGGCTCGCCCGAGCACGGGTGCGTACGCGAGCCGGCCCGCGACCTGGCCGACCCCGCCGACGGCGAGCACCGTTGCGGCGCGCTGCGTACTGAGCCCCGACTCGACCAGCAGCGGAACCAGGTTGATGACGGCCGCATAGATGGCGAACCCGGCCAGGGTCATCGCGGCGACCACGGTGACGAAGCGTCGCTCCCGTAGCAAGGGGTCGCGTCGCCGGCCAGTGGCTGGGTGATCGTCAGCAGATGTGCCCGCGACCGCCGGCGTCCATGGGGCGCGCAGGCCGAGGAAGTGCAGCGCTGCGGTGAGCGCCATCGGGACGGCGAGGACGGCGTAGGCGCTGCGCCAGGACCCCGCCGACTCGAGTGCGGCGGTCAACGGCGCGAAGACGGTGGACGCCAGCCCACCCACCAGAGTGACCGCGGTGAGTGCCCGTACCCTGCCCGCGCCGCCCCAGTGGGTCAGGGCCGCGAACGCGGGAGGATAGAGGGTGCCGGCCATCGCAACACCCGCGAGCGCGCAGGCGCCGAGGAGCCACGGCAGGCTGGGTGCCGCGGCGAGCCCGAGTAGGGCGGTCACGCCGAGCACGGAGCCGAGCGTCATCAGCAGGCGGGGGCCGTGGCGATCGAGATGACGACCCACCCAGAGCCCGACGAGCGCGGCCAGCGACCTGTGCGCCGGTGAAGCCGGCCATCAGGGTCGTGAGCGACCAGCCCTCGGTCTTCGCGATCGTCGGGGCCAGCACCGGGAAGGCATAGAACAGCACGCCCCACGAGACGATCTGGGTCAGGCACAGGACCAGGGTGACCCGGCGAAGGGCAGGCGAGGGAAGGCCCGCATCGACCTCGGGGTGAGCCTCCTCGCCCAGCTCGGACGGGGACAGCGAACGGCCGGTGTCGGCATCACCCACTGGCAGTGCGGCCCCCGATCGTCAGCAGCTCGTCGCCGGTGGTGCAGCAGCCGCCGCCGTTGGCGTCGGTCGGCTGGCCGTCGAACTGCCCGGACCCGCCACACACGCCGGACTCGGGCAGGACCAGCTCAACGCGGGCGGCGGCGTCGTGGTCCCCGGCGATGGCGGCGACGATGCTGCGGGTCTGCTCGAACCCGGTCAGCGCGAGGAACGACGGCGCGCGGCCGTAGGACTTCATGCCAGCAAGGTAAAGGCCGTTCTCGGGCTGGGCCAACTCTGCAACACCGTGCGGGTACACCGTGCCGCAGGAGTGGATGTTGGGGTCGATGAGCGGCGCGAGCTTCGTCGGTGCGGAGAGCACCGGGTCGAGGTCCAGACGCACCTCTCGGAGCCAGTCGAGGTCGGGTCGGAAACCGGTAACGGCCACGATCTCGTCGATCTGCTCGACGCGGCGTCCGTCGAGTCCGACGATCGCCATCCGGCCGCCGGTGTCGTCGGTGACCTCGGCGGTGCGGAAGGAGGTGACGACCTGCACCGGGCCGCCCTCGACCGCGGCCTGCGCGCGCTTTCCGAGCGCCCCGCGGGCCTCCAGTTGGTCGTTGTCGCCGCCGCCGAAGGCGTCGTCGGTGCCGGGCCGCCGCAGCAGCCACACGATCTCGGTCCCCGCGTCCACCTCGGTGAGGGAGGTCAGCCCGACGAGGGTGTTCTGAGCCGAGGCGCCGCGGCCGGCGACTGCGACGCGCTTGCCGGCGTACCGCTGGCGAGTGGCGGGGTCGCTGAAGTCGGGGATGCCGTAGGTGATGCGGGTGGCGTGCTCGGCCTCTCCCGGAGCGAGGAGGCCATCGCCGCCCAGTGGGTTGGCGCCGTACCAGGTGCCGGAGGCGTCGACCAACGGCCCCAGCGGTCAGGACCTGGGTGCCGGCCCGCGTCCGTACGTGCACGGTGAAGGGCGCGTCCTCGCGGCCGGAGTCGACCATCCGGTCCCGGCCCTGCTTGGCAACGCCGACGACCTGGTGGTCGTAGCGGACCTCCACCTCGTCGCTGGCACCCAGAGCGACGGCCAGCGGCGCCAGGTAGGCGTCCACCCACTCGTTTCCGGTCGGGTAGGTGCTCGGGTCGGGTCGCTCCCACCCGGTGCCGGAAAGGAGTGCTTCGGCGGCAGGGTCGACCAGCTCGCTCCAGCGCCGAGAACAGGCGGACGTGGCCCCACTCCCGGACCGCGGCGCCCGGTTCGGTGCCGCTCTCGAGGACGACGGTGGGCAGGCCCCGCGACTGCGCGTGCGCGGCGGCGGCAAGGCCGATCGGGCCTGCCCCGACGATCACGAGCGGGCGGTCGGTGGTGACGGTGGGCATGAGTGGCATCCTTGGGTTGATCGATGAACTTCGATGGTTGGGTCTGGAGGCACCATAGCCCATTCATCGAAGAACGTCGATGATAGGCTTCGGTCGTGACCCTTCAGGACCTCGAGCTCTCCACTCGCCAGACCGCGGACGCCGCGGATTGTGCCGATCCCGCGTGCGCACCGACGGCCACCCGCCCCGGCGGTCACGCGCTGCTGGGCCCCGACTCCGCGGCGACGTACGCCGAGTGGTTCGCCACGCTGTCCGACGCGACCCGGGTGCGCCTGTTGCACGCGGTGGCGACCGCGCCGCGCGGCTCGATCAAGGTGGGTGACCTGGCCACGGTGCTGGGCATCAGCCAGTCGACCTGCTCCCACCACGTCCGCAAGCTCGCCGAGGTCGGCTTCGTGGCCGTCGACAAGGTCGGGACCTCCTCGATCGTCTCGGTCAACCCCGCCTGCTGCACCGGTCTCCCGCACGCTGCGGACGTGGTGATGGGATCGCTGGGCGCCGTGCCGTGCTGCCCGGAGGACCTCCCGGCCGGCGTGACCACCCGGGCCATGGCCGACGACGACCTGCCGATCGTCCGCGACATCTACGCCGAAGGCATCGCCACCCGGATGGCCACCTTCGAGACCGAGGTGCCGGCCCTGTCGGACCTTGCCGACAAGTGGCTGCCCGAGCACCGCTGGGTCGCCGAGCAGGACGGTGCGGGTGGTCGGCTGGACCGCCATCAACCCGGTCTCCGAGCGGGAGTGCTACGCCGGGCGTCGGCGAGACCAGCGTCTACGTCACCGAGTCCGCGCGCGGGCGCGGGGTCGGCAAGGCGCTGCTTTCCGCCAGGTCAACGAGGCCGACGCCAACGGCCTGTGGACCCTCCAGACCTCGGTCTTCCCCGAGAACCGCGCCTCCCTCGCGCTGCATCACTCCGCCGGCTACCGCACGCTCGCCGTGCGCCCGCGGATCGCCCAGCTCGACGGGGAGTGGCGCGACACCGTGCTGCTCGAGCGGCGACGCGCCGGCCGACTGACGCATGAACCACGACCTCACCCGGCGGCTGACGGCGGAGCTGATCGGGACCGGCCTCCTCGTAGCGGTCGTCGTCGGCTCCGGGATCGCCGCACAACGGCTCTCGCCGGACGACGTGGGCCTCCAGCTCCTGGAGAACTCCACGGCCACCGCCCTCGGCCTGACCGTGCTCATCCTGATGTTCGGCCCGGTCTCGGGCGCTCACCTCAACCCCGTCGTCTCGGCCGCCGACTGGCTGCTCGGCCGTCGCGCCGGCACCGGTCTCACGGGCCGCGAGGTGCTCGCGTACGCCGCCGCGCAGGTGCTCGGCGGCATCGCCGGCGCGATGCTCGCCAACCTGATGTTCGAGGTCAGCCTCACCCAGCTCGCCACCACCGAGCGGGGCGGCGCCCCCGTGCTGCTCGGCGAGGTCGTCGCCACCGCAGGCCTGGTCACCCTCATCTTCGCGCTCGCCCGCACCGGCCGTGGCGCGCTCGCCGCGCCGGCGGTCGGCGCCTACATCGGCGCGGCGTACTGGTTCACGTCCTCCACGTCGTTCGCCAACCCGGCCGTCACGGTCGGCCGGATGTTCTCGGACTCGTTCGCCGGGATAGCCCCCGGCTCCGTTCCCGGGTTCGTCGCCGCCGAGATCGTGGGCGCGGCCGTCGCCGTACCCCTGATCCTCTACCTGTTCCCCGGCGTCGGCGCCGCGGCCGACGACGTGGTCGTGCCCCACGCCAAGAACCCATGAAGGAGCCGAGCGATGACCAGCGCCGACACCGACGAGCGTGTGCCCCAGGTCGTCTTCGCCTGTGTTCGCAACGGCGGCCGCTCGGTCATCAGCCGGGTGCTCACCGAGCACTACGCGGGCGGCCGGGTCCGTGCCCTCTCAGCGGGGACCCAGCCCGGCGAGCACATCCATCCCGAGGTCGCCGATGCGCTCGAGAAGCTCGGGCTCGACAGCTCCCGCGAGCACCCCACACTGCTCACCCGCGAGACCATCGCCGCCAGCGACCTGGCCGTCACCCTCGGCTGCGGCGAGGAGTGCCCCTACGTGCCCGGCGTGAGGTACGTCGACTGGCCGGTCGACGACCCCGGCGGCCAGGACGAGGCCACCGTCCGCCGCATCATCGCCGACATCGACACCCGCGTCCGCGACCTGCTGGTCGAGCTGGTGCCCGAGCATCCAGCTGTCTCCGTCGGTGCTCGACCAGGAGTAGCGCTCAAGCGACCCGGTAGGCGAGCCAGACCGCAGCCGCTGGGCGTCGGGGTGGCGCTCAGCAGCTCCAGCCTGCGCGCCTCGTCGAGGCGCTCGAACAGTCGACGACCTTCGGGCTGCAGGACCGGGCCGACCGCCAGCTGCAGCTCGTCGACGAGTCCCGCGGTGAGCAGTGACTGCGCCAGCTCGATGCTGCCGTGGACGCCGATGTCACCGCCCGGGCGGGCCTTGAGGTCGCGCACGAAGTCGGCGATCGGACCGGTCACGGCCTCCGCGTCACCCCACACCTCCGTCAGCGGCGTCGAGGTGGCGACGTACTTCTTGACGTTGTTGATGAAGTCCGCGAACGGCTGCTCGTCGGACTTGGGCCAGTAGCTGGACCACTCGTCGTACATCCTGCGACCGAGCAGCACCGCGTCCTGTTCGCGGATCGTCCGGGTCTCGATGTCGACCATCACAGGGTCGAACAACGGGGCGCCGCTCTCCGTCGGGTCGGTGGCCGGGAAGTACTGGCCGGGGTGATCGACCGCTCCGTCGAGCGACGTCAGGGTGTAGAGGACTACCTTGCGCATGCGAGCCTCCTCGGCGGTGGTGTGTCGATACACCGACCGCGCGGAGCCGCAGGACTCATCGCCAGAGGCGCTCCTACTGACGGGCCAGGGCGACCCGGAGGCGCTCTTCGGGTGATGATGAAGTGGTCGTTGTCGTCAACGCCGACGTCGAGCTGCACCCAGTTGATCTTGCCGGTGAAGTGGCTGGTCGCGGCGGTGTAGTCGGGGCTGACGGTGGTGCCGGACTCGTAGCCGATGTCGGTGGTCTCGTCGGCGGAGAAGACCATCGGTTGGGTCATCTCGACGCGCCCGCGTCCCGGCCTGGTCGCCGTCGTAGAACAGGGTGACATCGCCTCCCTTCGCCAGCCCCCCGCCGTCGTAGGCGAACTCCATCCGGACCTGGTGGCTGCCGGGTGGGATCGCCTCGTCGGCCTGCGCGCTGAACTCGTGGATGCCCAGCACGTTGTAGGTGAACTTGGCCTTGCCGTCCTTGACGTGGAAGGCCCATCCGCCGAAGCGGCCGCCCTGGGCGATGAGCACGCCCTCGGCCTCCGCCCTCGGGGATCTCGACGTCGGCGGTCACCGAGAAGGACTTGTTCTTGATGCTGACCACGCTGTTCTCCGACAGGCGTCCCATGCCGGGGTAGAAGAGCTGGGAGTTGCCGCGGATCAGCGTGGGCCGCCCGGCCAGGTCGGGGTTCGAAGCGCTCACCGCTGCGGTCGTCGAGTGGGATCACGTTGTACTTCACGGCCTCGATCAGCCAGAGCCGCTGCAGGTACGCCAGCCGCTCGGGCTGCTCCGCGGCGAGGTTGCGGGCCTGGCTGAAGTCCGTGCTGCCGTCGTAGAGCTCCCACACGTCGTCATCGAACGGCCCCATGTTCGGGTCGACGATCATCCACGGGGTCTTGTGCTTGGTGACCGCGCTCCAGCCCTGGTGGTAGATGCCGCGGTTGCCGAACATCTCGAAGTACTGCAGGTCGTGGCGCTCGGCGGCCTCCGCGTCGTTGAACGCGTAGAGCATGCTGGTGCCCTCCATCGGCGCCTGCAGGATCGCCGTTGACCATGGTCGGGCTGCGGGCAGGCCGGCGGCCTCGAGGATGGTGGGCGCCAGGTCGGTCACGTGGGTGAACTGCGACCGCAGGCCGCCCTTCTCCTCGATCCCGTTGGGCCAGTGCACGATGGTCCCGTTGCGGGTGCCGCCCCAGTGGGAGGCGACCTGCTTGGTCCACTGCAGCGGCGAGTTCATCGCCCAGGCCCAGCCGACCGAGTAGTGGTTGTAGGAGCCGGGGCCGCCGAACTCGGCCATCTTGCTGAGCATGAACTCCGGGGTCTCGACGGCCGCCATGCCGTTGAAGTTGGCCATCTCGTTGAACGCGCCGTTGAGCGTGCCCTCGGCGGACGCGCCGTTGTCGCCGATGATGTAGTAGATGAGCGTGTCGTCGAGGATCTCGAGGTCCTCGAGGGCGTCGACCAGCCGGCCGACGTGGTGGTCGGTGTGCTCGAGGAAGCCCGCGTAGACCTCCATCTGCCGCGCCAGCACCGGCTTCAGCTCGTCGGGCATGTCGTCCCAGGCGGTGATCTCGTCGTGCCGGGCGGTCAGCTCGGTGTCGGCCGGGATGACGCCCAGCTCCTTCTGCCGGGCGAACGTGCGCTCGCGCAGGACGTCCCAGCCGTCGTCGAACTGGCCCTCGTAGGGCTCGATCCACTCGTTCGGCACATGGTGCGGGGCGTGCGTCGCGCCCGGCGCGTAGTAGACGAAGAACGGTTTGTCGGGCATCAGCGCCTTCTGCTGACGCATCCAGCTCACCGCGTGGTCGGTCAGGTCCTCGGTGAGGTGGTAGCCCTCCTCGGCGGTGGCCGGCGGCTCGATGGGCGTGGTTCCGCTGTAGAGCGCGGGGTCCCACTGGTTGTTCTCCCCACCGATGAACCCGTAGAACGTCTCGAACCCACCGCCACCGGTCGGCCAGGCGTCGAAGGGCCCCATCGGCGAGGTCTGCCAGACCGGCACCTCATGACACTTGCCGAACTGGGCGGTCGAGTACCCGTTGAGCTTGAGCGTGGTCGCCAGTGGCGCCTTCGTGTTCGGCAGTACCGAGGTCTGGCCCGGCGCGGACGTGGCGGTCTCGGTGATGCTGCCCATGTTGACCGAGTGGTGGTTCCGACCGGTCAGCAGCGCCTGACGGGTCGGGGCGCACAGCGCCGTGGTGTGGAACCGGTTGAACTTCAGGCCGCCGCCCGCCAGTCGCTCGGCGACCGGCGTCCGGCACGGTCCCCCGAAGGCGCTCGACGCGCCGAATCCGACGTCGTCGAGGAGGATCACCAGCACGTTCGGGGCGCCGGCCGGGGGGACCAGCGGCTCGATCGGAGGGAAGGCTGTGTCCGGGTCCTTCGCGTCGTACGTCGTCAGACCGGTCGCAGTGCGGTGGGGAATGGGCAGTACGCCGCGGGCGTGACTCGTCTGCGCTCATGTGCTCGTCCTTACGGTGGGAGAGAGTGGGTCCGTTCCCCGAGAGTCAGGACGCTGCCGACGCTAGGTCGGCGACCAGCCCCACGCCTCACCCGTGTGGGGCGAGGCCCGCAGGACGATCCGTCAGGTCGGGGTGACGACGACCTTGCCGAGGGCGCGGCCCGCGCCGACGTGGGCCAGGGCGTCCGCCACCTCGTCGAGCCCGAAGGTGCGGTCGATGTGGATGTCGACCTCGCCCGCGACGCACAGGTCGGCCAGCGGCTCGAAGTGGTCGGGGCCCTCCTTCACGACGAGTACGCCGAGGCTGCGGCGGGTGACGAGGCCGGCGAACGCGCCGATGGTGAGCACCCGCAACAGCGACCGCACGGTCCCACCCACGCAGCGGTACCTCCCGCCCGGTGCCAGCGCCCGGCGGTAGGCGAACACCGAGCGATGGGCGACCAGATCGAGGATCAGGTCGTACGGCGGGCGGACCCGGGTGAAGTCGTCGCGCCGGTAGTCGATGACCTCGTCGGCGCCGAGCGGACCGCATGAAGTCGAGCTTGCCGCCGTTGTCGACGCCCGTGACATGCGCTCCCAACCGCTTGGCGAGCTGGATCGCGAAGGCACCCGAACCCCCACCCGCCCCGTTGATGAGGAGACGCAATCCCGGCGCGGCCCTGGCCGTGCCCTGAAGCGAGATCGCCGCCGCCTGAGGGAGCGACGACGCCTCGGCGAACGTCAGCCCGTCGGGCTTGGCGGCCAGAACCGACGCGGGCGCGACGGCGTACTCGGCGAAGCCGCCCTTGAGCTGCAGGTTGTCGCCGTACACCTCGTCACCGGGCCGGAAGCGGGTGACGCCGGCGCCGACGGCCTCCACCCACCCGGCGATGTCGGAGCCGAGGATCGGACGGCGCGGCGCGCGCAGCCCACCCAGCCGTGAGTAGCCGGGCGAGCCGGTCAGGCCCTCCCAGTCGCTGAGGTTGATCGAGGTGGCCGCGACCTTGACCAGCACCTGCCCGTCGCCGGCCTTGGGCACCGGCACGTCCTCCACCCGCAGCACGTCCGGGCCGCCGTATCGCTCCTGAACCACCGCTCTCATGTCTGCCCCGAGCCTCACTGCGCGCCGGGGATGGCGAACCGTGCCTCGTAGGCCTTGACCACGAGCTGGGTGCGGTCGCGAGCATCGAGCTTCATCAGCAGGTGGCTCACGTGGGTCTTCACCGTGGAGAGGCTCATGTGCAGCTCGGCGGCGATCTCGGAGTTGGACTGGCCCCGGGCGACCGCGGCCAGCACGTCCCGCTCGCGCCCGGTGATCTCCGGGATGGGCACCCGTGGACCGGTCGACGTTGCCGGGCGCGAGGTGAACTCCTCGATCAGACGACGGGTCGCACTCGGCGCCAACAGGGCCTCCCCGCCAGCGACGACGCGGATCGCCGCCCGGAGCTCGTCGGGCATGGCGGCCTTGAGCAGGAACCCGCTGGCGCCCACCCGCAGGGCCTCGAAGACGTACTCGTCGAGGTCGAACGTCGTCAGCACCAGGACCCGCGCGGTCGCGGTCGTGGGGTCTGTCGCCAGGCGGCGAGTGGCCTCCAAGCCATCCATCTCGGGCATCCGGATGTCCATGAGGACGACGTCGGGGAGCAGCTCGGCGACCACATCGAGCGCCTCGGCGCCGTTCGACGCCTCGCCGACGACCGTGAGGTCCTCGGCGCTGTCCACCAACGACACGAGTCCCCCGCGGAGAAGGGACTCGTCGTCCACGACCACGACGCGGATCACGCCGACGGCACCGGTTCGGCGGGGGCCGGTGTGGGGCGCGCGCTCTGGGGGGCGTCGAACGGCAGGTGGGCACGTACGCCGAACCCGCCCTCGGGCCGTGGGCCCGCCTCGAAGATGCCGCCGAACAAGGCGACCCGCTCGCGCATCCCCAGCAGTCCCTGTCCCGGGTGGGTCTGCCGCTGGTCGGGGCCGAACAGCGCCGTGCCGTGACCGTTGTCCCGGACCTCGACCACGACGCCGTCGGTCGACCAGCTGACCGTGACGTCGGCGCGCGCGCCCGGGGCGTGCTTGGCCACGTTGGTGAGGGCCTCCTGGACGATCCGGTAGGCGCACAGGTCCACGCCGGGTGGCACCGCATCGGGGCGATCCCCGGCGAGGGTGAGGGTCGTGGCGATGCCGGCGGTCGTCGACTCCTCCACGAGTGCCTGGACGCGCGCCAAGCCGGGGGCGGGGACGAGACTGGCCGCGCTCTCGTCGCCGTGCCGCAACATCCCGAGCATGCGACGCATCTCGGCGAGGGCGGTGCGGCTGCTGGTCTCGATCGTGGCCAGCGCTCGCTCCGAGGCATCCGGGTCCGTCCGGAGCCGGTCCAGCCCCACGCTGGACTGGACGGCGATGGAGGTCACCGAGTGCGCCACGACGTCGTGCAGCTCGCGTGCGATCCGCAGCCGCTCCTCGTCGACCGCCCGACCTGTCACCGCGGCCCTCTCGGCCTCGAGCCGCGCGGCCCGCTCGGCGTAGATCTCCGCGTAGGCCCGCCGAGTGCGGACCAGCTCGGCGATGGCGATCACCATCGCGAATGTGATGGCGTCGAAGAAGAGGTCTCCCAGCGTGGTGCCCGAGATCGCCAGGTTCGCCAGGACGATCAGCGCGTAGCCGACGACGATCGTGACGAGTCCGGCCCTCCGGGAATCCGTGGCCAGGATCGTGTACGCCGCCAGCGCCACCCCGAACCCGGTCGACTCGATGCCCATGAGCAGAGCGGCCGCGAAGCAGCCGGCCATCACGGCGTACACGATCCTGGGTGCGCGGCGTCGTACGGCGAGTGGCGCAGTAGCGCCGATGGCAACGAGGTACTCGACGACGTTCCGTGCGGTGAGGTCGCCGGACTCCGCGACGAGCGGCTGGAGCCAGAACACCAGGAGTGCTCCGGCCACGAGCACGTCCAGGGCGATCAGGTGGCGGGCGAGGCCGGCCACGATCGGATGCCCTGGTGGCGGCGAAGTCCCGCTCATGAACCCACGCTACTCCCGGCCCGCCGCCGCCCGGATCGGTCGCAGGAACGAGGCCGCGATGGTCTCGAGGACTAGCCCGGGGGACCGATCCGGGTATGGACGCAGGCCTGACGATGCTGGTCTCCGCAGCGCGGATGGTGGTGGAAAGCCGGGATCGACCGAGGTCCGGCACCCCCGAGAGGCACCCCATGACCGTCCAGCTGACCAGCCCACCCGACCGACTCGTGCAGCGACCCGCCGTCCAGGTGGTCGATGTGTCGAAGACCTATGGCCGGGGGCAGAACAGTGTCCACGCTCTCCGCGGGGTCACGGCCGCCTTCAACGAAGGAACCTTCACGGCCGTGATGGGGCCCTCCGGCTCGGGCAAGAGCACCCTGCTGCATGTCGCCGCGGGTCTCGACCGCCCCGACCGCGGGGACGTCCACATCGCCGGTGACGACCTGGGGCGGAAGTCTCAATCCGCTCTGACGCGGCTGCGACGCGACCGCGTCGGGTTCATCTTCCAGGCCTACAACCTGATGCCCGCGCTGACGGTGGCCCAGAACATCGAGCTGCCCGCGCGCCTCTCGGGCCGCCGAGCCGACCGCGCGTGGCTGGCGGAGGTGGCGGGCCGCGTCGGCCTCACCGAGCGTCTCGGTCACCGACCCGCGCAGCTGTCCGGCGGACAGCAGCAGCGGGTGGCCATCGCCCGTGCCCTCGTCACGCGGCCCGACGTCCTCTTCGCGGACGAGCCCACCGGCGCTCTCGACTCGCGCACGGGGGCCGAGATCCTCGACCTGATGCGTGAGTGCACCGATCGCGAGGGCCTCACGATCGTGATGGTCACGCACGACCCGCTGGCCGCCTCGCACGCCGACGGGGTGCTGTTCCTGGCGGACGGCCGCATCGTGCACCACCTGGCCTCGCCCTCCGCCGACGCCATCGCCGAGCGCATGACCCACCTGGAGGGCTGACCGATGATGTACCTCGCCATCCCCACGCTGCGCGCCCGATGGGCCAGCTTCGTCGGCGTGTTCGCGACGGTTGCGGCCGCGGTCGCGCTGATCACGGCGACCGGCGTGCTGCTGGAGTCGGGCATCCGCGGCGACGTCCCGCCCGAACGCCTGGCCGGCGCCGACATCGTCGTCGCCGGGGACCAGTCGATCAGCGAGCATCACGGCAAGGGTGACGACGCCGAGACCATCACCACGGCCATCACCGAGCGGGTCCCGCTGCCCAGCGAGACGCTGACAGAGGTCAGCCGCGGTCCCGGGTGTCGAGTCGGTCGTGCCCGACGTCTCGTTCCGTGCCTCGCTCCTGCGACCCGACGGGTCGGCCGTCCCCGGGCCCTCCGGCGCACCGTCACTCGGACACTCGTGGTCGAGTGCCGCGCTCACCCCCTTCCACCTCACCGACGGGCACCTGCCCGAGGCGAGCGACGAGATCGTCATCGACACCGCCCTGGCGCGACGCGCGGACGTACAGGTCGGCCAGGACGTGAGTGTCCTGATCGCCGGCGACGCGACCGAGGCGCGGCTCGTCGGCCTGGCCACGCCCGCCGAGGGGGAGCTCCGGCAGCAGTCGGCGGTGTTCTTCGACGACGAGACCGCAGTGGAGCACTACGGACGCGGCGACTCGGTCGACCTCCTGGGCGTCACCGTCACGCCCGGCGCCGATGTCTCGGAGGTCGCAGCCGCCCTTCGGAGTGCGCTGGGCGGCGACGCGTCGGTGCTGACCGGCGACGAGCGCGGGAAGGCGGAGTTCCTCGACTCGGTGGAGGACAGCACGAGGCTGATCGCGATCAGCGGCTCCCTGGGTGGCATCGGCGTCTTCGTGGCCATCCTGGTGATCGCCGGGATGCTGTCCCTGTTCGTGCGTCAGCGCCAACGCGAGATCGGGCTGCTGCGAGCCATCGGGGCGACCCCGAGACAGGTGCGCCGGATGATCTCCCGCGAAACCATGATCGTGACCGCGCTCGGAGCCGCCGTCGGCGTCTGGCCCGGCCTCGTCCTCGCCTCGCACCTCGCCAGCGGCATGGAGGCCCGAGGGCTCCTTCCCGCCACCTTCCGTAGCGAGCCCGGGGTCATCCCGGTCGCGACCGCCGTGGCGGCCGCCCTCCTGGTCGCGCTGACCGCGTCGTACGCCGCGGCGCGCCGTGCCGGACGGACCCGGCCAATCGAGGCCCTCTACGAGGCGGCCGGCCCGACACGGTCCA
>CAWFAE010000007.1:0-20033 GCA_963813615.1 uncultured Actinomycetota bacterium
GTCCCCTGATCGGGTCACGAAGGGACGTCGGCCTACTCATCGGTGTTCTGGCCGCCGGCGTCCTCGTTGCACTCGATCGACGGGGGTTCCTCGCCAGGGAAGGCCATGACGTCCATCTGCGGCAGCACCGCGCCCGTCATGTCGAAAGCGAGAGCGGCACGCCGGACCGACCTGCCGGACTCGGTTCGGAAGCGGTAGCCCTCGTTCGGCTCGCCGCTGCTGCGGACACCCACGGTGAACATGCACTCGTCGAACTGGATGAACTCCTGGGCCGGTTCGACCATGTCCTCGAGGTCCTCCTGGGCGGCGTGGAGATCGTCTCGGAGATCGTCGATCCGGTCGGTCCAGCGCTCCGACTTCCCGCCCTCGCCCGCTCGGGCGGCCAGCGCCCAGGCCGGGGCGACGCGATCCACTCCCTCCCCGGGCTCGTGGCCGCACTCGACGTTCGTGAACGGTCGGTCGCGGCCGAGGAACGCCAGCAACATGTAGTCGGGGTCGTCCCACTCGCTGTCGTCGATGTCGATGGCGGAGCGGTACGACGGGGCGCCGTCCGCGCCGCCGTAGAGGTAGCCGAGGTTCTGGTGGGTCCGGCCGAACTCGGTCACCGGAAGCCAGGACAGGCAGGACTCCCACTCGTCGAAGCGGTCGAAGTCGCCCTCGAGCCGGTCGAGCCGCCGCGCGGTCTGGTCCATCCGGCGTTCCAACCGCCGCAGCTTCTGCCACTTCCCGTTCGTGCCTGAGGCGCGACGCGTCACCGCGGTGGGCGCCGCGGCCCTGGGGATCGCCCGCGCGTCGTCGCCGGTGCCGTTGGGGTCGGGAGCCCGAGTCAGGCAGCCGCGCTCGCGGCCGAAGCGAAGGAGCAGCAGGTCGGGACGGCCCGCCGCCTCGCGCCGGACCAGCGCCGTACGAGTGTCCACGCCGGTCCCGTCGCGCTCGTCGTACTCGAACCCCCAGCCGTGCTCGGGGTCCCCGACCTGATCCGTCCGCAACGGGTGGACACACTCCCACCAGCGGTACATCCGGGTCGCGCGTCCGCTGGTGACCCCGGATGACTCTCCCCATCCGGTCCAACCGGTCGTCGAAGTGGTCGAGCAGGCCGCGTGCGCCGGCCGCGGGCGACTGCGCAGGCGCCTCGCGCAGAGCAAACGCTGCGCCCTGTGGCAGCGGGCCCTCCCCGGCAGACAGCTGCCCGGACGTCAGCCCTGCCAGGACAATGCTCGCGAGTGCGAGGAAGAGCGAGTTCGGCGCTCATGGCCGCACACCCCCGACCGCACCGATCGCGCACGGCACACCGTTGTCGCGCAGCCCGCCCAGCTGGTCGTGGGTGAGGACGTCGGGCCAGACCACGTCGGTGAGCAGCTGCCCAGCGGGCATCAGGTCCGGAACGGTGGCGGCGCACTCCCCCGAGGGGATCCGCCCGAGGACCGGGCTCTCTGCCAGCGGCCACATCACCCGTCCACCGGGGTCGTCCTCGAGGGGAGCCAGCATCGGTCCGTTCTCGTCGAGCACGTCGCCCGTTGCGGTGAACCCGCACGAGTCGTCGGTGGTCAGGTTGTGCCCCTGCGATGCGACGTCGTACACCCGACAGCTGTGGCGGGTCGGGCGGGTGTCGCCGTTCGGGTTGAGGATGAACGCCGGCCCGACGATCGAGCCGAAGCTGGTCAAGGTGCCTCCGGAGCCGAGGTTGGCGGCAACCGGCGCGACGTTGCTGCTGATCGTGGAGCCGAACAGGCTGACGTCCCCGGCCGCCAGCAGGCCGCCGCCCTGGCCCTCGGCGTAGTTGTCGGTGACCGTCGAGTTGACGACCATCAGGTCGCCGCGCGCCCAGACGCCGCCGCCGACGTGGGCGACCGCGAGGTTCCGCGCAATGGTGGAGTTGACCACGAGCACGTCCGCCTCGCCGGAGATCGCCCCGCCACGGTCGTCCGCGCGGTTCCCCAGCAAGGTCGAACCGAAGATGGCCACGTCGCCGTCCAGGGTGAAGATCGCGCCTCCCGGCCCGTCGGCGGTGCTGCCGTCGATCGTCGAGTCGATCACCGTGACGTCGCCGGACTCGTCGGTGTACAGCGCGCCACCGTCACCGTCGGTGGTGTTGCCGTCCACCCGGGACCGCACTATCAGGATGTCGCCGGTCGAGCCCACGGCCCCGCCGGACCCGTCGACCAGGTTGTTGCTGAGCACCGAGTCGTAGATCTCGACGCCGCCCCGACGGGCGTAGACGCCACCGCCGTCGTCGTTGGCCAGGTTCCCGCTGATCTTCGACCGGATCACGGTGGCCCGGCGCATCGAGAAGATCGCGCCGCCCGGCTCCTCGGCGAGGTTCTGGACCACGACGCAGTCGACCAGGGTGATCTCGCCCCGGGTGGTGACCGCGGCCCCGGGACCGTCGCTGCCGCCACGGCTGAGGTGAAGGTGCTCGAGCTCGAGGTACCCGGTGCCGTCCTGGCGGAGCAGCCGCTTCTCGAAGCAGGCCTGGCGGATCGAGAACCCGTGTCCGTCAACATGCATCGGGTACGACGACTCCCGGATCGGGTCGCCGATCCGGCAGTTCCGCAGCACGATGTCGCCGGTCAGGTCGATCTGAGTGCGCCTGGGGTCGGTCCACGCCCGCCGGAGCTCGGCCTCGGTGTCGATGCCCGGGCCGTCGGCCGCGCCGGCGGCTGCCGGTGCGGCGGCCGCGGCCCGCGGCACCAGGACGGACGACTCCGAGGACAACATCGGCAGGCACGCGAGCAGGGTGCAGATGCCGGTCAGCCCGAGGATCCGTTCCACGGTGGAGGTTCGCGGGATCATCATGGACACCCGCCGTCACTCGCCGCCGCCGAAGGCCGCGACCATGGCGGCCTCGGCGGCACGGCTCCGGCCAGCGCCGCTCGCAATGCTTGGCGAGCCACACTCGTGAGCCGGTCGTCCCGGAGGGCCTCGCGCACGGTCGCGACCTCGTCGGTGTAGGCCGGAACCGTGTCAGCCAGCGCGTCTGCGTAAGGCGCGCCGGCCTCCTCCGGGTCGAGCCCGACAATCACCCTGACCAGCTCGGCCCGCACCCTCTGGGCCCTGGTCAGCGCGGCGCGGATCCCTCGCACCACAGCCTTGGCGCGGATCCCGTCGAACAGCCCGGCCAGCACCGCGACCGACACCTGCTCGACGTTCAGACCTGCGAGCGCGCTGTCGGGCCCGGCCGTGCTCTCCTCCTCCGCCTCAGGGTCGACAACGGCCAGCACCTGACGGACCACGGCCCGATGGGAGCGGTCGAAGCCGGCCTTCGCGGCCGCGAGAGAGCGCCGCGCGGCGGACCAGCGACGGTCGTCGACGGCAGCCTCGGAACGCTTGACCGCGTCGAGGGTGCGGTGGAGGGAAGCATCCACCCGGCCGGGCAGGATCACCTCGGGGTCGAACGGGTCGGCAACCAGGGTCAGGTCCTGAGTCTCTGGCGGTCGTGTCCCGACGGTGAGCGCAAGGGCTCCGATCAGGGATCCGGCCAGGGCAACGGCCACCGCGCGCCGCACGAGGTGGAGCGCCGCCAGACTGCGGTGGTGGGCGGGTGGGTTCGGCTTCGGCAACATGGTCATTCCCTCTCCGGTAGTCAGCACCCGGAGTGTCGAACGCGCGAAGCAGCGCTCGCATCAGTCAACCGACTGGCCCGTGCCCTGGGACCTCACGGGACCGGTGACGCGTCAGGCCGGAGTCGAGCCCCCACCGACGCCGGCCAGCGCGGACCCGAGCTGGGACCGCGACGCGATGCCCAGCTTCGGGAACATGTGGTAGAGATGCGCGCCGACGGTGCGGTGCGAGAGGAACAGTCGTTCGCCGATCTGCCGGTTCGTGAGCCCCTCTGCCGCCATGGTCGCGATCTGCAGCTCCTGGGGCGTCAGCTGCTCCCACGCCGCGGCCGGGCTCTGCTGGTGTGGCTCGCCGGCCGCGCGCAGCTCCTGCCCGGCCCGCTCCGCCCACGGTGTGACACCCAGCGCCGCGAACGTCTCCCGTGCCGTCCGGAGTGGGTCGCGCGCCTCGGCTATCCGTCGCTGCCGACGCAGCCAGACGCCGTACCCGAGATGGAGCCGCGCGCGGTGCAGAGGCCATGCCGGGAGCCCGTCGGCCAGCCCTTCCAGGTACAAGCGCTCCACGTCCTCCTCGTCGGCGAGGAGGGGACGGGCTACCAGCAGTCCCGCGTGCAGGATCGGTGAGCCGGTCTGCTCGCCTAGGGGCTCGACGTCGTCGAGGAGCCGGCGGGCGTCGGCCTGTCGGCCGCTGTGGGCCGCCGCTTCTGCGAGCTCCGCCACCAGGAAGGTCCGGTGGTATTGGTGGTAGGACACGTCCGCCGGGGTGAACGGGCGACAGAGCTGCGCGTAGGCGTCGTCGAACCGGCCGGCGCCCAGCGCCGCGATCCCGCGCGCGGCTTGGACCAGCGCGAGCATCGGGTTGGCGCCGGTTCCCAGCAGCACCCGCTCCCCCGAGCTCGCCAGCTCCTCGGCGGCCTCGGTGCTGCCGCGCAGTCCCTGGGTCGCGGCGCAGGCCAGCTCACCGGTGGCCCGCCAGAGCGTCTGACCGGTCTCCCGGGCCAGGCGGACCCCCTCCTCGGCCGCGACATCGGCCCTGCTGAGCCGACCCAGATGTGCTTCCGCCCATCCGAGGGCCACCAACGCCTCGGTGAGCACACCGGTCCGGCCCTGGCGCCGCGACTCGGTGATCGCCCCCGACAGCAGCGGAACGGCCCGAGGCTGGTCCCCTAGCGCGGTGCCGGCGAGCCCGAGAAGCAACAACAGGCGGGAGTCGGGGTAGAGGTCGGAGACGGCGATGCGGCCGTACGCCGACAACACGGTTCGACCGCGTTCCAGGGGCGTCGCCAGCGCGCTCAGGAAGAGGTGCATGGGGTCGTTCGCGTCCTCTCGGACGTCGTCGGCCGCCTCGGCCACGGCAACCCTGGTCGTGGGGTCGAGGTTGGACCACCAGGCGCGGAGGGCGATGCTGACGAGCACCCCCATCGCCCGTTGTCGGTCTCCCGACTCGGCCATCCGCCGGGCGATGCCGACGAAGGCCGCGATCCGGTCGCCACCGGACCACGCACCACCGGTCACTACCTCACGGATCCAGTCGAGACGCGGACGCTCCGCGGCTTCCAGCGCCCCGGTGTCCAGCTCCCCGAGGTTCCGCAGGGTCCGCTCTCGTTGCCCCAGATCGTCCGCCAGCTCGACGGCTTTTAGCAGCCGACCCGCCTTGCGCGCCGCGTCCTCGCTCAGCCGGGCGGCCGACTCGTACGCGCTCAGCGCTGTCTCATTGGCCCCGGCACGGACGGCCCGTTCCGCGACGGCGTCCAGCTGCACCGCTACCGCCTCATCCGGCCCCACTGCTGCGGCCGCCGCGTGCCAGGCCCGGCGGTCCGGGGAGCGAGCGGTCCGGGACAGAGCCCGGTGCGCTGACTGGAGGTCTGCCGCGCCGGCGCGCTGATAGACCGCCGACCTCGCGAGGGGATGACCGAACCGCACGCTGCGGCCGGCGACCACGAGCAGCCCGGCCGTGACTGCCGGCTCGAGATCGCGGAGAGCGACCTTCGGGCCGTCGAGCTCCCCCGCAGCGAGCACCTCGTCCACGCTGTCGCTGTCGTGCAAGGCCGTGAGCAGGCACAGTCGGCGGGTGCTCCCGGGCAGGGCGGGCAGTCGAGACGCGAAGGCGCCCATCAGACGGTCGTTGACCGGGACCGGTGCCGTGGGCACGACATCGGCGCCCTCGGAGACGGTCTTCGGGAGCTCGATGAGAGCCAGCGGGTTGCCCGCGGCCTCGTCCAGCACGCGGCGCCTGTCATCCGAGCTCAGCGCGGGTGCGGTGCGGTCGACAAGCTCCGCAGCGTCGGCGTCGGCGAGGCGGCCGATCTCCACCACCTTCCAGCCCGATCCGGCGGCACCATCCCAGAGGTCTTCCGGGACCGGGTCGCGAGCGGCCAACAGCAGGGCGACCGGATCGTTGCCCAACCGCCGGCCCACGAACGACACGACGTCGCGGCTCGGTCGGTCCAGCCACTGCACGTCGTCGGCCACGATCACGAGACGACGTTCGGCGGCCACCTCGGCGAGCAGGTCCAGGACCACCATCGCGGTGCGGAACAGGGCGGCCCCGGCGGCCGCTTCGGCCGTCAGGGCCTCTTGGACCGCGTGCCGGCGGAACGGTGACCGGTCGACCTCGCCGAGCAGCGGGCGGAGCAGCTGGTGCAGCCCGGCGAACGGCAGCGCTCGCTCGGAGGGCGCCCCTGCGGCGTACAGCGTGCGCGCCTCGCCGGCGGCGCGTTCGAGCGTCCACCCGACCAGGGCGGTCTTGCCGATTCCCGCCTCGCCGTGAAGCAGCACCACCGGGTCCGACCCCGGGCCGTTCACCAGCTCACCGAGCAGCGAGCACTCCCGGGCGCGCCCGATCAGCTCCGGCGGGACGGGGTGGTGCTGCGGCATCGGCGCCTCCCTCGCTCCGAAGCACAGTCATTCGACGTATACCGCTGGGCGCGACCGCGGGCAAGGGTGAACCCACGTGCCAAACAGTCCGATTCCAGAGCAGGGAGCAGTCATGGAGACGACCAACGTGAAGGACACCGACTCCCGGGTCGCCGTGATCACCGGCGGATCTGGCGGCATCGGCAGCGTCGTGAGCAAGCGTCTCGCCGCGGACGGGATGGCCGTCGCCGTCCTGTACGCCGGCAGTTCCAGCGAGGCCGAGAAGGTGGTCGGTTCCGTGGTCGAGTCCGGCGGCACGGCACTGGCGGTCGGCGGTGACGTCGCCGACGCCGACGAGATGGCGGCCGCCTTCGACCGGGTCGAGGGCGAGCTCGGCGGCATCGACGTCGTGGTGCACACCGCCGGCATCATGCTGCTCTCGCCCGCTCGAGTCGCTGGATCTCGACGTTCTCGACCGCATGCACCGGGTGAACATCCGCGGTGCGTTCGTGGTCGCCCAGCAGGCCGCACGGCGGGTGCGGTCCGGGCGGCGCGATCATCACGTTCTCCTCCTCGGTGACGCAGCTGCGCTTCCCCACCTACTCCGCGTACGCCGCGAGCAAGGCCGCCGTCGAGGCGCTCACCGCCGTGCTCGCTCGCGAGCTGCGCGGCCGCGACATCACCTGCAACGCCGTCGCGCCGGGCCCCACCGCGACCGATCTCTTCCTCGACGGGAAGGACCAGGAGGAGATCGACAACCTCGCCAAGGCGCCGCCCCTGGAGCGGCTCGGCAGGCCCGACGACATCGCTGAGGTCGTGTCCTTCCTGGCCGGTCCGGCCCGGTGGGTCAACGGCCAGACCCTGTACGCCAACGGCGGAATCATCTAGTCCCTCACCGATACGGAGCGAACCCATGAGCAACAACGTCGTCCTCATCAGCGGCAGCAGCAGCGGCTTCGGCGCGCTGACGGCCCGCGCGCTCGCCGACCAGGGCGAGGTCGTCTACGCCGGCATGCGCGACACCGGCGGTCACAACCAGCCACAGGTCCGGGAGGCCGAGGCCTACGCCGCCCGCGAGCAGGTCGAGCTGCATCCGGTCGAGCTGGACGTCCAGTCCGACGAGTCGGTCGCAGCCGCCGTCGACGAGGTGGTACGCCGCGAAGGGAGGATCGATGTGCTCGTGCACAACGCCGGGCACATGGTGGTCGGACCTGCCGAGGCGTTCACCACCGACCAGCTCGCGGAGCAGTACGACGTCAACGTGCTCGGCACCCAGCGCGTCAACCGCGCCGCCCTTCCTCACCTGCGCGCGAAGGAGCAGGGACTGGTGCTGTGGGTGTCCAGCAGCAGCGTCAAGGGCGGCACTCCGCCGTACCTCGGGCCCTACTTCGCCGCCAAGGCGGCCATGGACTCCCTCGCCGTCAGCTACGCCGGCGAGCTGGCGCGCTTCGGGATCGAGACCTGCATCGTCGTACCCGGGTCCTTCACGAAGGGCACGCACCACTTCGACCACAGCGGCCGCCCCGACGACGTTGCCGTCGCCAGTGCCTACGAGCAGCACTACGCCGGGCTCGTCGAACAGGTCGCGAAGAAGCTCGGCGACCTCGCGCCACCCGATGCCGACCCGGCCCTGGTCGCCCAGGAGATCGCCCGCGTGATCGCCCTCCCCCGCGGCGATCGGCCCTACCGCGTGCACATCGATCCCGCCGACGACGGGTCGGAGCGCGTCAGCGACGTGGCCGACGCCGTTCGTGCCGAGTTCCTGCACCGGGTCGAGCTCGACGACCTGCTCCTGCCCGGTGCCCGGGCGGGGGTCGAAGTCGCCGGCTCCTGAGCGAGCGTGGGTTGTGTCAAGATGACGAGGAGGTTTCGCGGCCGGTCGGGCGTGATGCCCGCGCGGCTCGGTCGCCATCTTCGCGGGCCGTCGACGCCGCTCGAACGGACGTGGACCTCACCTGGAGGGTCCATGGCCACGAAGCTCCGCGGCAGGCAGAGGGAATGCGCGACGCTCGACGCCCTGGTGGGCCGCCTGCATGGCGGCGGGAGCCAGGTGCTCGTGCTGCGCGGCGAGGCGGGGGTCGGCAAGACAGCCCTCCTGGACTATCTGGCGAGTGAGCTCGAGCCACGGTGCCGGGTGGCACGAGCGGTAGGAGTCGAGTCGGAGGTCGAGCTGCCATTCTCGGGCCTGCACCAGCTGTGCGGACCGATGCTCGACCACCTCGATCACCTCCCAGGACCGCAGCGGGACGCGCTGGCCACGGCTTTCGGGATGCACGCCGGACAGCCACCGGACAGGTTCATGGTCGGGCTGGCGGTGCTGAGCCTGCTCGCGGACGTGGCGGAAAGCCAGCCGCTGGTGTGTGCGATCGATGACGCGCAGTGGCTGGACGTCACCTCGGCACAGACACTCGCGTTCGTGGCCCGGCGCCTGATGGCCGAACCGGTGGGGCTGGTCATCGCGGTGCGGGGGGTGCGCGAGGACAAGGTGTTTGTCGGGCAGCCGACCATGCAAGTGCGAGGGCTCACGGACGGGGATGCTCGTGCGCTGCTCGACACCGTGCTTCCAGGCCACGTCGACAGCCGCGTGCGCGAGACGATCGTGGCCGAGGCACGTGGCAATCCGTTGGCGCTGCTGGAGCTTCCTCGCGGTCTCTCGACGGCCGAGCTCGCTTTCGGGTACGGCCTGGCGGACACGGTGCCGTTGGAGACTCGCCTGGAACAGGGGTTCTCGCAACGTCTGGAAGGGCTCCCCCGAGCGACGCGCCTGTTCCTCCTGACGGCTGCTTTGGAGCCCGTCGGGGACGTGAACCTGTTGCGACGGGCCCTTCAGCGGCTCGATGTGGACTTCTCGGCCGCGGCTCCTGCGGTGCAGGCAGGCCTGATCGAGGTAGGCGTCTGGGTCCGGTTCCGACACCCACTGGCACGCTCCGCCGTTGCTCGAGCGGCGGATCTGCGCGACCTGCAAGCCGCGCACCTCTCGCTCGCTGAGGAGGCCGATCCGCAGCTGGATCCCGACCGCCGCGCATGGCACCGGGCGCACGCAGCCAGCGGTCCCGACGAGGATGTCGCCAACGACCTGGAACGGTGTGCGGATCGGGCCCGGGCCAGAGGTGGCTTGTCGGCGCAGGCGGCCTTTCTCGAACGTGCCATCGAGCTGACCCAGGACCCTGCCCGGCGACCAGCCAGGATTCTGGCCGCCGCGCAGGCCCGGCACCAGGCCGGCTCGGCGGACGCGGCGCTGACCCTGCTGGAGGAGATCGAGACGATGCGGCTTGACGAGTCGACTCGCGCCGCCCTGGAGGTGCTCCGGGCTCAGATCGCATTCTTTTCCAGAGACAGCCGCGAGGCGCCCCGCCTTCTCCTCTCGGCGGCCCGGCGCATGGAAGCCGCGGGCGAGACGGCGGCCCGCGACCTCTATCTCGACGCGTTGGCGGCGGGTCTGTTGGTCGGAACACTCGCCGACGAGGTCGGTGTCCGCGAGATCGCGGCCGCGGCCCGAGCAGCGCCTCCATCGAGCGATCGTGCCGCCGATCTCTTGCTGGACAGCATGTCGCTGCTCGTGACAGATGGGTTCGCGGCCGGTGTGCCATCCCTGCGCCGAGCGCTGACGGCGTGGCGAACCGATGAGGTGTCGATGGCCGGCGCCCTTCGCTGGCTGTGGCTCGCCAGCCACGCCGCTCACGACGTGTGGGACGACGAGAGCTGGGACGTGCTGTCCACCCGGCACCTCCTGCTGGCACGTCAAGCGGGAGCGCTCGCCGTACTGCCGATCGCGCTCAGCACCCGCATCGGCTTGCATCTCTTCGCAGGCGAGCTCGCGGAGGCCGCCGCGTTGGTCGACGAGTTCGCGATGGTCAACGAGGTGATGGACAACCACCTGCCGTCGTACGGCGCCCTGGCCCTCGCTGCATGGCGGGGTCGACAGGACACCGTGTCGGAGCTCGTTCGCACCTACGTGCCGGTGGCCACAGACCGCGGCGAGGGCATGGGGCTCAGCATCATCTACTACTCGTCGGCCGTCCTGCACAACAGCCTGGGCCAGTACCAGGAGGCCATGGCAGCGGCCGAGCGAGGAGCCGGATACCCGCAGGAGCTCGGCTTCGCCACGTGGTCGCTGGTGGAGCTGGTCGAGGCCGCCGCCCGTAGCGGCCACCCCGACCGGGCGGCGGAGGCCTACGAGCTGCTGACGCGAAGGACCAGCGCGAGCGGCACCGACTGGGCGCTCGGAGTCGAGGCCCGAAGTCGTGCACTACTGAGCCAGGGGGACGCGGCCGAGAGCAGCTACACAGAGGCGGTCGAGCGGCTCGGCCGGACTCGGATACGCATCGAGCTCGCCCGCGCGCATCTGTTCTACGGCGAATGGTTGCGACGAGAGGGCCGCCGTCTGGACGCTCGCCACCACGTCCGGTCGGCCCACGAGATGTTCGCCGACATGGGCGCCGAGGCGTTCGCCGAACGAGCTCGCCATGAGCTGCTCGCCACCGGTGAGACCGTACGCAAACGAGCCGTGGGCGGCCGGGACGAGTTCACGGCACAGGAGGCTCGCATTGCCCGCCTCGCCGCGGAGGGCCGTACCAACCCCGAGATCGGCGCCGAGCTGTTCCTCAGCCCACGGACGGTGGAGTGGCACCTCCGCAAGGTCTTCGCGAAGCTCGACATCGGGTCCCGCAGGGAGCTCTCCGGGGCGCTGCTCAACGCGTGAAGGCGGAAGAGCCTCCGACCACGCTCTGGTGACGAGCCACCGGAATCCCCGGGGATAGACCCGTGACTCTCCCCGGGTCGCGAACCCACCGGCAGGGCGAGAGTTGGCCCCATGAACACAGCCTTGCGAGATCGGTGAATGGCGTGGCCACCCCGTTCGCGCCGTACCGCCGGGTTCTGACGCTCCCGGGAGCCTGGGTGTTCTCGGTCAGCGGGCTGGCCGCCCGGCTGCCGATCGCCATGGTCAGCCTCGGCATCGTGCTGCTGGTCTCCACCCGGAGCGGGTCCTACGGAACGGCCGGTGCCGTGGCAGCGTCGTTCCTGGTCGGCAACGCCTCCAGCGGCATCGTGCTGGGAAGGCTGATCGACCGGCTCGGCCAGAGCCGGGTGCTTCCGGTAGCGGCCGCCGTGTTCGCCGTCGGGATGGTCGCGATGATGGCGGCCGTCGAGGCCGGTTGGCCGACCCCGTGGCCGCAGCTGTTCGCGGCGGCGGCCGCAACCGGGCTGCCGCCGATCGGATCGTCCATCCGGGCCCGATGGATGTACGTGGTCTCCGACAAGGGCGACCTGCACACGGCGTTCGCCTTCGAGTCGGTGGTCGACGAGGTGGTGTTCATCATCGGCCCAGCGCTGGTGACGACCTTGGCCGCCATCGTGCACCCCCTGGCCGGTCTCGTCTTCGCCATCATTGCGACGGTCGTCGGGACGTCGGCGCTGGTCGCCCAGAAGCAGACCGAGCCGCCGGCCACCCGCGCTGGGCGCGGCGACGATCGGGCGGCGATGCCGTGGCGCGTCCTGGTGCCTTTGACCGCATGCGCCTTGGCCATGGGCGCCCTGCTCGGGGGCGTCGAGGTGGCCACCGTCGCCGTCGCTGAGAAGCTGGGGTCGGCCTCGCTGTCCGGGCTGATGCTGGCGATCTGGGCGGCCGGAAGCCTCGTGTCCGGGATCATCACCGGTGCGATCCGCCCCAAGGCAGGGAACGCCACGCGCTTCCGATGGGGGTTGTTGGTCCTCGGCCTGTCGATGCTGCCACTGCCGTTCGTGGACGGCTTCCTCATGTTCGGTGTGTTGCTCTTCGTGTCCGGGTTCGCGATCTCGCCCACGCTGATCGCCGCCTGTGCCCTGCTCGAGCAGGCCATTCCCCCGGGCCGGATCACCGAGGGAGGCACGATCTTCACCACCGGGCTCGGCGGCGGCCTGGCTCCCGGAGCCGCACTCGTCGGCGTTCTCGTCGACCACTCGGGCGCCGCAGCCGGCTTCTGGGTTCCGGCCGCCGCCGGGCTGCTGGGGGCCACCGTCGCGCTGGCGCTGCCCTCGGCCCGCTAGGCAGGCTCCTGCTTCTTCACGAATCGAGGGGCGCTGGTGCTGCTGACCTCGGCCAGTCTGCAGGGGCTCTTCATCGGCGCGACCAAGTCTGGTTGCCGGACAGCAGAGTCGTCGTAGGTCTCCGGGACCGTCCAGGGCGGGGCGGTCTGGGTGACCTGGTCGACATGCGGAACTGCGGGAACGATCGCCGCGGTCGGTGCGGGATGTGCCCTCGGACGGGATGGTTTGCGTTTCGGCATGCACCAACGATCACGCCGCGAGCGTGCGCTCGCGCCCGGGGCTTGCCCTGGTCCCCAACCCCGGGTCCCACGGGCCCGTGGCCGGACCGACCAGGGACTCAGACGGGCGCGACGAGAGCAGCACACCGCGAGGGTGGAACCACCCCATCACCTGACCGGGACGACCACCACAGGAGCAGTCGTGACCACGAAGATCACCTTCATCTACGAGAACCCCAACGACCCAGCGGCTTTCGAGACCGACAACCCCGATCTGCTGGCGATGGCCAGGGCCATCCCTGGCTTCCAGTGCATCCAGGTGTCCCGGGCGCGGCGAATGAGCATCGAAGCCCTACTGCATCGCGTCAGGAGCTGAGCCATGAGCACCAAGATCACCGTGATGTACGACGTCCCTCAGAACCGTGAGGCCTTCGAGGTCTGCTACGGCGACCAGCTGGCGCTCGCCGCCAGCATTCCCGGCCTCCAGCGCGTCGAGACCCACCGCATCTGGCCGACTGGGCAGGAGCGTCCCCTGCTGGCGTACCGGCTGCTGGAGCTGTTCTTCGACGATCCCACGGCCCTTCGGGACGCCATGGACACCCAGGAGGCGGGGCGCTTCTTCCCCAGCGTCTTGGTGCTGGGCGCGGGCGGAGCGCAAATCGTCGTCCACGACGAGGAGTCGTGACTCAGCGTCGATGCCCGTCGCTCGATCGCCAGGATCATGCTGCCGGGGCCTCCTCATCCTCGTCGCGAGGGAAGAACGGGAGCGCGAGATAGACGCGGTCGGCGGCGGCGAGGATCGCCTCGGCGTCGTCGACCGGCGGGTGGATGTGCTGGTTGATCCGCTTCTTGACGTCCGCTCCCTCGGCGCCCGAGGCCATCACCCGACGGTCCCAGCCGCGGGTGAAGACCGCACCGGCGCCGCCCAGGTCCAGGCAGGTGACGTACGGGCCGGGCGTGAAGTCGCGCAGCGGTACGTCGAGCAGGTCGGCCGCCGCGTTGTACCCCGCGACCTTGCCGAGCGGGCTGGCGTGCTGGCAGGCCTGCATGACCGTGTGGTCCGCGTCGAATGCTGCCGCGGCCGTGTCCCCGGCCACGAACACCTCGGGGAGGGCGCGCAGCCGCTCGTCCACCGGCACCCGGCCGAGGTGGTCGAGGTCGTCGGAGATCTGCCGGGTGAGCTCGCTGGCGCGCATCCCCACCGACCAGACCACGGTGTCCGCCTCGACCCGGGTGCCGTCGGTGAGGACGGCGTACCCGTCGCCGACCTCCGTCACCGTCGTCCCGAGGCGGGTCTCGATGCCCAGCTCGTCGAGTGCCGCCTCGATCTCCTGACGCGGTCCCGGGCCGAGCTGGTGTCCCACCACGTCCGACCGGTCCACCAGCAGAACCCGACCCCGGTCCGCCAGGGCGGTGGCAGCCTCCAGTCCGACGAAGCCCGCGCCGACGACCACGGCGGTGAAGTTCTCCCGGTCGCGCAGGTGGTCGGTGAGCCGTCGGGCGCCGTCCAGGGTGTCGATGTCGAAGAGCCGCTCGGCCCCCGGCAGGTCCTGCGGCTGCACGAGCTTGCTGCCCGCCGCCAGCACGAGTCGGTCGTAGTGGATGTCCTCGCCGTCGGCCACCACCACGCGCCGCTCGGGGTCGATGGTGCTCACCGAGGCCCGCAGGTGCTCGACGCCGATCGGCTCGAGGACCCTGCTGAGCTCGACCTTGGCCAGGTCCGGCTCGGGCTCGTAGAGCCGCGGCCGCAGCACCAGGTGCTCGTTCGGCGCGATCAGCGTGATGCGCAGGTCCGCGTCGCCGCGGGCCAGTGCCGCTCCCGCCGCGCTCCACACGCCCGCGAATCCACCGCCGATGATCACCACGTGCGCCATCGTTTCGTCCCCTCTCACTTGCCCCCGGGATCGGGAGGTTCGCCAGGGAGACAAGGCGGCGGGCTCAGATGTGACCGACCCGGGCGAGCTTCTCGGGATTGACCAGTCTCCGGAACGCCGTGATCCGGCCGTCGGCGATCTCCACGGTGTCGAGCCAGACCAGCGCGCCGTCGCGGAGGGTCGCCAGGGCAGGCTGCCCGTTCACCTCGATGATCCGGAACGTGTCGGGGCGCCTCATCTCGAACTGCCGCGCCACCAGCACGGCGATCTTCCGCGCACCCGTGACCGGCCGGCGGGCGGCGGTCACCTTGCCGCCGCCGTCGGCGACGTAGACGGCCTCGGGGTGCAGGAGCTCGACCAGCCCGGCCAGGTCCCCCGCGTCGGCGGCCGCCTTGAACGCCTCGAGCACCCGGGCGGTCTCGGCCCTGGACGCTCGGGGGCGCTTCTCGGCCGCGGCGACCCGCTTCCGCGCACGGGAGGCGAGCTTGCGGCTGGCTGCAGGAGTGCCGCCCAGAACCTCCGCGATCCGGGCGAACGGGAAGTCGAAGACGTCGTGCAGCACCAGCGCGACCCGTTCGGCCGGGCTGAGCTCCTCCATCACCACCAGCATCGCGGTGCTGACCGACTCGTCGACGAGCACCTGCGCGGCGGCGTCGGGCCCGGTCAGCAGCGGCTCGGGCAGCCAGGGTCCGACGTACGTCTCCCGCCGGACGCGCGCCGACTTCAGAACGTTGTACGACGTCCGGGCAGCGACGGTCACCAGCCAGGCCCGCAGGTCGCGGACCTCCGACAGGTCCGCGGCGGCCGCGCGCAACCAGACGTCCTGGGTCACGTCCTCCGCCTCGGCGACGCTCCCGAGGATGCGGTAGGCCGCGCCGAAGACCGCGGGACGGTGGGACTCCCAGTCGGACTCGGCCAGGGTGACGGTCGGTTCCACGACCTCCGATCCTAGGCAGGGACCGGTCAGGGGCTGGGCCAGACCTGTGGCCGTGCCAGCCTGGGCCACGAGGTCGCGCGGCCGAGCAGGCCGAGCATGCGATCGACCGCCGGAGCGCTCGGGTCGACCTCTACCGGCTGGCCGAAGGGGGCACCCGGCCCCCAGATCTGCGGGCTCCCCTTCGGCCAGCGAGCCGCGATCCGCAGCACCTCGCGACAGGCCTCGTCGTCCAGGTCGGGCTCGACGCCGATCGACACGGCGACGTCCCAGCCGTGGACCAGGTAGTCGATGAAGTGCATGCGGACTGCCTGCATGGCCGGGACGTCGCCGTACCCCGGGATGGCCAGGGTGTCCTCGGGGCGGGTCAGCTCGGCGAACGCCGCCACGACCGCGTCCGCGGATCGCGCCCACTCATGGGGCAGGTCGGTCGCGGAGTCGAGCTCGAGACCGTCCCACACGAACCGGTCCGGTGGCGCGCCCTGAGCGGCCGCCACGAATCCGCGGTTGTTCCCGACCATGTGCCGGAGCAGGTCGCGCACCCGCCACCCGGCGCACGGGGTGAGCAGGTTCAGGTGCTCGTCGCGCACGCCGGCGACGATGCGGGAGGTCGCGGAGACGGCCAGCCAGTCGAGCGAGCGATGGTCCGTCAAGGGCTCGGACGAGGTCGCCATCTCACCTCCACGGGACGCGGGTCTCCGACGCTAGGGGCCAGGTCGCCGGTCGCACAGGGCCACGGAGCACTCGTCGGGGCTGGGCCACCCGGCGGGAGCGGTCACGACCCGATCACCATGCGCAGCCGGCGGAGGCCCTCGTCGATGCGGTCGAGCGGGATCGCGCCGAACCCGAGCATGACGCCGGGCTGCACGTCCCCCAGCGCGAAGTCGCCGACGGCCTGGAGGGCGACCCCCTCCTTCTCGCAGGCCGCGATCCACTCGGCCACCGTTTCGTGGGTGGCCCTCTCGCACCTTGCGGCCAGGTGCAGCCCGGCGGCCGTCGGGATCGGCCGCAAGTGCGGTCGGAAGACGCGGTCGAGGACCATCACGATCCGGTCCCGCCGTTGTTCGTACTCGCGCCTCATCCGGCGCACGTGCGCGGCGAGGCGACCCTCGTCGATGAAGCCCGCCAACGCCAGCTGGATGGTGGTCGACCCGTGCCAGTCGGCAACGAACCGAGCCCGGCGCAGGGCGTCGAGCAGGGTCGGAGGGGCCACGCTGTACCCGATCCGCAGGGTAGGCAGCATCGACTTGGAGAAGGACCCGATGTAGACCACCCGGCCGGCCTGGTCGAGGGCGTGCAGGGGGTCGATGGGCCGGGCGCCGTACCGGAAGTCGGTGTCGTAGTCGTCCTCGATGACGGCCGCGTCCGCCGCGCGGGCCCACTCGAGCAGCGCGGTCCGCCGGGCGAGGCTCATCCGGACACCCAGGGGGAACTGGTGTGCGGGGGTGACGTAGACGGCGGTGGCTTGCGGCGGAAGGCGGTCCACGACGATTCCCTGCTCGTCGACCGGCACCGGAACGATGGTGGCGCGAGCGGCCTCGAACGCCCGGCGGGCCGGCGGGTAGCCGGGATCCTCGACGGCGACCACGTCGCCCGGCTCGACCAGGACCTGGGCCAGGAGCGACAGCGCCTGCTGCACTCCGTTGGTGACGATCAGGTCGTCGGCGCCGATGCTCAGCCCGCGCGAGACTCCTAGGTGCCGCGCGATCGCGGCGCGCAGCACGGCCGGTCCCGCGGGGTCGGCGTACACGGCGCCCAGGCTGGACCGGCGGACGACGCCGTCGACGTGCCGGCGCCAGGCCGGGTAGGGGAACCGCGAGTCGTCGGGCATCCCGCTGCGGAAGTCGTACGCCGGCGGCTCGCCGTCGAGGACCGGCACCTCCGGCGCCGCGCTCCGCCACAGCGGCACCGGCGTCAGCGGGGATGACGTGCGCTCCGGGGGCCGGGCGGCCGGGTCGGCGTCGGGGCTGACGAACGTGCCGACGCCGGTCCGCGCGTGGATGTAGCCCTCGGCGAGGAGATGGTCGAAGGCGGCGGCGACCGTGTTGCGGGCGATCCCGAGTGACTGCGCCAGCTCGCGGCTCGACGGGAGCCGCGCCTCGCTCGGAAGTCGGCCGCTCAGGATCGCGCGCCGGATCTGGTCGTAGATCTGCTGCGTCAGACCGCTGCCCTCGTCGAGGGTGAGGTGGAGGTCCACGCCCCGCGATGCCAGGTGCTCCGTCCGTGCGCTCATCCCACTCCACCCTAGGAACGGCGGTGGACCGGTCCCAGGGCCATTATGGCCAACATTCCGTTGGGCCACTCACGCCACCGCGAGCTTTGAGCACTCCGGCATGCAGCAGCCGATGAAGCACCACCTGCTGCGAACGCCACCCGGCCCTCGAGCTCGGAGGCGTACGCCGGCAGGTCGACGTGCTGCCAAGCAGCGCGCTCGACCTCGTCGTCGCCGGCACGAACGGCGTACCAGCTGGTGCTGCCGAGGTCCTTGTCGGTGGTCACCCGGTCGGACTCGACGAGCACACCGTCGGCCACGTCGTCACGCTTGAAGTAGGCCACGGGTAGCGCCCCAGGACGTGCAGAAGGATCACGTCCTCGCTGTCGGCGAACAGCAGTCGCTCCGGCAGCGGGTCTGCCACCAGGAACCTTCCGACTGAGCCCGATCCGATCGGCCCCTGCTGCCATGACAGTCCCATCAGTCTGTCCTCTCTCTCGTTGGTGGGCGCTACACAGTTTAATGTTTAATCTATTCTCAAGCATTAGGTAGATCTTCGACCTGTTGCACAAGTTACTCTGTGAGCCGCCTTGCGAGAGGTGGACCTAATGGTTACTGTGACACTATGACCGTTACTCCGAGCTTGGAATCGATGCTGCAGGCAGGCTTTCCCATGGGCGGTGAGCCACTCGCAGCGCTCGACCTCGTCGACACGCTGATGACGGCCGTCCAGCCGCCGCGCGACGTCATCGAGGACCGAGAGATGGCCGAGCGTTGGTGGGCGCTCGAGGCAGGCCGGCTACCGGACGCGCCCCGACCCGAGGACGCGGCGGCGCTGCGGCTGCGGGCGGCACTCCGGGACCTCTTCGACTCCCATCTCGAGGAGCGCGAGCCGCAGGCCGCGTCGGTGGCCGACGTGAACGCGTTCGCTGCGTCGGTGCCGACCAGCGCGCAGCTGTCCGTCACGCCGACGGGTCCGGAAGCGGCCGTCCGGTGGCACACGGAGCACGGCGGCAACGCCATCCTCGCCGCCATCGCCCGCGAGGCGATCGGGTTGCTGGCCGACCCGGAGCAGCGCGCGAAGCTCCGTCGTTGCGCCAGCCCCTCGTGCTCGATGTTGTTCCTCGCGGAGAACAAGCGACGCATCTGGTGCTCGAGCGCGGGCTGCGGCAACCGAGCGCGGGCGGCCCGGCACTACCACAAGACCCGGGCCGAGAAGGGTGGCGACGAGTCGTGACGGTCCACGACACCGGGTTCCACGAAGGCGAGCGGGAGGTCCAGACCCGGGCCGGTGTGCGCGAGGAGGCGGCGCGCCTCGAGGGGATGCTCGCGCCGGCGGGGCTGCGCGGTGGCTCGGCGCTTTTCCTGGCGGCTCAGGCGTTCGCCGTACTCGTCGCCCGCGACCAGGAAGGTGGGCTGTGGGCCTCGCCCTTGATTGCCCGGCCCGGCTTCCTGCGCGGACAGGACCGCGTGCTCGCGGTGCACGCGACCCCCGACCCCGGAGACCCGTTGCACGAGCTTCGAGCCGGGCAGGATGTCGCGGTGATCGCTCCGGACCTGGAGCGCCGACGCCGCGTCCGCGTCAACGGCCGGTTGACGGGCGCGGGCACGAACGGGCTCACGATCGAGGTAGACGAGGCGTACGGGAACTGCCCCGCCTACATCCGACAGCGCGCCGTCACCACCGGACCCGGAGCGGAGGAGAACGCCATGGTCTCGGCTCTCGACGAAGACGGGGTCCTGACGCCGGAGGCCGCTCGGATCGTGACCTCCTCCGACACGTTCTTCCTCGGCAGCCAGCACCCGGATCGGGGCGCGGACGCGTCGCACAAGGGCGGGGACCTCGGGTTCGTCCGGGTCGAGGGCGCCGACGTCATGTGGCCCGACTACGCCGGGAACAACATGTTCAACAGCCTGGGCAACCTGGCGGTCGATCCCCGAGCGGCGCTGCTGTTCATCGACTTCGACACTGGCCGCGTCCTGCAGCTGTCGGGCACGGCCGAGCTCGAGTGGCGGTCGGCGGATCTTGCGATCGGTGACACCGGTCGATGGGTGCGTTTCCGTCCGGCCGACGGGGTGCTGCGGTCCTCTCCCGTCAGAGGTCGAGCACGACCTCCCCGTCCGGCCGCGAGCAACAGATGAGCGCGGTTCCCGGATCGGGGTCGGTGAGCGGCTGCTCGACGTAGGTCACGGTGCCGGCGACGAGCGGAGTGACGCGGTTGTGGCAGACGCCTGTCCGGCGCGGCCTGCATGTCCATGCCGGCCATCTTTCCTGCGACCGGGTCGCCGCGCGAGGGCTCCGATCCGGTCAGGCCGCGACGTGGCCCTTCGCCCGCTCCGGCTCGGCCGACA
>CAWFAE010000008.1:0-128140 GCA_963813615.1 uncultured Actinomycetota bacterium
CACGCTGCGCCACCCGGTTGCCGCCTCACGCGGCTCGAGCAGCACCGACGCGCCGAGCCGACGGGCCCGGTCGGTGACCTCGCCGATCCGGCGCACCTTGACGTAGGGCACCCACACCGGACGGGGCGTCGCGCACTCCACGATGCCCCCGCCGATGTCGCCGAGCTCGAGCGACAGGTACGACGCGTCTCCGACCCGGACCCGCTCCTCGCGCCAGCCGCACAGCTCGGCGTACAGGCCCCGGGCCCGGCGGACGATCGTGGGTGTGCAGCTCCAGGTGGACCAGCTTCATGTCAGGCCACCCGCTCCGGCTCGAGGGCCGGCGGGACGTCGACAGACGACGGCGGTGGCCGGCGTACGCCGGCCCGGCAGCCCGAGTGCGACGACGGCCCCGAGCGCGGCCATTCCGGCCGCGACACCGATCGCGGGAGCGAACCCGTCGACGAAGGCCTCCGCCGAGGCGTAGCCGCCGGCGGCCGCGAAGACCGCGACCGTCACCGCGATCCCGAACACACCGCCCAGCTCGCGCATCATGCTGTTCACGCCGGCCGCCTTGCCGATCGCGCTCGGGTCCACGGATCCGATCACGGAGTTCTGCGCGGCCGGGATCGCCATCGACACACCGACGCCGGCGACGATGAAGGGAGCAAGCATCGAGGAGTAGGCCATGCCGGCTCCGCGATGATCGCGATCCACGCCAGGCCGACGGCCTCCAGCGCGAGGCCGGTGGTCATCAGCGGCCGTTCGCCGATCCGGTCGGCCAGGGCTCCGGCGATCGGGGCGACGGTCAAGAAGGTGGCCGTCCACGGCAGCAGGCGCAGACCCGCGCCGAGCGGTCCGTGGTGGAGGCCGGTCTGGAGGAACTGGGCGAAGAAGAAGACACCCGTGAACAACGAGGCGAGGGTGAGGAAGATGGCGCCGTTGCCGGCCGAGAAGGCCCGGGACCGGAAGAACGACATCGGCAGCATCGGCTCCCGGACCCTGAGCTCCCAGGCGACGAACGCCGCGAACAGCAGGACACCGGTTGTCAGTGCCGCGACCACCTCGAAGGAGCCCCAGCCGGCCTGGTTGCCGCGGACCAGTCCCCACACCACGCCGAAGGCGCCGCCCGAGACGAGCGCCAGTCCGCCGAGGTCCAGCGCCGAGTCGGGGCCGTGGCTCTCCTTGATCTTGGTGAGCACCAACGGGATCGCGACCAGTCCGATCGGGACGTTCACCCAGAAGATCCACTCCCAGCTGATCCCCTCGACCACGGCGCCACCGATCAGCGGTCCGCTGGCGACCGAGAGTCCGGTGATCGCGCTGAAGATCCCGATCGCCGCGCCCCGCTTCTCGGCCGGGAACGCGGCGCTGAGCAGCGCGAGACCCAGGGTGATGACCAGCGCCGCCCCGGCGCCCTGGACGGCTCGCCCGGCGATCAGCCACCCGATGCCCGGGGCCAGCGCGCAGGCTGCCGAGGAGACCGTGAAGAGGGCCAGCCCGGCGGCGTACAGCTTTCGCCGCCCGTACCGGTCGCCCACAGCGGCCGCGGTGATCAGCAGTACCGCGAAGGTGAGGTTGTAGGAGTTCACCGTCCACTCGAGCTGTTCGACCGAGGCGCCGAAGTCGAGGCGGATCGTGCTGAGCGCGGTGGCGACCACGAGGGTGTCCAGCGCGGCCATCAGGGAGCCGATGGCGGTGAGGACGACGACCCAACGGGTCGCCGCTTTCGCGGGTTCGAGCGTGCTCTGAGTCATGTCTTCCTCACGAGTCCGTGGTGGAGGCGACAGAAGTCGCCGCTTACCAACTGAGATCCGGTCGTTGCGACCGATCCATCGCTCGTGCGGGAAAACCTGCTACGGCGTGCTCATGCTCGCCCGGGCCCGCCCCGCTTCCAGCCGGGCGACCGGCACCCGGAACGGCGAGCAGGAGACGTAGTCCAGGCCCGCCTGGTCGAAGAAGTGGATCGAGGCCGGGTCCCCGCCGTGCTCGCCGCACACGCCGAGGTGGAGCTCCGGGATTGGCCATCCGTCCGGTCTCGACCGCCAGGCCGATCAGGGCGCCGACGCCCTCGACGTCGAGCGACTCGAAGGGCGACACAGGGAACACGCCGTGGTCCAGGTAGGTGGAGAAGAACGCCGCCTCGACGTCGTCGCGGGAGAAGCCCCAGGTCATCTGGGTCAGGTCGTTGGTGCCGAAGGAGAAGAAGTCGGCGACCGGGGCGATGCGGCCGGCCGTGACGGCCGCGCGCGGCAGCTCGATCATGGTGCCGATCCGGAGCGGTACGGCGCGCCCGCGCTCCTGCTCCACGTCGGCGACGATCCCCTCCAGCTCGGTCCGCACCAGGGCGAGCTCACGGTCGGTCGCGACCAACGGGACCATCAGCTCGGGCTGCGGGTCGCCGCCGGCCTCGAGGCGGTCGGCCGCGGCCTCCACCAGGGCGCGGGTCTGCATGCCGAACAGGCCGGGGATCACGATGCCGAGCCGCACCCCACGCAGCCCGAGCATCGGGTTCTGCTCGTGCAGGCGGGTCACCGCATCGAGGAGCTTGTGGTCGTGCGAGTCCTCCTCGCCGTGGTCGTCGGCGAGCGCGACCCGCACGGAGAGCTCGGTGAAGTCGGGGAGGAACTCGTGCAGCGGCGGGTCGATCAGCCGCACCGTCACCGGCAGCCCGTCCATCGCCTCGAGGAGGTCCACGAAGTCCTGCCGCTGAAGGGGCAGCAGTGCGTCGAGCGCCGCGCCGCGCTCCTCGTCGTCGTCGGCGACGATGAGCCGCTCCACCAGCGCCCGGCGCTCGCCGAGGAACATGTGCTCGGTGCGGCACAGGCCGATGCCCTGGGCGCCGAAACGACGGGCGCGAGCGGCATCCTCCGGGGTGTCGGCGTTCGCGCGCACCCGGAGCCGACGGGTGCGTGTCGGCGTACTCGAGCAGCAGGGCGACCGCGTCCACCAGGTCGTCGTCGACCGCGTCGCCCTCCAGCCAGCGCACCAGCACGGAGTCGACGACCGGCACCGCGCCCAGGAAGACCTCGCCGGTGCCGCCGTCGATCGAGATCACGTCGCCCTCCGCGACCACCGGCCCGCCGCGCACCTTCATGGTGCGCGCCTCGACGTCCACGACGAGGTTCTCGGCGCCACAGACGCAGGGGCGACCCATGCCTCGGGCGACGACCGCCGCGTGCGACGTCCGGCCGCCGCGGCTCGTCAGGATCCCGCGGGCCGCCACCATGCCGGGCAGGTCGTCGGGGGCGGTCTCCTTGCGGACCAGCACGACGTCCTCGCCCCGGGCGGCCCACTCGGTCGCCGTACCCGAGTCGAACACGGCCTTGCCGACGGCGGCGCCGGGGGAGGCGTTCACCCCCGTGGCGAGACGGTCGCGGGCCGCGTCGGCGTCGAACCGGGGGAACATCAGCCCGGCCAGCTGGGCACCGGTGACCCGCTGCAGCGCCTCGTCGAGGTCGATCAGGCCCTCGGCGACCATGTCGGAGGCCATCCGGAACGCCGCCTCGGGCGTGCGCTTCCCGACCCGGGTCTGCAGCATCCAGAGCTTGCCGGTGTCGATCGTGAACTCGATGTCGCACATGTCGAGGTAGTGGCGCTCCAGCGTGGACATGATGTCGAGCAGCTGGGCGTACGACGGGGGGTCGATCTCCTCCAGGTCGGCCAGCGCCACGGTGTTGCGGATGCCGGCCACGACGTCCTCACCCTGGGCGTTCTGCAGGTAGTCGCCGTAGATCCCCGGCCTGCCGGTGGCGGGGTCCCGGGTGAAGCACACGCCCGAGCCGGAGCTGGGGCCGCGGTTGCCGAACACCATGGCCTGCACGTTGACGGCGGTGCCGAGGTCCTCCGGGATGCCCTCCTGGCGGCGGTAGAGCACGGCCCGCTCGGTGTTCCAGGAGTCGAAGACCGCCCGCACCGCGAGGTCCACCTGGTCGCGCGGGTCCTGGGGGAACGGGCGTCCCGCCTCCTTCTCGATCAGCTCCTGGTAACGGCCGACCAGGTGCTCGAGGTCCTCGTGGGAGAGGTCCACGTCCTGGGGAGCGCCGCGCTCCTCCTTGACCTCGTCGAGGATCGCGGCGAAGGCATCGGAGCGGACGCCCATCACGGTGCTGCCGAACATCTGCAGCAGCCGACGGTAGGAGTCGAAGGCGAAGCGCGGGTCGTCGCTCTGCCGGGCCAGGCCGTGCACGGAGGCGTCGTTCAGCCCGATGTCGAGGACCGTCTCCATCATGCCGGGCATCGAGAACTTCGCCCCGGAGCGCACCGACACCAGAAGCGGGTCCTCCGGGTCGCCGAGGTTCCGTCCCATGGCCTGCTCGAGGTCGGCGAGGTGCCGGGCGACCTCGTCGGCGAGGTCCTCGGGCTCGGACGCCGTGCTCGAGGTAGTGGCGGCATGCCTCGGTCGTGATGGTGAAGCCCGGGGGCACCGGGAGGCCGAGGTTCGTCATCTCGGCGAGGTTGGCGCCCTTCCCGCCCAGCAGGTCCTTCTCCCGCATGCTGCCCTCGGCGAAGTCGTGCACGTAGGTGCTCACGGATGATCGTCCACCGGGAACGGCCGTGCGGGGAAGGGGAGATCGTCCCGGGCTCGTGGCGGAAACGAGTGCCGAGCGTCCGCTCAGTGCGGCCCGTCGGGGTAGATACTCCGTGTCTCGGACCGCTGGTAGTGCGTTCGGCGTAGCGCTGCCGGGTTCACCTTCGGCACCAGCTTCGACACCGTGACCGCGGCGTACATGATCGTGTTGATGGCCACGAACGCGGCGAGGATGCGGAATGCGTCGGTCGACAAGAGTGACGAGGGCAGCAGGCTGAGGACGGCTTGGACGCTCATCTGCCGACCGCCTGGGTCGAGCGGGTCGGGGCGACGTGCTTCCAGGTCGCCGTCCGGCCCAGGGAGATGTCGAGCACGCCCTTGACGTAGACCGCGTCGAGGAAGAGGTCGTACAGCAGCTCCGGGAGCAGCGGCACGGCCAGCAGCCGGGCACGCCATCCGGCCTGCCAGACAGTCACGATCCGCTCCGACCATGAAGACGGCGCCGAGACCGAGCCAGAACGGGAACCACACCCAATGGTCGAGCGCGAGCGCCATCACGAGCATCATCAGCATGAACGACGCAGCGCGATGACGCCGTAGCCGATGCCCAGCTGCTGGGCCCAGTAGCGGAACGTCTGCCGGGTCAACCCGTAGGCGCCGAGGTTCTCCAGCGCACCGCGCTGCCACCGCAGGCGCTGGCCCCACAGCGTGCGCCAGGTGGGCATCAGCTCGGTCACGACGGGGCACTCGCGCGGCGAGACCATCAGTCCGCCCAGCGACTTGATCGCGAGCGTCAGCTCGTTGTCCTCGGTCAGGGCCGAGCGTGTCGTAGACCTCGCCGTGGACGCCGGGGACGAGCGGCCCCGGCTGTCGGCGACGGTGCGCAGCGCGCGTGCTCGGAAAACGAGCGGTGCCCGGTGAGCACGAACACCCGACCGCGCCGGCGGCGGACCTCGCGCTCGTAGCGGGTGTACTCGTTGCGCTGGAGCTGACCGATCAGGCCGTGGCCGGCCTCGCCGTGGAACAGGCCGCCGACCGCCATCAGCGCGCGGTCCTCCGTGAAGCGCCGCACGCCACCGCGAGGAACCCGCGTCGAGCGCGGTGTCGGCGTCCATCACCATGACCACGTCGTTGTCGCCGAGGCCGGGCAACACCGGCGCGAGCACCTGGTTGAGGGCACCGGCCTTCTTGTCGCGTGTTGCCCACGGTCTCGATGACCTCGGTACCTGCCGCCTCTGCCAGGGCGACCGGTCGCGTCGGTGCAGTTGTCGGCCACCACGATCACCCGCTCCGCGGGGCGGGTCTGCGCCGCAGCGACGTCGAGGGTCGTCCGGCAGCGACGCCTCTTCGTTGTGCGCCGGCACGAGCACGGTCACGGTCACCGGGCCGGCGAACTCGCCACGGGTCTTCTCCATCACGATCCGGGGTGCCAGCGGAGTGGCGCGCGAGCTCGTCGAGCGACGCGAGATCGTGGTGATCCGCCATTCCAACAGGGCCAGCCCACCCGCAGCCAGCAGCGCGACGGCGACAGCGGCGACCAGCACCGCGACCGCCGGCACGCTCCACGTCGTAGAAGACATGCCAGACGCCGAACAGAACCCCCTCGGAGGGGCCGGTGGCGTCCGACTCGGCCGCTACCACGGCATACCAGAGAAGGGCTGCCGCGGCGACCGTCACGGTCGCCACGAAGGCGCCACTCATCCTTTGAAATCGTCCCCGTCCCATGTCGCGACGGTAGGCATCCGGCCCCGTCTTCGCCGGACTTTCACGGGAATCTGACCGATCGGCCATTTGTCACCCCCCGCTGCCCTAGTTCGACCCGATTCGGCGGTCAGCACCCAGGGATCGCTGCCAGACTTTCGGCGAACCGAAGCATGGCTGCTGGGGGACAAGATGCTGGATACACCGAGCTTGCGCGTCGCCTTTGGCGTGGTCGCGCTGACGATGTTGGCGCTCTTCTACTTCGTGACGTACCGCAGCACTCGATCGCCGTACTCCGCGTGGTGGTGCGCATCGCTTGCGCTCTTCGTCCCCGGGGCTTCGCTCTACCTCTTCAACGGCACGGTCCACCAGGTGTGGGCCAACCCGCTCGCCAACTTCTTCGTCGTCACCGGCGCTGCCTGCGTCTGGGCAGGTGCCCGGTCACTGTGGACCGCGAGCCCGCCCTGGTGGCAGGTTGCGATCGCGCCCGCCGTGGTGGCTGTGTTCTCGGCGATCGACGAACCGGCCAGCAACATCTGGGCCGGTGGTCCGTTCTACCTCGGCGCGATGTGGGTGCTGCTCGGGATGGCGGCGACCGAGCTGTTCCGGCAGCAGCGGGCCTACTCGCCGGGGGCCACGTCGGACAGCGAGACCTATCGGCTCGCACTGCGGTCGATGAGCGTGGGCTGCGCACTGGTAGCCGCCTACTACTTCGGCAGGTGGGTGGTCTTCCTCGCGGTGGGCTGGACCGACCCGCTGTTCTCGACCTGGTTCGGCGGCCAGGCAACGACGCTGATCTCGACAGTGCTGCTGGCCACCGTCTCGTTCAGCATGTCGACGCTCAGCAACGAGCAGCAGACCGCGGCTCTGCGCGAGACCGCCACCCGCGACGGACTCACCGGCCTGCTCAACCGCACCGAGTTCCTGCGGCTCGCGACCGAGGAGGTCCAGGAGACGATCCGGAACGGCGTCGAGTGCCAGCTCATCCTGGCCGACCTCGACCACTTCAAGCAGATCAACGACGAGCTGGGTCACCTCGCGGGCGACCACGCCATCGCCACGTTCGCCGACGCGTGCACCACCGCGGTGCGGTCGTCGGACCTGGTCGGGCGGTACGGCGGCGAGGAGTTCATCATCCTGCTGGCGGGGGCCAGCGCCGACCGGGCCACCAAGGTCACCGACGCCATCGACGACGCCATGCTGCAAGCGGCGAAGAGCGAGAAGGTCCGGCTTCCCACGGTGAGCTACGGCATCGCGACCGTCGAGGACGGCTACGACCTCGAGCGCACCATCGGGTACGCCGACGCCGCGCTCTACCGGGCCAAGGCGGCCGGGCGGAACCACAGCGTGCACTACTTCCCGGGCGTGGCCTGAGTCAGGCCCGGGGCGCTCAGGCGCCGTCGAACCCGTTCAGCAGCAGGAAGAAGATCAGGACGCCTGCCAGCGCCATGCCAACCCCGATCGCGGCGCCCAGCAGGGCACGACGTCCGGACGTCTCGGCGCCGGTCAGGCCGGGGAGTGCGATGCCCACAAGCGCGCCGATCACGGCCATGCCGCCGAGCTGGACCGGGAGGATCCAGTTCTCCGACCCCTGCTTGTCGAAGGCCGCAGCGGCCAACGGAAGGCTCAGGACCCCGGCCACCACCAGCACGATCAGGCCCAGAATGCGCTCCATGTCGTCACCTCTCTCGGCGCCGACACCCGGCGGCGTGCGGGGAGCCTAGCGGCGACTAGGGGGTTGCGTCCGCGATCCTGACCAGCCCGCCGAGGACGCCGACGTACGCCGCGCCGTCCGGCCCCAGGCTGACCGGCGCGTAGTTGACGTTGTGGCCGAAGCCGGTGCCGTACCGCCGCTCGAAGACCGCGTCGCCGGTCCGGAAGTCGAGTGCGCTCAGGTACCACGGAGTCGACGAGTCCCTTGCGGTCCTTCGTGACGGTGTAGACCAGGCCGTTGGCGAGCGACAGCTTGGGCACCGCGGACGGCGACCGCTCGGTGTCGTTGCTCCAGACCCGGTGGCAGCCCGGCCGTCGGCATCGATGTCCACCCGCTCGATCCCCGGGGTGGTGATGCTCCCGAGGATGCTCGGACCGGCCCGCGGTAGCCGTAGTTGTTGTCGACGACGAGCGCACGGCCGGCGGCGATCAGCGAGTTGTCGGTGGCGCTGGCGCCCTTGCTCGAAGACCGGCACCGAGCAGACCTCGCGGTCGCCGGTCACCCCGGTGGCGCGCCGGTAGACCACGACGTTCATCGGGTCGGCGTTGTCGGTGATCGCGACCCAGCTCGCCGTCCATCAGGGTCGGCGTGGTGCCGGACCCGGGGGAGGTCTGGCCCGGCTTGGTGGTGCCGACGTTGGGGTAGGCCTCGCGCCACGTCACGTCGGGCGGCGTCCGCGACCAGCGTCCAGCCGGTAGAGCGCCGCGGTGGTGACGACGTAGATGCCGCCGGTCTCGTCGACGGCGAACGAGTTCTGATGGTCTCGCCGAGCGGGAGCACCCGCACCGCGCCGGAGCCGGGTCGATCGCGCCGACCAGCCGCGCTCGGTGACGAACACAGCCACCCGTCCAGGCGGGCAGCACCGAGACGATCTTGTCGTCGCGCGCCATCGCGCGCGTGAGGTCGTAGTCGCGCCGGAGCACGAAGCCGTGCCCGCGCGGTTCTGCCCGACCACGCGGATGTGGCTGGTGTCGGTCGGGATCACCGCGCGGTCGCGGTGGTCGAGGTAGAAGTAGCCGCCGCCGGAGAAGTCGGTGAAGACGTCGACGCCGAGCCGACGGTTGGGCAGCCGGTACGACGCCAGCTGCTTCAGCGTCGCGGGGTCGAACAGCTTCAGGGTCGGGCCGTGCGACGCCGACGCAGACCGTCTCCAGCCGGCCCCGGCGGTCGAACGTGAGGCTGGCGCACTCGGCGACCTGGAGGGTCGACCGCACCGGCCGATGAGATGCCCAACGGCCCGGGACCGCGGTAGGCGTCGGTCTGGTAGGCGTCGTTGTGGATGTTGTTGCCGGGGTCCGGAGCCAGGAACGGGTGCTGCGGCGGCCGTGGCGCGGAGACCGGGTGCGGGACCGCAGGCGCACCGACGTACGCCGGACCGCCCGGCAGCGGGTCGTCGGGATCGGGATCACCCCGCCCGGGGCCGCACTGGTCGGCGCCAGGGCGAGGCCGAGGAGCAGACCCGCGCCGACGACCGCGCGGCGCGCCCGGGGCAGGGACGTCATGTCCGGTCCAACGAACGCGGCGCACCCGGGTCACCCCTCGTCACACGCATCGTGCGATGACCCACCACACGCATCGCGGGGAGCGTGACACGCGTCAACCAGCCCCAGCGGGCCTACCGGCCGCCCGGGCGCCCGATCCTCACAAAGGAACGCATATGTCCACGCAACCCGAACCGTACGCACGACGCTGGCAAGCGTTGGCCGTCCTGGCCGCCAGCCTGCTGATCATCACCATCGACAACACGATCCTCAACGTCGCCCTGCCCTCGCTGAGGTCCGACCTCAACGCTGACAACGAGCGACGCGCAGTGGATCGTGGACAGCTACCTGCTCGTCTTCGCCGGCCTGCTGCTCGTGGGCGGGACGCTCGGAGACCGGTTCGGCCGGCGCAAGTGGCTGTTCCTCGGCCTGCTGATCTTCGGCGGCGGCTCCGTGCTCGCGGCGCTGTCCGGCAGCGCTCGAGGAGCTGATCGCGGCCCGCGCCCTCATGGGTGTGGGGGCCGCGGCGATCATGCCCGCCACCCTGTCGATCCTGACCAACATCTTCCCGGAGGACGAGCGCCCCAAGGCGATCGCCGCCTGGGCCGGCGGTCTCCGGACTCGGGGTGGCCCTCGGGCCCATCGTCGGCGGGCTGCTGCTCGAGCACTTCAGCTGGCAGAGCGTGTTCCTGGTCAACATCCCGATCGTGATCGCGGCGCTCGTCGCCGGCAAGATCCTGGTCCCCGAGTCGCGTGACCCGGAGATCCCCGCGGATCGACTTCCCCGGCGTCGTCCTCTCGATCGTCGGTCTGACCACCGTGGTGTGGGCGCTCATCGAGGCCTCCGAGCGTGGCTGGACCGATCCGACCATCCTCGGGGCCTTCGTTGCCGGTGGAGTGGTCATCGCCGCGTTCCTCGCGTGGGAGCGCCGGGCCCGTCAGCCGATGCTCGACATCGAGATCTTCCGCAACCTCCGCTTCAGCGCCGCGAGCCTGTCGGTGATGTTGGTCTTCTTCGGCCTGATGGGCACGGTGTTCATGTCGACGACGTACCTGCAGACGGTCCTGGGATACACCGCCCTCGAGGCGGGCATCCGGATGATCCCGGTCGCCGTCGGTCTGATCATCGGCTCCCGCGCCGCGGTCGCTCTGTCCGAGCGCCTGGGCACGAAGATCGCGGTGGCCGGCGGGCTGCTCGTCGTCGCGACCGGGCTGCAGATCCTGTCCCGCGCCGACCTCGACTCGGGCTACAACCTGGTCGCCTTTGGCCCTCGGTGGTCATGGGCTTCGGGATGGCGATCGCGATGACCCCGGCCACGGAGGCCATCATGGGAGCGCTTCCCAAGGAGAAGGCTGGCGTCGGCTCGGCGATGAACGACGTGCTGCGCGAGCTCGGGGGAACCCTCGGCGTCGCGGTACTGGGCAGCATCCTCGCCAGCAAGTACGCCGGCGGCATGGAGGGCTCCACGGACGGCCTGCCTCCCGAGGCCGCCGACGGCCAGCGCCGACAGCGTCGACGGGGCGCACATGGTGGCCGCGGGGATCGGGGACTCGGCGAGCGGCCTGGTCTCCTCCGCTGACCAGGCGTTCGTGGCCGCGATGGGGACGACGACCGACATCGCCTCGGCGGTCGCCCTCGTCGGTGCCCTGATCGCCCTGGCGTTCCTGCCGGCCCGGGGCGAAGCGGACCGACGACGAGATCCAGGTCGTCGAGGCCGAGGTCGACGAGACCGCAGAGCCGGTCCTCGTCTGACCTGCGGGCCGGGCCGGGCATCATGCCCGGCCCGGCCGTTTGGCTTGCTGCGCTGATCGGTGCGCGCACTAGCGTGCTGACACCCTGACAAGGGGGGCGACCATGGCCACCACACAGAGCGCTCCCTCCGAGCCGACGGCCACCGCCCGTGACGCCCACGCGTCCGGGCTGGTCATCCGTTCGCGGCTTTTCGACCTGCTGGACCAGGGGGCGCTCGGCGCGGTCACGCTGGTCTCCGCCCCGCCGGGGAGCGGGAAGACCACGCTGGTGCGATCCTGGCTGGACAGCCGCGGTCCCACTGCGGCGTGGGTCCACATCCGCCGCGACGAGACCGACGAGACCCACTTCTGGGGTCAGGTGCTCGACGCGATCCGCGAGTCGGGCGCGGTCGGGGCCGACTCCGGGCTCGCGACCCTCGTGCCGTCACCGCAGGCGGCTCCGGGCGATCTGCTCGGACACCTGCTCGAGGGCTTCCGGCATCTCGACAAGCCGCTCACCCTCGTCCTCGACGATGTCCACCACCTCTCGTTCCCCGGAGCTCCTCCACGGCCTGGAGTCCCTCCTGGCGGGCGCGCCGCCATCGGCTGCGCTTCTGCCTCCTCACCCGCCGCGACCCGAAGCTCGGTCTGCACCGCCTGCGGCTGGCCGGCCAGCTCACCGAGATCCGCGCCGCGAACCTCGAGTTCACTGCGGACGAGGCCGGGGAACTCCTCGAGGGAGCCGGCGTGAGCGTCGCCGCGGAGCGAGGTGGCCAGCCTTCATGAGCGAACGGAGGGCTGGGCCACCGGACTCAGACTGGCAGCGATGTCGCTGACGCGACACGAGTCCCCGGGCCAGTTCGTGGCCGAGTTCGCGGGCAGTGAGCGCACCATCGCGGACTACCTGCTCGGGGAGGTGCTGCTGAGGCAGCCGCCAGAGGTGCGGGACCTGCTGCTGCGCACCTGCATCGTGGAACGGGTCAACGGCGAGCTCGCCGACCTCCTCACCGGGAGGAGCGACGGCGACCGGCTGCTCCACGAGCTCGCGGAGGCGAACGCGCTCGTGGTGGCCGGGGACGTCGCCCGGACCTGGTTCCGTTACCACCACCTGCTCCTGGACCTGTTGCGGCTCGACCTGCGCCGCGAGCTGCCGGGCGAGGTCGACGAGCTCCATCGCCGCGCCGCGACGTGGTTCGCCGATCACGGGCAGCCGGTCGAGGCGATTCACCACGCCCGGCTGGCCGGTGACTGGGAGCTGGCGTGCGAGCTGCTCGGCCGGCACTGGGTGCAGCTGCTGCTGGACGGGGAGGAGGCGACCCTGAGCACCATGCTCGAGGGGATCCCCGGCACGCTGGTGGATGGGGACGCGGAGGTCGCGGCGATGGTTGCTGCGGACCGGCTCGGGCACTCACGCTGGGCGGAGGCCGACGCGCTGATCGCGGTGGCGCGCGAGACCATCGGTGCAGTTCCGGCGTCCCGGCGGGCCCGCGCCGAGACCGCGCTGGCGACGGTGCGGCTGTTCCGCGCCCGCCAGTTCGGCGGGGTCGAGGACGTCGTCGACGAGGCCGGCAGCACGCTCGAGGAGCATCTGGGCACCGCCGGGCAGGGAGGCACCGACCTGGAGGGCCTGGCGCGCCTCAACCTCGGGGTCACAAAGGCGTGGACCCTCCAGTTCGAGGGCGCCGAGGACGACCTGGAGCGCGGGCTCGCACTCGGCCGCACCATCGGCCGTCCTTACGTGGAGATCGGCTGCCTCACCGGGCTGGGCAACGTGGCGACGCTGACCGAGCGGCTCGGCGTCGGTGAGCGTCACCTGCGCGACGCGATCGCGGTGGCCGAGCGCGTGGGCTGGACGACGCACCCGCTCGCCGGCATCGCGTACATGGGTCTCGCGGCGACCCTGATCGAACGCGGTGTCTTCGCCGAGGGCGAGGAGTGGCTCGAGCGCGCCATACCGATCATGGACCGGGCGCCGGAGCCGTCGGCCAGCGTCGGCCTGCGCCATGTCCAGGGGATGCTCGCGATGAGCCGCGGACGCTACGAGGACGCGCTTGCGGCGTTCCGGGACGGCGAGCGGCTGGTCGAAGTGCTGCGCGCGCCGCACGTGCTGGCGGCCATCGAACGACCCTGGCAGTTGCGCGCCCGGCTCGCGATGGGCGAGACCGACACCGTGCGTGAGGCCCTATCCGGCGCGCCGAACTCGGCCGAGTGGTGCAACCTCGCCGCCCGCCTTTCGCTGAGTCTCGATGACCACGACGGGGCCCTGTCGGCGGTCGCGCCGGTCCACGCAGGCGAGGCGCCCGTGTTCCACGTGAACTTCCGGATCGAGACTTGGCTGCTCGACGCGATGGCCCGGCGCGCCCTCGGAGACCAGGAGGGGGCCGAGCGCAGCACCGAGAACGCACTCGCTCTCTCGGAGCCGGACGGGCGGGTTGGGATGGCACTGACCATCCCGGGCGTGCGCGAGCTGCTGGACGAGCACCCCACGCACCGCACGGCCCATGGCGCCCACCTCCAGGTGCTCCGCGACCTGCTGGCAGGGGAGGAGCCCGAGGCGACGGCAGCCCCCAGCACCCTCCAGGAGCCACTGAAGGAGCGCGAGCTCGCCGTACTCCGCTTCCTGTCCACCAACCTGACCGCCGCGGAGATCGGCAACGAGCTGTTCCTGTCGGTGCACACGGTCAAGACCCACATGCGCAAGCTGTACGCGAAGCTCGACGTCCACACGCGTGCCGAGGCGGTCCAGCAGGGGCGGGCCCTGGGACTTCTGGCCCCCGCGCGCCGTAGTCACTGAGACGGGGCCTCACCCTCGTCATCCGCATCGTGCGATGACCCGTCATACGTGTGACAAGACGCTGAGTGCATGAAACCAACGCACTACGAGATCACCGTCAGGGGCCGAGTCGGTCCATCGATCGCCGAGGCCTTCGAGGGCTTGAGCGTGTCCGTCACACCGACGCAGACGCTGCTCCAGGGCCAGATCCCCGATCAGGCCGCCCTGCACGGCGTACTCGACCTGATCGAGTCCCTGGGACTCGAGCTGCTCGACGTACGACGCACCGAGCCATCCCCCTGACCCCAGGTCGTCATCCTGCTGCCGGCGGTCATGCTCCTGACGCTCGATCCGGCCGGTCAGGGGTGCGGCCTGCTCCTCGGTGCGTCACACTCGGGGTGTGCTCGACCGCGTCGTGGGGTGGCTGTACGCGCGTCTGAAAATCGCGCTACTGGCTGGTGTTCGTCGCCGGCCAGGCAGGCGTGTCCATCGGCGTGGTGCTGCTGACCGTCGCGGTGATCTGTTCCTACTACGACTCGGCGGTGTCCGACGTCGTGCTGATCGCCGGCGTCGCCTGCGCGCTCACGGTGGCGGCGGTGCTGTGGGCGAGCCTCAAGGCGATGCCCGCCTACAACGCGATCACCAGCTGGCGGGCCACGGAGGCACCGAGCGCGGCCGAGACGGTCACCGCCTGGGAGGCGGCCACCACCCTCACGCTCCGGCAGTACCGCAGCAGCACCGGGTGGGTGAACACCTCGGTGGTGCTCCCGACGTGCGCGCTCACCGTGGTCGTGCTCGACCTGCCCTGGCACGCGTTCTTCGTGATGCTGCTGGCCTGCCTGATCCCGGCCGTGTACGCCACCGTGCTCAGCTACTCGGCAGGGGAGATGCTGGCGCGGCCGCTGGTCAGGGACATCGCCGAGACGCTGCCCGACGACTTCCCGTTCGAGCGGCACGGGCTGCCGGTGAGCAAGCGGATCCGGGTCGGGCTGCCGACGTACACCGCCGCCACGGGGATCCTGGTCGCGACGCTGGTCGGCGACCGGAACGGCTCCGACGACCTGGTCCTCGGTGTGGTGGCGGCCCTGGCCATCGGTCTGTTCTGTCGCAGGAGCTCTCCGTGCTGCTCGCGCAGAACATCACCGAGCCGATCGGCCGGGTCCGCACCGCGTTGGCGCGGGTCCAGGCCGGCGACCTCACGGCACGGGTGCCGGTCACGACCAGCGACGAGCTCGGCGAGCTCGCCCACGACTTCAACCTGATGGCGCTCGGTCTCGAGGAGCGCGAGCAGATGCGGGAGGCGTTCGGGACCTACATGGACAAGGAGGTCGCCGCGCTGATCCTGTCCGGGCAGTTCCCCGAGGAGGGTGTCGAGGTCGACGTGTCGATCATGTTCTGCGACATCCGCGGGTTCACGTCGTACGCCGAGAGTGCGGCGGCCACCCAGGTGGTGGCCACCCTGAACCGGATGTTCGAGGTGATCGTGCCGATCGTGGACCGGCATGGCGGCCATGTGGACAAGTTCATCGGCGACGGCCTGCTGGCGGTCTTCGGGGCGCCGGAGGCCTACCCCGACCACGCCGACCGGGCGGTCGGGGCCGCGTGCGACATCGTGGCAGCGGTCAACCGTGGCGATGCCGGGCTCCGGGTGGCCGCCGGGGTGAACTCCGGCCGGGTGGTGGCCGGCTCGATCGGCGGCGCCGGGCAGGCTCAACTTCAGCGTGATCGGGGACGCCGTCAACGTGGCCGCCCGGGTCGAGGCGGCCACCCGACAGACCGGCGACGACGTGCTCATCACCGAGGCCACCAAGCGGCTGCTGCTCCGCCGGCTGCCGGTGGTCTCCCGGGGCACGGTGCCGCTCAAGGGCAAGGCCGAGCCGTTGGAGGTGTTCGCGCCGCTGGCGCTGGTGGGGGAGGGCCTCGCCGACCCGGTCGGACGCTGATCACCAGAAAGACGTGACCAAACACTCGCACTCTGCGACAGGCGCTCCTCGGAAGGTCACACTGGTCGCATGCACATCGGCACCTGGAACCTCGCCGGGCGCTGATCCGATGCGCGCGCGGAGTTCCTCACGTCGCTCGAGTGCGACGTCCTGCTCCTGACGAGCTACACCACGAGACCCGCGCCCCGGGCTGCGCAGGCGGACGACGTACGGGCTGATGGCGCCGGACCGGTTCTGGGCCGGTGTGTTCAGCGTGGCGCCCAGATCGGGTACCCCGACACGCACACCGCTGCGGCCATGGTGGTGGTCGACGGCGTCGACTTGCTGCAGCTCCCTGCTGGCTTGGCGATCGTGTGGGAACGCTCGTCCATGGGTGGGGGAGCGGCACGCGGACAAGACTGCCGAGGCCGTGGCGCCGATCGCCAGGCTGCGCCCGCCCGTGATCTGGGGCGGTGACTGGAACCACGCCCTCGAGGGCACCGACCACGTCGGCAGCCGGGAAGGGCGTGAGCACATCTTCACGGTGCTCGACGGGCTGGGTCTCCAGGTGCCGACCGCCGACCTCGACGCCTACCGCGGCGAGCGGAGCATCGACCACATCGCGGTCCCCAAGGAGTGGGTGCTGATCGGTGCCGAGCAGGTCGAGGCGGTCGACGGCGGCAAGCGGCTCTCCGACCACGAACGCGTACGTCGTCGAGCTCGAGGCCTGACTGCGGACGCGTGACGTCAGGAACGCACGCCGTTGAGACGGAAGAGGAGCCAGATCGTGGCGTCCGCGATCCGCTGCACCGCCGAGTCTGCTGCGCGGGCTACCTGCCGGGACATCGCTTCCACCTCCTCGGTCGTCATCTGTACAGACTGAGACGACGCCGAGGACTCATCGGTTGCAGCGCGCTTGGATCAGGCCAGGTCGGGGTGCGCCCGCCCGGCGACGAGGGGGAGGTCGACGTACGTCTTCACCCCGGGCTCGGCCGCGCACACGGCCGGGACCGAGTTCACGCAGTGCATGGCGGTACGACGATGCCCGGGTTGCGCTCCAACCCCTCGGCCACGGTGGGCGGCTGCCACCCCTTGATGGTCACGAACGTGTCCGGATCGCCACGGACCTCCACCTCGAAGCGCTCGCCCTGCGGCCCGAAGGTCCAGGCCGGATCCAGGTGCTCCTGGCCCATCAGCCAGTTGACGGCGACCGCACCACCACCTCGTCGCGACACGGCTCCCAGACGAAGCGTGCCCGGCCACCTGACCGGGCTCGATGACCCCGATGGGCGAGTCGATCGGGGCGGTCGCGACGGCCAGCTCGAGATCGGCGCGGATCTCCGCGTCGGGGGAGAAGCCGAGTACGTCGACGCACATGCGCACCGACCGCTCGAAGCCGGCGGAGAGCAGGCCCAGCATCGGACCCGACCTGGCCTCCTCGGGAGTGGCGCCGAACGCCATGATGTGGCGGACCACGTCGGGGGCGTCGTAGCTGCGGATGTCGGAGAACTCCTCACCCCTGACGAACCGGACCCCCGAGCTGAGGGCGGAGAACATCAACGGGTGCAGGTCGGGGATCCCGCCGGGATTGACGCCGGTGCCGTGCAGGGTGGTGCCGCCCTCCCGGCAGGCCTCCTCGAGCAGGGCTCGCTGCTTCGCGCCGGGATAGATCCACGCGACAGGGGTGACGACGTTCTTGCCGGAGCGGAGCAGGGCCGTGACGTCGTCGATGTCGGCCATCAGCGGTGAGTAGACGACGCAGTCGGCGTCCAGGGCGAGGATCCGGTCCTTGCTGGACGTGGCGGCCACCCCGAGCGGCTCCGCACCGACGAGCGTCCCCACATCGGCGCCGTCCTTGGCATCGGAGTGCACGTAGCACCCGACCAGGTCGAGCTCGGGATGCAGGAGGATCCCCTCGATGGCGGCCCGGCCGACCCCGCCGGTGGCCCACTGCACGACGCGGATCGTCATGGGGCGACCGTAGCGACCGCTGGTCTTCGGGACTGGGCTCTGCCAGTACAGTGATCGTCTCCGACCCCGGCATGGCAAAGGACCCCGAGAAGCGCCCGATGGACGGCTCTCAAAGTAGTCACTCGCACGTGTGGCACATGGGCATCGCAGGCCGCCGATGACGCCCTGGATCCTGCTCGGCATCTCGGTGTTGCTGATCGCGATCTGCGGCGTGTTCGTGGCCGCGGAGTTCGCGTTCGTCACCGTCGACCGCAAGCAGGTCGAGCGCGCCGCGGAGGAGGGGGACGTCGCGGCACGCGGCGTCCTGGTCGCGATCCGCTCGCTGTCGACCCAGCTGTCCGGTGCCCAGGTCGGCATCACGGTCACCAACCTCGGTATCGGTTTCCTCGCCGAGCCCGCCATCGCCGAGCTCGTCGACGACCCACTGGAGGCGATGGGGCTGCCGGAGGGTGCGGTGCACCCGACCGCGCTCGCGCTGGGCCTGGGCCTGAGCACCTTCCTGACCATGCTCTTCGGCGAGCTGGTGCCCAAGAACCTCGCCGTCGCGCTGCCGATGGCCACCGCCCGGGTCACCCAACGCCCGATGCGCTGGTTCACCTCGCTCAACAGGGTGCCGATCAGGCTGCTCAACGGCTCGGCGAACGCCGCCGTACGCCGTCTGGGCCTGGAGCCGCAGGAGGAGCTGCGGTCCGCGCGCAGCTCCACCGAGCTCGCCTCGCTGATCTCGCGCTCGGCCAACGTGGGCACCCTGGACCCGGACACCGCTGAGCTGATGGAGCGCTCGGTGGAGTTCGGCAGCCGCAACGCCGGCGAGATCATGACGCCGCGGGTGCGCACGCGCAGCCTGGAGGTGAACGACCGGGCGCTCGCCGTGATCGAGCTGGCCCGCGAGACCGGTCACTCCCGCTTCCCGGTGCTCGACGACGACGACACCGTGATCGGCACGGTGCACGTGAAGAACGCCGTGGCCCTGCCGGTCCACGAGCGCGCCACCACCAAGGTCAAGCACCTGATGGTCAAGCCGATCGTGGTGCCCGACTCCCTGCGGCTCGACCCGCTGCTGGCGCTGCTGCGCAAGGACGGCTTCCAGCTCGCGGTCGTGCTCGACGAGTACGGCGGGCACGCCGGCATCGTCACCCTCGAGGACGTGATCGAGGAGATCGTCGGTGACATCGCCGACGAGCACGACCGGCTCGGCGCTCGCGCCCGGCAGCGGCGGGACGGCAGCTGGGCGCTCTCCGGGCTGCTGCGGCCGGACGAGGTCGAGGACCTCACCGGAATCGAGCTCCCCGAGAGCGAGGACTACGACACCATCGCGGGTCTCGTGCTCAAGGTGCTCGGCCGGGTTCCCGAGCCCGGCGACATCGCGGAGGTCCCGGTGCCCGACCGGCGCGATCCCGAGGAGCCGCGCGAGCGGCTCGCCGTGCTGACCGTCGAGTACATGGACGGGCTCCGGGTCGACCGGGTCGACCTCAGCCTGCTCGACGGACCGGAGGACAGCGATGAACGCCCCGACCGCCCTCGGCGCTCGCCGTACTGCTCCTTCTCGGCAACGCCTTCTTCGTGGGTTCGGAGTTCGCGATGATCTCCGCCCGGCGCAGCCAGATCGAGCCCCGGGCCGAGGCGGGTTCGCGGATGGCCAAGCTGGCGCTGCGGTCGATGGAGAACATCTCGCTGGTGATCGCGGTCAACCAGCTCGGCATCACCGTGTGCTCGCTGCTGCTGGGCGCGGTGGGTGAGCCGGCCGTCGCGCATCTCATCGATCCGGTGCTCGAAGCCATGAACGTGCCGGAGGGGTTGCTGCACCCGATCTCGTTCGCGATCGCGTTGGCGGTCGTCGTCTACCTGCACGTGGTGCTGGGCGAGATGATCCCGAAGAACATCGCGCTGGCCGGGCCGGATCGCGCCGCCCTCGTGCTGGCGCCCGGCATCTGGGGCTTCGTCACCGTGCTCCGTCCGGTGGTGGTGGTGATCAACCTGGTCGCCTCCGGGGTGCTCCGCCTGTTCGGCGTGAAGCTGCAGGACGAGGTCAGCAGCTCCTACACGCGCGAGGAGGTCGCCGCCCTGGTGGAGGAGTCGCGGGGCGAGGGCCTGATCGAGGAGGAGGAGTACGACCGGCTCGCCGGCGCGCTCGGCTTCACCGAGAAGACGGTGTCGACCGTGCTGATGCCGCCCCACACGTTGACCAACGTGCTCCGCGGCTCCACCCCGGCCGACGTCGAGGCGCTGTGCGCGGCCACCGGCTTCAGCAGGTTCCCGGTCACCGCCGAGGACGGCGAGTTCCTCGGCTACCTGCACATCAAGGACGTTCTCGAGACCGACGAGCGGCGCCGGATCGCCCCGATCGAGGACAAGTGGATCCGGCCGTTCGCCACCGTCCGCACCGACGAGCCCCTGCACGAGGCGCTGGAGACGCTGCAGCGCAGAGGGCTCCCACCTGGCCCGGGTGGTGGACGGCGACGGCGGCCACCCTCGGTCTGGTGACCATGGAGGACGTGATCGAGGAGCTGGTGGGGGAGATCCGCGACGCCGCGCACCTCGAGGAATCCCCCTAGTGCCGGTCTGGCGCGTCCTCCGACGACGGTGCTGGAGACGCCGACTAAGGTGGCGACCGTGGCAGACGACGTAGACACGCACCCATCGCGTGTGGACGCTGCCCAACCTGATCAGCGCCCTGCGCCTGGCCGGCGTACCCCTCTTCCTGTGGTTGGTCCTGGGCCCGGAGGAGGACGGCTGGGCCCTGGTGGTCCTGATGGTCGCCGGCGTCACGGACTTCCTCGACGGCTGGCTGGCGCGCAAGCTGAACCAGCAGTCGGTGGTGGGGCAGATCCTCGACCCGGTCGCGGACCGGCTCTACATCCTCGCCGTGGTCCTCGGCCTCGCGCTGCGCGAGATCATCCCGTGGTGGATGGCGGTCTCGCTGCCGCTGCGTGACCTCCTGATGTGGGGTCTGGTGCCGCTGCTGCGCACCCGCGGCTACAGCGCGCTACCGGTGCACTTCCTCGGAAAGGCCGCCACGTTCAACCTGCTCTATGCGTTCCCGCTGCTCCTCCTCGGCGACGGCGAGGGCGTGGTCGCGACCCTGGCGCAGGTCTTCGGGTGGGCGTTCGCGCTCTGGGGGATCGGGCTCTACTGGTGGGCCGGGGTGCTGTACGCCTGGCAGGTGCGCAAGCTGCTGGCCACGACCGAACGCCGGGCTCCGGTGCCCGATGCCTGAGCGGACCCCCACCGAGGAGCGGGCCGACCTGCCGGCCCGGGTCACCATGCCGCTGCTGACCCTGATCACCCAGCAGTCCCTCGACGAGGACTACCGGCAGGCCGCCGACCGGCGCGATGGCCGGCCTCGCCGGCCCGAGGGTCGGTCGCCCGTGGGTGACGGCCGCGGTGGTCGTCGCCGTGTTCGGCATGCTGGTCTCCACGGCCGCCGTCCAGACCTCCCGCAACGCCGACGTCGACGACGCGGGCCGGGCCACCCTGATCCAGCGGATCGAGAACCAGCGGGACCGGGTGGCCAGGCAGCAGGACCGGATCGCCCGCCTCCGCGAGCCGGAACAGCTCCGTCGGTGACCGGCTCACCTCGCTCACCGCGAGCGTCGAAGCCGTCGAGGCCCGCCTCGGGCGGCTCCAGGTCGCGACCGGCTTCGTCGCCGTCGAGGGCGAGGGAGTGCGCGTCACCGTGGACGACGCGGACACCGGGGACACGAACGGCATCGTCCGCGACAACGACCTGGCGCTGCTGGTCAACGGCCTCTGGAGCGCGGGAGCGGAGGCCATCTCCGTCAACGGGCAGCGGGTCACCGTGATGACGAGCATCCGGACGTCCGGCCGCGCGATCGAGGTCAACAGCGTGGGGATCGCGCCGCCGTACACGGTGCTCGCGATCGGGGACCGGGGCTCGCTCCAGGCCAACTTCTTCGACACGACCAGCGGGCTGGCCTTCGACGGGCTGACCCGGCGCTACGGCATGCCCTTCGACATGGACAATGAGGAGCAGATCTCACTTCCGTCGGCACCCAACCAGCTGCTTCGACTGCGCTCGGTCAGGGCCGGCGTGGAGGGTGAGGACCACGAGCCGGCTCCCGGGGAGGAACCAGAGTGATCGCCGTAGCTTGGCCTGCTCGTCGGCATCCTGCTCGGGTTGGTGTTCCAGCCCGACGTGCCGATCGGGCTCGAGCCCTACCTGCCGATCGCCGTGGTTGCTGCCCTCGATGCGGTGTTCGGCGGGCTCCGGGCCTACCTGGACGGGATCTTCGACGACAAGGTGTTCGTCGTCTCGTTCGTCAGCAACGTCGTGATCGCGGCCGGCATCGTCTACGTCGGCGACCAGCTGGGCGTCGGCGGCCAGCTGTCGACGGGGGTCATCGTGGTCCTCGGGATCCGGATCTTCTCCAACGTCGCCGCCATCCGGAGGCACCTGTTCCATGCCTGAGCCCGTCGGTACCCGAGGAGGCGCCCAGCGGCCGCCGGCAGCTGGTGTCCGCGCTGCGTCGCCCGAGCCGCAAGCAGGTCGTGGTCGCGGTGCTGCTGGCGCTGGTCGGTTTCGCCGGCGTCACGCAGGTGCGCAGCAACGACGTGGACGACACGTTCGCGGGGCTGCGCGAGCAGGACCTGATCGACATCCTCAACGGCCTCGCCGGCACCACCCAGCGCGCCGAGACCGATCATCAGCCGGCTCGAGCGCACCCGCGACGACCTGCTCTCCGACACCAACCAGCGCGAGGCGGCCCTGGAGCAGGCGCAGTCCGAGGCCAACACGCTGAGCATCCTGGCCGGCCTGGTGCCGGTGACCGGGCCGGGGATCCGGGTGACGATCACCGAGGTCACCGGCCAGGTGAAGCTGGACACGATCCTGGACACGGTGCAGGAGCTGCGCACCAGCGACGCAGAGGCGATGCAGTTCAACGGTGAGGTCAGGGTCGTGGCGTCAGACCTCGTTCGAGGATGCGGAGGGCGGGTTCCTGATCGACGGGACGCTGGTGGAGCCGCCGTACGTCATCGACGCGATCGGTGAGCCGGACGCCCTGGACCAGGCGCTCTCCTTCGGGCTCGGCCCGAGCTACCAGGTCGAGCAGGACGGCGGTGAGATGGAGGTCGACCAGCTGCGGTCGCTCGACATCGAGTCCGTCGTCGACCCGACCCGGGCCGACTTCGCCGAACCGCAGTAGTCTGCCGCCGGACCACCGCCGACCCGAGGAGACGCTCTTGTACCCCGAGGACCTGAAGTACACCGCCGAGCACGAGTGGCTGCGTTCCCCGGGGGAGCACGAGGGCGCGGTCCGGGTCGGCATCACCGACTACGCCCAGGACGCGCTCGGCGACATCGTCTACGTCTCCCTGCCCGAGGTGGGGGCGACGGTCGCGTCCGGCAGCACCTGCGGCGAGCTCGAGTCGACCAAGTCGGTGAGCGACATCTACGCACCGGTCGGCGGCGAGGTCGTGGCGCGCAACGAGACGCTCGACGCGACGCCCGAGCTGGTCAACAACGACCCGTACGGCGGCGGCTGGCTGTTCGAGGTGGTGCCCACCGATCCGAGCGAGATCGACGGGCTGATGAGCTCCGACGCCTACGCCTCGTCCCTCGACACCTGAGCAGCTGGCGGCCTCTTCGCGGGCTTCGGTCCGGGCGCCACGCCCGGCTGGTAGGTTCGGGACAACCATCAACCTCAGCCCGGCCTTGAGGGTTTGCGGGGGACTGATGGTGGTGGGCGACGACCGGACCGGAGGATGCACTGATGCCGTTCTGCACTGCATGTGGCAAGCAGAACCCCGACGACGCCCGTTTCTGCTCCCAGTGCGGCACCCGCCTGGTGGTGGCCGGCCCGGCCGCGGGTGAGCCCACCGGCGAGGCCACCGCGACGATCCAGATGGGCGCGGGCGCGGACAAGGTGGAGACCTCCGACCGCGCTCTCAACCCCGTCGACGCAGCCGCGGTCGACGCGTTGCCCGTCGGGCACGCGCTGCTCGTCGTACAGAAGGGGCCGGGGGCGGGCAGCCGCTTCCTGCTCGACCAGGACGTCGTGAACGCCGGTCGGCACCCGGAGAGCGAGATCTTCCTCGACGACGTCACCGTGTCGCGGCGGCACGCGGTGTTCAACCGGGCCGGCGACCAGTTCACGGTCAGCGACGTCGGCAGCCTCAACGGCACCTACGTCAACCGCGACCGGATCGAGAAGGTGCAGCTCACCGACGGGGACGAAGTCCAGATCGGCAAGTACCGCCTGGTCTTCTTCGCCGGGCACGAGAGCGCCTGAGACCTTGGCCAGCCTGCCGGAATCGGGCTCGCCGAGGGCGCGGATGAACATCGGCCAGGTGCTCGACGAGCTGCGGCCGGACTTCCCGACAGTCACCATCCCGAAGATCCGGTTCCTGGAGGACAAGGGGCTGATCAAGCCCGAGCGGACGCCCGCCGGCTACCGGAAGTTCTCGACCGAGGACGTCGAGCGGCTCCGCTACGTGCTGCGGATGCAGCGCGACCACTACCTGCCGCTCAAGGTGATCGGCGAGCACCTCGACGCCATCGACCGCGGGTTGGAGCCGCCGCCGATCGAGCCCGTGGTGCCGACCGTGCCGAAGGTCGCACTGGCCGCCGACGGGCTGCCCAGCGCCGACTCGTTCGGCCGCCGCGACAACCTGCGACTGTCGCGCAAGGAGCTGGTGAAGATCGCGGAGATCACCGAGGAGCTGCTCGACCAGCTGGAGCAGTTCGGCCTGATCAGCCCACGCCAGGGCACCGGCCACTACGACACCGACGCACTGGTGATCGCCCAGACCGCGCGCGAGCTGGCCGACTTCGGCCTCGAGCCCCGGCACCTGCGCGCGTTCAAGACCGCGGCCGACCGCGAGGTGGGGCTGGTCGAGCAGGTCGTGGCCCCTCTGCGCGGCGGCCGCGACACCGCTGCGCAGGCCCGGGCCGAGGACGCGATGAGCGAGATCGCCGCGCTGTCGGTGCGGCTTCACGCCACGTTGGTGAAGTCGGGCCTGCGTCGCTGATCGGACTGCGGTTTGGTCACCAACGGCAAGAAATCGGGGGCCACAGCTGCGGTTGGTGACCAAACGGCAAGCCCGCACGACGGACCGCGCTCGACGGCGCGTCGGGTGCGGTGTAGCCTCGAAGCGTGCGCGAAGTCGATGTGATGGGTGTCAGGGTGGAGATGCCCTCGAACCAGCCGATCGTGCTGCTGCGCGAGGTGTCGGGGGAGCGCTACCTGCCGATCTGGATCGGGGCGGTGGAGGCGACTGCGATCGCCTTCGCCCAGCAGGGCGTGGTCCCGCCGCGGCCGCTGACGCACGACCTGATGAAGGACGTCCTGGAGGCCACCGGCAACGAGCTCACCGAGGTGCGGATCACCGACGTGAAGGACGGGGTCTTCTTCGCGACGCTGGTCTTCGGCTCCGGGGCTGAGGTCAGCGCCCGGCCGTCGGACTCGATCGCGCTCGCGCTGCGCACCGGCACCACGATCTTCTGCGCGGACGACGTGCTCGACGAGGCCGGCCTCGCCGTGCCGGCCGAGCAGGAGGACGAGGTCGAGCGGTTCCGTGAGTTCCTCGACCACGTGACGCCCGAGGACTTCGAACGCACCGACGGATAGCCTCACCCTCAAGTAGAGGTTGAGGGTTGCGACACACCCCTCTTGTCTTTGACCGCCCTCGGGTTGGGCCGTACCTTGAAGTGTCTCTGTTGTAACTCCACCATTGTGGTTGTCCCGAAAGCCGGGGGCCGCCCGTCCTTCCCCGGGGTTACGTTTTGCGGAGTAGACCCACGGAGGACCGTGTGAACGAGCAGAAGCCGGACGCAGGCAGCGGCCACGAGGCCGCGCGGGCCGCCGGGGAGGCCGAGGAGCAGGGACTGCTCTTCACCGACGACGTCTCGCCGCTGCCCAGCGACCTGGGTTACCGCGGGCCGACCGCCTGCAACGCCGCAGGCATCACCTACCGGCAGCTCGACTACTGGGCCCGCACGGGTCTGATCGAGCCGACCGTCCGCGGCGCGACCGGCTCGGGCTCGCAGCGGCTCTACTCCTTCCGCGACATCTTGATCCTCAAGGTGATCAAGAGCCTGCTGGACGCCGGCATCTCGCTGCAGCAGATCCGCACCGCCGTCTCCCACCTGCGCGAGCGGGGCACCGACGACCTGACCCGCGTGACGCTGATGAGCGACGGCGCCTCGGTCTACGAGTGCACCAGCAACGACGAGGTCATCGACCTCCTGCAGGGTGGTCAGGGCGTCTTCGGCATCGCCATCGGCGGCGTCTGGCGCGAGATCGAGGGCACCCTCGCCGAGCTGCCCAGCGAGCGCACCACCACGGAGACCGGGCCGACCGCGGGCGACGAGCTGGCCGCGCGGCGTGCCGCCCGAGGGGCCTGAGAGGCCGACGTTCGCGTCACCCGACACGCTCCTGCTCGTTGACCCGTCGCAAACTTTGCGACGGGTCAACGCTTGATAGGCTCGTCGTGCCGACGATCCCGCGCGGGAGAGTCTTCGCCCGGCAACGTCGCCGGGACGAAGCGCCGAAGGGGCAATTCCTCCCCGGAACCTCTCAGGCGCAAGGACTGCGCGGACCAGGCAACTCTGAAGCCCGAGTGGGGTGACAGAGGGGGAGGCGAATCGATCGACCGATCAGAGGAGCCTTCGTTGTCGGACCACCCCACGCTTGCCGAGCTCGACGCGGCCATGCCGTTCGCCGACCGGCACATCGGGCTGCGGCCCGACGACGTCGCCACGATGCTGGAGCGGCTGGGCTTCGACTCGCTCGAGGAGCTGATGGCGGCCGCCGTGCCCGGTGGCATCCGGTCCGCCGAGGAGCTCGACCTCCCGGGGCCGCTCACCGAGGAGGCGACCGCGCGGGAGCTGCGGACGCTGGCCGCCGCCAACCGGCCGGGCGAGGCGATGATCGGCCTCGGCTACCACGCGACCCTCACCCCGCCCGTGATCCGGCGCAACGTGCTCGAGGACCCCAGCTGGTACACCGCCTACACGCCGTACCAGCCGGAGATCAGCCAGGGCCGGCTCGAGGCGCTGCTGAACTTCCAGACCGTGGTCGGAGACCTCACCGGGCTGCCGACCGCCAACGCCTCGCTGCTCGACGAGGCCACGGCCGCAGCCGAGGCGATGACGCTCGTACGCCGGGCCAAGAAGCAGGCCGCCGGCCCGTTCGTCGTCGACGCCGACGCGCTGCCCCAGACCATCGACGTGGTCCGCACCCGGGCCGAGGCGATGGGCATCGAGGTGCTGGTCGCGGACCTCACCGAGGGACTGCCGGACGGCGACCTGTGCGGCGTCCTGGTCCAGTACCCCGGCGCCTCCGGACGGGTGCTCGACCCGCGCCCGGTCATCGACGCCACCCACGAGCGCGGCGCCCTCGCGGTCGTCGCCGCCGACCTGCTCGCGCTGACCCTGCTCGAGGCGCCCGGCGGCCTGGGCGCCGACGTGGTGGTCGGCTCCTCCCAGCGGTTCGGCGTCCCGCTCTTCTACGGCGGTCCGCACGCCGGGTTCATGGCCGTTGCCGAAGGCCTCGAGCGGCACCTGCCCGGACGGCTGGTCGGGGTCTCGGTGGACGCCGAGGGCCGCCCCGCCTACCGGCTCGCGCTGCAGACCCGGGAGCAGCACATCCGCCGCGACAAGGCGACGTCCAACATCTGCACCGCTCAGGTGCTGCTGGCGGTGGTGGCCGCGATGTACGCCGTCTACCACGGTCCCGACGGCCTGCGGGCGATCGCCACCCGCACCCACCGGTACGCCGCGGTGCTGGCCAGGGCGCTCACCGACGCCGGCCACCCACCCGTGCACGAGCACTTCTTCGACACCCTGACCGTGCCGGTCCCCGGCCGGGCCGTCGACGTGGTCGCGTCCGCGCGCTCGCTCGGTCTCCAGCTGCGGCTCGTCGACGCCGACACCGTGGGCATCTCCACCTCGGAGGCGACCACCCGCTCGACGATCACCAGCGTGCTGCGGGCGTTCGGCGCCGCGTCCGACGATCTCGACGCGCAGGACCACGAGGCCGGCGACGCGCTGCCCGACGAGCTGCGCCGGACCACGGAGTTCCTCACCCACGAGGTCTTCTCGAGCCACCACAGCGAGACCGCGATGCTGCGCTACCTGCGGCGGCTCTCGGCCCGCGACTACGCGCTCGACCGCGGCATGATCCCGCTCGGCTCCTGCACCATGAAGCTGAACGCCACCACCGAGATGGAGCCGGTCTCGCTCCCCGGGTTCGCCGACCTGCACCCGTTCGCGGCCGGCCGAGGACGCCGCCGGCTACCGGCACCTGGTCGAGCAGCTCGAGCGCTGGCTGGCCGAGGTCACCGGCTACGACCGGGTGTCGATCCAGCCCAACGCCGGGTCGCAGGGTGAGCTCGCGGGGCTGCTGGCCATCCGCGGTTACCACCGCGCCAACGGCCAGGCGGAGCGCGACGTGTGCCTGATCCCGTCGTCGGCGCACGGCACCAACGCAGCGTCGGCGGTGATGGCCGGCATGAGGGTCGTCGTCGTGAAGGCGACCGACGACGGCGCGGTCGACCTCGACGACCTGCGCGCCCAGTGCGAAGAGCACGCCGACGACCTCGCGGCGATCATGGTGACCTACCCGTCGACGCACGGGGCCTACGAGGACACCATCACCGAGCTGTGCGAGACGGTGCACACGCACGGCGGCCAGGTCTACGTCGACGGCGCCAACCTGAACGCCCTGCTGGGGTACGCCAAGCCCGGGGAGTTCGGCGGCGACGTCTCCCACCTCAACCTGCACAAGACGTTCTGCATCCCGCACGGCGGCGGTGGACCCGGCGTGGGGCCGGTGGGCGTGCGCGAGCACCTGGCGCCGTACCTGCCCTCGCACGCGATGCACCCCGAGGAGGCGAAGCGCCAGGGGATCGGGCCGATCAGCGCGGCGCCGTACGGCTCGGCCGGCATCCTGCCGATCTCCTGGGCCTACATCCGGCTGATGGGCGGGTCCGGCCTCACCCGGGCAACGGCGGCGGCGGTGCTGGCTGCCAACTACGTCGCGACCAGGCTGGAGGAGCACTTCCCGGTCCTCTACCGCGGCCACGGCGGGCTGGTCGCGCACGAGTGCATCCTCGACGTCCGTGGGCTCACCAAGGAGACCGGCGTGAGCGTGGACGACGTGGCCAAGCGGCTCATCGACTACGGCTTCCACGCGCCGACGATGTCGTTCCCGGTCGCCGGCACCCTGATGGTGGAGCCGACGGAGTCCGAGGACCTCGCCGAGCTCGACCGGTTCTGCGACGCGATGATCGCGATCAAGGGCGAGATCGACCGGGTTGCGGCGGGGGAGTGGACCGCCGAGGACTCCCCGCTCCGCGGCGCCCCGCACACCGCCCGGGCACTGGTGGGCAAGTGGAAGCGCGGCTACACGCGCGAGGAGGCCGTGTTCCCCGCGGGCCTCGACCCCGACAAGTACTGGCCGCCGGTGGCCCGGATCGACCAGGCGTACGGCGACCGCAACCTGGTCTGCGCCTGCCCGCCGCCGGAGGCCTTCGCCGAGTGACCCACCAGCAGCGACTCGGGGCCCTGCAGGCGCGCGGCCGGCTGCCCGGTGTGGTGGCCGGGGTACTCGCCGACGGCGAGCTCGCCTGGACCGGCGCGGCCGGCATGGGCGACGTCGACCAGCAGTACCGGATCGGTTCGATCACCAAGACCATGACCGCGGTCGCTGTGCTCCAGCTCAGGGACGAGGGTCTGGTCGAGCTCGACCACCCGATCGGGCGGTACGTGCCGGAGACCGGGTACGCCGCCTCGACCCTCCGGGCCCTGCTGTCGCACACCTCGGGCATGCAGAGCGAGCCGGTCGGGTCGTGGTGGGAGCGCTCACCCGGGACCGACTTCGACGCGCTGGTGGCGGCCAACGACGGCTCGGGTGCGGTCGCCGGGCCGGGGGAGTACTACCACTACTCCAACCTCGGCTACGCGCTGCTCGGGGAGGCCGTGGCCCGGCTCCGCGGCGCGTCCTGGTGGGAGGTCGTGCGAGACCGCCTGCTCGAACCGCTCGGCATGAGCCGGACGACGTACCACCCCGAGGCGCCGGTCGCGCAGGGCTACAGCGTCGACCACTTCGCGGGCACGCTGACCCCCGAGCCGCACCAGGACACCAAGGGGATGGCGCCGGCCGGCCAGGCTGTGGAGCACGGTCGCGGATCTGGCCCGCTGGGCGCGGTTCCTCGCCGACGGGCACCCCGACGTGCTGTCGGCGGAGACGCTGCGGGAGATGTCGCGGCCGCAGCCGCCGGCGGAGGGCTACGGACTCGGCTGCAGCTGGTCAGCGCAGGGCGAGCGCGAACCTCGTGGGGCACGGTGGCAGCATGCCCGGATTCCGGGCCGTGCCTGTTCGTCGACCAGGACCGCCGCGACGGCGTGGTGGTCCTCTGCAACGCGACCACCGGGCTGTCCTCCGAGACGCATGCCGGCAGTGTTCCTCGGACGACGCCGACGAGGACGTCGCCGGTGCCGGCCTGGGTGCCGACCGACCGGGTGCCCGACGAGGTGGTCGCCGATGCTCGGCGTGTGGTTCTGGGGCAACACCGCGGTCGAGCTGCGGTGGCAGAACGAGCGGCTGGAGCTGCGCTGACCTGAACAGCGCCGAGGTGTCCGACGCCTTCGAGCTCCGAGACGGAACGACTGGTCGGCGTCAGCGGCTACCACCGCGGCGAGACGCTGCACGTTCGGCCGACGCATCTGGAGTGCGCGACGTTCGTCTACACCCGGACGCCGTACGACCGGGAGGCCCCGATCCCCGGCCCGGCTCCAGTCAGCCGAACTGGAGCGTGGTGACCAGCGCCGGGTGGTCGGAGCTGATCGACAGCTGGCGGGTGCTCGTGACGCTCGCCTCCGGTGGGTTGAACAGGTACATCACGCCGCGGTCCTTGGTGTAGCCGTAGCCGGCCTTCCGCATCTTCGCCACCGCCGTCCAGTAGCCCTGGGTGGGGTGGGAGTTCATGTCTCCGCCGAGCAGCACCCGACCCTGCTGCGCGAGCTGGCCGACGAGGGGGGCCAGCTTGTCCATGCCGCGGGCGTACAGCTGGACACGTGTCAACGGCGGGTTGCCCCACTGCCTCGGGAACTTCGCCGGGTTGGTCGGCATGTGGGTCGAGATCACCGAGACGACCTGGCCGTCGCCGAGATTGCGCAGCGTGACCCAGGTGGCGTACCGGTCCCACAGGAACTTCTTCTTCTGGAGGTAGCCGCGGTCGTCGTCGACCACCTTGATCCGGCCCTGGGCGACCACCTCGTAGGTGTCAGTGCGCCACAGCACCGCGTTGTTGATCGACTGACCACCGGCTCCCGGCTCGGTCAGCCGGGCACCACCGCGATAGACGCCGTACCCCGGCGCGGCCGCCCGCAGACCCTCCACCGTGCGGCCGCTGATCTCGTTGAGCGTGATGAAGTCCGGCTGCTGCGCGATCAGGAGCCTCATGGACCGCTTGAAGTTCTCAGGGCCGACCCGGTTGGGGATGTTCGCCACCGCTGCGGTGACCTCCACGGAGGACAGCGCCAGCAGCTCGGCGTAGTGCTCCTTGGCCGCGATCAGGACGATACGCGCCGAGTCCAGCTGGGACCGCGCCTCGGCCAGCCTGGCCTGCGCCCTCTCCAAGGCGCTGGTGGCTCTGTCGACCGCCTCTTGGGCGGACAGGAACGCGGCCTTCGCTGCGATGAGGTCGTCGCGGCGGGCGCTCGAACGCTTCCTCATCAGTTGCAGGTGATGGCGAGCGGCCGTGATCTCGGCGGGCGTATCAGCCTGCTGCAGCCGGGTTCGCGCCTCCCGCACTCGCTGACGCGCCTTGCTCAACGCCTGCCGGGCGTCGTCCAGGCGCTCCGCGCACTCGTCGCGGGTCGCGGTGTGCCTGGCGAGGCGGTCACTGACGCTGTCCCGACGGGCCCGGGCGTCCTTCGTCGCGGTCTTCGCCTGGTTGACCGCCGCCTGCGCCGCCTTGACCTGAGCCTCGGCCTCGGCGAGGTCATCGCCCGGACCGGGCGCCGCGACCGAGGTCCCGGGATGCACGAGAAGCGCGGCAGTGATCGCAGCCAGGCCCAGAAGGACCGCTGCGCGGATCCGCAGTGACGTGGTGTGAGACATGGTGGATGCCGCTCCGGTGCGCGGTAGGGGACGGTGCCGGGTGCGGGACCAAGGTAGAACGGATGGGGCTGGTGTGACAGAGGTTCGCCGAAACAGGGGGACTGCCACGGGACCGCAAGCTCGCCTGGGGAAGCGTGTTCACCCGGGTCCTGTAGAAATGCACCATGCGATCCGAGCTCGAGCTCGAGCGGACCTACGCCCCCGGTCCTGACGACGAGATGCCCGACCTCGCCGCCGCGGACGGAGTGGCATCCGTCGGCGAGACCGGATCCGTCGACCTCGTTGCCACCTACTACGACACCGAGGAACTGGCGCTGACGCGAGCCGGAGTCTCGCTGCGCCGCCGCACGGGTGACTCGGACGCCGGCTGGCACCTGAAGGTGCCGGCGGGTGAGGGTCGCGACGAGATCGCCCAGCCGCTGGCGCGTGCCACTCGGACGGTCCCCGCCGCGCTCCGGCGCGCCGGTCCTGGCCTGGACCATGGGCCGGCCGCTGTCGCCCGTGGCAGAGATCGAGACGCACCGCTCGACCCGTCGGCTGCTCGGACTGCCGACGGTGCGGTCCTGGCCGAGGTCGCCGACGACCGGGTCGTCGGTGTGCCGAGGCGCGACGGGCGCCGAACCGGTCATGTGGCGCGAGTGGGAGGTCGAGCTCGTGGACGGTGAGCCCGAGCCTGCTGACCGCCGTGGACGATTTCCTCGACGGGATCGACGTGCAGCCGAGCTCCCATCCGACGCAAGATCGACCGGGTGCTGGCGCTCGATCCTGCCTCGGAGCCTCCCGACCCGGACACCGCCGCCGGCCTCCTGCACCGGCGGCTCGTCGAGCAGGCTGCGCTGCTGCGGCTGCACGACAGCGGGATCCGGCGTCGGGTGCCGGACTCGGTGCACCAGTTCCGGGTCACCGCCCGACGGCTGCGGGGCGCCCTGGCCACCTTCCGTCCGCTGCTCGGCCGCGCAGTGACCGAGCCGATCCGCGACGAGCTCCGCTGGATCGCTCGCACTCTCAGCGACGCCAGGGACGCCGAGGTCATGCACGAGCGGCTGCGTGGGCTCCTCGAGGAGGAGCCCGTCGTGGTCGGTCCGGTTCGACGACGCATGCAGCGCACCTACCGGGCACAGGAGCGGGACGGGATGCGGAACGCCGACGAGCTGTTGGCCTCGGAGCGCTACTTCTCGTTGCTGCGCGCCCTCGACGGCCTGATCGCCGATCCACCCTGGACGGAGAAGGGCGCGGACGGCGCCCGCAAGCTGATCCGCCGACGGCTTCGCAAGGAGCGACGGAGGGTGCAGGGCCGGGTCGAGGCTGCCCAGGCGCTCGCCGAGGTCGACGGCGAGGTGCACGACGTTGCCGTCCACCGGGTGCGCAAGTCGGTCAAACGGTTCAGGTACGCCATCGAGGCCGCCGAGCCGGTCATCGGCGCGGACGCCGACCGGCTTCGCGAGAAGGCGAAGGAGCTGAGCCAGGTGCTCGGCGAACGCCAGGACACCACGGTCACCCGTGCCGACCTCCTCGAGATGGCACGCGCTGCGACCCAGGAGGGCGAGAGTGCCTTCAGCTACGGCCGGCTGCACGCGCGCGAGGCGGCGCGTGCAGGGGAGCTCGATCGTGAGTTCCAGGAGCTGTGGCCCCGGATGAAGTGACGGCCGCCGTCAGATGGCCTCAGAGACGCTCGACATGTTGAAGTCGGGCACCCTCAACGCCGGCGTGGCCGTGCGCGAGAAGTAGTCGTCGCCCCACTCCCTGCTGAAGCTGGGCACCGTCTCCGACGCGTGCGTGAACCGCCGGAGGAGGTCGATCGGCGACTCGTTGAACCGGAAGTTGTTGACCGACCCGGTGATCTCGCCGTTCTCGACCAGGTAGACGCCGTCGCGGGTGAGCCCGGTGAGCAGGAGGGTCTGCGGGTCGACCTCTCGGATGTACCAGAGGCAGGTCAGCAGGAGGCCGCGCTCGGTGCCTGCCACCAGGTCGTCGACCGTGCCGGCACCGGAGTCGACGCTGAGGACGAGGTTGTCGACGGCTGGTGTCACCGGCTGGCTGGTCATCGCGGCGGAGTGTCGGGTCTGGAGCAGCGAGGTGAGCCGCCCATCGCGGATCCAGTCGGTCCGCGCGAGTGGGAGACCGTTGTCGAACACCGACGACTCGTTGCTCGACGTCGCGGCCAGGGCGAACGGCGCGCACTCGAGTCCCGGGTGGCCGGGATCGGAGAACAGGTCCACCCCTTCGGCGGCGATCTGCTCGCCGATCCGGGTGCCGCTCGGCCGGCTGCTGTAGACCGACTGGCCCTCCCACGCGGTCCGGGCACCGGCGTACCAGTAGGCCATGATCAGCAGGTCGGAAAGCGTGGTCGGCGGCAGGATCGTGTCGTAGCGGCCCGCAGGCAGGTCGACCCTCCGAGCGCCCCAGGCCAGCCGTTGCGCCAAGGTCTGGTCCATGACGAGCGCGTCGACGTCGGTGAAGTCGCGCGTGGCGCCGCCGACCCAGGCGCTCTCGGTCAGCTCGGCGTTCTTGCCGGTGCAGCCGTAGTGCCCGGTGGGCTGGACGTGCCGCAGCCGTAGCCCGGTGGTCGACCCGAGGTAGGTCGTGGTCATCTCGTGGTTGACGAATCCGTAGAGCACCCGACCAGCTGCAGTGGCCCGGCCGAACGCCTCGCCGAGGGCTGGGGCGAACGTGTCGTAGACGTGGATGTCGGTGGGGACCGGGGGCTCGTCCCAGTCCGGGGACGTCGCGTCGCGGGTGAGCTCGTTCGCGTCCTCGGCAGGCGAGCCGGCCCGTGCCGCGGCGTCCGCGGCGCGCACCAGCTCGTCGACCTGTCCCTGGGTGGTGGCGCTGCCGGTGACCGAGCCGGTCGCCGTGCCGTCGCCGGACCGGATGAACGAGATCACGGTGACCGAGATGCCGTGCATCACGCCGTTCGTGGTCAGCGTGTTGTTGGCCCACCGGAGGTTGGCGCTGGTGTGGTCGTGGGCGATCACGATGCAGTCGTCGGCGGTGGACACCGACAGCGCGTGCTCGACGAGCGACTGAGGGGTAGCGGCGCTGGGCATGGCGACGGACATCAGTTCCCGCCCTCCTCGTTGGTGTTGAGGATCCGAATGTCGCGGAACAGTGAGGTCGGGCAGCCGTGGCTGACCGCGGCCACCTGGCCGGGCTGGGCCTTGCCGCAGTTGAACGCGCCGCCGAGGACCCAGGTCTCGGGCCCGCCGACCGCCTCGAGGGAGTTCCAGAAGTCGGTGGTCGTGGCCTGGTAGGCCACGTCGCGCATCTGTCCGACCAGCTCGCCGTCCGCGATCCGGTAGAAGCGCTGGCCGGTGAACTGGAAGTTGAAACGCTGCATGTCGATCGACCACGACTTGTCGCCGACGACGTACAGGCCGCGCTCGACGCGGCCGATCAGGTCGTCGATGCTCGGCCCGTCCGGGGCCGGCTGGAGCGACACGTTGGCCATCCGTTGGATGGGGATGTGGCCGGGCGAGTCGGCGTACGCGCAACCGTTGGAACGGCCGCCGTTGAGCTCGGGCAGCATCACGCCCATCGGCCGGTCGAGCTGGTAGCCGACCAGTACTCCGTCGCGGACGATGTCCCAGCTCTGGGTCTGCACGCCTTCGTCGTCGTACCCGATCGTGGAGAGGCCGTGCTCCACGGTGCGGTCGCCGGTGACGTTCATGACCGGGGAGCCGTACTGGAGGGTGTTCAGCTTGTCGATCGTCGCGAACGAGGTGCCGGCGTAGTTGGCCTCGTAGCCCAGCGCCCGGTCCAGCTCGGTGGCGTGCCCGATCGACTCGTGGATCGTCAGCCACAGGTTGGAGGGATGGATGACCAGGTCGTAGGTGCCGGCCTCGATGCTGGGTGCCTTGAGCTTCTCGGCGAGCAGCTCCGGCACCTGCTCGATCTCGTCGTCCCAGTCCCAGCCGTCTCCGGTCAGGTACTCGTAGCCCCGACCCACGGGTGGCGCGATGCTGGCCATCGAGTCGAAGGTGTCCGCCCCGGCGCCCATCGCCTCGAAGCCCGGATGCATCCGGATCCGCTGCTGGGTGGTGCGGGTGCCGGCCAGGTCGGCGTAGTACTTGTTCTCCTGGATCTGCAGCAGGTGCGCCGAGGCGTGGTCGACCGCGGCGCCGGTGCGTAGCCGGTTGGTCCAGTCGATGAGCAGGGCCGCCTTCTCGGCGACCGGCACCTCGAGCGGGTTGATGTGGTACGACGAGACCCAGGTGACGTCGTCGTAGACCGGCTCGTCCGCGATCTCCACCGGCCTGCTGGTCATCTCGGCGGCGACCCGGGCCACCTCGACCGCGCGCCCGGCCACCCGGCCGGCCTCGTCGGCCGTGAGCACGACACCCGAGGCGAAGCCCCAGGCGCCGCCGTGGATCACCCGGACCGCGAAGCCGAGGTCCTCGCTGTCGCCGGCACCCTGGAGAACGCCGTCGCGGACGCCGAGGTGTTGCGAGCGAATCCGCTCGAACCGGAAGTCGGCGTGGGTGGCGCCGAGCTCGCGGGCCCGGGCCAGCGCGACGTCGCCGAGCTGTCGGTAGGGGAGGTCGGTGAACGAGGGATCGAGCGACGGGCCGGGCATGCGGGCGAACCTACCTACCTCGTTAGGGTGACTGCCATGTCATTCCCGGCGTGGCTCGGTATCGGTGCCCAGCGCAGTGGCACCACCTGGCTCACGGACCTGGTGACGCAGCATCCCCAGGTGGGTCTGGGCACGAACGGGAAGAAGGAGCAGCACCTGCTCCACAAGGTCGGGGACGGTCGCGAGCCGGAGTCGGCGTACCTCGACCTCTTCCCGGACGACGGGGTGCGCCGAGGCGACTGGACGCCGCAGTATCTCCGGCACTCCTCGACACCGGCGGTCGCCGCACGGCTCGGTGGCGACGCCCCGATCTTCGTCGTACTGCGGGACCCGGTGGAGCGGTTCCGCTCGGCGATGCGGCTGGCGGCGACCAGGGGAAAGTCCTGGCCCTATCCGGTGCCGATCACCGTGCAGACGTGGACCGGGATGTACGCCGACCAGCTGGACATGTGGGCGGCCGTGGTCGGGCGCGAGCGGATGCACGTGCTCGTCTACGAAACCGTGCGCGAGGACCCGCAACGGGCGGTGGACTCGTTGTGGCGCGCGATCGGCGTCGACCCCGTCCCTCTGCGCGACACCGCCCGCGAGTCGGCGTCGTCGTCGCGCGCCGACTGGGAGTGGACGCCGGGCCTGCAGGAGACGCTGCAGGTGCTGTACCGGCCGCAGGTGAAGCGGTTGGCGACCGACTGGGGACTCGACGTGAGCGGGTGGACCAGCGCCTCCTAGGCCTGCGAGGGGTCGCATCGGCTGCGGAGGTGGGCGGGTACCGGCCGGTCATGGCTAGTACACAGAAGGTCGCATTCCTGATCGCATCGGAGGGCACCGAACGGGTCGAGCTCGAGGATCCCTGGGGCGCCGTCGAGGACGCGGGGTACCAGCCGGTGCTGCTCTGCCCCGATGACGGCGAGGCCCAGCTCTTCGACCATCTCGACAAGGCCAAGACGCAGAGCGTGGACAAGACCATCGACGAGGCCGACCTGGACGACTACGCGGCTCTCGTGCTGCCGGGCGGGGTGGCGAACCCCGACAACCTGCGCATGCACGAGGACGCGGTGGAGTTCGTGAAGGAGTTCCACGCCTCCGGCAAACCGGTGGCCGCGATCTGCCACGCCCCGTGGACGCTGATCGAGGCCGATGTGGTCAAGGGCAAGCGGGTCGCCTCCTGGCCGAGCCTGCAGACCGACATCCGCAACGCGGGCGGCGAGTGGGTCGACGACAAGGTGGTCACCGACGGCAACCTGATCACCAGCCGCAACCCCGACGACCTGCCGGCGTTCACCAACGCGCTGCTGGAGGCGTTGGACCACGGCGCCGCGGGGACGTCCTCGTAGGGTCCGGATGGCGAACGCGGGCGGGTGCCTGCTTGGGCCCCGGCTTGCGGTTTGGTCACCAACCGCAGAGATTCGGGCCGATTTCGTGCGGTTGGTGACCAAACCGACAGTCCGGATTCCGTACGCCGCCGACGCGAGCAAGGCTGCTCAGCGGGTGACGGCGACGGTGGACCCACGGCGCGACTTGGTGACCGTGAGCCGAGTGGGGATCCGGTCGCGCATCTCGGCGACGTGGCTGACGACGCCGACCACGCGGCCGCCGTCGCGCAGGGAGTCGAGGGTGTCCATCACGTCGTCGAGGGTGTCGGCGTCCAAGGAGCCGAACCCCTCGTCGACGAAGAGCGTGTCCAGCTCGGCGCCGCCGGCCTCCTGGGTGATCACATCGGCGAGGCCGAGCGCCAGGGCGAGGGAGACCACGAACGTCTCGCCGCCGGACAGGGTCGCCGGGTCGCGGGACTCGCCGGACCAGTCGTCGCGGACCAGCAGGCTCAGCCCGCCGCGGGTCTCGCCGGCGCCCCGGCGGCCGGTGTGCTCGAGTGAGTAGCGGCGGTCGCTCATCCGAGCCAGGCGGGTGTTGGCCGCCGCGACCACCTGGGTGAGCCGGTAGGCCAGCACGTACGCCGACAGCCGCATCTGCAGGCGGTTGTCGGGCGCCTTGCCCTCGACGAAGGCGGCCAGCCGGTCGGTCAGGTCGAGGTCGTCACGGCGCGGGCACCAGGCGTCGACCGCCCGCGCGAGCTTCGTCGGCGAGCTGGCCGAGCCGGCGGACCCGGGTGGCGGTGACGCCCGCGAGCGACTGGGCGTCGCCGAGCCGGCGAAGCGCGTCGGCGTGCTCGACCTCCAGCTCCTCGAGGCGGGGGAGCGGGGAGTCGTCGTCGGCGCCGGGCTCGGCCAGCACCTCCTCCAGGGTGGCCAGGCGTCGCTCGTGCGCCTCGGTCGTCTCGGTCAGGACCCGGATCTCGATCGGCACCGAGGATCGCCTCGACGGCCGCCCGAGTGTCGCCGAACCCGGCCTCGGTGGCGGCTACCAGGAGCGCCGCCTCGGCATCGCTGCGGTGGCGTTCGGCCTCCTCCAGGGCGGCCAGGGCCTTCAGCGCCTCGCGGCCGCCGGCGGCGACCCGCTCGTGCTCGGCGAGCAGGGCCTCGAGGCGGTCGTGTCCGGTGTCATCGAGCTCGGCCGCCACCTCTCCGGCCAGGCGGTCGCGCTCGACGCTCGCCGTCTCGATCGCGACGCCGAGCTCCGCGAGCCTCGCCTCGAGCCGTTGCGCGGCCTCGGCATCGGCGCGGGCTGCCTGCTCGGCCTCGGTCAGCGAGCGCGCCAGCGCGTCGGCGCCATCGGCGAGTGCCGTGAGCCTGGCTGCCTCGGCGGCGAGCGCGTCGCGCTGCTCGGTGAGCGTGGCCAGGTCGGCGCCGGCGACGATCTCCCGGAGCCGGGTCAGTCGCGCCTCGAGGTCACGCACCTCGACGTCGCGCAGGTGCTCGGTGGCCTTCGCGTCATCGACGGCCTTCAGGGCGACCCGCTCCGCCTCGGCGTCGGGAGAGCCGGGGGTCGGCCGAGCCTTCGCTGGGTGGTCGGCCGAGCCGCAGACGGGGCAGCAGGCGCCGACTGCCAGAGCGCCGGCGATCTCGGCGGCCATGCCCTCCAGGCGCGCCTCACGGATCGTCAGCCAGTGCTCTCGCAGGTCGTGCGCGGCCTCGCGCGCGAGCTGCCATGCGACCCGGCCGCTCTCGAGGGACGCCGCTACCTCCAGCGCCTCGTGCTGCGCCCGCACTCTCTCGTCGGCCGCCGCCCACCGGAGCTCGGCGCCCTCCTTCGCCGCCCGGGCGGCCGCGGCGTCGTCGCACTCGGCCCGGAGCCGGGCGATCGTCGCCGGAGCCTCCCGCTGCCGCGCCTGCACCCCGGTCCGCTCGGTGACGACATCGACGCGCGCCGCCTCGAGCCGGGTGATCTCGGCCGCCAGCTCGTCCATCCGCGTGGCCCGGGGGAGCAGCGCGCGGACCCGGGCAGCGGCGTCGGTGCGGTCACCCACGAGCTCGGGGAGCTCGTCGGGGGTGACGCCGAGTGCGGCGAAGGTCGTCTCCGCGTGCCGTTCGGCGGCCACCAGGCGCGCGGCCGCATCGTCGGCGACCCGGCGCAGCGGCGCGATGCCGGCCGCTCGGCGCGCGTCGTCGAGGCGGCGCATCGACGCCCGGTGCTCGTCGGAGAGAGTGAGCAGGGCGGCCCTCTCGGCGCGGGCCTCCTGGTAGCGCCCCCGCTTCTCGTGGACGACGCGCGCACCCTCCAGCCGGCGGCGCATCGCCGCCTCCGCGCCCACCGCCCCTCGGAGTACGACGGCGGCCTGGTCGCCGGCGCGCCGGGCGTCGTCGCGCAGCTGCTGGACCCACGTGGGTATCTCGCCCGCGCGGGCCGGCAGCGTGAGGTCGTGCAGGTCCCAGTCGTCGGGGAGAGCTGCCTCGGCGGCCTCGCTGGTCCGGCTGACCGCGTCGGCGATCGACCGGTGGGCGGTCTCGACGTCCCTGCGCAGGGCGACCCTGTGCTCGCGCAGCCACAGCTCCACCTGTGCGAACCGACCGGTGCGGAAGAGCTGCTGCAACAGCTTCTGGCGGTCCTCGGAGCGGGCACGCAGGAAGGCCTGGAACCGGCCCTGGGGGAGCATCGCGACCTGGGTGAACTGGGTGAGGTTCATCCCGACCAGCGTGCCGACCAGGTGGCCGGCCTCGTCCAGGCGGCTGGTGAGCGGGACCCACTCGCCGTCGGCCAGCTCGCTCACGGTCACCGAGGCCTGCTGGACGGTGGTCCCCGAACCTCGCTTCTTCGCGCGCGCCCAGCTGGGCGAGCGGACGATACGGAACCGCCGGCCGGCAAGGGTCGCTTCCAACCGCACCTCCGGGCGCACCGCGGGGTCGGCCTGGTCGGAGCGCAGCCGCTTGGCGGAACCCCGGTCACCGGGCACGTCGCCGTAGAGCGCGAAGCAGACCGCGTCGAGAACGCTGGTCTTGCCGGAGCCGGTGGCGCCGGAGAGCAGGAAGAGTCCAGCCTCGGAGAGCTCGTCGAAGTCGACGGCGACGGTGTCGGCGAACGGACCGAAGGCGGTGATCTCCAGCCGGTGCAGCCGCATCAGGACGACACCTCCCCGGACACCAGGATGTCGACGTCGGGGTCGGCGCAACACGCGTCGATCGCCCGGGACAGCAGCGCGGCCTCGTCGTCCTCGGGCGGCCTCCCGCGCATGTCGGTCATGAAGTCGAGCGCGATGTCGTGGTCGGTGCGCACCGTGCTCGGCACCACCGGCGCGAGCCCGCTCACCGGGGGACCCGTGTCGAAGCTCAGCAGCAACGCGTGCGGGAAGCGGCGCCGCAGACGATCCATCGCCTGCGCGGGACGGACCTGGTCGGTGAGCGTCGCCTCGACCCACGAACCCTCGTGCTCTGCGTACGCCGGATCGTGCAGCAGGTGCTCCAACGACCCGCGCAGCCGGGCCAACGGTCGCGGCACCGGGGCATCCACGAACTCGGCGTGCGCAAGCCCCTCGGCGCCCAGCTCGACCAGCCAGGAGCCCTTGCGGTGCCCCGCCTCGGAGAACGAGTAGGCGAGCGGTGAGCCGCTGTAGCGGATCGCGTCGGTGAGCGTGTGCGGGCCGTGCAGGTGGCCGAGGGCGGCGTAGTCGACATCCGCGAAGACGTCGACCGGCACCCTGGCGACCCCGCCGACACTGATGTCGCGCTCGGAGTCGCTCGGCGCGGCGCCGGCGACGAACGCGTGGGCGAGCACGACCGAGCGGGTGGCCGGGGAGCGGGAGGCGAGGTCGTGACGGACCCGGCGCATCGCCTCGGTGAGCGCCTCCTGGTGCGAGCGCGTCGACAGTTGCCAGGGGTCGGCCACCGCGTGCGGGTCGAGGTAGGGCAGGCCGTAGACGGCCACCGGGCCGTGCTCGTCGTCGAGCTCGATCGGCGTGCCCACACCGGAGACGTCGGAGCGGATGAACACGCCGGCGGCGTCGATCAGCCGGGAGCTGAACCCCAGGCGCTGGGCCGAGTCGTGGTTGCCGCTGGTCAGCACCACCTTCGCCCGCGACCGGGCGAGCCGGACCAGGGTCTCGTCGGCCAGCCGCACCGCGTCGACCGGCGGAAGCGCCCGGTCGTAGACGTCGCCGGCCACCACGACGAGGTCAACCCGCTCGGCGTCCACGACCTCCAGGAGGTGGTCGATGTACGCCGCCTGGTGGCCGAGCATCCCCTCACGGTGGAACGACCGGCCAAGGTGCCAGTCGGAGGTGTGAAGGATGCGCACACCGTGAAGGTAGGCCGGTGCGCCGACAGCCTGCCGGAGGGCACGCCGTACTCATGCGACGGCTTGCTCGAGGCGGGCGAGGAGGCCCACGGCGTCGTGCGGCGCGCGCCCCCGGGCGTCGTTGTCGAAGTAGACGAACACGTCGAGGTCGTCGCTCAGCCACTCCCGGGTCCTCTCGGCCCAGCGGTCCAGCGACGCGGACGCGTAGCCGCTGGTGTAGAGCTCGGTGTGACCGTGCAGCCGGACGTACATCAGGTCGCCGGTCACCCGCTCGAAGCACGGCCAGGCCGGGCTGTCGGACACCACCATCCCGACGTCGTGGGCACGCAGCAGGTCAGCCGCTGCCTCCGACGCGAACGAGGCGTGCCGCGGTTCGACCACGTGCCGGACCGGTCGGTCGCCATCGGTCTCAACCAGGACCCGATCGCCGGAGAGCTTGTCGTCGTGCTGCCTGGCCAGATCTGCGGCGGCAGCGGTGCTCCGCGGGAGCCCGGCCAGGAAGGCCCCGATGCGTCGCTCGTCGTACTCGAGGTCGGCGGGCAGCTGCCAGAGCAGCGGCCCCAGCCTCGGCCCTAGCGCCAGCACGCCGGAGGCGAAGAAGTTCGCGAGGGCGGTCTCTGTGTCCGCCAGCCGCTTGAAGTGGGAGATGTAGCGGCCACCTTTGACCGCGATCACGAAGTCGGGAGGGGTCTGCTCCGCCATCCGCCGGTACGTCGACGGGCGCTGCAGCGAGTAGAACGAGCCGTTCATCTCCACCGACGTCATCCGGGACGCGATGTACTCCAGCTCCCGTCGCTGAGCGAGCCCGTCCGGGTAGAAGTCACCGCGCCAGCTCGCGTAGCGCCATCCGGAGACGCCGACTCGGACCTCCGCCATGGCGCCCGGTACCCATCAGGCGTAGCGGACCGTCCGCTCCTCGGAGGTGAAGCCGTACAGCACGAGGCCACCGCGCCGCGCCAGGTCGACCGCGAGGCTGCTGGGCGCACCGACGGCGACCAGCGAGCCCACCCTGCGGCCAGCGCCTTCTGGACCAGCTCGAAGCCGGCCCGCCCGCTCACCACCAGCGCGGCCTCGGCCGGCGACGTCCGCCGAGCACCCGTCCACCGTGACCGCGGTCGGACCTGAGGCGTCGATGCTGTCGGAGCCGCAGACCCCGCATGCCGACGACCCCGCCGGAGCGCGGCATCACGTCCGGCGGGAAGCCGCGCAGGCGGCGTGTCGAGGGTGGCCGTCACGACGTTGAACTCCTGCTCGGGTCGCAGGTCCTGGTCGGTGCAGTACGCGACGGTGTCGGGCGAGCCGATGCCCTCGTGGAACGCAAGCCAGCCGGATCTCCAGGGGCTCCTAGGTGGCCAGGCGGTCCTCGTGATCACGGGCTCCCGAGGCGGTCAGCTCCTGCACCCTGGTGCGCACCGAGGGGCCGGGTCGGCGGGTCGCCTTCATCGGACCGGGAAGGCCTCGCGGATGGCGAGCTTGCGGCGCAGGTCGTCGGCGCAGTCGGAGAGCCGTCGGTAGACAACGCGGTCCAGGCCGGCAGCTCCAGCGCCGCACGCGCGCGGTCCAGGATCTCCGGCCGCTCCGCGTTTCCCGGGAAGAACACTTCGATGGCGTCACCCAGCACCCAGCCGCTGTGCACCTCGGCGGCGCGCGGGCAGGTCGGCGAAGTAGCGCTCGACGTACTGCTCGGTGACCGCCTCGTGCCCGCCACGCCACATGCCGCGGCCGGCGGCCTCCAACTCGTAGTTGGGTACGGCGGCCGCGCCGGAGAAGCGCTCCCAGGCGAACGCCTTGCCCTCGGCGGTCGGCAATGACGCGACGGCGCGGGTGTGCTCCACGCGGGACTGACCGGTCGGCTCGTCCGCCAGCGCTGCGTCGAGCTCGGCGCGATCCGTGGCGCCGAGGGTGGCCAGCCGGACCAGCAGTCGCCAGCGCAGGTCCAGGTCGAGCTCGAGCCCCTCGGGCATCCCCTGCATCCACCCGCGGAGCGTCGGATGCGTCGCCGCAGGTGTGCACCGCGGCCCGGAATGCCGAGAGCTGCAGCTCGGACCCTGCACCGCACTCGGTCAGCTTGGCCAGCGCGGCGGCATGGACCCGCTCCAACGATCCCGGCGGGGCGGTGGGCAGCACCCAGCCGAGCACCCACGGCATCAGGTGCCGGGGGCCGTCCTGAGTGTCCTCGACCGGCAGGCTCGCGACCAGCAGGTCGACCACCGCCGCCGGGTCGACGTCGCCGTGGTGGAAGCCGCTGCGCACGTTGTTCCACACCCCGGCCCGGAGCGAGTCGTCCTTCACCTCGGGCAGCAGGTCGACCAGCCCCGCGAGGGTGGTGTCGTCGGGAACGTAGACGCCCCAGCTCTGCTCCTCGGGGTCGATCACGACGGCCGCGGTTGCCGGCGTCGTACGCCGCCTCGGGACTCGTGAGCGCGACGTCGACCCGACGTCCACTCGCCGTCGGCGGCCTGCGCGACGCGTGAACCGGTGCGGGCGGTCGGCGGGGTGCTCCGGAGGGGGCGTCCGGCGGAGTACGCCGGCGGCCCGGTCCAGCTCGATCACGTCGGGTCCGGCCACTCGGAGCCAGGCGCCGGTGAACGCCGACAGGTCGTCGGCGCCTGCCTGCTTCCCAGCTCGCGAACAGGTCGTGCATGGTGGCGTTGCCGAACCGGTGCCGGGTGAAGTGGTCGATGGCACCCGCGAAGAACGCTTCGTCGCCGATGGTCGCGTTGACCTGACGCAGGATGCCCGCACCCTTCACGTACGAGATGCCGTCGAAGTCCTGCAGCGCGGAGCGCGCGTCGGCGGCGCCGTTGCCGGCGACCGGGTGGGTGCTGGGTAGCTGGTCGGACGTCAGCCCCCACTGCCGGCGCTGGTAGGAGAGGTGCACCCACGCGTCGTCGTACTCGGTGACGTCGGCGGTGACCCGGTTGCCGAGGTACTCGGCGAACGACTCGTTGAGCCACAGGTCGTCCCACCACTTCGGGGTGACGATGTTGCCGAACCACTGGTGTGCCATCTCGTGCGCAACGGTGGTGGCGCGCTGCACCCGGGCACCCCTGGTGACCCGGCTCGGGAACAGATAGGGGTCGCGGTAGGTGACGCAGCCGGGGTTCTCCATCGCGCCCGCGTTGAACTCCGGGACGAACGCCTGGTGGTAGTCGCCGAACGGGTAGCGGATCCCGAAGAGCCGGTGGTACTCGTCGAAGCACTGCCGGGTCATCGTGAACAGCTCGTCGGCGTCGCGCTCGAGCTCGGCGGCGAGGCTGGCGCGGGCGCTCAGCCCGAGCGGGATGCCGTCGTGCTCGTCGCGCAGCACGTGGTACGGCCCGGCGACGAGGGTGACGAAGTACGTCGACAGCGGCTGGGTCGGCGCGAACTCCCACGTCCCCGGCTCGACCTGCTCGCCCGGCGCGTTGCCGATGACCGTCCAGTCGGGGGGAGCAGTGACGTGGAACGTGTACGGCGCCTTGAGGTCCGGCTGGTCGAAGCACGCGAACACCGAGGGCGCCGCGTCCATGAACGACATGCCGTAGATGTAGTGACGCCCGTCGGCGGGGTCGACGCTGCGGTGCAGACCCTCGCCGTCGTTGCGGTAGCCCATCACCGCATCCACCCGGAGCACGTTGCTGCCCGGGAGGGTGTCGAGCGGCAGCCGGCCTTCGTGAAGGAGCGCTGACGTCGAGGGGCGCGTCGTTGAAGCGCAGGTCGTTCACCCGCACCGGCTTCAGGTCGAGGAACGTCGGCCCGCCGCGGCTCTCGAACCGGATCTCGGTGACCGAGCCGAACGTCTCGGGGTCGGAGGCCAGGTCCAGCCGCACGTCGTACGACGTGACGTCGAGGAGGTCGTGACGGGACTCGGCCTCGGTCTGGCGGAGGCTGGGGGCGCTGAGGTGGGACGTGCTCACGCCGCCACAGTAGGCCGTCGGGGAAGTGGAAAGATTCTCCGGCGTATCGGGCAACCAACGGATACCTTGCAGCGTCGTACGAATCAAAGCGGAAGCGATCGGCGCGACCGCGACAGTCGGGAGGAAGTGACGTGATGTCACGTGCCGTTCGCCGCCGGGGCAGCGCCCTGGTCGCACTCACCGCATCCGTGGGCCTGGTGGCCGGGGTGCCTGCGTTCTCGGGAGGCGCGGCTCGGTCGGCGGAGCCGACACCGGACTGCGCCGAGCCGTTCCCGATCGCGGACCTCGAGGCCGACGATCCGGTCGAGGGGCTCACGGTCAGCAAGGGCACCACGCCCGAGCCGTTCACGGGCGAGGTCGTCGGGGTTCTCGAGGACGGCATCGCGCCCGGGCTCGACATGGTGATCATGGACCTCACCTCGCCGGAGATCGACCGGGTCGGCGGCATCTGGGCCGGCATGTCCGGCTCGCCGGTCTACGCCGAGGACGGCCGGCTGATCGGCGCCGTGGCCTACGGGCTGGCCTTCGGCGCCTCGCCGGTCGCCGGCATCACGCCGTTCGAGGACATGGACGACTACCTGGCGGACGCCGACGCGCCCGGGAAGATCAAGGTCGGCAAGGGGCTCGCCGAGAAGATCGCCCGCGGCAGCGACGTCACCGCCCGCCAGGCGGCCCAGGGCTTCACCCAGCTGCCGATGGCGCTCGGCGTCTCCGGGCTGACCGCCAAGCGGCTCGCCCAGAGCCAGGACGCCGACCGGGAGTACCTCGGCCAGCGCGACACCTACGTGGTCGGCCGGGCCGGCGGCGAGGCGGCGCCCGACCCGTCGACGGTCGTCGCGGGCGGCAACATCGCCGCCGCGCTTTCCTACGGCGACATCACGGCCGCGGGCGTCGGCACCGCCACCTCGGTCTGCGACGGCCGCGTCGTCGGGTTCGGTCACCCGATGTTCTTCGGCGGGACCACCACGCTGAGCCTGCACCCCGCGGACGCGCTCTACATCCAGGAGGACTCGCTCGGCGTGCCGTTCAAGGTCGCCAACCTCGGCGACCCGGCCGGCACCATCACCGACGACCGGCTGACCGGCATCACCGGTGGCTTCGGCGAGCGGCCGGAGACCACGACGATCACGTCCACGGTCACCATGGGGGAGCGCTCCCGCGAAGGCTCCACCTACGTCAACATCCCGGCCGCGGGCGCCGAGATGACGTTCAACGAGCACCTCGCCAACCACGACCGGGTGGTCGACGGCTACACCGGTGGATCCGCCGAGCAGGACTACACGATCACCGGCACCGACGCCGATGGCTCGCCGTTCGAGATCGGCTTCAACGACCGCTTCCAGTCGTCGAGCGACATCACCTTCGACTCCGCCTTCGACGTCGCCGACATCGTGTACGGCCTGACGTCGATCGAGGGAGTCACCGTCGACACGGTGACCATGCATTCCGACGTCAGCGCCGACAAGTCGGCGTACACCGTCACCGGGGTGCAGCAGCGCAAGAACGGCGAGTGGGTGAAGGTCACCGGGAAGGCGCCGGCGACCATCAAGGCGGGTCACACCCTGCACCTGCGGGCGGTGCTGAGCGGACCCAGCGGCACCCAGCTACGCCAACTACAGCTTCGCGGTGCCGAAGCGGTACCACGACAAGAAGGGCTTCGTCTACGTCTCGGGCGGCAACTGGATGTACTCGGAGGCGGCCTACCAGCCGACCGTGAACAAGATCGCCAAGGCGGTCAAGGCCCAGGTGCGCAACGACGAGACCCAGGCCCAGTTCTCGATCAGCAACAACCGGGGCGAGCGCGTGAAGACCGTCGTCAGCGGCGCGGTCGACAAGGTCGTCAACGGTGACCGGCGGGTGAAGGTCCTGATCAGGTAGCAGCTCTGTTGCAGACGGAGGGGCCGGGAGCGACTCGCTCCCGGCCCCTCCGCTGCCTCGGCTGGATCAGGCGCGCACGACCTTCCGCCGCCGAAGCGGTACGACGGCCAGCGCGGCCGCCAGCGCCATCGCCGCCGGCACCAGCAGAGCGGTCCGGTAGTCACCGACACCCAGGGGCTCCGGAGCGGTCGCCCACCAGGACGATCGTCACGAGCGCCAGCCCGAGCGCCGCGCCGAACTGGAACGACGTGTAGAGCAGGCCGCCGGCCAGACCCTGCTCGGACTCCTCGACCCCGTCGGTCGCGGCCAGGGTGAGCGGGCCGTAGGCGAGGGCGAACGCGACGCCGACCAGCAGCAGCATCGGCAGCATCTGCAGGTAGCCCCAGTCGTCGTCGAGCCGCAGGAAGAGCACGAACGCGAGGGTGGCGCTCGCGAAGCCGGCCACCATCACCGGCACGTTGCCGAACCGGCGTACCAGCGACGGGGTGAGCAGCGGTGCGAGCACCAGGTCGATGCCCATGATGGCGAAGGTCAGCCCGGTCTCCAGCGGCGACCAGCCGCGCAGGTCCTGGAGGTAGAGGGTGACCAGGAACTGGAAGCCGAAGAAGGCACCCATGTAGAGCAGCCCGGCCAGGTTGGTGCGGACCAGCCCGGCGTGCCGGAAGATGCCGAGCCGCACGAGCGGCGCGGGGGAGCGCGCTCGTGCCGCACGAACAGCGCGAGCAGCACCGCCGCGAGCGACCAGCGCCGACGCCCCGCGCAGCAGGTCGTGCGACTCCCCGAGAGCGACCAGGCCGAAGACGGCGGCGACCATCCCGGCCGTGACCGTCACGGCGCCGATCAGGTCGAAGCGGTGGACGGCCATGCGGGCGGGCCACGTCGGGCCGGATCAGCGCGCGACCGGCGACCAGCAGGAGGGCGCCGAGCAGCACCGGCGCGAAGAAGACCCACCGCCAGCTCACCGTGGTCAGCAGCCCGCCGGCCACCATGCCGAGCGTGAAGCCGGCGGCGCCGGTCGCGCCGTAGATGACGACCGCGCGGTCGCGGAGCGGGCCCTCCTCGAAGCTGGTGGTGATGATGCTGAGCCCGGCCGGCGTCATGAAGCCCGCGGCCACGCCGGTGACGAATCGGGCGAGGACCAGCACCCAGCCCGAGTCCGCCAGTCCGCCGAGCCCGGAGAAGAGGACGAACACGGCCGAGCGCGAGCAGGAAGACCCGGCGCCGGCCGAACAGGTCGGCCGTGCGGCCGCCGAGCAGCATGAAGCCGGCGTAGCCCAGCACGTAGGCGCTGATCACCCAGTGCGCCGTGCCGGTGGACAGGTCGAGGTCCGATCGGATCGACGGCACGGCGACGTTCAGCATCGCGATGTCGATGCCCTCGAGGAAGAGGGCGCCGCACAGGACGAGCAGCAGCGCCCACTCGCGAGCGCTCATCCGCTGCAGGGCGGGGGGCGGGGTCTGGACGGACGCGGACACGTGCACTCCTCGCGGTTATCGATCGTAAGTGGGTTACTTCTTGTAACTGCAACCTCGATCGAGTCAGGATGATTCCGTGGCGGACAAGGGCACTTCCGCGTCACCCGGTTCCTCCGAGGTGACCGTAGAAGGCGGACGCGAGACTGCTGGCGGAGGCGTTCCAGTGGGACACCCGCGAGGGCTGCGAGGTGCGCCAGATCCTGGACCGGATCGCCGACAAGTGGTCGCTGCTGGTGATCTCGCTGCTGGAGGAGCGCACCCTGCGGTTCACCGAGCTGCGCCGGCAGATCGACGGCATCAGCCAGCGGATGCTCACCGTGACACTGCGCCAGCTCGAGCGCGACGGCCTGGTCTGCCGCACGGTCTACGCCGAGGTGCCGCCGCGCGTGGAGTACTGCCTCTCGCCGCTGGGCGACACGCTGCTCGGCACGATCCAGGCGCTCGTCACCTGGACCGAGGAGCACCAGGCGGAGATCGCCCGGGCGCGCGTGGAGTTCGACGCGGCCCAGGAGAGCCGGGAGGCCGAGGCCGGGTCCTGACCGCCGTGTGCCGTCGTATCGTGACCCATGGGAGGGCATGACACCGAGGCTCTGCTGCAGCTGATCCGCGACTCCGTGGTCGGTGAAGACCTGCTGATGGAGACGCCGTACGGCATGCGGCGGGTGACCTACGCCGACTACACGGCGAGCGGGCGGGCGTTGACGTTCGTCGAGGACTTCATCCGCGACCAGGTGCTGCCCGGCTACGCCAACACCCACACCGAGTCCAGCGGCACCGGCCTGCAGACCACGCGCCTGCGCGAGGAGGCCCGGCAGATCATCCGGGAGTCGGTCGGCGCGGGCGACGACGCGGTGGTGCTCTTCGCGGGGTCCGGCTGCACCGGCGCGATCGCGAAGCTGATCGGGGTGCTCGGGCTCCGGGTCTCGTCGGCCCTCGAGGACGCCCATCACCTCACCGACCACATCCCGCCGACCGAGCGACCGGTGGTGTTCCTCGGGCCCTACGAGCACCACTCCAACGAGATCCCGTGGCGGGAGTCCATCGCCGACGTGGTGGTCATCCACCAGGACATCGACGGGGGAGTGGACCTCGACGAGCTGCGCACCCAGCTCGAGAAGTACGCCGAGCGGCCGCTCAAGATCGGCACCTTCTCGGCCGCGTCCAACGTGACCGGCATCCTCACCGACACCGCCGCCATCTCGACGCTCCTGCACGAGCACGGCGCGCTCAGCTTCTGGGACTTCGCGGCCGCCGCGCCGTACATCGACATCGAGATGGACGCGGTCGACCCCGACGCACCGCTGTCCTACAAGGACGCGATCTTCCTCTCGCCGCACAAGTTCATCGGCGGCCCGTCCACGCCGGGCGTCCTGGTGGCCCGCCGAGAGCTGTTCGCGAACCGGGTCCCCGACGTCCCCGGCGGCGGCACCGTGCTCTACGTCAACGACGACGACCACCGCTACTTCGTCGACCCCACCCACCGCGAGGAGGGCGGGACCCCCGCGATCATCGAGTCGATCCGCGCCGGCATGGTGTTCCAGCTCAAGCAGGCGGTCGGCACCGACACGATCCGGGAGCAGGAGGACCGGCACCTCTCCCGAGCGGTCGCGGCGTGGAAGGACGAGCCGGCCATCGAGCTGCTCGGCAATCTCGAGGCGCCGCGGCTCTCGATCGTGTCGTTCGTGGTCCGGTCACCCTCGGGTCGCTACCTGCACCACAACTACGTGGTGGCGCTGCTCAACGACCTCTTCGGCGTCCAGTCCCGCGGTGGCTGCTCGTGCGCAGGCCCTTACGGCCACCGGCTGCTCGGCATCGACATCGAGCGGTCGCACGAGTTCGAGCGCGAGATCACCGGCGGCTGCGAGGGGATCAAGCCCGGCTGGGTGCGCGTCAACTTCAACTACTTCGTGTCCGACGCCGTGGCCGACTACATCGTGGAGGCGGTCCGACTGGTGGCGCGTGAGGGCTGGCGGCTCCTCGGCGACTACTGCTTCGAGAAGGCCACCGGGCTCTGGCGGCACCGCGCCGGCGTGGTCACACCGCCGCTCACCCTCCACGACATCTCGTACGCCGGCGGGCAGCCGTCGATGCCTGCGAACCGCGCCACCGGGGGAGAGGAGCTGCTCGCCGAGCACCTCCGCGAGGCCGCCGAGATCCTGGCGGCCGCGGCGGAGCCCGACCTCTCCTCCCACCCCGGCAACGTCAGCGCGGACTTCGAGCACCTGCGCTGGTTCGACCTCCCCGAGGGGGCCCTGGACGCCAGCCTAGGGCGCAACGGCGAGCGCGAACTCCACCCGGCCCTGCTCGTCGACGGCCGCGTCGAGGATCTTGTCGTCGAGGAGCTCGGCAGACGTCTCGTCGAGGTAGATCGTGGCCCCCGACTGTTCGACCACCTGGTCGTCGGTCTGCGGCTGATCCGCCGCGGAGATCGCGAAGCCGGGTTGGTCGCCGGCCTCGGTGGTGATCCGGAGGCCCGCGGTCTCCGGCATGCCCTGCTGGGCGGTGATGTCACGGACGATCGTGCTGGCATTCTCGGTGAGGGTGAGCATGGCTCGCCTTTCCGGTTTGCGTGCAGTTCCCCCCACACTTGCCGACTCGCCTCCTTCGTTCAACCCCGGTCGCCCGGCCGCCACCCTCTGGGGCAGGCTGTGCGTCATGACCGAACCGACGCGTTCTCGGGCCGACGACACCTGGCGGGGCATCGAGCTTGTGCGCGAGTCCCTGAGCCACTACCGGGCCACCAACCGGCGTGGCGGGGAGCTGCGGGTGAGCTCAGGGGACGATCCCGAGTTCAGCCCGATAGAGCTGCTGCTGGTGGCCCTGGCCGCGTGCGGGGCGGTGAACGTGGACGAGATGACCAGCCGTCGGGCCGAGCCCGAGAGGTTCGCCGTGACCGCGGAGGGACACAAGGTCCGTGACGAGGGCGGCGGCCACCTGGTGGACCTCCGGGTGACCTTCGACGTCCGGTTCCCCGACGGGCCCGACGGCGACAAGGCCCGCGACTTCCTGCCCCGCGCGATGCAGCAGACCCACGACCGGATCTGCACCGTCTCGCGGACCGTCGAGCTCGGCGAGCCGGTCGACTACGCCCTCGCCGAGGAGCCCGACTGATGGCAGGGGCCGCGCGCCCGGGGCCCTGGACCGACGTACCCCGTCAGGAGGGGCGCACCTTCGTGGTGACGGGCGCGAGCAGCGGGCTCGGGCTCGAGACCGCGCGGATCCTGGCCCACCGCGGAGCACACGTGGTGCTCGCCGTTCGCAACCCGGCCAAGGGAGAGGCGGCCGCCGCGACCATGAAGGGCGACGTGGAGGTGCGCACCCTGGATGTCTCCGACCTGGGCTCGGTGCGGGCGTTCGCCGCGGAGACCGGTCAGGTGGATGTCCTGGTCAACAACGCCGGTGTGATGGCGGTGCCGTTCGGCACGAGCGCCGACGGGGTCGAGCTGCACTTCGCGACCAACCACCTCGGTCACTTCGCCCTGACCAACCTGCTGCTCCCGCGGCTCACCGATCGTGTCGTCGTGGTCAGCTCGCAGTCGCACCGGACCGGCGACCTCGACCTCGAGGACCTCGACTGGAAGCGGCGCGGCTACGGCGGCTACGCCGCCTACTGCGCCTCCAAGCTCGCCAACCTGCTGTTCCTCGCCGAGCTGCAGCGCCGGCTGACCGCCAGCGGCTCGACGCTGCGGGCCACGGGGGCGCACCCGGGCTCGACCGCCACCGGCATCACCGGCAGCACCGGCAGTGGCCTCAAGACGTTCGTCGGCTCGTTCGGCCATCGGCTCGTCGGCATGCCCGGCTGGCGGGGTGCGCTGACCACTGTCTACGCGGCCACCATGGACCTGCCCGGCAACTCCTACATCGGCCCGCACGGACTGCGGGAGATGCAGGGTTGGCCGGTCAGTGTGGGCCGCAGCCGCGCGGCGAGCGACCCCGATCTCGCCAAGGCGCTGTGGGAGCGTTCGGAGGAGCTCAGCGGGGTCTCGTTCCCGCTCTGAGCCCTGGGTCAGTCGACGGTGACGCTCGAGATCTCGACCGGCGTCTTCGGGGCGCCGTCGGTCGCGCCGGTGTCGGTGCCCGCAGCGGCAATCTGCTCCACGACCCCGATGCCCTCCTCGGACACCTCGCCGAACACCGTGTACGCCGGGTCGAGCGGGGAGTCGCCGTACACGATGAAGAACTGCGACCCGTTGGTGTCCGGCCCGGCGTTGGCCATCGCCAGCGTGCCCGGGCCGTAGGTCTCGTCGCCCTCGAGCTCGTCGGGGAACGAGTAGCCAGGCCCACCAGAGCCGCTGGCCGTCGGGTCACCGCACTGGAGCACGAAGATCCCGTCGGTGGTCAGCCGGTGGCAGGTGGTGCCGTCGAAGTAGCCCTGGCTGGCCAGCGAGGTGAACGAGTTGACCGTGCACGGCGCGGAGGCGGCGTCCAGCGTCGCCTCGTATGGCGCCCGCGGAGGTCTCGATGGTGACGGGCACGTCCCCGTCGTACGCCGCCTGCGTGGCCGGCGGGTCCACCTCCTTGGCCGGCTCCCCGGCCTCGGCGTACTCGCAGGTGGCCCCGTCGGGGTTGTCCGGTTGGTCCGCGGCGGAGTCGTCGCCGCCGCCGTCGTCGTCGCCGCACCCGGTGAGGACGAGCAGGGCAGCGGCGGACAGGGCGGCGAGCGTGCGACGAGACATGGGCACGATCGTAGGGAAGGACCTTCCGTCGCCCCACGGTGGGGCGGCCCGCTCAGTCGTAGATCAGCTGGCTGATCGCCAGCAGGTTGCCCTCGCTGTCCTTGAACCAGATCGCGCGCTCACCGACCGGTGCGCGGCTGGGGTAGTAGCCGTCGATCTCGACGATGCCGTCGGTCACCGGCAGGTCCCCGAAGTCGAACTCCTCGAACGTCACTCCGCGCTCGCGAAGCTCGCGCACCGTGACGTCCAGGTCGGGCACCACGAACCCGAGCTGGGTGTGGTCGCCGGAGGCTCGGCCGGAGGACGCGAAGATCGCGAACTCCTGACCGCCCGCCTCGTAGAGAAGCCCGCCCTCGCGCTGGTCGACGGGATCGAGGCCGAGTCGGTCAGCGTAGAACCGGCGGGCGCGCTCGAGGTCTTGCGCTGGGAGCCGAACGGCCAGCGAGGCACCCGACAGCGGCCCGCGTCGTGCCCCCCGCCCGCGCCCGCTTCTGCACCCAGTAGTCGGGCGTCGTCTGGATGAACTGGACGTAGTTGCCGTCCGGGTCCTCGACCGTGCCGAACCACAGGCCGGCGTCGCGGTACTCGACGGGTGACACCCACGGCGCCCCCAGCTTCTCGAGCCGGGCGGCGACGGCGTGGATGTCGGTGACGTGGTAGTTCAGGATCAGCCGCGCGGGCTCGGCGGCCCGCGGCCCGACGTCGTCGCGACGGTCGACGAGGACTCCCAGGGACCGGAAGTCCAGGAAGCCGTCGACGTCCGGTTCCGCGCCGGTCGCCTCCTCGTACCACCGGCGCAGGCGGTCGGGGTCGGTGCTCGCGAGCAGGGCGCTACGAATCATGGTCGTCATACCGGTACTGATCCGGCCGAGCGACGCAGATCCATCGGTCGGGCGCTTGTAGCGTGTCGGAATGGAGCATGACCGGTGGTTGCGCCACGACTGGTGGGGAGTGGTGCTCGACGCTCCCGACGTAGCGCAGCTGACGACGTTCTACGCCGAGCTGCTGGGCTGGTCGATCCACAAGCAGGACGACGAGGGCGCCGCGCTGGACGCGGGGGAGGGCGTGGCCTACCTCGCCATCCAGCACAACCCCGACTACGTCCGTCCCACCTGGCCGGGTACGCCGGGAAAGCAGCAGATGATGCTGCACCTCGACTTCGAGGTCACCGACCTGGCGGAGTCCACCGCTCGGGCCCAGGCACTGGGCGCCACGCTGCCCGAGCATCAGCCGCAGGACGACGTACGAGTGCTGCTCGACCCGGCCGGCCACCCCTTCTGCCTGTACGCCGCGACCGACTGACTCTCAGCGAGGCGCCTGTGCCGCCGACAGTCGTCGGACGAGGCCTCCCTTGATTATGCAGGTATATACCTGCATATTGGGTACATGAGCAACGCGAGTGCGGTGGACGGGGTGTTCAAGGCCCTGGCCGACCCCACCCGTCGGTTGCTGCTCGACCGGCTGCGGGAGCACAACGGCCAGACGTTGGCGGAGCTGTGCGCGCATCTCGACATGGCGCGGCAGTCGGTGACCCAGCACCTCGACATCCTCGGGGCGGCGAATCTCGTCACCGTCGTACGCCGGGGGAGGGAGCGGCTGCACTACCTGAACCCCACGCCGATCCACGAGATCGAGGAGCGCTGGATCTCGGGTGTTCGACAAGCCGCGTCTGCAACGCGATCAGCGCCATCAGGAACCAGGCAGAGGAGGACGCCATGACCAGCACCACCACGATCCCGACCTACGTCTACGTCACCTACATCCGCGCCGGCGCGGAGCAGGTGTGGGAGGCGCTCACCGACGCGGACCTGACCGCGGCGTACTGGGGCCACGCCAACGTGTCCGACTGGCAGCAGGGCTCGACCTGGGAGCACCGCCGCACCGACGGCTCGGGCGCCGTCGACGTCGTCGGCAAGGTGCTCGAGACCGACCCGCCCCGCCGGCTCGTCATCACGTTCGAGGACCCGGGGGAGGAGGAGCCGTCGGAGGGACCGACCGAGGTGACCTTCCTGATCGAGCCCCACGAGGGCATCGTCCGGCTCACCGTCACCCACGAGAACGTGCCGACCGCGGAGATGCTCAGCGACATCTCCGCGGGCTGGCCGGCAGTGCTCGCGAACCTCAAGTCGCTGCTCGAGACCGGTGACGTGCTCTCGCCGCCGCCGTACGAGATGTCGCCGCCGACCTCTTGAGTCGCTGCCGGTTCAGCGGCGCAGGGCGGTCTCCTCTTCCATGTGCGACAGCTTCTCGGGGTTGCGTACGGCGTACAGCCCGGTGATGAGGCCGTCGTCGATGCGGAACGCGAGGACGGTGTCGACGATGCCGTCGAGCCGGTAGACCAGCGCGGGATAGCCGTTGACCTGCGCCGGCCGCAGGGAGGCCGCATCGATATGGGGCAGCCCTACCTCCAGCACCCGGCTCACCTTGTCGGCCCCCAGGATGGGCCTCGGCACCGCCTGCGCGAGGCCGCCACCGTCACCGAGGAGGACGACGTCGGGGGAGAGGACGTCGAGCAGGCCTTGCAGGTCGCCCGTCTCGACCGCGCGCTGGAAGGCAGCGAGCGCTTGCCGCGTCTCGTCAGGGGAGGCGATCCCGCGCGGGCGGCGCTCGGCGACATGCGCCCGCGCGCGGTGGGCGATCTGGCGGACCGCGGGCTGGCTCTTGTCGACAGCCTCGGCAATCTCGGCGTACTCCAGGGCGAACACCTCGCGCAGCACGAACACCGCCCGTTCGACCGGCGCGAGCGTCTCCAGCACCAGCAGCATCGCCATCGAGACGCTGTCGGCGAGCTCGACGTCGTCGGCCACGTCCGGCGTGGTCAGCAGCGGCTCGGGCAGCCAGGAACCGACGTACGACTCCTTGCGCCGGCCGAGCGTACGCAGCCGGCTCAGTGCCTGACGGGTGGTGATCCGGACCAGGTAGGCGCGCTGGTTCTCGCACCGTGTCGAGGTCGACGCCTGCCCACCGCAGCCAGGTCTCCTGCAGGACGTCCTCCGCGTCGGCGGCCGAGCCGAGCATCTCGTAGGCGACCGTGAACAGCAGGTTGCGGTGGGCGACGAACGCGTCGGTGGCGGGGTCCGTGCCGGCCATCGGTGGCTCCTTCTCATGCGACGGGATCACCCACGAGACGCCGGGCGGCGCTCGTCTTGTGACACCGGGTTGGCGCTGCCCGCGTGTGGCGCTCGTCATGTCGCTCGCGCCGTCACAGGGCTCCGGTCGCCGGCATCTGGTGGTCGTTCCGGTGCAACAGCACCTACCCCAGAGTGAGGACGAAGTCATGGAACCCCGATTCAACCTGTTCGACAGCCCGATCGTCGCCAAGATCGCCAAGCGGATGCACGCCGCTGCTGCTCTTCGAGGAGTCGACGCTGCCGAAGGCCCTGCGCGAGCTCGTGGAGCTGCGCGCGAGCCAGATCAACGGCTGCGGCGCCTGCGTCGACATCCACACCAAGGAGCTCGCCGCCGCAGGAGAGACCGCGCTCCGGGTCAACCTGGTCGCCGCCTGGCGCGAGACCACGGTGTTCACCGAGGCCGAGCGGGCCGCACTCGCGCTGGCCGAGGAGGGCACCCGGCTCGCCGACGCCCACCAGGGCGTCTCCGACGAGACCTGGGCCGAGGTGCGCAAGCACTTCGACGACGATGAGGTCGGCACCCTGGTTGCGCTGATCTCCTTCATCAACTCGGCCAACCGGTTCAACGTGATCGTGCGCAACCCCGGCGGCTCGTACGAGCCCGGCGTGTTCGCGGCCCTCGAGGCCAGCTGATCGGCGTAGCCCGGCCCGGCCGATCCTGGCCGGGCAGGGCCCGCGTCCCGCGTCGGCCTACTCCTCGGCGGCGATGAGGTCGAGGAGCCCGGGAAGCGCTGCTGGAGGTCGGCCCTGCGGAGCCGCACCTTGCGGGAGTTGCCGTAGTCGACCTGGCTGACCAGCCCGGCCTCCCGCAGCACCCGAAAGTGGTGGGTGACCGTTGACTTGGCCACGCCGAGCTCGAAGCTGGCGCAGGTGCGCTCGGGGTCGGCTTGGTCGACCGCAAGCTCCCTGACCACCCTCGCGCGTAGGGGATCTGCCAGCGCGGCCATCACCGTGCCGAGCCGCATCTCCTCGATCGAGGGGTGACCCTGTTCATCGGGCATGCCTCGGCTCTCCAGACGTAGGTACGAGTTGCGTCGTACCTGCTTTCGTGCTCTGCTTTAGGTACGAGAACAATCGTACGTGACAACGAAGGAGCAGGGCGGATGCGGTACGCAGGCAAGCGAGTCGTGATCGTTGGCGGGGGAGCCGGGATCGGCCGAGCGTTGGCGCGGGGTTTCGCGCGCGAGGGGGCCGTCGTAGGAGTGGTAGGACGCACCTGGGCGACCCTCGAGGAGACCGTCGCTGACCCGGCGTTCGGGCTCCACGCGATCGCGGAAGGCGACGTCACCGATGCAGCGGGCATCGCGGCCGCCGTCGCTGCCGTCGCCGAGCAGCTCGGCGGGCTGGATGTCGCGGTCAACACCGCTGGCACGTTCGTCCACGGCACGGCGGAGGGCGCCGACCCGGACGCGGTCGCTCGGCTGTTCGAGACCAACGTGCTGGGCACCTGGCTGGCGATGCGAGCGGAGGTGCCGTTGCTCCGGGAGTCCGGCGGCGGCGTCGTGATCAACTTCTCGTCGAACATCGGTGGGCATCGTGTCCGGTCCGGGCTCGGGGCCTACGGAGCGTCGAAGGCCGCCGTCTCGGCCATGACCCGGTCCGCCGCGCTCGACCACATCGGCGAGGGCGTGCGGATCTGTGCGGTATCGCCCGGCCCGTCAGACACCTCCATGTCCATCCGTCCAGGGGAGACCACGGACGACCGTGACGCCCGGGTCGCCCAACAGAACCCCGCCGGCCGGATCGCCCGGCTGGACGAAATCACCGAAGCGGCCCTCTACCTCGCATCCGACGCTGCGTCGTACTGCGTGGGCACCGACCTGGTCATAGATGGCGGCGCAGCTGCCTGAGCGACGAAGCCTGCCGCCCCCTTTGTGGGGAGCAGTGGGCGGCACTGGGATTCACGGTACTTGACATAATGTCACTTATCGGCGAAGCGGTCAGGTGGCGAGGTGGGAGGCGGCGCAGGCTCCCACGCGCTGTCGTTTGGTCACCAACGACAGGTTTCGAACCCCCGTTTCTGCGGTTGGTGACCAAACGACACGGCTCCGAGTCCTGCCGAACGACGAACGGATCGAAAACGCTGCATGATCACCCGGCTCCAGCGCTTCCCAGGTCCGTGGGTCGGTGGCACGGTGTTCTGCATGGCGTTCCCGGGGACGTTGAATCTCGACGACAACGACGTGACTCAGGGTTCGACGCTGACCTTCACCTTCGCAGTCGCTGATGACCACAACTCGGAGACGAACTGGGTCGGGATCTGGCCCGACGACGGCAGCGGGCCCACGAACGACGGATCGAGCGGGAGCACCGGGTCCACCATCTGGGCGTACACCCCGGGCACCTCGGGCACCACAGGCTTCTCCAGCGGGGCGCTGCGGCCGGGACAGTGGCTGGCCTACTACCTGTACAACGACGGCTACATCTACCTCGCCGAGCCGGTGCCGTTCACCGTCCGGGCCGTCGAGCTGATACCGGAGCCGCCGTACATCGGCTCCTTCGGTGCGGACCGGTTGCGAAGCCCGGCCGGGATCGACATCGACGACCGGGGCCGACTCTGGGTGGCCGACACGTTCGCCAGTCGGGTGCAGGTCTTCGACCGGCGCCGGAAGTGGGAACGGACGGTGGGGCGTGAGGTGCTGCGCGAACCGCGCGACGTCGCGGTCGGCTCCGAAAGGGCTTACGTCGTCGACTCGGCCGTCCAGGCCGTCGAGGTGTTCAGCCTCTCCGGCCGGCATCTCGACACCTGGGGCGTCGGCGAGTTCGGGAAGCCCCGAGGGATCGCCATGTCCGGCCCGGGCGAGGTACTGGTGAGCGATGTCGGCAACAACAGGGTCGCCCGGGTGCGCGACGGCCAGGTGATCGCCTCGATCACCCCGGCGTGCACATTCCCCACGGGATCGCGGTGTCCGGTGAGGACGTGTGGGTGGTCTCCTCCAGCCGGCAGTTCGACGGCGATTGCGTGATCACCAGGTTCAGCGGCGACCAACCGGTGGCCACGGTCGGTGCGGGTCAGCACAGCAAGTACGGCAGCCTGTCCAACCCGGCGTTCGTGGCGCTGCACGTCGACGGCGACCTGCTGGTCACCGTCCCCGACTACGGCTGGGTCAACCAGTACGCCGTCCAGGGCGCGTTCCGCCGCGAGTTCGCCACCAAGGGGCCTGGGCTGATGAAGTTTCCGCAGGGCGTGGCAGTCACGCACCGTGGCGAGATCCTGGTCGCCGACACCGGCAACCACCGCATCGTCAGCTTCGGAGGTGCCTCGTGAACTCCTTGCCGGGCAACCCCGCCCACGAGAATCGCCCCGTCGCCGGCTTCAGCCGCCGCGCCTTGATGGGCAGTGCGTTGACCGCTGCCGCGGCCAGCGCCTTGCCGTGGCAGCTGCAGAAGGCGATTGCCCAGACCCCGGCGGGACCTCGCGGCCGGCTCAAGGACATCAAGCACGTGGTGATCCTGATGCAGGAGAACCGCAGCTTCGACCACTACTTCGGCGCGCTGCCCGGCGTACGCGGTTTCAACGATCCCGACGCCATCACCTTGCCCAACGGCGACTCGGTCTTCGAGCAACCCGTGCCTGGCGGCGGATCCCTTCGGCCGTTCCGGCTCAACACGGAGACCACCAGCGCCCAGGAGTCCGTGGGTCTGCCGCACGACTGGGACGACCAGCACCACGCGTGGAACGGCGGCGCGATGGACAGCTGGATCGCCGCCAAGGGCAGGCTGGCGATGGGCTATCACACGCGTGACGACATCCCGTTCCACTGGGCGCTGGCGGAGAACTTCACCGTCTGCGACAACTACTTCTGCTCGGTGATGGGCGCGACCAACCCCAACCGCCTCTACATGTGGACCGGGTGGATCGATCCGGACGGCAGGTTCGGTCGACCCGGCGACTCCAACTGGATGTCGGCCGACAACCCGGACCTGACCTGGAGGACCTACCCCGAGCGGCTCCAGCAGGCCGGCGTCACCTGGCGGATCTACCAGGAGGAGGACAACTACGGCGACAACTCACTGGAGTGGTTCCGCCAGTTCGCCGATTCCGACAGGACCTCTCCCCTGCGCCGACACGGCCTGGAGAAGAAGTCCGCCGGCTGGTTCGAGTACGACGCGGCGCACGACCAGCTGCCGCAGGTCTCGTGGCTGGTCGCGCCGTCGGCGCAGACCGAGCACCCGAACTGGATGCCGGCCGCCGGTGCGCAGTACATCGCCGCCAAGCTCGAGGCCATCGCCAGCAACCCCGACGTCTGGCGCAAGACGGCGTTCATCCTGACCTACGACGAGAACGACGGCTACTTCGACCACGTGCCGCCCCCGAAGGCGCCGGCCGGCACGCCCGGCGAGTTCGTTGACGCCTCCTCGATCGGGCCCGGCTTCCGGGTGCCGACGGTCGTCGTCTCGCCTTGGTCGGTCGGGGGCTACTCCTGCTCCGAGACCTTCGACCACTCGTCACTGGTCCGGCTCCTGGAGGCAAGGTTCGGCGTACGTGAGCCGAACATCAGTGCCTGGCGTCGCCGGACCGTCGGAGACCTCACCTCGGCGTTCCGGTTCGCGGCCGGCAGGAGGCACTACCCCGTCGACCCGAACCTCGGCTACCGCTGGGCGACGCTCGGCCTGGCCAAGGCGCAGCAACAGGTGCAGAACAACCCTCCCCCGGAGCCACCGACGCCGACAGGCAGACCCCGCGGGCCGTTGACCAAGCTGCCGAGGGGCACCCGGGTTCACTAGACCGAACCCCGCCTTCCCAGAATTCATGTGCAACTAATGGTTGCGCATGTCCGTATGCACGCCGTATGGTCTTGTGCAACCAAAGGTTGCGAAGCGCTAGGAGAGCGGCATGGAGTACGGCAGCATCGAGCGGGAGATCCAGATCGACGCCACCCCCGAGGTGGTCTACGAGGTGATCAGCACGCCCGAACACCTCCAGGAGTGGTGGCCGGACGAGGCGGAGCTCGAGCCCGTTGCGGGCGGCACCGGGCGGATCACGTTCGGCGACAGCTCCTCGCCCGACGCCATGTCCGAGACGCTCACCGTGGTGGAGGCCGACCCGCCGCGGCGCTTCTCCTTCCGGTGGGTCGCCGACGAGGGTGAGCCCACGACGTCCAGCAAGTCGCTGCTGGTGACCTTCGACCTGGTCCCGACGGGCTCCGGCACGCTGCTCCGCTTCACCGAGACGGGGTTCCGCGAGAAGGGCTGGGAGGCGGCGGTCCTCGAGGAGCAGTACCGCGAGCACGCCGCCGGCTGGGACCACTTCCTCCCCCGCCTCGTCGCGTACGTCGCCCGGATGGCGTCGACGCCATGAGCGCCGTCATCGACGACGACCTCTGGTCGGCCGTGGGTGACCCCACCCGGCGCCGGATGCTCGACCTGCTGCTCGCCGAGGCCGGCACCGCGACCACGTTGAGTGAGCAGCTGCCGGTCACTCGGCAGGCCGTCGCCAAGCACCTGGGTGTGCTCGATCGGGTCGGGCTGGTCCACGTCACCCCGGCCGGGCGGGAGCGTCGCTACGAGGTGGACGAGGCACAGCTGGCTCGTGCGGTGGCGCAGCTGTCGTCCGTGGGGGCCGCCTGGGACGCGCGACTGCAGCGCATCAAGCGGATCGCCGAAGCGATCCAGCGCCAGAAGGGCTGACCCGCACACACGAACGTCGTCACGACCGTGGCGGCGCCGATGAACCGCGCCCGAAATCGGGCGCCTCACTAGAAAGAGGTAACGCAATGGTCGACATCCTGCACAGGATCGGTGTCACGTCGTCCCCCGAGGAGGTCTATGCGGCCCTGACCACGATCGACGGGCTCAGGGGTTGGTGGACGGAGACCACGAAGGGCAACAGCGATCCCGGCGGTGTCATCGAGTTCCGGTTCGCGCCGGTGCCGGACGGCTTCGACATGAAGGTGATGGAGGCCACCGCGCCCGAGCTGGTGCTCTGGGAGGTCGTCGACGGTCCCGAGGAGTGGGTCGGCACGCAGGTCCGCTTCGAGCTCAAGCAGGAGGACGGCTTCACGATCGTGCTGTTCAGCCATGTCGGCTGGCGTGAGCCGGTGGAGTTCATGCACCACTGCAGCACCAAGTGGGCGACGTACCTGATGAGCCTCAAGCAGCTGCTCGAGACCGGACAGGGGGACCCCTCGCCGCGCGACGTGCGGATCAGCAACTGGCAGTGACCGCTCGCCTACAGTCATCGCGTGGACGTCCGGTCGCTCGCCTTCCGCACCGACCTCGCGCTGCTCCGGTTGGCCGGCTCCGAGATCGAGGATCGTGGCACCCACGTCGTCGTCCGGACGCCGGACAACCCGGGCTTCCGTTGGGGCAACTTCTACCTGCTGGCCCGGCCGCCCGGCGCCGACGAGGTCGACGCGATCATCGCGACGTACGACGCGGAGTTCGCGGAGAGCACGCACCGCGCGTTCGGCATCGATGGCACTACCCCGCACGGCGAGGCGCTCGAGCCGCTGGTCCGGGTGGGCCTGAAGCCGGACACGTCGACGGTGATGACCGCGACGTCGGTCCACCCGCCGCCGCGGCCCAACGGCGAGGCCGTCTACCGGCCGCTCGAGTCCGACGACGACTGGGCGCAGCGGATCGAGACATCGATCGCGGTGAACGACGGGGAGGTCGACCCGGCGGCCTACCTGACCTTCCTCACCCGGCGCGCTCTCGCGGAGCGGACGCTTGCAGAGGCGGGCCACGGGGCCTGGTGGGGCGCCTTCCTCGACGACCGACTGGCGAGCGTGATGGGACTGGTCGACGCGGGCGGCGGGCTGGCCCGCTATCAGAGCGTCGAGACGCACCCGGACTTCAGGGGCCGCGGCCTGGCGGGCACGCTGGTGCACCGGGTGGCGGCGTACGGCTTCGACGATCTGGGCGCGAAGACCCTCGTGATGGTCGCCGACCCGGAGTACCTCGCGATACGGATCTACCGCTCGGTGGGCTTCGACGGCACCGAGACCCAGACCGAGCTCAACCAGAAGCCGCGGGTCGCCGCCACCTGACCCCGCAGGCGGAGTACCTGCGAGAGATACCCGATATGGCCGTAGCGGTGGGCGATCTCTCGGGGGACGATGGCCCGGGGCGGAGGGAGTACGAAAATGCTGTTGGCAACGACGAGGGTCGAGGATGTCGAGCGTTTCCTGAGCATCTTCTCGACGAAGGGCGCAGAGAAGCGCGGAAAGCACGGGTCCAAGGGGGCGACCGTCTTCCGCGATCCCAACGACGCGGAGAGAGTCTGGGTGATCTTCGACTGGGATGCCGAGGGCTGGCAGTCCTTCGTGTCAGACCCCGAGGTTCCGGCGATCATGCAGGAGGCGGGGCACCTCGGTAAGCCGCAGCCGGCGGAGCTCCTCGGTCAGTTCGACGCCTGAACAGTTGTTCGACGTCAGGACCAGCAACCGGCATTGGCCCCCTGGTCAGGAGGGGCGCCCGCCGAACCTCCAAGGGTGCACCTCGACGACGTCGTACTCCTCCGACGTGAGCACAGAGCGCGCCGTCATGGAGTCCGGGGCCTGGACCAGTGCAGCAGTACCGAGCCACGTGGCGCCGTCGTCGGACAGGAGCGGCCCCTACCGAGGCTCTCCCCCCGCCCCCCCCCGGCAGGTCCACGATGTGCACGCTGCCGGTAGCGGCCTCACCATCGTCGTCGAGGGTCGGACCGCGCGCGATCAGTTCACTCGCAAATCCGTCCATGTAGGACCAGTGCCGCTCGACGAGCTCGGCTCGCAGCGCCCCGGAACCTGGCCGATCACGGTGGTAGCAGAAGAACTCCATGAGGTCAGTCTTCGCGTAGATGGACGGAGGCGGTAGCAACCAAAGGCGGCACGTGCTCCCGGCTGGTCCTACCGTCGTTCGTCACCCTGGCCGTCCGCCGACGTACGCCGCGAGGTGCTCACCGGTGAGGGTCGTGGCGGCTGCGACGAGGTCGGCGGGGGTTCCCTCGAACACGACCCGGCCGCCGTCGTGGCCGGCGCCCGGTCCGAGGTCGATGATCCAGTCGGCGTGCGCCATGACGGCCTGGTGGTGCTCGATGACGATGACGGACTTGCCGGCGTCGACCAGCCGGTCGAGAAGGCCGAGCAGCTGCTCCACGTCGGCCAGGTGGAGACCGGTGGTCGGCTCGTCGAGGACGTAGACCTCGCCCTTGTCGGCCATCTGGGTGGCCAGCTTGAGCCGCTGCCGCTCGCCGCCGGACAGCGTGGTGAGCGGCTGGCCGAGGCTGAGGTAGCCGAGCCCGACGTCGGCGAGCCGTTCGAGGATCTTGTGCGCGGCCGGCGTGCGTGCGTCGCCGTCGCCGAAGAACTCCGCGGCCTCGGTCACCGGCATGGCGAGCACCTCGGCGATGTTGCGGCCGCCGAAGGTGTACTCCAGCACCGCCGCCTGGTAGCGCCTGCCCTCGCACTCCTCGCAGGTGGACTCGACCGTGGCCATGACGCCCAGCTCGGTGAAGATGACACCGGCGCCGTTGCAGGCCGGGCACGCGCCCTCGGAGTTGGCGCTGAAGAGCGCCGGCTTCACGCCGTTGGCCTTGGCGAACGCCTTGCGGATCGGCTCGAGCATCCCGGTGTACGTCGCCGGGTTGCTCCGGCGCGAGCCCTTGATCGCGCCCTGGTCGACGACCACCACGCCGTCGCGCTTGGCCACCGAGCCGTGGATCAGCGAGCTCTTGCCGGAACCGGCCACGCCGGTGATGACGCACAGCACCCCGAGCGGGATGTCGACATCGACGTCCTGGAGGTTGTGCGTGGACGCACCGCGGACCTCGAGGGCCCCGGCGGACGCACGCACGGACTCCTTGAGCGCCGCCCTGTCGTCGAGGTGGCGGCCGGTGGTGGTGTCACTCCCCCGCAACCCTTCGACGGTGCCCTCGAAGCAGATCGTGCCGCCGGCCGTGCCGGCACCGGGGCCGAGGTCGACCGCGTGGTCGGCGATCGCGATCGTCTCGGGCTTGTGCTCCACCACGAGGACGGTGTTGCCCTTGTCCCGCAGCTGCACCAGCAGGTTGTTCATCCGCTCGATGTCGTGGGGGTGCAGGCCGATGGTGGGCTCGTCGAAGACATAGGTGACGTCGGTGAGCGAGGAGCCGAGATGGCGGATCATCTTGGTGCGCTGCGCCTCTCCCCCGGACAACGTGCCCGACGCGCGGTCGAGCGACAGGTAGCCGAGACCGATGTCGGTGAAGGAGTCGAGCAGGTGCTGCAGCCCGGTGAGCAGCGGGGCGACCCCGGGCTCGTCGAGATCGCGCATCCACTCGGCCAGGTCGCTGATCTGCATCTGGCACAGGTCGGCGATGTTCTTGCCCTTGATCTTCGACGACAGGGCCTCCTTGCTGAGCCGGGTGCCGTCGCAGTCGGGGCAGGTCGTGAACGTGATCGCGCGCTCCACGAACCGGCGTACGTGCGGCTGCATCGCCTCGACGTCCTTGGAGAGCATCGACTTCTGGATCTTGGGGATCAGGCCCTCGTAGGTGAGGTTGATGCCCTCCACCTTGATCTTCTCCGGATCTGCGTAGAGCAGCTTCTGGAGCTCCTTCTTGGTGAACTTCCCGATCGGCTTGTCCATCGGGAGGCCGGCGCCGCTGAAGATCCGGCCGTACCACCCGTCCATGCTGTAGCCGGGGACGGTCAGCGCCCCGTCCGCGAGCGACTTGGAGTCGTCGTAGAGCGCCGTCAGGTCGAAGTCGCTGATCGAGCCCATGCCCTCGCAGCGTGGGCACATGCCGCCCTGGTAGACCGCGTTGCGTACGACGGTCTTCTCCTCCTTGCCGCCCTTCTCGGTCTTCATCACGCCGCTCGCGGTCCGGGTAGGGACGTTGAACGCGAACGCGGTGGGAGGGCCGATGTGCGGCTTGCCCACCCGGCTGAACAGGATCCGCAGCATCGCGTTCGCGTCGGTGGCGGTGCCGACCGTCGAGCGCGGGTTGGCGCCCATCCGTTCCTGGTCGACGATGATCGCGGTCGTGATCCCGTCGAGGAAGTCGACCTCGGGTCGGGCCAGGGTCGGCATGAAGCCCTGCACGAACGCGCTGTAGGTCTCGTTGATCATCCGCTGCGACTCGGCTGCGATGGTGGCGAACACCAGCGAGCTCTTGCCCGAGCCGGAGACGCCGGTGAAGACCGTGAGCCGACGCTTCGGGAGCTCGACGCTGACGTCCTTGAGGTTGTTCTCCCGCGCGCCCTGTACGCGGATCAGGTCGTGGCTGTCGGCGGGGTGCTGCGTCGCGGCGGTCTTCTTCGTCGCGGTCTTGCTCATCGTGTCTCCCTCTGTCGCTGGGACCCTGCACCTCGGTCCGTGATCCGCCGTGCCGCGGATGCGGTCGAACGTTACTCAGACGATCCAGGCGCCGTCGCGCATGAGTGTGCGGCCCGCGATCTCGTCGGACTCGCGCCAGGCCTGCAGCCGAACCGGCCGGAGGACCAGGAACACGTAGCCGGTGTCGCGGCGCGGGTCCCAGTCGGACTGCGATGCGTAGGCGTCACCGAGTGCCGTGTCGTCGTCGACCGCGACGGTGCGATCGAGCTCGGCGTCGATCATCACCACGTCGCGGGTCGGGCCGACGGCGAGCCGGGCCCGACCGGCGGCGGCGACGTTGCGAGCGGTGACCGAGGTCTCCGGGACCGCGATCACCGCTCGCTCCTCCACCCAGGCCAGCGACAGCGGCACCAGGTGCGCCTCGCCGGAAGCGGAGGCGCTGGCGACCCAGACATCGATCGCCGGGGTCGCCAGCATCGCCAGGGTGTCCGCCTTGCGGGTCTGCCCGTCGCGTGGGCTCACCGGCGGCCTCAGCCGATCCGGTCCGCGGTTGATGGCTCCCACGCGAACCCGTCGGGGTCCGTGAACTCCCCGGCGTCGCCACGTACGGCGAGCCGGTGCGAGCCGGTGCCCTCGGCGTCGACCCCGGCATCCTTCGCGGCCGCGCGGCGGGTGTAGAGCGACAGCTGGATGTCCGGCTCCGACACCTTGAACTCGACGTACTTGCTGCCGAAGCTCTTGCCGACCGCGAGGCCGTGGTCGACGTAGAACTGCTTGGTCGCCTTGACGTCGTCGACGCCGAGGAGCAGCACCAGGTGGTCGTACTCCAGGGCCGGCACGCCGGTGTCCTTCTTCGACGACGTCGCGAACTTCCAGATCGCGCCGTCCGGAGCCTGCACGACACCGCCGTACCCCCAGAAGCTCTTCTTGGCGGGTTTCAGGACGGTGGCACCGGCGTCGACCGCGGCGCGGAGGTACGCGTCGACGTTGCCGGGCTGGGAGACGACCAGGGAGAGCGTGTAGCCACGGAACCCGCTGGTCGCGGCCTCGGAGGCCCGCACGTGCACGCGATCGTCGACCCCGAGCGTGGAGTAGAACGCCTCGGCCGCGGCCACATCGTCGACCTCGATGACGACGGAGTCGATGGTGATGGTCATCTCACTTCACCTCGAAGATGCGGACCATGTTGCCCGCCGGGTCGCGGAGCGCGCAGTCCCGCACACCCCATGGCTGGTCGGTCGGCTCCTGGACGACGTCGGCGTCGCCGGCCTGCACCTTCTCGAAGGTCTCGTCGAGGTCGGAGGTGGCCAGGTTGATGCTGGCGAAGGTGCCCTTGGCCATCATCTCGGAGATGACGCGGCGCTCGTCGTCGGTGATGCCGGGGTCGGCGGCGGGCGGGTGCAGGACGATGGCGGTGTCGGGCTGGCCCGGAGGGCCCACCGTGAGCCAGTGCAGCCCTTCGTACTCGACGTCGTTGCGGACCTCGAACCCGAGGGTGTCCCGGTAGAAGGCCAGGGAGGCCTCGTGGTCGTCGTGCGGGAGGTAGGCCTGATGAATTTTGATGTCCATGACGGTCACGCTAGGCGGCGCGCCGGAGCAGGCGCTTCTCGATTCCTGATCGGTCTGGTGACTTTCTTCGCCACGCAGGGCGGCATGCCTCTTGTCCCGGTGTCCGACTGCTGCCGGAAGACGCTCGGCGGGACGCCGACCAGCTCGGTGAAGCGAGTGCTGAACGTGCCGAGCGACTGGCAGCCGACGGCGAAGCAGATGTCGGTGACGCTCATGTCGCCCCGGCGCAGGAGAGCCATCGCCCGCTCGATGCGCCGCGTCATCAGGTAGCTGTACGGCGACTCGCCGTACGCCGCCCGGAACTGCCGGCTCAGGTGCCCGGACGACATGTGCACGTCGCGGGCCAGCGCCTCGACGTTCAGTGGCTGCGCGTACTCCCGGTCGATCCGATCGCGGACCCGACGCAACAGCGCGAGATCCCGGAGACGCTGCTCATCGGCCGGCGTGCTGCTCACCCTGGAATCCTGCCACGTCGGGCGGGCCGAGCAGGTCCCACTTGTTGCCGTAGAGGTCGCGGAAGACCTGCAGCCGCCCGTAGGGCTCGTGCCGCTGCTCCCCGACCAGCTCGACGCCGTGCGCGACCAGCCGGTCGTAGGACGCCTGGAAGTCGTCGACCCGGATGAAGAAGGTCACTCTGCCCGCCGGCCTGATTGCCCACGGACTCCTCCTGTTCGGGTCCGTCGGCCCTCGCCAGGAGGAGTCCGGTGCCCCCGTCGGGTGGACGAACGACCACCCATCGCTTGGGGCGTCCGTCGTTGGTGAGGGACGGCTCGTCGTCGGTCACCACGAAGCCCAGCACCTCCGTGAAGAACTCGATGGCCGCGTCGTAGTCGCGGACGACGTACGTGGCGAGGTCGAGGTGCACGGACGCACGCTATCCGTCGCTAGGACGCCGCCTGCACGACCTGGACCAGATGTCCGTCCGGGTCCTCGACCCAGGCGATCAGCAGCCGGTCGAGCCAGGGCGCCGGCGGTTTGACCGCACGGGCACCCACCTCGAGGAGGCGGCGGTAGCCCGCCTCCACGTCGTCGGTCCACAGGATCACCGCCGCGCGCTGGCCGTCGAGGACGGGATCCATGCCGTGGTCCTGGCGCGTGGACGTCTCGTCGGCGAGGCCGATGCGGTAGCCGTCGAGCTCCAGGTCGACATGGATGGGCGCCCCGTCAGGAGGCGTTCTGAACACCTCCCGAAAGCCGGAATCGCGATAGAAGCGCGCGGCCCGCTCGACGTCCCTGCTGAACAGCACGATCTGCGGAGTCCGAAAGGTCGTCACGAGGTCGGACGTCCCGCCAGAACCGCGAGGTCGCGCTCGGCGTACAGGCGGTGCTCCCACTCCTCGTTGAGGATGGTGAGCAGGCACTCGCGCACCGGGAAGCTCTCGGCCGGCGGCCAGCCCGCGCCGTCGACCGGCTCGGTCGAGGCGGCGAGCCGCTCCTCGGTGAGCTCGTCGACCACCAGGCGTACGGTCGCCATCCGGTCGGCCCGCAGCTCGAGCACCTCGTCGAGGCTGGGCCGGGCCGCGCGGTCGCGTGGGATGCCGGGCGTGTCGGGCATCTCGTCCCACGGGAGGTCGAGCGGATCCCACGGCGCCGGATCGCCGAGCATCGCCCGCCGGATCCATGCGTCGGTGGCAAACGCGAGATGGCGCAACGTCTCGATGAACGACCACTCCCCGTCGACGCTCTCGTGCAGCAGCGGCGGGTCGAGCTGTCGGGCGTGCTCGACGGTCTCGCCCCAGAGTCGCTCGAGCGCATCCCAGGCCTCGCGGAACCCGTCGCCCGTGGTGGGCCGCATCTTGGCGCGGTCGGGGTAACGCCGGTCGAGCTCGGCGTTGACCAGCGGGGTCACGTCGACGCCGTTGACCCGCACCGAGCCGTCGAGCCACCCGTGGATGTCGATGTCGGCCAGGTCGGATCCGCGGACCCGGAGCCCGGTGAGGTCGGAGCTGCGGATGGACACGTTGGCGAGGTCGACGCCCACGAAGCTGGCGCCGGTGAGATCGACGCGCTCGAAACGCGCGTTGCGGAGCTCTTGACGGACGAACTCGGTCATGACCGGGACACTGCCACCAGCCTCCGACACGGGTCCAGGCGGAAGAGTCAGGACTCGTCGACGGGGGGTCCGGCGATCTCAGCGAACGGCAGCGGACAACAGTCGCTGGTCGCGCACACGTGCAGGTCGTCGCAGCCGGCGGCGATCGCGGCCACCAGGTTGTCGCGGATCGTCTCGAGGTCGGCCATCCGCTCCTCGACCTCCAGCAGCTTCTCGCGGGCCTGGTCCTGCAGGCTCGCGGTGCGACCGCGTCGCTTGCCCGCCTCCAGGAGGTCGGCGACCTCGCCCAGAGTGAACCCGAGCCGCTGTGCGGCCTTGATGATGCGCAGGGTGTGTACGGCGTGCTCGCCGTAGAGCCGGTGCCCGCCCGGGCTGCGCACTGGTTCCTCCAGGAGCCCGCGGCGCTCGTAGTAGCGCAGCGTCTCCTTGTTGACGCCCGCAGCCTGCGCGGCCGCGGTGATCCGCAGGCTCACGTCGAGAGCTCCTCGGCGCGTGCGGCCAGCGCCTCGAGGATGTCCCTTCGCAAGGGCGGCACGGTGACGTCGAGCGTGAGCTCCTGGTCCGTCCCGGCGATCGTGAACGTGAAGAACGAGCAGCACGCCGCCTCGCGGTCCGTCAGGTCCCGGACCTCGGACTCCAGGCCGCGCTCCCCCGCCAGGTGGATCCGCACCGCGCCGTCCCGCCGCTCGACGCGACGTACGGCGGTGGCGAACAGCGCGTCGAACTCGGCCAGTCGCAACGGACGCTCGGCTGTCGGCAACGTGCACGCGTCGGTGGTCAGCAGTGGTTCCATCCCTCAACGGTAAACCCGTACCTCGGTACGGATTGCAAGACCTCGGTTCGCGGGAGTAGAGAGCGCTGTCCCCTGTCCAGACCACCGACTTTTCGCCTGCCGCAGCCCGACCCGAGGGGTAGCGTCCCGCGGAGCAGTGGCCTCACTCAGGCCCAGGCATCGGAGGAGAATCGTGGGACTCTTCAAGAAATCGAAGGAAGCCGGGGACGGCTACGTACGCGTCCAGGGCGCCGGGCCGATCGACCCCGCGGTGATGGGCGGGCCGTCGACGACGTCCGTCGCGGAGAACGACCCGATCTGGGAGCCGATCAACGGCATCTCGCTGCAGGACTACGCCGAGCTGGCCGGCGACGCGCAGGCCCGCGGGGTCAACGACGAAGCAGGCATGATCACCCTCGCGCAGGAGCGGGGATGGGACCCGGCCACCACCAAGGCGGCGCTCGACGGCTGGGTGCAGCGGATGGGCCAGTCGATGGCCGTGGGCCAGCGGTTCCGCAAGTTCCTCGGCTACTGACACCGCTCGGCCTCCGGCACCTGCGAAGTATCAAGACCTATCCGGTCGACCCCTGGTCACACCTCGGCGGTCTCGAGCCACTCCTCGAAGGTCGGGCCGGTCAGGATGGCGTCCGGGCCCGGCAGCAGCGCGCCGGCAGCATTGGCCTCCGCGTCCGGGTCATCGGGGTTGGTGCCGAGCTCCACCTTCGTGGGGCGGCCCCGCTTCGCGGCCAGGAGGGTGGCCGCGTCGATGAAGCGCTCGGCCCTCGGGCCCGCGACCTCCAGGAACGGCCGGGTCCCGTCGTCGGCCGGCGAGGAGTCCGTGGCCAGGTCGACCATGACCTCGGCGACGCTGCGCGCCGCCACCAGCTGGGTCTGCACGTCGCCGACGTAGCCGACCTCGCCCTGGGTGCTCCAGTCGAGGAGCTGGCCGACGAACTCGTGGAACTGCGACGCGCGCACGATCCGCACCGGGACGGACCCGGCCAGGGCCTCCTTCTCGTGGGCCACCTTCGCGACGCTGTAACCGCCCTGGAGGCCGTCGATGCCGATGATCGAGACCACGACCATCCGGCGTACGCCGGCCGCGGCTCCGGCCTCGTGAAGGTTGCGGGCCGAGGCGGTGAAGAAGGCCGTGGCCTCGTCCTGCTCCGGCGACGGCCCGGTAGCGGCGTCGATGATCACGTCGACCCCGGTCAGCGCGTTCGCGAGGCCTTCTCCGGTCACCACGTCGACTCCGTTGCCACGCGAGATCGGAACCACGGCGTGGCCCCGCTCCTCGGCCACGTCGACGATGTGGGCGCCGAGGCGTCCCGTGGCTCCTGCAACTGCGATCCTCATGACTGTCTCCTGCCGCTTGTACGTTTCTTGATGACACAGCACTGACGGACCGCGCCGAGGAGAGGTAACGAGTGCAGCAGGATCTACTTGCCGAGGAGTTCGAGGCCCACCGCAGTCACCTCCGGGCCGTCGGCTACCGGATGCTGGGCTCCCTCGCCGAGGCCGAGGACGCGGTCCAGGACACCTGGCTGCGGTTGAGCCGCACCGACGCGGACGAGATCGACAACCTCGGCGGCTGGTTGACCACTGTGGTCTCCCGCATCTGTCTCGACCAGCTCCGCGCCCGGAAGGCACGCAAGGAGGACTCGGTTGACGATCGCTTCCCGGATCCGATCGTCACCGATGCGGACGCCGTCGACCCGGAGCACGAGGCGGAGCTCTCCGACTCCCTCGGCCTGGCCATCATGGTGGTTCTCGACGAGCTCGGTCCCGCCGAGCGGCTGGCCTTCGTCCTCCACGACGTGTTCGGGCTGGCGTTCGCCGAGATCGCCCCGATCGTCGAGCGCTCGACCGACGCGACCAAGATGCTGGCCAGCCGGGCACGCCGGCGGGTTCAGGACGCCCGCCGCACACCAGACCCCGATATGGCGCGGCAGCGCGCCGCCGTCGACGCGTTCCAGTCCGCAGCGCGCTCCGGTGACTTCGAGGCCCTGCTGCAGGTCCTGGATCCCGACGTGGTGCTGCGCGCCGCGGGTGTCGACGCTGTGGCGATCGTGCGTGGCGCCGCCGCTGTCGCATCGGGCGCGGTCACCTTCCGGGAGGTTGCCCCCGTCACGCGCGCCGTACTGGTCGATGGCGTGGCCGGACTCGCCGTCCTCGTCGACGGCAAGATCACCTCGCTCGCCGCGTTCACCGTCGTCGACGGCAGGATCGTCGAGATCGACATCGTGAACGACCCAAAGCGGTTGCGCGGGCTGACGTTGCCCGTCGACGCTGGGTAGCAGCCGACCGAGGAGGGCACGGATGATCGCGCGGATGTGGCGGGGCTGGGTGCGCACGGAGCTGATCGACGAGTACGTCGACATCGTCGAGCGCACCGGCATGACGGGCTACCGGGCGACGCCCGGCAACCATGGCGCCCAGCTGCTGACCCGGGACCTCGGCGGCGGTCGCACCGAGCTGATCACGCTCAGCTGGTGGACCGACCTGGACGTCATCCGCGCCTTCGCCGGCGACGACATCGAGGCCGCCAAGTACTACCCCGAGGACGACGCCTACCTGCTGGACCGGGAGACCACGGTCGCGCACTTCGAGGTGGCCGCGCCCGGGGACCTGCCGGCACCGACCCCGGCTGAAGGCGCGGCTCCCTTCAGCCCAGGCCCCGCCACCAGCCGAGCAGCAGCACCGTGCGGGCGACCGCGAAGATCGGCGGGATCGGCAGCGCGAAGCCCCACCAGAAGGCGGCCTCCACCGGGAGCAGCGCGAGGGCGAGGATCGCCCCGTCGACGTGCTCGCCCCAGACCCGCACGCCGGCCACGACCTCGAGGACGCAGACCACCAGGAACGCCACGAGCAGGGTGGTCGTCGTCGAGATCCCGTGTCGCTCGAACGGTCCGTCGCCGTAGGTCGGGAACCCCATGAACGTCCACACCTCGCCGGTCTCCCGGAAGTGCCGGATCCCCCACACGCAGGGAAGGCCGAACCCGAGGCCGGTCAGGCAGAGCAGCCCGGCGGCCGCTCGGAGCGCGACGTCCTCGCCCATGCGCCGAACCTAGGAGGCGCTCGACCCGGTGTCGACCGGGCTGCTGGCTGGGCTGTCGGCGCCGACACCTAGCCTGCCGTCATGAGCACCGATGCGGTTCCGTGGGAACCACCCCTCGCCGGCACCGAGGCCGAGCAGCTCGTGGGAGCGCTGGAGCGGCTGCGCGCGACGTTCAGGTGGAAGGCCGATGACCTGGACGCCGTCGGGCTCGGCACCCGGTTGGCCACCTCGACGCTCACGCTCGGTGGGTTGCTCAAGCACCTGGCCGCCATGGAGGACTACACCTTCACCGTCAAGCTGAGCGGCGCGCCGATGGGCGAGCCGTGGGACGCGATGGGATGGGACGGCGACAACGACTGGGAGTTCGAGTCCGCGGCCGATGACCCGCCCGACCTGCTCTACGCGCTGTGGGACGGAGCCGTGGCCCGATCCCGCACGCGGCTCGCCTCGGCCCTCTCCGACGGGGATGTCGACCAGTCGGTCCATGCCTCGATGCCGGACGGCCGCCACGCCAGCCTGCGCCGCCTGCTGTGCGACCTGATCGAGGAGTACGGCCGGCACACCGGCCACGCCGACCTCATCCGCGAGGCCGTCGACGGCCGTGTCGGCGAGGACCCGCCCTCCGACTGGCGTCCCCCGTCCGACGTCTCTGCCACCTGACGCGGTCAGACCGTGACGCGGGCGAGCAGCCCCACCAGCTCGGTCGCCACGTCGGCCGGACGGGCGAGGTGCCACAGGTGGTGCCCGGCGATCTCCGCCACCGGCCAGCCCGTCTCCTTGGCGAACGCCAGCTCGGCGGCGTACGTCGTCCCGAAGGCGAGGTAGGCGCAGGGTCCGCGGCTCCACCCCGGTGGCGGCGCCACCTCGGTCTCGAAGTAGTCCAGGCTCAGCCGGGGGGCTGCTGAGTCGACGCGGTCGAACCAGGGTGCCGGCAGGATCGTCGACATCTCCTCCGCCGGCCACCAGCGCGTCCAGGGCGGTAGCCGTCCATCGTCTCCGGCCAGCTCCGCGAGGGTCGCCAGGAACTCCGGCGGCGCCAATCGGGTGCGTCCCGTCGCCGGCGGCAGCGCCGCATCCATGAACAGGACCGCACCTATCCCGGCGTCCTCGGCGACGGACGGCGCGAGGTAGCCGGCATTGCTGTGGGCGATCAGTACGTCGGCGGGCCGGGCCGCCTCGCTCCAGTCGGCGACCAGCCGCTCGGGGCTGATCGGCTCCCGGCACTCCGCGACCGACGCGTCGTGCCCGAGGCCACGCAGCGCATCGGCGAGAGGTTGGTAGCCGACCGGACCCAGGAGCGGGCTCGGCAGGACGAGCAGTCGCGCCGACACAGGCAGGTGTCAGTCGCTGGTTGCCTCGAGTGCCGCGGCCACCCGGCGGTGCGCCTCCCAGATCTCCTCAGGAAGCCGTTCGAAGTTCTCCAGGTGCTCCTGGCGGTGGTCCATCTCCTCTTTCCAGCGCGGCACGTTGATCGAGAGGATCGTCTCGAGGTCCTTCGGGCTGATCTCCACGCCCTCGAGGTTCAGCTCCTCCTCGGTGGGCACGATGCCGACCGGGGTCTCCCGGCCCTTCACGTCGCCGTTCTTCAGCTGCAGGAGCCACAGCAGCGGACGCAGGTTGTCGCGGTAGCCCGGCCACAGGAAGTGCCCGTCGTCGGGATCGCGCTGGAACCAGTTCACGTGCGCGAAGATCGGCTGCTGCTTCGCGGCGCCGACCACCTTCAGGTAGTGAGCGGCGTAGTCGCCCTCGCCGTAGGCCATGAACGGCCGGTTGGACATCGGGTCGTAGCGCAGCACGCCCTCCTTGCCCTCGGCCGCGGCGGTGGCCTCGGCGCCGAGGGTGAGGCCGTCGTAGACCCCCTCGGCGAGGTCGTGGATCGCGCGGATCAGCGGCTCGCGGTCGCGGGTCCGGCCGCCGAAGATGATCGCGTCGATCGGGACGCCGGCCGGCGCGTTGTAGTCGGGCGCGATGTTGGGGACGTTGTCGAGGGTCGTGGTGAACCGGCTGTTGGGGTGCGCCCACGGAGAGCTGTCGCTGTCCTTGCGGTCCGCGATCGGGTTGCCGTGCCAGTCTGCCCAGCCCTTGGGGTCCTCCGGCGGCTCCGGAGTGCGGCCCTCCCACCAGACCTCGCCCTTCTCGGCGTTGTAGGCGACGTTGGTGAAGATCGTGTGCGGTGCCCTCGTCGATCGAAGCCAGCGCGATCGGGTTGGTGCGCTGGTTGGTGTCCTTGGCGACCCCGAAGACGCCGAACTCCGGGTTCATGCCGTAGAGCCGGCCGTCCTCCTCGTTGACCCACAGCCAGGCGATGTCGTCGCCGTAGAACGACACGTGGTAGCGGTCGCCCAGCACGTCCGGCGCCAGCATCATCGCCAGGTTGGTCTTGCCCGACGCGCTCGGGAAGCCGCCGCAGATGTGGTAGTCCTTGCCGGTCTCCTTGTCGTGGATCCCGATCAGCATGTACTGCTCGGCGAGGAACTTCTTCGAGGCCCAGCCGTCGTACGCCGCCTGGCGCAGGCCGTGCGCGATCTTGCCGAGCAGCGCGTTGCCGCCGTACGACGAGCCGTAGTGCAGGATCGTCCGCTCGTCGGCGACGGTCACGAAGTAGCGCTGGTCGTCGGGCGTCCCCTGGCCGAGGTTCTCCAGGTCGCCGGTCACGTGCACGGCCTTCACGAACTGGTCCGGGTCGTCGAGGTTCTCGACGTACTGCACGCCGACCCGTGACATCCGGATCATGTGCAGCACCACGGTGCGGGTGTCGGTGAGCTCCACGCCGGTGGCCCAGGGCGCCAGCTCGTTGCCGGGAGGTGCCATCAGGTACGGGATGACGTACATGGTCTTGCCGCGGGAGGCGCCGCGCATCCGCTCCTCGAGCATCGGCCGCATCTCGGAGGCCGGCCGCCAGTTGTTGTAGACGCCGCGGTCGCTCTCGCGGTTGGTCGCGACGATCGTCCGCTCCTCCGAGCGGGCGGTGTCCTTGTGGTAGCTCCGGGAGTAGTAGCGCCCCTCCCCTGCGGGCAGCAGCTCACCGGCGTCCAGCGCCTCCTGGACGAGGCGCGCGTCGTCGCTGGCCTCGACGACCTCTACCCGATCGGCCCCGGTGAGGTCCGCCCAGTAGCGCACGTACTCGCGCACCTTCGGGTTCGTCAGCCCCGCTTCGTCCAGCACTGCTGTCACATCCACCATCGGCGCGTCGTCCTCTCATACGTGACCAGGTGCGAGCAGGTTAGCGGTAGGGCGGGGGCCCGTCCGACGCATGGCTGTAGTCCGTCTAGGCCATGCCGCCCCACCGAACGGGTGGTCCGGGGGAATACGCCTGCGAAGGCCGCGCCGAGTTCCTACGGTGGAAACCGATGAGTTACCTGGGTCACACCAGTCCAAGTCATCAACGACAACGAACAAAGAACAACGAGCGAGAGGAGGGATGACCATGTGGGACACCGTCCAGAACACGACAGTGCATCTGTCGCGCGACCTGCCGTGCCCGCGCTGCGGACACGCCGTCCACACCTTCCTCGCGTGTGGCGACAGCTGCGACTGCCAGCCGGTCGTACTGCCCGGCAGCAACGCCGCCTGAGCTCGACGCAGGCCCTCAGGGCTCCACGACGACCTTGATCGCCTCGCGCTGGTCCATGGCGCGATAGCCGTCGGCGACCCTGTCCAGCGGCACCGTGGCGTCGAACACCCGACCCGGGTCGATCCGGCCATCGGTGACCAGGTCGAGCAGCTCGGGCAGGTAGCGGCGCACCGGGGCCATGCCGCCGGCGAGCCCGACGTTCTTGGAGAACATCCGCCTCACCGGCACCTCCACACCGTGCGGTACGCCGACGAAGCCGACGGTGGCACCCGGGCGCGCGACCGTGAACGCCGTGTCCATCGAGGCGTCGGTGCCGACGCACTCGAGCACGGCGTCGGCCCCCACTCCCCCGGTGATCTCTGCGACTTCCGCTTCTCCGTCCTCGCCCCGTGCGGCGACGATGTGGGTGGCGCCGAACTCGGTGGCGATCTTCTGGCGCGACTCGTGGCGCGACATCGCGACGATCTTCTCCGCGCCCATCACGGAGGCGGCGAGGACGCCGCAAAGGCCCACGGCGCCGTCGCCGACGACGACGGCCGTGCCGCCCTCCGGCACGCCCGCCGCGACCGCCGCGTGCCAGCCCGTGGCCATCACGTCGGTGAGGGCGAGCAGCGACCGGGTCATGGCGGCGTCGGGGTTGCCGTCGGTACGGACCAGGCTGCCGTCTGCCTGGGTGACCCGGGCGTACTCCGCCTGGCCGCTCACGGTCACGGCGACGTTGACGCACGCCGACTGCACGCCTGCCCGGCAGTGCGCGCAGGTGTTGTCGCAGTGGCAGAACGGGACGACCACGAAGTCGCCGGGCCGGAACGACGGTGACCTCTGAGCCGACCTCGGCCACGACGCCGATGCACTCGTGGCCGATGGTCGCCCCGGCGCGGATCGGGTTCTCCCCCCGGTAGGGCCACAGGTCGGAGCCGCAGATGCAGCCAGCGGTGACCTGCACGATCGCGTCGGTGGGCAGCTTGATGGTGGGGTCGGGGACCTCGGACACCCGGATGTCGCCTGGTGCGTGGATGGTGGTGGCGCGCATGCCGTCATCCTCGCAGGGCGGTCCAGTCGGACCGTGTTCTGAGACACGCGGACGCCTGATTTGCCATATCTCACATGTGAGTTACCGTCGAAACATGCCAGTCGACTACAAGGGACGCATCGGCAACCTGATCCGCGACGCGCGCAAGCACCGTGGCCTGACCCAGAGTCAGCTCGCCGAGCTGCTCGAGTACCAGCCAGAGCGCGATCAACCGGATCGAGAAGGGTCACCAGAACCTCAGTCTGGAGATGCTCGCCCGGATCGGCACCGCCCTCGACTCCGAGATCGTCGCCCTCGGTGCCGGGCCCACACACCTGCGCGTGGTCGGCCCCACGACCCTGTCCGGCAGCATCGAGGTCAAGACCTCCAAGAACGCCGGCGTCGCGCTGCTCTGCGCCTCGCTCCTCAACCGGGGTCGCACCACCCTGCGCAAGGTCGCGCGGATCGAGGAGGTCAACCGGCTGCTGGAGGTACTCAGCAGCCTCGGCGTCCACACCAAGTGGCTCAACGACGACAACGACCTCGAGATCGTGCCGCCGAAGGAGCTCGACCTCGACCACGTCGACGAGGAGGCCGCGCGCCGTACGCGTTCGGTGATCATGTTCCTCGGTCCGCTGCTCCACCGGGCCGAGACGTTCGAGCTGCCGTACGCCGGCGGCTGCAACCTCGGCACCCGCACGGTCGAGCCGCACATGGCCGCACTGCGGCCGTTCGGCCTCGAGGTCAAGGCGACCGACGGCTCCTACCACGCCCGGGTCAACGGGGCGATCGAGCCCCAGCGTCCGATCGTGCTCACCGAGCGCGGCGACACGGTCACCGAGAACGCCCTGATGGCCGCCGCCCTGCACCCCGGCACCACGGTGATCCGGAACGCGTCGTCCAACTACATGGTCCAGGACCTGTGCTTCTTCCTGCTCCGGCTGGGCGTGGAGATCGAGGGCATCGGCACCACCACGCTGCGGGTCACCGGGCGCGAGGAGATCGACGTCGACGTCGACTTCGCGCCCAGCGAGGACCCGATCGAGGCGATGTCGCTGCTCGCCGCGGCGATCGTGACCCAGTCGTCGATCACCATCCAGCGGGTGCCGATCGAGTTCCTCGAGATCGAGCTCGCCGTGCTCGAGGAGATGGGCTTCCAGTACTCCCGCTCCGAGGAGTACGTCGCCCGCAACGGCCACACCCGGCTCGTCGACCTGGTGACCAAGCCGTCCCAGCTGCACGCGCCGCTGGACAAGATCCACCCGATGCCGTTCCCGGGCCTCAACATCGACAACCTGCCGTTCTTCGCGGTCATCGCTGCCGTCGCCGACGGGCAGACGTTCCTGCACGACTGGGTCTACGAGAACCGCGCGATCTACCTCACCGAGCTCAACAAGCTCGGCGGCCAGGTCAAGCTGCTCGACCCGCACCGGGTGATGATCGAGGGCCCGACGCACTGGACCGGCGCCGAGCTGATGTGCCCGCCCGCGCTCCGCCCGGCCGTCGTCATCCTGCTCGCCATGCTGGCCTCGAAGGGCACCTCGGTGCTGCGGGGCACCTACGTGATCCACCGCGGCTACGAGGACCTCGCCGAGCGGCTGAGCTCCCTCGGCGCGAACATCGAGACCTTCCGCGATATCTGAGAGCGTCGCGTCGCCGAGCTCGCGAGGCGACGACGACGCTCGCGGATATCGATGGTGGTCGAGCAAGCCGCGCGACCGAGCTTGCGAGGTCGCGACCGGCGTGTCGAGACCCGGTGAGCTCAGAGGTGACCTCAACCACCGTCAGCGGAACAGCGTCTCCACCCAGGCGCGGGCGGGCTTGCGCGCCGGAGCCGGCGCCTCCATGTCGGTGGTGATCCGCGGCATCGGCGCGGTGTGCTGGCCGGCGTGCCGGTGCCAGTCGTTCTCGGACTCGATCAGCGAGCCCAGGTCCGCGCTGGAGAGGAACACCCCGTGGCCGTCGGGACACTGGTTCACCTCGCCGTCACCGAGCGTCTCCGACACCATCTCGGCGCCGCATCGAGGGCAGGACAAGGTCTCCATGTACCGACCGTAGCCCCCGCGCCCGGCGGTTCGCAGCAGCATCGCCGCGTGACGTTGGATACTGCACGCGTGGCCACCCCCAGGACCGGTTTCGCGTTCCTCGACGAGGTGTTGCAGATGCCGGGATCGGTGCTGGCCTTCGCGCATCGCGGTGGCGCCTTCCACCCGGAGGTCGAGGGCCTGGAGAACACCCTGGCGGCGTTCAAGCACGCCGTCTCGCTCGGCTACGACTACCTCGAGACCGACGTCCACGTGACCCGCGACGGCCACCTGCTGGCCTTCCACGACGACGTGCTCGACCGGGTCAGCGACCGCCAGGGTGAGATCGCGCGGTCGACGTACGCCGAGGTGCGCGAGGCCCTGGTCGGTGGCCGCGAGGAGGTGCCGACCCTCGGCCGGCTGTTCGACGAGTTCCCGGACGCCCGGTTCAACATCGACATCAAGTCCGAGGGCGCCGTCCACGTCCTGGCCAGCTTCATCGAGGCCCGCGACGCCTGGGACCGGGTCCTGGTCGGCTCGTTCTCGCCCCGACGGATCAACACGTTCCGCCGGCTGACCCACGGGCGGGTGCCGACCTCGGCCTCACCGGTCGAGGTCGCCTGCTTCCTGGCGGTGCCCAGCGGGCGGCTCGCCGACCGGCTCACCGGACGTCGGGTCGCCGCCTTCCAGATCCCGCACCGGCGCGGCCGCCTGGTCGTCGCCAGCGATGCGCTGATCCGTCGTGCCCACGCGGCAGGCAAGCACGTGCACGTGTGGACCGTCGATGACCCCGAGGAGATGAGGGATCTCCTCGACCGGGGTGTCGACGGGTTGTTCACCGACCGCACGGACCTGCTCAAGCAGGTGCTCGTCGAACGAGGGCAGTGGAGGGAGACCCGATGAGCGAGACCGACCCACCGGGAGGCATCGCCGACCTGCGGCCGCTGAACCGCGCCAAGGAGCAGCGCGCCTGGTACTTCTACGACTTCGCCAACAGCGCGTTCGCCACCACCATCGGTGGCGTCCTCTTCGGTCCGTACATCAAGGAGATCGCCGAGGAGGCAGCGGTCGACAACCGGATCGACGTGCTCTTCTTCTCGATCGCGCCGGGATCCCTGCCGCCGTTCATCATCACCTTCTCCACCATCATCTCGGCGGTGGTCCTGCCGCTGCTCGGCGCGGTGGCCGACCGCACCTCCCGCAAGAAGGACCTGCTCGCCGGATTCGCGTGGGCCGGTGCCGCAGCGGCTTCCCTGCTCTTCTTCGTCACCGGCGACAACTGGCAGCTGGGCGCCGCCGCCTTCCTGGTCGCGAACCTCTGCTTCGGCGCGGCGGCCGTCTTCAACGACGCGCTGCTGCCCATCATCAGCACCGAGCAGGAGCGCGACCGGGTGTCCAGCCGCGGCTGGGCGATGGGGTACGCCGGCGGCGGGCTGCTGCTGGCTCTCAACTTCGTGCTGATCACGTTCCACGACAGCTTCGGGCTCACCGAGGGCATGGCGGCCCGGATCAGCATGCTGTCCGCCGCGGTCTGGTGGGCCGGGTTCACGTTCATCCCGTTCCGCGGGATCCAGAACCATCCACCGAGGGCCGTCGAGTCGGTCGAGGGCGGTGTCTTCGCAAGAAGCTTCGGCCAGCTCTGGAAGACCCTGAAGGACATGCGGAACTACCCGGTGACGCTCACCTTCCTGCTCGCCTACCTGTTCTTCAACGACGGCATCCAGACCGTGATCTCCCAGGCCTCGCTCTACGGCACCGACGAGCTCGGCTTCGAGCTCGGCACGGTGCTGGCGACGTACCTCCTGGTGCAGTTCGTGGCGATATTCGGCGCGATCGCGTTCGGACGCGCCGCCGGTCGGTACGGCGGCAAGCGGGTGATCCTCTGCGGCCTCGGGGTGTGGATGGGGATCGTCACCGCGGCCCTCTTCCTCCCCGACGGCCAGCTGGTGCCGTTCCTGCTGCTGGGCGTGGCCATCGGCATCGTGCTGGGCGGCACCCAGGCCCTGTCCCGGTCGTACTTCTCGATGCTCATCCCGCGCGGCAAGGAGGCGGAGTACTTCAGCTTCTACCACGCCATGGAGCGGGGCACCTCGTGGTTCGGCACCCTGGTCTTCGGCCTCGTCTACCAGTTCACCGACTCCTACCGCCCGGCGATCTTCGCCCTGATCGTCTTCTTCATGGTGGGTGGCGCGCTGCTGATGCGGGTCGACACGGCGCGGGGCATCCGGGAAGCAGGCAACGAGAGGCCGGCGGTCATCTGAGGTCGCGGCATACCGCGGGTATTCCCGCGCTTTCGTTGGAATCTTGTCGACCCGGGTACCGTTGAACTCCTTGGGAGGTCGTCCCTCCCCCGTGGGAGTTCCCGCACCGACCGAGGTCGCGGGAGATGACAAGTTTGGAGGTGCCTCAATGGCGGAGCGCACGTTGCGTGGCGCACGGCTCGGAGGCCAGAGTTTCGAGGACGAGCGCGGCATCGAGTTCGCGGCTCGTCAGCAGGTGGGCTATCGATGCCCGCAGGGTCACGACTTCGAGATCACCATGTCGGTCGAGGCCGAGGTCCCGGCCGTCTGGGAGTGCCCGCGCTGCGGCGCGGAGGCATTGAGCACGGCCGGCATCGAGCGTGAGCAGAAGGCCGAGAAGCCGGTGCGCACGCACTGGGACATGCTGCTCGAGCGGCGCTCGGAGAAGGAGCTCGAGGACATCCTCAAGGAGCGTCTCGAGCTGCTCCGCGGCGGCGAGATCGGCCCGGCGCACCTGCACCGCGCCAGCGCCAAGAAGCGGAAGGCCACCGCCTGAGCAGGTCTTAGGACCCTGCTCGGGGTCGTCGACCACCTCGCCCTGGATCACCGTTCCCTGTGAACGGGGTCCGGGGCGAGTCGCATTTCCGGGTCCGGTGCCGATCACGACGAGTCGGCGGGCGACGACGCCGGTGAGCAGCCGCCGGAAGAGCGGCCGGGTGAACGGCAGGATCAGCAGGATGCCGAACGCGTCGGTGACGAAGCCGGGGCTCAGCATCAGGGTGCCGCCGACCAGGATCAGCGCGCCGTCGGCGAGCTCCTTGCGCCGGCATCCGGCCGCTGTCGAGCGCGGTGCGCATGGCCTGCCAGGCCCGGCCCCCCTCGCGCCTGATCAACCAGGTGCCGAGGATGCTGTCGGCGATCAGCAGCAGGATCGTCCACCACACGCCGATCACCTGGCCGACCTGGATCAGCACGTAGATCTCGACGATCGGCACCACCACGAACGCCACGAAGAGCAGCCATCCCAGCCCCCGGCGCCGGCGGGCCATCAGCGCGCCTCTCCCCTGCCGCTGGCCGCCCGGCGTACCTGCTCGACGCGTTCGCGCACGCCCCAGGCGGTGATCCGGCGCAGGGACTCCGCCGCCACGGACGGGCTCATCTTGGACTCGCCCGCGCACCCGCTCCACGAACTCGATCGGCACCTCCCGGACGGTGAGCCCGGAGCGCAGGGTCCGCGCGACCAGGTCGGTCTGGAACACGTAGCCGGCGGACCGGACCTGGCGGAGGTCGATCTTCTCGAGCGTGGCGCGGCGGAACAGGCGGAACCCTGCCGTGGCGTCGCGGACGTCGATGCCGAGCAGCAGCCGGACGTAGGCGTTGCCGCCCCGGGACAGCAGCTCACGACGCGCCGGCCAGTTCGTCACCGAGCCACCGGGGACCCAGCGCGACCCGATCACCAGGTCGGCGGTCTCGAGGGCGTTCAGCAGCAGGTGCAGCTCCTCCGGCTGGTGCGACCCGTCGGCGTCCATCTCGCCGATGACGTCGTAGCCCTCCTCGAGCGCCCAGGTGAACCCGTGCAGGTAGGCCGCACCCAGGCCGCCCTTGGCTGCGCGGTGCAGCACGTGCAGCTGAGGGTCCGCCTCGGCGAGCTCGTCGGCGACCCTTCCGGTCCCGTCCGGGGAGTCGTCGTCGACGACCAGGACGTCGATCTCGGGGTGGGCGCGACGCAGCCGACCGACGATCCATGCGAGGTTGCTCACCTCGTTGTACGTCGGGATCACCATCACGACGCGCCCGAGCGTCGGGTGGCGAGCGGGGTCGGGATCAGTCACGGGAGGCTTTCTCGTCGGGGCCCGTCAGGACAGGTTCGGCCGGCGCCGGTTCGGCCGCGGTGCGCCGCTCTCGACGATACGTCACCACCCGCAACACCAGCCCCGCTGCGGTCAGCAGCGGGAGCAGCACGGCCAGCCACTGCCCCAGCACGCACCCCGGGGGTCACGCCCGGCCGCAAACCGACCTGTTCCAGCAGCACCTTCTGGGTGCGAGGGTCCGCCGACGCGACCACGCTGCCGTCGGGGGCGATGACGCCGGTGATGCCGTTGGTGGAGGCGACCACGAGGTACTTGCCGGACTCGATCGCGCGCAGCCGGGTGATCGCGAACTGCTGGTCGATCTGGTCGGTGAAGATGAAGCTGGCGTTGCTGGTCTGAACGGCGAGCAGCTCGGCGCCGTTCTCGACCTGGTCGTAGAAGACGTCGTCGTAGGCCACGTCGAAGCAGATCGCATCGGCCACTTCGACCCCGGCGATGCGGAGCGGCTGCTCGTTGGTGCCGCTGAGCATGTCGCGGGAGATCCGGCCGAGCTGCCCCTTGTCCTCGATCCCCCAGCTCCGCAGCAGCGGACGCAACGGCATGTACTCGCCGAACGCGACCGGATGGTGCTTGGTGTACCGCTCCCCCGCGCCGGTCTCGGGATCCCACACGATCCCCTGGTTCAGAACGTGGTCCTCACCCGCGTCGACGATGGCGCCGACCAGGATCGGGACATCGATGGCGGTGGCGGCGCTCCGGATCTCTGCATTGGTGGACGCATCTGCGAACGGGTCGATTGCGGTGGAGTTCTCCGGCCAGAGCACGAAGTCCGGCCGGGGCACCGACCCCGCGTCCACCTCTGCGGCGAGATCCACGGTGGCCTGGACGTGGTTCTCGGTGACCTGCCGGTGGTCGGCGAGGATGTCGTTCTCGGGCGGCGGCACGTTGCCCTGCACGACCGCGACGGTGGCTGTGTCCGGCTCGTCGAGCTGGTACGACGCCAGGCTCGGCACGACCATGGCGGCGCACACGCCGGCCAGGACACCGACGGCGACCAGCCGGGGACGCCGTTCGCGCTCCAGCACCGCCCAGGCCAGCACGAACCCGCTCAACGCGAGCAGGAAGCCGAGGCCGCTCATCCCGACGTAGGCCAGCGCGTCGGCCGCCGGGGTGTCGATCACGCCGAAGGCCAGCCGCCCCCACGGCATCCCGCTGTACGGCCATCCGGTGCGCCAGAGCTCCATCGTCACCCAGGCCGCGGCCAGCCAGACCGGCCACCACCGCAGCCGGCTCATGGGGCCCGCTGCTGCGCCCAGCAGGCCGTAGAAGAGCGCCTCCAGGCCGGCCAGCGCCAGCCACGCGGGCGGGCCGATGGAGTCCGACATCCAGTAGATGTGCGGGAAGTAGAAGGCGACACCGAAGACCAGGCCCGGGATCCAGGCACGGCGCACCGGCAGGTCGTGGGTGCTCAGGGCGAAGCCGGCCAGCGCCACGGGGATCAGGTAGGCGACCGCCACGGGTTCGAAGGCCAGGGACAGGAGGAGGCCGGAGACCAGGGCCAGGCCGGCACGCTTCAGCACGAGTAGACGCTACCCGGCCGGATTGAATCAGGGCCACGGAAGGGGCTCGGGCACCTTCGGACCATCCCATCGACGACCGGCTGCCGAAGCCGAGACGTTGTCTAGGGGGCCCGCGCCCCTTCCGTGTCGCTCTCGCGGAGCGGACCGACCTCCGCGAACCATGTCGGGCGACTGTTGGCGCTACAGCCTCCGACTCCGGCCACTCGGACGTCGGTCCGCTTACCACGACCTGCGTGAGCGAACGGCACGAACACAATCCTCCGAGCCGGGCCGTGTCAACCACCCGCTGACCTGCGCGAACACGCGAAGTCGCAGGTCAGCGCGTTACCTGGCGTTCATCAGTTGTTGGAGATTTTGCGAACACACATCGGCGTGTCGCGGCAGTGGTCCAGACCAGTGGTCAGGGCACCACGACGGTGCCGGTGGCAGTGGTGGCGAGCAACGGCTCGGCCAACAGCTCGGCGGCACCGGGCCGCTCCTCGGTGGCGGCGCCGCGGGCGACCACGTGCACGGCGAAGTCCATCACCCGCGACCGGGTGCCGACCCGCACCAGCTCGCAGCTGACCTCGAGAACGTCGCCGGCGCGCACCGGCGCCCGGAACTGCACGTCGGAGTACGACGCGAACAGACCCTCGTCGCCGTCGGTGCGGATGCACATCTCGGTGGCGACGTCGCCGAACAGCCCGAGGCTGTAGGCACCGTCGACGAGGTCGCCGGCGTAGTGGGCGTGTGAGTAGGGCACGTAGCGGCGGTGCACGACCCGCAGCCCCACCTCGGCGGCCATCAGGCGGCTTTCGCCTGCACGAGTCGGTGGACGAGGTAGGACGCGACCTCGCCAGGCGTCGTACCTCGTCCGAACACGCGGTCGACACCGAGGTCGGCGGACATGTTCTCGTCGAACCGCGGTCCGCCGACGATCAGCAGCGGGCGCTTCTCGGAGGGGTAGGACTCGCGGAAGGCGGCCGACATCTCGCGGGTGTTGAGCATGTGGGCGTCGCGCTGGGTGACCACCTGGGAGACGAGCACCGCGTCGGCCCGCTCGGCCCGGGCCCGCTCGACGAGCTCGGGGACGGACACCTGGGCGCCGAGGTTGACGACCTTGAGCTCCCGGTAGTACTCGAGCCCCTTCTCCCCCGCGAAGCCCTTGATGTTGAGGATCGCGTCGATGCCGACCGTGTGGGCGTCGGTGCCGATGCACCCGCCGACGACCACCAGCCGGCGGCGCAGTGCGCGCTTGACCGTCGCGTTGACCTCCTTCGGGGTGAGCAGCGGGTAGTCCCGCTCCACGACCTCGACCTTGCTGGTGTCGACCAGGTGGTTGACCCGCCCGTAGACCACGAAGAACGTGAAGTCGGGTCCCATCGGCTTGGCGTGCACGACCAGCGCGGGGTCCATGCCCATCTTGTTGGCCAGCTGCGGGGCCGCGCCCTCGGCCACCTTGGAGTGCGGGATCGGCAGCGTGAAGCTCAGCTGCACCATGCCGTCGCCGGTGGTGTCGCCGTAGGGCCGGACGATCGTGGAGTCGCTCACTTCTCCTCCAGGATCTCGGAGGCGGGGTTGTAGTAGGCGCTCGACTTCTTGGCGACGCCGTCGAGCCCGCGGCCGGCGTCGGCGGGGCGCTTCATCAGGCCGAACGTGCCGTCGGCGATCGCGTCCAGCAGGCCGTGCTCGTGGTCGATGATCTGGTTCATCAGGTCGATCGACTCACCGAGCACCTGGCGGGCTCGCTTGCGCGATGAACCCGTCGGGCGCCGGGTGGAAGTCCTCGTGCAGCTTGCCGGCGGCGTTCATCACGTAGCGGACGTTCTGCAGGGCCAGGTCGCGGTCGGAGAGCCACGGGCGTCACCACCGCCTCGGTCATCATCCCGACCAGCAGGATGCCCTGCCCGGTGAGTGCGCCGACCAGGTTGAAGAAGCCGTCGAGGAGGTAGCCGCGGAAGACGTCGCCGGTCATGTGCCGGGTGGGCGGCATCCACTTCAGCGGGGCCTTCGGGAACAGGTCGCGGGCCAGCATCGCGTGGGCGAGCTCGAGCCGGAACGAGTCGGGGATCTCGGGGTCGATCTCGAAGGCGTGGCCCAGGCCGAGCTGCCAGTCCTCGAGGCCCGCCTCCTTGGCGAAGTACTCGTTGAGCAGCTGGCTGGTGGTGACCGTGTGCGCGGCGTCGACGGCGTCCGCGGTGGTGAGGTAGTTGTCCTCGCCGGTGTTGATGATGATCCCGGCCCGGGCGTGCACCTGGCGGCTGAACCGCTGGTCGACGAAGGTCCGTACCGGGTTGATGTCGCGGAACAGGATCCCGTACATCGAGTCGTTGAGCATCATGTCGAGCCGCTCGAGACCGGCGAGCGCGGCGATCTCCGGCATGCAGAGCCCGCTGGCGTAGTTGGTCAGCCGGACGTAGCGGCCGAGCTCCTTGCTGGACTCGTCGAGCGCGGCCCGCATCAGCCGGAAGTTCTCCTGGGTGGCGTAGGTGCCGGCGTACCCCTCACGGGTGGGGCCCTCGGGCACGTAGTCGAGCAGGCTCTGCCCGGTCGAGCGGATCACCGCGATCACGTCGGCGCCCTCGCGGGCGGCCTGCTGGGCCTGCGGGATGTCCTCGTAGATGTCGCCGGTCGCGACGATCAGGTAGATCCACGGGGTGCGCGGAGCGTCGCCGTGCCGCGCGATCATCCGGTCGCGCTCGCGCCGGCGGCGGTCGATGGCGCGGATGCCGGCCCCGACCTGCTTGCGGCTGGCGGAGCGTGCGCGCTGCGCGTCGCGGCCCTCCGGGAGCCGGAACCGGATGGATCCGGCGCTCGCCTTCTGGGCCAGGGTGGCCAGGTCGTCGGCCTCGCCGCGGACCAGCGCGTCCCAGACCGGCAGCGCCACGCCGTGCTCGAGGCCGACGTCGGCCCGGACGACGTCCATCAGCCGGTTGACCCAAGGGGTGCCCTCGGTGTCGGCGCCCTGCAGCCCGGCGAGGCGGAGCGTGGCCCGCTCGACGGCGACGGTGGTGTGCCGCTTCGCCATGGTGACGATGGGCCGGCCGGTCTTGCGGGCCAGGGCCCGGGCCTCGCGAACGGTCCGGGGGTCGAGGTCGAGGCGGCCGCTCATCAGTCGAGCCTGCTCTCGAAGAGCCGGCGTACGCCGTCGTTGTCGCGGAGCAGCCGGAACGCGTGCTCCGCGTGGCCGGGCACGTAGCCGTTGCCGACGAGCATGGTGACGTCGGCGGCGAGCCCTTCGGCACCGAGCGCCGCGGCCGAGAACGACGTGGCCATGCTGAAGAAGACCACGGTCCCGCGCTCGGCGGTCGACAGGATGGCGCCGCCCTCGCAGCCCGGGACGTCGACGCAGACGACGGTGATGTCGGCCGGCCCGCCCGCCTTGACCACGGCGTCACGCAGCGCGATCGGGTCGCGGGCGTCGGTGACCACCACCTCGTCGGCGAGCCCGGCGGCCCGGAGCGCGTCGGCCTCATGGTCGGTGGGCACGATGCCGATCGTGTGGGCGGCGCCTGCCTCGCGGGCGGCGGCCAGGCTCAGCGAGCCCGACTTCCCGCCGCCGCCGATGACGGCGACGGTCGGGGATGTCGTAGCCGGCCACGACCCGTCCGGTGAGCGCGGGAGCACCGCAGACGTCGAGCACCGAGAGGCTGAGCTCGGTGGGCAGGTCGTCGGGGACCTCGGCTGCGATGGAGCGGCCGAAGAGGACGGCGTAACCGTCGCAGGGCACCCGCTCGCTGCGGCCGTCCCACCTGGCCAGGTCGTCCTCGATCACCAGCGGGGTCAGGGTGAGCGAGACCAGGGTGCTGACCTTCGCGCCGACCCGCAGCCCCAGCGGCGATGCCGGGCCGACCTCCTCGACGGTGCCGACGAGCATGCCGCCGGAGCCGGTCTCGGGGTTCTGCATCTTGCCGCGGGCTGCGGACGATCTCGAGGACCTCGGCGCGGATCGCGGCGCCGTCGCTCGCGTGCTTGCGCTCGAGCTGGCGGAACGACGCGGCGTCCAGGTTGAGCATCTCGACGCGGATCCGCACCTCGTCGGGCCACAGCTCACGCCGGGTGTCGAGCCGCTGGGCCGCCTGGGGCAGCACCACGGCGTCGTCCAGGACGCGGTGCAGCCCGGTCGGGTCGCTCTCGGACAGCGTCATTGCCGTTGGTCCTCCCTAGTTCCTCACGACATACCGTAGATCTTCCTGTTCAGCGATGTGCGGACAGGACGATCTCCACGTACTCTGACAGAAGCACGACGCGCCAGCCAAAAACCCCCGAAGTCACAGTGACGGGAGCCCGCAATGTCCATCGAGACCAGTATCGGCCTGGAGACCGGCCAGCCGTACCCCTACCAGCAGGTCGAGCTGGTCGAGCCCGACTGGACCCGGTTCCCGGGCTGGACGGACGTGACGGCGGAGGATTGGGCATCGGTGCAGTGGCAGCGGGCCCACTGCGTGAAGAACGTCCGGCAGCTGCGCGAGCTCCTGGGTGACCTGGTCGACGAGCGGTTCTACGCCGACCTCGAGCGCGACCAGGCCGAGCGGGCCACGATGTCGATGCTGGTACCGCCGCAGATGATGAACACGATGGTGCCGCACTTCGGCCGCGACGGCGGTCCGACCGGCCCCGGGTCGCTGACCGACGAGCTCTACGCCGACCCGATCCGGCACTACATGATCCCGGTGTTCTCCGACCGGCGTACCGACTGGCCCTCCCACCCGCACGCCACGCGGGACTCGCTGCACGAGCACGACATGTGGGTCGCCGAGGGACTCACCCACCGCTACCCGACCAAGGTGCTGGCCGAGCTGCTGCCGACCTGCCCGCAGTACTGCGGCCACTGCACCCGGATGGACCTGGTGGGCAACTCGACCGCCGTGATCGACAAGCTCAAGCTGGTCGGCAAGCCCAACGACCGTCTCGGCGACATGATCGACTACCTGCGGCGCACGCCGTCCGTCCGCGACGTCGTCGTCTCCGGTGGCGACGTCGCGAACATGCCCTGGCCGCGGCTCGAGGCGTTCCTGACGTCCGTGCTCGAGGTCGAGAACATCCGCGACATCCGGCTGGCCACGAAGGCGCTGATCGGGCTGCCGCAGCACTGGCTCCAGGACGACGTGCGCGCCGGCATGGAACGGGTGGCGGCACTCGCGCGGTCGCGCGGGGCCTCGATCGCGATCCACACCCACACCAACCACGCCAACTCCGTGACGCCGCTCGTGGCCGAGGCGACCCGAGCGATGCTGGACACCGGCATCCGCGACGTACGCAACCAGGGAGTGCTGCTCAACGGCGTCAACGCCGACCCGCACGCCCTGCTCGACCTGTGCTTCCGGCTGCTCGATGGCGCGGGGATCATGCCCTACTACTTCTACATGTGCGACATGATCCCGTACTCCGAGCACTGGCGGGTCTCCGTCGCCGACGCGCAGCGGCTGCAGCACCACATCATGGGCTACCTGCCCGGCTTCGCGACCCCGCGCATCGTGTGTGACGTGCCGTTCGTCGGGAAGCGCTGGGTGCACCAGCTGGCGTCGTACGACGTCGAGCGCGGCATCTCGTACTGGACGAAGAACTACCGCACCTCGATCGAGGCCACCGACCCCGACGCGCTGACCCGCACCTACGAGTACTACGACCCGATCCACACCCTCCCCGCCGCCGGCCAGGCGTGGTGGGCCTCCCACTCCGACCTCGACGAGACCGCCCTGAAGGCGGCCGAGGTCGCCGAGGCGTCGCGGCGGACGGCTGCGCTGCAGGCGTACTGATAGCGGACGCGGGGCGGGGCTTGCGGGCTGGGCGCTTGCGGTTTGGTCACCAACGACACGAGATCGACCTGATTTCCTGCGGTTGGTGACCAAACGGCAGTCCGATAGCCGAACGCCGTGCTGCTTCAGGCCCCTGATGCTGCCGGAAGAATGGTTCCCGCGAGTCCCGGGTACTCGGCTGCGTGACGTCCAGGACACGTCACCTCGCGTTTGGGAGGCGCGAGTCGCAGGGTGAGGGAGACAGCAATGGCGAACCGGCATGTGCGACCGCGCTTGGTCGCGACCCTGGCCATCGGGACGAGGGAGATTCCTGCGCAACGGCATGTGGGTCTTGGGCAAGGCGATGCCCTCTGGGAGCTGGCACGAACGGCTCGACCACCCAGCGAGGGGGCGATGTGTTCCATCGCGTGACCGGCTCCTTGAAGCAGGTCGGCTCGAAGCTCAAGAGAGCGCTACCCGGCCAGAACACCGCCCAGGCGCGGCTGGCGAGGGCGAAAGCTGCCGGGCGACGCACGGAGGGTGACTGATGCTCGCCACGCTGGGTGCCTTCGGGATCGGCTACGTCCTCGGCGCCCGCGCGGGGAAGGAACGCTACGAGCAGATTCGGGTCTGGGCGGGGCAAGCGGCGCGCCGGCTCGAGGCGTACGACCCGGGCCAGTCGACGGCCGGTAGCCGGCACGCCAACCGCGGTGACGCCGGCTCTACTTCCTGACGGCGGTTGCGCAGGCTCAGGTGACCGGGCGGTTCTCGTACGGCGTGGAGAGCACGATCGTGGTGCGCGTGGCCACGTTCGCGGCCGAGCGGACCCGGGCCAGCAGGTCCTCGAGGTCCTCCGGAGTGGCGACCCGGATCTTGAGGATGTAGGACTCCTCCCCCGCGACGGACCAGCACGACTCGATCTCGGGCACATCACGGAGCCGGTCGGGTGAGTCGTCGGGCTGGGAGGGGTCGATGGGGCGGATCGAGATGAAGGCGGTGAGCGGGAGGCCGATCTCGGCGTGGTTGACGGTCGCGCCGTAGCCGAGGATCAGCCCCCGCTGCTCGAGACGCTTGACCCGTTGGTGGACGGCCGAGGTGGAGAGCCCGGTCGCCTTGCCGAGATCGGTGTAGGACATCCGGCCATCGTGGGCCAGGAGCTGGAGGATCTGTCGGTCCTTCTGCTCCACGTCGGACGCGTTCACGCCCACAGCGTAGGGCGAACGCGCGCCGACGCGCCCGACCGACCGGACCACAGGATGGCGGGCGCGGCTACGCTCCGGTCATGCCCGCCTCGGACAAGCGCCTGATGCTCCTCGACACCGCCTCGATGTACTTCCGCGCCTTCTACGGCGTGCCGGAGATCGGTGCCCCCGACGGCACCAACGTCAACGCGGTCCGCGGCCTGATGGACTTCATCAGCCGGCTGGTCGACGAGTACCACCCCACCGACCTGGTCTGCTGCTGGGACAACGACTGGCGGCCCCAGTGGCGGGTCGACCTGATCCCGTCGTACAAGGGGCACCGGGTGGTCGAGGAGGTCGCGAGCGCGCCGGACGTCGAGGAGGTCCCGGACCCCCTCCAGGCCCAGATCCCGATCATTGTCGACGTGCTCGACGCCTTCGGGATCTGCGTGCTGGGTGCCGACGGCTACGAGGCCGACGACGTCATCGGCACCCTGGCCACCGAGGCCGGGCAGGCCGTCGACATCGTGACCGGCGACCGCGACCTCTTCCAGCTGGTCGACGACGAGCTCGACGTACGCGTCCTCTACATCGCCCGCGGCGTGGGCCGGCACGAGCGGGTCACCAACGACTGGGTGCGAGAGAAGTACGGCATCGACGCCCGGCAGTACGCCGACTTCGCCACGCTGCGGGGTGACGCGTCCGACGGGCTGCCCGGAGTCGCCGGCGTCGGGGAGAAGACAGCCGCGACGCTGCTGGGACGCTTCGGCGACATCCCGGGCATCATCGCCGCCGCCAACGACCCCGAGGCAGAGATGGGGCCAGGGCCGCGCGGCAAGATCAAGGCGGCCGCGGACTACCTGGAGGTTGCGCCCACCGTCGTCGCGGTTGCCCGCGACATCGACCTCGACCGCAGCAACATCCTGCTGCCCCGGAAGCCCAAGGACCCCGACAAGGTGGCCGCTCTGGCCGAGCAGTGGGGCCTCGGCAGTCCCGCCGAGCGGCTCACGGCGGCGCTGCGTACCGTGGACGCATGATGCGCGCCGCCGTCGTCGGGGGTCACGGTCAGGTGGCCCGGCACCTTCTCGTCGACCTGCGCCGGTCGGACGTCGACGCGGTCGCGCTGGTCCGCAACGACCGCTACCGCGACGACCTCGAGCACCGGGGCGCCGAGGTGCGCCTCCTCGACATCGAGCAGCAGGACGCCGCCGCCTTCGCCGCCGCGTTCGACGGGCTGCGACGCGGTGGTGTTCGCCGCCGGCGGCGGCCCGGACGGCAACATCGAGCGCAAGCGCACCGTCGACCTCGAAGGCTCGCTGAAGTCGATCGAGGGCGCACGGCTGGCCGGGATCCGGCGGTTCGTCCAGGTGTCGGCCATCAACGTCGACGATCCGCTGCCCGACGACACCGGCGACGTCTGGCGGGCGTACGTCGAGGCGAAGCGGGACGCCGACGCGGCGCTCCGCGAGAGCGGCCTGGACTGGACGATCATCCGGCCCGGTCGGCTCACCGACGAGCCGGCGACCGGTCTGGTCGCACTCGGCTCCGGCGTGCCCCGCGGCGAGATCCCGCGTGCCGACGTCGCCGCCGTGCTGGCCGCCGTCCTCGACAACCCCGCCACCGCCGGGAAGCAGTGGAACGTCGTCTCCGGCGACACTCCGGTCGCCGACGCCGTACACGCGCTCGCCCGACTGACCGCGACGTCAGAGCTCGGCGAGCCGGCGCTCCAGGAACCGGCGCTCGGCCTCGCCCGGTGCTAGCTCCAGTGCCGCCGTGTACGCCGTCCGCGCCTCCTCCGACCGACCCAGCCGGCGCAGGAAGTCCCCGCGGGCGGCCGGCAGGAGGTAGTAGCCGGTGAGGGTCGGGTCCAGGCCGTCCAGGGCGTCCAGGCCCGCCTGGAAGCCGTTGAGGAAGCCCCAGGCGATCGCCCGGTTCAGGTCGATCACGGCCGAGGGCTGCGCCACGGCCAGTGCGTCGTACAGCGTGACGATCCGGGCCCAGTCCGTCGACGCGGCGTCGACCGCCTCCGCGTGGCACGCCGCGATCGCTGCCTGCAGCCGGTACGGGCCCGGCGGCCGTCCCGACGATGCCGCGCGACGGAGGTGCCAGAGAGCCCTCGGCCACCATCACCTCGTCCCACCGGGACCGGTCCTGCTCCTCCATCGGCACCAGGTCGCCGTTCGCGTCGAAACGGGTGGCGCGGCGGGCCTGCTGGAGCAGCACGAGCGCGAGCAGGCCGCGCGCCTCGTCCTCCGTGGGCATCAGGTCCACCAGCAGCCGGGACAGCCGCAGCGCCTCCGCCGCGAGGTCGCCCTCCCGCCGGCCGTACCCCTCGTTGAAGACGAGGTAGAGCACCGCGAGCACGCCACCGGTCCGCTCCGCCAGCTGCTCCGGCGCGGGCACCCGGTAAGGGATGCCGGCGTGCGCGATCTTGCCCTTGGCCCGGAGCAGACGCTGCGACATCGTCGCCTCGGCCACCAGGAACGCCCGGGCGATCTCCGCGGTGCTCAGCCCGGCCACCGTCCGCAGCGTCAGCGCCACCCGGCTCTCGATCGGCAGCGCCGGGTGGCAGCAGGTGAAGATCAGCCGCAGCAGGTCGTCCGGTGAGCCCTGGGGCTCGTCCATCAGCGCCACCTCCTGCAGCTTGGCCCGCTCGGTTGCACGCCTTCGGAGCAGGTCGATCGCACGATTGCGCGCGACCGTGGTCAACCATGCCGCCGGCGAGTCCGGGACACCCTCGACCGGCCAGCGGGAGAGCGCCCGTTCCACGGCGTCCTGCACGCAGTCCTCGGCGAGCTCCCAGTCGCCGGTGACCCGGATCAGGGTGGCGAGGATGGCGGCCCGCTCGGCGGCGACCGCCGTCAGCGCCGCCCGGACCGGGTCGGCCGTCATTCGTCCATCGGCCAGAAGGGTCGCAGCTCGAGGATCCCGCCGTTGGCCTGCGGGTGCCGGGCCGCGATCCCGATCGCCTCGTCGAGGTCCGCGCACTCGAGGATGTCGAACCCGGCGATCCACTCCTTCGACTCGGTGAACGGGCCGTCGGTGACCAGCACCTCGCCCTTGCTGATCCGGACGGTCGTCGCGTCGCTGGTGGGTCGGAGCCGGTCGCCGGTGACCCGGGTGCCGCGGGCCTCGACGTCGGCGAGCCATTCCTCGATGGTGATGTCTTCCTCGCGAGGGGTCGCCTCGGCGTCGGGGTCGACGACGACGAACATCATGTACTTCATGGTTCCTCCTGATCGTTGGGGTGACGTACACCCGACGAACGGAGGAACGCCCGATCCGACAACCCCACGAAACTAGTTCAGTCCGCCAGAGACGAGTAGGCGACCACGCCGCGACGCAGCCGGCGCACCACCTCCCTCGCGGTCTCCCTGACCGGGGTGTCCGCAGCGGCGTCGGCGATCTGCCCGGCGAAGTCGACCAGCTGCTTCATCTGCCGGACGAAGTCGCCGGCGGACAGGTCGGAGGTGCTGAGCACGTCGTCGAGGTCGTCGCCCTCGGCCCAGCGGTAGGCCACCCAGGCGAAGCCCAGGTCGGGCTGGCGGAGGAAGTCCAGCCGGTGGTCGCGCTCGAGGGCGTCCAGCTGCCCCCACAGCCGCACCGTCTCGCCGATGGCGTCCTTGGTGGGCCCTCCCGGGACCCGCGGGGCGCTCGCGTCGTCGGGCCGCCTGGCCTCGAAGACCAGCACCGACAGGGCGGCGGCGAGGCCGGAGGCCGGCAGCTCGTCCCACAGGCCCTGGCGCAGCGCCTCGGCCGCGACCAGGTCCAGCTCGGAGTAGATCCGCATCAGCCGCTTGCCGCGCCCGGTGACCCGTGTCGCCGTCGAGGTAGTCGAGGGCGGTCAGCACGTCGCAGACGCGGTCGAACTGCCGCGCGACGGTGTTGGTACGACGCTCCACCCGCCGCCGCAGCGTGGCGGCGTCGCGGTCGAGCTTGAACCAGCGCTCGGCCCAGCGGGCGTGGTCCTCCCGGTCGTCGCAGCCGTGGCACGGGTGTGCCCGCAGCTCGGCGCGCAGCCGCGCGATCTGCTCGTCCTCCGGACCGGCCGCCGGGCGGCGCCGCTCGCGGGTCGGCGGCGGGGTCAGGTCGTGGGTGCGGTCGCGCAGCGCCGAGGCCAGGTCGCGACGCATCTGTGGGTTGCGGCCGTTGAAGTTCTTCGGGATCCGGAGCCGGGTGAGCGGCTCGACCGGCGTCGGGAAGTCGACGGCCGCCAGGCGACGCGCCTGCCGAGCGGCGGTGACGACGTACGGGCGCGGGCTGTCGCCGGACGTGCCGGGATCGACCACCACGGCCAGCCCCGAGAACTTCCCGGCCGGTACGTCGATCACGTCCCCCGGCCGGAGCCTGCGTCAGCGAGGCGAGCGCCTCGTCCCGCCGGTCGGACCTCCGGGCCCGGCTCGCCGCCTTCTCCGCGTCGCCGATCCGTCGCCGCAGCCGGGCGTACTCCATGAAGTCGCCGAGGTGGCAGGTGGCGGCCTCGGCGTACCCCTCCAGCGCGTCCTCCGCCTTGCGGAGCTGGCGGGCGAGGCCGACGACCGCCTTGTCGGCCTGGAACTGCGCGAACGACTGCTCCAGCAGCTCCCGGGAGCGCTCCCGGCCGAACTGGTGCACCAGGTTGACGGCCATGTTGTACGACGGCCGGAACGACGACCGGAGCGGATAGGTGCGGGTCGAGGCGAGGCCGGCCACCTGCTTGGGCTCCATGCCGGGCTGCCACAGCACGACACCGTGTCCCTCGACGTCGAGGCCGCGGCGCCCCGCTCGTCCGGTGAGCTGGGTGTACTCCCCCGGCGTGATGTCGGCGTGCGTCTCGCCGTTCCACTTCGACAGCTTCTCGATCACCACCGTGCGGGCGGGCATGTTGATGCCCAGGGCCAGGGTCTCGGTGGCGAACACCACCTTGCACAGCCCCCGGACGTAGAGCTCCTCCACGACCTGCTTGAACGCCGGCAGCATGCCGGCGTGGTGGGCCGCCACGCCGCGGGTCAACCCGTCCAGGAAGTCGTGGTAGCCGAGCACGTGCAGGTCGTCCTCGTCGAGGTCGACGATCGTCTCCTCGACGTACTCGTAGATCGTGTCGCGTTCCTCGGGCGTGGTCAGCCGGACGCCGGCGTTGAGGCACTGGGTGACCGCGGCGTCGCAGCCCACCCGGCTGAAGATGAAGACGATGGCGGGGAGCAGCGCCTGCCGGTCGAGCCGCTCGATCACCTCCGCCCGGCTGGGGATCCACACCCGCCGGCCGTTGCCGACCTGGCGCGGGCGCTGCGGGCGCTGTCCGCGTCCGCGCTGGCGCGGGGAGCGCCGGTCGCGCATCCGGGTCGAGGCCCAGTCGTCGCGGGCGATCCGGAGCAGCTCGTCGTTGACGGGGGCACCCTCCTTGACGAAGCCCGCCGCGGCGTCGACGTCGGAGGAGGCGAACAGGTCCAGCAGCCGCCGGCCGACCATGACGTGCTGGTAGAGCGGCACCGGCCGCCGCTCCTCCACGATCGTCGTCGTCTCGCCGCGCACGGTGGCCAGCCACTCCCCGAACTCCTCGGCGTTGGACACCGTCGCCGACAGCGACACCAGCGTCACCGACTCCGGCAGGTGGATGATCACCTCTTCCCACACCGCGCCACGGGCCCGGTCGGCGAGGTAGTGGACCTCGTCCATCACCACGAAGCCCAGGCCCAGCAGGGTGCGGGAGCCGGCGTACAGCATGTTCCGGAGCACCTCGGTGGTCATCACCACGATCGGCGCCTCGCCGTTGACGGTGTTGTCGCCGGTCAGCAGGCCGACGTTGTCCGCACCGTGCCGGGCGACGAGGTCGTGGTACTTCTGGTTCGACAGGGCCTTGATCGGCGTCGTGTAGAAGCACTTGCGGCCGGTCTCGAGGGCCAGGTGGACCGCGAACTCCCCCACCACCGTCTTGCCCGAGCCGGTCGGGGCGGCGACCAGCACGCCGCGCCCGTCCTCGATCTCACGGCAGCCCCGCACCTGGAAGTCGTCGAGCGGGAAGGAGTACCCCGCGGCGAAGTCGCGCAGCACCGGGTGCTGCTGGTCCCTGCGGTAGTCGGCGTACCGCTCGGCCGGCGACGGCTGCCCGCTCGACGCGGCGTTCATGCGAGCACCTTCAAGGCCTGCGGCACGCACTCGATGGTGATCGGCAGCGGTCCGAACCGCTCCCCGTCGGCGTACCCGACGATGCCCGGGGCCGCCACGGTGACCTGGCGGGCCCGGTGGTGCTCGTACTGGCGGGTGCGTGGTGTGGGTGCCCTTGAACAGCTTCGGGTAGGTGCGCACCAGCTCGAACTTGCTGATCGGCTTGATGACGACCACATCGAGGAAGCCGTCGTCCAGCACCGCACCTTCCGCGATCCGTAGGCCGCCACCGAAGGACGGCCCGTTGCCGATCGCGACCAGCATCGCGGACAGGTGCATCACCGTGCCGTCGAGTTCGAGGGTGTACGGCAGCGGCTGGAACGTGCGCAGCTCGGCCAGGGTGGCCAGGTTGTAGCGCATCTGCCCCCGGGGCCAGGTCATCCGGTTGGCGCGCTCGTTGACCACCGCGTCGAAGCCGGCGGCCATCACGGTGACGTAGTAGCGGTCGAGGCAGCGGGCCAGGTCGACGGTGCGGGTCGTGCCCCGCGATCACCCGCTCGGCCGCGGTGGCCGGGTCCTTGCGCGGGATGTCGAAGTAGCGGGCCACGTCGTTGCCGGTACCGGCCGGGATGATGCCCAGCGGGGTGTCGGTGTTGGCCACCGCCTGGAGTCCCAGGTTCACCATCCCGTCCCCGCCACAGATCACCAGGGCGTCGACACCCGAGGCGACCTGCTCTCGGGCGAGCGCCAGCGCCTGGTCGGCGTCGCTGCCCTCGAGGGAGCGTACGGCGATCCCGACGCTGCGCAGCCGGGCGAGGGCGGCGTCGCGCGCCTTGCGGCCCCGGCCCCTGCCGGCGGTCGGGTTGGTCAGCAGGGCGATCTCGCGGGACACCCCACGAGCCTAGAGCCCCGCCTCCTGGGCCAGCAGGGCCACCTGGGTGCGGTTGTTCATGCCCAGCTTGTCGAGGAGCCTCGAGATGTGCGCCTTGATCGTGGCGGTGCTGAGGTGCAGCTCTGACGCGATCTGCGCGTTGGTGCGGCCGCGAGCCAGGGCCTCGACGATCTGCCGCTCCCTCGGGGTCAGCCGAGCCATCGTCGCCTTCGCCCGGGCGTACGCCGTGGCGTCCTCCGCGGCCCGGTCCATCAGCCGCCGGGTGATCGCCGGGGACAGGATCGGGTCACCGGCGGCCACCGAACGGATCGCGCGCGCGATCTCGCCCGGCGGCGAGTCCTTCAGCAGGAAGCCGCTGGCGCCGAGCCGCAGCGCCTCCAGGACGTTGTGGTCGCTGTCGAAGGTGGTCAGCACGATCACCTCCGGCGGGTGGGCCTGCTCGCGCAGCCGCCGGGTCGCCTCGAGCCCGCCCTGACGCCGCATCCGCAGGTCCATCAGGACGACGTCGACCGTGGCCGCGCTGGTGCCGCCCGGGATCTCGTCGCCGTCGCCGGCCTGCCCCACGACCGTGATCTCGCCCGCCCCGTCGAGCATCATCGCCAGTCCTTCGCGGACCAGCGGGTCGTCGTCGACCAGGAGCACCCGGATCGAGCTCATGCCGGCCATGGCAGCTGTGCCTCGATCTCGAAGGTGTCGCGGCCCCGCCGCTGGTCGAGCTCGCCGCCCACCAGCCGCACCCGTTCGGTGAGACCGACCAGACCGTGGCCGCCGGAGTCCGCCCGGGGCGACGCACCAGCGATGGAGTTGCGGACCCGCACGGTCAGCCGATCACCCGGGCCCCCGGTGAGCGCGACCCGGACCGGATGCCCGGCGGCGTGCTTGCGGGCGTTGGTCAGCCCTTCCTGCACCACCCGGTAGGCGGTCCGTCCGATCGCCGGCGGGCAGTCGACGGCCGTGACCTCGTCCTCCAGGGTGACCGCGCCACCTGCCGCCCTGGCCTCGTCCACGAGCGCGGGCACGTCGGCGAGCACGGGCAGCGCCGCGGCGTAGTCGTCCTCGTCGTGGCGGAGCACGGCGACGACCTCCCGCAGCTCCACCAGTGCGTCGTGCACTCCCTCGCGGATGACACCCGCGGCGCGGGCCCGCTGCTCGGGTGAGGCGTCGGGCCGGTACTCCAGCGCCCCGGCGTACGTCGCGAGCAGCGAGAGCCGGTGCGCCAGCACGTCGTGCATCTCCCGCGCCAGGGCGGCTCGCTCCCCCGCTCGCGCCTCGGCCACCCGCCGCTCCTGCTCCGCCTCGGCCCGCCGCGCCCGTTCCGCCAGGGAGGCGAAGAGCGCTGCCTGGGAGCGCATGAGGGCTCCCCACCCGAGGTTTGCGGCAGCTCCCGCTACGACCAGCACCACCCACCAGGCGTACGGCAGGCCCTCGGGCCGCCAGAGCCCCCTGACGAGGTGGGTGGCCACCGCCAGCAGAGTCACTGCTGCTGCGGCACGTAGGGGGCGCCGGAACGCGGACATCACGATGCCCGCGGCGGCGGCCGGTGTGGCCGCCGGGGAGAGCCCGGCCAGCAGCGCCGCGGCCACGGTGGCGGTCAGCGGACGCGTGCGGAGGAACGCGGCCGTGCCGACGGCGCCGACCGCACAGACCAGGTCGAGCGTGCGGTGCTCCGGCTCGCTGGCGATCGCGCCCCAGGTGGACAGTCCGACCAGGACACCCACGCCGAGCACGAGTGCCTTCGTGCTGGGTCCCCGGGCGTCCACGCGACCAAGGTAGCCGCGGGTCCGCCACCCCCAGTAGCAACCAAAGTCGATGCGCCCTCGCCCTTCGGGCGCTGTGCCCAACGAGGCCGGCGGGAAGGGTGGGACCACAGCCAACGAGAGGAATCGCCCATGTCTCCCATCTCCGTCCACCGCGCGGCCACCGTCGCGACGGCTGCCGCTGCCGGACTGCTCGGCTGGATCGGGCTCCGAGCCGGCGGCGCGGATCTGGTGGCCGACACCACCACGGTGGGAGCCGCCGATGTCGCCGTCGCCTCGCTGCTCGCGGGTGCCGCCGCCTGGACCGTCGCCCACCTGCTGGGACGACATGCCTCCCGGCCTCGGACGACCTGGGTGCTGTTGAGCACGACCATTCTGTCGGCCTCGATGCTCGGCCCGATCTACTCGGCCCCGGCCCTCACCGCGGTGGCGTTGATGGGGCTGCACCTCGCAGTCGGTGGCGTGCTGGTCGGCGGCCTCGCGGCCACCCTGCCGTACCGGAGGTCACCCGCCGAGCCGCAGCAGCACGGCGTAGTGGTCCGGTGATGCGCCGACGGCCTTGGCCAGCCGGCCGACCACGTCCAGCACGCCCTCGGGACCGAACTCCCGGCCCGGGACGAGCAGGGTCAGCCGACCGTCGTACGACGCCAGATGGACCTGCCCGTGACGCCACGCCTGGTGCGCGCGGAGCCGCGCCGCGTCGTCGGCCACCGGCACGGGATAAGCCTCGTCGACCGCGAGCAGGTCGCAGGGAATCTCGTGCACCGCGCCGCGCAGGACGCCCCGCACGTGGTGGGTGAGCAGACCGCCCTCGGCGGCCCAGGTGACCTCCCCCTCCCCCAGCCACTCGGGGAGGTCGAACGGGTCCACCTCCGGATGACTCACAGGGGCGAGGCCTCGTCCGGGGACAGGTCCGCGTAGGGGTTGCGACGCCGCTTCCGCCGGTCGTTGAAGCGGGCGATCACCTCGGAGAGGAGGAACAGCAGCACCATCGGCACCGCCATGAACGTCATCGTGAACGGGTCGGCCGACGGGGTGGCGATCGCGGCGAACAGGAACGTGCCCACGATGATCCAGGCACGGTGCGCGCCCAGCGCCGCGCCAGTGACGACGCCGGCGAGGTTCAGCAGCACGATGAACAGCGGGATCTCGAAGGCGATGCCGAACACGAGCAGGGTCCGGCTGAAGAACGAGAGGTACTCGTTGAACTCGACCAGGTTCGTCAGCGGGTCTGGGTTGAGGCCGATCAGGATCTCCAGGCCCTTGGGCAGGGTCAGGTAGCCGAGCAGCACACCGGCGAAGAACAGCGGGCCGGCGATCGCGACGAAGACGCGGCTCCACTTGCGCTCCCTCGGGTGCAGCCCGGGGAGGATGAACGCCCAGATCTGGTAGAGCCAGAGCGGGCTGGTGCCGACGATCGCGGCGAGCCCGCACAGCTTCAGATAGAGCATCAGGCCGGCGCCGGCTCCGCTGGTCGTGGGCAGGGTGCTGCCCTCAGGGAGGTTGTTCTGGGCCTGGAGGTAGGGGTCGTAGATCAGGTCGAACAGCTGGTCGAAGAAGAACAGAGCGGCGGCCAGCCCCAGCGCGAGGATCAGCGCGATCTTCAGGATCCGAGCGCGGAGCTCGCGCAGGTGGTCCGACAGCGCCATCCGGCCATCGGGACCGACCGGGTGGACGGGTCGGCCGACGAAGAGCTGGACGACCCCGGAGAGCGACACGGGCGAGTGAGGGTGCGGCCGCGGTCAGCCGTTGCGTGTGTCGGGCTGGCGGTCGGTGACGCCAGGGCTCTCCTCCGCGGACGAGCCCGGAAGCTCGGCAGGGGGTGTCGCGATGTCGTTGCGGCCCGGCTTCGCCTCGTCCTCTTCCTCGTCGTCCTTGAGGCCCTTGGTCTCGGACTTGAAGATCCGCAGTGCCTGGCCGGTGCCGCGCGCGAGGTCCGGCAGCTTGGCGGCCCCGAACACGAGGATCACGATCGCCAGGATCACCAGCCATTCGGCGCCCTGCGGCATTCCAATCAGGGGGTAGCTCATCGGGTCCTCATCCATTCGGGGTTGTCGTCAGCAATGGTACGCCGCAGCTCAGTACAGAGCCAGGGTCTCGCGTGTCAGGCGGGTGAACTCCTGGGCGTACTCCGGCGGGGAGAGCACGCTCGCATGTGGCGCCAGGCGGAGCAGAAGGCGGAGCAGCCAGCGGTCGTCCGCGACCAGCAGGTCGACCTCGAGGGTGCCGTCGTCCCGGCTGCGGACCGCCTCCACGGGGTAGTACTCGACCACCCAGCGGGCCGGCGGGGCCAGCCGCAGGGTCACGAGTGAGGTGTCGTCGGACTGGGCGAAGATGCCCTCCGAGAGGTCCCGCGGGGCCTCGACGGGGGTCTCGATCGGCTGATCAGTCACCTCCGCCGCGGCGATCCGGTCGATCCGGAACAGCCGTGGCGCCTCGGCGCTGTGGCACCAGGCGTCCAGGTAGGTCAGGCCGTTGGCGGTCACCACCCCGCGCGGGTCGACCACGCGCTCGGACTCCTCGTCGCGGGAGGGCACGTAATAGGTCAGCCGGACCTGTACGTGCCGCTCGGCGGCCTCGCGCAGCCGGTCGGCCATTGCCGCCAGCCTCGGCTCCCGGGCATCGACGCCGGGGTCGATGCGGGCCGCCGCGGGCCCTTCGGCGGCCGCGGCCTCGAGCTTCGCGAGCACCCGGTCGACGATCTCCCGGGTGTCGTCGGTGGCCCCGTCGCGCATCGCCCGGAGAGCCACGATCATCGCGGTCGCCTCGGTGGGGCTCAGCCGCAGCGGGCGGGCCAGGTAGTCGGCGTTGGAGACTCGGATCATGCCCGCGGCGTTCGGTCCGCCGGGGCCCTCCAGGGCGTCCAGGTCGACATCGATCAGGTCCTCGGGGTAGCCGCCGGGAAGCCCCACCATGAACAGCACCTTGAGGTCGTTCAGCACCTGGGCGGGAGTCACGCCGAGGGCCTCGGCGGCGGCACCCAGCGGCATCTCGCCGCGGGCGTGCAGCAGCGGCACCAGGGTGAGCAGGCGGGCGACCTGGTCCTTCGCGCCCGCGGTCGGGCGGTTCACGCGGAGACCCCTCGGAGCTTGGCCACGACCTGGTCGCGCAGCCACTGCGGTGTCTCGACGTAGACCGCCGGGCCGTAGCCGAGCACCTGCTCGGCCATGTCGGTGGTGCCCCGGGTCAGCACCAGCCGGTCCCAGCCGGTCGCGTCGTCGGGACCCGACACGTCCGCCTCGACGGTGTCGGCCGCCCGTCGCAGCGGGAGCGCGGCGCCGGTGCGGACCAGCAGCACCATCCGCTCGGTCACCGGTTCGGGGGCGAGCCGGCGGGCGATGTCGCGGACGTCGGTGTCGGCCGGGATGTCGTAGCTGCCCGGCGCCCCGTCGCGGCGTACCTCCCCCTGGACCCGGGAGAGCCTGAAGACGCGCTCGGCCTGCCGGTCGGTGTCGTAGCCGACGACGTACCAGCGGCCGGAGTAGCGCGCTACACCCCAAGGCCGGAGGTGCCGGGTGGCCGGTGCCTGCTGGCCCGACCTCAGGTAGTCGAAAGCGAGCGGGGTGCGCTCCTGGACGGCCAGCCAGAAGGCGTCGAACGACGGCTCGTCGGCGCTCAGCCGCGGCTGGGCGATCTCCAGCTGGGTGACGTCGACGTCCACCCCCACCGCCGCGAGCTTGCGCACCGCCTCGGTGGTGGCCTTCGCGAGCGTCGCGTGCTGCCAGACCTTGGTGGCCAGGCCAACGACCGCGGCCTCGTCGGGGGCGAGGTCGATCTCCGGCAGCGCGAACTCGTCGGGACGGATGCGGTAGCCCGGCTCGTCGTCGAAGTAGGCGTCCATCTGGCCCACCTCGATCGGCACGCCGAGGCTGCGCAGCTCCTCCTTGTCGCGCTCGAACATCTTCTCGAACCCGTCCGGTGTGGAGTCCGGGTAGAGGATCGAGCGGATCCGGTCCTTGGCGATGTAGTGCCGCTGGACCAGCAGCATGATCAGCAGGTTGAGCAGTCGCTCGCTCTTCGCCGCTGCGCTCATACCCCCACCATGGCCCGGACGTCGCGCCCCGGCTACTTGGCGCTGACGATGTCGACGACGAAGTAGAGCGTGCTGTTGGCCGGGATGTTCTCCTGCTCCTGGGCGCCGTAGCCGAGCTCCGGCGGGATCTGGAGCAGCACCCGGCTGCCGACCTTGAGACCCGAGAGCCCGTAGGTCCAGCCCTGGACGACCTGCGCCAGCGAGAACTCCGCGGGCTCGGCCGAGAAGCTCTCGTCGAAGGGCTTCTTGGCGTCGTAGGTCATCCCGAGGTAGTCGGCCGTGACGGTGCTCTCCGGAGTCAGGGTCTTGCCCTTGCCCTCCGTGACGACGTGGCGGAGCAGCGGGCCGTCGGCAGCGGGCTTCGGGATGCCCTTGAAGTCGAGCGAGACCGGGTCGCCCTTCTCCTCGACGATCTTCGGCAGCCGGGAGGCGGGCACGTCCTTCGGCTGCGGCGGCTGGAACATCTCCATCAGGTCGAAGACGACCACCACGCTGTCCTTGTTGCCGATGTTCATCTCGGGGTTGCCGGTCTCGCCGAACACGTCGGCGGCCGGGGCGCTCACCGCGACCCGGGAGCCGATCGTCTGCCCGAGCATGGCGTCCTTGAACGCCGGGGTCAGCTGGTCGTCGACGGTGAAGGTCTCCGGCTTGCCGTCCTTCTCGTACGTCGTGAAGACCTCCTCCTCGAGGAAGCCGTTCCCGATCCAGACGTTGACGTTGACCTTGTCGCCGTCCTTGATCGTCTCGCCGTCGCCCTCCACCAGGACCTTCGTCTCGGTCTTCTCTGCCTCGAGCTGGCCCTTCCACTCCACCTCCGGCGCCGTGCCGACGTCACCGGTGATGCTGATGGCGTCGAAGCCCTTGAGCGCGTCGTCGGTCCCGGAGCCGTCGTCGTCGCCGCAGGCGGCGAGAACGGACAGGAGCAGGACCGGGACGACCAGGGCAGCGGGACGTCGTACACGTCGGAGCACAGGGATCCACCTTCGAGCGGGGTCGGGACTTTCGCAAGCGAACCCTACAAGGGGATCCTGAGCGGCTCTCAGGCGCGCTCACATGCCATCGATCAGGCGCTGCACCCGCTCGTCGTGCGCCCGGAAGGGGTCCTTGCAGAGCACCGTGCGCTGGGCCTGGTCGTTGAGCTTCAGGTGCACCCAGTCGACGGTGAAGTCGCGGCGTCGCTCCTGCGCGCGACGGATGAACTCGCCGCGCAGCCGGGCCCGGGTGGTCTGCGGCGGGACCGTCTTGGCCTCGAACACCTTCAGGTCGGAGGTGACCCGGGCGACCGCGCCTCGCTTCTCGAGCAGGTAGTAGAGGCCGCGGTTGCGATGGATGTCGTGGTAGGCGAGGTCGAGCTGGGCGATCCGCGGGTGGCCGAGCGGGAGGCCGTGCTTGGCGCGGTAGCGGTCGATCAGCTTCCACTTGATGACCCAGTCGATCTCACGGTCGACCAGCCCCAGGTCGTCGGACTCCACCGCCTTCAGGCCGCGCTCCCACAGGTCGAGCGACCGCTCGAGGACCGGGGTGCTGATGCCCTTGCGGTCGACGAAGTCACGCGCCTTGGCGAGGTACTCCGCCTGGATGTCCAGCGCGCTCGCCTCGCGGCCGTTGGCGAGGCGGACCTTGCGCCGGCCGCTGACGTCGTGGGAGATCTCCCGGATGGCGCGGATGGGGTTCTCCATGGTGAGGTCGCGCATCACCACGCCCTCCTCGATCATCCGCAGCACCAGGTCGCAGCTGGCCACCTTGAGCATCGTGGTGGTCTCGCTCATGTTGGAGTCGCCCACGATCACGTGCAGCCGGCGGTACTTCTCCGCGTCGGCGTGCGGCTCGTCCCGGGTGTTGATGATCGGGCGGCTTCGTGTCGTGGCGCTGCTGACGCCCTCCCAGATGTGCTCGGCACGCTGGGAGACGCTGTAGCTCGCGCCGCGCGGGGTCTGGGTGATCTTGCCGGCGCCGACGACGATCTGGCGGGTGACCAGGAACGGGATCAGCACGTCGGCGAGGCGGCTGAACTCGCCGGAGCGGCTGACCAGGTAGTTCTCGTGGCAGCCGTAGGAGTTGCCGGCCGAGTCGGTGTTGTTCTTGAACAGGTAGATCTCGCCGGAGATGCCTTCGTCGTGCAGCCGCTGCTCGGCGTCGAGGAGCAGCCCCTCCAGCACCCGCTCCCCCGCCTTGTCGTGGGTGACCAGCTCGACCACGTCGTCGCACTCCGGCGTGGCGTACTCGGGGTGGCTGCCGACGTCGAGGTAGAGCCGGGCGCCGTTGCGCAGGAAGACGTTGCTGCTCCGCCCCCAGCTGACCACCTTGCGGAACAGGTAGCGCGCCACCTCGTCCGGGCTGAGACGGCGCTGGCCCTTGAACGTGCACGTCACGCCGTACTCGTTCTCGATGCCGAAGATCCGCCGGTCCACACGTGCAGCCTAGGCCGTTCGTGGTGGGGTTGCGGCTGGCTCGCGAGGACTGGGGGTTGCGGTTTGGTCACCAACCGCAGGGAAACGACGCAATCTCACGGTGTTCGTGACCAATCGACGACCCCCATGGCCCGATGCCACCGGTTCATCACCCGCTCGCGGCCCACGTCGGAATACAGCGAGTTCTCCACCATGGCGCACCAACGCTCGTGCCGCTTGAGCTCGTGTGGGCGCCCGAGGGCCCGGTCTATCTCGTGCATCACGGTCATGGAGTGATTCAGCAGGTCGTCGAGGGTGTAGCCACGCCGCACGTAGTCGCTGCCCGCCCAGCCCCGCTCTCGGCGTAGGTCGGTGCGGTGCTGCACCTTGTCGCGGTGTACGGCGCCGTCGTACTCGTGCACATACTTCGTGCCGATGACATGCAGGTCCGCCTGGCCCAGGACCACACCTCGGTCGTCGCACAGGGTGACCTGCGGAGCGACGGGGACGTCGATGGCGCGATGGAACAGGTACAGGATGACCTCGCCCGGTGACTGGAGCTCCCTCCGCGCCTCGGCCCATGCCGCCCTCAGGGCGGAGACGCCGGGTCTCCGGGACCCGAGGACCAGCCCCATGGCCGTCTCGTCGACGTCGCCGGCGCGGAGACGCTGAGACGACGAGGATCACGAGGTCGATGTGGCCGAGGTCCCGTGCGCACCGGAGCAGGATCTCTTCCGCGGAGTCGACCGGGAGTCCGCGGCGGCGGGCGCCCTGCTTTGTCGTACGCCGCAGCCGCGAGCAGATAAGTCCGGGGCGTCGGGGTCTGGCGGGATCTCCATCCACTGCGGCGAACACAGGCACCTGCCCAGGCAGCTTCGGCAAGGCCCAACCCCGCAACCTGGCCCCGGTGACGTGCGTGAACCGGGCCCCGTCGGGGAGTACGGCCAGCCAGGCATGGAGGTCGCGCCAGAACTCCTCGTCGCGTGACAGATCATCCCTCTCGCGCAGGAACAACCCATGGCTCACGCGACGGAATCCCTTGCAGCGCCGCTGCCCTCGGATGGGCTCGTCAGCGTCCTTCTTCGTCCGGCATGGCGGAGAGGATGCGCAGGCGCCTGCGACACGAAACTGCGCACCTTGCGGCCTGTGGATCGCCGCCTGGGCCGGCTTCCGACTGCCGGTTTGGTCACCAACCGCAGGGAATGGGCCGGAATCGCTGCGGTTGGTGACCAAACCGCGTGCCGTGAGCGCCGGTCCCCTCAGTCCGAGGAGTCGCGGGGCGGTGGCGGAGGGGCGACGAGGAGGCTCACCCGACGTCGGGTCCTCCAGCGGCGGGACGTTGCCGCTGGTCTGGTCGGTGGGGTCAGCCGGGTCGTCCGGCACCGGGGCGATCGGCGCGTTGTCGGGCCGGTTGTCCTCCGCGGACGGCTGGTCCGGGGTGACGGGGCCGCGCTCGCCGAGCAGCCCGTCGAGCCGGGCCGGCGGCAGGCGCAGGAACTTCCTCGGTTGGGTGCGCGTGCGGTCCAGGAGCGCCACCTCGAGGTGAGCGGTCGGGATCACCCGGTCCTCGGTCTCCGCGTGTCCCAGGGCGGCCACGGCGAGCCGCAACGCCTCGTCGAGCGCGGCGTGCTCGACGTAGTGCTCGGAGAGGTACTGCTCGACGGGCTCGACCTCGCCGCCCATCACGGCGTACCCGTGCTCGTCGGTGACCTGCCCCTGGTAGGTGAGGCGGTAGACCTGGTCGTCGGCCTCACTGTCGCCGACCTCGGCGACGAAGATCTCCACCTCGTAGGGCTTCTCGCCGCCGCTGGAGAAGATCGTGCCGAGGGTCTGGGCGTACGCGTTGGCCAGGCCGCGGCCGGTGACGTCACGTCGGTCGTAGGCGTACCCGCGCATGTCGGCCAGCCGGACGCCCGCGATGCGGAGGTTCTCGAACTCGTTGTAGCGACCCACTGCCGCGAAGGCGATCCGATCGTAGATCTCAGACACCTTGTGCAGCGCCTGGGAGGGGTTCTCCGAGACCAGCAGGATGCCGTCGGCGTACTGGACCAGCACCACCGAACGGCCGCGGGCGATGCCCTTGCGGGCGAAGTCCGCCCGGTCCTTCATCAGCTGTTCGGGCGAGACGTAGAACGGCATGCTCATGCGCCGGCTCCGCTCAGCGGAGCGTTGGGACCGTCGGGCCGGTTCATCCGCCCCGCGATGACCCGATCAGCGATCTCGGCGACGGCGTCGTCGGAAAGCCGGCGGCCACCCTCGGCCGTGATCACGCGTATGACGGGGAAGATCCGCCGAGTGAGGTCGGGGCCACCGGTCGCCGAGTCGTCGTCCGCGGCGTCGTAGAGCGCCTGGATCACCACGGTCACGCAGTCGGTCTCCCCGAGATCATCACGGTAGAGCTTCTTCAGCGAGCCCTTGGCGAACAGGCTGCCGGAGCCGACGCTGTAGAAGGCGGTCTCCTCGTAGCGGCCGCCGGTGACGTCGTAGCTGAAGATCCGGCCCTGGCCGGCGTCGAGGTCGTACCCGGCGAAGAGCGGTACGACGGCCAGGCCCTGCATGGCCATGCCCAGGTTGCCGCGGATCAGCGCCGCGAGGCGGTTGGCCTTGCCGTCCAGGGAGAGCGTGCTGCCCTCGATCTTCTCGTAGTGCTCGAGCTCGGTCTGGAACAGGCGGACCAGCTCCACCGCGAGGCCGGCCGAGCCCGCGATGCCGACCAGCGGAGTACTCGTCGGCCGGGAAGACCTTCTCGATGTCGCGCTGGGCGATGATGTTGCCCATCGTCGCCCGCCGGTCGCCGGCGACCACCAGGCCGCCGGGGAACGTCGCCGCGACGATCGTGGTGCCGTGCGGCGCTAGGTCTGCGGCGTTGCCCTGGGGTACGGCGCGGCGGCCCGGGAGCAGGTCGGGCGCCTGCTCCGAGAGGAAGTCGCTGAAGGACGAACTACCCGGCTGCAAGAACGCAGCCGGGAGTCGGGGGTCCGCCACTACTGGCCGCCCTTCTGGATGAACGACTTCACGAAGTCCTCGGCGTTGGTCTCGAGGACGTCATCGATCTCGTCGAGGATCGAGTCGACGTCGTCGTCCAGCGCCTCCTTGCGCTCGGCGACGTCGCTCTCGGGCGCGACCTCGGTCGACTCCTCGGTCTCCGGGGACTTGCGCGGCTGTTTCTGCTCCTGGGCCATACGACGACCCTATCCATTGCCGCGAAGGCACACTGCGCTCCTGGGCGGAATTCCAGGCACCGGTTGGGGCTGAAGGGCGCGGTTTGGTCACCAACCGCAGGAAACGGGGCCTGAAATCTGCCGTTGGTGACCAAACGGCAGCCCTGGCGGCGCTGGAGAGGCCGCTCAGCGGGTGAGAGCGGTGAACAGCGCCTCGGCGGTTTCGCACCGGTCCAGCAGCTCTCCCACGTGGGCCTTGCTCCCGCGCAGCGGGTCGATCGTGGGCACTCGCTGCAGCGACTCCCGCCCGGGCAGGTCGAAGATCACCGAGTCCCAGGAGGCCGCGGCGACGTGCTCGGCGTACTTCTCCAGGCACCGGCCACGGAAGTAGGCCCGGGTGTCCTCGGGCGGGTCGTGCATGGACACCTCGACCGACGTGTCGTCGAGCAGCCGCTCCATCCGACCCGACGCTGCCAGGCGGTGGTAGAGGCCCTTCTCGGGCCGGATGTCGGCGTACTGGAGGTCGATCAGGTGCAGCTTGGCGTCGTCCCACTCGAGACCGTCGCGGGTGCGGTACTGCTCCAGGAGTCGCATCTTCGCCACCCAGTCCAGCTCGGTCGCACACAGCATCGGGTCGCGCTCGAGCCGGTCGAGCACGGACTCCCAGCGGGCCAGGACGTCCATGGTCTGCGGGTCGGCGTCGCTGCCGAACCGGTCCTCGACGTACTTGCGCGCCAGGTCGAGGTACTCCAGCTGCAGCTGGATGCCGGTGAGCTTGCGGCCGTCGGTCAGCGTGACGGTCTGGCGCAGGGTGGGGTCGTGCGAGATGGCGCGGAGACCGGAGACCGCCCCGTCGACGGTCAGGTCGATCGAGATGAACCGCTCCTCGATCATCGACAGCACCAGGGCGGTGGTGCCGAGCTTGAGGTAGGTGGAGACCTCGGAGAGGTTGGCGTCGCCGATGATCACGTGCAGCCGGCGGTACTTCTCCGGGTCCGCGTGCGGCTCGTCGCGGGTGTTGATGATCGGTCGCTTCAGCGTGGTCTCGAGGCCCACCTCGACCTCGAAGTAGTCGGCGCGCTGGCTGAGCTGGAAGCCGTGGTCGCGGCCGTCCTGGCCGATACCCACTCGACCGGCACCGCAGATGACCTGACGGCTCACGAAGAACGGCGTGAGGTGGCGCACGATGTCGGCGAACGGCGTCGAGCGGCGCATCAGGAAGTTCTCGTGGGCGCCGTACGACGCCCCCTTGTTGTCGGTGTTGTTCTTGTACAGAACGATCGGGGTGCCGCCGGGAAGCTGGCCGGCTCGCCGCGCCGCGTCGAGCATCACCTGCTCCCCCGCCTTGTCCCAGCGGACGATGTCGAGCGGGTTGGTGACCTCGGGCGTGGAGTACTCGGGGTGGGCGTGGTCGACGTACAGACGCGCCCCGTTGGTGAGAATGACGTTGGCCAGCCCCATGTCCTCATCGGTCAGCTGGCTCGGGTCGGCGACCTGGCGCGACATGTCGAAACCCCGGGCGTCCCGCAGCGGAGACTCCTCCTCGAAGTCCCAGCGCGCCCGCCGGGCCCGGATCGTCGCGGACGCATAGGCGTTCACCACCTGCGACGAGGCCACCATCGGGTTGGCGAGCGGTTGCCCCTGCACCGAGATGCCGTACTCCACCTCGGTGCCCATGATCCGGCGCACGCTCATGACAAGAGCGTACGGTCCGGGCGGCTGTTGCGCTGCAGGCGTCTCGGCACGGTAGACGGTCACGGTGGGTTTCTGGGAGCGATACGTGGTGCCGCGGGCCGTCGACGTGGTGCTCAGCGGGAAGGACATGGCCGAGGTCCGCGCCGCCGTGTGTGAAGGTCTGACCGGCAGGGTCCTCGAGATCGGGTTCGGCAGCGGGCTCGAATACGCCGATTTCTATCCGTCGGAGGTGATCTCGGTGGGGGCGGTGGAGCCCAACGACCTCGGCTGGAAGATGTCGGACAAGCATCGCCGACTCGCCGACGTACGCATCGAGCGGGTCGGTCTCGACGGCCAGCGGCTCGAGGTGGACGACGACTCCTACCACTGCGTGTTGTCGACGTTCACGCTCTGCACGATCCCCGACGTGCGGCGCCGCCCTGGCAGAGGTACGCCGAGTGCTGCTGCCCGGCGGCAGCCTGCACTTCCTCGAGCACGGCCGGGCTCCGACGCCCGGCGTGGCGCGCTGGCAGCACCGTCTGGAGCCGTTCCAGAAGCGGATCGCGGCGGGCTGCCACCTCACCCGTGACGTGCCGGCCCTCGTGGCCGAGGCCGGCCTGGACCTCGTCGAGCTGCGCCAGGAGTACCTGCCCAGGCCGGCTCGCGACCAAGCCCTGGACCTACGTCTCCATCGGCCGCGCGACCGCCTCCTGACGCCGTTCATCGCCAAGGGGTGGAGCGAAGCACTCGGTGGCGATCCACGCGGCGAACCGGTCGCGGCCGATCGCGCTGACCAGGTCGGCGGTCTGCGAGGTCTGGCGCAGAAGCGCCTCCACCTTGCGCTCCAGCGCGGCGCCTTGCAGCGGCAGCCGCAGAGCGAGCTCGTCGTCGGTGCAGAACCGCGGCTCGCCGAGGGCGTGGATCTCGAACCTGTCCACGAGCTCCTGGTCGACGAGGTGCTCCTGGGTAACCGCGTGCCACAGCCGGACGCCGGCGCCGTACGTCGACCGCGCCAGCGCGAGGTCGGTCCAGTGGCTGACGGCCTGGTGGTCGGTGTGCCCGGTGAACCCGTCGGGACCGAAGGTGACCACCGTGTCGGGCCTGACGTCGTCGACGATTGACGACAGCTGGTCGTCGGCCCGCAGGGTCCAGCTCGGCCAGGCCGCCGTCCGGGAGATCCAGCCAGTGGTGCTCGGTGACGCCAAGGACGCCGAGGGCGGCCTCCAGCTCGAGGGTGCGTACGGCGGCCAGCGCGGCCCGCTCCGCGGCGTCGGCGTGCGGGTCGGCCGCCTCGCCGCGGGTGGCCGTCACACAGACCGCACGGTTGCCGGCGTCGCGAACCGCCGCCAGCAGCCCACCGGCGAGGTAGGCCTCGTCGTCCGGGTGCGCCCACACCGTGAGAACGGTGCCCAGCGCGGTGGCGTCGTACGGCGTGGGGCTCGTCTCGTGCGTCATGAGCCGAATTCTGGCCGATTCCGGCCGTCACCGCGCTGGCGTTCCCGCGCTCGCCCATGCATTGACGTTGCCGTTTGGTCACCAACCGCAGAAAACGGGACCGAAAACCAGCGGTTGGTGACCAAACCGCAAGCCGACAGCGTGCGTCAGAGGTACTGGCCGGTGTTGGAGACGGTGTCGATCGAGCGGCCGGGCTCGGTGCCCTGCTTGCCCGTGATGAGCGTGCGGATGAAGACGATCCGCTCGCCCTTCTTGCCCGAGATCCGTGCCCAGTCGTCCGGGTTGGTGGTGTTGGGCAGGTCCTCGTTCTCCTTGAACTCGTCGACGCAGGCCTGCAGCAGATGCGAGATCCGCAACCCGTGCTGCTGCTGGTCGAGGAAGTCCTTGATCGCCATCTTCTTGGCGCGGTCGACGATGTTCTGGATCATCGCGCCCGAGTTGAAGTCCTTGAAGTACAGGACCTCCTTGTCGCCGTTGGCGTAGGTGACCTCGAGGAACCGGTTCTCCTCGGTCTCGGTGTACATCCGCTCCACGGTTGCCCGGATCATCCCGCCCACGCACGCGTCGCGGTCACCGCCGAACTCGGCGAGGTCGTCGGCGTGCAGTGGCAGCGTGTTGGTGAGGTACTTGCTGAAGATGTCGCGTGCGGACTCGGCGTCCGGGCGCTCGATCTTGATCTTCACGTCGAGGCGGCCGGGACGCAGGATCGCCGGGTCGATCATGTCCTCACGGTTCGACGCGCCGATGACCAGGACGTTCTCGAGCAGCTCGACGCCGTCGATCTCGCTGAGCAGCTGCGGGACGATCGTGTTCTCCACGTCGGACGAGACACCGGAGCCACGGGTGCGGAACAGCGAGTCCATCTCGTCGAAGAAGACGATGACGGGTGTGCCGCCGCTGGCCTTCTCGCGGGCCCGCTGGAACACCAGCCGGATGTGGCGCTCGGTCTCGCCGACGTACTTGTTGAGGAGCTCGGGGCCCTTGATGTTCAGGAAGTAGGACTTGCCCTCCTGGCCGGTCCTCGCGGCGACCTTCTTGGCCAGCGAGTTGGCAACCGCCTTGGCGATCAGCGTCTTGCCGCAGCCGGGAGGGCCGTAGAGCAGCACGCCCTTGGGCGGCTTGAGCTCGTGCTCCTCGAACAGCTCGGGGTGCAGGTAGGGCAGCTCGACCGCGTCGCGGATCTGGTCGATCTGGTTGACCAGGCCGCCGATCGAGTCGTAGTCGATGTCCGGTACCTCTTCGAGGACGAGCTCCTCGACCTCGGACTTGGGCACCCGCTCGTAGACGTAGCCGGCCCGCGAGTCCAAGCAGCAGTGAGTCGCCGGCGCGCAGGGTCGATCCGCGGAGGGGCTCGGCGAGCCGGACCACGCGCTCCTCGTCGGCGTTCGCGATGACCAGAGCCCGCTCGCCGTCGGCGAGCAGCTCCTTGAGCATGACGACCTCGCCGACCTGCTCGTAGTCGAGCGCGGCGACGACATTGAGCGCCTCGTTGAGCATGACCTCCTGGCCACGCTGGAGCTCGTCGAGCTCGACGGCCGGGCTCACGTTGACCCGCAGCTTGCGGCCACCGGTGAACACGTCGATGGAGTCGTCGTCGTTGCGGGCGAGGAAGGTGCCGAACCCGGCAGGAGGCTGCGCGAGCCGGTCGACCTCCTCCTTCAGCTTCATGATCTGGTCGCGGGCTTCACGCAGCGTCTCGGCGAGCCGCTCATTCTGCGCGGTCACGGCCGCCAGGGACCGCTGCGCGTCGGCGAGCCGGAGCTCGAGACCGCGGGAGTGGGTGGGGGCCTCGCCGAGGCGCCGCCGCAGGTCCGTGACCTCGGCCTCGAGAAAGCGCACCTGGTTCTCGAGCTCGTCGGGCGTCCGACCGCTCGCGCTGGAACCGCCATCTGTCATCGACATTAGCCCCACCTCCTGTCACTCGTGACCCTACCTGCGTCATACCCCAACGGAAGTGGATAACCACCGCGTTTGGTCACGTTTTGGTCATGCTCGATCCATGGTCATACGGGGCCGCTCGAGGTGCGGTTTGGTCACCAACCGCACGAATCGGCGCCGAAAAGCTGCGGTTGGTGACCAAACCGCAAGCCGAAGGCGCCGCGGGTCAGCGCGCGTACAGCGCCCGGAAGTTGGCCAGCAACGTCATGGGATGCCTCACATCGACCCGATCCGAGGCGGCGTGCAGGTCGGCAGCCTCGCTGGGGTCGAAGTACCCGAACGTCGAGTAGACGTCGATGCGGGTGTGGATGCCGGTGCGGTCGAGCTCCGGGTGGAACTGGGTGGCGTAGACGTTGTTCCCCACGCGGAAGGCCTGCACCGGGCAGGCGGACGAGGTGGCCAGCAGTACGGCGTGGTCCGGGAGCGAGGACAGCGCCTCCTTGTGGCCGCCGTACGCCGCGAAGTCTCGCGGTACGCCGGCGAACAGGGGGTCGGCGAGCCCTTCGTCGGTCACCGTCACGGACAGCGGCCCGACCGGCTCGGGGTAGCGGCGGTCGACCAGTCCGCCCTGGTGCGACCCCAGCGAGCCGATGCCGTAGCAGGCGCCGAGGAAGGGGAAGTCGGCCGCGACGACGCGATCCAGCAGACCCAGGAGGTACCGCTCGGCCTTGCGCTGGACGGGCGCCTTGGACTCCTCGGGATCGGAGAAGGTGAACGAACCGCCGCCGAGGATGATCCCGGACCAGTCGTCGAGGCTCAGCTCGTCGAGCGGGTCGACGCCGAGCTGCCGACGGTGCAGCCCGGAGCCGTCCACGTCGAGGAACCGGCAGAACGCGGCGTACTCGTTGTCGGCCGCGGGCCTCTCCGCGCGGATGGAGAGCAGCAGGAACGGCTTCATTCGTCGGCCGCGTCCGCGACGGGTACGCCGGGCGGCCGGGGCCCCGTGTAGTCGGGACCGTAGGCACCGGGCGCGGGCCGCCGCTTCTTCATCGGCGGGGTGGCGCCGGGCGCCATCCGGCGGGCGGTCACCAGGAACGCCGTGTGGCCGATCATCGAATGGCCCGGGCGGACGGCGAGGCCCTCGACGTGCCAGTCGCGCACCATCGACTCCCAGGCCTGCGGCTCGGTGAACCCGCCGTGCACCCGCACGGTCTCCACGAACCGCGACAGCTGCGTGGTGGTCGCGACGTACGCGCACACGATGCCGCCGGGGCGCAACGCCCCGGCCGCGGCGTCGAGGCAGTCCCATGGCGCCAGCATGTCCAGCACGATCCGGTCGCACCGCTCCCCCGACGTCGGCAGCGACTCGGCGAGGTCGCCGATGGTCAGTGACCACGCGGGATGGTCGCCTCCGAAGAACTGCGTGACGTTTCGTCGGGCGACCTCCGCGAACTCCTCGCGCCGCTCGTACGACGACACCCGGCCGTGCGGACCCACCGCACGCAGGAGCGAGCAGGTGAGCGCGCCGGAGCCGACGCCCGCCTCGACCACCTCGGCACCCGGGAAGACGTCGACCATCGCGATGATCTGGGCCGCGTCCTTGGGATAGACGACGGCCGCGCCGCGGGGCATCGACACGACGTACTCCGAGAGCAGCGGCCGGAACACGAGGTACTGCCCGCCGGCGGACGAGGTGACGGCGAAGCCCTCCTCGCGACCGATGAGCTCGTCGTGGTCGAGGTGGCCCTTGTTGGAGAAGAACCGCTTGCCGGGCTCGAGGCAGAAGTTGTGCCGCCGGCCCTTGGTGTCGGTCAGCCGCACCCACTCGCCCGCACGCAGCGGACCGCGGTGGACGCCCGACCAGGCATCGGGCGGGACATCGGGCGAGGTCTCGGACACGGCCCGCACCCTACTGCGACCGACGACGGATCAGGCCTCGCGGAACGCCCGGTCGACGTCGGCGGTGGCGAGCACCCCGTAGATCGAGCCGTCGTCGTCGACGAGCAGGTACTCCGCCGCGGGGTGGGCGTTGATCGCCCGGACCAGCTCCTCACCGGTGATGCCGACAGGGAGCTGCAGACCCTCGTCGAGGGTGCGCGCCACCGTGGACACCGGCACCCACGGCCGCCGGTCCACGGGCGTCGCGCGCAGCGCATCCTCGTTGACGACCCCCACCGGGCTCCCGGCAGTGGTGACCGTGACGATGCCACCGGCCTCGGCCTCCTGCGCCCGGCGTACCGCCTCGGCGAGCGGGAGGTCGCCTGGCACCGCCAGCGTGCGCCGGGCCAGGTTGCGGGCCACGAGTGCGGGCAGCTTGCGCCGGACCCGCGCCGACGTCATCGCGGCCGATGCCCCCGACCAGAGGAAGGCAGCGATGACGAACGCGAGGATGAAGTCGAGCACGTCGGGAGGCGTGTCGAGCAGGCGCTCCTGCCACAGCGGCCAGCTGAGCGCGAGTACGGCGACCACGCGCCCGCCCCACCCGGCCGCCAGCGTCCCGGTGTGCGCCCGGCCGGTCGCGGCCCACACGGCGGCCTTCAGCACCCGGCCGCCGTCGAGGGGCAGACCCGGCACCAGGTTGAGCGCGCCGATCAGCAGGTTCGCCCCCGCCAGCCCCTCCACGGCCATCCGCAGCAGCCCGTCGGGCGTGACGAACCAGAGGCCGAGCGCGGCCGCGCCCACGGCGATCGAGGTGAGCGGGCCCACGACGGCGATCCAGAACTCCTGGCGCGGGGTACGCGTCTCCCCCTTGATCGCGGTCATCCCACCCAGGAAGTGCAGCGTGATCGACTCGACGTGGAACCCGTACCGGCGGGCCATCAGGGCGTGGGACGCCTCGTGCAGCAGCACCGCGAGATAGAGCACGACCGCGAACGTGAAACCCACGAGGTACTTCCACGCCCCGAGGTCGGGCTGCACCTCGTCGACCCGGGGCGCCATCACGAACGCGATCAGTGCGGCGACCAGGAACCACGAGGAGGTGATCCGCACCTCGCTGCCCGCGATCGTGCCCAGCCGGAAGGAGCCCGGAGGCCGCCCGGACGCTTCCGGTCCGGTGCGTGGTTCGGGCTCGGACACATGGCGAGGCTATCCGAGGCTCCGACACGCGCCCGGCGTCGGGACGGGCTGTCGGCGGCGTCGCCTAGGGTCGGCTTCGTGAGCGTGTACGACGTCGCGCCGGTGGACCCCGAGGCCTCCCCGGCGGAGCGGATCGGCACCCCCGTCGACGGGGTGCACGTCCTGGGTGCGCTCTCGCCCAGCCGGGCCGGCGACTTCATGACCTGCCCGCTGCTCTACCGCTTCCGGACCATCGACCGGCTCCCCGAGCCGTTCTCCCCCGACGCCGTGCGCGGCACCGTCGTCCACAAGGTCCTCGAGGACCTCTTCGACCTGCCCTCCGACCAGCGCACCCCCGAGCAGGCCCGCGACATGCTGGTCCCCGCCTGGGACTCCCTGCTCGAGGTCGAGCCGTCGATCGCGGAGATGTTCGGCACCGAGGGGCCGGCGGTCGGCGACTGGCTGGCCTCCTGCCGCGAGGTGCTCGACCGCTACTTCACGCTGGAGGATCCCCGACGCCTGGAGCCCGCGGAGCGGGAGCTCTACGTCGAGAGCCTCACCGACTCCAAGCTGTTGCTGCGCGGCTTCGTCGACCGGGTCGACGTGGCGCCCGACGGCTCGATCCGGGTGGTCGACTACAAGACCGGCAGCTCCCCCGGGGAGTGGTTCGAGGCCAAGGCGCTGTTCCAGATGAAGTTCTACGCCCTGGTCATCTGGCGCACCCGTGGGGTGCTCCCGTCGATGCTGCAGCTGATCTACCTCGGCAACGCCGAGATGCTCCACTACGTCCCCGACGAGCAGGACCTCCTGGCCACCGAGCGCAAGGTCGAGGCGGTCTGGCGCGCGATCAGCCAGGCGCGCGAGACCGGTGACTGGCGCCCCCACCGGAGCCGGCTGTGCGACTGGTGCGCCCACCAGGCGATCTGCCCGGAGTGGGGCGGCACTCCGCCACCGCTCCCCGTGCCCGAGGAGGCCGCGCCTCAGCCTGGCCAGGAGGCGGCGTCGCCCTCCGGGTCCGGGTAGAGCACGCAGGCCACCTCCACGCCGCCGGCGCGTCGCAGCGGCGGGTCCTCGCCGGCATGGAACCGGATCCGGACACCCTTGCCCTCGTCCTCGATCGCGTCCACGCCCCGCCACAGCGGCTCGTCGGGAGCCTCCGTCCGCATCTTCTCGACCAGGGCGCGTACGGCGGACGGCTCGGCATCCCCGAGGGTCGACCTCCGTGGCCGACGTGTCGAGGTGGTCGAGGTCGCCGACCACGCCCTGCTCCGCGTCGTACTCCTCCGGCGGGCGGCGGGTCCAGTGCTCCTCGACGACCGCCCTGAGGTCGCGCGACTCCCAGCCGCAGATCGGGGTCGCCTCCGGGCAGCGCGGGTGGAACGCGCAGCCCAGCGGCGGCTCCGCCGCGTCCGGGATCTCGCCGCGGGGCAGGTCGCGCGGCCACCATGCGATCGGGGTCGGCGTCCGGGATCGCCTTCAGCAGCGCCTTCGTGTACGGGTGCCGTGGGTTGGCGAAGATCTCCTCGGTCGGCCCGATCTCGACGATCCGGCCGAGGTACATGATGGCGATCCGGTCGCAGAAGAACTTGGCGCTGGCCAGGTCGTGGGTGATGTAGACGTAGCTGAGCTCGAGCTGGTCCTTGAGGTCGAGCATCAGCTGCAGGATCTTGGCCCGCACGGACATGTCGAGCATGGAGATCGGCTCGTCGGCCACCAGCACGCTCGGGTCCATGATGATCGCCCGGGCCATCACGACTCGCTGCTTCTGTCCGCCCGACAGGTCCCGTGGGTACTTGGTCAGGAACAGCTCGACCGGCGAGAGCCCGACCCGCTCGAGAGCCTCGATGACCTTGACCCGGCGCTCCGCCGCCGACTTCATGCCGTGCACGCGCAGCGCGTCGCCGACGCCCTCCTCGACGGTCATGGTGGGGTTCAGCGCGGCGTTGGGGTCCTGGAACACCATCTGGATCTCGCGGCGGATCTCCCGCAGCCGGCGCGCGGCTCATCGCGGCGATGTCCTCACCCTCGAAGAGGATGGAGCCGTCGGTCGCGGGAGCGAGACCCAGCAGCGCGCGCCCCAGCGTGGACTTGCCGCTGCCGCTCTCGCCGACCAGGCCCACGACCTCGCCACGGCGCAGCTGGAGGGTGACTCCGTCGACCGCCTTGACGGTCCCGGAGTCCTGTCCGAACAGCCTGGCCAGCGACCCCCCGCGCAGCCCGAAGTGCACCGAAAGGTCCCGTACGTCGAGCACGGTGGCCTCGCGGGCCGGCGTCTCAGGCTTCGTCTGCAACGGTCAGCTCCTCCTGCTTCAGCGGCTGCGTCCCGCCCTCCGGGATCTGGTCCTTCGGGCCGGCCAGCCAGCACTCGACGCGGCCGCCACCTTCGCGGTCGATGTTGACCGGGTTCTGTGAGGCGCAGACGTTCATCGCGTCCGGGCATCGGGGGTGGAAGCGGCATCCGTCGGGCGGGTCCACGAGGTCCGGCGGTGCGCCCTGGATGAAGTTGAGCCCGGTGGTGCGCAGCGAGATGGTCGAGCGGAGCAGCTCACGCGTGTACGGGTGCTGCGGGTTCCTGAAGACGTCCTCGACCCGGCCCTGCTCGACGATCCGGCCGGCGTACATCACCGCGACCCGGTCGCACGCCTCCGCGACGATGCCGACGTTGTGCGTGATCAGCAGCAGGGACGTGCTGAAGTTGCGCCGCAGGTCGTTGAGGATCCGGACGATCTGGGCCTCGACGAGGACGTCGAGCGCCGTCGTCGGCTCGTCGGCCACCACGAAGGCCGGGCGCAGCACCAGCGCCAGCGCGATCATCAGCCGTTGGCGCATGCCCCCACTGAACTCGTGCGGGTACGACTTGGCGCGGGTCGGGGGGATCCCCATCAGCCGGAGCGCCTCGAAGATCTGCTTCCGGACCTCCTCCTTGGACATCCGCGGCGAGTGCTGCCTGATCGTCTCCTCGAAGTGGTCGGAGATCCGCATCAGCGGGTTGAGCCGGGTCAGTGGCTCCTGGAAGATCATCCCGAGCTCGGTGCCGCGCAGCCGGTAGGACTCCTTGGCGCTCATCGACGAAGATGTCCTTGCCCTGGAACATCACCTCGCCGTCGCGCTTGGCCCCCTCCGGCAGCAGGCCCATCAGACCGCGCCCGAGCGTGGACTTGCCGCAGCCGGACTCCCCCACCACGCCCAGCGTCTCGCCGGGCATCAGGTCGAAGCTGACCCCGTCCACCGCCCGGATCGCACCCCGGGTCGTGCCGTACCAGACGCGTACGTCGCGGGCCGAGATCACCGGCTCCGGGAGATCCGCCGCGATCGGCTCGTCGATCAGCTCCATCTCACCGAGTCCTCCCCCGTGACTGTCGTGTCCTTCTGACGGCGCCGGCATCACGACCGGTAGCAGCCGCCGGCGCCGCAGGGTCGGGTTCAGGGTCTCGTTCACGCCCTCGCCCACCAGGGTCAGCCCGGTCACCAGGAGCACGATCGCCAGGCCCGGGTAGAGACCGGTCCACCAGATCCCGGAGCCCGCATCGGAGATCGCTCGGTTGAGGTCGTGCCCCCACTCCGCGCCGTCGGTCGACTGGATGCCGAGACCGAGGAAGCCCAGGCCGGCCAGGGTGAGGATCGCGTCGGCGGCGTTCAGGGTGCCCAGCACGGGCACGCTCTGGATGACGTTGCCGAAGAGGTAGCGGCGCATGATGACGCCGTCCTTCGCCCCCATGGCCCGCGCCGCCTCGACGTACGCCGCTTCCTTGGCGCTGACCGTGGTGTTGCGGACCACCCGGAAGTACTGCGGGATGTAGATCGCCGTGAGCGACAACGCCACGGCGAGCACGCTGCCGCCGAAGATGTCGGTCAGCAGGAAGGAGAAGACGATCGCCAGCAGGAACGAGGGGAACGCGAAGATGGCGTCCATGATCAGCACGAGCACGCGGTCCATCCAGCCGCCGTAGTAGCCCGAGACCAGGCCCAGCGGGACACCGATCACGACGCAGAACACGATCGAGAGCACCACGACCTCGATCGCGGTCCGGGCGCCCCAGATCACGCGGGACAGGACGTCGAAGAAGAGCCGGTCGGTGCCGAACCAGTGGTCGCCGCTCGGCGCGCCCGCCTTGGGGAACCGGACCCCGTCGGCGGAGGCCTGGGCGAACCCGTACGGGGCGATCCACGGGGCGAAGATGGCCAGGATCACGAAGAACGCGGTGATGACGATGCCGATCACCAGCATCCAGCGGGCGAGCCCGACAGTCTCGGTGAAGGGCCTGGCCAGCCCTCGCAGCACGGCGCGCATCAGTACCTCACTCGGGGGTCGATGAGTGCGTTGATGATGTCGACGAGCAGGCTGATCAGCACCACCGCGACCGCGAAGATCGTGATGATGCCCTGCACCGCGCCGTAGTCGCGGTCGTTGATGTAGTCCACCAGCTTCGTGCCGAGCCCGGGCCAGTTGAACGTCGACTCGGTCAGCACCGCCCCGCCGAGCAGCAGGGCGAACTGCAGTCCGATCAGCGTGATGACCGGCACCAGCGCGTTGCGGAGCGCATGCCGCCGGCTGACCTTCCCGTGGGAGATGCCGCGCGCCTCGGCGGCCTCCACGTAGTCGCTCTGCGTGGTCTGCAGGATGTTGACCCGGACCAGCCTGATGAAGACGCCGGCGAGCAGCAGCCCGAGCGTCAGCGCCGGCAGCAGGAGGTGCTTGCAGGACGTCCTCGATCGCGGCGGTGTCGCCGCTGAGGAACGCGTCGATCAGCAGGATGTGGGTCTTCTCCGGCACCGTGAAGACGGTGATCGGGGCTGGCCATCCCGGACGTGGGCAGGCCGAGCGGTGGCGCGACGTAGGCCTGGAGGAGGTAGCCCACGAAGAAGACCGGCGCGGCGTAGGTGAGGATGCCGAACATCCGGATCACCACGTCGGGGACGGTGTCGCGGAACCGGCCGGCGATCAGGCCGAGCGGGATGCCGATCACCAGCGCGAGGAGGAAGGCCGCCATCGTCAGGGTCAGCGTCGCCCCGCCGTTGTCGCGGACCACCTGGAGCACGGGCTGGTTGTCGCTGAAGGTGGTTCCGAAGTCGAGGCGGATCACCGAGGACAGGTAGTCCCAGTACTGCTTGATCAGGGGTTCGTTGAGGCCGAGCGCCTCACGGCGCTGGTCGAGCGCCTCCTCGCTCGAGCTTGCCGCCGAGCGCGGCCGAGACGGGGTCTCCGGGCGCCACCCGGAGGACGAAGAAGACGAGCGTGAGGATCACCCAGATCATCGGGATCACCAGCAGCGCACGCTGCAGGATGTACCGCGGAAGGGACCCTGCGCCGGAACGGGTCATGGGCATGCTCTCCACGCACCGGTCGTGGGGAGGCAACCTCGCAGGGTTGCTGCCCCACGACCGCGCGATACTCAGTGATCAGGCGTTCTTGCTGACCAGCCAGAAGCGGAAGATGAACGCCGGGTCGAGGGTGTCCTCGACGCCCTCCATGCCGGCGCCGTAGACGCCCACGTTCTTGCCGACCCAGCGACGGGATCATCGGGACGTCATCGCGCCGCGATGTCCTGCAGCTGCCCGAAGATCTCCTCGCGCTGCGGCCTGGTCGTCGGTGCCCTGCTCCTCGGCGACGAGCTTGTTGGCCTCGTCGTTCGTGTAGCCGTTCTGGAAGAAGCCGCCGTCGACCAGGAACGGCGGACAGGTAGTCGTCGGTGTCCGGGTAGTCGGGGAACCAGCCGCAGGAGGAACATGTCGTAGGCGCCCTCCTTGTAGATGGTCTGGTACTGCTCCCACTCGGTGCTCTTCAGCGTGACGTCGAAGAGACCACTGTCCTCGAGCTGGCGCTGCACCTCGTTCGCCTCGTCCTCGGCGTTCGGCCCGTAGTGCGTGGGCGTCCAGCCGACGGTGAGCTCGACCGGCGTCTCGATGCCGGCGTCGTCGAGGATCTGCTTCGCCTTGGCGGGGTCGGGCTCGCCGTACGCGTCCTTGAAGGCCTCCGTCGCGCCCGGCGTAGCCCGGCGGCACGATGGAGTACAGCGGGTCGACGGTGCCGTCGTAGGCGTTCTCGGCGATCGCCTCGCGGTCGAAGACCTGGGCCGCCGCCTGGCGGATCGCCAGCCTGCTTGCCGACCGGTCGTCGTCGACGTTCCACACCCAGTAGCGGATCTCGGAGCCTTCACCGGTCGGCCACCGTGACGTCGTCGTTGCCCTCGAGGTCGGCGATGTCCGGTCGGGCTCAGGCTCCGCCAGGCGACGTCGACCTCGCCGTTCTCCGCGGCGAGCTTGAGCGCCGACGGCTCGGAGTAGTACTTGACGAAGACCTGCGGCGCCTTGCCGGTGTTGTCGCCGGTGTACTCCTCGTTGACCTCCAGCACGGCCTGGTCGCCGGCCTTGTACTGGCTGAGCTTGTAGGGACCGGAGCCGATGATCTCCTCGTCGTCCAGCTTCTCGTCGGCGGGGAAGGTCTCCTCGTCGACGATCGCGCCGGCACCCGGGTAGGTGAGCACGTACTGGAACGTGGTGTCCGGCTTGTCGAGGTGGAAGATGACCGTCGGTGTCGTCAGGCGTCTCGATCGCGCCCTCGTTCATCGTGACGGTGCCGTCGGCGGCGGTGTCGGTGATGCTGCCGAGCAGGTAGATCGCGGCACCGTTCGGGTCCTGGATCGTGATGGCGCGCTCGAAGCTGTACTTCACGTCGGAGGAGGTGAGGTCGTTGCCGTTGGAGAACTTCAGCCCCTCCTTGAGCGTGCAGGTGAAGGTCTGCGGGTCGTCGTACTCGCACGACTCGGCGGCGTCGCCGACGATCTCCGTCGAGCTGGGCGGGACCGTCACGAGGGTCTGGTAGAGGTTGTACTCCAGCGTGGAGGAGCCGAGGTCGTAGGACCCGGCCGGGTCCAGCGCCGTCACGGTGTCGGTGGTGCCGAGGATCCAGGGCTCCCCTTCTCCACCTCCTGCGCTGCCGCCGCCGCCTGAGTCGTCATCGTCTCCGCACGCGGCCAGGCTGACGATCAGCGTCGCTGCTCCAAAGAGCGCGAGTAGCTTCTTCCGGTTCACTATCCGTCCACCTCAGGGTCCGGACCCTCGCTTGTTCAAGGATCAGTCGTCGGGAACATACTCGGCGGACTCCCGGGGTGGCTACCGGAGATCCCCCCGCGAAAGGTCGCGATCCGGCAACAATCCGAGGTCGGCGACCGTGACCCCCACGAGAGTTTCGCGGAAGGCGCGCCCCGGTCCGGCTGGTACGTCGACGTGGTGCGGCACCACGAGAACGGTGCAGCCAGCCGCCGCGGCAGACGTGGCGCCGGGGTCGGAGTCCTCGATGGCGACACAGGCGCGCGGGTCGACCGCGAGCAGCCGCGCGGCGGTCAGGTAGGGCTCCGGGTCGGGCTTGCCGCGGGTCGACCGCGTCGCCGGTCACCACGACGCGGAACGACCCCGCGGGGAGCCGGTCCAGGATCGGCGCCACGAACCGCTCGTAGGACATGGTCACAAGCGCACACGGCACCTCGGCCTCCCCCAGGCGCTCCAGCAGCTCGCGCGCTCCCGGGCCGCCAGGGCACCTCGTGCCGGACCCGGGCCACCACGCCGTCGAGCAGCCGCTCCACGATCTCTTCGGGGGTCAGGTCGATCCCCATGTGCCGCCGGATGAACCGCCCGGAGGTGATCAGGTCGTTGCCCACCAGCTCCAGCGCGAGCTCCCGGCTCCAGGTGCCGCCGTACTCCGCGGCCAGGGCGAACTCGGTCTCGATCCAGTACGGCTCGGTGTCCACGAGGGTGCCGTCCATGTCCCACAGCACCGCCGC
>CAWFAE010000009.1:0-19764 GCA_963813615.1 uncultured Actinomycetota bacterium
TGTTCGCCACGCGCTCGCACCCTGGTCCATCCAGGTGCATTGATCTAGGCCCCGTTCGACGAGACGAGCCAGGCCGTGGACAACGCGCAGCGGAGCATCGGCGCGGGCGACGTCTTGGACGAGCAGGATGACGTCTGGTTCCGGCGCCGTTCGGGAAATGCCGATGTGGCGCAGGCGGCCGGCCAAACGCAGGGTGGCGGTGCCTGCCTTGCTGATCTTCTGCGAGATCGACCTACCATGTCGGGAGGCTCCGCGCGGTGCTGGAACCTGCGCCACGCCGAAATGAGAGGGGCGCCGCATCGGAACATTGACTCGCCGTATACCGTCTACAATCGTGAGACCAGCTCGCTAGCGCAGGGATCGTGCTCGCGGGCGGTCGCTCGTCGAGGATGGGGACCGCGAAGGCGGCGCTCGAGTGGCACGGCTCCACCTTGCTGCGCCACGTCACCGGCGTGGTCGGCCGTGCTGTGGAAGGGCCGGTCATCGTGGTGCGGGCACCCGGGCAGGAACTTCCCGAGCTGGACCCCCACGTCCTCCTGTGTGACGACCAGGAGGAAGGACGTGGGCCGATGCAAGGGCTCGCCGTCGGACTGGCGGCCGCAGCCGAGCACTCCGAGACGGCCTTCGTCTGTTCGACTGACTTGCCTTTCCTGCACGCTGCCTTCGTGCGTGCCGTGCTCCGCGGCTTCGAGCCTGACGCCACGACGCCGGATGCGGAGCCCCCTGACGTGGTTCTCCCGTTCGTCCACGGCTACCGGCAGCCGATGGCCGCTGGTTATCGAACCGACCTCGCCCCGCGGATCAACAAGCTGCTCGAGGCCGATCGGTTGCGCCCGGCGCACCTGTTCGAGGAGTGCATCGTGCGGCAGCTCGACGACGCGGACCTGATGTCTGATGTGCGGCTGGCCGACGCCGACCCCGACCTCGACTCCGTGGTCAACGTCAACCTGCCCGACGAGTACCGCGAGGCACGGGCGCGAGTCGCACCCGAGGTCGTCGTGGAGCGGTTTGGCGTCCTGGCGACGAGCGGCGGAGGTCGCGGGCGACGGACGATCCGAGCTGCGAACCTCGCCTCAGCTGCGGAGCAGGTGGGGCTGAAGCTCGACGGCCATGTCGTGGCCGCACTCAACGGTGACCAGATCCGCGGCGACGGCCGAGTGCCGCTGATGCGCGGTGACACCGTGTCGTTCATCTCCGCGGACGCGGGCGGGTGAGCGGCGTGGTGACGCCACCAGGTGGCTACTTCGGCAAGGCGCTCGTCGTGGATGTGACGGACGGTTCCACCACGACCGTGCCGTTGCCCGACGACGTGCTGCGCTCCTTTCTCGGTGGTGCCGGTCTCGGCGTCTGGTTGATGAACGAGCTCGGGCCCGCCGGCGTGGATCCGCTTGCTCCGGCAGCGCCGCTCGCCTTTGCGTTCTCACCACTCGTCGGCACGCCCCTGACAACCAGTGCCAAGTTCGCCGTGGTCGCGAAGTCCCCACTGACCGGTCTTCTGACCGATGCGCTGGCATCCAGCCACTTCGCCATCGCGGGCAAGTTCACCGGGCACGATGCGATCGTGCTCACGGGGCGGGCAGCCGAACCCACCACCCTCTTGGTCGACGACGAAGGCGTCGAGCTGGTGGATGCGACCGAGCAGTGGGGCATGTCTGCATCTGATGCGGAGGAGTCGATCCGTGAGCGCCACGGCCGGAGATGGCGGGCGGCCAGCATCGGCCCGGCAGGTGAGAACCTGGTGCGCTACGCGACGATCTCCCACGACGGTCGGCACGCAGGGCGCGGCGGCCTGGGCGCGGTGATGGGCTCGAAGAACATCAAGGCTCTCGCGGTGAAGGGCGGCCGTCGTGTCGCCATCGCCGACCAGGAAGCAGTGCTGGCTGCAGCGAAGGACCTGCGTGGTCGCTCGTTCGGCCCCGCGACCAAGAAGTACCGCGAGCTCGGGACGCTCTCCAACCTGTTGGCGTTCAACGCGATCAACACGCTCCCCACGCGCAACTTCCAAGCGTCCACGTTTGCTGACGCCCCGATGCTGTCCGCGGAGGACCTCGCGGAGAGTCGCTCGGTGACCAAGAACAGCTGCGCCTCCTGCACGATCGGCTGCGAGCACATCTACGCCTCCAAGGGTGGCAAGAAGGTCCGGGTCGAGTACGAGAACGTGTTCGCTCTCGGCCCGATGTGTGAGGTCTCCGATCCCGACCAGGTTCTCGACGCAAGCGCCAAGTGCGATGCGCTCGGGCTGGACACCATCTCTGCCGGCGGCACCATCGCCTGGGCGATGGAGTGCGTCGACCGCGGCCTGTTGGATGCGCCGTGGTTGAAGTTCGGTGACGGCGAGGCGCTGTTGCGGGTCCTGGATGAGATCGGCAGCCGCACCGGCGTCGGCGCTCTCCTGGCAGAAGGCTCGAGACGTGCCTCGAAGCAGGTCGGACAGGGTTCCGGCGACTTCGCACCGCATGTCAAGGGCATGGAGATGCCGGGCTACGAACCGCGCACCATGCAGTCCATGGCGCTGGGGCTTGCGGTCAACGCGCGCGGCGCCGACCACAACCGGTCCGGCGCCTACGAGGCCGATCTCAAGGAGGGCCTCGACCGGGTGCGGGGGACGGATGACCACGTGCGCGCCGCGATCGAGACCGAGGATCGCGCGGCCATCATGGACTCGCTGATCCTGTGCAAGTTCCTCCGCGGTGTCTTCACCGAACCCTTCGCGGAGTGGGCGGGCCTGCTGTCGAAGGTCACCGGCTGGGACGTCGACGAGCCCGAGCTGCGCGAGACAGCACGCCGCATCGTGCATGCCAAGCGAGCGTTCAATCTCCGCGAGGGATGGACGCCGGCCGATGACTGGCTTCCCGAGCGTTTCCTCGACAGTCCGCTCGAGCTGGCGTCGGGACGCACCGCCACACTGCCGGCCGAACGACTTCGCGCCATGATCGACACGTACTACACCGAGCGTGGACTGGACCCGGATGGTCGACCGCTTGTCCACACCGTCCCTGGAAGGGAGTCGAGAGCATGACCATCACCAGTCCTGCTCCATCGGAGGCCGAGGTTCGCACGGTCTCGCTCACCATCGACGGCCAGAGCGTCTCGGTCGTCGAAGGGACGACGATCTGGGAGGCCGCGCGCGAGCTCGGGATCGAGATCCCGGTGCTGTGCCACGACGAGCGCTACGACCCGGTCGGCGTCTGCCGGATGTGCGTGGTGGACGTGGGTGGACGTGCCGATGCGGCGGCGTGCATCCGACCCTGTGAGTCGGACATGGAGGTGTCCACCGCGACGCCGGAGATCGTGAACCGTCGCAAGGTGCTCACCGAGCTGCTCCTCGACGACCAGCGGCCACGGGACGAGGACCCCAAGCAGACCACCACCGCCGACAACGAGCTGCTCGCCGTGGCTGACAGCCTGATGATCACCGACGTCGACGACCTCTTTCCCGGACCGGCGCGGGGGACCGACACCTCGAATCCGGTGATCGCCGTCGACCATGACTCCTGCATCCTCTGCGACCGCTGCGTCCGAGCCTGCGACGACATCCAGGGCAACGACGTCATCGGCCGCAGTGGCAAGGGCTACTCGACCCGCATCGCCTTCGACCTCAACGACCCGATGGGCCAGTCGTCGTGCGTCACCTGCGGAGAGTGTGTGGCGGCGTGCCCGACCGGCGCGCTCACCAACAAGCCGATCAACAACATCCCGATCCAGCCGCGAGAGAAGCTCGACGCAGTCGACACCGTCTGCCCGTACTGCGGCGTCGGTTGCGCACTGACCTTCTATGTCGACCGCGAGCGCGGCGGGATCTCCTTCGCCGAGGGCCGGGACCAACCCGGTTCGAAGGGCCGGCTGTGCGTCAAGGGCCGCTACGGCTGGGACTACGCGGCGTCCCCGCAGCGGCTGACCAAGCCGCTGATCCGGGTCGACTCCTCCTACCCCAAGGGTGCGCTCTCGGCGGACGTGCTGGAGGACATGCGTCAGCCCGGACCCGACCGCAAGCGCGGTCGCAAGCCGGGCGGCCTCGTGCCGTACGACGAGGTGATGCCGCACTTCCGCGAGGCAAGCTGGGAAGAGGCCCTCGACCTCGTCGGCCGACGCCTGAGCGAGATCTACGCCGAGAGCGGCTCGGACGGGATCGCCGGCTTCGGTTCGGCGAAGTGCTCCAACGAGGAGGCCTACCTCTTCCAGAAGCTGATCCGCACCGCCTTCCGGAGCAACAACGTCGACCACTGCACTCGGCTGTGCCACGCGTCGAGCGTCGCAGCGCTGTTCGAGGGCGTCGGGTCAGGTGCGGTGTCCACGACGTACGGCGACATCTCCAACGCCGACGTCGCGATCGTCACCGGCAGCAACACGACAGCCAACCACCCGGTTGCCTCGTCGTTCTTCAAGCAGGCACGGCGCAACGGCACCACGATCATCAACATCGACGCTCGAGCGACGACGATCTCCGACCACGCCGACATCTTCTGCCGGATCAAGCCGGGTACCGACGTGGCGTTCTACAACGCGGTGATGCACGAGGTCATCCGGCTTGACCTCGTGGACCGGGAGTTCATCGAGAGCCGGACCTCCAACTACGATGCGCTGGCCACGCTGGTGGCGGACTACCCGCCGGAGCTGGCGGCGCAGATCACCGGTGTCGACGCCGACGTGATCCGTGAGGTGGCACGGCTGTGGGGTGAGGCCAAGGCCGGAGTCATCTACTGGGGGATGGGCATCTCCCAGCACACGACAGGAACCGACAACGCTCGCTGCCTGATCGCGATGTGCTCGATCACCGGCAACGTCGGACGGCCGGGCACCGGGCTGCACCCGCTCCGCGGGCAGAACAACGTGCAGGGTGCCTCCGACGCGGGGCTGATCCCGATGTTCTACCCGAACTACCGATCGATCGAGGACGCCGACACCCGGGTGGCGTTCGAGAAGGCGTGGGGCACCGAGCTCAACCCGGTCAAGGGTCTCACGGTCACCGAGATCGTCGGATCGATCCTGAACGACGGGGTGCGGGGCATGTTCATGATGGGCGAGAACCCGTTCATGTCCGACCCCAACATCAACAAGGTGCGCAAGGCGCTGTCCGCGCTGGACTTCCTGGTCGTCCAGGACATCTTTCTCACCGAGACGGCCGAGTTCGCCGATGTCATCCTGCCGGCCTCGTCGTACCTGGAGAAGTCAGGGACCTACACGAACACCGACCGTCGGGTACAGCTGGGCCGAAAGGTCTTCGACCCGCCGGGCGACGCCCGTGTCGACTGGGAGATCCTGCAGGACATCGCGCAGCGAGTCGGCCTGGACTGGCACTACGAGTCGCCTCGGGAGATCTTCGACGAGATGGTCCCGCTGATGCACGACTACGCCAATCTGGACTACGACAACCTCGGGCTCGAGGGCAAGCTCTACCCCAACAGCGACCCGGAGCACGGCGACGGCACGGTCGTGCTGTTCGACGAGCGGTTCAACACCGCCGACGAGCTGGCGCACCTGGTGCCGGCGGAGTGGCTACCGGCGAAGGAGCTCCCCAGCGAGGAATACCCCTTCGTCCTCAACACCGGCCGGCTGCTGCAGCACTGGCACACCGGGTCGATGACCCGCAGGTCGTTCGCCCTCGATGCGATCGCACCCCGTCCCGAGGCGTATGTGAACCCCGAGGACGCGGCCGCACTCGGCCTCGCCGAAGGCGACCTGGCCAGGGTGGCCTCGAGGAGAGGCGAGATCGAGCTGAACGTCAAGGTGTCCCACCGGGAGGCGAAGGGCAACATCTTCATCCCGTTCCACTTCCGGGAGGCGGCGGCCAACCTCCTCACCATCGACGAGATCGACCCGACGGGCAAGATCCCGGAGTTCAAGTTCTGCGCTGTGCGTATCGCTCGGGCGGGCGACCGCGAGAGCGTCGAGGTCGGAGGTGGCGACCAGTGACTGTGGCAGCCAACAAGTGGGTAGCGCTCCCGGGTGTCGAGGCGCGTAACGGTCGCTTCCGCGGTCCGAGCCTGATCCCGATGCTGATGGCCATCCAGGAGCGGCATGGCTGGCTGCCGCGAGAAGAGCTCGAGGCGTTGTCGCGCGAGCAGAAGCGACCGCTGTACGAGATCGAGGGACTGGTCTCGTTCTACCCGCACTTCCGCACCGAACCGCCGAAAGGTGTCACCGTCGCGGTGTGCCGTGACCTCACGTGCTGGCTGAAGGGGTCCGAGGACCGGATCAAGGAGCTGCACGAGAAGTACGACGGCACAGATGATGTCGAGCTGCTGGAGATCTCCTGTCCGGGTCGTTGTGACATCGCGCCGGCAGCGACGGTCGACGAACGTCCCGGTCGCGTCGAGGAGGTTGACAGCCTCGTGGAGCGTCGGCGTCAGGGCGACGCGAACGCCGGCGCAACCGTCTCGTACGTGCCGGACGGTGGCTGGCCCAACGACCCGTACACCTCCGACGAGCCGCGCTACCAGTCGCTTCGTGCCCTGCTCTCAGGAGACATCACGCCCGAGCATGTCCTCGACAACCTGAAGGACTCTGGCCTTCGAGGCATGGGCGGAGCGGGCTTCCCGACCGGCAAGAAGTGGGACCTGGTCCGCAACACCGAGGGCAGCGTCAAGTACGCCATCTGCAACGCAGACGAGTCCGAGCCGGGCACCTTCAAGGACCGGCAGCTGTTGGCCGAGCAGTCGCACCTCGTGCTCGAGGGAATGCTCATGGGCATGGTCGTCACCGGCGCCGAGGAGGGCTGGGTCTTCATCCGGCACGAGTACGGCCCCGAGGAGTCGGTCCTGCACGCCGAGATCGAGCGTCTCCGCAGCGAGGGCCTCATCGGTGAGGACGTCCTGGGCACCGGGCGTCGACTGATGCTCGACATCTTCACCTCACCCGGCGGCTACATCCTCGGTGAGGAGACGGCGCTGATCGAGTGCATGGAAGGGCACCGGGGTGAACCCCGGAACAAGCCGCCCTTCCCCGGCGTGTTCGGTCTGTGGGGGAAGCCGACGCTGATGAACTCCGTCGAGACCTTCGCCGACGTGCCCATCATCGCGTCGCGTGGCGCGGACTGGTGGAAGGACCAAGGCGTCAACGGCAGCGACGGGCTGAAGTTCTTTGCGGTCTCCGGACACGTGGTGAAGCCCGGCGTCTACTGCGTGCCGATGGGCACCACGATTCGTGACCTGCTCGACGTGGCAGGGGGTGTGTCCGGCGGCAGGGAGCTCGACTCCGTGCAGCCCGGTGGTGCCTCGTCGAACTTCCTCGGACCGGAGCACCTCGACGTGGCCCTCGACTTCGACACCCTCGCCGAGGCCGGATCGATGCTTGGATCCGGCGCAGTCGTCGTGGTCGCCGAGGGCACCGACCCACTGGCTGCCGCGACCAACGTGTTGCGGTTCTTCCGCAACGAGTCGTGCGGCAAGTGCGTTCCCTGCCGGGTCGGGTCCACGAAGGCCCATGCACTGCTGACCGACACCCTGGAGGCTGGCGGTGAGCTCGACGACGCGCGGCGCGAGCGGCTCCTCGAGCTCGAGCTGACCATGCGCAAGACCTCGATCTGCGGACTCGGCCAGGTTGCCCTGGGTCCGGTGGTCAGCGTGTTGGGTCGTCAGCGTGGCGGCACGATCGCGCGGCCGCAGCCGCGCCAGAGCCCTCCAGACGCGTGAAGGCTGCCTCCGGTGGGCGGTAGGGAGTTCTTCACGGCGCTGCCCGTCTCCGAGGCGCTCGCCGGATTCCGGCCGAGTCGGCGGACCGGTGTCGAGTCCGTGCCGCGCGAAGAGGCACTCGGCCGCGTGCCCGCGTCGGCGGTCACCTCAGGCCAGGCCCTGCCCGGGTTCGCCCGCTCCACGGTGGACGGGTACGCCGTCCGCGCCGCCGACACCTACGGGGCCGGGGACGGGCTGCCGGCGTACCTCGACGTGATCGGTCAGGTCCGGATGGGCTCGGTCCCCGACACCACCCTGCGACCCGGCGCCGCGGTGCAGATCCCCACCGGCGCCGCGATCCCCGAAGGCGCGGACGCCGTGGTGATGGTCGAGCACACGCAGGCGACCATGCCCGGCGCGGTGGAGGTGACGCGGCCGGTCGCCGTGGGCGACGGGATCGTACGGGCGGACGAGGACGTCGCCGTCGGCGCGGTGATCGCCCCCGCCGGAAGACCGCTACGCGCCCAGGACGTCGGCCTGCTCGCCGCGGCCGGCGTCACCCGGCTCGAGGTCCGCGCGAGGCCGCGGGTGGCGATCGTGTCCACGGGGGACGAGGTGGTGCCTCCGGACACCCGGGACCTGGCCGCCGGGCAGGTCCGAGACGCCACCGCGTCCGCGCTGGCCGCCCTGGTGACGCGGGCGGGGGGCGAGCCGTCGTACCACGGCATCGTGCCCGACGACCTCGAGCAGCTGACCAAGACCCTGGCAGCGGCCGCCGCCGAGGCCGACATCGTGCTGGTCTCCGCGGGCTCCTCCGTCGGCGCTCGGGACGAGACCAGCGCCGCGGTCGAGGCGCTCGGCGAGCCGGGCGTGTTCTGCCACGGGCTCGCGATCAAGCCCGGCAAGCCGACCGTGCTCGCCGAGGCCGCCGGGGTGCCCGTGATCGGCCTGCCGGGCAACCCGTTGTCCGCGCTGGTCGTGTTCCGGATGGTCGGGCTCCCGGTGCTTCGGCTCGTCGGCGGGATCGAGGTCGCCCCACCGGAGCCGACCGTGCCGGCCACGCTGTCCCGGTCGCTCGCGTCCGCCGCCGGTCGGCTCGACGTGGTCCAGGTGCAGGTCCGCGACGGGGTGGCGACCCCGCTGTTCGGACACTCGGCGCTGTTGTCCCTGCTCACCTCTGCGGACGGGTACGTCGTGGTGCCCGAGCCCGCGACCGGGCTGGACTCGGGCGCCGCGGTGGCCGTCACGCTGTACACATGACCTGTCGTAGCAGGATGGCCTCGTGAGCCGTCACGGCCCCGAGAGTCCGTTCATCAGCGACGTACCCGCTGCCGACGCCGTTTCCGCGTGGCTCGACGCCTGCCTCGCCGCCGGCTGTCCAACGCGCCTGGACCCGATCGCCGTGCCGGTCGCTGACGCGCTCGGTCGGGTGACCGCGGAGCCGGTGTGGGCGACCCGCTCCTCCCCATCGAGCGACCTGGCGGCGATGGACGGGATCGCCGTCCGCGCCAAGGAGACCCACGGGGCCACGCCGACCACGCCGCTGGATCTGCCACCGGACCAGTACGTCGTGGTGGACACCGGGGACCCGATCCCCGACGGGTTCGACGCCGTCGTGATGCGAGAGCACGTCCACTACGAGGGCGAGGCCGCCGAGATCATGGCCGCGGTTCCGCCGTACCAGCACGTGCGCTCGATTGGCGAAGACGTCAGTGCGGGCGAGTTGCTGCTTCCGCAGGGGCACCGGCTGCGTCCGGTCGACATCGCCGCGGCCGCGGCGGCCGGGGCGACCGATGTCGTCGTGCACCGGCGCCCGCGGGTGGCAGTGATCCCCACCGGCGACGAGATCGTTCCGGTGGGCAGTGCGCCCGAGCACGGCGAGATCCTCGACACCAACTCGATGATGCTGGTCGCCCAGGCCCGCGACGCCGGATGCGAGGCCTGGTCGACGGGTATCGAGCCGGACGACGCGGACCAGATCGGCGCGGCCGTCAGGGCTGCCGCGGCCGGGGCGGACCTGGTCATCGTGGTGGCCGGCTCGAGCGCCGGGCGCGACGACTACACCGCCCGCGTGGTCGACGAGCTCGGCGTACTTGCCGTGCACGGGGTGGCGGTCCGGCCCGGCCATCCCGTCGTGCTCGGCGTGGTGGACGCGACCCCGGTGCTGGGCTGTCCCGGATACCCCGTGTCGGCGGCGCTCACGTTCGAGATCTTCGCGGCCCCGCTGCTGGCCGGGCTGGAGGGGGTCTCCGCGGCCCGGCGCGCCCGTGTCAGCACGCGGCTCGCCCGGAAGCTGCCGTCGGTGGTCGGGATGGACGACTGGGTGCGGGTCCGGCTCGGCTCGGTGCGCGGCGAGGTCGTCGCTTCCCCGCTGCCGCGCGGTGCCGGCGTACTGACCTCGCTGGTGCGTGCGGACGGTTTGCTGCGGGTCCCGGCGGGCGTGGAGGGTCACCACGCGGGGGAGCGGGTCTCCGTCGAGCTGCTGCGGGGGCTGACGGAGATCGAGCGCACCATCGTCGCGATCGGTTCCCACGACCTGGTCCTCGACCTCGCCGCCAATGCCCTGCGTGCCGAGGATCCGACGATGAGCCTGGTCTCCACCAACGTGGGGTCGCTCGGCGGCCTGGTGGCACTGCGCGACGGGCTGTGCCACGTGGCGGGGTCACACCTGCTGCACCCGGCCACCGGGAAGTACACACTGCCCTACCTCGAGGAGATGATGCCCGGACGCGACCTGGCCGTGGTCCGCCTCGTGCACCGCGAGCAGGGCTTGCTGGTGCCGCCGGAGAACCCGCGCGGGATCGCCGGGCTCGGCGACCTGGCTGGCGGCCGGCTGTCGTACGTGAACCGGCAGCGGGGTGCGGGGACCCGGATGCTGCTCGACCAGGAGCTCAGCCGGCTCGGCGTCGACCCGGGCGAGGTGCAGGGCTACGCCCGCGAGGAGCCGACCCACCTGGCCGTCGCGGCCGCCGTGGCAGCGGGCCGCGCGGACTGCGGCCTCGGCATCCTGGCCGCGGCCCGGGCCTTCGGACTGGACTTCGTCCCGGTGGCGCGCGAGCCCTACGACCTGGTGCTCGACGCGGCGTCCCTCGACGACCCGCTGCTCGCGCCGCTGTGGGAGCTCCTGTCGTCGCCCGAGTTCCACGACTCGATCGTCGCGCTCGGGGGGTACGGCACGGAGGAGTCCGGCGCCAGGATCCAGTAGAAACTGTAGTCTGTATACATGACACAGATGACACAGCTCCCGCATGCGGTCGCGGCCAAGCTGGCAGCCCGGATCGTGGCAGGCGCGCTGGGCCCCGGCGACCCGGTGCCCAGCGTCCGCGCCCTCGCCGAGGAGATGAGGTGCGCGACAGGTACGGCGGCCCGCGCCCACTCCATCCTGCGCGAGGCGGGCCTGATCGCCGGGCCACCGCGCGCCGCCGCCGTGGTGACCGAGGACGGACTCTCCCGGGCGCTGGCGTTCCGCGGTGCAGCCGGCGCGGTACGTCTGGCCGGGAGTGACGACCCCGGCCTCGACCTGCTGGTGCGCGCGGTCGGCCCCACCGTCGAGCGGTCGGCGCAGGGCGCCGGCAGCGTTGCCGGGCTTGCCCAGCTGGCCCGCGGAACGGTCGACGCCTCGGCCGTACACCTGCGCGATGAACGCACTGGCGCCGCCAACGACCCCTTCGTTCGTCGGGTGATCGGCGGTGAACCGGCCGGCCTGGTGCACCTGTGGCGCCGCCAGCAGGGAATCGTCGTGCCTGCGGGCAATCCGCTGGGGATCCGTTCGGTCGACGACCTGGCGGGCCGGACCCTGGCCTGGCGATCGCCCGGCACGGGATCGCGGCTGTTGCTGGACAGGCTGCTCCGGACGGCTGGCGTAGAGCCCGCGGGCGGCGCGGAGTTCGGCTCGCACCTAGGCGTCGCGGTCGCCGTCTCGACGGGTGCCGCCGACGCGGGGCTTGCGGTGCGGGCTTCGAGCGAGAGCATCGGCGCGGACTTCGTGCCCGTGGAGTGGGAGGACTTCGAGCTCGCCGTCGCGCCGGAGTCCCTCGAGCTCATGCTGCCGCTGCTCGACGTGCTCGCCAGCACCGGCGTCCAGGACCGGCTCGCCGCCCTGGGCGGGTACGACCTGCGGCGCAGCGGAGAGGTCCGGGTGGCCGCATGAAGTCGCGATCCATCGTCGCCACCCTCACCGTCATCGGTGCCCTGCTGCTCGTCAGCGGGTGCTCCTCCGACTCCGAGGCAGGCTCCTCAGACGAGGCCATCCTCGCGACCACCACGAGCACCCAGGACTCGGGCCTGCTGGACGAGCTGGTGCCTGAGTTCGAGGAGCAGTTCGACTGCACGATCAAGACCGTCGCGGTCGGGTCGGGGGAAGCCCTCGAGATGGGGGAGAAGGGCGATGCCGATGTGCTCCTCGTGCACTCCCCGGACGCGGAGGAGGAGTTCATGGCCGGCGGGGACGGCCTGACCCGGGACCCGGTGATGCACAACGACTTCGTGATCGTGGGACCCGAGGCAGACCCGGCGAACGTCAGTGAGGCGGCCGACGCCGCGGAGGCGCTGGCCCGGATCGCCGACCAGGAGGCGCCGTTCGCGTCGCGCGGCGACGACTCCGGGACGCACACCAAGGAGCTGAGCCTGTGGGAGGAGGCGGGCATCGAGCCGTCCGGTGACTGGTACGTCGAGACCGGGCAGGGGATGGGTGAGACGCTCACGATCGCCGGCCAGAAGTCGGCATACACACTCACCGACCGGGGCACCTACCTGGCTACAGAGGGCCTCAGTTCCACGATCGCGTTCGAGGACTCTGACGACCTGCAGAACTTCTACCACGTGATCGTCGTCGACACGGGTGAGGAGCCAGTGCCCTGCGCGGAGGATTTCTCCACCTGGCTGCTGGACTCCGACGTGCAGGAGCAGATCGGCGCCTTCGGCGTGGAGGAGTACGGCGAGCCGCTGTTCGTCCCCGATGCGGAGGAAACCGAGTAGATGGTCGATCCGGTCTACGAGGTGTTGGCGCGGTCGGCGCTCGTGTCGCTGACCGCGTCCCTCGTGGCTGCCATGATCGGGATCCCTCTGGGGACCTGGCTGGCCCTGGCGCGGATCCCCGGCCAGGGGGTGGTGACCGCGCTGGTGAACACGGGGATGGCCGTGCCGACGGTGGTGGTCGGACTGTTCGTCGCACTGCTCTTGTGGCGCAGCGGCCCCCTGGGCGACCTGAACCTGATCTACACGGTTCGCGGCATGATCATCGCGCAGGTCCTGATCGCCACGCCGCTGATCACCAGCATCACCATGGCGTCCGTACGGCTGTTGCCGCCCGAGCTCCCCGGCCACCTGCGATCACTTGGTGCCAACCGGTGGCAGGTCGTGTCGCGGATCTGGGTGGAGGCACGGCTGCCGTTGCTGGCCGCCGCGATGGCGGGGTTCGGGCACGCGATCTCCGAGGTCGGGGCCGCCACGATCGTCGGCGGCAACATCCACGGTCACACCCAGGTGATGACCACGGCGATCGTGGAGAACGTCGGTCGGGGTGAGTTCGGCGCGGCGCTGGTCTACGGCGGCGTGCTGCTGGCCCTCGCGTTCGTCGTCAACGGGCTGCTCGCCTCGGTCCAGCAGAGGAGTGTGGCATGGGCGCGGAGCTGACCGTTCGCGACGTTCGGCTCAGCCGTGGTGGCCGGGAGGTGCTCGCGGTGGGCCACCTGGACGTGAAGCCGTCGGAGCACCTGTTCGTGCTCGGGCCAAACGGGGCGGGCAAGACCACGCTGCTGCGGCTGCTGGCCGCGGTGGACCGGCCGGACCGGGGAGCCGTCGAGGTCGACGGCGTGCCCATCCGGCGGCTCGGCATCGCCGAGCGCCGACGGATCGGCTATGTCACCCAGCGGCCCGCGCTGCTGGGCACCACCGTGCTGCGCAACGTGGAGCTGCCGCTGCGCTGGCGCAAGGTCCCGCGCGTCCGGCGCCGAGCACTGGCCCAAGCGGCCCTGGAGCGGCTGCGGGTCGGGCACCTCGCGGATCGGCCCGCGCTGGCCCTCTCCGGAGGTGAGCAGCAGCGGGTGAACCTCGCCCGCTCGCTCGCCTGTGACCCCGACGTACTGCTGCTCGACGAGCCCGCGGCCGGGCTTGACGCCGAGGCTCGTGCGATCTTCTTCGCCGACCTCGAGCGCGCCTTGTCGGACCGGGCCGTCACGACCGTGCAGGTCACCCACCGGCCCGAGGAAGCGCTTCGGCACGCTGACCGGGTCGTGGTGCTCGTCGCGGGCGACGTATGTCAGGTCGACACGCCGGAGATGATCAACCGGATGCCCGCCAACGCCGCCGTGGCGACCGTCTTGGGTTACGACAACCTGGTGCCGGCGCAGGCCACCCCCGACGGAGCCATCAGGGTGGGGGACCGGGTCATCGGGCCGGGCGCGGCCCACATGGATCCCGGGCCGGTGGTGGTCGCCGCGTTCGCCAACGCCGTGCAGCTCGGCTCTAGGGATCAGACGGGCCTGCCGGCCGTCGTGCGCGGTGTCAGCCCCGGTCCTGGGCATCGTGTGGTGCTCCTGGACGGCGAGCTCCCGGACCGGAGAGTGCGGCTGCTCGCACACCTCGGGCTCGACCAGCCAGCCCCGTCGCCGGGTGACCTGGTCAGTGTGCGGTTCGACGCTGCGCTGAGCGCGGTGATGCCGAGCTCCTGATCGTCCGGGGGCCGTCGACCTTGACCCGACTCAGGTCGCAGCCATACTGTATACCGCATACGGAATCCGATTCCGGCGAAAGGCTGACCCTGTGCACCGTCTCCAGGACATGTCCCGGTACGCCGTCAACTGCTCCATCCTGTTCACCGAGCTGCCACTGCTCGAACGGCCCACGGCCGCCAAGGCAGCCGGTTTCGACGCGGTCGAGTTCTGGTGGCCGTTCGCGGAGCCGGTGCCTGGGGACGCGGCGGTGGACACCTTTGTCGCCGTCGTCGAGAACGCCGGCGTACAGCTGGTCGCGCTCAACTTCGCCGCCGGCGACATGGCGGGCGGGGACCGGGGGATGGTGTCGTGGCCGGAGCACTCCGATGCGTTCCGCGCCAACATCCCAGTCACGCTCGACATCGGGAAGCGACTGGGCTGCCGCACCTTCAACGCGCTGTACGGCAACCGGGTCAAGGGCGTGGATCCGCAGGCACAGGATGATCTGGCCGCCGAGAACCTGGCGCTGGCCGCGACCACGGCTGCGTCGATCGACGGCACCGTGCTGGTCGAGCCGCTGAGCGGGTCAGACCGCTACCCGCTGCTCACCGCCGCGTCAGCCATCGATGTGATCGACAGGGTCACTCGCGAGTCCGGTGCGGAGAACCTGGGCCTGCTCGCGGACCTCTATCACCTGGCCGTCAATGACGAAGATGTTGACAAGGTGATCGCGACGTACGCGGATCGGGTCACCCACGTACAGATCGCCGATGCCCCCGGGCGCAACGAGCCCGGTACCGGCTACCTGCCGATCGCCCGCTGGCTGAACGACCTCAGGCGCGAGGGGTACGACGGCTGGGTCGGTCTCGAGTACAAGCCCTCCGTGAGCAGCGTCGACAGCTTCGGCTGGGTATCTGCCGCCTGATCGACCGGCGCTCCTTCACATCCCGGCAGACCTCAGGAGAATCGCATGCCTCGAATGACAGCAGCACGCGCCGCGGTGGAGATCTTGCGCCGGGAGGGCGTGAGCCACCTCTTCGGGCTCCCCGGAGCCGCGATCAACCCGTTCTACAACGCCGTCCGCGAGCAGGGCGAGCTCACGCACATCCTGGCCCGCCACGTCGAGGGCGCCTCGCACATGGCCGAGGGCTACACCCGCGCGGCCGCCGGGAACATCGGCGTCTGCGTCGGTACGTCGGGTCCGGCAGGGACCGACATGATCACCGGGCTCTACTCCGCCAGTGCCGACTCGATCCCCATCCTGTGCATCACGGGCCAGGCGCCGGTCGCCAAGCTGCACAAGGAGGACTTCCAGGCGATCAACGTCCCCGACATCGCGGACCCGGTGACGAAGTGGGCGGGGACCGTGCTCGAGCCGGCCCAGGTGCCCGGCACGTTCCAGAAGGCGTTCCAGACGATGCGGTCCGGCCGCCCCGGGCCGGTGCTCATCGACCTCCCGCTGGACGTGCAGCTCGCCGAGATCGAGTTCGACCCCGAAACCTACGAGCCGCTTCCGGTCGCCGTGCCGAGCGCGACCCGCGCCCAGGTCGAGCGGGCACTGACGATGATGGCCGAGTCCGAGCGACCCCTCATCGTGGCGGGCGGCGGGATCATCAACGCCGACGCGTCGGAGCGGCTGGTGGAGCTCGCCGAGCTGACCGGCGTCCCCGTCGTGCCGACGCTGATGGGCTGGGGCACGATCCCCGACGACCACCCGCTGATGGCGGGCATGGTCGGCCTGCAGACCTCGCACCGCTACGGCAACGCGACGATGCTCGAGTCCGACTTCGTGCTCGGCATCGGCAACCGCTGGGCGAATCGTCACACGGGCGGCATCGACACGTACACCAACGGTCGAACGTTCGTCCACGTGGACATCGAGCCGACCCAGATCGGCCGGGTGTTTCCACCGGACTACGGGATCGTGTCCGACGCCGGCGAGGCGCTCGAGCGACTCGTCGAGGTTGCCCGCGAGTGGCGCGAGTCGGGTCGCCTGCCCGACCGTACGGCGTGGGCCGAGGCCTGTGGGGAGCGCAAGCGCACCCTGCTCCGCAAGACCGACTTCGACAACGTCCCGGTCAAGCCGCAACGTGTCTACCAGGAGATGAGCAAGGCGTTCGGGCCGGACACCCGCTACGTCTCGACGATCGGCCTGTCCCAGATCCAGGCAGCGCAGATGCTGCACGTCTACAAGCCACGGCACTGGATCAACGCCGGCCAGGCCGGCCCGCTCGGCTGGACGGTGCCCGCCGCACTCGGGGTGGCCACCGCCGACCCCGACGCGAGCGTGGTGGCGCTCTCGGGCGACTACGACTTCCAGTTCCTCATCGAGGAGCTCGCGGTCGGCGCGCAGTTCAACATCCCCTACATCCAGGTGCTGGTGAACAACGCCTACCTCGGCCTGATCCGGCAGGCGCAGCGGATGTTCGACATGGACTTCTGTGTCCAGCTCGCCTTCGACAACATCAACAGCCCCGAGCTGGGCGGCTACGGCGTGGACCACGTGAAGGTCGCCGAGGGACTCGGCTGCAAGGCCATCCGGGTGTTCGAGCCAGACGACATCCTCCCGTCGCTCGAACAGGCCAAGAAGCTCGTCGTCGAGCACCGGGTGCCGGTCGTCGTCGAGGTGGTCCTCGAGCGGGTCACCAACATCTCCATGGGCACCGAGATCGACAATGTCATGGAGTTCGAAGAGATCGCCGAGCGGCCGGAGGACGCCCCTACCGCCGTCGGCCTCCGGGGACGGGCAGGGGCGTGACCGTGCCGGACGTCCGCGTGGGGTCGTCCCTTGAGGAGGTGCCGACATGGTCGTCGAGACCCTGAACGCCCGGGAGGCTTCGCGAGCGTCGACCCGGTTCGACGTACCGGCGCGCATGCGCGCCGACGTGCGCCTGCTCGGCGAGACCCTCGGCGTGGTTATCCGCGAGCAGGCGGGCGAGCCGGTGTACGCCGACGTGGAGCGTCTGCGTGAGCTGACCATCGCGGCGTACGCCGACGACGCGTCCACCTCCGAGGACGCCGCCGCGCGAGTGGAGGAGCTGATCGCTGGCTGGCCGTGGGAGCACGCCGTGATAGTCGCGCGGGCGTTCACCTGCTACTTCCACCTGGCGAACCTCGCCGAGGAGCATCACCAGGCCCGGAGACTGACGGCGTTGGACGCCGCGGACCGGCCGTCGGCGATCGGCGCGGCGTACCAGGAGGTGCGGGAGAGCGACGGTGAGGAGGCGGCGGCTCAGCTGCTGGCGGGGCTCGAGCTCCGACCGGTGCTCACCGCCCATCCCACCGATGCGCGCCGGCGCGCGGTGGTGACAGCGTCCCAGCGGATCGCCGCGCTGCTCACTGAGCGGGACCGGGACGAGCACGGCGGCGCCGGTTCATGGCGGCGCCGCCTCACCGAGCAGGTCGACGTGCTCTGGCGCACCGCTCAGCGGCGCACCACCCGGCCGACCCCGCTCGATGAGGTGCGGACGATGATGACGGTCTTCGACGAGACGCTGTTCCGGGTGGTGCCGCAGGTCTACCGCCGGGTGGACGAGGTCTTCGGTCGCGAGCGCGCCGAGGTCGAGCCCACCAGCGTTCACGCGTTCGTACGGCTCGGCTCCTGGGTCGGCGGCGACCGGGACGGCAACCCCTCGGTGACCGCGGAGGTCACCCGGGAGGCGATGGCCATCCAGGCCGAGCATGTGCTGCTGGCCTTGGAACGGGTCTGTGAGCGGGTCGGCCGCGCGCTAACGCTGGACGAGCGCTTCACCTCGCCCAGCCGAGCCCTGCAGACGGCGCTGGCACAGTCCACCACCCAGCACCCCCGCCTGATGAAGGAAGTCGCCACAAGGTCGCCGGGCGAGCCGCACCGGCAGGCGCTGTTGTTCGCGTCCCGCCGGATCGCCGCGACCCGGACCAGGGTCGCCGACCTCGCGTACGCGGACCCGGGGGAGTTCCGCGCCGACCTGATTCGCGTCCAGGAGTCGCTGATCGAGGCCGGTGCGCCTCGGCAGGCACACGGCGAGCTGCAGCACCTGATCTGGCAGCTGGACACGTTCGGGTTCCACCTGGCCGAGCTGGAGATCCGCCAGCACTCCCAGGTCCACGCCGATGCCCTGGGCGAGATCACCGGTGGCGGGGAGCTCTCCGAGCGCACCGTCGAGGTGCTCGAGACATTGCGGTCGATGGCGCAGCTCCAACGGCGGTACGGCGACCGCGCCTGCCGGCGCTATGTCGTCTCTTTCACGCGCTGTGCGCGCGATGTGGCGGCGGTGTACGAGTTGGCCGGCCGGGCACTGGACGGCGCCGCCATGGCCCTCGACGTGGTCCCGCTGTTCGAGACCGGGCGGGACCTCGAGCGGAGCGTCGACGTGGTGGCCGACGTCGTCGAGCTCCCGGAGGTCCGGGAGCGGCTGGCCGCGTCGGGTGGGCGGTTCGAGGTGATGCTGGGCTACTCGGACTCCGCGAAGGACCTGGGCCCGGTCGCGGCCACCCTGGCACTGGACCGCGCGCAGGCCCGCCTGGTCGCGTGGGCGAAAAGGTGCGGCGTACGGCTGACGCTGTTCCATGGTCGCGGTGGCGCGCTCGGACGCGGTGGGGGACCCACGCACCGGGCGGTGCTCAGCCAGGCCGCCGGCTCGGTCGGAGGACGACTGAAGCTGACCGAGCAGGGCGAGGTGGTGTTCGCCCGCTACGGCAGCCTGCCGATCGCGCTGCAGCACATCGAGCAGGTGGGGGCCGCCACGCTCACGTCCTCGACGCCCTCCTTCGTCGAGCGGGCGGCACGCTTCGCCGAGGACTTCGAGGAGCTGTCGGACCGGCTCGGCGCGACCGCGCGTGCGGCGTACCGCGATCTCGTGGAGATCGAGGGCTTCGCGGAGTGGTTCGCGCGGGTGACCCCCTTGGCCGAGATCGAGCGGCTGCCGCTGGGCTCGCGGCCCGCCCGGCGAGGCGGGGGATCGGCGTCCCAGGTGGAAGACCTCCGGGCGATCCCGTGGGTGTTCGCCTGGGCGCAGGCCCGGGTGAACCTGCCCGGCTGGTACGGCCTGGGCTCGGCGCTCGAAGCCGAGCCCGACCTGGGGGTGCTCCGGGAGGCGCGTGACTGTTGGCCGCTGTTCCGAGTGCTCCTGGACAACGCCGAGATGTCGCTGGCCAGGACCGACCCGCGACTGATGCGTCGCTTCTTCGACCTCGGTGGGCGTGACGACCTCAGGGCGGCAGTGCTCGGCGAGCACAGGAGGACCACCGATGCGGTGCTCCGGGTGACCGGCCAGCGGCGGCTGCTCGAGCGCCGACCCGTCCTGGGCCGGGCTGTCGAGCTGCGGAGCCCGTACATGGACGCCCTGTCCTATCTCGGACTGCGCGCACTGCGCACCCTTCGCTCGAGCTCCGACATGCCCACGTCAGGGCCAGGACTGCCAGAGCGGCTGCTCCAGCTCAGTGTGAGCGGGGTGGCCGCGGGGCTCCAGTACACCGGTTGAACCGGCATTCGGTCCCAGATCCGGAACAGGAACAGACCA
>CAWFAE010000010.1:0-13023 GCA_963813615.1 uncultured Actinomycetota bacterium
CGCTGGAACGCCAGCGCCAGGACGCGCGCGGCCAGCACGAAGCCGAAAAGAGGATGGTGGCGCCGAGTAGCGGGAACGGCCCGGCGAGTCTAGGCGCGACACCGAATAGGGGGTTGTGGCGCGTTGAGTCGGGAGTAGTGGCGAGGGCAGGCATCACCAGAAAGTCACGAATCACCCGACCACAACCACCGACTCGAACGACCACTAGGCACGATTCAACGCCTCAGACGATCTCCTGCAGCGCGGCGATCGCCTGGTCCACCTGCTCGGGGGAGGTGGCGATGCTCGGACCCAGCCGCAGGTAGGAGCGGCGGTACGGCGTGGCGCTGGCGACCACACCTCGGGTGCGCAGCTCCTGCACGGCGTTGGCGGGCGGCATTCCCGCGACGTCGACACAGACGATGCCGGCCGAGACCGCCGGGTCGGTCGGCGTGACCACGGTGAGCCCGTCGACGCCGCCGAGCCCGTCCTTCAGCTGCGAGGCCTGCTCGACGGTGCGGTCCACCACCCGGGCCCGGCCGATGCTCTGCTGGAACTCGAAGGCGTCCTTGACCGCCCACTGGTGCTCGAACGCGTGGTAGCCGCCCGGCGTGAGCCGGGCCGGGCCCTCGGGACCGGAGAACGAGGGGATCAGCTCGGTCAGCGGTTCCCAGTCACTGGCCCACAGGATGCCGGTGCCGCGCGGCCCGAACAGCCACTTGTGCGTGCCGGTGGCCAGGAAGTCGCAGCCCAGGTCGGGCAGGTCGACGTCGACGGCGGCGAACCCGTGCACGCCGTCGACACAGAGGGTCACGTCGTCGCGGAGCCCGGCTGCGATCTCCTGCACCGGCACCCGCACGCCGGTGCTGGAGTGAACCCACGTCAGCGCGACCACGCGTGTCTTCGGGGTGACGGCGTCCAGCAGCCGCTTCGTCATGTCGTCCACGGTCGCGGCCGCCGGGTCGTCGTACAGATCGACGCGGGTGACCTTCGCGCCGGTCCGCAGCTCCAGGAGCCGTAGCGCGTCCTCGGTGGAGAAGAAGTCGTGCGTGGTCGTGAGGACCTCGTCGCCCTCGCGCAGGGTCAGCCCGCCGTACATCATGGCGATGCCCATCGTGGTGCTGTCGGTCAGCGCGTACTGCGACGCGGCACCGCCGGCGAACGCCGCTGCCGCGTCGCGCACCGCCTGCTCGCTGGCCTGCCCGGTGAGCAGCGCGTCCTCGGTGTCCCGGCCGAGCCGGTCGCGGTGGTCGGCGATGGCCGCGTCCAGCAGACGGGTGTGCGGCGAGAGGACGAAGGCAGCGAACTGGGCCAGCTCCGGGTCGAGCAGGAACTGGGCGCGGATGGAGTCCCAGTCCTGGGGGTCCCAGGCGCGCGGGTCCGGGGTGGCCGACGGGGACGCCGGCTTCTGAGGAGGGAGTGTCGTCGGTACAGCCCGCGACCAGGGCGGCCCCGCCGGCCAGGCCGGCGCCGAGAAAGAGGCGTCGAGTGGGGGTGCGCATGGGCACATCGTGGGAGGCTGACCGCATGTCGGCAAGCACCGAAGTGGATGTCGTGGTGATCGGTCAGGGGCCGGGAGGCGAGTACGTCGCTTCCCGGCTCGCGGAGGGAGGTCTCGACGTGGTCGCCGTCGAGAGCCGCCTGGTGGGGGGCGAGTGCCCGTACTACGGGTGCGTGCCCTCGAAGATGATGCTGTCGGCCGCCGCGTCCCTCGACGAGGCGCGTCGCATCCGAGGTAGGGCCGGGAGCGCGGAGGTGCACCCCGACTGGACCCCCGTGGCCGACCGGATCCGCGACGAGGCCACTGACGACTGGGACGACACGGTCGCGGTCAAGCGCCTCGAGGACGCCGGGGTGACGTTCGCCCGCGGCACCGGCCGGCTCACGGGCGATCGACGGGTCGAGGTCGGCGACACGACGTACGTCTGCCGGCGCGGCGTGGTGCTCAACCCCGGCACCGACCCGGTGATCCCGCCGATCGAGGGGCTGGCGGACACGCCGTACTGGACCAACCGTGACGTGGTGCAGCTCAAGGAGCTGCCGGGCTCGATGCTGGTGATCGGTGGTGGAGCGATCGGGGTCGAGCTCTCGCAGGCGCTGCACGCCTTCGGAGTCGAGGTGACGATCCTGGAAGGAGCGCCGCGGATCGTGCCACCGGAGGAGCCCGAGGCGTCGGCCGCCCTCGAGGGGGCGCTGACCGCGGCCGGGATGCGAGTGCTCACGGGTGTCTCCATCGCATCGGTCGCGTACGCCGACGGCGGGTTCACCGTGGATCTAGGCGACGTGTCGGTAACGGGCGACAAGCTGCTCGTGGCCACCGGCCGGAAACCGAACTTCGCCGAGCTCGGGCTGGACACCGTAGGCCTGGATCCGGAGGCGCGCACCCTGGAGACCGACGAACGAATGCGCGTCCAGGACGGACTGTGGGCGATCGGCGACGTCACCGGTAAAGGCGCGTTCACCCACATGTCGATGTACCAAGCAGCGGTCGCGGTCCGCGACCTTCTCGGCGAGGACGGCCCCTGGGCCGACTACCGGGCGGTGCCGCACGTGACGTTCACCCAGCCCGAGGTGGCCGGGGTCGGCCTGACCGAGGCTCAGGCACGCGACCAGGGGATCGACGTCAGCACAGGGCTGGACGAGGGCCTGGGGACGCGTGGCTGGATCCTCAAGGAGGGTGGCTTCATCAAGCTCGTGGCTGACCGCGAGCGCGGGATCCTGGTTGGGGCGTCCGTGGTGGGCCCTGCCGCCGGCGAGATCCTGTCGATGCTGGTGACGGCCGTGCACGCGGAGGTGCCGGTGGCGACCCTTCGTTCGATGCACTACGCGTACCCCACGCTGCACCGCGCCGTGGAGTCGGCCGTGGGCGGGTTGGACCTGGCCTGAACTGGGCATATACGTGACATAGGGTCGGCGTGGAAGGGCACGCCGCCCGGAGCGTTCTCGGAGGTACACGATGTCTCAGGATCCAGTGCACGGCGATACCAGTGATCGGCTGTTCACCGCCGAGGACCTCGAACGGTTCGCGCGGCAGCAGCTCGACGAGTCCACACGTACGGCGGCACCCGCGAAGGCGCAGGGTGACCCGCTGAGCGATCCCATCCCCGGGTTCGGGTCCGCACCGCCGCCGTCCGGCCCGCCGCCCGCGCCACCGCTCGCCGCCCCCGACCCGCAGGCGCCCCCGCTGTCGTGGCCGCAGGCGGTGCGCACCGACGACACGATCCAGGTCTCCGCAGTGCCCCTGTCCGCCCCGCCGTCGGCGCCGCCGCCGCACGCACCGCCGCCGGCCGCGCCCCCGGAGGAGCCGCGGCGGTTCATGACGGCCACCGACTTCCTCGACCGGCGCGACGGCGAGAAGGAGCTGGGACCGGCCAACTGGGGCTGGCGCGGTCGGGTCCGTCGCTGGTCCGGCGGGCTGGTCAAGCCGCGCATGGGCGCGAAGGAACAGGTCCACGAGGAGGCCAGGCACGCCATCCAGAAGGACTTCGACGGGCCGCGCACGATCGCCTTCATCAACCCCAAGGGCGGCGCCGCCAAGACCACCGGGGTGCTCGCCGCGGGGTTCACGTTCGGCACCGTCCGAGGCGGCGGCGTGGTGGCCTGGGACAACAACGAGACCCGCGGGACGCTCGGCATCCGCGGCACCCGCAGCTCCCACCGCAACACCACCCGTGAGCTCCTGGAGGACCTGGAGCGGTTCAAGGACGTCTACCAGTCCCGGATCGGCGACCTCGGGGCCTTCGTGCGGTCGCAGGGCGACGCGCACTTCGACGTCCTCGCCTCGGACGAGCGGCCCGACGTGACCGGCATGATCCGGGCCGAGGACTTCAAGGAGGTCCACCAGCTGCTCGAGCGCTTCTACCGGGTGATCCTGGTCGACACCGGTAACAACATGCGTGCCGAGAACTGGCTCGCCGCCGCGGAGGCAGCCGACCTGCTGGTGGTGACCAGCACGGTCCGCGAGGACACCGGTTACAGCGGGCTGTGGATGCTCGACGCCCTCCAGGACGCCGGGTACGCCGACCTCAAGCGCAAGACCATCAGCGTCATCTCCGATCCCTCCGACCACGTCGACGCCAAGCTCGCCCACGACCTCGAGCAGGTCTACGAGCAGCGCACCCGCGCCGTCTACCGGGTGCCCTACGACCCGATCCTGGTCTCCGGCTCGGTGGTGCCCTACGCCCAGCTCTCCGAGGGCACCCGGGAGTCCTGGCTCCACGCCTGCGCCGGTATGGCGGAGGTCCTCTGAAGAAGGCCCGACGTTCTCGTTGGTCGAGCAGCGAGCGCCAGCGAGCGTCGTCGAGACCTGTGACGGGAACAGGGACATAACCGAGCCGGGGTTGCGTCTGCTGCCGGCTGCGGGGGTCTCGACGACGCTGTGTGCCGGCTCGTTCCTCGCCCGCACACAGCTGCTCGACCAACGATTCGTCCACGTCCTGAGAACTCGGAGCGTCGATTCACGATCCGTCGCCGGGCGTCAGTAAGGTGAGCGCCGACAGACATCCTTTAACGAGCCGTCCCGTGAGGCGGAGAAGGAGGTCGAGCGCTTCGTGTGCGCCCAGCCTGCGCCGGCGGATTCCCCGCCGAACGGTCGAGTAGTCCTCGACGCCCGTGACATCCACCGGGCACTCACCCGGATCTCCCACGAGATCCTCGAACGCAACAAGGGCGCGAGTGACCTCGTGCTCCTCGGCATCCCCAGCCGCGGTGTGCCGCTGGCCCGGCGGATCGCCGAGCGGATCTCCGCGGTGGAGGGCCTCGACGTTCCGGTCGGGTCGCTCGACACCACGATGTACCGCGACGACCTGAGGATGAAGCCGGCCCGCACACTGCTGCCGACCGAGATCCCGCAGGGCGGTATCGACGACAAGACGGTGGTCCTGGTCGACGACGTGCTGTTCTCCGGGCGCACCATTCGCGCCGCGCTGGACGCCCTGAACGACGTCGGCAGGCCCCGCGGAGTACGCCTCGCGGTGCTCGTCGACCGCGGCCACCGGGAGCTCCCGATCCGAGCCGACTTCGTCGGCAAGAACCTGCCCACCTCGCTGGTGGAGCGGGTCAGCGTGCGACTCGATGAGACCGACGGCGTCGACGCCGTCTCGATAGATGGCACCCCGGATGGAGGAAGCTCGTGAAGCGCCACCTGCTGAGTGCGGCCGACCTGAGCCGCGACGACGCCGAACAGGTCCTCACCACTGCCGAGGAGATGCTGTCGCTGGCGGACCGGCCGATCAAGAAGCTGCCGGCCCTGCGCGGACGCACCGTGGTGAACCTGTTCTTCGAGGACTCCACCCGCACCCGGATCTCCTTCGAGGCCGCCGCCAAGCGGCTCTCCGCGGACGTCATCAACTTCGCCGCGAAGGGCTCCAGCCTGTCCAAGGGGGAGAGCCTCAAGGACACCGCGCTCACCCTCGAGGCGATGGGTGCCGACGCGGTCGTAGTCCGGCACGGCGCCAGCGGGGCCCCGCACCGGCTCGCCCACTCGGGCTGGGTCCGCTCCAGCGTGGTCAACGCGGGCGACGGCACTCACGAGCACCCCACTCAGGCACTGCTCGACGCGTTCACGATGTGGCGGCACCTGGGCTCGCTCGACGGGCGTCGAGTGGTGATCATCGGCGACGTGCTGCACAGCCGGGTGGCCCGCTCCAACGCGCTACTGCTGCAGACCCTCGGCGCCGAGGTCACCCTGGTCGCCCCGCCCACCCTGCTGCCGGTCGGCGTCGACACCTGGGGCGTCGAGACGTCGTACGACCTCGACGGGGTGCTGCCGAAGGCCGACGTCGTGATGATGCTGCGCGTCCAGCGGGAGCGGATGAACGGCGGGTTCTTCCCGACCGCCCGCGAGTACTCCCGGCGCTACGGCCTGGACGCGCGCCGGATGGGCACCCTGCTCGACCACGCGATCGTGATGCACCCCGGCCCGATGGTGCGCGGCATGGAGATCACCGCGGACGTCGCCGACTCCGCTCGCTCCGTGATCGTGGAACAGGTGACCAACGGGGTGGCCGTCAGGATGGCGGTCCTCTACCTGCTGCTGAGCGGTTCCGAGTCCACACTTCCCGAGGAGATCGACGCATGAGCACCGGCTACCTGATCCGGAACGTGTCGATCCTCGGCGCGGAGCCGACCGACCTGGTGCTTCGCGAGGGGGTGGTCTCGTTCGAGGGTTTCGAGACAGGCGCTAGCGCGCCTTCCTCAACCAGCGAGGGGTTGGACGAGGTCGACGGCAGCGGGCTGATCGCCCTTCCCGGCCTGGTCGACCTGCACACGCACCTGCGCGAGCCCGGCCGCGAGGACGCCGAGACCGTCGAGTCCGGCACCCGAGCGGCGGCGATGGGCGGCTTCACCGCCGTGCACGCGATGGCCAACACCGACCCGGTGGCCGACACCGCCGGGGTGGTGGAGCAGGTGTGGCGGCTGGGCCGCGAGGCCGGCTACTGCGACGTCTACCCGGTCGGCGCGGTCACGATCGGGCTCGCGGGGGAGCGGCTGGCCGAGCTCGGCGCGATGGCCGACTCCGCGGCCCGGGTCCGGGTCTTCTCCGACGACGGGAAGTGCGTCAGCGACGCGGTGCTGATGCGCCGCGCGCTGGAGTACGTCAAGGCGTTCGACGGCGTGGTCGCCCAACACGCCCAGGAGCCGCGGCTCACCGAGAACGCGCAGATGAACGAGGGCGAGCTGTCCGGGCGACTCGGGCTGACCGGCTGGCCCGCGGTCGCCGAGGAGGCGATCATCGCCCGCGACTGCCTGCTCGCGGCGCACGTCGGTTCGCGGCTGCACGTCTGCCACGTCTCGACCGCCGGTTCGGTCGAGATCGTCCGCGACGCCAAGCGGAAGGGCTGGAACGTCACCGCCGAGGCCTGCCCGCACCACCTGCTGCTCACCGACGAGCTTGCGGCCACCTACGACCCGATCTACAAGGTCAACCCGCCGCTGCGCTCGGCCGCCGACACCGAGGCGCTCCGTGAGGGCCTGGCCGACGGCACCATCGACATCGTCGCCACCGACCACGCGCCCCACCCTCACGAGGACAAGGACTGCGAGTGGGCGGCGGCAGCGTTCGGGATGCTCGGCCTGGAGACCGCGCTGTCGATCGTGCAGGCCACGATGGTCGACCCCGGGCTGCTCGACTGGGCCGGCGTCGCCGAGCGGATGTCCTATGCCCCCGCGCGAATCGGGCGGGTCGCCGACCACGGCCGGCCGATCGAGGAGGGGGCGCCCGCGAACGTCGTCCTCTACGACCCGTCCGCGCGGCGCACCATCGAGGCATCGGACTCGGCGTCGCTGTCGCGCAACACGCCGTACGCCGGCATGGAGCTGCCCGGCCGGGTGGTTGCCACGTTCCTGCGCGGCGAGGCCACCGTCCTCGACGGGAAGCTGCAGTGACCCCACCCCGGACCGTCGTCATCACCGGCGCCACCGCAGGGATCGGGCTGGAGTCCGCGCTCCAGATCGCCGCGGAGGGCCACCGCCTGGTGCTGGTGGGTCGCAACCCGGAAAAGCTGGCCGCGGCTGCGGCGGAAGTGCGTGCGGTCGGGGCGGCCGGCGTCGACACCGTGGTCGCCGACTACGAGTCGCTGCACAGCGTGCGCGTCGCGGCCAAGGGGATCCGGGCGGTGTGCCCACGCATCGACGTACTGGTCAACAACGCCGGCACGGTCTACGCCTCCCGCACGCTGACCGACGACGGCTACGAGGCGACGTTCCAGGTGAACCACCTGGCCGGGTTCCTGCTCACCGAGGAGCTGAAGGACGTGATCGTGGCCAGCGCGCCCGCCCGGATCGTGATCACCGCATCGACCGGGCACTATCCGGGAACCATGGACTTCGACGACCTCGGCTTCGAGAAGGGCTACACGATCATGCGGGCCTACAGCCGCTCCAAGCTGGCCAACGTGCTGCACGCCCGGAGCCTGGCCGCGGAGCTCGCGGGCAGCGGCGTCACGGTCAACGCGCTGCACCCCGGCTCCGTGGCGACCAAGATCTGGTCCGGCGCCCCGTGGTTCGCCCGACCGGTGCTGGCGGTCATGAAGCGATGGATGCGCAGCCCGGCCGAGGGCGGCGCGAACATCACCTACCTCGCCATCGACCCCGCGGTCGAGGGCGCGACGGGCGGCTACTACGACGACGACCGGCTCAAGGAGCCTTCCGAGATCGCACGGGACGACGAGGTCGCCGCCCGGCTGCGCGAGGTCAGCGCCGAGATGGTGGGGCTCGCATGAGCCCTGCGGTCCTGGTCCTCGAGGACGGCCGGACCTTCCACGGCGACGCCTACGGCGCCGTGGGGGAGACGTTCGGCGAGGCGGTCTTCAACACCGGCATGACCGGCTACCAGGAGACGCTGACCGACCCGTCCTACCACCGGCAGGTGGTCGTGATGACCGCCCCCCACATCGGCAACACCGGCGTCAACGACGAGGACCCCGAGAGCCGCAAGATCTGGGTGGCGGGGTACGTCGTGCGCGACCCCGCGCGGGTGCCGAGCAGCTGGCGCTCCCGACGCAGCCTGGACGACGAGCTGCGGGCGCAGGGTGTGGTCGGGATCTCCGGCGTCGACACCCGCGCGCTCACCCGGCACCTGCGCGAGCGAGGCGCGATGCGGGTCGGCATCTCCTCCGGGGGCGCCGACCCCGCCGAGCTCCTGGAACGAGTGCGGGCGGCAGCACCGATGGCCGGAGCCGAGCTGGCGGGAGAGGTGTCGACGGACGAGACCTACGTGATCCCGGCGGCCGGCGAGCGGCGGTTCACGGTGGCCGCCCTCGACCTCGGCATCAAGTCGATGACCCCGCAACGGATGGCGGAGCGCGGCATCGAGGTGCACGTGCTGCCGGCGACGGCCACCCTCGACGAAGTGCTGGCCGTCGAGCCTGACGGGCTCTTCTACTCCAACGGCCCCGGCGACCCCGCCGCCACGACCAGCCAGATCGAGCTGCTGCAGGGAGCCCTCGAACGCGGGCTGCCGTACTTCGGCATCTGCTTCGGCAACCAGCTGTTCGGCCGGGCGCTCGGGTTCGGCACCTACAAGCTGAAGTACGGCCACCGCGGCATCAACCAGCCGGTGATGGACCGGACCACCCGCAAGGTCGAGGTGACCGCGCACAACCACGGGTTCGCGGTCGACGCGCCCCTCGACCAGGCGACGGTCACGCCGTACGGCGTCGCCACGGTCAGCCACGTCTGCCTCAACGACGACGTGGTCGAGGGCCTCGAGCTGCGTGACGACGAAGGTCGGTTGAAGTCGTTCTCGGTGCAGTACCACCCCGAGGCGGCGGCCGGCCCGCACGACGCGGCGTACCTCTTCGACCGGTTCTGCGACCTCATGGAGGACGAGCCGATGCCGCGGCCGAACCGACATCGCCAGCGTTCTGGTGATCGGCTCCGGCCCGATCGTGATCGGGCAGGCCTGCGAGTTCGACTACTCCGGCACCCAGGCCTGCCGGGTGCTGAAGGAGGAGGGCCTGCGCGTCGTGCTGGTCAACTCCAACCCGGCGACGATCATGACCGACCCGGAGTTCGCGGATGCGACGTACGTCGAGCCGATCACGCCGGAGTACGTCGAGAAGGTGATCGCCAAGGAGCGCCCCGACGCGCTGCTGGCGACGCTCGGCGGCCAGACCGCCCTCAACGCCGCGATGAGCCTGGCCGAGGCCGGCGTGCTGGAGAAGTACGGCGTGGAGCTGATCGGCGCCTCGATCGAGGCGATCGAGAAGGGTGAGAACCGCGAGTCCTTCAAGCGGGTCGTCGAGGCGCTGCCGGACGAGTGGGGCGCCGAGGTGGCCCGCTCGGAGATCTGCCACACCATGGACGAGTGCCTCGGCCGCGGCGGGCGTGCTCGGCTACCCGGTCGTGGTGCGGCCCAGCTTCACGATGGGCGGCGCGGGCTCGGGGCTGGCCTACGACGAGGACGACCTGCACCGGATCGCCGGCGCGGGCCTCGACGCCAGCCCGACCACCGAGGTGCTCCTGGAGGAGTCGATCCTCGGCTGGAAGGAGTACGAGCTGGAGGTGATGCGCGACACCGCCGACAACGTCGTCATCGTCTGCTCGATCGAGAACGTCGACCCGATGGGCGTGCACACCGGCGACTCGATCACCGTCGCGCCGGCGATGACGCTCACCGACCGGGAGTACCAACGGCTGCGCGACATCGCGATCGGCGTGATCCGCGAGGTGGGCGTCGACACCGGCGGCTGCAACATCCAGTTCGCGGTCAACCCCGACGACGGCCGGATCGTCGTGATCGAGATGAACCCCCGGGTCTCCCGGTCCAGCGCGCTGGCGTCAAGGCCACCGGCTTCCCGATCGCCAAGATCGCCGCCAAGGTCGCGATCGGCTACACCCTCGACGAGATCCCCAACGACATCACCCGGGAGACGCCGGCGAGCTTCGAGCCGACCCTGGACTACGTCGTGGTGAAGGTGCCGCGGTTCGCGTTCGAGAAGTTCCCCGGCGCCGACCCGACACTGACCACGCACATGAAGTCGGTCGGCGAGGCGATGGCCATCGGCCGCAACTTCACCGAGGCGCTGCAGAAGGCACTGCGCAGCCTCGAGAGCAACGACGCGGTCTTCGACTGGCACCAGGAGTGGGTCGACCTCGACAAGGACCGGCTGCTCGACGACATCCGGACGCCGCACGACGGGCGGCTGCGCAAGGTGATGGACGCGCTGCGTGCGGGCGCCACCCCCGATGAGGTATTCGAGGCGACCCGGATCGATCCGTGGTTCGTCGACCAGCTGCTGCTGATCAACGAGATCGCCGCGGAGGTCACCGCCGCGCCCGAGCTGACGCCCGATGGTGCTGCGCAGGGCGAAGCGGCACGGGTTCTCCGACGCGCAGGTCGGCAAGATCCGCGGGATGACCGCCGACGTGGTGCGCGGGGTCCGGCACGCGCTCGGCATCCGCCCGGTCTACAAGACCGTCGACACCTGCGCGGCGGAGTTCGCGGCGGCCACGCCGTACCACTACTCGTCGTACGACGAGGAGACCGAGGTGGCGCCCCGCGAGCGGCCGGCGGTGATCATCCTGGGCAGCGGCCCGAACCGGATCGGGCAGGGGATCGAGTTCGACTACTCCTGCGTGCACGCCTCGCTCGCGCTCAGCGAGGCGGGCTACGAGACCGTGATGGTCAACTGCAACCCGGAGACGGTCTCGACCGACTACGACACCTCCGACCGCCTCTACTTCGAGCCGCTCACGCTCGAGGACGTGCTCGAGGTCGTGCACGCCGAGGAGCAGGCCGGCCCGGTCGCGGGCGTGATCTGCCAGCTCGGCGGCCAGACCCCGCTCGGGCTCGCGCAGGGGCTCAAGGACCACGGCGTGACCGTCGTCGGCACCTCCCCGGAGGCGATCCACCTCGCCGAGGAGCGGGGCGCGTTCGGGCGGGTGCTGCGCCGGGCCGGGCTGCCCGCCCCCAAGCACGGCACCGCGACCAGCTTCGAGGACGCCCGCGAGATCGCCGACGAGATCGGCTACCCGGTGCTGGTGCGGCCGTCGTACGTCCTCGGCGGGCGCGGCATGGAGATCGTCTACGACGAGGCGTCGCTGCGCGGCTACATCGAGCGGGCCACCGAGATCAGCCCGGCCCACCCGGTGCTCGTCGACCGGTTCATCGACGACGCGGTGGAGATCGACGTCGACGCGCTGTACGACGGCGAGGAGCTCTACCTCGGCGGCGTGATGGAGCACATCGAGGAGGCCGGCATCCACTCCGGCGACTCGTCGTGCGCGCTGCCGCCGATCACCCTGGGGGCGGCCGAGGTCGACCGGATCCGCGAGGCCACCGAGGCGATCGCCAGGGGGTCGGGGTCCGCGGCCTGCTCAACATCCAGTTCGCGCTCGGCTCCGACGTGCTCTACGTGCTCGAGGCCAACCCGCGGGCCAGCCGCACGGTGCCGTTCGTCTCCAAGGCGACGGCGACGCCGCTGGCCAAGGCCGCGGCGCGGGTGATGCTGGGGGAGACCGTGAGTCGCTCCGGGCCGCCGGGGTACTGCCCGTGGAGGGCGACGGCGGCACCCTGCCGCCGGACCAGCCGATCGCGGTCAAGGAGGCGGTGATGCCGTTCAACCGGTTCCGGACCCCCGACGGCAGCAACGTCGACACCGTGCTCGGGCCGGAGATGAAGTCGACCGGCGAGGTGATGGGCCTCGACGCCGACTTCGGCACGCGCGTTCGCCAAGTCCCAGGCGGGGGCGTTCGGCCCGCTGCCGACCAGCGGCCGGGTCTTCGTGAGCATGGCCAACCGCGACAAGCGGCACATGATCTTCCCGATCAAGGTGCTCGCCGACCAGGGCTTCGAGATCCTCGCGACCAAGGGGACCGCCGAGGTGCTGCGCCGCAACGGGGTCGCAGGCCACCGTCGTGCGCAAGCAGCACGAAGGCCCCGGCCCCGAGGGCGAGCCGACCACGGTCCAGCTGATCCTCGACGGCGAGATCGAGCTGGTCGTCAACACGCCGCACGGCGCCAGCAGCGGCGGCTCGCGCGCTCGACGGCGACGAGATCCGCACCGCCGCCGTGCTGCGCCAACATCCCGTGCGTCACGACGGTTCAGGGGCTGGGCGCCGCGGTGCAGGGGATCGAGGCGCTCAAGCGTGGCGACATCGGCGTCCGGTCGCTGCAGGACTGGGCTCCCGAGCGCCTCGCCTGACAGCTGATGTACCGACGCGCTCTTCGACCACGGCTCCCGCACCGACCCCGAGAAGGCGCACCGCTCGGCTTCCGGGCGATCCGGGCCCGCCGGGCCGGTGCTCGGCCGGGCGGCGCGTCGCCGGGGGGCCGGTGGAGGCCCTGGGCCTGACCTTCCCGAACGTGCTGGGCCTGGCCGCGGGCTTCGACAAGAACGCGGTCGGCATCGACGGGCTGGGCGGCGCTCGGGCTTCGGGCACGTCGAGGTCGGCACGGTCACCGGGGAGGCGCAGCCGGGCAACCCGCGGCCGCGGCTGTTCCGGCTGCCCGACGACCGCGCGGTCGTGAACCGGATGGGGTTCAACAACGACGGCGCCGAGGTCGGCCGCGCGGTTGGCGCAGCGCGAGCGGCGCACACG
>CAWFAE010000011.1:0-6932 GCA_963813615.1 uncultured Actinomycetota bacterium
GTGGGCTAGGCCGCGGTGAGCCGTCCGAGGTCGGTGGTGCCGGTGCCGTCGCGGTGGTACCAGTGGCCGTCGGGTGATCGCCACAGGTAGGCGCCCGGTCTGAGGAACCGGTAGCTCAGCCAGCATGGGTCTTGGCGCGATGATGCGTTCGACACAGCGGCGCGATGTTGTCCGATGAGGTGGTGCCGCCGCGGTCGTAGGGCTGACAGTGGTCCTTGTCGCAGCCCCGGGCGGGTCGGGTGCACCAGGGGTGCACGCAGGTGCCGTCGCGTTCGGTGACTTGGTCGGCGAGCCGGTCGGGGACCTCGTAGGCGTCGACCCGGATGTGGTCGTTGAGGTCGCGGATGGGCTGATGATGATCTGGGTGTCGGGGTGGGTGCACCACGACTCACTTGTTCCACCGAGATCGGCGCCCTTGTGGTGTCGCAGCGGCCGGTGTCCTGGTCCCGGAGGTGCACGTTGATCACGACCTGGCGGGGTTTGACCAGCGGGCCGGTCGTGCGGCCGGTGTTGAGGGCGTCGCCGAGGTAGTGGCGGGCGATCACCCCGAGCGCCATCGACCGGCGCACGTCCAGCGATTCGGTGATCCGGCGGCTCCAGTTCGGCTGCGGCCTGGGCGACCGCGGTCTCGAGGTCGACGCCGTCGGCCAGGTCGACCGACGCCGTGACCTCGACGGTGCCGCGGCGGTCCGCGTCGCGGGTGGGCACGTCGACGTGCCGGGCCTCGGCGGCCGCAACCCGTCTGGCCTCGGCTTCCTGCGGGTCGAACTGGTCGAGGGCCTCCTGGCAGAGCCGCTCGGTGAGGGCCACGCCGACCTTGTGCGCCACCGCCGCCAGCCGCCCGTCCACATGGCCCGCGCCCGCGGCCGGGAGCAGCATCGTGTGCTGGGCGATCCGCCCGGCCCGCCACCACTGCAGGTCACCGGCCGCCACGCACCTCCAGATCAGCGGCAGCCGGTACCGGACCTCCAGCACCTGCCCGACGTACCGCCGGCACGCGTCGACCGTCATCCCGAGAGCCGCCGCCAGCTCGATGACCGCGAACTCCGAGCCGCACGGCGCCCCCGGACCGGCCAGCATCAGGCCGGTGTCCCGGCCGTGCTCCACGAGCGTCGCCGCCTGGTCCTCGGCGACCTCATGGGCGGCGCAGCACTCGATCACGTGCCGCAGCATCCGACCTCGGCCGCGTCCCGCTCGGCCCGGTGGCGCGCACCGCGTCGAGGAGGGTCGACCTGCGGGTCACCTCGACTCGAGCGCGGTGCTGCTGCCATGACCCCTATTCAACCCGCCACCACCGACATCACCGATGGCCGCCCGCGACGGCCTGTGGACGGCGCTGTCACAAGGCTCGGCTGTGGATGGGAGTGGCCTTTTCGCCCGTGGTTGAGCCGGATTCTCCCCTTCCGGGGTCTCGACGACGCTCGCTGGCGCTCGCTGCTCGACCACCGGCAGTACGACGCTCGCTGGCGCTCGCTGCTCGACCACCGACTAGGACGCTCGCTGCTCGACCACCGACTCCGGCGCTCGCTGCTCGACCGGCGAAGAACGTCAGCGGAGGAGGCGGTACGCCGCGGCGGCGAGCGCCTTGGCGTAACCGGCCTGCCCGGAGGGTGACGTCATCCGGCGGGCGTCTCGGCGGTCGCGCATGTTGCCGAGCCGACCATCACGGTGGGGACGTCGGAGAGGTTGAGGGTGCCGAGGTCGGAGCGGATGTCGAGGCCGTCGCCGCCGGCGATGTAGCGCGCCACCGGGAGGTCGGCCGAGCGGAGCCGGTGTCGGACCACCTTCGCGGCCCGCAGCGAGGGCCTGTAGATGTCGTGGGTCCACGGCCGGCGGTTGGTCGGGGCGATGACGTGGAAGCCGGGGCCGCCGCCGTACGCACCGTCGCCGTGGATGCTGAGTTTCAGGTCGGCGCCCACCCGGTTGCCGGCCCGGCCACGGCGATCGACGCAGGGGCCCCACTCGTCACGGCTGTTGGAGGAGCGGGTCAGGATCACTCGGGCGCCGCGGTTCTCCAGGCGGACCCGCAGCAACCGGGCCACCCGCCAGGTGAATGTCGCCTCGGAGTAGCCGCCGTTGGTCGACGTACCGGTGGTGTTGCAGGGCTTCTTGAACCCGCCCGCCGGCACCAACCGGTTGATCCGCCCGGGGAACCGCGAGTTGCCGAGCTGGTGTCCGGGGTCGATCACGATCACGCGCCCTGCGAGCGGACCCTCGTCCGTCCCGGCCGACGCGCGGAAGGCGTCGGGGTCGGCGTACGGTTCGGGGTCGGCGCTCGCGACACCGGCCCCCGCCAGCACCAGCGCGACCGCGAGAACCAGCCCGAGGACCGACCTCACTCGTACCCCAGGATCTCCTGGCGCTTCTCGCCCCAGGCCAGGGCCGAGGCGATCGCGTCGTCGATGGTCAGCTCGGTGCGCCAGTCGAGGAGCTCCGCGGACCGGTCCACGTTGGCGAACGACCCGACGCTGTCGCCGGGGCGGGGCGGGGCCTCGGTGATCGGCACCTCACGCCCGAAGACCCGCTCGAAGGACGCGACCAGCTCGCGCACGGTGACACCCTCGCCGGTGCCGACGTTGATGATCGTGCTCCGGGCCTCGACCGCGGCCAGCACCTCGTCGAAACGCTCGACGGCCCTCACATGGGCGCGCGCGAGGTCCCACACGTGGATGTAGTCGCGGATGCCGGTGCCGTCGCGGGTGGGGTGCTCGGTGCCGGTGATCGTGAAGCTGTCCTTCTGCCCCCGCGCGGCCATCACCAGCTGACCCAGCACGTGGGTGGGCTCGCGGACGTAGATGCCGGACTCGAGGTCGGGATCGGAGCCGATCGGGTTGAAGTAGCGCAGCACGATCGCGCGCAGGTCGGTGGCCGCCGCCATGTCCTCCAGGACCTGCTCCATCATCCGCTTGGTCCGTGCGTACGGCGACGGCGGGTCGAGCGGGTCGGACTCGTCGACCTCGAAGCCGTCCTTGGTGGCGTAGAGGCTCGCGGAGCTGGAGAAGAGGACCCGGCTCAGCCCGACGTTGTTGAGCTCGTCGAACAGCTCGAGCGACTTGGCGACGTTGTCGCGGTAGTACTCGTAGGGCAGGGCCACGGACTCGGGCACCACGATCCGCGCGGCCATGTGGATCGTCGCGTCGATGTCGGGGTGCTCCTCGGCGACCCGCTGGATCAGCGCCCGGTCGGCGATGTCGCCCTCGTAGAAGATCCGGCCGCGGACGAAGACCTTGGGCCCGCTCAGCAGCGAGTCGAGGATGACCGGGGTGTGCCCCGCCTGCTCGAGCGCCTTCGCCGTCGTCGATCCGATGTAGCCGGCGCCGCCGGTGACCAGAACCTTCATGCCGGTCACCCTACGCCGACGAAAGGCGCCAGTCGGCGGGCCCTCCCGATGAATCCCGAGCATGCGCGTCTGCACATCTGCGTCGTCGGGCACCTCGACGCGCGCGCCGTACTGACCACTGGCGCGCAGCACTTCCTCGATCGGCTCCATGCCGGCGAGCAGCTCCGCGCACTTGTCGGGGTCGAGGCTCTCGTCCTGGCCGGTCGCCCGCGCCAGGTCCCAGGTGTGCATGAAGACGTCGCTGGTGTAGAACCGGTCGACCGCCTCGTCCAGCGGTACCTCGCCGATGTGGGGGTTGGTGAGCACCTTGGACGCCGTCGCGGGATCGTCGAGCAGCCGTTGTACGGCGTCAGAGTGGACCTGCCACGCCGCCACCGGGTCGTCGTCGACCGACGGACCGTGCTCCAAGGTGGACCCCGGCACCGGCCTCGAGGAACGACGGGAACCACTCCACCAGGTGGCGCACGACGTCGCGGGCCTTCCAACCCTCGACCGGCGCCGGCGCGTCCCAGTCCGTCGTGCCGACCACGCGCGCGGTGAACCCGCCGGCGACCCGGCGGTGCTCGTCGGCCGGTGTCATCCGGGCGAGCAGCTCGTCGAGCTTCTCGAAGCCCTCGACGATGCCGGTCTCCATGCCCGACGCCACCATCGCGTCGCGGCCCTCGACCGACTCGCCGATCGAGACCGAGTGGATCCGCGAGCGGCCGTCGGGCAGCGACTCGAGGCTCATGATCTCCAGTGCCACTCCGTCGGGCTCACCCTCGAAGGTGAACGTCTGCACGATGCGCTCGTTCTCCCGCACCTCATGGAAGGACCCGTAGAACCCGAACTCCTCGTCCCCGCGCACCGACGCGTACCGGTAGCGGCCGCCGGTGCGGCACTCCCACTCGTCGATCCGGGTGTCGAGGCTGCGCGGTCCGACCCACTGCGAGAACAGGTCGGGGTCGACCCAGGCGCGGAACAGCTTGTCCACCGGGGCGTCGAACTCGCGCTTGAGCTCGATGATCGGCAACCCCTCGGGCACGATGATCTCGGTCTGGGTGCTTCGTGGTGGCGCTCATGATGCTGCTCCTTCGTCGTCGGCTCGGTCGTTCTCTTCGTCGTCCATCAAGGCCAGCAGGGCATCGAGCCGTTGGAACCGCTCCTCCGCCTCGCGCTGGTACCGCTCGATCCACTTGGTCATCAGGTCGAACACCTCCGCCTCGAGGTGCACGGGGCGACGCTGGGCGTCCCGCGACCGGGTCACCAGCCCGGCCCCCTCGAGCACCTTCAGGTGCTTCGAGACGGCCTGCAGGCTGACGTCGTACGGCGCCGCGAGCTCACCGACGGTGGCGTCGGCGGTGGCCAGCCTGGCCACCATGTCGCGCCTCGTCGGGTCCGCGAGTGCCTGGAAGACCCGGGACAGCTGGTCGGCCATGGCGTCGCTCCTTGCTCAACTGATTGGTTGAGAAGAAACCTACGCAACGACACCGGCCGTTGTCAACCTCAAGGTTGACAACGGCCGGTGCGAGGGAGACGGCGTGCTACGTGGTGACCGGGTGCTCCTTCATCACCGCGTCGCTGAACTGGTCGGCGTGCCACTTGGCGGTGTGTGAGCGTGACCGGGGGCTCGCAGGCGCCAACTGCCTTCGTTCCGATATTCGGGTTCGAGCGCTCACAATGCGGCAAGAGGGGTCGGTCCTGAGGCAACCGGATGCTGCTCGAGATGCGTCACATCGGCATGAGAAGGTCGTGGAAGAACATGAACCTGCTGTCCCTCGCCGCCGCGACGGCCACAGTCGTCCTCGCGCCACTCGTCGTACCGTCGCCGGCTCAGGCCGCCGCGGAGTCCACCGGCGCAGAGTGCGCCGGCAAGGAGGTCGTCCGCTGCGTCTGGTTCAACGTCGACCGCACCAACAACCGGTTGCGCGCGCACTCGGGGATCTGGGACGCCGCGGTGAGCGACCCCGACCCGAACTACACCGTGTCCACATCGCGCGTGCGCCTGCAGCGGTACGTCGGCGGCACCTGGCGGTACTGGAGCGGCTCGTACACCGCGGACTACGACGGCTGGCACACCTCGGTCGACCGCGCCGCGGGCGGGTTGGTCGGCTGCAGCAACGGCAACTCGTACACCGTGCGTGCCGTTGTCCACCAGAAGTGGAAGGGGCCGTCGCACGGTGCTGGCACCCAGTACGGTCCGGCGACGTCGTTCGTCTGCTGAGCTGAGCGCCGTCAGCACGTTGGCACCCTCGTTGTTGCTTGCGCGCGAAAGGTAGCGCATCTACTTACCGCTCATCGGCACGGTCGCACGACGGGCGGCAGATCCGCGCGCTGACGCGCACACTATGCGGCATGAGCGGATGTTGACATCTGGCAGCGATCCAGATCACTAACCTGACGGCCTCCGGCCGGTGAGTCTCGGCCGACTCTCCGATCCCCTAGCCCCACAATTGCGTGCCGAGACGAGTCCCTCGTGCCTCGAAGGGATCGACCATCCGAATGGCCGAGAGGGGCTGGCCCACGTGCGGGCAATCCTGCTGAGCGGCGGGCTGGCGGTGGTCTGCTCGCTGCTGGGCACGTGGGTCGCCATCGGATGGTTCACCCGACACGGTTTCGGCCAGCCGATCAGGGACGACGGCCCGACGACCCACCACGTGAAGCGGGGTACGCCGACCATGGGCGGTCTCGTGATCCTGGCGAGTGCCACGGCGGCGTACCTGATGGCCACGATCCTGACCGGCGGGCGGCCGAGCGCTAGCGCGTGGCTCGCTGCTTCTGCTCTTCGTCGGCTGCGGGGTCGTGGGGTTTCTCGACGACTTCATCAAGGTCTATACGCAGAACAACCAGGGGCTGAGCAGTCGCGCCAAGATGGCCGGTCAGACGCTGGTCGCTCTCGGGTTCGGGCTCCTGGCCACGCGCTTCTTCGCCGACGAGCGAGGCGTCCGGCCGGCGTCGTCGTACATCTCCACCACTCACGACTGGGGGATCAAGCTGCCTCTGGTCGTGGTCCTGCTGGTCATCTGGTTCATCGTCACCGCGACCTCCAACGGCGCCAATCTCACCGACGGCGCCGACGGCCTGCTCGCCGGCACCTCGGCGATGATCTTCGGCGCCTACACGATCGTGAACATCTGGCAGAACAACCAGCGGTGCGGATCCTCGCGGCCCACCGTGGTGGAGTCACAGTGCTACCAGGTGCGCGACCCCCTCGACCTCGCGGTGCTCGCGGTAGCCATCAGCGCGGCCTGCATCGGCTTCCTGTGGTGGAACGCCAAGCCCGCCCGGATCATCATGGGCGACGTGGGCTCCCTCGCCATCGGGGGAGCGCTGGCCGGGCTGGCGATCATGTCTCGTACCGAACTCCTGATGGCCGTCATCGCCGGACTGTTCGTGCTCGAGACGATGTCCGTGCTCCTGCAGATGAGCTATTTCAAACTGACCAAGCGGATCACGGGCACGGGGCGCCGCATCTTCCGAATCGCCCCCATCCACCATCACTTCGAGCACGTGGGATGGGACGAGGTCACGGTAGTGATCCGCTTCTGGATCATCGCTGGGATCTGCGTCGCGACCGGGCTCGCGATCTTCTACGCCTCCTGGTTGGCCTGAA
>CAWFAE010000012.1:0-395669 GCA_963813615.1 uncultured Actinomycetota bacterium
ATCCAACCTGGGCGCGAGGACGCGGCTGGGCGCTCTGGAAAACCGTGGCCACCTGTTGGTACACGTTCGAGGACCCCGAAGACCAGGAGGCATTCGCACAAGCCAAGCGGATACTCGACACGATCCTCCGTGGGTGAGAGTTCGATCTGCCCCCTGGCGCCGTGCGACGCTCCTATGCTTCGTCAAGCCGCTGCGGCCCCATTTTCGAGCAGGCGGTAGAGGTCGCGGGCGACGTAGCGGGCAAGGCAGCGTTTGATCTCTCGGCTGGTCTTTCCCTCGGCGGTGCGGCGGGCGACGTAGTCGCGGGTGGCTGGCTGGTACTGGATCCGGCTCTGGACCACGGTGTGCAGTGCGTTGTTGAGGTGGCGGTCGCCGTAACGGTTGAGCCGATACCGGGTGGTGACTTGGCCACTGTTCGCCGGGATCGGTGCCACGCCGGCGAGCATCGCGAACGCCGCCTCGGAGTGGATACGGCCGGGATGGGACCAGGCGCACAACACCGTCGCGGCGACGATCGGTCCGACGCCGAACTCCTCGAGCAGGTCAGGGCGCCAGCTGCGGATGATGGCCACGATCGCCTTCTGCAGCTCACGTGCCTCCTTCAGCATCGCGTGCGCGCGACGAGCCAAGGTCCGCAGCGCCACCACGGTGCTGGTCGTCTCGATGTCCCACGACGACGTGCACCCGCAGGTTCGCGGCGGTGTTGAGCATCGCGGCAAGCTTCTGACCACGGAACCGGGCACGGATGGGTTCCGGCGCGGCGATCACCAGGCTGAAGACCTGCAGCTGAGCCTCGGTGGAGGCATTGATCGCGGAGCGGCGAGCAGCCAAGAGCACCGACAGTGCTTGGCGTTCGCCCCCGCTGCGGGGAGTTCCCAACCGCGGTCGAGCCATCGCTTCACGCGCAGCTCGGATCGCATCGAGCGGATCGGACTTCGCGCCGTTGCGGCGCGCAGCCCGCTTCGGGCGGTCCAACTCGATGACGATCTCCGAGGTCTCCAGCAGGTGACGGCTCAGACCGGCGCCGTGGCCACCGGTCCCCTCGATCGCCCAGGCCCGCAACATCGCGTGGTTGTTGGCGAACTCCACCAGCTCGGCATAGCCCTCGGCTGTCGCCTCGACGGTGATCTCGTCGAGGACACCACCAGTCGCGGTGTCGACCACGGCCGCGGAGTGGGTATGGACGTGGGTGTCGACGCCGATGACGACATCGACCACCTCACGCAGATCGGTCAGACTGTTCATGCGTTCTCTCCTTCGCCGGACGGGACGTGGTTCCGGTCCGGGACGGAGGCTCGGCAGGACTGTGATGAGACACGCCCGGCGCCACTAACGCCAGGTGGTCAAGCTCCTGATCAGGCCAGCTCCTCCAACCGGGCCGGGGCCGGCAACCACGAGCGGACAGGTCGCAGCAAGGCACGAAGCCAGTCATTCCGGGGGTCACACCCGCGGTCACCAACCCACAGCCCAGCACCATCAGGCTGCGTTGGCGATCCTCACAGTCATACCGCCGCGATCGGACTGGACGTAATTCCGGATCTGGCAGCCGAATTGAGAATGTCCACGTCCTCGCCGCCCGCCACCATCCGGTGGCGCGACGGCATCCTGGAGGTCGACGCACCGGTCACCGCCGACGTCGATCTGGCGGGGCGCGGACTTCGACTGGTCCCCTCGGCGGTGTGGACGCGTCCGGTGCTCGCTCTGGAATGGAGCAGCCATCGCTGACCTACCCGGTCGCCGCTGAGACCGATGATCTGAACGCCCATGGCGGCCAGGAGCCGGACCAGCTCGGGGGCCTGGTTGGCAGCACTCGCTCCCGGGTGTTGCGCCGCCTCGCGATGGGTGAGCACACCACGAGCGGCCTGGCCGCCGGGGTCGGCATCAGTGTGGCTTCGGCGTCCAGACACGCCGCCGTTCTGCGCTCGTCAGGTCTGGTGACAACCCGGCGAGTCGGACGAGAGGTACGCCATGGACTCACCGAGCTGGGTCACCGGCTCGTTGCGCGTTCCCATCCACCCAGCCCGAGGGATCGGCGAGAACGGCTGAACAGATCCAGTCTCGAGGCCTCGGGCAACGGGCCGAGTCACTGACGGATTGCTGAGCTCCCCGGTGAACTACCGGGTCGAGGCGAGACACGAAGCGGCCGGGCAAGACGGCACGATTGGTGAAGTGACGGGCCCGGAATCGTGGTGTCGCGGACCGAGCGGATCGACTGACGCCGAGAGGACTAGGGCTCAGCCCTCCGCGTGCACGTCGACGACCAGCCGATCGGACTCGATCCGGAGCGCCAAGGTGTAGCGACCCTCAGGCAGTTCCTGGCCGGACTCGATCGGCCGGTGCACCAGTTCGCGTCCGGGACCGGAGGCGTCGATCGACGGATACCGCGGGACGATGCCGAACGGTTTCCAGTCCGAGGACGCCCCGGGCGGGAGGGAACCCAGCGAGACCGGATCCCCTCCCGCCGGGGTCACGCGTACGTCGTCCAGCGACTCCCCCGTGTCGTTGCGTACGCGGATCTCACTCATCGATGTATTCCACCCCGGTCAGGGCAGGAAGTCGATGCCGCCCGAGATCACGTCGATCCGCCGCTCGGCGGCGGTGCCGGTCCCGGTGGTGACGCCGATCGAGATCCCGGTCCCCCAGAACACGTCGGGCTTGTGGGCGACACCGAACACCGCGAACGGCTGGCTGCCGGACAGGTTGACGAACTGGTGGGCCGCGATCCTGGCCTCGCCGTCGTAGATGTGCACGTCGCGCACCGTCGCGCTCGGGCCGCCGGTCACGAACCGCAGCATCGCTCGGGCGATCGCGAGTCGGTTGCCGTGGGTGATGACCGGGGTAGGGATCGGCAGGTGGTACCAGTTCGTGGTGTTCGGCTTGCCGACCACTCGGGTGAAGAACCCGTAGCGGCGTACCGACGCCACGTTGGCCTGGAGCTCGATCTGCAGGTCGGTGCCGTGCGCCCAGCTGGCCTGCTCGATCGGGTACCCGCCGTAGAGGCTGGTGATGCCGGCGATGTCGTCGTTGGCGACCTTGCGGAACGGGCCGCCGTAGAACGGCGCCATCAGGGCGCCGGACACGCTGCTGTGTCCCAGGCCCAGGGAGTGGCCGAACTCGTGGGCCGCCACGGTGACCAGGTCGATCCCTCCGGCGCCGGGCGGGACGTTGACCGTCCAGGTCTCGGCCTCGTCGAAGTGCGCGTCGCCCATGATCGCCGACGGCGGCGTCGGTGGCACGGACGGGAAGAAGGCGTGCGCCAGGACGCTGCCCGCTCCGTCGAACGGGAAGCCGTCACCGTGGTCACCGGGCGCGAACCGGATGATGATCTCCGGCCCGGCCGACATCGGCACCCGGCTGAACCGCAGCGGGGTGTACGCCGCCCAGAGCGCGAAGGCCTGTTCCACAGCGAGCATGACCTCGCCGTCGGTGAGGTCCGGGGTGAAGTTCTCGAACGCGTAGCGGAGGTTGTTCGTCGCCCACTTGCGGCCGGACGTCGAGAACTCGGCGATCTCCGGGGAGTCGAGGTTCGCGCACCGCGGCATGTTCATCTTCCTGGCCGTCGCTTCGTCGACGACGCCGGTCTGCGGCAGGTTCGCGAACTTCTGGAACTTCTGGATCGCGGCCTTCGTGGGCGCGTCCAGCTTGCCCTTCTTGGCGCCCGAGACCCGCCCGGCGACCGCCGCCGGGTCGTCGCCGTCCCCGAGCGGCGGCTCGGGGGCCCCGAAGCCGCTCACCTCGGAGTCCTCGAGGTAGCCGAAACGCTTGAGGTAGTCCTGGACGGCGTTGACGTCCGCAGCGGACGACTTGGTGGTGAGACCGGGTTTGATCTGCTTCTTGGCTTTGGCCATGACGGGTCCTCCTCAGGAATGAGCCTTTCCCTAAAGGAGCCGGGCGAGCCGGTGGTGATACACGGCTGCCAGTTCCGGCCCCCGCACCCGCGGCGCCCACTGCCCTCCGTGGCGGCGACAGGTGATTGTCTGCCGCGCCATCTAGTCTTGATCGTGCGGCGGCGCCGACGAGACATTCTCGGAGCTGCGCAGAGAGTCGTCGACTACGGACTGGAAGACAGGTGCAGGCCAAGTACTCCGGGCGGTGCGCAATCTGCCTCGAGCCGATCCGCCCGGGCGACAGCATCGCGAGCCGGAGCGACGACTCCAGTACCTGGGTGCACGCCGGCTGCCATCCCAGCATCGAGGTAGCGGCCGCAGCCTTGGCCGAGGATCCGCAGTCCGCACCGGCGGTCGCCCGGAAGTCCACGCGCGCCATCCGTCCTCCAAAGGCGCCGATGGTCGCTCCTGACGACGCTGTGTCGGTCTTCACCGATGGTGCGTGCTCGGGGAACCCGGGTCCCGGCGGCTGGGCTTGGGCGCTCGATCTGGACACCTGGGCCTCCGGTTCTGAGACCACCAGCACGAACCAGCGCATGGAGATCAGGGCGGCACTCGAGGCGGTCACTGCCCTCGACGGGCCCTTACTCGTCGTCAGCGACTCCACCTACGTTGTCAACTGCTTCCGCGACCGGTGGTGGGACGGGTGGCTGAAGCGCGAGTGGGTCAACTCGCAGAAGAAGCCGGTCGCCAACCGAGATCTATGGGAGCCGCTCATTCGAGCCGTAAATGAACGAGGCGACGTGGCATTCCACTGGGTGAAGGGGCACTCAGGTCACGAGATGAACGACTTCGTCGACCACCTTGCCGTGACCGCCAGCCTCAGCACGACCTGAAGCTCCGACGTCCGAGATCGTCCCGCAGCACTTGCGTCTTCTCGCCGCCTGTCGGCTACGGGATGGGTCGCAGATCTGCAGTTGAGGGAGTACGCGACCCTTCTGGAGGGGCGCGGAGTGACTGTCCACCTTCGCGCCCTACCAGCCCGGCTCCCGCGTCGACGTCTTCGTCCTGGCCGCTTGACCGGCGGCTACCGCCGCCGGAGCCCGACCGCGACAAGTACCGCGCCGACGAGGGCGAACGCCGCACCGGTGATCCACAGTCCGTCGACGACCTTCTCCAGCACCGGGACGGTCGCGCCGACATCGGCCTGAACGTCGACACCAGCAGTGCCGTCGGCGTTCATGATCACGGCGGTCCATTCGCCTTCCTCGGGCGTCCACTCGACGCTCTGCGTCTCCGGACCGCTCGACTGGGCGACCCAGATGTCGAGCTCGGCGGGATCGGTCGCGGGTGCGCCACCGTCGTGCTCGACGTACTCGGGGTCGTCGAGGTCGGTCACGGTGGAGTGCTCGACGTCGCGCAGGTAGTCGGCGACGTCGTCAGTGCGGGCGATACCGAGGAAGACGGACTCGTCCGGGTCCGAGCTCGTGGCGCGCACTCGTGCGTCCCCGAGGATCCAGTCCCCGCTCAGTCCGTCGAGGTCGATCTCCTCGACCGACAGCGCGTTGCCGTCGGCGCGCAGTGTCGTCTCGTCGGAGGTCAGGTAGTCACCGTCCCGCCGCTCGTCGTCGACTCCGTTCAGCCAGGCGGCGCCGCCCAAGGTGCCGGCCGCTCCGAGAAACAGGAACGCCGCCAGCGCGAGCGGAATGACGCGCCCGGGCGTCCATCGAGGCGCCGGGCCGGGTGGTGTCGTAGGGATCTGGTCGTTCTGGGTTGCAGTGGTACTCATGTCGTGCTCCTTTGGTGAAGTTTTGTGAAGGGGATCGAGCGGTGGATCAGTCCGTGACCACCGCCTTGAGCACGTCGACCTTGGCGGCCGAGCGTGCCGGTCCCATGGCCGCCAGCACGCCGGCGACGGCGGCCAGGGCGACGTACAGGGCGATCTGCGGGCCGGGGATCGCGATCCCCGTGATGCCCTCGTCCTCGAGCATGTGGGCCAGGCCGACCCCGATCCCGATGCCGAGCCCGGCACCGGTCACCGCCCCGATCAGGGCGATCACCACCGACTCCCAGCGGACCATCGCCCGGACCTGGCCGCGCGTCATGCCGACCGCGCGGAGCAGACCCAGCTCTCGGGTGCGCTCGAAGACGGACAGGGCCAGGGTGTTGACGATGCCGAGGAGCGCGATGACGACCGCGAGCAGCAGCATCACCGTGACGAAGATCAGCAGGCTGTCGATGAACCCGCTCGCGTCCGCCTCGAACTCGCCCTTGTCCATGACCTTCGCGTCCGGGTGGTCGGCCAGGGCCGCCGCGATGGCGTCCTGGACCTCGTCCCGATCGGCACCCGACGCCAGCTTCACCAGCGACGTGGTGACGAGCTGCGGCCCGGCGAGGGCGGTCTGCTCGTCGATGTCGATCACGAAGTCGTCCATGACCCAGCCCTTGGCGTCGTAGATGCCGACTACCTCGAGGTCGTGCTTGCCACTGGACGCGAACTCCGCGTCCACGGTGTCGCCCAGCTCCCAGCCGTGGGTGTCCGCGGCGGACTTGGACACCACGACGGTGTCCTCGCCGAGGTCGGAGAGCGAACCCTCCGAGAGCTCGAGCCGCATCAGGTCACCTGCGGTGGCCGGGTCGATCGCCGAGTAGCTGGCGTCCAGGCCGGCGAACCGCGCCATGCCCCAGCCGTTCGGCGAGACCGTCTCGACGCCCTCGACGTCCTTCACCGCGTCGAGCACGGTCGGGCTGTACCCGGGTCCCTGGGCGCTCGCGCCGGTGACGAAGAGGTCGGCGCCGGTCTTGTCGCCGATCACCTCGCCGAACGAGTCCTTCAGCGAGGAGGCGAAGACGCTCATGCTGACGACCAGGGTCAGTCCGATCATCAGCGCAGCGGCCGTCGAAGAGGTACGACGCGGGTTGCGCGTCGCGTTCTGCTTCGCCAGCTCCCCGGGCAGCCCGCGCAGCTTCATCGGCGCCGCGATCACTGCCGCCAGCGGGCGGACCAGCAACGGCAGCGACACGATGACGCCGACGAGCGAGGCGAGCAGGCCGAGACCGAAGAGCGCCATGCCGGCGTCCCCGAACAAGCCGGCCGACAGACCGGCGGCACCGAGACCGAGGAGGGTGACCCCGGCGAACGCGCGTCGCTTCGAGAGCGACTCGGCGCCCGCAACGGACTCGCGGAGCGCCTCGACCGGGCGCACCCTGGTGGCGCGACGGGCCGGGACCATGGCGGCCACGACGGTGACGATCGTGCCGACGAGCATCGAGACGATGATCGTGCGCGGGTCGATCTGCAACGAGGTGGTCGGCAGGTTGAAGCCGACCACGTCCATCAGGGTCTGCAGGCCCTTGCCGACGCCGATCCCGAGCGCGACTCCGACAGCCGAGGCCCCGGTACCGACCAGGACGGCCTCGAGCAGCAGGCTGCGCTTGATCTGGCGCCGGGTGGCGCCGATCGCCCGCATCAACGCGATCTCTCGCGAGCGCTGGGTGACGATCATCGTGAAGGTGTTCCAGATGATGAAGCCACCGACGAACAACGCGATGCCGGCGAAGATCATGAGCAGGATGCTCACCATCTTGAGGTCCTTCTCGACCGCCTTCGCGTTCTCGTCGGACACGGTGGCGCCGGTGACTGCCTCGGCGCCCTCGGGGACGACGGTCGGACAGGTCGGTCGACCAGCTCGAGCCTGGCTCACGCCTTCGTCCGCGCCGACGTCGATCGTGTCGAAGACACCCGGGGTACCGAGCACCTCCTGCGCGGTGTCGATGTCGAAGTACGCCGACGTACTGCCGCCGAGGTCCTTGTCGTCGCCGAAGCCGACGGTGCCGACGACGGTGAACTCCTCGGTGGGGCCGCGGAACAGGACCTTGATGGTCGAGCCGACCTCGATGTCGTTCTCCTCGGCGCTGGTGGCGTCGATCACGACCTCGTGCCGGCCGTCGGGCGCCTCCCCGGAGAGGATCTCGACGTCGCCGCGGAGGGTCTCGTCCTCGGCCATGGTGGAGCCCGTGGTGGGCAGGCCGCCCGCGGGGATGATCGCCTTGCCGTCGTTGTCGGTGAGCAGCGCGTAGCCGCTGACCGATCCCTCGGCCACCCGGACGCCGTCGACCTTCTTGACCTGGTCGAGTACGCCGGCGTCGATCGGCGCGCGGCTGGTGCCGACGCCCTCCGACTCGGTGTAGGAGGCCTCGGTGCGGACGACCGCGTCGGTGCCGGCCGAGACCTTGTCGAAGAGCCGCTCGAAGGCGGCTCCCATCGTGTCGGTCAGGACGAGCGTTCCTGCGAGGAACGCGACCCCGAGGGCGATCGAGGCGGTGGTGAGGGCGAGTCGCAGCTTGTGCGCGAACATGCCTCTCAAAGTGGTGGTCAACATGATGCTCAGGCCCCCAGGGTCTTCATGTAGTCGAGTACGGCGTCCGCGGTGGGCGTGCGCATCTCGTCGACGATGTGGCCGTCGGCCAGGAAGATCACGCGGTCCGCGTAGCTCGCGGCGGTGGCGTCGTGGGTGACCATGACGACGGTCTGACCCAGCTCGTTGACCGCCTTGCGGAGGAACCCGAGCAGCTCGGCGCTGGAGCGCGAGTCGAGGGCACCGGTGGGCTCGTCCGCGAAGACGATCTGCGGCTTCGAGGCCAGGGCCCGAGCCGCGGCGACGCGCTGCTGCTGGCCACCGGAGAGCTGCGAGGGCCGGTGCTCCGAGCCGGTCGGTGAGACCGACGGTGTCGACGATCGACGCCACCCAGTGGTCGTCCGGCGTGCGACCCGCGATCCGCATCGGGAGAACGATGTTCTCCGCCGCGGTCATGGTCGGCAGCAGGTTGAACGACTGGAAGATGAACCCGATCCGGTCCCGGCGCAGGAGCGTGAGCCCCTTGTCGTCGAGCGTGCTGATGTCGGTGTCGCCGAGGAACACCTGGCCCGACGTGGGCTGGTCCAGCCCGGCGAGCATGTGCAGCAGCGTCGACTTGCCGGAGCCGGACGGCCCCATGATCGCGGTGAACTCGCCGGCGGCGAGACCGACGCTGACGTTGTCGAGCGCGGTCACGGCGGCGTCGCCGGTTCCGTAGCTCTTGCTGAGGTTGACGGCTCCGGCGGCGGTGGTGACCGGGCGCGGGGCCGAGGTGAGGACGGACATGGTGGATCTCCTGTGCTGGTCTGGGGTAGTGGGTTCGCTCGATCGAGCGAGGTGTGACCAGCACACGCGATTCGCGGCCCGGTGCCGATCGGTGCTGGGCGCACGGCTCGGGCGCCGCTGTCCGCCGGCTCTTCGGGGGTACGTCGGGGGGCCACCACCCCCCAAGGGGTTCGGTCAGACCCCTCCCTCGCCACCGCCGAAGGGGCGCAGACTGCTCGACATGAGCTGGTTGGCGCCGCCTGCGCCGGCGGTCGCGCCGGGAGTGGATGGCGACGGCCCTCGTCCTGGCCGGGCTGCTCGCGTACGTGACGCTCGTCTACGCCGTCGTGGTGCTGCTCGGCGGTGCCTTGCTCGGTCGCCGATGCGACGTCGCCCGGCGGTGGCCCTCTCGGTCCTCGCCACCGCAGTGGTCGCGCTGACCTTCGACCGGGTGTCGTCGTACCTCGACGAGTTCGCTTCGCGAGCGGTGCACGGCGGCCAGCGCGTCGCCGTACGACGTGCTGCGCCAGTTCTCCGGCACGGTGACCGGCAGGTACGCCGCCGAGGAGCTGCCGTCGCGGATGGCCCGGGTGCTGGCGATGGGGACCGGCGCTGAGTGCGGCGCAGGTGTGGCTGATGGTCGGGGATCGGCCGACGCTGGCGGCGACCTGGCCACCCAGCGCGCGTGGTCGAGCCGGGGGAGGACCCGCTCGAGCCGGGGCGCCGAGGGCGGCGGGTCCAGCCGGTCCGGCACGGCGAGTGAGCTGCTGGGCGTGCTGGTCGTCCAGGAGCGCGACCAGGTGCCGCTCACCTCGGTCGAGGAGCGCCTGTTCGCCGGGCTGGCCGCACCAGGCGGGTCTGGTGCTTCGCGGAGCGCGCCTGCGTGCCGAGCTGGAGCGGCGTGCCGTGGAGCTGTCCGCGCGTGCCGACGAGCTGCGGCTCTCCCGGCAGCGGCTGGTCGACGCGCAGGACAACGAACGTCAGGCGCTGGAGCGGGACGTCCACGACGGCGCCCAGCAGCACCTCGTCGCCCTGGCGGTGAACCTCCGGCTCGCCCACACCCTGGCCGCCGGGTCACCCGACCGTGCGGCGCAGCTGCTCGCCGGCCAGGAGACGGCGGCGGCGGACGCGGTCGAGACCGTGCTCCAGCTGACCCGCGGCATCTATCCGCCGCTGCTCGCCGAGGGCGGCCTTGGAGGTCGCGTTGCGCGCCGCGCTGGGCAACAGCCCGATGCCGGTCGAGCTCGCCGCCGAGTCCGTCGGTCGCTACCCGCCTGGCCTGGAGGCGGCGGCGTACTTCTGCTGCCTGGAGGCGCTCCAGAACGCCGCGAAGTACTCCGGAGCGTCGCGGATCGGCGTGGAGCTGCGCGGTGCGCGCCGACGGGTCGCTGACGTTCGGCGTCGAGGACGACGGCGCCGGCTTCGACCCGACGACGATCCGGCCCGGCAGCGGGCTGACCAACATGCGGGACCGGCTCGACGCCGTCGACGGGGTCCTGGAGATGACGTCGTCCCCGGCAGCGGGCACCCGCATCGCCGGCCGGATCCCCGCGGGGGTGGGCTGAGATGCGCGCCCGGATGGCATGGGCGCTGGCCTGCCTCACCGCCGTTTTCGTGGTCGCCGACGTGGCCGTGACGGCGGCGTACAGCTCGTTGTTCTCGGAGGAAGCGGTCGCGGTTCACGGGTTCCCGTTCACGCAGCTGGCCGTGCTCGGCTCGGCACTGATGGGTGCGGTCATCCTGTCGCGGTACGAGCGACACGCCGTGGGCGTGCTGCTCAGCATGATCGGGGTGCTGTCCTCGTTCTCACTGGTGACCGAGGCCTACCACGTCTGGGTCATCGACGAGGGCGGCCCGGGTCCCGCGAACCTTGCGGCTGTCGCCGGATGGCTGTCCAGCCTGACGGGTGGCCAGCTCGCCTTCGCCCAGCTGGCGGTGATGTTCCTGCTGGCGCCCGACGGGCACTTCCTCTCGCGCCGCTGGCGCTGGGCCGCAGGCGTCATCGGGGTCGGAGCGCTCATCTGCAGCCTGGTCCTCATGACCATGAACCCGATGGAGTTCGACCTGCGGGACGCGGACGTCGGCGGGGTGCGTGGCCCCGCCTTCACCCTGGGCTTCTTCATGATCGCCGGCGGGCTGGTCGCCGCGCTGGTCTCCATGTGGATCCGGCTGCGCCGCAGCACGGGGGAGGAACGCCAGCAGGTCCGGCTGATCGCGCTGGCGGTGGCGGCGCTGGTCGTCGGCCTCGCGAACATGCTGATCGTGCAGAACCTGAACGGTGGTGAGCAGACCTGGGTGGCGTCCCTCCCTCTCCTGGTCGCCTACGTGCTGCTCCCGGTGACGTTCTCGCTGGCCGCACTGCGCTACCGGCTCTACGACATCGAGGTGGTGATCAACCGCACGCGTCGTGCTCGCGGTCGGCTTCGCGTTCGCCGCCGTCGGCTACACGACGGTGGTCGTGGCGGTCGGGCGCCTGGTCGACACGCGCACCAGTGGGCTGCTGCTCTCGTTGCTCGCGACGGCGCTCGTCGCGCTGGCCTTCCAGCCGCTGCGACGCGGCGTGATCAGGGTGGCCAACCGGATCGCGTACGGCGCCCGGGCCCAGCCCTACGAGGCGCTCTCGGACTTCAGCCGGCGGCTGGCCGACACCCCGACGTCCGGCGGAGCTGCTGCCCGCCGTCGCCGAGGCGGCCGGCCGCGCCGTGGCCGCGCGGCGTGCGAGCGGCGTCGCTGTCACGCGGCCGACGGCGAGGTCGTCTCGGCGGCCACCTGGGGCGCCGAGGGGACCTCCGACGACGCCACGACCGCCTACGTCGTCCCGGTCCGCAACGGTGACAGTCAGGCGCTCGGCAGCATCCAGGTCGACGTGCTCGACACTCGCCCGCTGCGTCCGGCCGACGAGCGGCTGCTGATCGCCCTCGCCGACCAGGCGGCGGTCGCGTTCCGCAACACGGCCATGGAGGCCCAGCTCGCAGGACCACGTGGCGGAGCTCGACCGCACCACCCGAGAGCTCGTCGAGTCGCGGGCGCGGATCCTCGAGGCGGACGTCGTCGCCCGCCGGGAGCTCGAGGAGGCGATCTCCCGGGAGGTGCTGCCGCGCCTCGTCGCGCTCCCCGACCAGCTGCGGGCGGCTCGGCTGGCGGTGCAGGGCGGAGCCACGAACGGGCTGGACGCGCTGGTGGCCGACACGAACTCCGCGCTCGAGGAGCTGCGGGAGCTGACCCGGGGGGTGTTCCCGACCCAGCTCGACCAGGGTCGGCATCGTGCCCACCGTTCGGTCGTTCCTCGGCCGGACCGACCCGGCGCCCACGCTGCAGGTCGACGACTCGGCGGCGTCGCGGAGGTTCCCGGAGCGGGTGGAGACCGCGGTCTACTTCTGCTGCGTCGAGGCGACCCGCCTCGGCCCGTCGACGATGGCGACTCTCGATCGTCGGCGGCCGACCTGGTGCTGCGAGATCGAGGGGCTCGCGCGATCGACGGCGGACCTGCGGCCGGTCCTGGACCGGGCAGAGGCGGTCGGGGGGTCGCTCTCCCTGACCGGGCGGCGTGCTGGAGCTGCGGATACCGGTGGGTCAGGCGGCGGAGGACCAGGCCTCCGACAGCCGGTCCGGGCCCAGCAGCGCCTTGGCGACGTACGCCGCGGCACCGGACCCGGCCACGTCGAACTGATCCTCTTCGTAGGTCGAGAGCAGGAACACCACCGGCGCGTCAGCGGCGGCCCTGAGCCGACGGGTCGCCTCGATGCCGTCGATGCCGGGCAGGTTGACGTCCATGAGCACGAGATCGGGCCGCAGGGTCGCGGCAGCAGCCAGCGACTCCTCGCCGGTGGTGGCCATGCCGACCACGACGAAGCCCTCGGTGGCCTCGACCACCGCTGCCATCGCCAGGCGGAACGGCTCCTGATCGTCGACGATCAGGACTCGTACATCTGTCACGTGAACCTCCTGCCCCATTGTCCAGGTTTGCCGCGTTCGATCGTGAGGGTGCTAGCCGCCCGGTTGGGGGCGGTTGCCCCGCACCCCCCGTGGCCTCCAGGAACACGAGGACGGCCATCACTCGCCGGTTGACGTCCGACTCCTGCGTGAGGTCGAGCTTCTGGAAGACGGAGCTGATGTGCTTCTCGACCGCGCGGTCGCTCATGAACAGGGCGCTGGCGGTCGCGGCGTTGCTGCGGCCGGCCGCCAGCTCCTTGAGCACCTCGAGCTCCCGCTCGGTGAGGCCGAGCAGGGGCGAGCTCTCCTGGCGGGTCTTGCGAGCCATCAGGCCCTCGACGACCTTCGGGTCCAGGGCCGAGCCGCCGCGGGCCACGGCCTGCAGCGCACCGATCAGCTCGTCGACCTGGCTGACCCGTTCCTTCAGCAGGTAGCCGAGTCCGGCGACGCCGTCGGAAAGAAGGTCGAACGCGTAGTCCTCCTCGATGTACTGCGAGAGGACGAGCACGCCGGTCTCGGGGAACTCGGCGCGGATCCGCTTGGCCGCGTCGATTCCCTCGGTGGTGAAGCTCGGGGGCATCCGGATATCGGTGAGCACCGCGTCGGGGCGGTGCTCCTCGACTGCGGCGTGCAGCTCGACGGGGTTGGTCGCGGTCGCGACCAGCTCGACCTCAGGGGTCTCCGTCAGGAGTCCGGCCACCCCCTCCCGGACGAGGAAGCTGTCATCGGCGAAGACGACGCGCACCGTCATTCGCTCACTGTAGGGCCGAGGGGCGGTTCCACGGGTCCACGCGGCGGTGAACTACCCACAACCGAGGGGGGACAGCCCCTGCGGGCGTGCGGTCAACAGCATGTTGGCAAGGGCCTCCGCGAACCTAGCGTCAGCGACATGACCACGACCGCGCCGCTCGGCACCCAGGAATCGACCACGACCCCGTCGCGAGGCTTCCGGCAGGTGCTGCGAGAGCACCGCGTGTTCTTCGCGGCCACGGCCGCGGTGATGCTGCACATCGCCGACGACAACTTCTTCCAGCCGAACGACGGCGTGGCGGCAAGCGACCACCTGGTCAGCGGGCTGGTCCCGCTCGGCGTTCTGGCGGCGGGCGCGGCACTCTATCCGCGGGTGCGGGCCGGGGCGCGGGCGGTGATCGCCATCCTCATCGGTCTGCTCGGGCATCCTGGTCGGGCTGGTCGAGGCGGGCTACTACACGGTGACGGTCGGCCCTTCGGGCGACGACTTCACCGGGTTCCTGGCCGGCGCCGGCGCGGTGGCGCTGCTTCGGCGCTGGCCGCGGTCACGCTCTGGCGCTCCCGCAAGCCCGGCCGCAGCCGGCCCCGCCGCTACCTGCGCCGGGGTCTCTTCGGGTTCCTCGGACTCGCCTTCCTCCTCGAGATCTTCGTGCCGTTCGGGCTCAGCTACCTGAGCACCCACGTGCACACGGCGGAGGTGCCCGAGGCGAACCTGGGGGTGGCGTACGAGAACGTCACGTTCACCACGAGCGACGGGCTCGACATCGCGGCGCTGGTACGTGCCGTCGCGGAACGGCGCGGCGGTCATCATCCCCGGCCGTACCAAGTCGCAACCGCACGCCCGGATGCTCATCGAGCACGGGTACGGCGTACTGCTCTTCGACCGGCGCGGGGAAGGGGCCAGCGAGGGCGACCCGACCCTGTTCGGGTGGGGCGGCGCCAAGCGACGTGCACGCCGCGGTCGACTTCCTCCAGGACCGGCCGGACGTGGACCCGGGACGGATCGGCGGCCTCGGCCTCTCCGTCTCCGGGGAGATGCTGCTCCAGGCCGCCGCCGAGAGCTCCGACCTGGACGCCGTGGTCTCCGAAGGTGCCGGCACTCGCACCCTGAGCGAGGAGTTCGAGGAGTTCTCCGGTTCCGAGCTGGTTCGCGGCTTCCACGTGATGATGGCCAAGCACGCCGGACTGCTGGTCTTCTCGAACGACGGCCCGCCGCCGAGCCTGGTCGACCTGGTGCCTCAGATCGCTCCCCGCCCGGTGCTGCTCATCTGGGCGCCCAACGGCGGCAACCGCGAGACGATGAACCCGACGTACGAGGGGTTGATCGGCGAGTCCGCCGAGATCTGGGAGATCGACGACGTGAAGCACGTCCAGGGCATCAAGGGACACCCCGAGGAGTACGAGCGTCGGGTCATCGGGTTCCTCGACAGCGCCCTGCTGAACGACGCACCGGCAACGGGGGAGTGAGATGGCCGCCCTGCTGTCGCCCTACGGACGGGTGCTGAAGCTGCCCGGGAGCGCTGGCCTTCACGATCAGCGGCCTGGTGGCGCGGATGCCGATGTCCATGGTCAGCCTCGGCATCGTGCTGCTGGTGTCGGACCGCACCGGCTCCTACGCGCTCGCCGGCGCCGTGTCCGCGTCCTTCCTCGTCGCCAACGCGGTGTTCGCCGTTCCTCAGGCCCGGCTGATCGACCGCCTCGGCCAGCGCCGGGTCCTCGCGCCCGCGGCGCTCGTGTCCGGCGCCGGGCTGCTGGCGATGATGGTGTGCGTCGAGCTCGACCAGCCGACGCCGTGGCCGCACCTCGCCGCGGCGGTCGCCGGTGCGACCCTGCCGCAGATCGGATCGTCGATCCGGGCGCGGTGGTCCTACCTGGTCGAGGACAAGGCCGCGCTGCACACGGCGTACTCCTTCGAGTCGGTGGTCGACGAGGGTGTGTTCATCGTCGGTCCGGCCCTGGTGACCGGGCTGGCCACCGTCGTGCACCCGCTGGCGGGTCTGACGTTCGCTCTGGTCGCCACGGTCGCGGGCACGGTGGTCCTGGCCGGCCTGAGGCGGACCCAACCGCCCGCCCACCGGCGCCGTCCACCACGACGACAAGCCCGGCATGCCATGGCGGGTGCTGGCTCCGCTGATCGTCTCCGCCTTCGCGATGGGCGCACTCCTCGGCGGTGCCGAGGTGGCGACGGTGGCGTTCTCCGACGAGGCGGGCTCCACGGCGATGGCCGGGCCGCTGCTGGCCATCTGGGCCGTCGGCAGCCTGGTGAGCGGCGTGATCACCGGGGCGGTGGCGGCCCGGACGTCGAACGCGTCCCGGTTCCGCTGGGGCATGCTCGCACTGGGCGTCCTGATGCTGCCGCTGCCCTTCGTCGACGGGTTCGTCGCGCTGGCCGGGTTCCTGTTCATCTCCGGCTTCGCGATCTCACCCACCCTGATCGCGGCCTTCGCGTGGATCGAGGAGTCGGTGCCCACGGGTCGGATCACCGAGGGCATCACCATGTTCACCACGGGTCTCGGGGCGGGCCTGGCACCGGGTGCGGCGCTGGCCGGCCTGGTCGTCGACGAGTCCGGGGCCTCGGCGAGCTACTGGGTCGTCGTCGCGGCCGGCCTGGCCGGCGCTGCGGTGGCCCTGCTGGCCACACCGCGAGGCACGGGCAAGCCGTCCGCTCGACGTCAAGCCGGCCGAGCCGGACCGCGCCGACAAGAGCTCCGCATAGCTCCGACGACGCGCCGGCAGGTACGTCCGTCTCACACCGTCTGCGGCAACAGGCTCCGCTCGGCACCGCGGTGCCAGTACGCGACGAGCACCGTGGCGTCGTCCCGGAGCATCGGGCCGTCTGCCGCCGCCAGTGCTCTGCGCAGCCGGCGCAACGTCTCAGGTGGCGGCTGCTGAGCAGCCGACTCACGTCGCAGGAACTCGGTGAGCCCTTCCACCCCCAGCTGGGATCCGGAGGCGTAGCGCGCCTCTGTGACGCCGTCGGTGTAGAGCACCAGGATGTCCCCGGGCTGCAGATGCTCCTCGGCGATCGTCGGCTCCGTGCCGAACATCGGCATCCCGAAGGGCGTGGCGCGCGTGGCGTCGAGCGCCTTCACGCTCCGGTTGGCACGCACCAGGAGTGGCGACGGATGCCCGGCGCTCACCCAGCGCAACACGCCGGTTTCGGGATCCAGCTCGGACAAGAGGCCCGTCGTGAACGTGTCGCGTCCGAACTGCTCGGCCAGGGCGGCGTTCATCGTCGCGTAGGTCTCGATGAGATCCTGGCCCGCCCGCCGGCAGTTCCGGTACACCGCGACGGCGAAGGTCGACATCCGGGCGGCGTGCAGCCCATGCCCCACCGCGTCGAAGACAGCGAGGTGGATGGCCGCGTCGTTGACGGCGTAGTCGTAGGCGTCGCCGCCGTTCTCGTAGGCGGGTTGCACCATGGCGGAGATGACCAGGCCGTCGGTCGCGAACGTGGCTGGGGGCAGCACCGCTGCCAGCAGCTCGGCTCCGAGGTCCATGGGTCGGGAGCGTTCGACGCGGTGGAGCGCATCGCCGTACTGACGCTTCGCCAGCAGCACCTGGGCGGTGGCATGGCCGTAGCGCTCGAGGAGCCGGGTGAGATCCTCGGGCATCCGATCGATCTCCGGCACCGGGAGCTCCGCCCGGAGTGTTCCGAGCCGTTCGGTCCCGTCGACGATCGGCACGAAGAAGCGCACGCGTCCCGTCTCGGACCCAGGGGCGGAGAGGATCTTGGTCGATGTGTACGAGCGGCCGACCATCGAGCCGTCGACATCCTGGGCCTCGTCCTCCGAGAGACCGCTACGCGGAAGCGGGACCAGTGCGGTCTGCTCCAAGTTGATCAGGTAGATGAGGACGGCGCGCGCGTCCAGCGCGCGCTCGAGCTCCTCGGCGATGACGTTCCCGATGCTGAACGGGGTGGACGTGTGGGTCCGCGCCAGCATGTTCTCGAACAGGCGCAAACCCACATCCGCGTAGAGGTCGTCCATCAGGCACCAGCGTCCGAGTCGGGTTCGTCCCTACCCATACCCGTCAATGACTCGGAAGATGCGCCCGACCACGCCGACCACAGCTCGGCGTAGCGCCCGCCGAGCGCGACCAGCTCGGCGTGGGTGCCCTGCTCGACCACCCGGCCGTGCTCCATGACCAGCACCCGGTCGGCGGTGGCGGACTGGCTCAACCGGTGGGCGATGACCAGTGCACCACGGCCCTCGGTCACGGCCAGCGCCGCGCGTTCCAGGTCGTGGGCGCCCGCCGACCCCGCCTCCGCGGTGGCCTCGTCGAGGATCACGAACCGGGGATCCAGCAGCGCCACCCTGGCCAGCGCGAGCTGCTGGGCCTGGGTGGCGGTCAGGTGGTGGGCGTGCTCGCCCACCTGTGTGTCCATACCCATGGGGAAGCGCGCGCACCCACTCCCACGCGAGCACGGTGCGCAGCGCCGCCTCCACGTCGGAGTCGGTGGCCTCCGGCGCGACCAGGGTGACACCGTCGCGGATGGTGCCGGCGAACACGTGCACGTCCTGGCTGACCAGCGCGACGTGGCGCCGCAACCGGGTCCGGCCGATCTCGGGGAAGGCCCGGTCCGCGAGGCGGATCCGGCCGCTGGTCGGGGTGACCAGCCCGGCCGCGATCATGCCGACCGTCGTCTTGCCGGCGCCGGTCGAACCGACCAACGCGACCCGCTCGCCCGGCGCGATGGCGAGGTCGACGTCGTGGACGACGGGCACGCCGGCGTCGTACTCATGGGTGAGGCTCTCGACCGTCAGCGGACCCGCGGGGACGGGCGTCTCGGGCGGCTCGTCGGGCATGGGCATCAGGGCGACGCCGGCCAGCCGGGTCAGCGAGGCGCCCGCCGACTGCACCTCGTCGAAGAGGACCACGAGCGCGCCGACCGGGTTGAAGAGGCGGTGGAACAGGAGGGTGGCCGCGGTGACCTCGCCGACTGACGCGGCGTCGTCGCGGACCAGTAGGTAGCCGGTGACCAGGATCGCGAGCAGGCCGAGGCACTCGGCGCGGTTGTTGCGAGCGAAGAACCGGGTCAACAGCGACCACACGTCGAGGGCCAGCTGCGCGGCGGTCCACGAGGCGTCCCGGATCCGGCCGAGCTGGTGGCCCTCGAGCCGGTAGGCACGCAGGGTCTCGGCGCTGTGCAGCCCGGTGACCAGGGCCTCGGCACGCTCACCCTGGGCGATCCGCTCGCGGCGGTAGTACGGCGTGGAACGGGGGAGGTACCACCGCAGGCCGAGGACGTACGCCGGCGCCGCGACCAGGCCGGCGAGGCCGAGGCGCCAGTCCAGGGCGACCAGGCCACCGACGGTGAACACCACCGAGACGGCCGAGCCGATCATCGTCGGCACCACCGCGTCGAGCGACCGGCCGATCGTGCGGACGTCGTCACCGACCCGGCTCACCAGGTCGCCGACGCCGGCTTCCTCCACGCGCTGGTGGTCGAGGTGCAGGACGCGGTCGACGACCTCCTCGCGGAGCTCCGCCAGCGCCGGCTCGGCCGCCCGGGCCAGGGTCCCCTGCGCGGCGATGCTGGCCACGCCGACGACGGCCGCGGCCGCGGCGATGGCGACGGCGTACCAACCGATCGTCGAGGCGTCACCATCGCTCAGCACCACGTCGACCGTCCTGCCCATCAGCCACGGAGCGACCAGCTGGGCCAGCCCGACGACGCAGAAGGCGAGGCCACTCAGGAGCAGGACACCCCGCCGACGCGCGAGCAGACGACGCGCCACGCCCCAGGCGTCGGCGGCCGAGGCAGTGTCGAGGATCCGGCGGGTCACCGCAGCACCAGCTCCTGGTAGTCGGCGTCGTCCATCAGCGTGTGGTGGGTGCCCTCGGCGACCACCCGTCCGTCGCGCACCACGACCACGCGGTCGGCGGCCTCCAGCAGCGCCGGGCTGGTGGTGAGCAGCCAGGTGGTGAGCTCCGTCGCGCACCTCGCGGATGCCGCGGGCGATCCGGCCCTCGGTGACCGAGTCGACGGCGGTGGTCGGGTCGTGCAGGACGAGCACCGGCGCGCTGCTGGCGAACGCCCGCGCCAGCGCGATCCGCTGCCGCTGCCCTCCGGAGTACGTCGTGCCCTCGGCCGTGACCTCGGCGTCGAGCCCGCCGGAGCGCAGCGCGGTCACGTCGTCGGCCGCCGACGCGGCGAGCACCTCGCTGAGCCGCTCCTCGGCGGCGCGCTCCCACGGGTCGACGTTGCTGCGGAGCGTGCCCTCCAGCAGGTCGGCACGGTGGGGCGCGACCACCAGCAGCTCGCGGCGCGTGCCGACGTCCAGGGTGGTCACCGGGACGCCGCCGAGCCGGACCTCTCCGGAGACCTCCTCGGCAGGCACCTGCGCCGACAGCACCCGGACCAGCGCCTGGGAGTCGCCGGGGTCGGCGCTGACGATCCCCAGCACCTCGCCGTCGGCGGAGGCGATGTCGAGCCCGTCGAGGGACGCATGGCGGACGTCGACGAGCTCGAGTGACGCCGAGGCTGCGCGCGGCTCGTCGGCCACTTTGGTCGGCGCGTCGGTCAGCACCAAGGGGCGGGCCAGGAACTCGGCGATCCGGTGCCCCGAGGCGAGGGCCGCGGCCACCTGGGCGCTCATCTCGGCGAGCACCGTGATCGGCTCGACCAGGAACTGGGTCAGCCCCACGATCGCGATCAGCTCGCCGATGGTGATGTCGCCCTCGAGCGCCAGCCGCCCCGCGAGCAGGGTGACCACGCCGAGGAAGACCCCGCCCAGCACCTGGGCCAGGCCGACCAGGGAGGCCCGCGCCCAGGCCACCTGCATGCCGGCGTCCCGGGCCTCGCGGCTCGCCACCCGGTACCGCGCCGCGGCGGCGTGCTCTCCACCGATGCCCTGGAGCACCCGGATGCCGCGCACCAGGTCGACCGCCACGCCGGCGGAGCGGGCGACCCGCTCCTGCTGGGCCCGGCTGCGCCGGCTCACCAGCGGGGTGGCGACCTGGGTGAGCAGCAGGCAGACCGGCACGCCCCCGAGCACCACGAGCGCGAGCACCACGTCGATCCGCAGCAGCACCACGGCGGCGACCGCGACCGCGGCGAGCGAGGCGACGGCGTACCCGAGCATCCGGAGGGCGTAGCCCACCTCCTCGGCGTCGGACGTGGCCAGCGACAAGGTCTCGCCCGAGCCGCGATCGGCGCCGCAGCCCTCGCGGGTCCAGGGCGTGGCCGGCGATCTCCATCCGCAGCAGGTGGATCTCGGTCTCGATCGCCCGCATCCCGACCCGCGACCCGAACCGGTAGCCGGAGCTGAGCACCGCGAACAGCGCCACGAGCAGCCCCGCCCAGGCGAGGAAGGTCTCGCCGTCGCCGGTCGCGACGCCGTGGTCGATGGTCAGCCCGACCACGACCGGGACGAGCGCCTCGCAGAGCTGCCACACGACCAGCAAGGAGATGAACGCCGTGGTACGGCCGCGGTGCCGGCGGATCGTCCGGCGGAGGAGCGCCGCGCCGGTCCTCGGGACGGGCTGCGGTCGACCTGGCATGCGAGCAATTTAGGCTCGCCTTACCCCCGGGTCGTCGCCGGGTCGGGAATGGACGGTCAGGCGTCGTCCGCGTCGAGGTCCTGCACGACGAGCCCGGCGATCTTGGCGACGGCCGCGTCGTCGTCGCCGGCCACCTCGACGGTGTCGCCGTACTTCGCGCCCAGCGTCATGATCATCAGCGACGAGCCGGCGTCCACACCGTTGATCGTCACCCCCAGGCCGGCCGCGGCCTCGGAGATGATCGCGGCGGGGCGGGCATGCAGGCCGATGGAGGAACCGACGGTCACGGACGTGCTGGGCATGGGGTCTCCTAGGTTGCTGGGTCGAGCTGCTGGACGGCGACCCGCTCGGGGTGCAGGTCGCCGGGATGGGGGATGGTCGTACCGGGAAGCCCGGCGGCGGCCGCGCCGTACGCGACTGCGAGCGCGAGCCGGTCGGGTGCAGGGAGCCCGCGCAGCGACCCGAGCAGGTAGCCGAACAGCGTGCAGTCGCCGGCTCCGACGGTGCTCACCACCGTGGTGGGAGGCGGCGGGGCGTACCACGCGCCGTCGGCGTCGACGAGCACCGCGCCCTTGGCGCCGAGGCTGGCGAGGACCGCGCCCACGCCGCGTTCGACCAGGGTGCGGGAGGCCTTCGCGGCCGCGCCCGGGTCGGCCTCGAGTGCGGCGGCCTCGGTGCCGGTGACCGACGCGAGCTCCTCGGCGTTCGGCTTGAGCAGGTCGGGCGCGTCTTGCGGCAGGCTCTCGACGAGCGCCGCCAGCGGGGCGTCGCTGGTGTCGATCGCGACCCGGCTCGCCGCGCGCAGTCGCGGGACCAGGTCGGCGTAGTACGTCGCAGGCGCACCCGGCGGCAGCGAGCCGGCCAGCACCGTCCAGGATCCGCCGATGGCGTGCCGCACCAGCGTCTCCGCGAGGTCCTCGAGGTGCTCGGGCGTCACCGCCGCGCCGGGGCCGTTCAGCTTGGTGGTGGTGCCGTCCGGCTCGGTCAGCGTGAGGTTGACCCGGATGTCGCCGGCCGGTCGGGAGGGTCGGCAGTCGATGCCGGCCTCCGCGAGCTCGTGCACGATGGCGTCGTCCGGCCGGGCCGGGAGCACGGCGATCGTGGTGAGTCCGGCGCCGACCGCCGCCCGCGAGATGTTGACGCCCTTGCCGCCCGCCTGCGAGGTCATCGCGTCGACCCGGTGAACCGCGCCGCGCTCCAGGGGCTCCGGCAGCGCAATCGTCCGGTCGAAGCTCGGGTTGGCGGTCAGGGTCACGATGGCCCCCGGGGCGGTGGCCACCTCAGGCCCGGACGACCTCGAGGCCCGCGGCCTCGAACGCCTTCGCGTCGGCGATGTCGATGGAGTCGTCGGTGACCAGGACGTCGACGTCGTCGAGGTCCGCGAACCGCACGGTGCGCTCCTGGCCCACCTTGCTGGCGTCGGCGAGTACGACGACCCGCTCGGCCCCCGCCGCCAGCGCCCGCTTGGTCGCGGCCTCCTCGGGGTCGGGGGTGGAGAGGCCGTGTCGCACCGAGATGCCGTTGGTGCCGAGGAAGGCGAGGTCGGCGCGGAGCTGTCCGATCGCCTCGACCGTGCTGTGCCCCACCGCCGCCTGGGTGGCGGCCCGCACCCGGCCGGGCAGCAGGTGCAGCTCGACGTGGGCGAGCGGCGCCAGCTGCGCGGCGATCGGGTACGGCGTGGGTGATCACCGTCCAGTGCTCGGAGGTCGGCAGGTGGGCGGCGAGCCGGGCGGTGGTGGTGCCCGCGTCGAGCAGCAGCGTGCCGCCGCCGTCCGGGAGCAGCGAGACCGCGGCCCGGGCGATCCGTTCCTTCTCCTCGGCGTTGACCTGGTCGCGGTCGGGGAGCTGTGCCTCGAGCATCGTCACCGATCGCGTCGAGACCGCGCCGCCGTGGACCCGCCGCAACAGCCTGAGCTTCTCGAGCTGGGACAGGTCGCGGCGCACCGTCTCCGTCGTCACGTCGAAGTGACTGGCGAGCTCGGTCACCGCCACCCGGCCGCGGCTGGCCACCAGCTCGGCGATGGCCTGGTGCCGCTCTTCGGCGTACATGCGTGGTCTCCTGACTGGGCTCGGCGCGCGGGCGATCTGTGAATATGTTGTTTTAGTCCCGAATGTGTTGACTGTCAAGGGCGGCCTGAGGTTCGATGTGGCCATGGTCACCTCACCGCCGTCCGCCGGTCCAGTCGCCGCGCTGCGTGGCACGCCGGTCGTTCCGGGCCTCGCCCACGGTCCCGTCGTCCTGGTCTCCCAGGAAGTCCCGCCCGAGGCGATCGAGGCGTACGGCGACGGCGGGCACGCCGATCCCGACGCCGCGATGGCCGCGTACGACGCGGCGACCGAGGCGGTCGCGGGCGGGTTCACCGACCGGGCCGCGCGGGCCAGCGGGGCCGCGTCCGAGGTGCTCACCGCGAGTGCCGGCCTCGCACGTGACTCCGGACTGCGGCAGGCCGTGGCCACCCGGGTCTCCGATGCGGGCCTGCTCACGGCCGTGCACGAAGGTGTCGCGCAGTTCGTCGACGTCTTCACCGCCATGGGTGGGCTGATGGCCGAGCGCGCCACCGACCTGCTCGACATCGAGCGCCGGATCGTCGCCCGGCTCGTCGGCGAGCCCGAGCCCGGCGTCGCCCGGCCCGACGTCCCGTCCGTGCTGGTGGCCGATGACCTCGCGCCGGCCGACACCGCCGGCCTTGACCCCGAGATGGTCGTCGCCCTGGTGACCGAACGAGGCGGCGCTACCAGCCACACCGCGATCATCGCGCGCCAGCTCGGGATCCCCTGCGTGGTGGGCGTTGCCGGCGCGCTCGAGCTCCCTCCCGGTGGGCACGTGCTCGTCGACGCGACGGACGGGACGGTCGACGCCGGCGTACCGGAGGAGGAGGCCCGGCGACGGGTCGACGCCGACCGCGCGGCCCGTGCGGCCCTCGAGACCTGGACCGGTCCGGCGCGGACCACCGACGGCGTGCACATCGAGCTGCTGGCCAACGTGGCCGACGCGGAGTCGGCCCGCTCCGGCGCCGCCGCTCCCGTCGAGGGGGTCGGGCTGTTCCGCACCGAGCTGTGCTTCCTCGACCGCCGCGACGAGCCGAGCGCGGAGGAGCAGGGCGCGATCTACTCCGAGGTGCTGGCGCCGTTCGCGGGCGAGGGTCGGCACGTCGTCGTCCGCACCCTCGACGCGGGCTCGGACAAGCCGATCGCGTTCGCCACCTTCGACGACGAGGAGAACCCGGCGCTCGGCGTCCGCGGCCTCCGGCTGGCGGCGAACAACCCGGGCCTGCTGGAGCGTCAGCTCGACGGGATCGCCGCGGCAGCCGCGAGCAGCGGGGCCGACACGTGGGTGATGGCACCGATGGTGGCGACGGTCGCCGAGGCCGCCGACTTCGCGGAGCGGGTCCGCGGGCGCGGGCTGAAGGCCGGGGTGATGATCGAGGTGCCGAGCGCCGCGCTGCTCGCCGACCGGATCCTGGAGGTCGTCGACTTCCTGTCCATCGGTACCAACGACCTGACGCAGTACGTCATGGCTGCCGACCGGCTGGCCGCCGACCTCGCCCACCTCACCGACCCCTGGCAGCCGGCCGTCCTGCAGATGGTCGCCCGGACCGCCGAGGCGGGGCAGCGCGCCGGCAAGCCGGTCGGAGTGTGCGGCGAGGCCGCGGCCCACCCGTTGCTGGCCGTCGCGCTGGTGGGCATGGGCGTCACGTCGCTGTCGATGGCCCCGGCCGCCGTACGCGCCGTCGGGGCGCAGCTGTCCGCGGTCAGCTCGGCCACCTGTGCGAAGGCGGCCGAGGCGGCGATGGCCGCGGCCGACCCGATGGCGGGACGCGAGGCGGTCCGCGCCATCGTCGGCTGACCTACGGCTCGACCGTGACCTTGATCGCCTCGCCGTTCTTGACGATCGAGAACGCGTCGAGGACGTCGTCGAGCGGCAGGTGCCGGGTGATCAGGTCCTTGACGGGAACCTGACCGGTCGAGATGTACTCGAGCGCGCGCTTGTTGTGCTCGGGGGCGGACCCGTTGGCGCCGTGGATGTGCAGCTGGCGGTAGTGCACGAGGTTCGAGTCGCACTTGATGAACGGGTCGGTCTTCGGCAGCCCGCCGAAGAAGGAGATCCGGCCATTGCGGGCGGCCATCGAGATGGCCTGCTCCTGGGTGACGTTGGCGGCGGTGGCGGTGATGATCACGTCGGCCCCACGTCCGTCGGTCAGCTCCATGACCCTCTCGACGACGTCGACCTGCGAGCCGTCGATGGTCTCGTCGGGCTGCACCGCCTCGGCCGACATCTTCAGCCGCTCGGCGTTGACGTCGACGAGGTAGACCGGCCCGACCTGGTGGACACCGCGCGCGATCCGGATGTGCATGCAGCCGATCGGGCCTGCGCCGAAGACCACGACGGTGTCGCCGGGCTCGATGCCGAGCAGCTCCTGGGCGTTGATGGCGCAGGCGAACGGCTCGGCGGCCGAGGCCTCGTCGTACCCGACGTTGTCGGGGATCCGGTTGAGCCCGTCGACCTTGAGCACCTGCTTCGGGACGATCATGAACTCCGCGAACCCGCCGTCGTACTGGTAGCCGACCGAGGTCTGGTTCTGGCAGACGGCCATCCAGCCCTTCCGGCACTCGTGGCACTCGCCGCACGGCACCGCGGCGATGACCTGGGCCCGGTCGCCGACCTGCCAGCTCGAGCCGTACGTCGTGTTGACGTCGGCGCCGACCTCGACCACCTCGCCGGCGATCTCGTGGCCGATGGTCCGCGGGGGAGTGAGGTTCTGGTGGCCGTTGTGGAAGATCTTGACGTCGGTGCCGCACGTCGAGCAGTTGCGCACCCGCAGCTTGACCTCGTCGGGACCGCACGAGGGTTCGGGCACCTCCTCGAGCCGGACGTCCTCGGGGGCGTAGAAGCGCAGAGCCTTCATGGCGGGATGGTCCTTTCGCGGGGCCGACGGGGTGCGACTGCGGCGACGGTAGTGCGGTCACGGGAAAAAGACCACATCAACGGGCGAGAAATTCTGCCCGAATACTTGGCAACATGCCCGTTTGTGTGCAAACTAGCGGGCATTGGGGCGTGATGCGCGTCACGCCCCCGAACGATCGAGAGGAACCCAGATGGCCGCCACCACCACCGCCGAACCCCGTCGTGGTGCCCGTGTCCGGGTGCAGCAGTTCGGCACGTTCCTGTCCAACATGGTGCTGCCGAACATCGGCGCCTTCATCGCCTGGGGCCTGATCACCGCCCTGTTCATCGAGGTCGGCTGGATCACCCTGATCGGCGACAAGATCTTCGACTACAAGGGCGGCTACGGCTTCGTCGAGGAGCTCGGCGGCTGGGGCTCGGGTGCGGACGGCACCGGGATCGTCGGCCCGATGATCACCTACCTGCTGCCGATCCTGATCGGGTACACCGGCGGCCGGATGGCGTACGGCGACGACAACGTCCGCGGCGGCGTCGTCGGTGCCATCGCCACGATGGGCGCCGTGACCGGTGCCGACGTACCGATGTTCCTCGGCGCGATGATCATGGGTCCGCTCGGCGGCTACACGATGCGGCGCCTCGACGAGCGCTGGGCCGGCAAGATCAAGCCCGGCTTCGAGATGCTGGTCAACAACTTCTCCGCCGGCATCTGGGGCATGATCCTGGCGATCGGCGGCTTCCTCGTCGCCGGCCCGTTCGTCGAGGCCTTCTCCGACCTGGCCGGGAACGTCGTCGACTTCCTCGTCGACAACAGCCTGCTCCCGCTGACCTCGATCTTCGTGGAGCCGGCCAAGGTCCTGTTCCTCAACAACGCCATCAACCACGGCATCTTCACGCCGCTCGGCACCACCGAGGCGGCCGAGCAGGGCCAGTCGATCCTGTTCCTGATCGAGGCCAACCCCGGTCCCGGCTTCGGGCTGCTGATCGCCTTCAGCATCTTCGGCAAGGGCCTCGCCAAGGCGTCGGCACCCGGCGCGGCGGTCATCCAGTTCTTCGGTGGCATCCACGAGATCTACTTCCCCTACGTGCTGATGAAGCCGAAGACGATCCTCGCCGTGGTCCTCGGCGGCATGTCCGGCGTCGCGGTCAACCTGATCTTCGACTCCGGCCTGCGGGCTCCCGCGGCTCCGGGCTCGATCATCGCGGTCTGGCTCCAGGCCCCGGCCAGCAGCCTGGTGGGCGTCACGCTTGTCGGTGATCGTCGCGGCCGGGGTGAGCTTCACGGTCGCCAGCATGCTGCTCAAGATGGAGCGAGACGAGGACGAGGGCGACCTCGCCGCAGCGACCGCGAGCATGGAGTCGATGAAGGGCAAGAAGTCCCTCGCCTCGTCGGTCCTCGGGTCCGAGCCGCAGCGGGGACATCAAGTCGATCGTCTTCGCCTGCGACGCCGGGATGGGCTCCTCCGCGATGGGCGCGTCCGTGCTGCGCAAGAAGATCCAGGCCGCCGGCCACGGAGACGTGAAGGTGGTCAACAAGGCGATCTCGAACCTGAACGACAGCTACGACCTCGTGGTCACCCACCAGGACCTCACCGAGCGGGCGAAACAGAAGTCGCCGTCGGCGATCCACGTCTCGGTGGACAACTTCATGGGCAGCCCGCGGTACGACGAGATCGTCGAGCTGATCGACCAGTCCGAGCGGCACCGGCCGCGGCCCCGGCCGAGACCTCGCCCGAGGGGGCTGCCGACGACGTGCTGGCGAGCAGCGCGATCGTGCTCGGCGGCACCGCCCGGTCGCGGGACGAGGCGATCGACGAGGCCGGCCGGCTGCTGGTCGAGACCGGCGCCGTCGAACCGTCGTACGTCGACTCGATGCACACCCGCGAGGCGTCGGTGTCGACCCACATGGGCAACGGACTGGCGATCCCGCACGGCACCAACGAGGCCAAGGGCTCCATCCTGCGCACCGCGATCTCGTTCGTCCGCTACGACGAGCCGGTCGACTGGAACGGCAAGCCGGCGGAGTTCGTGCTCGGCATCGCCGGTGCGGGCGACGACCACCTGGCGCTGCTGTCGCGGATCGCGGAGGTCTTCACCGATGCCGAGTCCGTCGAGCGACTCCGGGCCGCGCAGACGCCGGACGACGTACTGGCCACCCTGGACGTCGTGAGGGTCTGACCACCTCAGCGTCCCGTGCTTGACCCGTCGTGACGACGTACGACGATCGGCGGCCGCACCACCTCGTTCTGTGCAGTGAGCGCGGTCATCAGGTGCAGTGATCCGTCGGGCAGGAGGCCCGAGACCGGTGTCAATCGCGCTTCGCTTCCGTCGATCTCGACGAGGAGCAGGTGCGCCTGGGCGGCCCAGGCGGTGGTGTGGGCGTTCTCGAACGCCTCGGGTACCTCCTCGCGGAGCTTGCCGCCGGCCCCCGAGACGACGTACGTGCGGCCGTCCACCTCCGAGACCTGGAAGTTGTGCTCGTGTCCCGCCAGCGCGAGCCGGACCCCGCCGCGCTCGAACAGCGGTAGCACGGCCTCGATCATCTCCTGGTCGTTCTCATGCGACGGTCCGGCGCAGAAGACCGGGTGGTGGGAGAAGGGGATCCGCCAGGTGGGCTCGTCCACCGCCAGTGCGTCCTCGAGCCACCGCTTGTGGTCGGGTATCTGGAAGAACCGGTGATAGTCGGGGTCCTCGCTGTCCTGAGAGGTGTCGATGCAGATCAGCTCGAGGTCACTCCCGAAGCCGAAGCGGTAGAACAACCCAGGTCCGACCGACGCGCGGTCCTGGTGTTCGCGGAAGCGCTCGCGGACGTGGAAGTTGTCCTCCATCTGCTCCCGGTCGTCGCTCCCCTCGGTGTCGGTCGTGTCGTGGTTGCCGATGGTGGGGAACACCGGGACTCGCGAGATGACGTAGCGGTAGGGCTGGAAGAAGCTCGAGTACCAGTCGTCGTCCTCACCGCCGCTCTCGTCGTCGACCTGGCCTTGCTCCCCTTGATAGATGTTGTCGCCCAGCGACAGCACGAAGCGGACGTCGTGGTTGCGCACGAGCTCGTCGAGTACGTCGGCAATGCGGCGCTGCCGGCGGCTGGACTCGCTGTCCGACCGGGTTCCCACGCCGTAGTCACCCATCGCGACGAACCGCATCGCCGGTGTCTCGCTGGCCGGGGCCGGGAAGGTGCGAAAACCCAGGTCATAGGACCTGCCCGGTCCGAGGTCGTAGCCGCCCGCGGGGCAATGCACCCAGTCCCACCGCTCGCCGGCCGCCCACTCCCGACCGCCGACGTGAATGCGGTAGCGGTACTCACTGTCGGGCTCGAGGCCCTCCACCCACACCCAGGACTGGCTCGCGGTGCTCGCTTCGGCGACGACCTCGCCACTCGTGCCAAGCACCTCGACATGCGCCTCACCGAAAGGCTCGGCAGCGTGTCCGATGCAAGTACGCCGACCCACCGCGTCGGGGAGCTCGGAGTCGTCCAGGATCTTCCAGCGACCGTCCGCCTCACCACGGCGAAACCAGAAGGCGCCCCAGGCGATCAAGACTCGGTCGTGCGAGAGGTCGACCAGATGCACGAATTCCTCGCAGTGGATTTCCTCGCCGCTCTGTTCTCGCGCTCCCATACCGGCAGCCTAGGTATGACCTGTCCCCAGGTGGAGTGCTCCCGCACCGAATCAGTGCGCAAGAGCAGGACGGCTGCCTCTTTCGACGGATGGACCCGACGCCCTACCTGATCGGCCATATGCCATAGTGGCGCAGCCTGTCTAGACAGGCTTGCGGAACGGCGATGGGGCTTTGGCCGACCGACTTGGAGGATCCGCTCATGGCGAAGGGACGTCACATGGCTGGCAATGTTGCCGGCCATCGTCGAACGAGCACGGGTGTGCGCAAGGCGGCGCCGGGTGCCCGGAAGGCGCCACCCGCGGCACGCAAGGCGTCGCCCACGCGCGTGGGCGGCGCCAAGGTCGCGGGGCGTCGGCTGGCGGACGGAGATGGCCGTCCGGTTCTCCTGACCGCGCTCGGCTCGGGGGAGAAGATTTTCGCGCTTCTACCGCTGGCGATCCTGTCCGTGGCCTCGGTCGCGGGGCTGGCGGCGAACGGGGACGGTGACCCGGCAACGTCGCCATCACGCGTCGATGCAGGTACGGCGGCAGGTCCGGTCGGGCATGAGGCCGCCCCTCGTCAGGTGCCCGCGGCCGGGACTCCCACGTCTGCGAGGACCTCGATCTCGGAGACCGCGTCACCGGTCGTGACGGGTGAAGACACGAGTCCCGAGACGGTCGACGAGGAGCGCGAGTCGGTGGACGACGAGTCGACGGCGGCGAGTCCGCGGGTCGAGCCCCCGACGGAACCCACGGGCAGTCCTGCCGAAGCTGAGCCGCCCCCTGGTCCGACCGCAGCGCCGACCACCACTCCGGACACCACAGACGGCGACATCCTCACCAGGGCCGAAGCAACCGTGCGCTGCCTGGAGTCCGGCATCAGCACCCTTGACGTCGCCGCCCTCGCGGCTTGCGTGGAGGAACTGCTCGGCTGACGCCGGCGAAGGGCGACCGACGGGCAATTCGGCCAGACCGGGATGGCTTGGGCAAGCCCCACGTTTGCACGCCAGGTCAGAGGTCGGTGGGCAGTGACAATATGGCTACGTGGCATCGGACTCCCGCATGGTGGCATTGGGCTTCGGCAAGTTCGCGCGTGCCGACCGCATCTTCGCCCTGGAGCGAATCACTGGGGAGGAACGCGGCGATGGCAACCGCACTCGAGTCTGGATCGACGGGGTCGCCGACCCTTTGATCGCCTCCAGGACAGAGGTGACGATTCTCCGCGATATGGGGCAGGAATCCGCCGTCGCTGCACCCGAGCTCGATGAGGCAATGGACCTTGCCGCGCGTCTGGCGGCCGCGGCCGAGGAGGGTCGGGTGGATCTGAGCGACCTGGGTCGTCGAGCGCGACGTCTTCTCGCCACGACAACCTCATCGTCCTAGGGGAGCGAGCTCCTCGCGGCTGCGCTGACTTACAGATGATCAGGCGCGGTCAGCGCATCGGGATCGCGACGTGGCGGCACGTGACTGAGTGCCGACTGCACAAGTGCGGTGCGCGCCCTGACGACGACCGCACGGCGCAGCTTGCCGGGGCCCTCTCCGAGGAGCGCATCGATGGTGTCGCGCACTTGGCGGTCGGCGTACGTCGGCCGCGTGCCCGGGGCGACCTGGATGTCCGGCAGGGCGACCAGGACCGGCAGGATCTGAGCACCGAGCTGATCGAGCAGTTGGAAGCGTTGGTAACGGTCCATCTCGTCCCAGACGGTGTCGACGTCGGCTCGGCCGCGCCGAACATCCCTGCGTTGGGCCTTCAGCATCACCTTGGCGGCTCCCGTGAGCGCCGCTGTCAGTTCATGCTCCGTGAATCGCATGAGACCACCATGTCGGACGCTGTCGCCGCCAATGCAGTCGGGCCACACTCCTCCTATGCGCGAATCACTGCCCGACAAGGATGTGGACTCGTTCGTGACCCAGGCGGAGGAGGCCGCCGGCGCTTATGTGCGCGGCGACATGGAGCGATATCTGGAACTGGTCCATCACGCCGACCAGTTCACCTTGGTGCCGCCGCACGGCGGCCCGGCCAGCCGGCACGAGCACCGGGCCGAAAGTGTTCGGGCAAATGCTGGATTCATCCAGGGCGGGGAGGCAAGGCTCGAGCACGTCGAGACCCACGCCTGGGGCGACACCTTGGTCGTGGCGATGATCGAGCGGCAGCACGGTCGGGTCGAGGGGCGCCCGGACCAGGACCTGTCCTTGCGGGTCACCCACGTCTACCGCCGCACGGGCGACGACTGGCATCTGGTGCACCGCCACGCGGACCCCCTCGTCGACACGATGTCCCTCGACGACCTGCAAGCGCTGATGCGCCACTGAGCCACGTCATCACACCGTTGCGTAGCCGAGGGGTTGGCTGCCTATTGCGCCGGTTGTTGGGCGCCGACAGCATGGAGGAGCAGCGTCCGGCCCTTGTCGGTGTTGTGTTCGCTGAGCTGGGAGAGATCTATGAGCATGCCTTCGGCGCCACCCGTCTACCCCGCACGGCTCGAGGTCGACTACACCGACCAGCACAACCGCGTGACGACCCTGTTCCGCGTAGTGCTGATCATCCCGATAGCGATCCTCTATGAGGTTCTGACGGCAGGTGTGACTCGGACGGTCTACGACCAAAGCGGTGAAGTGGTCAGCACCACGAGCGGCGGGATCGCCGCTGGCTTGTTCCTGGCGACGTTGATGATGATCCTCTTCCGGCAGCGCTACCCGCGCTGGTGGTTCGACTTCGCCCTCGAACTCGCTCGGTTCGGCGCCCGCCTCTGCGCCTACTTCGTGCTGCTCACCGACCAGTACCCCTCCACGGTCGAGGAGCAGAACGTCCACCTCGAGATCGAGTATCCCGACGTCGAACGCGACCTCAATCGCTGGCTGCCGCTGGTGAAGTGGCTGCTCGCGATCCCGCACTTCCTGGTCCTGCTCGTCCTGTCGGTGGGCGCCTTCTTCGCGGTCCTGTTCGCGTGGTTCGCGATCCTGTTCACCGGGCGTTACCCGCGGGGGCTGTTCGACTACGTGGTCGGCGTCGGCCGCTGGTGGCTGCGGGTCGAGGCATACGCGTTCCTTCTCGTCACTGATCGGTATCCCCCGTTCTCTCTCCACTGAGGCCGTGCTCCGGGCGCTCTGGATGGAGGCGTACGCTCACTGGCAGCCGAACGAGGGAGTGTCTGTGAAGACTGCGAACCGTCTGCTGGAGGCGCTGGAGCCGGTGGTTGCGGAGAATCTCGATCGCCACCTCGGAATGGCGCAGGAGTGGCACCCCCACGACTACATCCCGTGGAGCGAGGGCCGCGACTTCGCGTTGTTGGGCGGTGAGGACTGGTCTCCCGAGCAGTCACGGCTTTCCGAGACCGCCAAGGCAGCGATGATCACCAACCTGCTGACCGAGGACAATCTGCCGTCCTACCACCGCGAGATCGCCACCCGGTTCGGTCGCGACGGCGCCTGGGGCACCTGGGTCGGGCGTTGGACCGCCGAGGAGAACCGCCACGGCATCGCCATGCGCGACTACCTGGTCGTGACCCGCGGGGTGGACCCCGTCGAGCTCGAGCGCGCCCGGATGGACTACATGACGTCGGGCTACGACTCCGGCGACAAGACATCGCTGGAGGCGGTGACGTACGTGTCCTTCCAGGAGCTCGCCACCCGTGTCTCGCACCGCAACACCGGCAAGGTCACCAACGACCCCATCGCCGACCGGATGCTCGCCCGGATCTCCAAGGACGAGAACCTGCACATGGTCTTCTACCGCAACATCGTGGCGGCCGCGTTGGAGATCGCGCCCGACGAGACCATGCGCGCGATCGCCGATGAGGTCATCGGATTCGAGATGCCTGGCGCCACGATGGCCGGCTTTCGTCGCAACTCCATGATCATCGCCAAGGCAGGTATCTACGACCTGAGGTTGCACCACGACGACGTGATCATGCCGATCCTGCGGCACTGGGACGTGTTCGACCGCACCAACTTCGGCGAGCTCGGCGAGCAGGCCCGCGACGAGCTCGCGACCTTCCTCGAAGGCCTGGACACCCAGGCGTCCCGCTTCGTGGAGCGCCGCGCGGAGAGTCGCGCCCGCTCCGCCGCCAGATCCGACAGCGACGAGACACCCGACATCGCCTCCTGAACCGGCGCCAGGGGATGTCCCATGGTGCGGAGGAGCATCAGCCCTGGATGGGGACGCGCAGTCGCCAGCCGACCCGGATCTGGTCGGGATCCTCGATCCGCGGGTTCGCCTTGACGATCTGGCCGACCGTGACCTTGGTGAACTGCTTCAGCTTGCGCACGATGCCGGTGAGCGTGTCGCCCGACTCCACCCGGTAGATCAGGAAGCCGTGGGACCCGGGGAAGCAGATCACTTTCACCTCCCGAGTGTTGAACCCGGGGCTCGGGCCCTCGTCGGGCAGGCCGGGATTGTCTCCGAAGACCTGGACGGTCAGCACGGTTCCGGCGCGCGGTGGGTCAGGGACGCGGACGCGGCTGGAGAAGTCGCCGACCCCGATGCCGCCACCGCTGGACTGCGCGGAGTCGGTGGCCAGGACCCTGCCTCCAGGACCGAGCACCCGGATCCCGATGGTTCCTTCGAACCCGGCGCCGATGCCGGCGACCACGAACCGATCGCCGACGACGTCGTTCTCACGTGGCTGCCGCACGCGCACGTCTGTCACTACTGCCATGACCACACCCTCCCTGATGCGAACGTGGTCACGACCTGTGCCCACCGGCCCATAGTGCGCTCGGCGTTCGACCGCCGTCGAGGTCGGGCAGCGGACAGCGCAGGGGTGCGGTGCTGGTTTCGGGTCACTAGTCTCGGATCGGCCATTATTCGCACGGTTGGGGGCGCCATGTCGCAGGTGCAGCAGCACAAGTTCCAGCTCGATGAGAGCGAGATGCCGACCCGTTGGTACAACGTGCTGCACGACCTGCCGACCCCACCGCCGCCGGTGCTGCACCCGGGCACCGGGCAACCGGTGGGGCCGGACGACCTGGCGCCCTTGTTCCCGATGGCCCTGATCCTCCAGGAGGTCTCCACCGAGCAGTACGTCGACATTCCGGAGGAGGTTCTCGACGTCTACCGGCTGTGGCGGCCGAGCCCCTTGTATCGCGCACACCGGCTGGAGAAGGCGCTGGGCACTCCGGCGCGGATCTACTACAAGTACGAAGGGGTCTCGCCGGCCGGCTCGCACAAGCCGAACACCGCAGTTCCGCAGGCGTTCTACAACGCACAGGCCGGGATCAAGAGGCTCACCACGGAGACCGGAGCCGGGCAATGGGGCACGGCGCTGGCGTTCGCCTGCGCACAGTACGGCCTCGCCTGCGAGGTCTGGCAGGTGCGGGCGTCGTACGACCAGAAGCCCTACCGGCGGATGATGATCGAGACGTTCGGCGGCACCGTGCACCCCAGCCCCTCGGAGCTGACCGAGTCCGGCCGCAAGATCCTTGCCGACCACCCCGACTCGACCGGTTCACTCGGGATCGCGATCAGCGAGGCCGTCGAGGTCGCGGCGCAGGACCCGACCTCGAACTACTCGCTCGGCAGCGTGCTCAACCACGTGCTGATGCACCAGACGATCATCGGCGAGGAGGCGCTGCTCCAGCTCGCCCAGGCGGGGGAGACCCCCGACCTGCTGGTCGGCTGCACCGGCGGCGGGTCGAACTTCGGCGGGTTGATGTTCCCGTTCCTGCGGGAGAAGTGGGCGGGCCGGATGAGTCCGACCGTGCGTGGCGGTGGAGCCGGCCGCGTGCCCCTCGCTGACCCAGGGCACGTACGCCTACGACTTCGGTGACACCGCAGGGATGACGCCGCTGATGAAGATGCACACCCTCGGCCACGACTTCGTGCCGGACCCGATCCATGCTGGGGGCCTGCGCTACCACGGGATGAGCCCGCTGATCAGCCACCTCTACGAGACGGGCGAGATCGAGGCGGTCGCCAAGCCGCAGATCGAGTGCTTCTCCGCCGGGGTGCTGTTCGCCCGCACGGAGGGCATCGTGCCCGCACCGGAGCCGACGCACGCGCTCGCGGCGACCGTCGAGGAAGCGGTGCGCTGCAAGGAGACGGGGGACGAGAAGGTCATCCTGACGGCGCTCTGCGGGCACGGCCACCTCGACCTTCCGGCGTACGACGCCTACCTGTCCGGCAAGGTCGTCGACCACGAGTGGGAGGATGCCGACATCCAGGCCGCAGTGGCCGACGCACTCTCGAGGCTGCCGGCGCTAGCCTGACGGCGCGTTCCCCAGTCGGCGAGGGCATCGACGTGGTGGTGCGGGAACTCATCGGCACATCCGATCACCAACGTGGCTGCCGCGTGAGACGCTGGCGCGATGGCTCCCGACGGTGACCCGATTGGCAACTGGTTGCACCAGGGAACGAGCGATCCTCGAGAGGTCGCCGACCGGTACGACGAATGGGCGAATGGCTACGACGACGACCTGGTCTCGTGGTCCTACCAGGCTCCCACGGTGGTGGCGGAGACCGTCGTCTCCCGCCAACACACGGCGGGCTCGGTGCTCGACGTCGGATGCGGCACCGGACTCGTTGGCCGAGCGCTTCGTGCCCGAGGGTTCGCGGGAGAGATCCTGGGGCTCGACATCTCGCAAGCGTCTCTCGATATTGCTCGGCAGAGCGGAGCGTATGGCTCGGTCGAGCAAGCGGACCTCCAGCAGCGACTCCCTTTGCAGGATGACAGCGTCGACGTGCTGGTCTGCGTGGGGGTGATGACCTACCTCCCGGAAGTCGAGAGAGTGTGGCGAGAGTTCGCGAGAGTGGCCAGGCCGGGGGGACTTGTAGTGGCGACGCAGCGCGAGGACCTCTGGGACACCCGCAGGTGCCAAGCCATCGTCGACCAGCTACAGAACGATGGCGTGTGGACACCGCTGGAGATCACAGGCCCGGCCCGGTATCTGCCGGAAGGCTACGGAGGGACTCCGGCGGTCAACTGCTACTACGTGACCGCGCGCGTCAGCTGACCCGCCGCGGGACACCAGCGCACCCGGGGTCAGCTCTTCTTCAGCTCCTCGGCAAGCATGACGAGGATGCCGCTGGGGCCGCGAAGATAGGTGAGCTTGTACACGTCCTCATAGGTCGCCACGCCGCGTAGCGGATGGCAGTCGTGCCTCGCAGCGATCTCGAGGGCCTCGTCGATGTTGTCGACCGAGAAGGCCACGCGGTGCATGCCGATCTCGTTGGGCAGGGTGGGCTCCGTGTCGATCGCGTCGGGGTGGATGTACTCGAAGAGCTCGAGGCGACCGTTGCCGTCTGGCGTCTGGAGCATTGCGATCTTGGCGTGGTTGCCGTCGAGGCCGACGGCTGTGTCGGTCCACTCTCCACTGACAGTGTCACGGCCGAGGACGGTAAGCCCGAGGTCGGTGAAGAAGGCGATCGTCGCCTCGAGGTCGCGGACGGCGATCCCGACGTTTTCGAGTTTGATGGGCATGCGCTGCACGCTATCGAGTCAGCGCGAGTCGGGTCAGGCCGGCTGACTGCCGGGTACGGCGCGGCCGGCCAGGACCATTTTTGGCCCTTGTCCGGATATCTTGAGGGTCATAATGGCCGTGTGGCTCACCGATCGGCTGCCGCCTCGCGGCGATCGCTGATCGCCGGAGTCGCCACCGCCTCAGTTCTGGAGGCGGCGCGGGCCGCGGGCCACTCCAGTTGCGGGACGGGCAGCCCCGTCGTCGTGGTCGGCGCCGGGATCGCAGGCATCGTCGCAGCCGACAGGTTGCGGCGGGCCGGGTACCGCGTGCGCGTTCTGGAAGCGCGGCATCGCTTGGGTGGCCGGATCCACACATGGCGCGGCTGGCCCGAAGCTCCGCTGGACCTAGGTGCCTCGTGGATTCATGGCTACGCCGCGGGCAACCCGATCACGCCGATCGCGCGCCGGGCGGGCGCATCCTTGGTGCCCTCGTCGTACGCATCGGGGCAGATCCATGTCGACCCTCGGTTACGGGCTGCTGGTGTGAGGCCACACAGCGGCCGCTGGGCGCGGATCGTTGACCAGGCGGAGGCACGGGCTGGCCGATGCCCGGCCGACCAGTCCTTGGCCGACGCCGTGCATGAGCAGGTTGCGGACCTCGGGCTGAGCTCGTTCGAGCGGGACGAACTGGGCTTCTACCTGAACGCCAACTACACGGCCGAGTGGGGCGCCGATCCCGACGAACTGTCCGCCCGGACGGTCGACCAGGGCAAGGAGTACGGCCGCACCGGCGAGGACGCGTTCTTTCCCCATGGCTACGACCGGGTGGCGACCTACCTGGCCCGGCACCTGAGCGTCGACTTCGGGGTCGTCGTGCGGCGGGTGGTGCTGCGCCCTCGTGGTGTCCGGATCGAAACCAGCGCAGGCAGCATCAACGCCAGCGCAGTGGTGGTGACGGTTCCGCTCGGCGTCCTCAGGCACGAGGGGATCGAGTTCGTGCCCCGCCTCCCCGACCGGCACGAACAGGCGATCGACCGGCTGGGCATGGGGGTGTTGAGCAAGACCTTCCTGCGCTTCGATAAGCCCTTCTGGCCGGTCGACCTGGACTGGCAGGAATACCTCGGGCCCCGCCACGGCGCCTGGGCTGAGTGGTTCAGCATGGCCAAGGCGGGTTCACCAGTCCTCGTCGCCTTCCATGGAGGCGACCAGGCCCGCGAGATCGAAAAGGCGCACGCAGGTGATGTCCGTCGCGAGGCGATGCGAGTGTTGCGCACCATGTTCGGCCACGACATCCCGACACCCCGATCCATCGCCACGACCCGCTGGTCACGCGACCGATTCGCCTACGGCTCCTACTCCTCCAACGCCGTCGGCTCGACGCGAGCCGACCGAGTCGCCCTCGGCGCCCCGGTCGGCGGGCGCCTGTTCATCGCCGGCGAGGCAACCGAACCCGACTACAGCTCCACCGTGCACGGGGCCTACCGGACGGGCCGCCGGGTGGCGCGCCAGGTCGAAGCACAGATCCGATGATGCCCGTCGACCCGGCCGGTGCGAGCTCGAGGCGCCTTCCTCGGGGAGCTCAGCCGTTGGTCACGGCATATCGGAGCAGCGCCACGCCGGAACGGAACGCCCGCGACTCGAGCAGCTCGAGATCGGGGAAACGAGGTGCCCTCGGCGACCAGGCCCTTTCCGCGGCCCTGGACGGCGGGGTAGATGAGCAGCCGGATCTCGTCGACGAGCCCGGCCGCGAGCACCGCGTGCGCCAATGTGATGCTCCCGGACAACGTGATGTCGCCGCCGTCGGAGTCCTTGAGCCGACGCACCTCTTCGAGCGGGTCACCGGAGAGGATCGTCGAGTTGCGCCACTGCGGATCGGTCATCGAGGAGGAGACGACGTACTTCTGCACCTGGTCGAGGTACGCGCCTGCCGGCTCGTCGGTGTGCTGGGGCCAGTACCCGCGGAAGTCCTCGAAGGTCTGCCGGCCCAGCAACACCGCGTCGGAGGACGCGCCCAAGCGGTCCATCCCCTCCAGCCAGTCCTGGATGTCTCCGTCAGGCGACGGGTTGAACCACTCGTCGAGCATCTCGATCCGCCCGTCGGCAGTGATGTTCTCGGTGATCAGCAAGCGGCGCATGTCACCGGTCTATCACCTAGCGGAACTACCCACCCACAACCGCGACTGACGCAGCGCATGCCCGGCGTCTGTAGGCGGATCCGCCAACGGTCATCGTCTCAGGCGACGATCGGTCCACCCTCGATCTGCCGGCGGACCGCTTCGATCGGAAGCCGTGGCCGCAGGTACTCATGCCACCAGTCCGCGCCCGCCTCGGCGAGGGACGCGACGTAGCGACGCTCTGCCTGTCAGGTCGTTGATTCGCCCACGGCCGCCGACCGCGATGACAAAGGACGCCCGCCCGGCGTCTGCTCGTAGCGCGGCGACGTCGTCGGGCGTCACGTCCTCCCACCCCGGCGGTGGGACCCGATAGAGGCATGCGCCGTCCCACCGCAACGCTCGCGCCCGCGGCCCGGGCTTGGTGAGGGCGCCACCGACCCACACGGGCACTTCGGGAGCCGCCCGCCGGATCTCGGCGAGTGCTGTCTCCAGCAGGTGGGCTCTGGGTACGTCCGCGTCGCCGGAGACCGGGTCTCCGTCGGGGTCGCCGGACCCGACGCCGAGTACCAACCGCTGCTCCGAGACCGCGGCCACCGAGCGTGCCTCGAGAGCAACCGTGGGCGCGTGCCGAGCCGGTAGTGGGGTGACCATCGTGCCGATCGTGACCCGAGTCGTCGCCTGGGCGACCAGCCCGAGGGTGACCCAGACGTCGTAGGTCGCCAGCCCCCCGGGGAACGCGAGGTAGTCCTCGCAGAACACGCCGTCCCAGCCATGGTTCTCGGCCAGGGCGGCGAGCTCGGCAATCCTGTCGGGGCGTCCCCAATCGCCCACGGGGGAGATGTCGAGTCCGTACTTCATCCCCGCAACGCTGCCCGGCGCCACCGACATTGCTATTCATGACAGAGCGCGCGCCCCGGCTGGCCCTGGCAGTGCCCGTCCCGGAGCGGTCATGCTGTGGTCATGTCCAGTGATGGTCAGGCGGGGGGCAGCGGTGGCGCGTAACCGGCGTGCATGGCTTCCGCCGCGATGGTTCGTGGTGGCGTTCTGGTATGGCCATCGCGCGCTGTTGCGGGCGACCAGCGGCCGGTGGGGGTTGTGGCGTCCGAAGCCGGATGGGTGGGGGGCGCTGCGGCTCACCACGACGGGCCGACGCACCGGGATGCCACGACTGGTCGTCGTCGGCTACTTCGAGGATGGTCGCGACCTGGTCACGATGGCGATGAACGGGTGGGGTGCGGCCGAACCCGCGTGGTGGCTGAACCTGCAGGATCATCCGGACGCCATCGCCGAGACCCGCGACGGAGCACGACACGTCCGTGCGCGCCGCGCACAAGGCGAAGAACGCGAGCGGCTCTGGTCCCGCTGGGCCGAGATAGACAAGAACCTCGACGAGTACGCCGCCCGGCGGCCAACCGAGACGGCCGTTGTCGTACTCGAGCCACGCGCAGACTCCGAGCCCGGCGCTTGACCCTGCATGCCGCGGACGCCCTCGTCCCGGAGCACTGAGCTACCGGCCGACGGGTGTCCGACTCCTCCACTTGAAGCAACCCAATGGTTGCGATATGTTGCAACCGTACGGTTGCTACTTACGGAGGAGATCATGACGCTCACAGCCACCGCCGTCGACACGGCCACGACCCCGCGGTTCAGCGGTCGCGAACGGGCGATCCTGCTGGTGCTGCTCGGGGCCGGGTTCATGCTGTCGGTCGACTTCTCGATCCTGAACGTCGCGCTGCCGATGGCCGGCGCGGGTGTCGGGCTCGGGACCGAGGCGCTGCCGTGGATCACGACGGCGTTCGCGCTGCCGGCAGCGGGGTTCACACTGCTCTTCGGTCGGCTCTCGGACGTCTACGGCCGTCGCCGGTTCTTCCTGAGCGCCATGGTGCTGCTGACCGTGGCCTCGTTGCTGGGCGGCTTCGCCACCAACCCGGAGGCGCTCCTGATCGCCAGGGTGCTGCAGGGCTTCGCGACCGCGATCGCGATCCCCACCGGCCTCGCGCTCCTGACCACTTCCTTCCCCGAGGGCCCGCGTCGCGAGCGAGTGCTCGGACTCAACGGCGCCCTGCTCTCCGGCGGGTTCACGGTCGGCGCCCTGGTCGGCGGCGCGCTCGTCAGCGCGCTGGGCTGGCGGGCCGCGTTCTTCATCAACGTGCCGGTCGCCGTAGCCATCCTGGCGGCCGCTCCGGTCCTGCTCGCCGAGAGCAAGGCCTCGACCCGCGCCAAGCTGGACGTGGCCGGAGCCATCAGCGTGACCGGCGGCCTGCTGGCCGTGGTCTACGGGGTGGTCGAGACGAACCTTCTCGCGGGCCTCGTCGGAGCGCTGCTGCTCGGAGTCTTCTGGATGATCGAGGTGCGCTCGCCGGCGCCGCTCGTCCCGGTGAGCATCCTGCGCCGACCGACCGTGAAGTGGGGCAACTACGCCGGCCTGGTGATCTTCAGCATGGAGCCGGCGATGATCTTCCTGACCACGCTCTACCTGCAGAAGGTCCTGGAGCTCTCGCCGCTGCAGACCGGCCTGGTCTTCGGTGTCCCCGGACTCGCGTCGGTGGCCGCCGGAGTCATGGCCGGCCGGTTCATCGGACGGTGGGGGAGCACCGCCGTACTGGTGGTGGGGATGTCCGTGCAAGCCCTCGCGACCGTGCCCCTGCTGTTCCTCGGTCCGGACCGCACTGCGCTCGCCGTCCTGCTCCCGGCCTTGTTCATCGGGTTCTTCGGGCACGTTGCGGCCATCGTCTCCTTCATGGTCACCGGAACCTCCGGGCTGCCCGACGACGAGCAGGGGCTGGCCACGGGCCTGACGTCGATGACCCAGCAGATCGGCATCACCATCGGCATCCCGGTGCTGAGCGCGGTCGCCGCGCTGCACAGCGGGCAGATGGGCGGGATCCGCCTGGCCCTGGTGGTCAACGTCGTGGTCACGCTCGCCAGCGTCGTACTCGTCGGTCGCGGGCTGCGCCGCAAGGGGCGACCGATGAGGCAGGATCGACGCGACCCGTCGACGGCAGCACGGAGGTAGGTCATGGGATTCCCCGACCGCATCGAGCGCACCATCGAGCTCGCGCAGGCGCCACAACGGGTCTGGGCGGCGCTCACGACAGCCGAGGGGCTCGGCTCGTGGTTCGGTGACGAGGCCACGATCGCGCTCGAGCCCGGTGGGGCAGGCAGGCTGACATGGAGCGACGGGCACACGGCCGACCTCCGGATCGAACGGGTCGAGGAGCCGTCGGTGTTCGGGTTCACCTGGCCCGTCTACGGGATGCCGGAGGGCGATCCGCGCCGGACCTACGTCGAGTTCACGCTCGAGCCGACCGGGCAGGGCACCCGGCTGACCGTGGTCGAGACCGGCTTCGCCCAGATGCCCGGCGAGGCCTACCGTGTCGGGTACGACGCACACGTGGACGGCTGGGCCAAGGAGCTGGGCGAACTTGTCGACTACCTCGACGCCGCCTGACCTCGAGGCGACCGCGGAACAGGTCTTCGCGGCCCTGGCCGACCCGACCAGGCGCAGGATCCTGGCCGAGCTGGCCTCGGGCGGGCCGGCCACGGCCACGGATCTCGCGGGACGCCTGCCGATCACCCGGCAGGGGATCGCCAAGCACCTGACCCTGCTGGCCGAGGCCGGGCTGGTGGTCGCGGAGCCGGGGAAGCAGCGCCGGGTGATGTATCGGCTGCACTCCGCTCCGATGCAGGTGGCGCAGCAGTTCCTGGCCGCGCTGGCCCGCGACTGGGACAGCAACCTGAGGTCGCTGGAGGATCACCTCAACGGCTGAACCGGCTGCCGATGAACCGCCCGGCCGTGGCGAGGGCCTGGTCCGCCTCGTCGAGCATGCCGGCGAACCCGACGAACACGTGCGGCACGTCCGGGGTCACGTCGAGGGTGACCGCGACCCCGTCGCTCGCGGCCCGCGCGGCGAGCCGGGTGGCGTCGTCGAGCAGGACCTCGTTGCCGCCGACCTGGACGAGCAGCGGTGGGAGGCCGGTGAGGTCGGCGAACACCGGGCTGATGCGGCCGTCGGCAGGGTCGTAGCTGGTCGCGTAGTCGCTGAGCGCGGCGTTCGAGGCCCTCCGGTGTGACCGAGGGGTCGGCGTCCGCCTTGGTGGTCATGCTCTCGCCGGACACCGTCAGGTCGGCGAAGGGCGACGCGACGTAGATCCCCGCGGGACGCGGCAGGCCACTGGACAGGATCGCCAGGCAGGCGGCGACGGCGAGCCCGCCGCCCGACGACTCGCCGGCGAGGACGATGTCGGACGCCGGGATGCCGTCGTCGAGGAGTCCCTGGTACGCCGCCACCGCGTCGTGGAGGGCGGCCGGGTAGGGCCGCTCCGGGGCGAGGGCGAACTCCACGGACACCGCTCGGGCGCCGGCGTCGGCGGGCCAGCTGGGAGGCGAGCCCGGCGGCGAGGATGGCGCTGCCGAGGGCGTAGGCGCCGCCGTGGAAGTACAGGATCGTGCCCTTCGGCGTGGTGATCCCGTCGATGGTGATGGTGACGACCGGGATCCCGCCGAGGGTGCCGTCGTGGGTGTGGACGTCATCGGGGAGCGGGATCGCGGACATCATGTCCGCGAAGATCCGGCGTTGCTCCTCGACGTCGCCGCCCAGGTCCAGGTCGCCTTCGCGGAGCATCCGGTCGATGGTGTCGCGCTGCTGCTTGGTCATGTCTCTCCGTCGTGAGGTCAGTGGGAGTGGTACCGTTCCAATTCGAACTACTTCGAACGTAGCATCTAGTTCCAATTCGAACAAATAGGAGCCCCGTGGTCGCGCACCTCAGTGAGGACGAGCTCGCCGCGTACTTCGCGCTACGAGCCGCAGGCGATCGGATGCAGCGAGCGGTGACGCAGCAGCTGCGGGCCTACGGGTTGACCGAGGTGCAGTTCTCGATCCTCGCTCAGGTGGATGCGGCTGCCGACGGCATGGGAATGGGCGAGCTGGCGCGGGCGCTCGTGGTCACCAAGAGTGGGCTGAGCTACCAGGCCGGCCAGCTCGAGGCACGCGGGACTGGTGACGCGCGGACCGGACGCCAAGGACGACCGGGCCGTGCGCCTGCAGCTGACGGCGGACGGGCAGGAGCTGCTCGCGAAGGTGATGCCGGACCACGTCGCTCTGGTGCGCGAGCTGTTCATCGACCGCGTGGACCCGAAGGACCTGGCGATCATCCGGGTCAGGCTCGCGCAGGTTGCTGCTCAGGACTGAGCATCACAGCAGGTTCAGCTCGCGGGCGCGCAGCACCGCGTCGGGGCGGGTGTCGACATCGAGCTTGCGGTAGATGCTCTTCACGTGGGTCTTGACGGTGTTGAACGAGACGAAGAGCGCCTCGCCGATCTCACGCTGGTTGAGGTCGCTCTTCAGTAGCCGGAGGACGGCCAGCTCTCGATCGCTCAGCTCCTCGGCGTACGGCGTCCGCGCCGGGCGGCTGGGCCGGAGCCTGCCCTCGGCTCTCGCCACCAGGTCCGGCAGCACACCCGGGTCGGCACACGTCTCCGGCCACCTGGCGAGCCTCCCGCAGCAGGTCCTCTGCGGCGGCGCGATCGCCGAGCCTGGCCTTCACGCCCGCGTGGGTGAGCAGCCCGTAGGCAGAGGTCGAACTTGGCGTTGCCCCGTCGAGCCAGCTCGGTGCCGCGGGTCAGTGCCTCGTCGGCCTCGCTCCAGACGGTCCTGCCTCTGGAGCAGCTCTCCCCGAGCGACATGCGTCATCGACATGCCGAAGTAGTTCGCCAGCCCGGGCTCTCTGCGCCGTAGCGCGTCGGCGTCGGCCAGGGCCCGGTCGGCGCGGTCCGACTCACCGAGCTCCGCATGGACGAGGGCGCACCAGCCGAGGGCATGAACCAGCGCCAGGGAGTGGTGGGACCTCGCGCTCGCCGTCACCGCTTCGTCGAGCAGGGCCGAGGCGGCCTGGGCGTCGCCGCCCAAGAACATGCGAGACGCCGTAGGTGGTGAGGAGGGCGCTGCGCCAGTAGTCGGAGCCGGCTTCCTCACGCTCGAGGGCTGGTCGGGCCGTCTCGGCTATCCCGCGGACATCGCCGAAGAAGTACAGGTTGATCGCCTGCGACGCGGCCACGCCGGACGCCACCGACGCCGGGCCGGCCTGGAGCGAGCCGTCGTCGGCGGCGCCCTTGGCGGCCGCGTCGAGATACTGCTCGGCCTCGGCGATCCGGCCCACCTCCTGCAGGGTCGATGCCCGCACCAGGCACAGCCGGGGGTCCGCCGAGACGGTCGCGGGCGGGAGGTCGTCGATCCAGGCGATCAAGGTCTCGAGACGAGCGTCGTTCCGGAACTCGATCCAGTAGCGGAGGATCAGCTCGGACGCATCGTCGAGATCCGTGGCAGCAGTGGCGTGATGGATCGCCTCGGACGGGTCGCCGTGCTCACGGTGCCAGGCGCTCGCCCGGCGGTGGAGCACGTGAGCGTGCTCGGGGTCGTCGAGCGCGAGCTCGTGTCGCAACAGCTCCCTGAAGAGGTGGTGGTAGGAGTACCACTCGCGCTTCGTGTCGAGCGGGATGAGGAAGAAGTTCGAGCGCTCGAGCTCGCGCAGCACTCGCACCGAGCCGGTCCGGTCGGTGACGGCGTCGCAGAGGGGAGCGCAGAGGCGTTCGAGCACCGCGGTCTCGAGCAGGAACCGCCTGGTCTCCTCGGACAGCCCCGAGAGAACCTCCGAGCTCAGGTAGTCGACGACATGGCGGTCGTCGCCCGCGAATGCGTCGATGAACTCGTGAGCGCTCGCTCGGTCGCGGATGGCCAGCGTTGCCAGGTAGAGACCGGCCGCCCAGCCCTCCGTCAGGTCGCGGAGCCGGATCACGTCGTCGCGATCGAGTCCCAGTCCGTGCAGGCCGTTCAGGAAGTGGTCGGCGTCCTCCTCCGAGAAGCGCAGCTGTTGGGCGTCGATCTCGGCCAGCTCGCCACGAGCGCGGAGGCGGGCCAGCGGGAGCGCCGGCTCGGAACGGCTCGAGAGGACCAGCGACACGGTTCGCGGAAGGTGCTCGAGGAACGACGCGAGGCCCTCGTCGATCTCCGGATTCCTGACCAGGTGGTAGTCGTCGAGCACGAGCAGGACCGGGTTGCGGCAGCTCCGTGAGCTCGTTGAAGAGCGCGGGCAGTACGTCGTCGACGACGTTGGCTCGCGGCGCCCGGAGCAAGGGGAGCGAGACCCGGCCCGCGCTCGGGTCGAGCGTGCGGAGCGCATGGATGAGGTAGGTCCAGAACCGGACCGGGTCACTGTCGCCGCCGTCGAGTGCGACCCAGGCGAACGGCCGCGCTCTCGCTCTCGAGCTCGTGCCAGTCGGCGAGCAGCGTCGACTTGCCCCATCCGGCGGGGGCACGGATCAGCGTCAGCTTGCGCGGTGAGGCGGCACAGAACTCGAGAAGGTCGCGGCGCGAGATGCGCCGACGCGGGACGGGAGCCTCCAGCTTCGACCGGATGATCGGGCGCCCAGCGCCCCCGACATCCTCGACCTCCGTCGCGGATGTCGGCATGCCAGCGAGTGTACGCCGGGGCCACCTCGGTGCTCATCGCGTCGTCGTCCCGGCCGGAGTGCGCTCGCGAGTCCGCCGTACCCCGCATCAGGCCGACCACGATGACGGCGGTCACGGCCACCACGACCGCGGCGCACAGGAACGCCACCTGCATGCCGTCGGAGAAGGCCACCTGCGCCTCGTGCTTGACCGATGGGCCGAGCTGCGCGGCCAGGGCGAGCGACGAGCGGGCCTGCTCCGCGGCCGGATCCGCCAGTCCCGTCCACGTCCAGGTTGCTGCGATAGCGTCGACTGCAGCAGGCTGCCCAGGACGGCGATCCCGAGGGCTCCGCCCAGCTCGCGAGCGAGGTCGTTCATCGCGGATCCGACTCCTTGCTTGGCGACCGGCAGCGCGTCGGTGATCGCCGTGGTCGCCGGGGTCATGGCCAGGCCCATGCCGGCGCCGAGCGGAACCAGGCCGGTCAGCAGCAGCCAGTACGAGCTCTCGGCGTCCAGTCGCGACAGCACGACCAGTGCGCCGGTGATCAGCGCGAGGCCCGAGGACGCAGACCCGCATCGCTCCGATGTGCTGCGACAGCCGGGGCGCGATCCCTCGTGCGCTCGGCATCATGGCGAGCGCCATCGGAACCAGGCTGAGCGCGGCGACCAGCGGCGTGTCACCGCGCACCAGCTGGAGGTACTGCAACAGCAGGAAGACCAGGCCGAAGAACGCGAAGAACTGCACGGTGATCGACAGGCTCGCGGCCGAGAAGGCGCGGTTGCGGAAGAGGCGAGGGTCGATCAGCGGGTTCGGTCGCGAGAGCTCCCACCACACGAACCCGGCGAGGATCAGGAGGCCGATCGCGATGCCCACGAGCGTGTGGGGGCTGTCCCAGCCGTGAGTGGGTGCCTCGATCACCGAGTACACGAGGGCTCCCAGGCCCCCGACGGTGAGGGCCGCACCGACCATATCGAGGCGGGGTGCGCCGGGCTCGGCGGACTCCGGAACGACGCGGGCGACTCCGATGATCGCCACAGCGGCCAGCACGACGTTCAGGCCGAAGACCGACTGCCACGACCAGACCTCGAGCAGCAGGCCGGACATGAGCAGGCCGAGGATGGCGCTGGCTCCGGCGACGCCCGCCCACGCACCGACCGCTCGCGGTCGCTGCTCGGGAGGGAAGGTGCTGGTGATCGTCGACAGCGTCGCCGGCATGACCAGCGCGGCACCGACGCCGAGGACGCCGCGCAGGACGATCAACGCGGTGGGGCCGCTGACCATCATGGCCGCGAGCGACGCCCCGCCGAAGATGACGAGCCCCACGATCAGGGCGCGACGCCGGCCGTAGCGGTCGCCGACCGCCCCGCCGAGCAGCAGCAACGCGGCGAACACCAACGCGTAGGCGTCGATGATCCACGACAGCTGGGTCTGGGTGGCATGGGTGTCCCGCGCGATCGACGGGATGGCGACGTTGAGCGAGGCCACAGCCGAGACGACGGTGGCCAGCGCCAGCATGATGACGGGCAGCGTCGCGCGATGTGTGCGCGCCTCTCGGCCTTCTTGGGAAACAGTGAGCATGGTGATCCTCCCGGGTCAGCGACCTTGTTCGACCCCACAGTTCGGGCGGACTGGGTGAGTTGTCTTCACCCAGCGGCTCGATCACCCAGGGTGGTTCGCCTGCAGCGCGGCAGTACCGTGAGGAGGTGCCCCAGGCTGCGGCAGCGAGCGGGACCCTGATCCGTACGAAGCTGCATCCGCCTGTGGCGCGTGAGCTCGTCTCCCGACCGGTCCCGCTCGGCTACCTGTGCAGCGGCTCAGCGCGCCGGTTGACACTGATCCGCGCCCCGGCCGGCTGGGGCAAGTCGAGTCTGCTGTCGGCGTGGTTCTCGGCCGAGGGCGCGAACCGACCCTTCGCCTGGTTGTCCCTCGACAGCGGTGACAACGACCCGGTGCGCTTCTTCAGGTATGCGATCGAGGCGCTCCGGACGGTCGCTGCTGACGATCGGGGAGCGGTCACTGGCGCTCCTCACGACTCCCGGCGCCGGCGATCGTCGACGAAGTGCTGCCGGTGCTGATCAACGAGCTGGACGCCCTGCCCGACGGGTCTGCGTTGGTGATCGACGACTATCACCTGATCTCCAGCGCGGAGGTGCACGAGGCGGTGTCCTTCCTCCTGGACCACGCGCCGCCCGGGGTCGAGCTGGTGATCTCGACGAGGATCGAGCCGCCGCTCCACGTCGCACGGCATCGGGCCCGGGGCGACCTGCTCGAGATAACGGTCGCGCGACCTCGGGTTCTCGGTCGCCGAGGCCGACCAGCCTGCTCAACGAGCACCAGGGGCTGGGGCTCGATCCTGCTGACGTTGCCCGGCTCGTCGACCGGACAGAGGGCTGGCCGGCCGGCCTCTACATGGCCGCCCTGTCCCTGCGGGGCCGAGACGACGCGCACGACTTCATCGCCACGTTCGCCGGGGACGACCGCAACGTCGTCGACTACCTCACCTCCGAGGTCCTGAACGGCCAGCCCGCCGACGTCCACGACTTCCTGCTGCCCACGTCCGTACTCGAGAGGCTGTGTCCGGAGCTGTGCGACGAGGTCACGGGCGGGAGCGGATCCGCCGAGATCCTGCGACAGATGGAGGAGTCCAACTCCTTCGTCGTGGCACTGGACAACAGGCGGCACTGGTACCGGTACCACCACCTGTTCCGGGACCTCTTGCGCCACGAGCTGCTCGTCACCGAGCCGGAGCAGGCGGTCGAGGCTCACCGCCGGGCCGCGCGGTGGCTGCGCGGTGCGGGCGAGACGTCGGAGGCGATCCTGCACACGATCGCGGCGGGAGACATCGCCGACGCCGTCGAGATGGTGGCAGCCGCGTGGCGCCCGCTGTCCTACCAGGGCCGCCACCAGACCATCCAGACCTGGTTGGCAGCCCTGCCACCCGACGTCCATCGGGGCGATGCGCGACTGTGCGTCGCCAGCGCGGTCACCGCGATCGGGTCGGGGCAGCTCGACGAGGTGGCGCCATGGATCGAGCTGGCCGCCGAGGCCCCCGCGGCCGGCCCGTTCCACGACGGATTCCCGTCCGGGATCGCGGCCGCGGGCTGCCTGCGAAGCGTGAACAACTGGCTGACCGGTGACCTCGGAGCCTGTCGCGAATCGCGCCCTGGAGGCGATCGACCTCCCGGGTGAGGCATCACTCTGGGATCCCTTCACCTACACCTGGCTGGGAGCCGCGACCTACTGGCTGGGTGACAGCCAGGAAGGTCTCGAACGCCTGGAGGACGCGCTCGAGCGCTGTCAGTCGGCCACGCTCCCGTCGGTCGACGGCGAGGTCGGCGTACGCGGCGCCAACCATCGGACCGGTGGCGCCACCGCGGTCGCCTGCCTGGGGCTGCTCGCCCTGGCCAACCTGACGGAAGGTGACGTCGACCGCGCCGCCGGCCGGGCCGAGGCGGCTCTCGAGCTCTCGAGGGCCTCCGGCCTGGAGGAGTACTGGGTCAACTCGGCCGCGCACACCGCACGAGCGGGTCTGCTCACCCGCGCTGGACGCAACGAAGAGGCTCGGGCCGCGCTGGATCGAGCCCTCGAGGTGGCCGGGCGGGGGAGCGGCCCGGTCGAGACGATCCACGCCCTGGTGGCCCGCGCCCTGGTGGCGGACTCTGAGCGAGACCGGACGGCCGCGCGCGCGTACGTGGGTGAGGCACGGTCGACGCTGCTGTCCTGCTCCGACCCCGGACCGGTTGTGTCGTCGATGGTCAGGAAGGCGGAGGATCGGTTGTCGGTGCCCCGCCGGCCGGTCGGCTCGTCGGCGCCCCTCGTCGAGGAGTTCAGCGAACGAGAGCTCGACGTGTTGCGGCTTCTCGGCAGCCAGCTCTCACAGCGGGAGATCGGCAATGCCTTGTTCATCTCGTTCAACACCGTGAAGTCGCACTCCAAGAGCATCTATCGGAAGCTCGGCGTCGGGACGCGCAGCGACGCCGTGGGCCGGGCCCGCGAGCTCGAGCTGCTCTGACGGCTGCGCTGCAGCACGCGCCGCCAAATTCACCCTGGGTGAGTCGCTGTCTGGGTGATGACAGCTCACCTAGGTAGGTCGAAGAGTCTGCCCTCAGATCGAACGACCGAGGAGGTAGCAGATGCGATCGGTGCGGTACACCATCGTCGTGCGAGGCAGGCTCAGCCAACGCTTCGCCAGTGCGTTCCCGGGCATCTCCGCAGAGACCGGCCTCGACGAGACCCGGATCGACACCGAGCCGCTGGACCTGAGCCAGTTCTACGGACTGCTCGAACACCTCCGCAACCTCGCGGTCGAGCTGATCTCCGTCCAGGAGGCGAGCCCCGCCGAGAGCGACGACCACCAGGCCGGAACCCCGTGACCGGCCACCTTGCGATGAATGGAGAAGACATGTGCACCTCGTCCAGGAGTCACGTTGCCAGGAAGGGCGCGTCGTCATGCGCGTCCTGATCGTCGGCGCCGGCATGGGCGGTCTCACCGCCGGCCTCGCGTTGCGACGGGCTGGGTTCGACGTCGTCGTACTCGAACAGGCGGCCGAGCTGCGTGAGGTCGGAGCCGGGATCTCGCTGTGGCCGAACGCGATCAACGCGCTGCGGCGTCTGGGCGTCGGGGAGGCCGTCGAGGCGAACGGACGTCGCGTCATCGACAACGAGATCAGGGACTGGCGCGGCGCGTCGCTGCACCGATCGTCCACCGACCGGATCGAGGCCCGCTTCGGGGCGCCGCTGATCATGATCCGGCGCGCGGCCCTCCACGAGATCCTGCGAGAGGCGCTCGGTCACGAGGCCCTTCGCCTCGGCAGCAGGTGCGTGACGCTCGACCAGGACGACCACGGCGTCCGACTCGGCTTCGACGGCGGTGGCTCCGAGCAAGGCGACGTCCTCATCGGGGCAGACGGTCTGCGCTCGATGGTCCGAGCGGCGACCGTCGCTGACGGCGAGCCGCGCCACTCCGGCCTGCGGGCGTGGCGGGCCGTCGTGTCGGTCGACCGAAGCCTGGCCGAGCGAGCTCGCCGCGAGCGAGTACTGGGGCCACGGCTCCCTGTTCGGCGTGCAGAGCCTGGGCGCGGACGCCTTCTACTGGTACGCCGCGAGCAAGGCCCGCGAGTCCGACCAGGTCGCGGGGTCCGACAAGGAAGCCCTGCTTCGCCGCTTCGGCTCCTGGCACAGCCCGATCCCGGAGCTCATCGAGGCGACCGACGCGGACACGGTTCTGTGCAACGACCTCTACGACCGTCGCGTGCCGTCCAGCCTGGCGTTCGGCCGGGTGGCGCTGCTCGGGGATGCCGCTCACCCGATGCTGCCTCTCCTCGGACAGGGCGCCTGCCAGGCGATCGAGGACGGTGAGGCGGTGGCCCGAGCGCTCAGCGAGGCGACCGATCCCGCGTCGGGCCTTCGGCTCTACAGCGAACGTCGTCTCTCGACGGCGACCATGGCGGTGACCCAGTCCCGGCGGATGTCCAAGGTCGCGCTGGCGCGTCATCCGATCGCCGTCGCGCTGCGCAACAGCCTGCTCAAGCGCGCCTCGGAGGAGAGCTCACTGAAGCGGCTGGCGCCGATCGTCGCCGGCGATCCTCGCGAGTCCGTCCCGTCCGGCGTACCCGCCCAACGACCTGGAGAACGCGATGAATGACCATCGAACAGACACCGCAGCGACGCCCGTGATCGAGGTTCACGACCTCACCAAGGACTACGGCGACGTCCGCGCCGTTGATCACCTGACCTTCTCCGTCGCTGCCGGCAGCATCACCGGCTTCCTCGGTCCCAACGGATCGGGCAAGAGCACCACGCTGCGAGCACTGCTCGGCCTCGTGGAAGCCACCCAAGGCTCGGCCATGATCGCCGGCCGCCACTACAGCGACCTCGTGAACCCGCTGAACCAGGTCGGAGCCATGCTCGAGGCGACCGCCCATCCGGCGCGCAGTGCCCGCAACCACCTCCGAGCCATCGCGGCCGACGGTCGGGCGCCGTCGCGACGCGTCGACGAGGTCCTCGAGCTGGTCGAGCTGTCCGCGGCGGCGAACCGGCGGGTCGGTGGCTTCTCGCTGGGGATGAAGCAGCGGCTCGGGCTGGCCACGGCGTTGATGCACGACCCACAGATCCTGGTGCTCGACGAGCCGGCCAACGGCCTGGATCCTCAGGGCATCCGATGGCTGCGCGACTTCCTACGGGCCCTGGCCGATGAGGGCCGCACCATCCTGGTCTCCAGCCACGTGCTCGCCGAGGTCGCCCAGACCGTCGACGACGTGGTCGTCATCGACCACGGGCGGCTCGTCACCCACCAACCTCTCGCCGAGCTCCTCGCCCAGGGCGCCGAGCGGTCCATCCGCATCCGTTGCGCAAGCCCGACCGTCCTTGCTGCCGCACTCATCGCCAGCGGTCTTCAGGTGCTCACCGACGAACCGGGCGTCCTGGTCGTCAGCGGCTCCACCACGGAGACCATCGGGCAGATCGCGTTCGACAACGCCGTGGTGATCCATGAGATCTCGACCGTCACCAGCAACCTCGAGGAGACCTTCCTCAACCTGACGTCCGACCCGGCCGAGGAGGCCAGAACATGATGACCATGCTCTACGCGGACGTCGTCCGCCTGCGCACCTTGCGCTCCGGGTATGCAGTGCTGTTCATCCTGGTGGCGCTGGTCGCCGGCATCACCGGCGCCTCGCTGTCCGACGCAGGCACCGAAGGCATGTCCACCGCCACCCAGCTCCGCGAGCCGCTGACGGCAAGTGCGGGGATCCTGGTCGCCGTCGCCTTGGCGCTGTTCGCCGCGATGCGGGTCGGCGGTGAGTACCGCTACGGCACCATGACGCAACGTCTGCTCGCCACACCACGACGGGCCAGGCTGCTCATGGCCACGCTGAGCGTCCACGGCCTGCTCGGCCTGTTCGTCGGGGCATTGGCGCTGGGTATCGGCCTCGCCGTCGGGCTGCCGATGCTCGCGGCCGAGGACCGGAGCATGGACATGACGCCGCAGATCGTCGCCGCGGTTCTCTTCGCCGTCGTCGCGTTCAGCCTGATCGGCGTCTGCTGCGGGGTGATCTTCCGCAGTCAGTCAGCGGCGGTCATGGTCATCGTGGGGACCTTCGTGGCAGAGAAGGTCGTCGGCATGTTCATCGGCGACGCCGCGGCGTACCTCCCGTACGGGCTGCTGACCCCGCTGCTTCGCCTCGAGGGCGCCACGATCTCGCAAGGTGCCGCCGCCACCGCGCTCGCGGTGACCACCGCTGGGCTGGTGGCTCTCGCCGCCTGGCTGTTCGCCCGGCGCGACGTCAGCTCCTGACCGCCTCGGTCGGCAGGTCCTCCTGGGAGGCGGCCCAGGAGGCGAGGAGCTTGAGCGCGTCGGCGGTGGGATGTCCGCGGGGCGGTGTAGACGTTGAGCTGGAGCCCGGGCTCGGAGGGGAGCTCCATCGACTCGAAGTCGAGGTCGAGCTGCCCGACGACGGGATGGCGCAGCCGCTTCTGGCCGCTGCGGTGGAACTGCACGTCCTGGGACGCCCAGCGCTGGCGGAAGAGCTCGGACTGCGGGTGGAGAGCTCGCCGACCAGCTCGATGAGCGCCTTGTCGTGGGGGTTGCGGCCGGCTTCGAGCCGGAGCATGGCGGCGGCGTCGTTGGCGATCCGTCGTAGTCGACGAAGAACTCCTCGGCTGCTCGGGGTGCGAGGTAGACGAAGCGGGTGGTGTTGGCCGGGCGGCGGGGGTCGGCGAGCACGGGGGAGTAGAGCGCCCGGGCCAGCTGGTTCATCGCCACGATGTCGTGCCGGCCGTTGCGCACCCAGGCGGGGGCGTCGGTCATGGCGTCGAGCACCTGCTGGATTGCCGGCCGGACGCTGGCCGGCGGCGGTGCGCTTGCGGCGGGTGCTGCGTGCGCCGCTCTCCCTGGCCAGGGCGAAGAGGTGGGTCCGCTCGGCCTCGTCGAGCTGGAGCGCGTCGGCCAGGGCGTCGAGCACGCTCTCGGAGGCGCCGGCGAGGCTGCCGCGCTCCATGCGGACGTAGTAGTCGACCGAGACGCCGGCGAGCATGGCGACCTCCTCGCGCCGCAGGCCCTTCACGCGGCGGTTGCCGCCGTACGCCGGCAGGCCGGCCTGCTCGGGCGTGATGCGCGCGCGCCGCGACTGCTGAGGAAGTCGCGGATCTCGGCGCGCAGGTCGATGGTGCTCATGAGTCCACCGTAGGCACGTCGTCCAGCCCGAGGGAGGCACTGCCAGTACCGGGCACGACAGGCACTCCCGCGGCGCTGCCGACCGGCGTTGACTGGATGGCATGCGAGCCACCTACATGTACGGCGCGGGCGACGTCCGCGTCATCGACATCCCCGACCCGACCATCCAGCAGCCCACCGACGCCCTCGTGCGCGTGGTGCGCGCCTGCGTCTGCGGCAGCGACCTGCACCCCTACCACTCGATGCCGGCCTCGACCGACGGCGCACCCATGGGCCACGAGTTCATCGGCGTCGTCGAGGAGATCGGCTCCGAGGTCACCACTCTGAGCGCCGGGCGACTTCGTCATCGCCCCGTTCGCGGTCTCGTGCGGCACGTGCGAGTTCTGCCGCGCCGGTCTGCAGACCTCGTGCGTCAACGGCGGATTCTGGAACGACCCGGGCATCGGCACCGCCGGCGGTCAGGCCGAGGCGGTCCGCGTCCCGCTCGCCGACGGCACCCTGGTCAAGGTGCCCGGCGTCGACGACGACACCGACGACGACCTGCTGGCCGGCCTGCTGACCCTGTCCGACGTGTACGGCACCGGCTGGCACGCCGCCGTCCGCGGCGGCGTGACCGCGGGCAGTACCGTCACCGTGATCGGCGACGGCGCGGTCGGCCTGCTGGCGGTGCTGTCGGCCAAGCAGCTCGGCGCCGAGCAGATCGTGCTGATGGGCCGCCACCAGGCCCGCACCGACCTCGGCCGCGAGTTCGGCGCCACCGACGTCGTCGCCGAGCGCGGCGAGGAGGGCATCGCCAAGGTCCGCGACCTCACCGACGGCGGCAGCCCGATCGTCCTCGAGGCGGTCGGCCACCTGCCGGCCTACGAGCAGGCCGTCGGCGTCGTCCGCGCCCGGCGGCGTCATCAGCCGGGTCGGCGTGCCGCAGTACGAGGAGGCGCCGGTCGGTTTCGGCAGCCTCTTCGGCCCCAACATCACCCTGACCGGCGGCCCCGCCCCGGTCCGCGCCTACATCGAGCAGCTGCTGCCGGCCGTCCTCGACGGCACCGTCGCAGCCGGGCAAGGTCTTCGACCGCACCGTCGGCCTCGACGACACGCCCGAAGGGCTACGCGGCCATGGACGACCGCAGGCGCTCAAGGTGCTGGTCCAGCCGTGACCACAACGAACTTGAATGTCCTCGTTGTCGGAGCGACTGGCAGCATCGGCCGCCACGTGGTTGAGCAGTCCGTCGCCGCCGGGCATCGGACGATCGCTCTGGTCCGTGACCGGGCGCGAGCCGAACAGATACTGCCCGACGGCGCCGAGCTCGTCGTCGGCGATGGAACCGACCCGTCAACGCTGACAGCGGCGGTCGAGGGCATCGACGCCGTTGTCTTCACTCACGGTTCGCACGGTGGCGTCGGCGAGGCCGAACGCATCGACTTTGGAGTTGTCCGCAACGTCCTCGCCGCGGTTGGATCCAGATCTGTGCGGGTCTCCCTCATGACGTCCATCGGTGTGACCGTCCACGACAGCAGCCACAACCGAAGCACCGAAGCACACGACTGGAAGCGCCGCGCGGAGCGGCTGGTACGCCGTAGCGGCCAGGCGTACACGATCGTGCGGCCGAGCTGGTTCGACTACAACCGCGATGACCAACGGCGCATGGTTTTCCTCCAGGGCGACACCCGCCGCGACGGCAGCCCGAAGGACGGTGCCATCGCACGCGACCAGATCGCCCGCGTGCTTCTGGCCGGGCTGTCCTCGCCGGACGCTGATCGCAAGACGCTCGAACTCGTCGCCGAGACCGGAGCCGAACAGGAAGATGTCGCAGGCCTGTTTGCCGCGCTGCGGTCCGACCCCGCCGGCGCCTACGACGGCGTCCTCGACCCGGACACGTTGCCGCTCGACGCCGAACCTGCCGAGGTCATTGCCGAGATCGACGCTGCCCCGCGCCCGATATGACTCGAACCAGCAGTCCGGCCGCGATCCTCGCGATCATCCTGATCAGCTACTTCATGATCCTGCTCGACAACTCGGTGATCTTCACCGGGCTGCCGAGCATCCGAGCCGGCCTCGACCTGACGCCGACCGGGCTGTCCTGGGTCCAGGACGCCTACACGCTGGTCTTCGGCGGCCTGCTGCTGCTCGGCGCCGCGCCGGCGACCTCGTCGGCCGGCGCCGGCTGTTCGTCGCCGGGCTCGCGATCTTCGGCGCCGCGTCGCTGCTGATCGGCCTGGCACCGACCGGCTGGTGGATGATCGCCGCCCGGGCACTGCAGGGCATCGGTGCCGCGATCGTCGCCCCGACCTCGCTGTCACTGCTCACCGCGTACTTCGAGGGACGCGAGCGCGCAGCCGCGCCGTCGCCTGGTACGGCGCCACCGCCGGCATCGGCGCCAGCCTCGGCCTGCGTCGTCGGTGGCGCGCTTGACCGACTGGATCTCCTGGCGGGCGGCGTTCCTCGTCAACGTGCCGATCGCGGTCGCCATGATCGTCGGCGCCCGGCGCCGTACTCGCCGAGACCGCCGCGCCAGCGCGGCCGCTTCGACGTCGTCGGCGCCCTGTGCGCCACGCTCGGCATGGGCGCGCTGGTCTTCGGGATCATCGAGTCCGCCGAGGCCGGCTGGGGCTCGGCCCGCGGTGATCGGCGCCTCGTCGTCGGCGGCGGTCCTGCTGGCTGGCGCTGGTGGTCAACGAGGCGCGCGCCGAGCAGCCGATCATGCCGCTGCGGCTGTTCCGCAGTCGCGAGCGCAGCGGTGCCTACGCCGCCCGGATGCTCTACCTGGGCGCGATGATCGGCTTCTTCTACTTCACCACCCAGTACCTGCAGGACGTTCTCGGCTTCACCCCGCTCCAGGCCGGTCTCGGGTTCTTGCCGATGACGCTGGTGAACTTCGCCGTCGCGCTGGCGATCCCGCGGCTCGGCGCCACGGATCCGCAACGCCGTGCTGCTGGCCGGCGGGCATCGGCGCTGACGCTGGCCGGGCATGGCGTGGCTGAGCCGGGTCGGGGTCGGCGACGCCTACCTGACCGCGGTCGCGCTGCCCATGGTGCTGATCGGCGCCGGCCAGGGTCTCGCGTTCGCGCCGCTCACCACCGCCGGGATCGCCGGCGTCTGAGCCGACGGACGCCGGTGCGGCCTCCGGGCTGCGTCAACACCGCCCACCAACTCGGCATGGCCCTCGGGTCTTGCGGTCCTGGTCGCGGTCTGCCGCGCACGCCGGCAACCGGTCTCGACGGCCCGGCGGCCGTGGCCGAGCACGTCGGCGCCGCGCTGACCGGCAGCAGCGTGCTGCTTACGGCCGCGTTGGTGGTCGCGCTGGCTGTCATGGTCCCGACTCGTGAGGGGGACTGGGCCGGTACCGGTCACAGCAGGCTCTCCCAGCCGGCGCGCGTCGATCCTAGCGTGGACGTCATGGACATCCCAGACGCTGAAGCTGAACAACGGCGTCGAGATGCCGGCCCTCGGGTACGGCGTCTTCCAGACGCCGCCGGACGAGACGGTGACGGCCGTCGAGACGGCGCTGGCCGCCGGCTACCGCCACATCGACACCGCCGCGGCGTACCTCAACGAGCGCGAGGTCGGCGAGGGGATCCGTCGCTCCGGGCTCGACCGCTCGGAGATCTTCGTCGAGACGAAGGTCTGGATCAGCGACTACGGCTACGACGAGACGCTGCACGCCTTCGACAAGAGCGCCGGCAAGCTCGGGATCGACCCGATCGACCTGCTGATCCTGCACCAGGCGCTGCCCAGTGAGTTCGAGCTCACGATCGGCGCCTACCGGGCGCTGGAGACGGCTGCTGGCCGACGGCAAGGTGCGCGCGATCGGGGTCAGCAACTTCATGCCCGACCACCTCTCGCGGCTCGCTGGCCGAGACCCAGGTGATCCCGGCGGTGAACCAGATCGAGGTGCACCCCTACTTCCGCCAGTCCGAAGCTGCTCGCGGTCAACAACGAGCACGGCATCCTGACGCCAGGCCTGGTCGCCCATCGGCGGGATCACCTTCTACCCCGGTACGGCGAGGCCAGGCGGAGCACCCTCGAGGACCCGACGATCAACGAGATCGCCACGGCGCACGGCAAGACGCCGGCCCAGGTGATGCTGCGCTGGCACCTGCAGCAGGGCCGCCAGGCCATCCCGAAGTCGGTCACCCCGTCGCGGATGGCGGAGAACCTCGACGTCTTCGACTTCGAGCTCACCGCCGACCAGCTCGCCGCCATCGACGCCCTCGACACCGGCGTCCGCGGCGGTCCCGAGCCCGAAGCGATGACCCGCGAGAGCCGGCGCATCGAGATCCCCGAGGCCTGAGGAGCAGCGCGCATGCAGATCGACCCGCGTACGCCGACGACAAAGAACCCGCCCGAGCAGTTCACCGGCGACGTCTGGCTGGACCCGCATCGCCGTCCCCGCGAGCGAGGGCCAGCGAATGATCGTGGCCAAGGTGCGGTTCGCGCCCGGCGCCCGCACGGCCTGGCACTCCCATGCCCGCGGTCAGACGCTGCACGTGACCCAGGGCGTCGCGTGGGTGCAGTCTCGCGGCGGGGCGAAGGTCGAGCGGGTACCCCGGCCAGACGGTCTACTGCCCGCCGGGGGAGGAGCACTGGCACGGCGCCGCGCCCGACTCCTTCATGGAGCACCTGGCGATGCTGGACAACGCCGACGACCCGGCCGCCACCACCACGTGGCTCGAGCACGTCACGGACGCCGACTACAGGCCTGACAACCGCCGCTAGCACGTCTCACAGGTTCGCGGCGAACGCCCGGATGTCCGCTGCCAGCAGGTCCGGTTCCTCGATCGCCATGAAGTGGCCTCCGCGAGGAAGGACGGTCCAACGGGGCTCGTGGAATTGCCGACGCGCCAGGGACTCGGGTGGAACGCCGCCGATCTCGGCCTCGCTGGCGTACAGCGAGATGGGCGCGGCGTCGGGCGTCAACGAGGGGCGAGGGCCGGGCGGCAGGTCGTGCGCGTAGTAGTGCAGCACGGACGAGCCGAGAGAGTTCGTGGTCCAGTAGAGCGTCAGCAGCGTGAGCAGGATCTTCCTGGCCGAGGGAGTCGAGAGGTCCAACGTGCTCCACGCGTGCCACTTCTCGCTCACCCAACCCAGAAGCGCCAGAGGAGAGTCGGCGACTGCGAGAGCAACGGTCAGCGGCTTGGTGCCCTGAAGGTGGTGATAGGCCCCATCCGTGTCTGACCACCGTTCCATCCGATCGAGCCACTCCTGCTCCTCGTCCGTCAGTACGGCGTCGTGAACCCCGGGGGTAGCAACGGGGCTCAGCGCGTTGGTGTCCATGTGGGCGCCACGAACCGCGTCGGGGTGCCGGACCGCCAACCAGGCCGTGACCCGGGCGCCGACGTCGCTTCCCGACGCGAAGAACGAGTCGTACCCGAGCCGCGTCATCAGGATCCGCCATCTGTCCGCGATCGAAGCGGCCGTCATCCGGTCGATGGGCTCGAGCGCGTCCGAGTAGGCGAAGCCGGGCATCGATGGAACGACCACATGAAACGCGTCGTTCGCCTCCCCGCCGTACTTCTCGGGCCGGGTGAGGCGGTCGAGCAGGGGCACGATCTCCAGGAATGAGCTGGGCCACCCATGGGTGACGATGATCGGCCTGGCCTGCGGATGGGGACTCCGTGCGTGCAGGAAGTGCGTCCGCGCGCCGTCGATCGTGATCTGAAGGTGGGGGAGCGCCTGGAGCTCGGCTCGGTAGGCGTCGAAATCGAACTCGGTGGCCCATTGGCGGGTCAGATCGCGTGCGAAGGCGGCGGGGGTACCCGCGGACCAGTCGGCCAGCGGTGGTCGTGCGGGGAGTCTCGACTCCGACTCGTGGAGGCGTCGGACCAGATCCTGAACGACGGATGCGTCGAGCGAGGGCGTGAAGGCCTCCGGCTCGACTGATCCTTCCATCACGTCCGCAACCTACGGCGGGCGTGATGCCCGGTCCATGCAATTCGCGCTAGCGGGCGTCCCCTGGCCCATGGTTCCCGGGCCGGGTGTGACGTCCTCATCGCGTGTTCATGGTCACGGGCGAGCCACGGAATCCGACAGGGCGTCCGCGGGTTCCTGAGAGCACAGCCACCGACCGGAAGGGGAGCAGCACAGTGTCAGGAGCAGTGGTCATCGGGGTCGGCCCGGGCATCGGGACGTCCGTGGCGCGGGTCTTCGCTCGCGAAGGGTTCCCCATCGGCTTGATCGCCAGGTCGGAGGCGACCCTCGACGCGGCTCGGCGGGCACTGCCCGACCCCGGCGCCCCGACGTACCGGGCAACGGCGGACGCGACCGACCCGGACCAGGTACGTGCTGCGCTGGCGGGGTTCGAGGACAGGTACGGCGTCCCCGACGTGTTGGTGTACAACGCGGCCATCATCCAGCAGGACTCTCTCGGCGACCTGGACGTGCAGCGCCACCTCCAGGCGTATGCGGTGAACGTCGTGGGCGCGATCACGAGCGCGGCCGACACGCTGCCGAAGATGGCCGCACGGGGACACGGGACGTTCCTGATCACCGGAGGCATGCCCGAAGCGGTACCCGACTACCTGAGCCTGTCGTTGGGCAAGGCGGGCGTGCGAGCGCTGGTGGAGGCACTCGACGCCCAGTACGCACCCTCGGGGGTTCATGTCGCCACGGTGACTGTGGACGGCCCGGTCGCCCCGGGCACGGACTTCGACCCCGACGACATCGCCGAGCACTACCGGCGCCTGCACGCCCAGCCACGACCGGGCTGGGATCGCGAGGTCGTCCACAGCGAGGCCCAGGTGCTCGACCTCACCATCGCCGGGACCTCGGAACCCGCCTGAACGACATCGGGATGCACCAGGGCGTGGCGGACCTCAGGCCCGAGCTCGACGCGGGCCAGGTCGACCGGCTGGTGACCGCGCTCGGGGCTGATCACGGCGACCTCGTCGAGGTCGTCCCCGTCCAGGTCGTGTCGACCGGTCACTCCAAGGTGCTGACCGAGCTGCGCAGCCGAACCGTCGTCGACCGGCTGCAGCCCGACCTGGCGGCACTGACGGCGCTCAGCCGGGAGGTCGGCAGCAACGGCTTCTTCGTGTTCACCACGGCAACGGGAGATGATCGGCTGCTGACCTGGTCTCGCATGTTCGCACCGCCATCGGGATCCCTGAGGACCCGGTGACCGGCAACGGACACGGGCCGCTCGGCGCGTATCTGGTGCGGTACGGCCTGGCTCCCGTACCCGACGGAGCGCTGAAGTTCACCGGGCGTCAAGGGTGGGCGATGGGTCGACCCGGCGATGTCCACGTCGTCGCGCGGACGCGGCCGGACGACGGGATCGAGGTGTCCATTGCGGGTACCGCGGCGATCGCGTTCCGAGCCGAGCTTCAGCTCTGACCGGGGCCGTCGCTGCTCATCGTCATTCGGCCTCACCGCGCCACGAACAGCTGCTCACGCAAGAAGTCGGAGAGTGCGTCCCGCATCCGCGACACCGAGACGTGAGGTGACCCGGTCAGCACCTGGATGGCGAGTCCGTCGGTCAGGGCGGACAGGTGCAGTGCGAAGCCCTCCGGGTCGACGTCGCGGAAGACACCTTGTTCAACGCCTCGCTCGACGATCCGGCGGATGGCGGTCCGCCACCGGTCGTAGAAGTCGTTGTGCGTGGGGCGGAGCTCGGGTCGGATCGCGGCCTCGGCCCAGAACTGGGCCCACACGTTCCACTCGTCGCGGATGTTGCCCGCCTTGGGCAGCTGCATGTCGATGAGCCGGAGCAGCCGCTCCCGCGGGTCGTCGAGCTTGCGCAGCTCCTCGGTCTGCCGCGCGAACGCCTGACCGACGCAGTAGCGCAGTGCCTCCACGAGCACGTCCTGCTTACCTGGGAAGTGGTAGTGCACGGTCCCGGTGCTCGTGCCGACCTCCGCGGCGATGTCGGCCACTCGCACCTCGTGGTAGCCGCGCTCGGCGATGAGGCGCCAGGTCGCCTCCAGAATCTCTCGCTTGCGGGGGTCGAGCGCGGCGGCCGCTGCGGTGGTCACCCAGAGACCCTAGCAAAGTTGACTGGCTGGTCAGTCACTGGGTCGGTGGCTTGACAGGCGCTGTCTGGCTGCACTTGGATAGCGACCGAATCACTAACTAACTCGTCAGTCAAAGGATCGCGGCCGACATGGCTCCTCGCCCAGCGGACGTGCTGGCGCCCGATGCGCTGGCCGGACAGGTCGCTCTGGTGACCGGTGGCGGCACCGGCATCGGCCGGGCGACCGCCATCGACCTCGCGGCCCACGGCGCCGCTGTCGTCGTGTGTGGACGGCGTTCTGACCCGCTCGAGGAGACCCGCGCTGCCATTGATGCAGACGGGGGCGAGTGCCGCGCGATCACCGCGGACCTCCGGGAGGACGACGACGTCATCCGGGTCGTGGACGACCTCCTCGACGTCCACGACGGCGTCGACATCCTCGTGAACTGCACCGGTGGTCAGTTCACCAGCCCGGCGGAGGACATCCCGCTCAAGGGCTGGCGCGCCGTGCACCGCACCTCGGTCGACACCGCATGGGCCATGACTCGCGAAGTGGCGAGCCGATCGATGATTCCCCGCCGTCGAGGCGCCATCTTCTTCTTGGCGTTCTCCCCGCGGAGGGGCATCACCGGGATGGTGCACGCCTCCGCCGCAAGGGCGGCCGTCGAGAACCTCGCGGCCGGCCTCTCGATGGAGTGGAGCCGGTATGGCGTCCGCACCCTGTGCATCGCCGCCGGGACCATCGCCACGGACGCCCTCCACGAGGGCTACCCGGCCGTGGATGTCGACCGATGGGCTCGCGGCGTACCGCTCGGCAGGCTGGGCGCGCCCGAGGAGGTCTCCGCCGTCATCTGTGCGCTGGCATCGCCGATCGGCTCCTACGTCACCGGCACCACGATCACCGTCGACGGCGGCGTCGACGCCTGGGGCGCCGCAGAGCCCCCTCCAACGCCCGACACCAACCCGAGCAGAGAGAGCTGAGAACCATGGACTTCACCTACACCGACCGGATGGCCGAGCTGAAGGGTCGCGCCGCGGACCTGGCCGGCAAGATCATGGTCTTCGAGGACGACTGCGAGCAGGGCAACGGGCTCCCGCCGGAGGCGCACGCGACCATCCGCGAGGCGGTGCTAGACGCCGGGCTGAACGCGGTCAACCACCCGGCCGAGTGGGGCGGGGCAGGGTTGACGATCCTGGAGCAGGCCGTCGTACAGGAGGAGCTCGGCAAGCTCACCGGAGCGCTCTGGGACACCGTGTGGCGGCCGGCGAACGCCCTGCGCGCGTGCACGCCTGAGCAGCGGGAGCGGTGGCTCGCGCCCGGGATCCGGGGCGAACGCCGGGACGCGGTCGCGATCACCGAGGCGGCGGCCGGCTCCGACCCGTCGCGCATCACGACCACCGCGACCAGGAAGGGCGACCGCTACCTGATCAACGGTGAGAAGTGGTTCGTGACGGTCGGCGACGCCGCCGACCACTTCCTGGTGCTGGCCAAGGTCGACGACCAGCCGACGATGTTCATCGTCGACAAGGACAGCCCCGGCGTCGAGCTGCTGCGGACGCCGCGCTACATGCACACCTTCGTCTACGAGCACCCGGAGTTCGCGTTCCGGGACGTCGAGGTCGGTCCGGAGCACGTGCTCGGGGAGATCGGCCAGGGCTACGACCTGACCAGGGACTGGTTCACCGAGGAGCGCCTGATGATCGGCGCGCGCACCGTGGGGGCGGCGGAGCGGGCACTGACCCTCGCGCTCGACTGGGCCAAGACGCGGGAGCAGGGCGACAACGTCCTCATCGGGTACCAGCTCATCCAGGCGATGCTCGCGGACAGCGCCGTCGACATCGCGACCAACCGAGCGCTGGTGCACCAGGTGGCCTGGGAGTTCACCCAGGGCGCGAGCCGCAAGACCCTGCACGCCAAGGCTGCGATGGTGAAGCTCTCGGCCTCCGAGGCGGCCGGCCGGGTCGTCGACCGTGCCGTCCAGATCTTCGGCGGTCGTGGCTACATGCGCGACTACCCGGTCGAGCGTCTTTACAGAGAGCTGCGCGTCGACCGCATCTGGGAGGGCACCTCCGAGGTACAGCGCCTGGTGATCGCCAACGAGCTGAACAAGCGCGGCACCGACCAGCTGCTCGCGCTGCCGGGATCGGAGGCAGCAGCGCTGTGAGCGAGGGTCGCGTCGACGTACGACGCGAAGGGCCGGTCGCCGTCGTCACGCTCGAACGGGCGGCAAAGCTCAACGCACTCTCGGCGCACCTCGAGAACGAGCTCTACGCCGCGATCCGCAGCGACCCGGTCTCCACTTCGGGCGCCGTGGTCATCACCGGGGGTCGCCAGGTGTTCTCGGCCGGTGCCGACACCGGGGAGCTGGCGGCGATGACCACGGCGTCGATCGCGGAGTACTACCGGGGGTCCGGTGGCGTCTACGAGGACGTCGCCGCGCTCCCGCAGCCGACCGTCTCCGCGATCGCGGGCTACTGCTTCGGCGGGGGATTCGAGCTGGCCCTGGCCACCGACTTCCGGGTGGCCGACGAGTCCGCGGTCTTCTGCCTGCCCGAGGTCGCCATCGGCATCGTGCCGAGCTCCGGTGGCACCTACCGGCTCACGAAGGCGGTGGGGCCGGCACGGGCCCGCGAGCTCATCCTGCGCGGCCGCCGGATGGGGCCCGACGAGGCGCTGGCCTGGGGACTGCTCAGCTCGGTGACTCCGGCCGGCGGGCATCTCGCTGCGGCGGTAGCCCTCGCCGAGGAGCTCGCCGCCCTGCCGCCCCATGCGATCGCTCTCGCCAAGCGGCTGATCGACCGCTGCGTCGACTCGGATCGCGACACGTCGCTGCTGCTCGAGCAGCTGGGCATACGCAACCCTCAACGGAGACCAGGACCGGGCATGAACGACGTACGACGGGTCGGCGTGGTCGGCTGCGGGCTGATGGGGTCCGGCATCGCCGAGGTGTGCGCTCGCGCGGGACTCGACGTCCTCGTGGCCGAGCAGGCGCTCGCGGCCGTGGAGAGCGGCCGGTCCCGGCTGACGGGCTCGCTCGAGCGAGCCGTGCGCAACGGCAAGCTGGGGGAGGACCGCGCGGAGGCCGCGCTCGCCCGGCTCGCGTTCACCACGGACCTGGGCGACCTCGCCGACCGCGACCTCGTGGTCGAGGCGGTCGCGGAGGACGAGGCGACCAAGCTGGAGGTCTTCGGCACCCTCGACAAGGTCGTCGTCCGGCCGGACGCGATCCTCGCCTCCAACACCTCCGCCATCCCGATCATGAAGCTCGCCATGGCGACGTCGCGGCCCGGCGCCGTGATCGGGATCCACTTCTTCAACCCGGTGCCGGTGCTGGCCCTGGTCGAGCTCGTCCCGTCACTGCTGACGCGTGAGTCGACGGCTGCTCGGGCGGAAGCGTTCCTCACCGACGTGCTCGGCAAGCAGGTGATCCGTGCGCAGGACCGGGCCGGATTCGTCGTGAACGCGTTGCTGGTGCCGTACCTGCTCTCCGCGGTGCGGATGTTCGAGTCCGGCTTCGCCTCGGCGGAGGACATCGACAACGGCATGGTGCTCGGCTGCGCCCACCCGATGGGGCCGCTGCGCCTGCTCGACCTGATCGGGCTGGACACGACCCGGGCCATCGCCGAGTCGCTGTACGACGAGTTCAAGGAGCCGCTCTACTCGGCGCCTCCGCTGCTGGCGCGCATGGTCGATGCCGGCCTGCTCGGCAAGAAGAGCGGCCGAGGCTTCTACGTGTACTGACCCGCGGCGTCAGAACGCGTGGTTGATGTAGAGGTGCTTCGTCTCGACGTAGTCGTGCAGCCCGTGCGCCCCGAGCTCGCGGCCGATGCCGCTCTGCTTGAAGCCTCCCCACGGTGCCTGGACGGGTGCGACCTGGGTGTCGTTGACCCAGACCACGCCGGCCCGGATCCTGCGCGCGGTCGACAGCGCCCGACTGAGGTCGGAGGTCCAGAGGGCCGCGGCGAGACCGTAGGGGCTGTCGTTGGCGAGCCGACCACCTCGTCGGTGTCGGTGAAGGGGATGACCGACATGACGGGTCCGAAGATCTCCTCGCGCGCGACTGCGGCAGTGTGCGGGACCTCGAGGACGGTGGGCTCGACGAAGAACCCGTCCGCCAACGAGGGGTCCGAGGGCAGCGTCCCGGAGGCGGCGACCGACCCCTCCTTCGCGCCGAGCCGGATGTACGTCGACACCCGGTCCTGCTGGGCCCGGCTGACCACCGGTCCCATGGTGCTCGCCGGGTCTAGCCCTGCTCCCAGCCGTAGTGACGAGGCCAGGTCGCAGAGGCCCGACATCACGTCGTCGTAGACATCGGTGTGGACGTAGACGCGGGAGCCCGACGAGCAGATCTGGCCCTGGTTCGCGAAGACCCCGGCCGCGGTACCGGCGATCGCCGCCGGCAGGTCCGCGTCCGGGAAGACGATGTTGGGGGACTTGCCGCCCAGCTCGACGCTGACCCGCTTGATGGATTCGGCGGCGTTGCGCAGCACCAGCCGGCCCACCGCCGAAGATCCCGTGAAGGAGACCTTGTCGACGCCCGGGTGGGTGACCAGCGCGTTGCCCGCCCGGGCGCCTCCGGTCACCACGCCCAAGACACCCTCGGGCAGCCCGGCGTCGCGGAGCAGCGCGGGGAGCCGCAGGGCGGTGAGCGGCGTCTGCTCGGCGGGCTTCAGGACCACGCTGCACCCGGCCGCGAGCGCCGGGGCGACCTTCTGCACGGCCAAGAGGAGCGGGTAGTTCCACGGCGTGATGGCCGCGACGACGCCGACGGGCTCGTGCAGCACGACCGACAGCGCGGTGGCCGAGACCTGTGGCTCTCCCCGGCCGCCTTGGTCGGCCAGCCTGCGTAGTAGTCGAGGATCCGGGCCGCCTCGGCGACGTCCCACTCGGCCTCGGCCAGCGGCTTGCCGACGTCCTGGCACTCCAGCCGTGCCCACTCGTCGGCCTGCTCGCGGAGCAGCTGCGCCGCCCGGGCGAGCACCCGCCCGCGCTCGTCGTCGGGCGTGCCCGGCCACCAGCCGCCGGCGTCGAACGCGGCACGGGCGCGGGCGACCGCGACGTCGACGGCGGCCTCGTCCATGTCCTGGATCGTGGCGATCTGCCTGGCAGTCGCCGGGTCGAGGACCGCGATCTCGCTCATCCGCGCACCAGTGCTTCGCGCGCGGCGGCGCGACCGGTGCGCACCGCCCCCTCCATGTATCCCGCGACCCACTGGTCGGAGCCGCACACGTAGAACGGCGGCTCGTGGGTGCCGTGCAGCGGACCGACGCCGTGCACGTCGCCGGGTCGCCAGTGCGTGACGTAGCCCTGGGTCCAGGGGTCGGTGCCCCACAGTCGCTCGTACGTCGCCAACGGCTTGAGCGCCGACGGGCCGAACCACGAGGCGAGCTCGTCCAGAGCCTCCTGCTGCCGGAACGCCGGCGCGGTGGAGAGGTACGTCGCGATCCGCTCCGGCGGGACCAGGCAGGAGAGGACTCCCTCGGACTGCGGCCACGACGACCCGAGGATGCCCTCGGACTCGGTGAGGCCGTTCTGCCCGCGGTCGCGCCAGAAGGGGCGGTCGTAGGCCGCCACGAACTTGGCCGCGAGCGCGTGCCGCTGTCGGTGCAGCGACTCGAGCCGGGCGTCCGAGACACCCTCGACCCCGATGTCGCGCAGCGGCCCGGCCGGGACGGCACTCACCAGCGCCGACCCGTGCACGATCTCGCCGCTCTCGAGAGCGACCGAGCACCCACCGGGCCCCACCTTCATCGAGCGCACCGGCACGTCGCAGGCGCACCCGGTCGCCGAGCTCATCGGCCATCCGCAGCGCCACCGTGGCCGAGCCCTCCGCGACGCGCAGGTTCTCCCACTCGTCGTAGGTGTAGAGCCCTCTGCTCGACGTGATCGCGCACTTGCGGAGCAGGGCGAGGAACGACGTGCGCTCGAAGGAGCCCGCGCTCAGCCCGAGCTGACCGACCTCGAGGGCGCGGCGGACGTTGCGAGTCGCGCCGATGCCGGCCAGCCACCCCATCACCGATGTCGCGTCGAGCCGGACCGCGTCCGGGTGCGACCAGGGGTCGTCGGGATCGACGGTCGCGCAGAGCTCCGCGAAGGCCGCCTCGACCTGCCGCATGCTCGCGTGGTCCTCCGGCGAGAACCAGCTGGGCTCGTCGCCCACGAAGATCCCCTCGTGGAGCACGTAGGTCAGCTCGCCCGGCTCGGCGACGTAGCTCGGCACCAGGGTGAGGCCGAGCTCCTCGACGAGCTGCTGGTACGCCGTGTGGGCGTTGCCGACGACCTCGCCGCCGAGCTGTACCAGCCGACCGTCGTCGAGCTGCACCTGCTCGACCCGACCGCCCACCCGAGCCCGCGCCTCGAGGACGACGACATCGGCGCCACCGGCGACCAGGTCGCTGGCGGCGGACAGCCCGGCGAGACCGGCTCCGACGACGATCGCGTCGTAGGACATGCGAGGACCTCCTGAAGAGTCAGCGGAGCACGAGGATGTGGTCGGTGCGCCAGCCGACGCGGATGCGCTCGCCGTCCGCCCAGCGGTCGTCGGTGCGCATGCTGTCGATGTTCTGCTCCAGCGCGGAGATCTCGACGCCGGGTGCGATCTCGATGAGGTACGTCGTGGTCGCGCCGCCGTAGACGGTCGCCTTGAGGATGCCGTCGGTCTGCACCATGTCCGGCTTGATGTCGGAGAGCCAGATCTTCTCCGGGCGCACGGCGATGCTCAGGTCGCTCGCCCGGTCGGCACGCCGTCCAGGTGGCCGACCGGCAGCACGACGCCACCGGGCAGGGTGAGGCCCGCCGCGCCGTACACCCCGGACATGAGGTTGGCGGTGCCGATGAAGCTCGGCGACGAAGCGGGTGGCCGGGCGCTCGTAGATGTCCTCGGGGGTGCCGCACTGGTGGACCGTGCCCTCGCACATGACCGCCATCCGGTCGGACATGGTCAGCGCCTCGTCCTGGTCGTGGGTGACGAAGACGAAGGTGATGCCGACCTCGCGCTGGATCCGCTTGAGCTCGACCTGCATCGCCGGCGCAGCTTGAGGTCGAGGGCGGCGAGCGGCTCGTCGAGCAGCAGCACCGCGGGACGGTTGACGAGGGCGCGGGCGAGGGCGACCCGCTGCCGCTGGCCGCCGGAGAGCGCGGCCGGCTTGTCCTTGTCGCGGCCGGTCAGCTGCACCAGCTCGAGCATCTCGCCGACGGACCGCGCATCTCGGCCTTGCCCACGCTTGCGGCGACGAGCCCGAACGCCACGTTGTCCCAGATCGAGAGGTGGTCGAAGAGCGCGTAGCTCTGGAAGACCGTGTTGACGTCCCGCTTGTTCGGCGGGAGGTCGGTGACGTCCTGGCCGTGGAGCGAGACCGTCGCCGTACGGTCGGGTCGACGAAGCCGCCGATCATGCGCAGCGTCGTGGTCTTGCCGCAGCCGGAGGGGCCGAGCAGCGAGAAGAACTCGCCGGGGCGATGTCGAGGTTGAGGTCGCGGACGACGGCCTTCTGGCCGTACGACTTGGCAGAGCCCGCGGAGGGACGACCGCGACAGGTCGTGGTGCGGTCGATGGTGTCGATGGTCATGGTTCGCTCATCCTCCGAACAGGTCGAGGCCGCTGCTGCGGCGGCCGAAGAGACGTGGGACCAGCAGGGCGAGGGCGATGAGCAGGATGGACCCGAGCAGCATCAGGGTGCCGACGGCGTTGATGGAGGGCTGGATGCCGAAGCGGATCGCGGAGTAGATGCGGACGGACAGCGGCTGCGGGTCGACGCCGCTGGTGAAGAAGGCGAGCACGAAGTCGTCGAAGACGAGGGTGAAGATCAGGACGCGGCCGCCGAGGTGATGGCCGGCATGAGCAGCGGGGAGGGTGACCAGCCGCAGCGCCTCAACCGGGTGGCGCCGAGGTCCATCGCGGCCTCCTCGATCTCCGGGTTGAGCTCGGCGACCCGGGCGCGCAGGATCACGGTGACGTAGGAGATGGAGAACGTCGTCTGCGCGATCATCAACGTGGTCAGCGACGGCTGCAGCCCAACGCCCTTGAACAGCAGCAGCGACGCGACACCGGTGACGATCTCGGGGGTGATGAGCGGGATCAGCATGACGACGTTCGCCGCCGCGCCGAGCCGGGACCGCGCCCGCACCAGGCCGAACGCCAGCAGCACGCCGATGATCACCGAGCCCACCATCGCGACCGCGGCGACCTGAAGGCTGATCTCGAGCGACTCGATCAGCTCCGCGTCGTTCAGCGAGGGACGTCGTACCACTGCAGCGACCAGCCCTCGAAGACGGTCAGTGACTTCTTCGCGTTGAACGAGAACAGCACCACGGCCACGATCGGCAGGTAGAGCAGCACGAAGAACAGCACGGTGACCGCGATCGGCGAACCGAGGCTTGCGGTCCATGCCCGAGCCCTGCGCCGGCGGCGGCCGGGCTGCGTCGGTGCGGGGGTCGTGGACTTGCGGTCATCGGCGGGCCTCCTTCGCGTCGCGCGCCGTCTGGCGCAGGTAGGCGGACATGCAGAGCAGGAGCAGCACCATCAGCGTCATGGTCAGCGCGGCAGCCGAGCGGCCAGTTCTGGCCGGCGAAGAACTTGTCCTGGATCAGGTTGCCGATCATCAGGTTGTCGGGGCCGCCGAGCAGCTGGGAGCTGACGAAGTCGCCCATGGCGGGCAGGAAGACCAGCGCCAGCCGGCGTACGCCCCGGCGGGAGGCGGGCACGGTGACATGAGGAAGGTCTGGAGCGCCGAGCCGTAGAGGTCGCGGCCGGCCTCGATCAGCGAGCCGTCCATCCGCTCCAGCGACGCGTAGAGCGGCAGCACCATGAACACGATGTAGCCGTAGACCAGGCCGCCGATCACCGCCGCCGAGGTGTCGAGGATCTGGAAGTCCGCCGGGACGCCCGAGGTCACGCAGCCGCGTCATCACGACGCCTTCGTCGGAGAGGAGCGTCTGCCAGCCGTACATCCGCACCAGGTAGTTGGCGAAGAACGGCACGACGAGCAGCGCGATCAGCGCGGTTCTTGTAGCGGCCGCCGTGTCGCGCGATGACGTAGGCGACCGGGTAGGCGAGCACCAGGCAGATCGCCGAGGCGAGTAGCGGCGTACACGAGCGACCGGAGCAGCACGCGCAGGTAGGTGGCGTCGAAGACCTGCCGGAAGTTGTCGAGGGTGGTCCCGAACCGCGGGTTGCCGAGCGCGTCGGTCGTGCCGAAGCTCAGCGCGACCATCAGCAGCAGCGCGGAGACGAAGAACAGCGCCATCCAAGCGTGCCGGGCACCAGCAGCCAGGTCCACAGGCGCACGGACCGGGTGCGTCGAGCGACGCCGGTCTCCGGCGGCGCCGTCGGGCGGTCGAGTGTCGTCGTCATCCGCCCACCTTGATCTCGGTGTACGCCGCGTCGCGGGTCTGCGTCTGGTAGAGCTGTCGACGTCGAAGTAGAGGCCGGACTCGAGGTCCTCCAGGGTCACCCGGCAGGCCGGGAAGTCGGCGACGAGCGCCTCGTAGGCGTCCTCCGTCCCGTGTACGGGCATCGGGTAGCCGATCCAGTTGATGTTCTTCTCGACGTTCTCCGGCCGGAGCATGTAGTCGATGAAGAGCAGCGCCGTGCCGGGGTGGCGGGCATCGCGAGGGATCGCATAGGCGTCCGAGTTGACCGGGGAGCCCTCGCTCGGCGTCAGGTAGCCGTACATGGAGGGGTCGTCGGCCTGCCAGAGCAGCGCGGCCATGTCACCGCTCCAGGTCTGGTGCAGCCACGCGTCGCCGGCGAGCAGGTTGTTGTAGTCGTCACTGCTGAAGCGCGGAGGTAGGGCCGCAGCGACTGGAACTCGTCGACGATCCGGTCCAGGTCGCTCGTCGTCGGCGGTGTTGAGCGGCAGCCCGAGCTTCAGCGCCATCATGCCCAGCACCTCGTCGCGGTCGTCGAGCACGACGTCCTGCCCTTGGCCGTCTCGTTCCAGAGGTCGCCCCAGCTGGCCGTCAGCTCGTCGCCCAGCTTGTCCTTCCGCCAGGCGAGCCCGGTCTTGTACATCGTGAACGGGATGGAGTGGATCGAGCCCGGGTCGTACCACGGGTCGGCGAAGTAGTCGTAGTGGTCGAAGATCAGCGGCGCGTTGTCCAGCGTCGACGGATCGATGCGGCGCAGCTGGTGGGTCGCGGTGAGCCGCTCGACCCACTGCGCCGACGGGAAGATGAGGTCGTAGCGGTTCCCGGCGGCCAGCTTGGCCTGCATGCTCTCCATCGAGTCGTAGTTGGACTCGATGACCTTGACGCCGTACTCCTCCTCGAAGCCCTTGAAGACCTTCGGGTGCGACGTACTCGGCCCAGTTGAAGTAGACGAGGTCGCCGTCGATCTCGGGGACCACCGGCTCCATGATCGCCTTCGGGCATGTCGGGGCTCAGGTACGCGCACCCCGACGTGCCGAGGGCGGCCGCCGTGGCGCCGCCGATGAGCAACCCGCGCCTGCTGAGCCTGCGGCTGGGTGAGTCTCAACGCCGCGTCCCCGGGAAGCTCGGTCGTCACGCCGAGCGCACCCGTCGCGTGCGCCCAGATCGCCTCGCGGGCTTCCTCGACGGTCAGGGCGGGTTCTGGAACATCAGCTGTACGCCGTACCCGTCGCACAGCGCGCTGATCAGGAGCGCGTGCGACTCGGCGTCGCACGGGCTGAACTCGCCCGACGCGATGCCGTCCTCGAGGGTCTCGCGGATCCAGCCCTGGTGGGCGCGGTAGAGCTCGATGGCCAGCGTGCGCGACTCCGGTTCGCGACCGGCGCGGCACCACAGCTCCTGCCACATCGCCCACTCCTGGCGGAGGTCACGCGTCAGCGGGAGCGAGGCGGAGATGATCCGCGCGAGCCGGGCGGTGGCCGTGTCGGACGTGCCCTGGGCCTGGTAGACGTCGGCACCGGTGTGGTCGAAGGAGTAGCGCAGGGCCTCGGCGAACAGCTTCTCGCGGGTGTCGAAGTGGTAGTGCAGGGCGGCGGTGGAGACGCCGGCGCGCTCGGCGACCATGCGCATCCGGATCTTCTCGAACCCGATCTCCGCGATGGTCTCGCAGGCGGCGTCGAGGATCGCGGCCCTGGTCTCCGCGGCGATGTCGGCGCGGGTGCGTTTGCTGCCCGTGGACGTCGTCACCGGTCCAGCTCCTCGAGGTCGCCGAGGTCGCCGCGCACCTTGCCGGCGAACCAGGCCACGCCCTTCTCGCGCAGGGAGAGCGGGCCCGGGGTGAACTCGGTGTTGCCCAGTCCGGCCTGCATCCGCCCGACCAGGTCCTCGTCCTCGTGCGTGGTGATCTGGCTGAAGTAGAGGTTGAGCCGCTGCGCGGCGCGGGTGCGCAGGTCGCAGTTCTTCCGGCGCAGGTAGGTGCCCGGGACGCCGGTCCGGTCGACGCCGTGCGGGTTCATCTTCCAGATGAGGACGTGGTCGGGGTAGAGGTCGATGACGGTGTTGGGGTAGATCGCCAGGTAGCGGAAGACCCGCTCGTCCTCCTTCGCGAGGCCGGGCATCGGGCGGACCACCTGCTGGTACATCCGCTCGGCCCAGTTGTCCGACGCCTTGTCCCGGAGCGGCGCGTCGTAGACGGCGTAGATCGAGGCCGCCTCGACCGAGTAGCGCTTGTAGTCGAGCAGCCGCATCAGACCGGGGTGCGCGACCGGCACGTGGTAGCCCTCGAGGTAGTTGTCCATCACGACCTTCCAGTTCGACGACTGCCGTCGGCCTCGTCGTCGACGTGGATGCGGTACGTGCCGAACTGCTCCATCTCTCCGCCGAGGTAGCGCTCGAGCAGGGGCCTGATGCCCTCGAGCTGCGGCGCGAGCGGTGCGGCGTCGACGTCCAGGTTGACGAAGACCAAGCCGCAGAAGACCTCCGCCTTCGCCGCGAACAGCGAGAGCTTGGACTTGTCGAGGCACGGGATGGTGCGGCCCTCCGGGGCGCCGACGAGCTGGCCGTCGAGGTGGTAGGTCCAGCCGTGGTAGGGGCAGCGCAGCGCCTTCTCCTGGCCGGGCTCGGAGACCAGACGGGTGCCGCGGTGTCGGCAGGTGTTGAGGTGGGCGACGACCTCGCCGTCGTTGTTGCGTACGACGACAACCTCGGTTCGGCCGAGCCGCCCGACGATCCGCGAGCCGACCTCGGGCAGGTCGGTCACGTGTCCGACGACCTGCCAGGTGCGGTTCCAGATCCGTTCCTGCTCGAGGTCGTCCACGCGAGGGTCGGTGTAGTAGCGCGAGGTGAGCCCGGGGGACAGCGGCTCGGCTCCGGCTCCGGGCGCTGCCGCGCCTCGGCCCGAGTTGACTCACCAGTCAAAGTCGTGTTGCTCGTCAACGGTCTTCCATTCGGCATCGAAAATTGGGTCTGGCTGACTGACTAATTAGTTTGCTAACGTGCACACCTCAGTGACCGCCTGTCAAGAGAGGACGAGACGACATGACCGCGTGGCTCAGCCTCACGCCGGAGCCCGAGTACTCGCTCCCCGAAATGCTCGCCGTCCTGGCTGACTCGCCGGTCAATTCGGAGGAGGACGCCGTCACCGATGTGATCCTCCGCGGGACCGGACGACGCTGGCTCCGCTACCTCGACCGCGCCGCGGACCTGGCGGTCGCGATCGCCGAAGGACGGCGCGACGGTGACGACGAGCTCGCTCTCGCCGTCGCCCGGGTGGTCCTGGAGCACGACCGGATGCTCATCGGGCTGCCCGGTCCGGCGTACGGGCGGACCGGCGAGCGTCGTCGCCGGCTCGCCGTAGCGATCGAGAGCCTGGAGGCCCGCCTGCCATGACGACCACCCTGACGAGGGTCGACATCCGACCCCACGACGGCGTCACCGGGATGCTGCTGCGCACCGACCCCTACGCCGTCGAGAGCGCCGCGGAGTACGTCGACGCCGGCGGCTACCGCGACGTGCCCGACCTCCTCGACCGGATCGACGCGGCCGACCTGCGGGGTCGCGGCGGTGCGCACTTCCCGGTACGGCGCAAGGTGGCGGCGGTGTTGGACCGCCCCGGCCCCCGCGTGGTCGTGGCGAACGGCGAGGAGGGTGAGCCGGCATCGGTGAAGGACCGCTACCTGATGCTGCACCGGCCACACCTCGTTCTCGACGGCCTCCGGCTGATGACCCGGGTCGTCGACGCGCAGCGCGCGGTGGTCTACGTCTCCGACGAAGCGGTGGAGCGCACGCTGCTCGCCGCGATCGAGCGAGACCGAGGCTTTCTGGGACGTCCCGGTGGACGTCTTCCGGGTCGCGCACACCTACGTCGCCGGCGAGGAGTCGGCGCTGGTGCGGGCGATCGACGGGGGACCCGCGCTGCCGACCGCGAAACCGCCGCGTCCATTCGAGGAGGGCGTCGCGGGTGCGCCGACGCTGGTCCAGAACGTCGAGACCCTGGCTCACGTCGCTCTGCTCGCGCGCGACGGTCGTGCCGGTGACGACGTTCCTCGCGACGCTCACCGGAGCGGGCATCGACCCGACGCTCGTCGAGGTGCCCAGCGGTCTTCCGCTGCGCGAGCTCGTGCCCGACGGCCTGGGCGGAGTCCTCGCGGGGGGCCTCTTCGGCGGTCTGCTCGCCGACCCGTGGCACCTGACCCTGGACGACGAGGCCTTCCGGGCGGCCGGCAGTGGCCTCGGCTGCGGCGCCTTCGTGCTGCTGGGGGAGGACGACTGCCCGGTCGACACGGCTGCCGACGCGGTGGCCTTCCTCGAGGCCGAGAGCGCCCGTCAGTGCGGCGTCTGCATCAACGCGACGGGCGGGATGCGCGGCGTGCTCGGCGGTCTGCGCGAAGGCACGACCACGGCCGACGACCTCGCCCGCATGGAGGGCTGGACGCAGAAGGTGCCCGGCCGGGGCGCCTGCGCGCTGGTCGACGCCGCCGCCCGGGTCGCCGCGTCGCTGCTCCGCGAGTACCCCGACGAGGTCGCCGCCCACCTCGGCTCCCCTTGTTCTCGGTGTGCCGCGCTCGGCCCACTGCCCCGTTACACCCGCAACCACCTGGAGATCTCATGAAGCTCGTCCTCGACTCGACCGCCTGCCAGGGCTACGGCCTGTGCCAGGACGCCGCCCCCGAGCTCGTCGACCTCGACGACTGGGGCTACGCCGGCCTGCTCGGGGACGGCAGTGTGCCGGCCGGCCAGCACGACCACGCGAACGAGGCCGTGACGGTCTGCCCCGCCGCGGCACTGAGGGTCGCTCAGTGACCCGGAGCCTGGACGCCCTCTTCGACCCGACGTCCATCGCGGTCGTCGGCGCCAGCGCCGACCCCGCGAAGTGGGGCAACGCCGTGGCTCTGCAGGCCCTGCGCGGCAAGAACCGCCACACGATCAACCTCGTCAACCGACGTGGGGGAGAGGTCCACGGACACCCGTGCGTGACGTCGATCGACGAGGTCGACGGGCCTGTCGACCTCGCCGTGATCGCCGTACCGGAGGCGGGTTTCGAGGAGGCAGTTGACGCCGCGCTCGCCAAGGGCGCGACGGCGATCGTCGCCATCACGGCCGGCCTCGGCGAGGCGGGCGCGCAGGGCCGGGCCCGCGAGCAGGCGCTGATCGCCCGGGTCCGTGCGGCCGGCGCGAGCCTCATCGGCCCGAACTGTCTGGGCGTCGTGGACAACACCGTCGACACCTACCTGTCCTCGAACGCTTTCGTTCGCGGGGACGTGGCGCTGTTGAGCCAGAGCGGCAACCTCGCGATCGAGGTGGACCGGCTCCTCTCGGCACGCGGCCTCGGCATCTCCCGGTTCGTCTCCCTGGGCAACCAGGCCGACGTGGGGCTCGTCGAGCTGATCGAGGCGTGTGCGGCCGACGTGGCAACTGCCGCCATCGCTGTGTACGTCGAGGACTTCCGCGACGGCCGGGGCTTCGTGGAGGCGGCCGCCGCGGCCGTCGACGCCGGCACTCCGGTCGCGGTGCTGGCGGCGGGATCGAGCACGGCGGCCTCCCGTGGCGCCCAGTCGCACACCGGGTCGCTGACCAGCGACGCAGCGGTGATCAAGGCTGCGTGCCAGGTGGCGGGTGCGATCCGGGTCGAGACGCCGCGAGAGCTCGCGGACGTGCTGCTCGCCCTGCGGCAGCACGCTTCCCCCCGTGGTCCGCGCGTCGCCGTACTCACCGACGGCGGGGGGCACGGCGTCGTCGCGTGTGACGTGGCGGAGGCGCGGGGCCTGTCGGTCCCCGCGCTCGCCGAGGCTACCCAGGAGGTGCTGCTGGATGTCCTGTGGGCGCAGTCGAGCGCCGCCAACCCGGTCGACCTGGCCGGGATCGGCGAGCAGGACCCCGACAGCTACGCGCGGGCCTTCGCCGCGCTGCAAGCAGCCGACGACGTGGACGCGATCCTGATGACCGGCTACTTCGGCGGCTACTCGAGCGGCGAGGACGGCCTCACGGGGCTGGGCCCGGCCGAGTGCGCGGCCGCCAAGGAGATCGCCGTGAGCGCAGCGGGCGGCAAGCCAGTGGCAGTGCAGTCGATCTTCCCTGACGCGCCGGCCTGCCGCCTGTTGTCCGAAGGCGGTGTCCCGGTGTTCGCCGCCATCGAGGACGCTGCTGCCGCGCTCGCCGCCGTGGCCGCGCCGGCTCGCACGGCGACCGTCCTCCCCATGCCCGACCAGGCAGACCCGGTCGATGCGACCGACTACACCGCGTCGCGGCAGGAGTTCGCCGCCGCTGGCGTCGACTTCGTCGCCGCTCGCGAGATCCGCAGCGGGGAGGAGCTTGCTGCCGCGGCGGGTGAGCTGCGGGCGCCGTACGTCTTGAAGGCGCTCGGCATCCTCCACAAATCCGACGCCGGCGGCGTCGTCGTCAACATCGCCTCGGCCGACGAGCTGATGGAGGTGCACAAGCACCTCGTGCAGAAGCTGGACCCGCCGGCCTTCTCGGTCGAGGAGATGGCCGACCTGCGCGGCGGGGTCGAGCTGATCGTCGGGGCCCGTTGGGACGTCCGCTTCGGGCCGACCGTGCTCGTCGGGATGGGGGGTACGGCGACCGAGGTGCTGCGCGACGTGCAAATCGGCCTGGCACCCGTGGACGAGGCCGAGGCCGCGCGGATGCTGAGCCGGCTGCGCACCGCGGCTCTCCTCGGCGAGCACCGCGGCCGCGCGGCCGTCGACGTCGCCGCCGCCGCACGAGCCGTCGCGGCCCTGAGCAGGTACGCCGCTGCCCACCCCGAGATCGCGGAGCTCGAGATCAACCCGCTCCTCGTCACCCCGTCGGGCGCGACCGCGCTCGACGCCCGCATCGTCACGCAATCGATCGACCAGGAGTGAGAGAGATGGACTTCGCCTACACGCCGGCTCAGCGAGTGCTCAAGGAGCGCGCTTCGTCGTACGCCCAGCTCCTCATGAAGTACGAGAACGAGGCCGAGGAGGCCGGCGGCCCGCTCCCGAAGGAGACGGTCGTCGAGCTGACCCGGGCCGCGATGGATGCCGGCGTCTACGGGATCAACATGCCGAAGGAGTGGGGCGGCGCCGGCCTCACGCTGCTCGAGCAGGTCATCGTCGAGGAGGAGTTCGGCAAGGTCACGAACTGCCTGTGGGACATCCCGTGGCGTCCCTCGAACGTCCTCGCCCGCGGAACGCCTGAGCAGCGGGAGAAGTACCTGCTGCCGATCCTTCGGGGCGAGCGCTTTGACGCCTTCGCCACGACCGAACCGGAGTCGGGATCGGACGCCGGCGCCATCGCGACCACGGCCACCCCGGTCGAAGGCGGTTGGAAGCTCAACGGCGAGAAGTGGTTCGTCACGTGCGGCGACATCGCCGACTTCCTGATCGTCCAGGCGACCGTGCCACCCGACGCATCCACGCTCTTCTTCGTCGACAAGGACGCCCCTGGTGTCCGGCTGAGCCGCACCCCCCACTTCATGCACTCGGCCGTGAACGGCCACCCCGAGTTCGTGTTCGACGACGTCTTCGTCCCGTCCGACGCGGTGCTCGGCGAGGTTGGCCAGGGCTTCGAGCTGACGAAGGACTGGTTCACCGACGAACGGCTGATGATCGCGGCGCGCACCGTCGGCGTGGCCGAGCGAGCGTTGCAGCTCGCCCGCGACTGGGCGATCGAGCGCCGGCAGTTCGGCCGGCCGATCAGCGACTTCCAGATGATCCAGGCGCAACTCGCCGACTGTGCGGTCGACATCGCGGTCAACCGGTCGTTCACGCACCAGGTCGCATGGGAGGCGGACAACGGCGTCGACCGCAAGACGCTTCATGCCAAGGCCTCGGTCGCAAAGCTCTCCGCGAGCGAGGCCGCCGGCCGCGTCGTCGACCGCTGCCTGCAGATCTTCGGCGGGCGCGGCTACGACCGCTCCTACCCGATCGAGCGGATGTACCGCGAGGTGCGGGTCGACCGCATCTGGGAGGGCACGTCGGAGATCCAGCGGGTCATCATCGCGAACGAGGTGATCAAGCGCGGGACGGCGTTCCTGGACTTCCCGGTGGGGTGATGCATTTGATGCGTGTCTGTTACTGCCCACCAAGGTCTTCAGGCAGCAACGGCCGCATGAACGTCCTCTCGTAGCGAACGACGCAGTTGCTGTCATCGCGGATCTTGTCGGCTGCGACGAAGTCGGGGTCGACACCGAAGCGGCTGCGGTACTCCTCATAGGCCGCAAGGCTCGGGAACGTGAACAACGCGAGCGCCTTGTCGCTCGCCCCTTCCGCCGGCAGGAAGTACCCGTGGTGCTGGCCACCGTGCTGGTTGACCAGCTCGATCCATCGGCGGGCGAACGCCTCGAAGGCGGCGATCTCGGCAGGGTCGATCGTGTAGTCGACTACGCAGGTGATCATCGGTCGTAGCCAAGCACACGACCGGTCTGGTGGCGTCCGGACGTGGCGTGTCCCTCACCCGGGTCATTGGTATTCCGGGGACACCGGGCGCACAGTGGTAGGTGGCCCCGATGTGGCCGCGGGAGGTGCGCCGATGCGATCACGAGCACGGCTTGCCGTAGCGGCGGGAGTGGTGTCCTTCGCCTTCGCCTTCGCCGGCTGCGACGGGTCGTCGGACCCCAAGGGACAGTCAGGCGAATCGCCGGAGGCCGCGGCGGAGGACCTGCCCGAGGTGGGCGACTGCTGGACCGTGCCCGCGGAATCAGTGTTCGACGAGCAGTACTTCGTCGACGACTCCGACCGCGTGCCGTGCAGCGAGCCGCACACCACCGAGACGGCCCTGGTGGCCCGGCTGGACGAGCCCACGGTCGCCGCGGCGAGGCGGCTGGCCGAGGGCTGCGGTACCGCCGTCATCAACTACATGGGTTTCGACAGGGGCGAGGACTGGATCCCGTATTGATTGGACCGCGTTCATGCCGAGCAAGGAGCAGATCGCCGACGGCGCCACCTGGTTGCGCTGCGAAGTTGCGTTCCCCGAGAGGTGGGACTTCATCACCCGCGCTCGCACCGTCACGGTGTCCGCCTCCGGGCTTGCCAACGACATCCCAGAAGACTTCTGGGCCTGCCTCGAACAGCCGCCCACCGAGCTGGGGCAGCCGTTCGTCCCGTGCGACCAGCCGCACAACTACGAGCAGACCGGGGATGTGGCCGGCCTCGGCGGGCTCGAGCAGTACCCGGCCTCGGCCGAGCTCGAGGCCGAGACCCAGCGACAGTGCCGCCCAGGGGTGCCGGCTGAGCTACGAGGGCGTCTCGGTCACCGCGGTATGGGATCGCCCCTCAACGTTGAAGGAGGGCACGTCGATCGGAGCTCCCTGCTTCATGTTCAACGCCGACGGGGAGCCGCTGCCCGCCCGGTAGGGCCGGTCAGTACGTCGCGCGCCCGGTCGACTCGCGGAGCACCAGTTCGGTGGGCAGAACGACCCGCGGAGGAGGGGGGTCCTGAGCGCGAGCGGGCCCGACCGCGCCGAGCAGGATGTCGACCGCACTGCGGCCGACGTCGGCGTGGGCACCGCCGAGCGTGGTGAGGGTCGGCGTGCAGAGCGTGGCGGCGAAGATGTCGTCGAACCCCACCACGCTGACGTCGTCCGGCACCCGCACCGAGCGCTGCGCGAGGCGCTGCACGACGCCGATGGCCAACAGGTCGTTGTGCGCGACGATCGCAGAGGTTCCCGCGTTGAGAGCGCCGTCCGCCGCCGCGCCGCCCTGTGACACCTTCGGCGTGAAGGGGCCGATGCGACGAGCCGCCAGGCCGAGATCCTCGGCCGCGGTGCGCAGCGCCGACCACCGGGTGTTGGCCATCCACGAGTTCGCCGGCCCCGCCAGATAGGTCAGCTCGCGGTGTCCGAGCGAGGCGAGGTGCTCCACGATCTGCCGACATCCCTGCTCGTGGTCGAGGACCACGCTGGCCAGTCCCGAGAGCTCGCGGCTCATCAGTACGACGGGCCGCTGGGCTGCGATCTGCCGGAGGTTCTCGTCGGGCAGCCGGCTGGCGGCGAGGACGAAGCCGTCGACCGAGGAGACCAGGCGCTGGATCTGGTCGTACTCGATGCGCGGGGACTCCTCGGCGTTGACGAGCACCAGCGTGTACTCCGATGCCCGTGCCCGCATCTCCGCGCCGCGGATCAGCTCGAAGTAGTGCGGGTTGGTGATGTCGGAGACCACCATCGCGACCGTGTGGTGACGGCCCGACAGCAGAGCGCGGGCGTGCGGGTTGGGCTGGTAGCCGAGCTCTGCGGCCACCGCCAGCACCCGCTCCCGGGTCTTGGCGTTGACCCGCGTGGGGCTGGAGAACGCGCGCGACACGGTCGAGGTGGCCACGCCGGCTGCCGCGGCGACGTCGTAGATGGTCGGCCCGGACACCCGGACACTCAACCCGAGTTGGCAACCTGATGGCAACCCCTTGCCGTCCGATTGCCATGGTCCCTAGGTTCGCCTGTTGTGACGCCAGACACACCCCGCGAGCGCAGCCTCGTGGACCGCCTCCGGGCGCTCTTCACCGAGCCTCCGACCTGGTTGGCGTGGCTCACCAAGGTGGTCACCGGGATCGAGCTGGCGATCGGCGTCGCCGCGTTGCTGCTCATCTTCTTCCTGGTGCTCTTGCAGGCCGCCCAGCGGTACCTGCCGATCGACGGCTATCCCTGGACGGGGGAGCTGGCCCGGTTCTCCCTGGTCTGGCTCACGTTCGTCGTCGCCGGCGTCCTGGTGAGCAGCGACTCCCACATCTCCATCGAGATGATCGACACGGTGCGGAGCCCACTGCTCCGACGGGTGGTGCGGGTGATCTCGTGCCTCATCGTCGCCGCCGTGGGCCTGGCCCTGACCGCGGAGGCCTGGGAGCTCGTCCAGACCCAGGAAATCCTCAAGTCGCCGGCGCTGCGGATGCCGATGTCGTGGCTGTACGGCATCTCGATGATCGGGTTCGTCAGCACCACGGTCCGAGCCACGCTCGCGGCGCTGCAGTACGCCCTGGTGGGCGTGCCCGAGCCGGATGAGGGCGAGCTGCCGGAGGTGACCACGCTGTGAGCCTCCTGGTGCTGTGCCTGCTCATCACCGGGCTGCTGGTGATCCGGGTCCCGATCGCGTTCGCCTTCTTCGGCCCATCGCTGGCATATCTGCTCAGCAACGACCAGTCCGTGGGGCTCGCCCTGCGACTCGTGGCCAATGCCACCGCCAGCTTCCCCTTGCTCGCCGTGCCCGCTCTTCATCCTGCTGGGCAGCCTGGCGAACCATGCCGGGATCGCCGACCGCCTCTTCGACTTCGCACTGGCCGTGCTGGGCCGGGTCCGCGGAAACCTCGGCTACGTGAGCGTCGGCGTCAGTGTCGGGTTCTCGTGGATGAGCGGTTCGGCAGTCGCCGACGCGGCCGCCCTGGGCAAGCTGCAGATCCCGGCGATGCTGCGCAACGGATACTCCAAGAAGTTCGCGCTCGGCGTGACCGGCTCGGCGGCGCTGATCGCTCCGGTGATGCCGCCGAGCATCCCGGCGGTGATCTACGCCGGCCTCGCCGCCGTCTCGACCGGCGCGCTCTTCGCCGCGTCGGTGGTGCCGGCCCTGCTGATGGCCGTGGGGCTGTGCATCGTGGTGTTCATCCTGGTGCGCAAGGACGACAACATCCAGCGCACCGAGTTCAGCTGGGCACGGGTCCGGACCACCGGCCTGCGCGTGATCGCACCGATGGGCGCGCCGGTGGTGATCCTCGGCGGGATCCTGGGTGGGTACTTCACTCCCACCGAGGCGGCTGCCGTCGGCGCGGCGTACATGGCTCTGCTGGGCTTCGGCTACCGGACCCTCCGCCTACGGGACCTTCCCAAGGTGCTCACCGAGACCGTGGTGACGACGGCCAGCATCATGCTGATCGTCGCCTCCGCGAACCTGCTGGGCTACGTGTTCGCCAGGGAGCGGGTGCCCCAGGAGATCTCCGAGCTCGTGCTGGGTCTGACGACCAGCGACACCGTGTTCATGCTCCTGGTCTTCGGGCTCTCCATGGTCCTCGGCACCGCCTTGGATGCGATCGCAGTGCTGACCCTCACCGTGCCGATCCTCCTACCGATCAGCCTGACGTACGGCGTGGACCCGATCGCGCTCGGAGTGCTGATGATCGTCTCCCAGATGATCGGCCTGCTGACGCCGCCGGTGGGCACGGTCATCTTCGTGCTGCAGGCCATCGCGAAGGCGACGATGTCCGAGGTCTTCTGGGGTGCGCTGCCGTTCATGGTGCCGCTGACGCTGCTGTGCTTCGGCATCATCTTCTGGCCGGACGCCATCCTGTACCTGCCCGAGAAGCTGGGCCTGTGACCGCCCCGCGGCGCTCGATCCTGGCGGGCCTGGTGGGTCAGGGCGTCAAGCCGTCGCTGACCCCGGAGCTGCACGAGCGGGAGGCGCAGCGGCAGGGCCTTCGGTACGTCTACAAGAGCATCGACCTCCCCGACGAACGGCTCTCGGAGGCCCACCTCCGGCGGCTGCTCGGAGCAGCGGCGGAGCTCGGCTTCGACGGGCTCAACGTCACCCATCCGCTCAAGCAGACGATGACGTCGCTGGTCGACGAGGTCAGCAGCGACGTGGCGGCGATCGGCGCCCTCAACACCGTCCTGTTCGGCGAGGACGGCGCGACGATCGGACACAACACCGACGTCTCCGGCTTCGGCCGGGCGTTCACGACGGGGCTGCCCGGCGCGGCCCTCGACGGGCTGGCGATCCTGGGGGCGGGCGGCGCAGGCACGGCGGTCGCGCATGCGCTGGTGCGTCTGGGGGCCCGCCGGGTGCGGGTTCACGACCCCGACGAGGGGCGGGCCGACGCGCTGGTCCGGTCGGTGACCGCGTCCGGTGCCGACGTCGACATCCTCGCCGTGGCCGAGGCGGACCTACCGCCGGTGCTCGAGACCGCACCCGGGCTCGTGAACGCGACCCCGGTCGGCATGGCCGCCCACCCCGGCATCCCGCTGGCGTCGGAGCTGCTGCAGGCCCATCTCTGGGTCGTCGACATCGTCTACCGACCGCTCGAGACCGAGCTGCTCCGAGCCGCGCGAGACATCGGTTGTCGAACCCTCAGCGGTGCCGGCATGACCGTGCACCAGGCGGCGGACGCGTTCGAGCTGATCACCGGCCACCCCGCCGACCGGGACGCGATGGAGCTCGACTTCGACGCCCTGGTCGCCGCCGAGCAGGACCAGACCTCAAATGGGGACCGTCCCGAGGAAGGAACCAGAAATGTCAGTTAACAGAATTCGTAGGGGAGTGGCAGTGGCCGCGTGTGCCGTGCTGCCGCTCGTGGCGCTCGCCGCTTGCGGCGACGACGACGAAGAAGGTGCGGACGGCGAGGTCGAGATCACGCTGGCGCACAGCTACACCGAGGACCAGCCGCAGCACCGCTGTGGGGCGCAGGTCATCGCGGACGAGGTCGAGAAGGCCGATGTCGGGGTGACGGTGGAGATCTTCTCCGCCAGCCAGCTCGGTGCCGACGCCGACCGGATCGCCTCGGTCGTGTCCGGCGACATCGACATGGACATCCAGGGCGCCTCGGCCCTGGGCGCGGTCTACGAGCCGGTTGCCGTGGTGGACGCGGCGTACGCGTTCGACGACGGTGAGCACCTGGACCGCTTCTTCGGGAGCGAGGCGTCGGACGATGTGCTTCAGGGGTTCGAGGACGAGACGGGCGTTCACACCCTCGGTGCCTGGTCGGCCGGCATGCGCCACTTCACCGCCAACGAGCCGATTCGCGAGCCCTCCGACCTCGATGGCCTGCGGATGCGGTTCCCGAACTCGCCGCAGTTCCTGATCAATGCCGAGGCGCTCGGCGCGGACGCGACCGAGGTGGCCTACGAGGAGCTCTTCCTCGCGCTGCAACAGGGGACCGTCGACGGTCAGGAGAACCCGATCACCAACATCGACGCCATCAGCCTGCAGGAGGTCCAGGACTACATCAGCCTCTCCTCGCACCAGGCCAACTCCAACCTGGTCATCATCGGTCAGGTCTGGAACGAGCTCTCCGGGGAACAGCAGGAGGCTTTGCAGGCAGCGGTCGACACCGCCGTCGAGCAGGTGCCCGGGTGTGTCGAGGAGGACGAGCAGGCGATCCTCGACGAGTGGGCGGAGTCCGGGGACATCGAGGTGGTCGACGACGTCGACGTCGAGGCGTTCCGCAGCCAGGTGGACAGCTATCTCACGGAGAACTTCAACGAGGAGCAGCTGACCGTCTACGAGGCGATTCGGGGCACCGCCGAGTGACGGAAGAGGTCCAGACGGTCACGGGCCCGGTCGCCGCCACCGAGCTCGGGTCGACCCTGCTCCACGAGCACCTCTTCGTCGGGCACCCCGAGCTGGACCTCAACTTTCCCGACCCCGAGTGGGACGAGACGGCGGCGATCGACGCGGCCGTCGCGGGACTGGATCGTGTGTGGGCGCTGGGCATCCGTGCCGTCGTGGATCTCACGGTGCTCGGGTCTGGGCAGGGACGTGGGGCGGGTGGCGAAGGTGGCCGCCCGCACCCAGGTCCGACTGCTCGCCTCGACCGGCTACTACACCGCCGACGTGCTCCCGGGGTACTTCCACACCCACGGTCCAGGGCTCCTCGTCGGCGGGCCGGATCCGTTGGTGGAGATGTTCGTGCGCGACATCGAGATCGGCATCGCCGACACCGGCGTCCGCGCGGCAATGCTCAAGGTGGTCACCGACCGTCCCGGCCTGACCGACGACGTACGTCGCGTGATGGACGCCGCCGCGGAGGCACACCTCCATACGGGCGTTCCGATCACGACGCACACGCACGCCGCGTCGCAGAACGGCCGAGATCAGCTGCAGTACTTCCGGAAGCGCGGCGTCGACCCGGAGCGGCTGATCATCGGGCACTGTGGCGACAGCCAGGACCTGGACTACCTGCGGGAGCTGATGGACGCGGGGGCGACCATCGGCATGGACCGCTTCGGCATGGAGCACGTGCTGTCTGACGATGCACGTGTCGAGACCCTGCTGGCGCTGCTCCGCCTCGGCTACGCGGAGAAGATGGTCGTCTCCCACGACGCTGCGTTCTACAGCCGGGTGACGCCGCCGTCGTGGCGGGCGCGGCACGCGCCGCACTGGAACCTCGAGAACATCCCGCGACGCGTGGTGCCCGTTGCTGCTGGCGGGCGGCGCGACCGAGCAGGACATCCGTCAGCTGCTGGAGGTCAACCCGGCGCGCCTGCTGACCCCAGCCCTCGGGCACGGGGATCGGGGGGATGGCGGATGACGATGCGCACTGCGATCGCCACGGTGTGCCTGAGCGGCACCCTGGTCGAGAAGCTGCACGCCAGTGCCGAGGCCGGGTTCGACGGCGTGGAGATCTTCGAGCCGGATCTGATCGGGGAACCCGCGAGCCCGGAGGAGATCGCCGCGCTGGCGCGTCGCCTGGGGCTGACGCTCGACCTCTACCAACCCTTCCGCGACGCGGAGGGAGTCACCGAGCAGGAGTTCGCCCACGTCGTACGACGCGCGCGAGCGAAGTTCGGGCTGATGCAGCGTCTCGGCATCGACACCATGCTGGTCTGCAGCAATGTCGGCACCGCCACGGTCGACGATGACGACGTGTCGGCCGAGCAGCTCCGTCGGCTGGGCGACGAGGCCGCGGCGTACGGCGTGCGGCTGGCCTACGAGGCGCTCGCCTGGGGCCGGTTCGTCGACGACTACCGGCGCGCTTGGCGGATCGTCGAGCGCGCCGACCATCCGGCCGTGGGCACCTGCCTCGACAGCTTCCACATCCTCTCCCGCGGCCACGACCCAGCGGCGATCGAGCGGATCCCCGGCGACAAGATCTTCTTCGTCCAGCTGGCAGACGCACCGGCGCTGACCATGGACGTGCTGTCGTGGAGCCGACACCATCGGCTCTTCCCCGGGGAGGGCACCTTCGACCTCGCCGCGTTCGTCGGGCACTGCCTCGAGGCGGGCTATGCGGGCCCGATCTCGCTGGAGGTGTTCAACGACACCTTCCGGCAGACCGACATGGTGCGCACCGCTCAGCAGGCCAAGCGGTCGCTCACCTGGTTGGCGGACCGGGTCGCGCACCTGCCCGGCGGCCGCCGTCCCGACAGATCCCGTGCCGCTTCCCGAGGTCGACCAGCCGGTCGCCTTCGACTTCGTCGAGGTCAAGGCCGAGGACACCGGAGACGTCGACGTGCTCCTTCGGCAGCTGGGCTTCACCTATCGCGGCCGCCATCGCAGCAAGCAGGTCCGGTTGTGGACACAGGGGCAGGCCCGGGTCGTCTGCAACGAGCAGCTGGCGCGCGACCTGGTGCCCACCCTCGCAGCGGTCGGGTTCGAGGTCGTGGATCCTGCGACCTCCGCGGAACGCGCCCGGGCACTCGACGCGCCGGCGGTGTTCCGGCGTACCGATGCGCCGGACGTCGATCTGCCGGCCTTCCGCGCTCCGGACGGCACGGAGGTGTTCCTCGCCGCCGCCGCCGAGGGCGACGCCGCGTGGGTGGCCGAGTTCGAGGGCGGGGAGGAGGTCGGCAGCGCCCCGCTGATCACCGGGATCGACCACGTCAACCTCGCCCAGCCGTGGTACTCGTTCGACGAGGCGGTGCTCTTCTACAGCAGCGTGCTCGCCCTGGAGCCCAGCACGCAGTCAGGACGTGCCGGCGCCAACGGGGCTCGTGCGCAGCCAGGTCGTCCGGACCCGCGACGGGGCGGTCCGCCTGGCGCTCAACGTGGCGCCGCAGGCCACCCAGCACCCGGGCGGGTTCCCTCAGCACCTGGCGTTCACCTCCGGCGACGCGCTGGGCGCGGCACGAGCCGCCCGGGCCCGCGGGCTCCGCCCGCTCCCGATCCCGGCCAACTACTACGACGACCTGGTCGCCCGCTTCGACCTCGACGCCGAGCGGGTCGAGCAGATGCAGGAGCTCGGCGTGCTCTACGACCGCGACGCGGACGGCGACTTCACGCACTTCTACACCGCGACCGTCGGCGGCGTGTTCCTGGAGGTCGTGCAGCGCGGCGGCGGCTACCAGGGCTACGGGGCGACCAACGCCTCGGTGCGGCTCGCGGCGCAGCACCGGCGCGGTCAGAAGCCGATCGGCAGCCCGGCGTAGTTCTCGGCGAGTCCGGTCGCGGCGGCCTCGCTCGACGTGACCCAGCGCAGCTGCGCGAGGCGGAGCTGCTCCTCGAACGGGTCGCCGGTGGTGTGCAGCATCGTGGTCATCCACCACGAGAAGTGGGTGCAGCGCCAGACCCGGCGGAGCGCGGTGTCCGAGTAGGCGTCGGCCAGGCGCGGGTCGTCCTTGTGCAGCAGGTCGACCAGGGCCGGTGCCAGCAGGCCGACGTCGGCGACGGCGAGGTTGAGTCCCTTGGCGCCGGTGGGGGGCACGATGTGGGCGGCGTCGCCGGCGAGGAAGAGCCGGCCGTGGCGCATCGGCGTGCACACGAACGACCGCATCGGCAGCACGCTCTTGTCGGTGATCGGCCCGGGATCCAGCCGCCAGCCGCCCTGGCCGTGGCCGAGCCGAGTCGCCAGCGCATCCCAGATCTGATCGTCGGACCACTCGGCGACATCCGTCTCGTTGGGCACCTGCAGGTAGAAGCGCGAGACCTCGGCAGAGCGCATGGAGTGCAACGCGAAGCCGTCGGGGTGGTAGGCGTAGATCAGCTCGTCGGTCGACGGGGCGACGTCGGCGAGGATCCCCAACCAGGAGTAGGGATACGTCTTCTCCCACATCTCCGGCTCGGGCACTGCGTGGCGGCTGGGCCCGAACGAGCCGTCGCAGCCGACCACCACGTCGGCCACGATCCGCCGCTGACCACCCGACGCATCGGTGAACGTCACCGAGGGCCGGTCGGTCGACAGGTCGTGGAGAGCGGTGTCCGAACCTCGTAGTGGATCTCCTGGCCCGCAGCCGTGCGGGCCGCGACCAGGTCCTTCTGCACCTCGGTCTGGCCGTAGACCCACACCGAGCGGCCGGTCAGGTCGACGAAGTCGAGGTGGTGCCGCTCCTCCGGCCACTGGAGGTAGATGCCGCGGTGCTGGTCGCCCTCGCGGCCGAGGCGCTCGCCCGAGCCCGCACGACCGCAGCAGGTCGACCGTCGACTGCTCGAGGATCCCGGCCCGGATCCGGGAGGCGACGTACTCCTCCGACCGCGTCTCGACCACGGCGGACTCGATGCCCTCGGCGGCCAGCAGATGGGCCAGCAGCATGCCCGCCGGCCCGGCGCCGACGATGGCCACCTGGACACGCCGGTCGGTCATGGGATCAGTGAACGCCGGGGACGCGGTCCCCGCCACCCCCCGGTTTCACTGACTGGAATCAGCGTGAGAGCTGCCGCCCGATGCCGTGCGCCGCGACGTTCAGCGCGGAGACCAGCCGCGGCCGGTCCTTCTTGAGCGACGCGACGACGATGCCGAGCGAGGCGACCACCTCAGGGCCGCGCCGGATCGGCACCGCGACCGAGCAGGCGCCGAGGCTCATCTCCTCGACGGTCGTGGCGTAGCCGTCGCGGACCACTCGGGACAGCTGTCGGCGCAGCGTGCCCGCCTGGGTGACGGTGTACGGCGTGATCCGGGGCAGGTCAGCCAGCACCTCCGCCTGTACGTCGGCGGGTGCGTGTGCGAGCAGCACCTTGCCGACGCCGGTCGCATGCATCGGGAGCCGCGAGCCGACCGTGCTGACGACCGGTACCGACGCATGCCCGCCCAGCCGGTCGAGGTAGAGCACCTCGGCGCCGTCGCGGACGGCGAGGTGCACGGTGGCCAGGGTCGCGCCGTAGAGGTCGTGCAGGAACGGCGACGCGGTCTCGACCAGCCCGGCCTGCACCGGGGCCAGCAGCCCGATGTCCCACAACCGCCGCCCGACGACGTACGTGCCGGACGACGTCTTCGCCAGCGCACCCCAGGCCACGAGCTCCGCGACCAGGCGGTGCGCGGTCGGCAGCGGGAGCCCGGCGCGGGTGGCGAGCTCGGTCAGGGTGAGCCGCCGGTGCTCCTCGTCGAACGCCCCGACCAGCGACAGCGCCCGGCTGGTGACCGTGGCGCCGGCGGTGGAGAGGTTGCCGGCCATCCGGTCAGTGTTTCACTGACCGGAAGAACGGTCACCGGGCCGGAGCAGTAGCCCTGCACGTGGGCGGGCACGGTGGCCAGCGCGAGCACGGCGAGCAGCGCCGCGACCGCGAAGGCGTAGAAGCCCCAGGGGTAGGCGATGCCGGCGGTCACCATCGCGCCACCGATCGACGGGCCGACGATCGCGCCGACCCGGCCGACACCGGCGGCCATGCCGAGGGCGGTGCCGCGGATCTCCGGTGGGTAGAGGTGACCGACGAACGCGTAGACCAGCACCTGCGCGCTGAAGACGAAGATGCCGGTGAGCATCACCGCGGCGTACACGAGCAGCGTGCTCTCGATCTTGATCGACAGCGCCGCGAGGAACACCGCAGCGAGCCCGAACCAGAGCAGCACGGTCCGCTTGTTGCCGCGCGCGTCCGAGATCTGGCCGGCCACGAGCAGGCCGATGACGGCGCCGATGTTGAGGACGAGCAGCAGGGTGGTGCCGGCCTTGATGGAGTAGCCGGCCTCACCCATGATCGTCGGCAGCCAGGTGTTGAGGCCGTAGACCAGCAGCAGCCCCATGAACGACGCGACCCACAGGCCGATGCTCACCCGGAGGTAGCGACCGCGGACGACCTCACTGCTGCGCACCGCGGCCACCCTGGAGGTGCCGTTCTGCTTGTCCGCGACGGCCTGGAGATAGGTCTCCGACTCGGGCAGCTTCGCCCACATCACGGGCAGCACGAGCAGGCCGGCCACGCCGCCGACCACGAACATCGACTCCCAGCCGTAGGCGTCGATCAGCCACAGCGCAAGGAGCGCGGTGAGCACGGCGCCGACGTGGTAGCCGGTCATCATCCGGGTCACCGCCGAGCCACCCCTACCCGGACGCGCGTGCTCGCTCATGTACGCGAGCGCGGTCGGCAGGCAGGCGCCGAGCCCGAGGCCCGCGAGGAAGCGCAGGGTGGTGAACTGGGTGACGTTCTGCGCGAACGCGACCGCGATGGTGAGCACGGAGAACACCGCGATGCTCGCGATCAGGCTGATCCGGCGGCCGAACCGGTCGGTGAGCGGCCCGATCGTGACCGCGCCGATGCCCACGCCGACCAGGCCGAGCGTGGAGGCCGTGGTCAGGGTTGCGGGGGTGAAGCCGAGGTCACCGGTGGCCTTCAGGGTCGGGATCACCGCGCCGATGACGACGAGGTCGAAGCCGTCGAGGGCCACAGCGACCCAGCAGAGCAGGACCGGCCAGAAGCCGGCGGGGCGCGTGGAGTCGCGCGTGGCTGCCGCGGTCGATGAGTGGAGGCTGGTCATGGAACTGCTCCTTGCCCGAGAGGGTGACGGCCTCACCGTCGCAGCGATCACTCCGGGTCTTCCAGGGGATCCTTCCGCTGAGTGAAAGGCAGGCGCAGCGGTAACCCCGCCGGGCGTCGTACCGTCGCTGACGTGACCGACATCGTCGACGAGCTGGTGGCCCAGGCCGAGATCAGCGCCGAGATCGCGGACATCGCAGCGGCCTCGGACGGCGCGGAGCCGCAGCCCCACCTCGACTACCCGCCCTACCGCAGCAGCCTGCTCCGCCACCCCACCAAGGACCTGCACCTCGCGGACCCCGAAGGCATCGAGCTGTGGGCGCCGGCGTTCGGTCATCGCGACGTCGACCCACTCGAGGCCGACCTCACCGTCCACCCCAGCGGCGAGCCGATCGGCGAGCGGATGGTCGTCACCGGGCGCGTTGTCGACGGCGACGGCCGCCCGGTGCGCCATCAGCTCGTGGAGATGTGGCAGGCCAACGCGGGTGGGCGCTACATCCACGAGCGCGACCAGCACCCGTCGCCGATCGACCCTCACTTCATCGGCGCGGGCCGCTGCCTGACCGATGCGGACGGCACCTACTCGTTCACCACCATCAAGCCCGGGCCGTATCCGTGGAAGAACCACCGCAACGCATGGCGGCCGGCGCACCTCCACTTCTCGCTGTTCGGCACGGAGTTCACCCAGCGGATGGTGACCCAGATGTACTTCCCCGGCGACCCGCTCTTCGCGCTCGACCCGATCTACCAGTCGATCACCGAGCCGAAGGCCCGCGAGCGGCTGGTCGCGACCTACGACCACGACCTCACCCAGCCCGAGTGGTGCACCGGCTACCGCTGGGACATCGTGCTCACCGGCAGCCACCGCACCCGGATGGAGGACGACGGATGACGCTCGCCCCGACGCCCGGCCAGACCGTCGGCCCGTTCTTCGGCTACGCGCTGCCGTACGACGGCGGACCCGCGCTGGTGCCGGCCGGCCGCGCCGACGCGATCCGGCTGCACGGTCGGGTCCTCGACGGGGCCGGCGACCCGGTTCCCGACGCGCTGCTCGAGCTGTGGCAGCCCGACGCGGACGGGGTGATCCCGCAGCAGCCGGGCTCGTTGAGACGCGACGGCTCCACCTTCACCGGCTGGGGCCGGGCCGCCACCGACAAGGAGGGCCGCTACAGCTTCACGACGGTGACGCCGGGGCCCGTCGTGCCCGGCGCCGCGGCGTACTTCGCGATGACGGTCTTCGCCCGCGGCCTGCTCGACCGGCTGTTCACGCGGGTCTACCTGCCGGGTGACGACGCGTTGCTCGGCGCCGACCCTCTGCTCGCCTCGGTGCCCGCCGACGCGCCGATCGACCCTGGTCGCGACCGCGGACGACGCGGGCTTCGTCTTCGACGTCCGCCTGCAGGGCGACGGCGAGACCGTCTTCCTCTCCTTTCCGCGACACTGACGTGGTGAGCGATCTCTTCTGGCCGGGCGACGACCGAGCGGGCGACCACCTCACGCCGCGCGCCTTCCTCGAGGCGGTGGTCGATGTCGAGGAGGCCTGGCTGGCGGTGCTCGGCGTGGAGGGCGCGAGCCTGCACGCCGACCTCGATGACTGGCTCGACGGCGGGTGGGGCCGCGACATCGAGTCCGGGGGCAACCCGGTCATCGCCGTGGTCTCGAGCCTGCGTTCCGCGCTGGAGGCCGATCAGCCGGAGGCAGCACGCTGGCTCCACCGCGGCCTGACCAGCCAGGACGTCGTCGACTCCGCACTGATGACGATGGTGCGCGACGCGGTCGCCGAGATCGTCACCGAGCAGCGCCGACTCGTCCGTCGCCTGGCCGAGCTCGCCCGCGCGCACCGGGAGACCCCGATGGTGGCGCGCACCCTGACCCAGCACGCCGTGCCCACCACGTTCGGGCTCAAGGTGGCCACCTGGCTGGCGGGCGTGCTCGACGCCTGGGACGACGTCGACCGGCTGACGTTCCCGTGCAGGTCGGCGGCGCCGCCGGCACCCAGGCCGCCGTCGTCGAGCTCGGCCACGACCCGACTGCGACACGGGCCGCGTTGGCGCGCGCGCTCGGGCTGGCCGACGTCCCGCCCTGGCACACCGCCCGGCGCCCGGTCACCAGGATCGCCGACGCCCTGGTCGCCTGCACCGACGCCTGGGGCCGGATCGCCGGCGACGTGCTGACGCTGTCGCGTCCCGAGATCGGCGAGCTGACGGAGGGCGTGGGCGGCGGGTCGTCGACCATGCCCCACAAGGTCAACCCCGTGCTGTCGACGCTGGTACGCCGCGCCGCCCTGACCACCCCGCAGCTCGCCGCCACCTTGCACCTCGCCGCGGCCGAGCAGGTCGACGAGCGCGCCGACGGGGCCTGGCACGTCGAGTGGGACACGCTCCGCCTGCTGGTGCGCCGCACGCTGGTCGCCGGCGCGCAGACCGCGGACCTGGTCGACGAGCTGCGGGTGCACCCCGACCGGATGGCCGCCACCCTCGCCGGGGCCCGCGACGACGCCCTGGCGGAGCAGCGCACCATGGCCGAGCTCGCCGGGCACGAACCCGCCGGCGACTACCTCGGAGCGGCAGGCGCGCTGGTCGACGACGTGCTCGCTCGCGCCCGCACCCACCTGGAGGAGACCGCGTGACGCCGCGCATCAGCGCCGTACGAATGAGCGGGGCGGAGCACGGTGCCGACCTGCCCCTGCTGGTGCTGGGGCCCTCGCTCGGCACCTCGGCCACCACGTTGTGGGGCGCCTGCGCCCGCCGCCTCGGCGACTCGTTCGACGTACTGGCCTGGGACCTGCCGGGCCACGGCCACAACACGACGGTGAGTGACGAGCCGTTCACGATGGCCGAGCTCGCGGCGGCGGTGCTGGCCGTGGTCGACGAGGTCCTGGTGGAGCGCGGCGCGCCCGGAGGGTCCTTCTCGTACGCCGGCGACTCGGTCGGCGGCGCGGTCGGGCTGCAGCTCCTGCTCGATGCACCCGACCGGGTGCAGCGACGCGGTACTGCTCTGCACCGGAGCCCGGATCGGCGACGAGGCCGAGTGGGCGGACCGGATCGGGCAGGTGGCCGACGTCCGGCACGTCGGGTCTGGTGCCGGCCTCAGCGGAGCGCTGGTTCGGGCCCGGCTTCATGGACCGGCACCCCGAGACGGCCAGCGCGCTGCTGCACGCCCTGCGCGACACCAGCGACGCTGGGCTACGTCCAGGTCTGCCGGGCGCTGCAGGACTTCGACGTGCGCGACCGGCTCTCCGAGATCGACGCACCGGTGCTGGCCGTGGGCGGTACGCATGACGTCGTCGCTCCCGTCGCCCTGCTCGCGGCGATCGCGGACGGCGTACGCGGCGGAGAGCTGGTCGAGCTCGAGGGCGTCGCGCACCTCGCCCCGGCCGAGGCGCCGGCCGCCGTTGCCGATCTGATCCGCGAGCACTGCCTGGAAGGAGCACGATGACCCGCGACGACGGGATGAAGGTCCGACGCGAGGTGCTCGGCGACGAGCACGTCGACCGCGCGGCCGCCGGCCACGACCGAGTTCACACACGACTTCCAGGAGCTGATCACCACCTACGCCTGGGGCGAGATCTGGACCCGTCCCGGCCTCGACCGCCGCAGCCGCTCGATGATCACGCTCACCGCGCTGGTCGCCCGCGGCCACCACGAGGAGCTCGCGCTGCACGTGCGGGCCGCGCTGCGCAACGGCCTCACCGTCGGACGAGATCAAGGAGGTCCTGCTGCAGAGCGCGATCTACTGCGGGGTGCCCGCCGCGAACACGGCGTTCCGGATCGCCCAGCAGGTGCTGGAGGAGGAGACATCGTGACGCCGTCGTACCTGTACGCCGCCGTCCGCACGCCGTTCGGCCGGTTCGGCGGCGCGCTCGCCGAGGTGCGCCCCGACGACCTGGCCGCGATCGCCCTTCAGGGTGTGCTCGCGAAGGCCCCCGACCTCGACCCGGCCGCGATCGGCGACGTCGTGTGGGGCTGTGCGAACCAGGCGGGGGAGGACAACCGCAACGTCGGCCGGATGGCCGTGCTGCTTGCCGGCCTGCCGGTGTCGGTCCCGGCCACCACGGTGAACCGGCTGTGCGGCTCCTCGCTGGATGCCGCGATCATCGGCTCGCGGGTGATCGAGTCCGGCGACGCCGACGTCGTCGTCGCCGGCGGCGTGGAGTCGATGACCCGCGCGCCGTGGGTGCTGCCGAAGCCGGCGCGCGCCTTCCCGGCGGGTGACGTCACTGCGGTCTCGACCACCCTCGGCTGGCGGCTGGTCAACGACAACATGCCGGTGGAGTGGACGGTCTCGCTCGGCGAGGCCAACGAGCTGCTCGGCGAGAAGTTCGCGATCTCGCGGGAACGCCAGGACGAGTTCGCCGCCCGTTCGCACCAGCTGGCCGACGCGGCCTGGGACGCCGGCTTCTACGACGACCTCGTGGTACCGGTGCCCGGGGTGGAGATCTCACGCGACGAGGGCATCCGACCCGGCTCGACCGCCGAGAAGCTCGCCGGGCTCAAGCCGGTGTTCCGCACGAACGGCACCATCACCGCGGGGAACGCGTCGCCGCTCAACGACGGGGCGTCCGCCGTACTGCTGGGCTCCGAAGGCGCGCCGATCGGGATCGACCCGATCGCCCGCATCGCCGGGCGCGGGGTGGCGGCGGTGGAGCCGCCGATGTTCGGCTACGCCCCCGTCGAGGCCGCGGACCGCGCCCTCGCTCGCGCCGGCATCGGCTGGTCGGACGTGTCTGCGGTCGAGCTCAACGAAGCGTTCGCCGTCCAGTCACTCGCCTGCGTCGACGCCTGGAAGATTGACCCCGAGATCGTCAACGCCAAGGGCGGCGCGATCGCGATCGGCCACCCGCTCGGAGCGTCCGGCGGCCGGATCCTCGGCACGCTCGCCGCGCGTCTGCGCGAGTCCGGCGACCGGTACGGCGTGGCCGCGATCTGCATCGGCGTCGGTCAGGCCCTCGCCGTGGTGCTGGAGAACGTCTCGTGAGCGCGACCATCTGCGAGACCGCGGCCGAGGCTGTGGCCGGGATCGAGGACGGCTCGACGGTGCTGGTCGGCGGCTTCGGCATGGCGGGCATGCCGGTCGTGCTCATCGACGCCCTCATCGACCAGGGGGCGGCCGACCTCACCGTCGTGTCCAACAATGCCGGCAACGGCGACACGGGTCTGGCCGCGCTGCTGGCCAAGGGTCGGGTGCGCAAGATGGTCTGCTCGTTCCCGCGGCAGCACGACTCCTGGGTCTTCGACGGGCTCTACCGCGACGGCAAGATCGAGCTCGAGCTGGTGCCACAGGGCAACCTCGCCGAGCGGATGCGTGCGGCCGGTGCCGGCATCGGCGCGTTCTACTCGCCGACGGGCGTCGGCACGCCGCTCGCCGAGGGCAAGGAGACGCGGGAGATCGACGGACGCACGTTCGTCCTGGAGCACCCGATCCACGGCGACGTCGCCCTGATCGGTGCTTTCCGGGCGGACCGGATGGGCAACCTCGTCTACCGCAAGACCGCCCGCAACTTCGGACCGGTGATGGCCACCGCCGCCACGACGGTGGTGGCCCAGGTGGCCGAGGTCGTCGAGGTCGGCGGGCTCGACCCCGAGGCGGTCGTGACCCCAGGCATCTACGTCGACCGGGTGGTGGCGGTATGAGCCTGTCCAAGGACGAGATCGCCGCCCGGATCGCCAGTGACATCCCGCACGGCGCCTACGTCAACCTCGGCATCGGCCAGCCCACGATGGTCGCCGACCACCTCGCACCCGACTCCGGCGTGGTGCTGCACACCGAGAACGGCATGCTCAACATGGGCCCGGCCGCCACCGGCGACGACGTCGACCCCGACCTCACCAACGCGGGCAAGCAGCCGGTGACCGAGCTGCCCGGCGCGGCGTACTTCCACCACGCGGACTCGTTCGCGATGATGCGCGGCGGCCACCTCGACGTCTGTGTGCTCGGCGCCTTCCAGGTCTCCGCCACAGGTGACCTGGCCAACTGGCACACCGGTGAACCGGACGCGATCCCCGCCGTCGGCGGCGCCATGGATCTCGCCATCGGCGCCAAGAGCGTCTACGTGATGATGACGCTGTTCACCAAGGACGGCACGCCGAAGCTGGTCCCCGAGTGCTCGTACCCCCTCACCGGCGTCGGCTGCGTCGACCGGGTCTACACCGACCTCGCGACGTTCGAGCTCGGCCCGGACGGCGCGGTCCTGCTGGAGACGTTCGGCATCTCCCACGACGAGCTGGCCGAGCGCCTCGACGTGCCGTTCACGCGGGGCTGATCCCGACTGACCGCGATGAGTCTCGCTGTGGTTCCAGTCTGTACTCGCACCGACCAACCACATTCGAGGAGGGCGCCATGACCGCCACCTACACCTTCGACGTCTTCTGCACTCTCGACGGCTACGGCGCCGCCGGCGGCGACTGGGGCGGCTACTGGGGCAAGCAAGGCCCCGAGCTGCTCGACCACCGCTTCGCCCTGTACGGCCAGGCGCAGCGGATGGTCTTCGGGGCCAACACCTATCGGGCGTTCGCGCAGATGCTGGCCTCGAGCACCGAGGAGTCAGAGGTGCGAGACCCCTGGGTCACCCGGATGAGGAACCTTCCGGCAACCGTCGTCTCGACCACGCTGGAAGGACCCCTCGACTGGCCGGACGCGACCCTCGTGAGTGGCGACGCCGTCGACGTCGTCGCCCGGCTCAAGGAGGAGTCCGAGGTGCCGTTGCGCTCGCACGGCAGCCTGTCGATGAACCGGGCGCTGATGGCCGCGGGCCTCGTCGACCGCGTGCAGGTGACGCTCTTCCCGGTGATCACCGGTCAGAACGGGCTGGACCCGATCTTCCAGGGTGCGGCCGACTTCGACCTGGAGCTGATCGAGAGCCGGACGCTCGACGGCAACACCCAAGAGCTCATCTACCGGCCCACCCTGCACGCCTGAGTCCATTCAGGCCCGGGCGCACGTGAGCGAATGATCGAGCCACGACGAGACCGACGAGGAGATGGCGCAATGGGTGAGCTGCACGTCAACATGAACATCACACTCGACGGCGTGATCCAGGCCAACGGCGGCCCCACCGAGCAGGACGGGGACTACGAGTACGCCGGCTGGGAGCGTCCGTACGGGGATCCGGAGTCAGGCGCCCAGGTGGTGGCGGACGTTGAGGCATCCGACGCACTGCTGCTGGGTCGCACGACGTACGACATCTTCCGCCCCTACTGGCCGGGCCAGGACGACGAGATCGGGCGGGCTTTCAACCGGGTCCCCAAGTACGTCGCGTCCCGCGGCACGCCGGAGCTGTCCTGGGACACCAGCACTCAGCTCGCCGACGCGGGCGCCGAGGTTCGTGAGCTGCGAGAGCGGCACGAGCAGATCCACACGTGGGGGAGCGCGAACCTGCTGCAGACCCTGTTCCGCGAGGCCCTGGTCGACCAGGTCAATCTGTGGGTGTTTCCGGTCGTGCTCGGCCACGGTAAGAAGCTCTTCCCCGAGGGCGCAGCAGCCACCCGCTTCGAGCAGGTCGAGCCGCCGAAGGCGTTTCCAGGAGGGGTGGTGCTGATGCGCTACCGATGCCTCGAGGGCCCCCCGGAGACGGTGGACGTGGCCTTGCGCGCGTGACTGGCCCCTCCACAGGTGGTGATTTGAACAACCGCTATGGTGACCGTCGGGAGGGCCTTCCTTTGCCGCCGATCGGAAGTTTCGGTCGGATGGCGAGCTGTGGGAGACGGTTCCGGTCCACTGGTTTCAACTCGTCGGGCCGGAAGGAAGGCGACGTGAGATACACCAGGGGAGAACTCGGGAGGGAACCCTTGTCAACGCACTACCCGTCGGCTCAGGCTGCCGACGACGACTGGCATCGCGCATGGCCCGCTGATGGGCCGCCCGTCTCATTCGAGGAGCTGCCTTTTCGAGACGGATAACGAAGCCCGATGGATGCACACGCCCTGCAGCGCAGCTGGGACCGGGTGACGAGGTACGGCCAACAGGTGCCGCTGTACTTCTACTCGCACCTCTTCGTGTCCCACCCCGAGGTGCGGTCGATGTTCCCGCTCTCCATGGCGAACCAGCGGGACAAGTTCGTCAGCGCGCTCGGCAGGATCGTCAGCCACGCCGACCAGATCGAGAACGACGCGGACTTCCTGCGCCACCTCGGCCGCGACCACCGCAAGTACGCCGTCGTCGCGGAGCACTACAACGCGGTCGGCGCCTCGCTGTGCGCGACCCTGAAGCACTTCCTGGGGTCCGAGTGGGACGAGGAGCTCGCCGCGGAATGGACGGCGGCCTACCAGGTGATCGCGCGGATCATGGTCGAGGCAGCGGAGACGTCGTCGGAGACCAGCCCGGACTGGTGGGACGCCGACGTGGTCTCGGTCGAGCGGCGGACCATGGACCTCACCCTGCTGACGGTCCGGCCCAGGCGCGCGTTCCAGTTCCGCCCCGGCCAGTCGGTGTCGATGGAGATCCCGCAACGCCCCCGGCAGTGGCGGTACTTCAGCCCGGCGAACGCCCCACGCCAGGACGGCTCGATCGACCTGCACGTGCAGCAGATCGACGGAGGCCAGGTGAGCACGGCCGTGGTGCGGTCCCTGAAGGTCGGGGACACCGTGAAGCTGGGGGCGCCGGTCGGCGAGCGGCTGACGCGGCGGGCCGACGACCCGAGTGACCTGCTGATGGTCGCCGGGGGGACCGGCCTCGCCCCGCTCCGCGCCGTCATCGAGCAGATCGACCAGGAGTGGCAACGGTCGCGCACCGCGCCGCGGGTCCACCTGCTGCACGGCGTACGAATGCCCTGGCACCTGTACGACCGCCCGCGGCTGCGAGAGCTGGCCGAGCAGCGGCCGTGGTTCGAGTACACGGAGGTCGTCTCGGACGACCCGTCCTATCCCGGGACGCGCGGCAAGGTCGGCACGGTCGCGGCCCGGCAGGCGCTGTACGGGCGCACGGCGATGGTGTGCGGTGGCCCGCAGATGGTCGCGCACACGCTGGAGCAGCTGACCGCCACCGGCATTCATCCCGAGCACATCAAGTACGAGCACTTCTACTACGCGGCCGCGGGACCAGCCCACCGCCGCGGCGCGCTCTGACCCGGTCAGGAGACAACAGATGACGAACAGCGACCACCGCCGGTTCTCTCCGCACCATCAGACATCCGCGTCGATCCGGGACGAGACGTTCCAGCGTCGGATGCGTGGGCCTCGACGCGAACAAGGTGTACGAGTACCTCGACCTGCTGGCCGACCAGGTGCAGGCCATGGAGAGCCGAGCTCAGCGATTCCCGGGCCGAGAACGAACGCCTCCAGGCGGAGCTCCGGCGCGTGCAGGCGGAGCTGGACGAGTTCGAGCAGGTGGGCGACCGCGTGAACGACCAGGTCGTCCAGCTGTTCAGCCAGGCACAGCTCGTTGCCGAGGAGATGGTCCAGGACGTCAGCCGGGACGCCCGCGAGCGCATCGGCCATGCGCGCGCACACGAGCGCGAGATCGTCGAGGAGGCGATGAACACGGCGGGGCAGCAGGTCCGTTCGTACGCCCGCACGGCCCAGGCCCAGATGAAGTCGATCATGGAGTCGTTCGCCACCGAGGTCGACCGACTCGGCGCATCCGCTGATGTCCGGTGACTCTGCCCCGGCGAGGCCACATCCCAACGATCCACTTTCCGACGACTTGAGCGACTGGCAAGTCCGCTTCGGGAACGGGAGCGGCCCGGACTCACGGGGCTCCCACTGACGGATGCGGACTCTCGGGAGTGACATGAACGACGCAAGGCCTTGAGACTTGTCCTGCCCATACCGACCCGCGCAGCGCCGACATCGAGGTGGACCGGGCCGCGGCCGAGGAGTTCCTCGAGCTGTTCCATGCCGAGAACCCCCAGGCAGGGCCGGTGCGGCCGCGGATCGCCGCAGTCATGCGCGAGATCGACCTGACCGGGACCTACCGGCACACCCCTGAGGAGCTGGAGTTCGGCGCCCGCGCCGCCTGGCGCAACAACGCACGCTGCATCGGTCGGCTGTACTGGCGCAGCCTGCAGGTGCGCGATCTGAGGACGGTTTCCGACGCCGCCGGCGTCGCCAAGCACTGCGTCGAGCACCTGCGAGCGGCCAACACCGACGGGAAGATCCGGCCGATGATCAGCGTGTTCGCTCCGGAGACCCCGTCCCGACCTGCCCCCAGGATCTGGAACGAGCAGCTCATCCGGTACGCCGGGTACGAGCAGCCGGACGGGAGTGTGCTCGGGGACCCCCGCTACCGAACCTTCACCAACGAACTGATCCAGCGCGGGTGGCGGCCGCCCGAGCCTCTGGGAGCCTTCGACGTACTCCCGCTCGTCGTGGAGACCGTCGAGGAGGGCCCGCGCATGTTCCAGCTCCCGGGCCAGGCGGTACACGAGGTCCCGCTCGAGCACCCCGAGCTCGCCTGGTTCTCCGACCTGGGCATGCGGTGGCACTCGGTCCCGGTCATCAGCAACAACCGGCTGGTCATCGGCGGTGTCTCCTACCCGGCCGCACCCTTCAACGGCTGGTACATGGGCACCGAGATCGGGGCCCGCAACCTGGGTGACAGCGACCGCTATGACCTGGTCCCGGACGGTTGCGGAACGGATGGGGCTGGACACCTCGGACGAGGCGACCCTGTGGCGAGACCAGGCCTTCGTCGAGATCAACCGTGCGGTACTGCATTCGTTCCGTGCGAACGGCGTGACCATCACCGACCACCACACCGAGTCCCGCAGGTTCCTCACCCACCTGGAGAGGGAGGAGCAGGCAGGTCGCCGTTGCCCCGCCGACTGGACCTGGATCGTGCCGCCGATGTCCGGCTCGCAGACCCCGGTCTTCCACCGCTACTACGACGCGGAGGACCAGGAGCCGAACTTCTTCGTGGACGACGACGCCACCTGCCGGGCGCTCCAGGGCGGTCCGCCGGCCTTCCGCTGATAATCGCTGCCCTGCCGCCGTGAGAGTGTTGCTGTGATGGCAGGCGGAGCGACTCCGGGCCGCGAGGTTGTGCTCGAGACGGGTCGCCTGCTGCTCAGACCTTGGCGGGTTGCCGAGGCTGTCGTCCAGCGTGAGCTGTGGACCGAACGTGATCCACGAGTGCCGCCGCACCGCCGAATCGACGCGGATGGACATCCCACGGTCGCAGACCTCGAGGAGTCGATCCGCACCCACCAGCCGTCGTCGATCGGGTTGCTGGCGGTCGAGCGGAAGGCCGCTCGTGACGTCATCGGCTACTGCGGGCTGATCGACAGCGGACGAGGGTCGGAAGGGGAGCCGGAACTGGCGTTCGAGCTGCTACGCAGGGTCTGGCGCCAGGGATATGCGACCGAGGCCGCGTTGGCGGTTCTGGACTGGGCGAGATCGTCCGGGTACGAACGTCTGTGGGCCACGGTCTGGGAGTGGAACACCGCTTCTCGCCGGGTGCTGGCCAAGGTCGGGTTCACCGAGACCGAGCGGAAGGAAGTGGACGCGGTCTACGGGACAACCCTGTTCACCACGAGACGGCTCTGACAACCGAGGCCCTACGGCGCTCGGAACACATGACGTCCCGAATGCCAGCCATGACCGGTCACAGGTCGATCGCGAGCGGATGGTGCGGTTCGTAGAGTCCGATCTCGCCACCGCCGGGCAACCGGAAGCGGGTGACCCGGCCCCAGCCCTCATCGGAGACCTCCTGGGTGAGCTCGACGCCCTTTGCCTCCAGGTCCAGGATCGTGGCTTCCAGGTCGTCGCACATGAAGTACAGCTCGTGGCCGACGGCACCGTCCGCGGGATGCATGGCCACCTCCGCGGGTGGAAGCTTGAAGATCAGCCAGCCGCCGCCCGCGTCCACATGCGGCTGTCCGAGGACGTCAGCAAAGAAGGCTCGATCTGCTTCGGCATCGTTGCTGAACACGATCACATGGCTGCCGTTGATCATCCGATGACCCTACGCGGCGGAACGGGGCACCAGGGGAGCACCGGTCGCGGCCCGAGCGCCGATGCCGCCTGGTAGCCATCTGGGATGTGGTCTGAAAGGCTCTGGACGGCTGGTTGCCGGTGACGGGAGCGCAACATTGAGGCTCGAACCTCTCTACCGGATCCGGTTCACCTATCCCGAGGCATGGGAGGTCGGGCTCGAGGGTGGCTGGGAGCAGCACCTGTACCTCGCCGAGGGACGTTGCGAAGGCTCGATCGCAGGTCGCTTCCGGGGCGCGAACTTCCCTCAACGCCGTACACCAGTGGGCCCGTTCGTTCCGGACATTCGTGCCGTCATCGAGACCGACGACGGCGCGACCATCATGTTCGAGTGTCACGGCTACGGCCGCGTCAATCCGCCAGGGCGACGGCAGATCGTCGGTTCCGTGCTGCACGTCAGCGACAGCGACCTCTATCGGCATCTCAATGACGTCGTGTGCGTGTGTGTGGGTGAGGTCCGTGCCACGGACGATCCCGACCGGGCGAGCCCTGACCTCGTCATCGACGTTGCCGAACTCGTCTGGGAGCCAATCGACGAATGACGAGGGGTCACGACCCTCAGATGCGTACGCGGCGGAGTGCCACACACCAGCCGCCGGTGCCGAGAGCCGGCCGATTCGAGCGACCCGGGACGCTGCCCGTGGACTCTGCGCGGTTAGGTAGGGAGACTGCTGTTCACCCAAGGGTGCAGGAGCAGCGATGCTGACGACGGTGACTCGAGCGCTTGTCCTCGAACCCCATCCCGACGACCTCGCCATCGGCTGTGCAGGGCTGTTGCAGAGGCTGGCCGACCAGGGTGCAGAGGTTCACAGTCTGTTGTTGTCCGGGGTGCCGGCGACGTACCCCAAGATCTACGACGACAGCCGCGAATATCAGGACTACGCCGGGGATGCCCGGATGCGTGAGGCAGCGGCGGTCGATCGCATCCTGGGTCTGGACAGCCGGAGCGTCGCGTTTGGGCACGAGTGGCACCACCGGCTCGACGCGCTGCCTGCGGCCGATCTGATCGGGGCCATCGAGAAGTGCGTCTCCAGCGTGGCCGCCGATCTCGTGCTCGTGCCAGCGCGCTCGTACAACCAGGACCATCGCGCCGTGTTCGACGCGTTCCAGGCGGTCATGCGTCCCCACTTCTACCGGGGAATGGCCCTGGCGTACGAGACGACCATGGAGCGCGACTTCGAGCCGAATGTCATCGTGCCCCTGACCGCCGAGCAGCTCGAGCGGAAGCTCGAGGCGTGTGGTGTGTTCGCGACGCAGCTCGGCTCATCCGAGCATCTCTTCAGCCTGGACACGATCGAGCTCGCCGCCCGCTACCGCGGGAGGCTGGCCTACGCGGCTGCGGCGGAGGCGTTCCAGCTGATCCGAGGAACGTATGGCTGAACTTCGGACCGGCGTCCTGGTCGTCGGTGGCGGCGTGACGGGTGTCGCGTTCGCCCGGGCCCTGCGGGCCGACGACTACCTGCTGTGCGAGGCGTCCGACGACCTGGGCGGCTACTGCCGGACAGTGCGCCGCGACGGCTACGTCTGGGACTACTCGGGTCACTTCTTCCACTTTCGGAATCCGGAGATCGAGGCCGAGCTGGTCGAGCGCATCGGGGCGTCGCGCGTACGACGCGTGAGCAGGTCCGCACGGGTCCTGGTCAAGGATCGCCTCGTCGAGTTTCCGTTCCAGCGGCACATCGACCAGCTCGCCGAAGACGACTTCATCGAGTGTCTCCGGGGCCTCGGGTCGAGGGACGCCATCGAGCCTGGTGACTTCAGGCAGATGCTCTACTCCAGGTTCGGCGAAGGAATCTGCGAGATGTTCTTGGTTCCGTACAACGAGAAGGTCTATGCGACCGATCTCGCCTGCCTGGACGTCGAGGCGATGGGCCGATTCTTTCCTCAGGCGGACGCCAACGAACTGCTCGCAGGACTGGGCGATGCGAGCCCGCCGACGTACAACTCCACCTTCACCTATCCGGAGGGGGGCGCGGTGGAGTTCGTGCGCGCACTGCAAGACGGCATCCCGCCAGAGAGGATTCGTCTCAATGAGCCGGTGGTGGAGCTTGACCTCCGTCGCCATCGCGCGGTGACGCCTCGGTCCACGATCGAGTACGCCTCGCTGGTGAGCACGGTGCCGCTGCCGACGTTCCTCGGGCTCGCGAGGCTTCCTCACGACCGCGACCTCTACCGTCACAACAAGGTGCTGGTGTTCAACCTCGGCTTCGACCGCAAGGGGCCAACCGATGTCCACTGGATCTATGTCCCCAGCCGCGAGGTGTCCTTTTACCGCGTGGGCTTCTACGACAACATATGGCCGACAGACCGGATGAGCCTCTACGTCGAGGTCGGCTGCCGCGCCGACGCCGATCTGAGCGGTGACGCGATCGCCGCGATGCGTGAACGAGTCTTGGCCGACCTTGTCAGCACCGGCATCGTGGACGGACAACGCCTGGTCGCCTCGCATCACGTCGTGCTGGATCCCGCATACGTGCACGTCACCAAGGCATCCGCCGACGACGTCATCGAACAGAAGGAAGTGCTGGCCACACGTGGCGCTCACACCATCGGTCGCTATGGCTCGTGGACGTACTGCTCCATCGAGGACAACATCGTCGAAGCCAGACGGCTGGCCGAGCTCTTCAACCGCTCATCGTGACCGGCTCTAGCCGGGGCTAATCAGTTGCTTTGGCGGCCGGTTCGGTCGAGGGCGGCAGGGTGACCTGGACGACGAAGCTGCCCTCGGAGCCGAGGTGGTCCTCAGTGCCCGCGTACCACGCCGTGACTGTGTACGCGCCCGGGTTCGTCACCTCGAACTGCGCAGTCGCGGATCCTCCGGCGAGCGCAGCCTGGGCGACCTTGGCCCCGTTGGGGCCGGTCAGCGTGAAGGTGACACCACCCGTAGGTGCGAGACCGGCCGCGCGAACCACGGCGGTCGCGCTGATCTGTGAGCCCGCGGAGTCGTACGTCGCGGTGACGTCGGTGCTGGACGGCACGGGCTGCGGCTCGGGGGTGGGGAGGTCAGAACCGTCATCCGGGTCGGCGTGGTCAGGAGACTCATTGCGTACGTCCGGCACGCGACTTGAGACGATGCCGGAGTCCGCGGGCTGGCGAGACTGGCGAGACTGTGGGGCCTGGTCGGGCTTCGCCGTGGGCCGCGTCGGGAGCGACGGCAGCTCGGGCAACGTGGTCAGCGGCCCGGTCTCCACCTGCACGGCGCCGGAGCGGAGTTGCCGCCGGTAGTCGGCCTCGACCTCGAGGACCGCCCGAACGAAGTCCGGGCTCTCGTTGATCCGCGGGAGCGCGGCCCGCTTGCCCTCGGTGGTCCGCAGGTTCTCCCCAGGGGCGCAGAGGAGGACGGCGAGCGCGAGGGAGGCGTCGTCGAGGTCCTGCGGGTTCCGCTTCCCGTCGGTGTCGCCGTCGACACCCACGACCGACCAGTCCGCCGGGGTCAGGAGCATCGGGCCCACGGGCCGGTCGAACCGCCGGTCCTTGTCGAGCAGGCCGGCCTCGGTGTCGCCGACGCGTTGACCTCCTCGGGCGAGCACGGGCTTCCCTACGATCCCGGGTCGGACGTTGCCCCGGTCGTCGACCCGGTGATCACCGCGCAGGCCGTGGTCGGTGAGGACCCGGCCGACTGCTGCCAGGAGGGTCCAGTGCAGCCGACTGCCCGGCGATGCCTTGTCCATGACGGCCGCAGACCGCTGGTACGCCGCAAGCGCGGCGTCCGGGATCTCGTCGATACGGTCGGCGCCAGCGTGCCAAGCATCCCGTGGGCTGCGCTGTGCCTCGCGCGATGGCGTCACGACAACCGGATCGTCCCAGACGGGCTCGCTCGGCGTGGAGTAGGACGACGGGGAGGTGGGACCGAACGGGGTGGCGGCGGCGGTGGCGGCGCCGGTGAGCACGAACGCCGAGCTGCCTCCGCTTGCGGCGCTCGTGATTGCCATCGTCGCCAGCGTGGTCGTCAGCAACGAACGGCGCAGGCGGCGGGCGGTCACCGGCTCCCCCCGGTGGCGGGGGTCGTTCGCCCGGTGGCGAGGGTCGTAGTTCATGTGAGGTCCCGTGGTCGATGGAGATCCATCGTGACCCGCGTATCACGGCCCGGTCCCGGAATGCTCAATCGCATAGCGCCGATCACGAAACTGCGCCCGATCGGAGGAGGCGACTGACCTGGAAGGGTCATGGACCCTAGTACGAACGCATCATGCTCGTGGAGACGAGCCATGATCAGGACCGCAACTGGATTCTGGAAATACAGACGTCGAGCGCCGCACCGACACCGAACTCAGACCTATGTTGGAAAGGAGCACGTGACGCCGGCCGGGTGGGCGGTCGCGCCATCCTGACTCCCTGAACCCACCGAACGCGAGGAGAACCCGTTGATCTTCATCACCGCGAAGTTCCGCATCAAGCCCGAGCACGCGGAGGCCTGGCCCGAGGTCTCCCGGAAGTTCACCGAAGCCACCCGCGCCGAGCCCGGCTGTCTCTGGTTCGACTGGTCGCGCAGCCTCGACGACCCGAGCGAGTACGTGCTCGTGGAGGCCTTCGCCGACGACGACGCGGGTGGTGCTCACGTCCGGTCCGACCACTTCAAGAAGGCGCAGCAAGAACTGCCGAGCTATCTGGCCGAGACGCCGCGGATAGTCAACGCGAACGTGCCGGGCACCGACTGGTCCGAGCTCGGGGAGCTCGCAGTATCCAGCTGAGTGCCGGTGCCGGTCGCGCCTGATCTGGCGATCGCACCGTCACCCTTGCCACCTCGGGTGGGTCGGCGTTAGCCTGCGTAACCGCTTTCGTAAGCGCTTACATTCTCGGGGTGGATGCATGAAGACAGGACGGCGCGCGGTTCTTGCGGGCACGCTGGGAGCCGCGGTGGCAGGGGTGGTGCACTCCTGGCCGGCACACGCTCAGACGGGCGGCACGCTCCGGCTGGACTTCGGCGGCACGACTCCTGACCCGGCGCCGGGCTACGTACGGGTGGGCACGGAGGCGTACGACGAGGCGCGGGGGTTCGGGTGGGTCTCGGCGGCCGGACTCGCCGTCCGGGACCGGGGCGGCGCGGCCCCCGGGCGCGACTTCGTGTTCGGCACCGCTGCGCGTGTCTTCCGGATCGGGAGCCTGACGCCGGGGCGCTACCGCCTGAGCTTCCTCTCCGGCGACCTGACCTTCGGCGACCACTTCACCCGGCTCCAGGTGCCAGGGGTGGACGGCAGCGAGCCGCTTCCCGTGCTGCATCCGGGCTACGCGCAGTACGCCGAGCTCACCGCGACGCTCGTCGTCCCGGACGGCGGCACCACGGTCGACGTCACGATCGACGCTCCGGAGAGCAACTGGGTCGTCAACGCGCTGGTCCTCGAGCCGACGGTGGACCCCGAGCCGGTCCGCGTCACCATCTCCGACGCACCGATCGTGAGCACCTGGGGGCCGATCCTCGACTCGCCGGACCCGACCGCTCCTCTGCTGGACGGTCACCGGAAGCGCGCCAGGCACAGCCGGGTCCGGCCCACCGGTCTGGGACGCGACGACTACCTGCGCCTGATCGCGAGCGAGGTGGACTTCTGGAAGGCCAAGCAGGATGCCGACGGCGCGATCATCGACCCGTACCTCGAGCGCGAGTTCCAGTACAGCACTCCAGCCTTCGCCCACGCTGCTGCGACCCTGGTCGCGTACGCCGGGCGGGACGACCTGCTGGAAGCAGCCGCGCTCGCGTTGGACTGGTCGGCCTGGGAGCTCGCCGAGCGCACCGCCGCGGACGCGCATGAGGACTTCTTCGCGCCGATGATCGCGCACGCGATCCGCCTGCTCGAGCCACACGTCCCCGCGGAGCGTTCGGCAGCGTGGAAGCACGACATCGGGCGCTTCGAGCCGTTCCAGCACCTACCGCCGTGGCCTCGGCGAGAACAACTGGAACGTCGTGTCCGCGAGCGGCGAGGCGCTGTTCCAGATGATGGGTCTGCGCGCGGCGTCCGATCGCTACCCCGAGGCGAGCTTCGCCGCCCAGGGCAGGCACTTCGACACCTCCTACGGGCTGTACCTGGAAGGCCCGATGCCCTACGACCACTTCCCCCGGCTCTGGCTCGGCGACCTGATCGCCCGGGGCTACTCCGGGGCCTACCGGGCGGAGCTCACCGAGGCCCTGCGCCGCGCGGCGATCACCAGTCTCTTCATGCAGTCGCCGATCGGCGAGCTGCCCGCCGGCGGTCGCTCCGCGCACCACCAGTGGAACGAGGCGGAGCAGTGCGTGACCTACGAGATCTACGCGGCACGCGCACAGGCCGACGGAGACGCCGAGCTGGCGGCGTACTTCAAGCGAGGAGCGCACCTCGCTCTGCGCTCGATGTTCCGCTGGGTGCGCCCGAGCGGCGAGATGCAGATCATCAAGAACTGGATGGATCCGGCGCAGAACTTCGGGTACGAGACCTACTCCGGCCACTCGCAGTACAACTTGTTGCCGATGTCGATGCTCGCGATCGCCTACGAACACGCGGCGACGACCGAGCGCGTGAGAGGAACGACCTGCCCCGGCAGACACCGGCGGCTACCTGCTGCACATCGAGCCGCTGCACAAGGTGTTCGCGAACGCTGGCGGCGCCTACGTGGAGATCGACACCGCAGGCGACCACCACTACGACGCGACCGGCTTCATCCGGGCGCACTTCTCCGGACATTCGCCCCAGCTCGGGTCGAGCGACTCGCTGCTGACCGCACCGAGGTATCGGGTGCCGGACGGTCCGACGCCGCCCACCACCGGTATGGGCGTGGCGTGGGAGGTCGCTCCCGGCGAGTGGCGTCACTTCGGCGAGCTCGAACCGAGCCTCACCCAGGACGTCATCGTGCTCCCGACCCGGCTGCGCGCCGACGACGTCAGGTTCGCGGTCCGCTACAACGGCGACTTCGGCGGTGGCGTGACTGCGGTCGAGGAGCGGTTCGCGCTGACGCCGCGGGAGGTCCGGGTCGCCACCGTGCTGCGCGGCTACGAGGGGCCGGTGCGCCGCGTGGTCCCAGTGCTCTCCCACGACGGACGGACTCCCGGCACGATCCAGGTCCACCGGGACGAGGTCCGCGTCTCGCAGCAGGGTGAGCACGGCACCGTCCAAGCTCACCTACAACATGCTCGGGGCCTCGTCCGTGCAGGTCGGTAGCGAGGAGTACGCCAACCACAACGGTCTGATGCGGCTCGCCGTCGGCGAGTACCCCGAGGGCGCCGGCTCCGCGGGCGCCACTCTCGTCATCAGCCCGCAGCGGTAGCTCACGCTCGGCGCTGCCACCGCTTGACGACGCTACGATCCGAGCATGTCGACCCTGTCCGATCTTCGCCGCCGGTCTGGCGACCGGAGCCATCGAGGTCGTCGACCTCACCGCACCGCTGTCGCACGAGACCCCGGTGATTCAGCTGCCCGAGCAGTTCGGTCAGACCGCTCGGTTCGAGCTGGAGGAGATCAGCCGGTACGACGACCGCGGACCCGCGTGGTACTGGAACAACTTCCGCACCGGCGAGCACACCGGCACCCATTTCGACGCGCCCAACCACTGGGTCACCGGCCAGGGAAAGGACGACGTGGCCTCGGTCCCGGCCCAGCGGCTGATCGCCCCGGCAGCCGTCCTGGACTTCTCGGCACGGGCCGACCAGGACCCCGACTTCCTGCTGGAGGTCGATCACATCAGAGGGATGGGAGGCCGAGAACGGGTCGCTCCCCGAGGGCGGCTGGCTGCTCTATCGCACCGGGTGGGACGCGCGATCGACGTCGCAGGAAGCGTTCACCAACGCGGACGAGAACGGCCCGCACACGCCCGGCATGAGTCCGGAGTGCGCGCGGTGGGTGGCCGAGGAGTCCCCGGTGATAGGGATCGGGGTGGAGACCGTCGGCACCGACGCGGGCGCCGCGCACTCCTTCGATCCCGCGTTTCCCTGCCACTCGTTCCTGATGGGAAACGACAAGTACGGCCTCACCCAGCTGCAGAACCTCGCGCGGCTGCCGGCGACCGGCGCGCTCGTGATCGCCGGTCCGCTGCCGATCGTCACCGGGTCGGGGGCGCCGGCCAGGGTGCTCGCGCTCGTCGAACAGCAGTGAACGTCGCCCGGGCGGTCGGCGAGACCGTGGTCGCCCTGGGCGTCGACCACGTGTTCGGCGTGGTGGGATCGGGCAACTTCCACGTCACCAATGCGATGACCGCGCGGGGCGCCCGCTTCGTCGCCGCCCGGCACGAGGGAGGCGCCGCGACGATGGCCGACGCCTTCGCCCGGACCGCGGACTCCGTGGCCGCGGTGACGGTCCACCAGGGCTGCGGCCTCACCAACGCGATGACCGGGATCACCGAGGCGGCCAAGAGCCGCACCCCGCTACTCGTCCTTGCCGCCGAGGTCACGGAGCCGCGCTCGAACTTCTACGTCGACCAAGCCGCCCTGGCCCGCGCGGTGGGCGCCGTGCCCCTCCGCGTCACGTCCGGCGACCGCGCGGTGGCGGAGGCGACCGAGGCGGTCGCGGTGGCCCGCCACCAGCGGCGTACCGTCCTTCTGAACCTGCCGCTGCACGTGCAGACCGAGGAGACGCCCGGGGGGCCGGCGCCCGTGCTCCCGCAGCCACCTCCCGCGCAGCCACCGGACCCCGTCGACCTGGCCTCGCTCGCGGAGACCCTCGAGCGGTCTCGGCGCCCGGTCTTCGTGGCCGGGCGAGGTGCCCGGGGGGCCCGCGCACCGCTGGAGAGTGTCGCCGAGCGGTACGGCGCGTTGCTGGCCACGTCGGCGGTCGCCCGTGGGCTGTTCGTCGGGAACCCCTGGTCGCTCGACGTCTCCGGCGGCTTCGCGTCGCCCCTGGCGGCCGAGCTGATCGGGGAAGCGGACCTGATCGTGGGCTGGGGGTGCGCGTTGAACATGTGGACCATGCGGCACGGGCGTCTCATCGGTGCGGACGCGACCGTGGTGCAGGTCGACGACACCCCCGATGCCCTCGGCGCACACCTGGACATCCAGCTCGGCGTCGTCGGAGACGTCGCGGCGACGGCGGAGGCGTTGCTCGACCTTGCCGGCTCCGCCGGGACCGGCGTTCGCTACCGCACCGACGAGCTGCGCGACCGCATCGCCCGGGAGATCCGCTGGCGCGACGTCGGCTATGAGGACGGCAGCAGCGGGGGACGCATCGACCCCCGGAGCCTGTCGATCGCCCTGGACGACCTGCTGCCACCAGAGCGCGTGGTCGCGGTCGACTCGGGCAACTTCATGGGCTACCCGAGCATGTACCTCTCCGTTCCCGACCAGCGCGGCTTCTGCTTCACCCAGGCCTTCCAGTCGATCGGCCTGGGCCTGGCCACCGCGATCGGCGCCGCGCTCGCCCAGCCCGACCGGCTCCCGGTCGCGGCGCTCGGCGATGGCGGAGCACTGATGGCGGCCGCCGAGCTCGACACCGTGCGACGGCTCGGTCTCCCGATGGTGGTGGTGATCTACGACGACGACGCCTACGGGGCGGAGGTGCACCACTTCGGCCCCGACGGCCATCCCCTGGACACCGTGACGTTCCCCGAGACCGACATCGCCTCGATCGGTCGCGGCTACGGCTTCGAGGCGATCACCGTGCGCAGCCTCGACGACCTGTCACCCGTCGCGACCTGGCTTGCCGGGCCGCGGTCCGCCCCACTCCTGATCGACGCGAAGGTCACCCGCGACCGCGGGTCGTGGTGGCTGGAGGAGGCGTTCCGTGGCCACTGAGCCCACAGCGCCTTGCTGGCAAGCCCGACGGCTACCTTTTCGGCTCGTACCGCATGGCCACTGCCCCGGAGCCGAGCTCCAGCCGGCTCACGAGCTTCAAGTCGACGTGAGTCGATAACCCCGCGAACAAGGTCGGTCCGTGGCCCGCGAGCCTGGGATGCACCACGAACTCGTACTCATCGATCAAGCCCAGCTCCGTCAACGCCAGTGCGAGCTTCACTCCTCCGACGAACAGTCCCTTGCCCGGCTCCCGTTTGAGTTGCTGGACGGCCTCGCCCAGATCTCCGCGCACGAGCTCCGCGTTCCAATCGAGCTGCTCCAGGCTGCTCGAGACGACGTACTTCTTGGCCGCGTCGATCGTCTGGGCGAAGGGTTCCATCCAGTCGGGTCTCGCTTCCGTCGGTGCCGGCGGCCCCCACGCTGACCTCATCAGTTCGTAGGTCACCCGGCCGAAGAGAAGGGCATCGGCCTGATTGAGGGTCTCCGTCGCGTGACGATGCAAGTCCTCGTCCGCAGGGATCGCTCGATGATCGCAGCACCCGTCCAACGTGACGTTGATGGAGTACCGAAGGGGTCGCATCTCGCGAGAGTACCGGCGGCGAAGCGATCGAAGAGGGCACCGCTTCTGGCCGCGCTGGGCAGGATTATCACGTGCCAGTTCGTCCCGCGACCCGCTTCGGCGTCATGTCGTAGGTGATCCACTGCTGCGCCTCGGCCAGACGGTCGTAAAGCTTGCGCGCGATGTGATTGTCAGCGCCGGTGATCCAGGTGACCACGCCCCACCCGCGCTCGCCCGCGAGGGAGCGCAGGTGCTCGAGGAGCGCCGCGCCGGCCCCGCTCCCGCGCTGGGTCGGGTCCACGAACAGGTCGTCCAGGAAGCCGGCCGTGTCACCCTCGAGCGGCCGTGCGAACGCTCGCACGTGAGCCAGTCCGACCACCTCGCCGTCGAGCTCGGCTACGAAGCACTCGAGCTCACCCCCCGCGGTGAGCCGGCGCCACAGCTGATCGAGGTCAGGGGCGGGCACCTTGTAGAACGCCGAGTAGCCGCGGTAGAGCTCGGCCCAGCGCTCCCGATCCCGCTGCGCCACCGGCCGTACGACGACTGCCACTGGGCCTGTGTACCAGATGGGGATTCCGGAGGCGGGCACCTGAGCTCTCCCATGTTCGATGACCCAATGCCTCGCGCTCACCTGAACGTGCAGCCCCCGTGACATCGCCCGGCTCGGCCGTGGAGACTGACATGCGGGTGCGACCTCGACAGGCGCGAGCAGGCCAACCCACCGGCTTCGGACGAAAGGACACGTCGTGACGACGAAGAACGACTTTTCCGAGGAGGAGTGGACCCGGATCGTCCGGGCACCATTTGTGGCCGGCATGGCCATCTCACTGGCCGATCCAGGTGGTCCGATCGAGGTCGCGAAGGAGTCGGTGGCGATGATCAAGTCCGCCACCAACCCGTCCAGTCGCGAACAGCTTGTCGCCGAGGTGGCGCTCGACATTCAGGCAGACGTCCAGCAGAAGAGGAACCCGCTGAAGGGTTACCGTCCCACCTCACCGGGAACCGCGCCGGCGGGGGAGCAGGTGCTGGTCGAGCTCGAGGCAGTCCAGGCGATCGTCGCGGCGCGGGCAACCCCCGAAGAGACGGCTGCATTCGGCCAATGGCTGGTTGATTCGGCGCAAGCCGCCGCAAACGCTGCCAAAGAGGGAGGCTTCATGGGGTTCGGCGCGGAGCAGGTCAGCAAGGGCGAGCGGCACATGCTTGACCGGGTCCGCGAGGTGGTCTCACCCTCCTGACCGAGGCTCGACCCACTGGTCCCAGCACCCAGGGGAGTCAGGTGAGACCCTCGAAGAGGTCGGTCAGCATTGGTGCATCGCGTTCGCGCTCGGGCCAGGCGATCGCGTACCACTCCCGCCCAACGCGCCGCTCCCACTGAACGGTGTTCGTCGGGTCGTCGGACATGACGTGCAGTTGGCTCTTGTGCTCACGAAGGCCGGCCACGATACGGCTGGCGGCTTCTCGACAGTCGACGGTGATCCGGATCTGCTCGTCCGGGATGCCGCGCATGTGGTACGTCTGCGTCGGGTCGAAGGTGTAGAGCCCGAGCTCGGCACGTTGGCGGTTCCACCGCTCGAACACTGACTGCGGGACCGCGCCGTGCGCGAGGCGTTGGAAGCCAGACCTGTGCTCGGAACGGAGTCGCGCGAAGGCTTCATCGGTGGCTGCACCGATCGCGATGTGGTCGGGGTGCCCGAAGATGCCGTCGGGACCGAACGTGACGACAACGGCGGGATCCTCCTCCTCGAGGATCCGCGAGACCGCCGAGACAACCTCCTCGAAGGGAACTTCGGCGACGCCGCCGTCAGGCAGACCCAGCCACTCGTGGCGATCGGGCTCCCGGCCGAGGGCGCGCCATGCGGCTTCATCCTCGGACTGGCGAATGGATCCAAGTGTGTCGCGCGTGGCGGGGAATCCGTCTCGAATGTCCCCATGCTCGCCGAACGTGGCATGAACCAGGACGAACCGGAAGTCTGGCTCTGTGGAGTGCAGCGCGACGCTGCCCGCAACCCCGTATGCGTCGTCGTCCGGGTGCGCGAAGACGCACGCAAGGGTCCGGTTGCGAGACACCGCTCAAAGTTATCGGCTGGGCGCCGTGCCTAGGCCGGAGTCGTGCCGCTCGTCGGTGAGGCCACGGCGGATTCCTGGTGGGCACCGAGGGATGAGCGCGACGTGGTTGTACGAATCCTCGACCGCGCTCCATTCATGTGTTGGTCTGGAGGCGACCAAGGACAGGAGAACGCCGTGCCGAAGGGACAGACCACCCGCGCCACGGCCCTCGAGGACGCCGGTCTGCCGCCGGCTGCCGACCGGGCGACGTACGAGGCCGAGATCGAGCGCCTGCGCGTGCGCGAGAAGGCGCACACCCGCGAGGCGGACGCGATCGCGGCTGCCCGTCGTCGGCTGCCGATGGTCGAGGTGGACGGCGGCTTGGAGCTGCTCGGACCCGACGGGCCGAGCACGCTCCTCGACGCGTTCGAGGGGCGCCGCCAGCTGCTGGCCTACTACTTCATGTGGTGGCCGGGGCGGCCGGCGGAGGACCAGTGCGAGGGCTGCACCTATTACACCAACCAGGTGGCCGAGCTCTCGGCGCTGCACTCGCGTGACATCACGTTCGCGGTCCTCATCCAGGGTCGCAACACGGCGTTCGGGCCGGAGGACGCGCAGGAGTCGTACGACGCGAGCCGGCGGTACCGGGAGTTCATGGGCTGGACCATGCCCTGGTACTCAGCCCAGCCGTCGCTCGAGGAGCTCCTCCCCGGCCGCGAACTCGGACTGTTCCATCTCGTGAGCTACGTCCGCGACGGCGACCGCGTCTTCGAGACCTACTGGACAATGCGGCGCGGCGTGCAGGCGATGGACTATGGCTACGCGCTGATGGACCTGACCGTCTGGGGCCGCCAGGAGTCGTGGGAGGAATCGCCGGACGGGTGGCCGCAGGACTGCACCAACGTCCGCACCGATGCCGGCGCACCCGCGTGGACGCCCACGGCCGATTGGACGGGCCGCCCCATCGGCCAGTGGCCACGCCTCGATGCCGGGTACGACGACGACCTCGCCATCGGCGACCCGCGGCCTTCGGGCTGAGGATCGGCGAGTTCGCCTCGCCTGGAACCCACTCTGTGCGGGGCGACGTATCACGGCGGCCTTGACCGACTCCTACCTACGTCATCGCCGTATCCCCGAGGACGACATACATGTTCCACATCGCCCAGGCCCAGCCGGGAGGCGCACCCGCGTCCACCCGGGAACGACTGCTTGCTGCCGCCGACGCGGCTCGGGAGCGGGGAGACCACCGGGCCGCACTGCGGTTGTACGCCCGAGTCGATCCGGGTGCCTCAGCAGGCGAGATCGCGCCGGTCGCACCTGACGTCGCCTGGCGAGTGGCAATGATTCATCAGGAGCGAGCAGAAGCGCATGAGGCGCTGGAGGTACTCGGTCGGGCAAGAGTCGAGGCGGCCTCGCTCGGTGATCGGGCACGGGTGCTGGCCGGCCTGGCCGTCGCACACTGGAGACTGGGTGAGCGTTGGCACGCTCGCATGCGGGCCGGGGAGGCGGAGGCCGCAGCGACGGAGTCCGAGGACGCGGGCGCACTGGCCCTGGCCCACCTCGCCCAGGGGCTCGCGTTGAGCCTTGACGGCGAGCCGGCAGCGGTGTCCGAGCACTATGCCCTTGGAGCGACGTACGCCACCCGGGGCGGGGACCGCCAGCTGTGTGCACGGTTCGACGCCAATCGCAGCCATCACCTGTTGGCCGACGCGCAGTACGTCGAGGCGGCCGCCGTTGCGGGGCGCGCCTGCGAGGGTGCGCGGGCGACAGGCTCAGCCGTGGTGGAGGAGGTCGCGCTGACGAACCAGGCCGAGGCGCTGCTCCGGCTGGGACGGCTGGACGAGGCGGTACGCAGCTGCGAGGCAGTGAGCGCTCTCTCCGCTCGGCTGGGCACCGCGAGAACCGCAGGTGCCCTCGTGGTCCTGGCGGCGGTCCACCAGCGCCGTCGAGCGCCGGAGCAGGCGCGGGCGGCCCTGGAGCATGCGGCGTCCCTGTCGCGGCGTGGCCAGGGGGACCGCCAGGTCAGGCCGCTCGCCCTCGGCGCGCTCGCGACGCTCTTGGCCGCCGACGAACCGACGTTGGCCGCCGCACTCGCCGAGGAGGCACTCGAGCACGCCAGCGGATCGGGCGTGCTGCCCGCCCTGCTCGCCGTGGGACGGGTGGCGTCGGCGCGCGGCGAGATCGACACCGCTCGCGAGATGGCGGAGCGTGCCGTGAGCCAAGCCCGGCGGCGCCGCGAACGCGCCTGGCTGGCCGAAGCACTCGAGCTGCGAGCCTCGTTGGATCCGGTCACGAGCGGGTCTGCTGACCTGCGGGAGGCGTACCGCATCTGGCAGGAGGCCGACGCGCAGCACGACGCCGACCGCGTCGTCCTGCGCCTGGCGTCGGCCAACGACAGCACCGCCCGGGAGCGTACGGCGGCCAGGGTGGCCGCCGCGCGACAGACCGTGGAGCAGTCGACCATCGGCCCCCCGGGCCGGGTCACGATCCGGACGTTCGGTCGGTTCGAGGTGGTGGTGGACGGCGAACCGGTGCCGCCGGAGGCCTGGCAGTCCAAGCGCGCTCGCGACCTGCTGCGGGTGCTCGTGGCCAGGCACGGACGAGCGGTGCCCCGGAGCGAGCTGTGCGAAGCGATGTGGCCGGACGAGGACGCAGACACCCTCGCCCACCGACTCTCGACGTTGCTGTCGATCCTGCGGGGGATACTCGGTCCGGAGAGCGTCGTGGCTGACCGGGAGAGCGTGATGCTCGACAAGGCGATGGTGGATGTCGACGCCATGGACCTGCTGGAGGCCGTCTCCGCCGCGGTCTCGCTCCACCGGGACGGATCTCCCCTCCTGGCACGTGAGGTCTTGTCGTCGTCCCTCCCGGCACACACCGACGAACCGTTCGCCAGCACGCCGTACGACGACCAGGTCCGTGACCTGCGTGACGAGGTGCGGGCGGCGTACCTGTCCGGACTGCGGCTGCTGGCCGAGCTGTGCCGGGACGCCGGGGATGCCGACGAGGCCATCACGTGGCTCCGAAGCCTGCTGGCCTGCGACCCCTATGACGAGGCTGCGCATCTCTCGTTGATCTCGCTCCTGCGATCCTGCCGGCGCTTCGGACAGGCGCGGGCGGCCGCCGTACGCCATCGTGAGGCGATGGCGGAGCTCGGCGTACCTCCTCAGCGCGCGACCGTGGCCGAACGATCCCCGAGGATCGCGCGGCCACGGTTCAGGACGGCTCCGGCCTAGGCCGCGGTGGTGGTGTAGACGACCAAGATGTCCGACACCTCGATGCTGCCGGGCTCGTCGTCGGGGACGAAGACTCGCAGCGTGTTGTCCTGGTTGCGCAGGATCCCGTGGTCGAAGATCTCCACCAGGTTGCGGCTGGCGTCGGTGCTCAGCCTCTGGTCCAGGATCTCCACCTCGTTGAGCTCCATCTGGAGCCTGACCCCGGCGTCGCTATTCGGGTTGGCGCGGTAGGACACGTACGGCCGGCCGTGAATGTTGTCGTTGGTGGTCAGGTTGGGCGCGTTGAACTCGAGCTCGAAGTCCCTGTCGCCGTTGGAGGTCGGCAGGTTGGTGCTGCCGGTCTGCAGACTGCGGTGCTTGCTGGTCATGTCTCAAATCTCCATCTGAATCGAAGGTGTGCTCCCGTCTCCTGTTGTGACGGGCCGCCGGCGGGATGCCGGCGAACACCAGACTCCTCACGGCTCTCACGGACAGCTCAGGGTGCCGTCACGGCCTGCACACGGACGGTGAGCCGGGCGGGTAGACGTGACGGCGTCCGGATCGTGGTGGTCGAAGGACGGCGCGGCTGATTGCGTCCATGGCTCAGCCCTCGATACTGGCCCGAAATGCCCTTCTGACCTGGGAAAACGACCGGCGCCCCGCCAGGATTCGAACCTGGGACCCACGGATTAGAAGGCCGCTGCTCTGTCCAGCTGAGCTACGGGGGCAGGTGGGCCGGTGGCCCGTACGACGTCCGAGTATGACGTAGCCGGCGGCGGACCCCATAAGGCCGGGCGGACACAGCGGTTGACCGCCCACGTGCCGATCGATCACGAGAATCGCTGAAGCGCGGCTCCTCGCTTGGCAGATCAGCGTGCGGTAATCTGATGATCTGGGGGGTATCCGCTGGAGTTCCAGCGGCGAAAGGGACCGACACATCTTGGGCAGATCCACCCAAGGATGGCGCGCGCGCCGTATCCCCATCGCAGTCGCATCACTCGTCGCTGCCGTCGCTCTGACACTCCCGGGCATTGCCGTGCCCGGCGCGTCCGCGAGCGCCACCGAACCGACATCGCGCAAGGACTGCTTCAGCCCTCGGGGTATCCCGCGCTGCGGTGCCTACCTCGGCCAGGCGTACGGCGCCAACACCAACCCGGCGCGGCTCGAGAAGCGCTACGGTCGCCGGCTGGGGGTGCATCGCACGTACTTCCGTGCCGACCAGGTCTCCTCAGCAGTGGAGATGGCGCGTCGCGACCTGTGGCACGGACGGTTGCCGTGGGTGAGCTTCAAGCTGCCCCACTCGTGGGACGCGATGGCCCGAGGTGCCGGAGACCGCTGGGCGCGCCGCGTGGCCGCCCGGTTCGGACGGCTGCACGGGCCGGTGTGGTTGGCCTTCCATCACGAGCCCGAGGGCGACGGGCCGCTGGGCGACTGGCGGCGGATGCAGGAGCGACTGGCTCCGATCGTGCGGGCTCGCGACAACCTCGCCATGACCGTCATCGTCATGGGGTGGCCCCAGTTCTACGGCGAGGCGAAGTACCGGATGCACAACATCTGGCCGCGCGGGGTGAAGGTGGACGTCGCGGGGTTCGACATCTACAACCAGCTCGGCGTCGTCAAGGACGGCGAGGAGAACACCGAGGGCACCAACCTGCAGAGGTCCTACTTCAGCAAGATCGCTCCCTGGGCCAGACGCCACAACGTCGCCTGGGGGCTGTCCGAGACCGGGATCACCCACAAGGCGGCCAAACGGCACCCGCACTGGATCCGGCAGACCCACGGCCGCCTCGAGCGCGCCGGAGGCGTCGCGATGTCCTACTTCAACACCACGCTGAACAGCATCGCGCCGTGGACACTGACCACGCGGCCCAAGCTGGTGGGCTGGCGCGAGGCGCAGACCGGGACCCCACTGCTGCCTCGCCGCTGACGCCTCCAGCGGGCCGAAGGATCCGCGCGCCCCAGATAAAGGGGACTACGCGGGAATCGCCTGCTGCCGCTCGTGCGTTGCGCATAGACACCTTTCAGTGGACGGTCATGGCGGCGAAGGAGGCGTGGGGCCATGCGGATCCAGGTCGCTGCGTACGACGAGCTCGAGGAGCCGAGCGGCGGCTCGCGTGCGCCGGCGCCACCGGAGCGAGACCACCGGACCACGCTCATCGAGCTGGTCGCGCTGCTGGCGCTCGCGGCGGCGTACACCGGCATCCGGGCCGCGCAGGGCACCGACGTCACCGCGGCCTTCGCCCACGCCAGGCACATCGCCGATGCCGAGCAGTGGCTGCTCGCCCACCTGGAGATCCCGCTCAACCAGTGGCTGGCGTCGGCCGCGATCGTGGCGGTACCGGCGTGCTACTTCTACGCCGTCTTCCACTACGTCGCCACGCCGCTGATCCTCTACCGCTCGTGGCGGGTGGGCGGCTGGGTCTACCGACGCGGCTACTGGAGCATCGTCATCGCCTCCGCGATCGCGCTGGTGATCTACGCGCGTTACCCCGTCGCTCCTCCGCGCCTGGTCCCCGACCTGGGGGCGGTCGACATCATGCGCGAGTTCGCCGACTACGGCTGGTGGGGTGAGGCGGCCTCGGCGCCGCGCGGCATCGGGGATGCGACCAACCAGTACGCCGCGATGCCTTCCCTGCACTTCGGCTGGTCCCTGTGGTGCGCCATCCAGATGTGGAGCTTCACGGGGCTCCGGTGGCGCGTGGCGGCCGTGGCCTACCCCACCCTCCAGGTACTGGTGGTGGTGGCCACGGCCAACCACTTCCTGCTCGACGTGCTCGGCGGCGCGCTCTGCGTGCTCGCGGCGCTGGGGATCGTCACCGCCGTACGGCTCGTTCACCGCAGCAGGTCCTCGGCGTGACGGTCAGGCGCGCACCGCGGTGACGAGCAGGTACTCCCACTCCATGACACCGTCGACCAGGTAGCGGTCGCCCAGCGCCTCCAGCTCGCGGTCCAGCTCGGCGACACGTGCCGGGTCGTCGGCGATGCCGCGGTACGCCACGATCGTCGGTCCGTACGTCGCCTTGAAGAAGTCCCGGAACTCGGCTCCCGACGCGAAGTTCGTGACCTGCAGCTTCTGCTGGCGTGCGTCGATGTCGGTGACCCGGTCGCCGAGCAGGTCGCGCACGTGGTCGAGGTGTCCCCAGAGCGGCGGCGGCTGCACGCCCGGCGGGGGAGCAGGGACGAACGGACGCATGGTGGCGAACATCTGCCCGATGAAGCCCTCGGGGGTCCAGCTGATCAGGCCGATGGTGCCGCCCGGGCGGACGATGCGGACCAGCTCGTCGGCGGCGGCCTGGTGGTGCGGGGCGAACATGACGCCGACGACACGAGATCGCCACGTCCTGCTCCCCGTCCTCGCAGGGCATGTCCTCGGCGTCCGCGATCTGCCAGCGCAGGGAGACACCCTCCGCGTCGGCGGCTCGGCGGCCGATGTCCAGCAGCTCGGGCGTGAGGTCGGTGGCGACCACGTCGGCTCCGCGGCGGGCGGCGGGGATCGCTGCATTGCCCGACCCGGCCGCGACGTCGACGACGCGCTGGCCGGGCCCGATGCCGCAGGCGTCGACGAGGACGTCGCCGAGCGGGGCGATCACCTCCGTGGCCACGGCGGGGTAGTCGCCGAGGGCCCACATCGCCCGGTGGCGGGTCTTCAGGTCGTCGGTGGTGGTGCTCATGGTGTGCTCCTCTTGGTTGGGATGCGCCGAACCTAGGAGCGCGGCCGCGGTCCTGGCTTCCGCGCGAGCACCCATTTCCGCCGGGCTCGGCGGCCGGTCCTGGCGGGCAACGCGTAGGTCAGGCGCGGGACAGGAGAGCCGCCACTGCCGCGGTGCGCGCCGAGCGCCCCTGGAGGCCGAGCTTGGCGTAGACGTTCTGCAAGTGCCGTTCGACGGTCCGCACGCTCAGCGACAGCCGCGCGGCGATCGCGTCGTTGTCGCATCCCTCGGCCGCCAGCGCGAGTACGTCGAGCTCGCGCGTGGACAGCAGGGCCGACGGGTCCGGGGTTGTCGACTGACGCGGCTCCGCGACCCGGTCCTCCGCCAGGAACGCGGTCACCTCGTCCAGCAGCACCGACCAGGCGGGCTCGTCCTCGAGAACAATGTGGTTCTCGCTCTCCAGCGCGACCAGCCGAGCACCCCTGATGTGCGCGGCGAGGTAGCGCGCCTCCTCGAAGTTGTTCATCCGGTCGCCGCGGCTGTGGATCACGAGCGTCGGGAGATCGAGCTCCGGCAGCAGGTGGCGTACGTCGGCGAGCTTGCGCTGCTCCCGGGCCAGCATCGCCGTGTCCGCCGTGGTCGCCATCCGCTGGAGCTCGTCGAGCCAGCGCATCTGCTCCTCGGTCGCGTCAGGGATCATCAGCGACGTGAACACCCGCCGGAACTCCGGCGTCGGGCGCTCCCAGCCCACCTTGATCAGGGCCTGGAAGGCCTCGTCGAGCGCGATCTCCTCCGGCGTCGCGTTCTGCATCGCGCCGGCGTAGCTCCCGTAGATGATCAGCCGGCTCAGCCGGTCGGGGTGCCGGGCGGCGTACTCGACCGAGATCGGGCCGCCTTGTGCCATCGCGAACATGGCGAAGCGGTCGAGTCCCGCGTGGTCGGCCACCGCCTCCAGGTCCGCGACCCGCATCTCCAGGCTGTGGTCGGTGACGTCGCGGTCGGAGAGGCCGTGGCCGCGCTCGTCGAAGCGGATGACGGTCGCGATCTTCCCGAGCTCGACCAGGAAGTGCCGCCAGACCGGGCTCTGCCAGTCGAACTGCAGGTGGCTCAGCCAGCACGCGTCGATCAGCAGCGGCGGCCCCGACCCGTGGACGGCGTACGCGATACCGACCCCGTCGGCCGAGCGGCAGAACCTGATGTCCTGCAGGTGGGTCACGCGGTCGGCCACCGGGTGATCGTACGACGAGCGGGGGACCTCAGTTCGCGTCCTGGAGAACGTCTACCTCGTCTTGGGGAACCGGCTTCCCGCCGGGGAGACCGACGTCGACCCGGTCGGTGATCGTCACCGTCCCTTCGGTGCTGATGTCGATCTCGGCGTACCCGGTCTGCAGGCCGGACTCCTCGTTGAAGTACTGGAGCTGCACGCTCACCGTCTTCAGCGGAGTGGAGAACGGCGTCGAGAAGCGGTTGAACGTCGGGTTCTCCTCGACCCCACCGGACGTGCCGAGCTGGCTGACGACCGTCCAGGTCACCATGTCGCCGTCGGTGTTCCAGATGACCCACGGACCTTCGACGTCGTGGAGGTGGCCGACGTTGATCGATCCCGGGGGCAGGTCGGGGATCCCGTCGTCCCGCGGCGTCGTCAGCAGGCCCACCCCTTCGACGAGATCGGCGAGTGCGCCGACCCCGATGTAGCCGGCCGCCGAGCGAGGCTGGTGGAAGAGCACGATCAGCGGGTCCTCGGGGTCGTCCTCCTTGCCCTCTTCGCGGAGCATCTGGCCGAGCTCCGTCTCGGTGATCCCGGTGTCGTTGACGACCATGCCGCCGAACAGGGTCTTGAACGCGGGGTCGTTGGCGGCCACCACGTTGAGCCCCTCGACCTCGGCGAGCTCGAAGTCCGGCACCACGACGCCGTTGTCCTTCAGCTGGTCGACGGTGATGTCGGTGTCGTGGTCGCCCTTGACCGCGACGGTCTGGATCTCCCCGCTGGCCGCGGACTCGTCGCGGACGAAGCCCTCCTCGGCGACGGTGCCGTTGGAGCTGATGTCGCCGGAGATGGTGCGCATCGCGAACGCGTCGGCCCCGAGCTCCTCCTCGAGCAGCGGGTACATCGCCTCCCGCACCCGGGTGCCGACCCGGCTTCCCTGGGGATCGGCCTCCGCGATCACGATGCGCTCACCGTCGCGGGGAGCCAGCGCGTCGGCGTGATCCGGCAGCACCTCTCGGAGGGAGGCGTCGCGCCGCATCTTCGTACGCGTCGGCGCTCGCCCGGATCCGGTCGGTGTTCTTGACGATGAACGGCTGCACCTGCTCGGCGATCTCGAGCGCCTCGGGGTTGCTGAAGCTGAGCCCCTCGACGTCCGTCGAGGGGTAGGCGCGCGTGACCTCGTCGTCGCCCTCCCACATCCGGAACAGCTGCCCGGCGGTCAGCGCCGAGGCGCCGACACCGGCGACGACCACCAGCGCACAGACCACCACCCGGCGGCGGGTCGACCGGATCGAGCGGAACGGTGCGTTGCCGCGGAAGAGGCCCGTGATGACCAGGCCGCCGATCAGGTAGGCGCCCAGCACGATCAGCCAGAACCGCTGCAGCAGCTGGCCCCGCAGCTCCTCGCCGTACGCCCGCGCGACCTCGCCGGGGTCGCTCACGAACGCCGCGTTCGCCTGGATGAACCTCGGGCTCACGTAGGACGCGAGCGACCCTCCGGCCTCCGGCGGACCGGTCGCGCGGATGTTCGCGCCGAACCCGCCCGCGCCGGTGCGGTCCCAATAGACGCTGCCGAGGATGCCGGTGTCCAGCGTGGACACTCCGTTGTGGGACAGCGAGATCTCGACCGGCAGGGTGCCCAGCCGGTCCTCGAAGCGCGCCCCCTCGATCGCCTGCTCGGCCGCCACGGGCGCGCTGACGAGCGCGGCCACGAACCCGTAGAGGAGGAAGGCGGTCGCGAGCCGGCGGAGCCTCTGGTAGTCCGGCTTCACTTCCCGGGCATCAACCGGGCCATCCACTCCTCGACCTCTGCCGCCTCGCGGGGCAGGCCGTCGGAGAGGTTCCGGGCGCCGTCGGCGGTCACCAGGATGTCGTCCTCGATCCGGATCCCGATCCCGCGCAGCTCCTCCGGCACCAGGAGGTCGTCCTCCTGGAAGTAGAGCCCCGGCTCGACGGTGAGCACCATGCCCTCGGCGAGGGTGCCCTCGCGATAGGACTCCGGTGCGGCGCGACCGCAGTCGTGCACGTCCATGCCGAGCATGTGGCTGGTGCCGTGCAGGGTCCAGCGCGCGTAGACCTTCGAGTCCGGGTCGAGCGCCTCCTCGACCGGGACCGGGAGCAGCCCCATGTCGCCGAGGGCGTGCGCGAGCACCTCCATCGCGGCGTCGTGCGCGGCGAGGAAGGGTACGCCGGGGCGGATCGCGGCGATGCCCGCCTGCTGCGCCTTCAGGACCAGCTCGTAGAGCTCGCGCTGGAGGGAGGAGTACGTGCCCGAGACCGGGAGCGTGCGGGTCACGTCGGCCGTGTAGAGGTTGTGGCCCTCCACGCCCATGTCGAGGAGCGCCAGCTTGCCGGGGGTGATCCGGCCGGAGTTCTCGATCCAGTGCAGCGTGGTGGCGTGCCGGCCACCCGCGACGATGGAGTCGTAGCCGATGTCGTTGCCCATCGTCCGCGCCCGGCGGAAGAAGGTGCCCTCCAGCCAGCGCTCGCCGTGCTCGATGACGCGGTCCCACTCCTTCACGGAGTCCTCGAACCCGAGGGTGGTGGCGTCGCAGGCGGCCTGCAGCTCGCCGACCTCCCAGTCGTCCTTGACCAGACGCATCTCCGAGACCACTCGCGCGAAGTCGACGTCGAGCGACTCGTCCGCGGGCCACCAGCCCGTCGACCGCGGCCGACACGCCGCGGTGAACCCGGGTCTTCCCGGACGCGGAGAGGACGCCCTCGAGCTCGTCGACGTGCCGCACCTCGAGGCCGAGCGATGCGGACAGCTCGCCCAGCGACGGACGCCGCCCGGCCCACAGCTCGCCGTACCGCCGGTCGCGGAAGAACTCGTCGGTGTCGCGGTTCGAACGCGGGCGCGCGAAGAGAACGGGCTCACCGTCGTCGATCACGAGGACGGCGTCGCTGGTCTGGTTGCCGCAGAAGTAGGCGTGCGCGGTGTCGGCGCGGAAGCGGTAGTCGGTGTCGTTGGCGCGCGGCTTGTAGCTGCCCGCCGGCAGCACCAACCGTTCGCCGGGGAACATCCCGGCGAGCTTGGTGCGGCGCTCGGCGGCCGGCGCGGTGATCGGGTGCGGTGGGAGGTCGAGCTCGCGTTCGCCCCAGCCGGTGCGCATGAATGCGGCATAGGCCTCGGGCACGGCCGGGTCGTGCGACTCGGTGCGGGGGGTGGCGGTCTCCGGTGTCGTCTCCTCAGTCACGGCGCCAGCCTACGCCGGTCCTGCAGGGCGCGAACGACCTCGGCGGATAGGCTTCCGCCATGCCCCGCAACCGTCGCGAAAGCCTGGCCTTCACGGTCGTGGTGACCGTGTTGGTGGTGCTCGGGGCACTGCTGATGCTGGCGATCCTGGCGCTCTCGGGCGCCCCCGCCATCGTCCTCTTGGCCACCGGGCTGGCCGCGCTGCCGGTGGGGCCGCTGATCGCGACGTACCTCTGGCTCGACCGCTACGAGCCGGAGCCCAAGCGATTGCTGGCCTACGGGCTGTTGTGGGGCGCGTTCGTCGCCACCATCGCCGCGATCGTGATCGGCGGTGTGGGCGGCTATGTCGCGGGCTTCAGCGAGAACGTCTCCCTGGCCGTCGTCGCGCCGGCCACCGAGGAGGCCAGCAAGGGCTTCTTCCTCCTGCTGCTGCTCTGGTGGCGGCGGGCCGAGCTCGACGGGATCCTCGACGGGATCGTCTACGCCGGCATGGTCGGCATCGGCTTCGCGTTCACCGAGAACATCCTCTACCTCACCGCGGCCTACGACGGCACCGACATGACCGGACCCGGCGGCCTCGCCGGAGTGACGGGCACGTTCGTGGTCCGGTGCGTGTTCAGCCCGTTCGCGCACCCGCTGTTCACCGCCTTCTTCGGCATCGGAGTCGGCATCGCGGTGATGTCGCGCAGCCGCGGGTTCGGGATGCTCGCCATCACGGGTGGATACGTGCTCGCGGTGACCGCCCACGGCCTCTGGAACGGCTCGACGATCTTCGGCTTCGGCAGCTTCGCTCTCGTCTACCTCGTGCTGATGGCGCCGGCGCTGGTCGGCCTGTTCGTCCTCGCGATCTGGGCGCAGCGCTCCGAGGCGCGGATGCTCACCGCGGCCCTCACCGACGCCGCGCAGCGCGGCCTGGTGCCGGCCACCGACATCGGCTGGGTGGTCGACCTCCGGGCCCGCCGGGCCGCCCGCCAGTACGCCGCGCAGCACGGCGGCCCGGCCGCCGCCCGCGCGATGCGCGACTACCAGCAGGCCGCCGTCGAGCTCGGGTTCCTGCACAACCGGCTGCTGCGCGGTACCGCGCCCAAGGACTGGCAGGCCCGCGGCCAGGAGTTCGTGGCCCGGATCGGCGACGTACGACCGCACATCGCCTTCCCCGGGCAGGTCGTGCCGGTGCGATGACCACCTCCGACGACAACACGAAGATGCTGACCGCGCTGGTGCAGCTCCGCGGCGCGCTGCAGACCGCCGGGCTGCCCCTCGACCTCGCCGACGCCGCCGAGCAGCGGGCGGCCCGTCAGGAGATGGTCGACCAGCTCGAGGACTACGTGCTCCCGCGCCTGATGACGCTCGAGGCACCACTGCTCACCGTGGTCGGCGGGTCCACCGGTGCCGGGAAGTCGACGCTCGTCAACTCCCTCATCGGCAAGCGCGTCACGGCCCCGGGCTTGCTCCGGCCGACCACGAGGTCGCCCGTGCTCGTGCACCATCCCGACGACGCCAGCTGGTTCGGCCACGACCGGCTGCTGCCCGCCCTCGAGCGGGTGCACCACTCGACCGATGACCCCGACGCCCTGCAGCTGGTGCCGAGCGATGCGCTTCCGCAGGGCCTAGCGATCCTCGACGCGCCCGACGTCGACTCGGTGGAGGAGCGCAACCGCCAGCTCGCCGCCCAGCTGCTGGCCGCGGCCGACCTCTGGCTGTTCGTCACCTCGGCGGCGAGGTACGCCGACCAGGTGCCCTGGGGCTTCCTCAAGCAGGCGGCCGATCGGTCCACCTCGGTGGCCATCGTGCTCGACCGCACGCCCGAGGAGGCAACCCAGACCGTGGCCACTCACCTGGCCCGGATGCTGGCCAGCCGGGGTCTGAAGGATTCGCCGCTGTTCGTCGTCGCCGAGGGCAAGGTCGACGACGAGGGCCTGCTGCCCGCCGACCATGTGGCCGAGATCCGGGCCTGGCTCATCTCGCTCGCCTCCGACGCCGAGGCTCGCGGCTCGGTGGTCAAGCAGACGCTCGACGGCGCCATCCGCACCATCGGCCGGCGGTCGTACGTCGTCGCGGACGCCGTGGCGGAGCAGGTACGCGCCGCCGAGCAGCTGGGCGCCGACGCCGACGCGGCGTACGACCGAGCGATCGCGGCGGTGTCCGAGGCCTCCGCCGACGGAACCCTGCTGCGCGGCGAGGTGCTGGCTCGCTGGCAGGAGTTCGTCGGCACCGGGGAGCTGTTCCGCTCGCTGGAGGCCCGCGTCAGCTGGATCCGCGACCGCGTGGTCAAAGCCGTCAAGGGCAAGCCCCAGCAGGCCGAGCAGGTGACCGTCGCGGTCGAGTCCGGGCTGGAGACGCTGATCCTCGAGCACGCCGAAGACGCGGCCGAGCGGGCCGAGGCGGCCTGGCGGCAGAGCGACGCCGGCCGGGCCCTGCTGGCCACCTCCGGCGACGAGCTCGGCCGGGCGTCCCGCGACCTGCGAGGACGGGCCGAGCGCGCGGTCCGCGAGTGGCAGGGCGACGTCCTGGAGATGGTGCGCAACGAGGGGGCGGACAAGCGCAGCACCGCCCGCTTCCTCGCCTTCGGCGTCAACGGCCTCTCGGTGGCACTGATGATCGTGGTGTTCGCCCACACCGCCGGCGTGACCGGCGCCGAGGCGGGGATCGCCGGCGGCTCTGCGGTGATCGGGCAGAAGCTGCTCGAGGCGGTTTTCGGCGACCAGGCGGTCCGTTCCATGGCCGAGCGTGCGCGGCGATCCCTCGAGGAACGCGTCGGCGCTTTGCTCGACGAGGAGCGGGCTCGTTACCGTGCTCTCCTCGACGGGCAGTTGCTCCAGCCGGGCGCAGCCGACCAGGTGCGCGAGGCGGCGCGTCGGATCGACGACCTGCGCTTCGAGGCCTCGAAGCTGAAGGGCCTGGAAGGAACTCTGTGACATCGTTGCTCGAAGGGGCCAGGAGGCTGGTGACCCGGGGCACTGACGTTGGTGCCCGGATCGAGGGGCTGGAGGCCGCAGCCGCGGCCGCCCGCGGCCGCTTGGACGACGCCCTGGTCGACGAGGCCGATGCCGTCGCGCAACGCGCAGCCGACCGGCTCCGGCTGTCCGCCGACCACACCGTCGTCGCCATCGCCGGGGCGACCGGGTCCGGCAAGTCCTCCACCTTCAACGCGCTGATCGGCCTGGAGCTCGCCTCGGTCGGCGTACGCCGCCCGACCACCTCGTGGGCCAGCGCCTGTGTCTGGGGGAGCGAGGGCGCCGACGAGCTGCTGGACTGGCTCGGCATCCCGCCGCGGCACCAGTCCAGGCGCGACTCGATGCTCGACACCCAGCGCGAGGACAAGTCGCTCGACGGGGTGGTCCTGCTCGACCTTCCCGACCACGACTCCACCGAGGTCTCTCACCACCTGGAGGTCGACCGGCTGGTGCAGCTCGCCGACCTGCTGGTGTGGGTGCTCGACCCGCAGAAGTACGCCGACGCCGCCATCCACGACCGCTACCTCGCGCCCCTGCACAACCATGCCGAGGTGACCGTGGTGGTGCTCAACCACATCGACACGGTGCCGGAGGACCGGCGCCAGGCCATGGTCGACGACGTACGCCGGCTGCTCGACGCCGACGGCCTGTCGCGGGTGCCGATCTTCCCGATCAGTGCCCGTCACGGGCTCGGGGTCGACCGGCTGCGCGCCGAGATCGCCGACCGGGTCTCGGCCAAGAAGGCGGCCCGCACCCGCCTCGACGCGGACCTGAAGGGGGCGGCGGAGCGGATCTCCGAGGCCAACGGCCCGGGCAAGTCGCGGGAGCTCTCGGACCGCCGGGTCACCGCCCTCGAGGACGCGTTCGCCGACGCCGCGGGTGTGCCCACCGTCGTCTCCGCGGTCGAGCGGTCGACCCGGATCCGCGCCGGCCGCGCCACCGGGTGGCCGGTGGTGTCGTGGCTCTCGCGGCTACGGCCCGATCCCCTCAAGAGGCTCCACCTCGACCTCGGCGCTGCCGGCAAGCAGTTCACCCGCACCGCCCGCACGTCGCTCCCGGCCACCACGCCGGTGCAGCGTGCCCGGGTCGACACCGAGGTGCGCGAGCTCGCCGACCAGGCCTCGAAGGATCTCGGCCAGCCCTGGGTCGAGTCGGTACGCCGTGCCTCGACGTCCCGGCTCGATGACCTCGGTGACCGGCTGGACGCGGCGATGGCCGGCACGGATCTCGGCGTCGCCAAGATCCCGGCCTGGGCCGGCGCCGTACGCCTGCTGCAGTGGCTGCTGATCCTGACCGCCCTCGGCGGCGGGGGCTGGCTGGCCACGCTCGCGGTGATGGGATTCCTGGAGCTGCCCGAGCCGACGACGCCGAAGGTGGGCGGCATCCCGGTGCCGACGCTGATGCTGATCGGGGGCGTGGCCCTCGGCGTGCTGCTCGCCCTGTTCTGCCGGATCCTGGTCCGGGTGACCGCGCGCCGCCGCGCCGCCTCGGCCGACAGGCGACTGCGCGCCGCCGTGCACGACGTCGCCATCGAGCTCGTCGTCGACCCGATCCGGTCGGAGCTGAAGGCCCACGCGGCCGTCCGGGAGGGCCTGGCGCGCGCTCTCAAGTAGCGCGCCGGTCCACTTTCCGTCCACAGGCGATCGCTTCGCCGACCTCGTCCACAGGCCGCCCGGCGACCGGCCGCGGATGTCGGCGCCGGTCCGTGTGCTCGACCTCGTCAGATCGACACTCAATCGATCACTTGGCAGAGGAGAGACGAGATGTCCAACGAGACGATGGTGACGCTGCAGGGCAACGTCGGCGGCGACGTGCTGCTGCGCCAGGCGGGGGAGCAGGTGGTCGCGAACTTCCGGATCGCCTGCACCCCGCGCCGGTTCCAGCGCAAGTCCGAGGAGTGGGTGGACGGTGAGACCCAGTGGTACACCGTCAACGCGTGGCGCGCCCTCGGCGAGCACTGCAGCCGGTCGCTGCGGCGCGGCGACCCGGTGGTGGTGCAGGGCCGGCTCAGCCAGCGCAGCTACATCAACAAGAACAACGTCGAGGTGACCGCGCTGGAGGTCGAGGCGCTGCTGGTCGGCCACGACCTCAGCAAGGGGGTGAGTGTGTTCACCCGGCGGCCGAGCCAGCAGGCGCCTCGCGAGCAGGCGGCGTGACCGGTCTAGGGCTGGTACGCCGTCCAGACGGGGTCCTCCGCGATCGCCCGGAGCGCGTCGAGATCGAGCGGTACGTCGTCGGCGGACGGTGCCGCACCGTCCGGCCACTTGTCGTCGAGGGTGTTGGCCACATTGACGAGCACCACGCCGCCGTCGGCGGTGAGCAGGTCCACGCTCAGGGAGCGCACCCCACCGACGGTGCTGTCCAGGACGCGGCCGATCGGCTCGCCGGCGTCGTTGGTCAGCTCCGTGCAGTTCTCGATGGGAGTGTTCGAGCCACTCGGGGTCGCAGGTGGTGCGCTCGGCGGTCGTCGGTCCCTGGACGTACGCCGCGACGTTGCCGTCCGCGTCGGTCTCGGTGAAGGTGCTCGGCACGCCGCCGCTACTCGCGTCCGGTGCTGGCTCGCCCTCCGCCGGTGAGTAGAACACCATGTTGATCTTGCCCGGGCCACCCTCGGCCGGACGCAGCACGCCGGTCAGGTAGCCCTCCAGCTCCCGGCGCGGCTCGCCGGGCGCACGGTCGGTGTTCGACGGTCTCGACATCGGTGAGCTGCATCCCGTCGGGCAGTCGCGAGGCGAGCTCGAGCGCCATGGTGGTGGCCGGCATCGACCACCACCCGGGCGCGTCGAGGTCCATGGGCGCATCGGTCGGTGGTGCGCTGCTCGGGGCGGGTGCGGGCGGTTGGGTGGCGACCTGTGGTCCGGTGCTCGGGGCCCCGCCGCCGAGGCTCGCCGTGACCAGCGCGGTCACGGCGGCAGCTGCGGCCACCCCGGTCGAGACGGTGATGACCCGGCGGCGGCGGCGCAGCCGGTGGCCGTCGGTCAGGGCGGCCGTCGGTCAGCCCGTCGGGGGCGGAGAGGTCGTGCATCGCCCGGTCGAAGCGCTCGCGCAGGTCGGCGCCGTGGTCGAGATCGGTCATGAGGTGCTCCCGTTGTGAGTGGGTTCGGCCAGGAGCTCGCGCAGGGTGCGCAGTGCTCGCAGGCTCCGGTTCTTCACCGCGGCCTCGGACAGGTCGAGGTCGGCGGCGGTCTGGGCGACGCTGCGGTCCTCCCAGAAGCGCAGCACCACGACCGCCCGGTCCAGCGGCGCCAGCTGGGCCAGGGCGGTCATGAGTGCCACGCGGTCGGTGGGGTCGGACGCCGTCGGCGTCCGATCGAGTCTCCCGAGGATCGCCGGGCTCGGCGACCGGAAGCTCGGTGCTGCTGCGCTTCCGGCGCTCGGAGAGGAAGGCCTTGATCAGCACGCCGTGCACGTAGGCGACCGGGTCGTCGGCCCGGCTCACCCGGCTCCAGGCGGCGTACGTCTTGGCGAGGGCCGTCTGCAGCAGGTCCTCGGCGGCGTGCGCCGAGGTCGTGAGCAGGTAGGCGCTCCGGTAGAGCTGGCTCGAGCGCGCGGTCAGGAACTCCGCGAACTCGGCATCGGTGTCAGCGCGTCGTCGCACCGGCGTGACCTCCTCGGGGTGGCGTCACCCTTACAGACGCCGCGACCCCCCGATCAGGTCTCAGTCCGGTTGCCTCAGTAGGCTCGGGGACCATGGCGGAGTATGTGTTCACCCTGCGCAATGTGCGCAAGGCCCATGGCGACAAGGTCGTCCTCGACAACGTGACCCTGTCGTTCCTGCACGGGGCCAAGATCGGGGTGGTCGGCCCCAACGGCACCGGCAAGTCGTCGCTGCTGAAGATCATGGCCGGGCTCGACCACCCCAACAACGGTGACGCGATCCTCGACCCCGATGCGACCGTCGGGATGCTGCAGCAGGAGCCGCCGCTGAGCGAGGGGAAGACCGTCCAGGAGAACGTCGAGGAGGCCGTCCACGACATCAAGTCCAAGATGAAGCGCCTCGAGGACGCCTACATGGAGATGGGCGACCCCGACGCGGACCAGGACGCCCTGATGAAGGAGACCGGGGACCTCCAGACCGAGCTCGACCACGCCAACGCCTGGGACATCGACAGCCGGCTCGACCAGGCGATGGACGCGCTGCGCTGCCCGCCCTCCGATGCCCTCGTCGACAACCTGTCCGGCGGCGAGCGGCGCCGGGTGGCGCTCTGCAAGCTGCTGCTCCAGCAGCCGTCGCTGCTGCTGCTCGACGAGCCCACCAACCACCTCGACGCCGAGTCGGTCGACTGGCTGGAGAAGCACCTGGCGGCCTACCCCGGCGCGGTCCTGGCCGTCACCCACGACCGCTACTTCCTCGACAACGTCGCGCAGTGGATCCTCGAGCTCGACCGCGGGAAGACCCACCCCTACGAGGGCAACTACTCGACCTACCTCGAGACCAAGAAGGAACGCCTCAAGATCGAGGGTCAGAAGGACGCCAAGCGCGCCAAGATGCTGGAGCGCGAGCTGGAGTGGGTGCGCTCCAACGCGAAGGCCCGCCAGACCAAGAGCAGGTCGCGGCTCGCGCGCTACGAGGAGATGGCGGCCGAGGCCGACCGGATGCGCAAGATCGACACCAGCGAGATCAACATCCCGGCCGGTCCGCGGCTCGGCGACGTGGTGCTCGAGGCGAAGAAGCTCGCCAAGGGCTTCGACGACCGCACCCTGATGCACGACCTGTCGTTCTCTCTCCCGCGCGCCGGCATCGTCGGCGTCATCGGACCCAACGGCGTCGGCAAGACCACCCTGTTCCGGATGATCACCGGTCAGGAGAAGCCCGACGAGGGCGAGCTGGACGTCGGCCAGACCGTGAAGATCTCCTACGTCGACCAGAGCCGTGGCGGCATCGACCCCAACAAGAACGTCTGGGAGGTCGTGTCCGACGGGCTCGACTTCATCAAGGTCGCGAACTTCGAGATGAACTCCCGCGCCTACGTCGCGTCGTTCGGCTTCAAGGGTCCCGACCAGCAGAAGAAGGCCGGGGTTCTCTCCGGCGGAGAGCGGAACCGGCTGAACCTCGCGCTCACGCTGAAGATGGGCGGCAACCTGCTGCTCCTCGACGAGCCCACCAACGACCTCGACGTCGAGACCCTGCAGTCACTGGAGGACGCCCTGCTCGACTTCCCGGGCTGCGCCGTGGTCACCTCGCACGACCGGTGGTTCCTGGACCGGGTGGTGACCCACATCCTCGCCTGGGAGGGCGACGACGACGATCCGGCCAGGTGGTTCTGGTTCGAGGGCAACTACGCGTCCTACGAGGAGAACAAGATCGAGCGCCTCGGCGAGGAGGCCGCCCGCCGCACCGGGTCACGCACCGCCGGCTGACCCGGGACTGAGCGCTACTCCCGGATCTCCGGTCTCGGCACGCCGGTCGCGACCTCGCGAGCTCGGTCGCGCGGCTTGCTCGACCACCATCAGATGGAGTCCGCGGTCCTGCTCGCCTCGTCAGGACTCCCGGATCTCCATCTCGGGGTGGCGGGCGATCAGGTGGTCGGCGACGGCGTTCATCACCCGGCCGAGGGCGGCGAAGTCCTCGTCGCTGACCAGGTCGACGAGGTGGTCGCGGACGCCGTCGACATGGACCGGCGCGATGTCCCTCAACAGCTGCCAGCCCTTCTCGGTGAGGGAGGCGATCACACCGCGCCCGTCGTCGGGTGAGGTGGAGCGCTCGACCAGCTTCGCCTCCTCCATCCGCTTGATGGTGTGGGTGACCCGGCTGCGGCTGTGGGCCAGCGCGTCGGCGAGCTGGGCCATCCGCAGCTGCCCTTCCCGCTCGGAGAGCCGGACCAGGATCTCGTACTCCGTCAGCGAGAGGTTCGCGATCCGGCGCAGGTCGTCGTCGAGGCGGTCGCTCAGGAGCGTGTAGCCCAGCACCAGCGCCCGCCACGACCGCTGCTGGTCGTGGTCGAGCCACCTGGGCTCCGTTCTGGTCTCCGGCACGTCACGAGTCTAGGCCGAGTCTTTACCCCGGTGTCGGACGCGGCGCGGCGTCAGCCCAGGTCGAGCCGCATCAGGACGCGGGGAAATCCGTTGAGCACGGACGTCGTCTCCGCGGCCAACGAGAAGCCGGCCGCCTCGAAGTTCTTCCGGATCCCGGCGTAGGCCATCGTCAGGTCGACCTTGGCGCCGCCGTTGTCGATCGGGTAGGCCTCGATCGCCGGGGCGCCGCGGTCGCGTGCGAACTCCACGGCGCCCGCGATCAGCGCATGCGAGATGCCTTGGCCGCGGTGGCCCGGACGGACCCGGATGCACCACAGCGACCAGACCGGGAGGTCGTCGACGTGCGGGATCTTGCGGTTGCGGGCGAACGACGTGTCGGCGCGGGGCGCGACGGCGGCCCACCCGACCGGCTCGTCGCCGTCGTAGGCGAGCACGCCCGGCGGCGGGTCGGCGCGCACCAGGTCGGCGACGTAGTCGCCTCGCGCCGGACCCCGCAGCTCGTTGTTGAGCCGGGACGGGATCCGGTAGCTCAGGCACCAGCAGACGTTCGCGTCCGGCCGCTTCGGTCCGACGAGTGTGCGGACACCTTCGAAGTCGGTCGCGGGGCGAACGACGAGGCTCAACTCAACCGCTCAGCCGAGCCGCTCCAGGATCAGCGCCATGCCCTGACCGCCGCCCACGCACATGGTGATCAGGCCGGTGGTCTTGTCGTGCCAGTCCAGGGAGTTGAGCATCGTGTTCTGCAGCCGGGCGCCGGTCATGCCGAACGGGTGGCCGACCGCGATCGCGCCGCCGTTGACGTTGAGCCGGTCGATGTCGATGCCGAGGTCCTGGTACGACGGCACCACCTGCGCGGCGAACGCCTCGTTGATCTCCACCAGGTCGATGTCGCCGATGCTCATCCCGGCGTGTGCGAGCGCACGCTTGGAGGCCTCGACCGGGCCCAGGCCCATGATCTCGGGGGAGAGGCCGCTGACGCCGGTGGCGACGATCCGGGCGAGCGGGGTCTGCCCGAGCTCGGCCGCCTTGGTGTCCGACATGATCACGACCGCCGCCGCGCCGTCGTTGAGCGGGCAGCAGTTGCCGGCGGTGACCACGCCGTCGGGACGGAAGACCGGGTCGAGCTGGGAGACCGCCTCGTAGGTCACGCCGGCCCGCGGGCCGTCGTCCTTGGTGACGAGGGTGCCGTCGGGGGCGGTGACCGGGGTGATCTCCCGCTCCCAGAACCCGTCGGCGATCGCCTTCTCGGCGAGGTTCTGGGACCGGACGCCGAACTCGTCGAGCTCCTTGCGGTCGAGGTTGCGCAGCAACGCGAGGTTCTCCGCCGTCTGGCCCATCGCGATGTAGATGTCCGGGATCGTGTCGTCCTGGCGCGGGTCGTGCCACTCTCCGGCGCCGCCCTGGGCGGCCGCCTCGGTGCGGGCCTTGGCCTCGTCGAAGAGCGGGTTGTTGGTGTCGGGCCAGTGGTCGGAGGTGCCCTTGGCGTACCGCGACACCGTCTCCACGCCCGCGGAGACGAACACGTCGCCCTCGCCCGCCTTGATCGCGTGGAACGCCATCCTGGTGGTCTGCACCGAGGAGGCGCAGTAGCGGGTGAGCGTCGCGCCCGGCACGTCGTCCATGCCGTTGAGGATGTTCACGATCCGGCCCATGTTGTTGCCGGACTCGCCGCCGGGGAGGCCGCAGCCGAGGTAGAGGTCGTCCACCGTGTTGGGGTCGAGCGCCGGGACCTTGTCGAGGGCGGCCTTGACGATGGTGGCGGTGAGGTCGTCGGGACGGAAGTCCTTCAACGAGCCCTTGTTGGCCCGACCGATGGCGGAGCGGGCGGCCGAGACGATGACTGCTTCAGGCATGGCCCCACCTTATTGGTTCGCCCGGTGTCGGTGGCTTGGGGGACGATCTGTCTCATGTCGACCCGTGCACCGGGGCTCCGGTCGTTCTGGGCGGAGCTCCCCACCGCCGGACGGTGGCTGCTGTCCACCATCGCCATCCAGACCCTCGGGCGGGGGCTCACCCTGCCGTTCACGATCATCTACCTCCACGAGGTGCGCGGCTTCGAGCTCGGCGTCTCCGGCACCCTGATGGCGCTGATCGCGGTGGTCGCACTGCTGGTGACGATGCCCGGCGGCACCCTCACCGACCGCTACGGCGCGCGGGTGATGATCCTGATCGGCACGACGTCGATGATGGTCGGCAACGTCGTGCTCGCCTACGCCACGCATCCGGCGGTGGCCGCCCTGGCGTTCGCCCTGATCGGCATCCAGTTCGGCATCGTCTGGCCGGCGTTCAATGCCTTGATCGCGTCGGTGGTCACCGGCGAGCTGCGCCAGCGCTACTTCGGGGTCAACTTCGCCCTGGTCAACCTCGGCATCGGTCTCGGCGGGGTCATCGGCGGGTTCTTCGTCGACGTCAGCCAGCCGGAGACGTTCACAGTGATCTTCCTGGCGGACGCCGCGTCGATGCTGGTCCCGATCGGGCTGCTGCTCGGGCCGCTGCGCCACGTGCACGGCCGGGCCGAGCAGCCGGAGGAAGGGGTCGACCACGGGCCGGCCACCTACCTCGCGATCCTGCGCCAGCCCTCGGTGCTGTGGCTGACCCTCCTGACGTTCCTGGCGATGTTCGTCGGCTACGGCCAGCTCGAGGCGGGGTTCCCGGCGTTCTCGCGCCAGGTCGCGGAGGTGTCCACGCGCACCATCGGGTTCGCCTTCGCGGTCAACACGGCGGTGATCGTGGTCCTGCAGTTCTGGATGCTCAACAAGATCACCGGACGTCGGCGGACCCGGGTGATCGTGGTGATGAGCGGCGTGTGGGTCCTGGCCTGGGCGATCCTCGGATCGACCGGACTCGTGCCGGGCGGGGCCGCCGCGGTCGTCGGCGTCCTGATGTTCATGGCGGTGTTCGCGTTCGGTGAGACCCTGCTGCAGCCGACCATCCCAGCGATGACCAACGACCTCGCGCCGGACCACCTGCGAGGGCGCTACAACGCGATCAGCGCCAGCGCCTTCCAGGCCGGGACCATCGCCGGACCCGCGGTGGCCGGCCTGCTGCTGCAACACGATCTCGAGGCCGGCTACGTCGGACTCATCATCGTCGGGTGCGTGGCGATCGCCGGGATCGCGCTGGTGCTCGAGCGGCGGATCTCCCCGGAGGTCAACGGCGTGGGCAAGACCACCGAGACCGCCGCCGTCACCTAGGCCGCTTCGGTGCGAGGATCGACGGGTGCGCCACGTCTACGAGTGCCCGATGCGCTGGGCCGACCTCGACATGCTCGGCCACGTCAACAACGTCGTCTACGTCGACTACCTCCAGGAAGCCCGGGTCGACATGCTGCGCAGCCACGCGCAGCGCGCCTCCGGTGAGCTCACCGAGGGAGTCGTGGTGGTGCGGCACGAGGTGACGTACCTGTCCCCGCTCAACTTCCGGTTCCGGCCGGTGAAGATCGAGTGCTGGGTCACCGAGATCCGGGCCGCCACGTTCACGATGGCCTACGAGGTGTTCCACGACGACGGCGAGGCCGGCCGGGTCGTCTACCTGCGCGCCTCGACGGTGCTGTCGCCGTACGTCTTCCAGGGCGAGCACCCGCGCCGGCTCAAGCCGGAGGAGCGCCGAACGCTCGCCGACTTCTACGAGGAGCCGGAGCGCAAGCCCAGGCCCGACCGGTTCACCGTGGCCCGCACCGAGGTGGGTCACTACCCGGTCCACGTGCGGTTCTCCGACGTCGACGTCTACGGCCACGTCAACAACGTGAAGTACTTCGAGTACCTCCAGGAGTCCCGGATCCGCTGGTTCGCGGCGCTCTCCCGCGACCTCGACCTCCCGCGGATGCACTTCGTGGTCGCCCAGACCGACGTCGACTACCGGCTGCCGATCCTGTTCCGGGCGGACTCCTACGACTGCTGGACCCAGCTGGGCAGCTTCGGGCGCCGCTCGATGACCGTGGAGTCGGAGATCTGCGACGGTGACACCGTGCTCGCCCACGCCCGGGTGACCACGGTGTTCTTCGACCTCGACGCTCAGCGCTCGGTGGAGCCGCCGGCGGCGCTGCGTGATCGGCTGGCCGAGCTCGTCGGCTGACCCCCTGCCTCCGGGGGAAGCATGCCGCGCAGCTTGCGCAGCCCGCGATGCCGGGCCACCCGGACCGCGACCTCGCTGATGTCCAGCGCCTGCGCGGTGGCGGCGGTGTCGAGGCCCAGCCCGTCGATGCAGCCGACCACGTCCCGCTCGCGCGGCGGAAGCGCGGCGAGGGCCTGGCGCGCCCAGTCGTGGGCGACCACCACCGTGGTGTCGTCGTCGACAGGGAGCTCCAGCGTCGCGTCCACCTCGGTCGGGTCGGTACGACGTCGGGCCGAGCGCCGCGCAGTGGTGTTGGACAGGTTGCGGGCGATCCCGAACAGCCAGCCCGCAAACGCCGACGTGGAGCCGGTGAAGTCGGCCACCTTCTGCGCGGCGACCAACCAGGCCTCGGCGGCGATGTCCTCGGGTGCGGTCGCCGAGTCGCCGCTGGGACGGGTGCCCAGCCACACGACGAGACGCCCGGCGTGTGTTCGGTACAACACTCGCCAGGCGTCGGGGTCGCCCTGCTTAGCGCGGGCTATCAGCTCGTCGTCCGCCACCAGACCCCTTGGGCCCGCCCGGATCGGCCCTCTCGTTGCGTCGGTCGGCGCCCTGACCGGCCTCGCCGGGTGCCGGAATGCCGGGAGGTCGACCCCGGTCGGGGTCGGGACCGCCGCCCTTGCCCGGGAGCTCGTCGGGCCGGCCGACGTGCTTGCCACGGTCGTGACCGCGCTCGCCCGGCCGATCGGGTCGGCCCTTGTCGTGGCCCTGGCCCCTCGGGCCCGCGCCCGGCGCCCGGCGGAGCGGGCGCGATCGGCGTGGCCGGCGCCGTGGGGGTGTCCGGCGAGATCGGTGGGTTCGACTCGGTGGCCGGTGTTCGGCCGGGAGCCTGGTCCTCCCGTTCGACCAGGTTCCCGGCCGCCCACGCACCGCCGACGGTGAGTCCGACCACGCCGGCGGTGACTAGCCCGACCCGGAGGCCCTGGAGTTGACGGCGAGCAGTGGCCGATGGTCGCGACGCACGCGCCGCGTCGGCCAGCCGCTCAACGAAGACGTCATCCGGCTCCAGTCGGGGAACTTCGAGCCGGACCGCCTCCGCCCTCCGTCGTGCCGTCATCGTCTCTCCAGTGCCTCCGGGACGGAGTCGAGGTTACTTCTGCTGGCCCTGGCCGTTGTTCCCCGGCCCGTCGGTGGCGTTCTCGTTCGGGTGGTCACCCGCGTGCTCGTTCGGGCCGTTCCCGTCCTTGGGGCCCTGCGGCTCGTGGCCTTCCTTCGGACCCTGCGGCTCGTGCTCCTGAGGGTTCTCGAACGCCTTCGGGTTGGGGTGGTCGCCGGCGTGCTCGTCGGGACCGCCGTGGTTGCCGTTGTCGGTGTGCTCCGCGGGCGGCGCCTCAGGCGCGTCGGCCTCCGGCACCTCGGTCTCGGTGTCGGTGGTCGTGTCGTCCTCGGTCGCCCGATCGGCGGCCTTCTCCAGACGCTGGGCGCGTGCCTCGGCGGCGCGGGCCTGGCCGTCGGCCGCGTGCTCGTTGACCTCGTGGCCGTTCTTGTTCACCACGGCCGTCGGCTCGGGGTCCTCGGCGTCGGCGAACGCGGTGGCGCCTCCGATCGAGAGCGCGGTGAGTGCGGTGCCGGCGGCGGCGAACTTCAGTGCGGTTGTGCGACGCATGGATCGTGCTCCTCGGTGCGCGGGGGGTTGTCATTCCCTACCTGTCGCGACCGGCGCCGGCGCGTTACACGTCTACTCGAACGAATTGACCATGAACTGCGCGGCGTGGGTGACGTAGTCCCAGAACTGCGCGTCCTGCTCGGGGGTGAGCTCGACGGAGTCGAGCGCCGCGCGGAAGTGCATCAGCCAGTGGTCCTTGGCCTGGGGCGTCACCGCGAAGGGCGCATGCCGCATCCGGAGTCGCGGGTGGCCGCGGCTGTCGGAGTACGTCGTGGGGCCGCCCCAGTACTGCATCAGGAACAGCCGGAACCGCTCCTCCGCCGGACCGAGGTCCTCCTCCGGGTAGAGGGGGCGGAGCACATCATCGCCGGCGACGCCCTCGTAGAACCGCGCGACGATGCGGCGGAAGGTCTCCTCGCCGCCGATCTCCTCGTAGAAGGTGGTGCTCACATCGTCATTCTCCCGGGCCGTCACCGGCGTCCTCCTCCTGGGTGGCTGCCTGCTCGCGGTGCCACACCACGCGCTGCGGGAACGGGATCTCGATGCCCTCGTGGTCGAAGCGGGACTTGATCCGCTGGCGCATCTCCCGGGCGACCGCCCACTGCTCGAGTGGCCGGGTCTTGATCAGCACCCGGATGCTCACCGCGTCGGCGGTGAACGTCTCGACGCCGGTGACCTCCGGCTCCTCGATGATCGCCTCGCTGAAGTCCTCGTCCTCCCACAGGTCGTGAGCCACCTCGGCGAGCACCCGCTTCACCCGGGCCAGGTCCTCGGCGTACCCGACGCTGACGTCGACGACCGCGCGCGCCCAGTTCTGGCTCATGTTGCCGACCCGCAGGATCTCGCCGTTCGGGACGTACCAGACGGTGCCGCTCAGGTCGCGGAGCCGGGTCACCCGCAGCGTGACCGCCTCGATCGTGCCGGTGGCCTCGCCGACGTCGACGACGTCGCCCACGCCGTACTGGTCCTCGAAGATCATGAAGATGCCGGACAGGAAGTCGCGGACCAGCGACTGCGCGCCGAAGCCGAGAGCGATGCCGATGATCCCGGCACTGGCGATGATCGGCGCGATGTTGACGCCGATCTCGCTGAGCATCATGGTGCCGAAGACCGCGATCAGGACGATCGTGATCACGCTCTTCAGCACGCTGCCGATGGTCATCGCGCGCTGCGCGCGACGCGCGGACACCGCGGCACTCACCCGGTCCGGCAGCACGCCGGCCTCGGCCCGGCGCATCAGCCGGTCGACGACCTTGTGCAGCACCCAGCGGACGATCAGCCCGAGGAGGAACAGCCCGAGAAGTGCGAGCGGAAGGCCGATGAAGATGTCGGACCAATCCGCGGCCGTCTCGTTCCCGGTGATGTCCCAGACCCAGTTGCAGATGTGCTCGCCGTCGGCGCAGGGGTTAGCGGTCGTCAACGGGGGCATGCGCCATGCATAGCAAATGAGCGGCCCTCGATCGATTCGGAGGGCCGAAGACCGATATCGTTCCACCCGTGACCACGATGACCGCTCTCCGCCGACTGCTCCTGCTCGCCGTCACCGGGCTGTGGCTGGGCGCCGCGTCGATCGTGCTGGCGACCCCGGCCTCGGCGGACGTCCCCGTTGGACTGGCCCACCGAGGAGATCGACACGCTCAACGCCATCCTGTTGCTCGTCGGGGTGCCGCTGCTGCTGTTCGTGGGGATCAGCTTCCTGGTCTACGTCCCGTCGATCATCCGGGGCGAGCGGATCGCCCCGGGTCAGCCGGTGACCGAGAACCAATGGCTCGGCGGTCCGCGCAAGAGTGCCGGTGAGCTCGCGGCGCCGGACACCGAACACTCGCAGGCCGGTGGTGCCAGTGGCCGCTGGTGACCCGTTCAGCTCCGGCGAGCGGGCGGCGCTCGACGCCGCGATCCGCAAGGCGGAGCAGCTCAGCAGGGCGGAGTTCTCCGTCTTCGTCGGCAAGGCCGAAGGAGAAGCCCGCGCCTTCGCGACCCGCCTGCACAACTCGCTGGTCGCCCCCGCACGTAGCGTCCTGATCATGGTCGACCCGGGTGCGCGGGCGATCGAGGTGGTGACCGGCGCGTTCGTCCGGCGCACCCTCTCCGACAGCGAGGTGGAGCTAGCGGTCATCGCCATGCAGACGGCGTTCGCGGAAGGCGATCTGGTCGGCGGCCTGCGCCGCGGCATCGCCCTGCTCGCCGATCACGCCCGGTCACCCCAGACGCTGCACGCCCAGGACTGACCGCCGCTGATCTGAATGCGCCCTCTCGGGAGACACGGACAATCCGGCGAGGAGGGACGATGCAGGTCTTCGACACGGCCGCGCTTCCGGTCACGGACCGCGCGGACGCCGTCTCCGTCGCCATGCGCGAGGCCACCCTGTCGACCCATCTCGTCCATCACGACCCCGCCGAGGTCTGGCTCCGCATCGAGGAACACCACCTGGGCAACGTCGAGCTCACCCATGTGGTCACGTCCGGGATGGACACGACACGCACCCGCCGCCAGACCGCCGCGGACAACACGCGAGTCATCGCGCTGAGCATGGGCATGGCCCGAGGCAGCGTCCTGGAGCGGTACGGCGAACAGCATCGGACCACGCCCGCCGAAGTCAACCTGATCGAGCTGACCGAGCCCTACAGGTCTCGCATCGCGCGGGGAACCGACGGCTGGAGCGTGAAGATCCCGCTCGACGAGCTCGCGCTTCCCGACGGGGTCATCCGCGATGGCCTGGTCCCGCGTCCCTTCCAGCCCGGTGCACGCGGTGTTCGCCCATCACCTGCGGTCCCTGGCACGGCAGGTGCCACGTCTCGAAGGTGGCAGGTCCAGCGATCTCCTCGGTACGGCGACGATCGCGCTGGCGCGGGCTCTCATCTGCTCGGCCGCCGAGGACCCGCGACGCACGGACGAGGCGATGGCCGACTCCCTGTTGCTCCGCGTCCAGACCTACATCCGGGCGCACCTGAACGAGTCCGGCCTCACCCCGGAACGGATCGCCGCGGAGCACCACATCTCCGTGCGCCAGCTCTACAAGACCTTCGCCGCGGCCGACCTCCGACTCGAACAGTGGATCATCGGCCTGCGCCTGGAGGGTGCCCGGCAGGAGCTCGCCCGGCCGCAGAGTCGGCGGCGCACGATAGCCGCTGTCGCCCGGCGCTGGTGCTTCACCAACCCGTCGCACTTCACCCAACGGTTCCGAGAGGCGTACGGCATGACGCCGCGCGAGTGGCAGGCGTGCACAGAGGGCACAGCATCAGGCAGCCACGGCACATTCCGGGAGCCGTCGAACTGACAGCGTCGTGGTCATGAGCGACCAGACCGCCGAGTTCACGCCCGACACCATCGTCCTGGTTCACGGACTGTGGATGACGCCCCGCAGCTGGGAGGGCTGGGTGGCGCACTACGAGGCGCAGGGATACCGGGTGCTGACGCCGGCGTACCCCGGGTTCGAGATCGAGGTCGAGGCGCTGCGCGAGAACCCCGACGTGATCGCCGGTCAGAAGGTGCCGACGATCCTCGACCACATCTCGGGGATGATCGGCGAGCTCGACTCACCGCCGATCATCATGGGTCACTCGTTCGGCGGCACCCTCACACAGCTGCTGGTCGCCCGGGGGCTGGGGTGCGCCGCCGTCGTCATCGACTCGGCACCCACCGAGGGGGTCCGGGTGAACCCGGTCTCGCAGGCCAAGTCACTGTTCCCGGCGCTCAAGAACCCCGCGAACCGGCATCGAGCCGTCGGCTTCACCCCCGAGGAGTTCCACTACGCCTTCACGAACACCCTGAGCCGGGAGGAGTCGGACAAGGTCCACGAGCGGTACGCCATCCCGGCTCCTGGCGCGTTCGTCTGGGACTACGGACTGATCGCCAACTTCAAGCCGGGCCACCAGGAGACCTGGGTGGACTACAAGAACGACGACCGGGCCCCGCTGCTCTTCATCGCCGGCGGAGCCGACCACATCATGCCGGCCTCGGTGAACAGGTCGAACGCCAAGCACTACAAGAAGTCAGCGGCAGTGACCGACTTCCACGAGTTCCCTGATCGCGATCACTGGACCTGCGCCGCCCCCGGCTGGGAGGAGGTCGCCGATCTGGCGCTGTCGTGGGCGCTGGAGCATGCCACCCAGCCGGCGAAGGTCTCTGGCTGAGCGACTACCCCGCGGCGTCCTTGGCCTGCGCCGCGAGGGCCCGGGCCACGTCGGCACGTCCCTCGGTCACCTTGCGCAGCGCGCCGGGGTTGGCGGACGCCGCCTCCAGCCACGCGTCGAGCGTGGCCAGTAGCTCGGCGGAGGCCAGCACCCGCGGGAACATGTGCTCCAGGGCGACCGCACCCTTGGCCGGACCGAGTCGGTCCCAGGTGCTGTCGACGCTGGCGAGGTACTTCTCGACGTAGGGCAGCAGCACCTCGGCCTGGCCCGGCTTGTTGAAGGCCATCACGACGTTGCGGTGCGTCTCGTTGGGTACGTCGGGGTCGACCATTCCCTGCTCCCAGGCGGCGGCCTTCGCCTCGGCGGTGGGCCGCGCGGCGCGGCAGGCAGCGGCGTGCTCCTGGCCGGAGATGGTGTTGTCGGTCGCGAGCTCGGCGGCGATCCGCTCCTCCTCGGCGTGGCCGGTCCGGGCCAGGCCGTTGAGCAGCAGCCAGCGCAGGTCGGCGTCGACCGCGAGGCCCTCGAAGGCCAGCGAGCCGTCGAGCAGCGCCTCGAGGTCGGCGATGGCCTGGTCGGTGTGAGCGGCGGCGGCGTACGCACGGGCGAAGGTGAGCTGGTGGTCGCTGCCGGGCTCGGCGTTCTCGAGGAGCTTGCGCAGGCCCTGCTCCCACTCGAGCCAGAGCTCGGCGCGGTGCTCGGGCGCGGCGTAGGTGTGCACGGTCATCGCGGCGTACCCGGGGACCGCCTTGATGCCGAACGCGTCGGTCTCCGAGCCCACGTTGGCGAGGACCAGGCGCACGTAGTCGGTGGCGGTCATCTCGGCGTCGCGGGTCATGTCCCAGGCCGCGCCCCAGCACAGGGCGCGAGCCAGGGAGTCGTCGAGCCGCGAGAGTCCGCCCACGACGGTGGCCAGCGACCGCTCGTCGAGGCGGATCTTGGCGTAGGTGAGGTCGCCGTCGTTGAGCAGCAGCGAGGTCCGGCTGACGCTGGCCGACGAGCTCGGGGATCTCGGTCGTCGCGCCGGCGATGTCGACCTCGACGCTGCTCCGCTTGACCAGCCGGCCACCGTCGTCGTCGTAGAGGCCGACGCCGATCCGGTGCCGGCGCAGCGTCGGGTAGTCGTCGCGTCGCGGTCTGGCGTACGGCGAACGACGAGTAGTTGCCGTCGGCGTCCAGCTCGAACTGGGCGGAGAGGGTGTTGACGCCGGACGTCTGCAGCCACTCGGCGGCCCACTCCTGGAGCTCGCGGCCGGACGCGCCCTCGAGCGCCCCGAGCAGGTCGCCGAACTGGGCGTTGGCGTACTCGTGGTCGTGGAAGTACTGCTTCAGGCCGGCGAGGAAGTTGTCGACGCCGACCCAGAAGACCAGCTGCTTGAGCACGCTGGCGCCCTTGGCGTAGGTGATGCCGTCGAAGTTCGCCTCGACGGCCTCGAGGTCGTAGTTGTCCGCCGCGACCGGGTGGGTGCTCGGCAGCTGGTCCTGGCGGAGCGCCCAGTTCTTGCGGGCGTTGGTGAAGCCGGTCCACGACTCCGTGAACGCGGTGTTCTCCACGGCGGCGTGGTAGCAGGCCCACTCGGCGAACGACTCGTTGAGCCAGAGGTCGTCCCACCACTTCATGGTCACCAGGTCGCCGAACCACATGTGCGCCATCTCGTGCAGGATCACGGAGCAGCGGAACTCGTAGAACGCCTTGTCCTGGCGGCTGCGGGGGAGGTACTCGTCGCGCAGCGTCACGCAGCCGGCGTTCTCCATCGCGCCCATGTTGTACTCCGGCACGTAGAGCTGGTCGTACTTCTCGAACGGGTACGGGTAGCCGAAGGCCTCCTCGAAGAACTCGAAGCCCTGCTTGGTCAGCAGCACGATCTCGTCGCGGTCGAGGTGCTCGACGAGCGCCTGGCGGCAGTAGTGGCCGAGCGGGATGGTGCCGTTCTTGCCCTCGTAGGTGTCGAGCACCTCGTAGTACTCACCGGCGACCACGGCGGTGACGTAGGTCGACATCGGCTTGGTGGTCGGGAACTTCCACACCGCGACGCCGCTCGTCCATCGGTGGGCACCGGCTCGGGCGTCGGCGCGTTGGAGACGACCTTCCAGTGGGCGGGCGCGGTGACGGTGAACGTGAACGTCGCCTTCAGGTCCGGCTGCTCGAACGTCGTGTAGACCCGTCGGGCGTCGGGCACCTCGAACTGCGAGTAGAGGTAGACCCGGTCGTCGGCGGGGTCGAAGAACCGGTGCAGTCCCTCACCCGTGCGCGAGTAGGTGCAGTCCGCGCGCACGGTCAGCACGTTCTGCTCGCGCAGCCCGGTCAGCGCGATCCGGCTGTCGGCGTACGCCGAGGGGTCGACCGGCTCGCCGTTCAGCGTGATCTCGTGGATCTCCGCGCCGACCAGGTCGGCGAACGTGTCGGCGCCGGGCTCACTGCAGCCGAACTCGATGGTGGTCGTGGACGCGAACGTCGTGCGCTCCTTGTCAGGGGCGCCGGAGAGGTCCAGGTCGACGGTGTACGACGTCACGGAGAGCAGGGCCGCGCGGGTAGCGGCCTCCTCCCGGGTCAGGTTGGTTCCAGGCATGGCGGTGATCCTGCCACCGCCGGGAGAGCGAGCGGGTATCGGGCAGAGTCACAAGTGTGTAATTAGCAAAAGTCAAGCGTGACACGCCTGTGACTGGTGAGTTTTGTGTGCATTTTGTTGCGGAACGACCATCCCGTGTCGGAAGGTGTCTCCCGTGCCCCGTGTGAGTCGTATGCTCCGCCTTGCCTGCGCTCTCGCGCTCGGCGGGCTGCTGCTCTCCCTGCTGGCGCTGCTCGGGCCGGCCCAGGCGATCACGTCGGGCTACCTCTGCACCGGCTACTCGGCCTGCAAGAACGCCGGCTACCCCAGCGCCGGCTACGCCGCGAACAACCACCGGATGTACTGGCGGATGTACTCCGGCCACAACTGCACCAACTACGTGGCCTACCGGATGGTGAAGGCCGGCATGCCCAATGTCCGGCCCTGGTCGGGCAGCGGCAACGCCACCAACTGGGGCGTGGAGATGCGCAACAAGACCGACCAGCAGCCGCGGGTCGGAGCGGTCGCGTGGTGGCGGGCCAACGTCCCCGGCGCCGGCTCCGCCGGCCATGTCGCGTACGTCGAACGGGTGATATCCCCGACCGAGATCGTCATCTCTGAGGACAGCTGGGGCGGCGAGTTCCACTGGCGCAAGCTGGTCAAGGGCACCGGATGGCCGAGTGGCTTCATCCACTTCGTCGACAAGGCGATCGACAACACCAGGAAGCCGACGGTGCGCGGCACGCCGCAGGTCGGCGTCCCGCTCACCGCGACGCCGGGCGGGTGGAAGCCCCTGGCGAACGTCGACGTACCAGTGGCTCGCCAACGGTGCGCCGATCGCCGGGGCGACCAAGGCGACGTACGTCCCGGGCGCCGACCAGCGCGGCCGCACGGTCGCCGTACGGGTCACCGCGAGCAAGAAGGGCTTCACGCCGAGCAGCGTCACCGTGCCGACCTCGGCTCCGGTCGCGGCGGGCGTGCTCACCAGCGTCGAGGCGCCGGTGGTCAGTGGCAACCCGTTCGTCGACCGGACCCTGACCGCGACGCCGGCCGCCTGGTCGCCGGCAGCGGCCGAGACCGAGATCCGGTGGCGGGCCGACAACCAGACCATCGAGGGCGCGACCGGGCCGACGCTGACCGTCACCAAGGCGCTGCTCGGCAAGCGGATCTCCGCCGTGAGCGTCGCGCGGCGCGACGGGTACACGAAGGCGGTGTCGAAGTCGACCCCGGTCGGTCCGGTCGTGGTCGGCGAGATCGTGGTCGGCGAGCAGTTCCGGGCCGCGGGCGAGGCCAAGGTGGGCTCGCAGGATGTCGATCACGCCCGGCACCTTCACCCCGAAGGACGCCACGGTGTCCTACGCGTGGCTCCGTGACGGCGTACCGATTCCCGGCGCGATAGCGCCCACGTACGACGTGCTGCCGGCCGATGCCGGCGCCCGGATCACCGGCGTGGTCACCCTGCGCAAACCGAACTACACCACCCGGGTGCTGAATTTCCCGATCGGCGACCGGGTGACCACGAAGGCCGCGCTGCAGGTGACCACGAAGGGTCGCCGGGGTTCAGCGGTCGTCTCCGTCCGGATCGTCGCGCCCGGGGTGAGCGAGCCCGGCGGCCGGGTGACGGTCCGGATCGGGAACACGAAGAAGACCGTGCACGCCAGCCACGGCCGGGCGTGGGTCGTGATCGAGGGGCTGCGCGCCAAGAAGCACAAGGTGTACGTCGACTACGCCGGCACCGATGTGGTCGAGGCGGCGCACGGATCGGCGTACGTCCGGGTCAGGTAGCTCCGGGAATTCCTGCAGCGCGCGGCGTTGTTGAAGTGGTTATGACATCTCGGGAGCCTTCATCTGCAGATTTCTGGTTCGACCCGCTCTGCCCGTTCGCCTGGATCACCTCACGCTGGATGCTCGAGGTGGAGAAGGTGCGAGACGTCGAGGTCACCTGGCGGGTGATGAGCCTCGCCTACCTCAACCAGGACAAGGACGTCTCCGACAGCTACCGCGACTTCCTCGAAGGACGCGTGGCAGCCGGTGCGCGTGCTCATCGCCGCCGAGGAGCGACACGGCAACCAGGCGCTGCTGCCGCTCTACACGGCGCTCGGCACGCGCATCCACCACGAGAAGCGGACCGCCGACCGCGACCTGATCGCCGAGGCGCTCGCGGAGGCGGGCCTGGACGCCGACCTGGTCGAGGCGATGGACGACCCGTCGTTCGACCACGCGGTGGCGAAGTCGCACCGTGAGGGCATCGACCAGGTGGGCGACGACGTGGGCACGCCGACGATCTCGGTGAACGGGACGGCCTTCTTCGGCCCGGTGCTCTCGAAGATCCCGCGCGGCGAGGACGCCGGTGAGCTCTGGGACGGCTGCCTGACGCTGGCGAAGTTCCCCTACTTCTCCGAGCTCAAGCGGGCGCGCGACCGGGACCTGGACTTCAGCTGAGCCGAGCCACGCCCGGGGAGGGCCCAGGTGGCTATTGGGACCGATGTGACGCATGATGTTGGAACATGGGTACTTCGGGAACGGCCACCGTGCTCCGCGTTGTCGCCCACGTGGCGATCACGACGGCGGTGGTCGCCTGTGTCCTGACCGTCCCGACGGGGGCGTCCGCTCAGGGGCGAGTCGACCCGCCACGGACGCTGCGGCTGGCGGCCGAACGCGACGCGGGCGTGGCGGCGGTCGACGTACCCCTGCGCAGCGAGTTCGAGCCGAACCCGAGCGGCCGCTACCGCACTCCGCGGCTGGGCGCCCAACGGTTCTCGATGGTCGGCTTCACCTGGCCGGCCGGCGACGCCCGGCTCCGGGTGCGCGTGCACACCGACGGCCGATGGGGCTCCTGGCAGCGCGCCGAGCCGATGCCGGACATCCCCGACCCCGCGTCCGAGGAGGGGCGGCGCGCCCGCTCGGGCACCGAGCTGGTCTGGGTGGGCGGCAGTGACGCCGTACAGGTCGAGTCGGCGCTGACGCCGGTCCGTGGCCTCCAGATGACGTTGATCGAGCCTGGCGGCGAGCCGGTGCTGGCGGTGCCGCGAACGGCTCAGCAGAAGCCCAAGCCGGGCCGGGCTCCGCGGCCGGACCTGCGCAGCCGCAAGGCGTGGGGCGCCAACGAGCGGCTGCGCAGCGGACATCCGAGCTACAACCGGACCATCCAGCAGGTGCACGTGCACCACACCGTCAACAGCAACAACTACAGGCGTGCCGACGTGCCCGGGCTGATCCGCGGGATGTACCGCTACCACACCAAGAACCTCGGCTGGTCCGACATCGGCTACAACTTCCTCGTCGACCGGTTCGGCCGGGCCTGGGTGGGCCGGGCCGGCGGTCCGGCCAGGGCGGTCCGGGGCGCCCACACCCTCGGGTTCAACTCGACCTCGACCGGGGTGGCCGTGATCGGCAACTTCGAGTTGGTGAGGCAGGCGAAGGTCGTCGAGACCGCGCTGGTGCGACTGGCCGCGTGGAAGCTGGACAAGTACGGCCGCAACCCCAAGGGGACGGTGAAGGTCTACTCCCATGGCAGCGACCGGTTCCCTGCCGGCCGGACCGTCCGGCTCCCGGTGATCGACGGCCACCGCGACACCAACGAGACCGCGTGCCCCGGCACGCACCTCTACCAGCGGCTGCCGAACGTACGCCGACGGGCCGCGGAGCGGGTCGCTCGTTTCAGCTAGTGGGCTCAGCTGCCGCTCGCGACCGCGGCGCCGGCCGCGACCGCGGCGATCGCGGCGGTGGACGCCTCGATCGCGTCCTTGACCGCCTTCGCGGCCCAGTCGCCCTCGGCGATCCGCTTGGCGCGCTTGCGGACCTCGCTCGCCGACAGGCCCTCGTGCCGCACCGTCTTGTGGGCGCGCCCGATCGCATGCAGCAGGGCGACCAGCGCCGCGGTTCGAGCGTCCGGCTGTGCGCCCTCGACCAGCGCCGCCGTCAGCGAGCGACGTACCGCCTCCTCGTGCGCGGAGTCGACGGCCGGCCAGCGGGTGACCGGGAACAGGCCGAGGACCCGTCCGTCGCGCCGTTCGAGGATGCCCTTCTGGACCAGTCGCTCGGCGAGCTCGTCGTCGAGGCCCTTGCCGAGCCGGTCCACCAGGTCCTGGGCGGAGCGCTCCTTCTCGGCGATCGTGGCGCGCGCCCGCTCGAGCACCGGGTCCAGCCCTGCCGGCGGCGGCTGCGGCGCTCACCTTCGCCGATCTCCACGCCCTGGTCTTCTCCTCGACCGTCACCGCCTCGGCGAGGGCGAGCTCGACGAGCACCGCCCCGCCCAGCGCCGTACGTGTGTAGGCGCCGGAGACGGTGCCCTTCCGGTCGTCGAGCAGGAGAAGCAGCAGGTCCTCGGCGATCAGGTGGGTGCTCGGAGAGGCGCTCATGCGACCGACTCTAGGATTCCCGCATGACTCACGTCCTGTCCGCCGTCGCCTGGCCGTACGCCAACGGCCCGCGCCACATCGGCCACGTGGCCGGGTTCGGCGTGCCCTCCGACGTCTTCAGCCGCTACATGCGGATGGCCGGGCACGACGTACTCATGGTGTCGGGCACCGACGAGCACGGCACGCCGATCCTGGTCGCGGCCGACAAGGAGGGCGTGACCGCGCGTGAGCTCGCCGACACCAACAACGCGCTGATCGTCCAGGACCTGGTCGACCTCGGGCTCTCCTACGACCTGTTCACCCGGACCACGACGGGCAACCACTACCTGGTGGCCCAGGAGATGTTCGAGACCGTCTATCGCAACGGCTACCTGATCGAGCAGACCACGAAGTCGGCGATCAGCCCCTCCACCGGACGCACGCTGCCGGACCGCTACATCGAGGGCACCTGCCCGATCTGCGGGTACGCCGAGGCGCGCGGCGACCAGTGCGACAACTGTGGCAACCAGCTCGACCCCACCGACCTGAAGAACCCGCGGTCGAAGATCAACGGCGAGGTGCCGGAGTTCGTCGACAGCCAGCACTTCTTCCTCGACCTGCCGGCGCTGGCGACGGCGCTGGGGGAGTGGCTGGACGAGCGGGAGGCGACCGGGCTGTGGCGGCCGAACGTGATCCGGTTCAGCCAGAACATCCTCAAGGAGATCCGGCCGCGCGCGATCACCCGCGACATCGACTGGGGCATCCCGGTGCCGCTCGAGGGGTGGCGCGACAACCCGTCCAAGCGGCTCTACGTCTGGTTCGACGCGGTGATCGGCTACCTCTCCGCCTCGATCGAGTGGGCGCGGCGGCTCGGCGAACCCGATCGCTGGCGGGACTGGTGGAACGACCCCTCCGCCGTCGCCTACTACTTCATGGGCAAGGACAACATCACGTTCCACAGCCAGATCTGGCCGGCGGAGCTGCTGGCCTACGCCGGCCGCGGGGCCGCCGGCGGCTCGCCGGGGGAGTACGGCGAGCTGAACCTGCCCACCGAGGTGGTCAGCAGCGAGTTCCTCACGATGGAGTCCAAGCAGTTCTCCTCCTCGCGTGGCCACGTCATCCTCGTGCGCGACGTGCTGGAGCGCTACCAGGCCGATGCGCTGCGCTACTTCATCTGCGCGGCCGGCCCCGAGACCTCGGACTCCGACTTCACCTGGGCGGAGTTCGTGCAGCGCACCAACTCCGAGCTGGTCGCCGGCTGGGGCAACCTGGTCAACCGGACCGCGACGATGATCGCGAAGAACTTCGGCGAGGTCCCCGCGGCCGACGTCCTGGAGCCCGTGGACGAGGCGGTCCTGGCGTCGGTGCGGGAGGGCTTCGAGACGGTCGGCGAGCACATCGGCCGGCACCGCCAGCGCCAGGCGATCGCCGAGGCGATGCGCGTGGTCGGCGAGGTGAACAAGTACCTCACCGTCACCGAGCCCTACAAGATGAAGGACGAGTCCCAGCGAGCTCGGCTCGCCACGGTGCTCCACGTCGCCGCGCAGTGCGTGCTCGACTGCAACACCCTGCTCGCCCCGTTCCTCCCGCACTCGGCCAACCGGGTGTGGGCGGCGTACGGCGGCAAGGGCGAGTTCATGCCCATGCCCCACATCGAGCAGGTGTCCGAGCTCGACCCGGGCTCGGGCGCCGGGCTGACGACGTACCCCGTGATCACCGGCGACTACTCCGCGACGCCGAAGTGGGAGTCGCGGCCGGTGGAGGTCGGCACCCCCGTCGCCAAGCCCACCCCGATCTTCACCAAGCTCGACCCCTCAGTAGTCGAAGAGGAGCTGGCCCGCCTCGAGGACTGAGTCGCTGGTCGAGCAGCGAGCGCAGCGAGCGTCGTCGAGACCTCGCAAGGGCGAGAATCCGCGCTCAACCACGGGCGAAAAGCCCACTTGGCGTCCACAAGCGGCCGCCTTCGATGTGCCTGTCCACAGGCCGATCGCGGGCGGCCGTCGGGTGTCGGTGGTGGCGGGTTGAATAGGGGTCATGGCAGCAGCAACCGTGCTCGAGTTCGAGGGTGACCCGCAGGTCGCTCTCCTCGACGCGGTGCGCGCCGACCGGGCCGAGCGGGACGCGGTCGAGGTGCGGATGCTCCGGCACGTGATCGAGTACTGCGCCGCCCACGAGGTCGCCGCGGACGAGGCGGCGACGGTGGTGGAGCACGGCCGGGACACCGGCCTCGCCCTGGCCGGTCCGGGGGCGCCGTGCGTGTCGGAGTTCGCGGTGATCGAGCTCGCGGCCGCGCTCGGGCATGACCGTCGACGCGTGCCGGCGGTACGTCGGGCAGGTGCTGGAGGTCCGCTACCGGCTGCCGCTGATCTGGCGGCGCGTGGCGGCCGGTGACCTGCCGTGGTGGCGGGCCGGCCGGATCGCCCAACACACGCATGCACCTGCCCGAGGCGGGTGCGGCGCACGTGGACCGGCAGCTGGCGGCGGTGGCGCACAAGGTCGGGGTGGTGCAGACCGAGAGGCTCTGCCAGGAGGCCCTCGACCAGTTCGACCCGCGACGAAGCCGAGGCCCGGCGTGCAGCGGCCGCCGAGGCCCGGCACGTCGACGTGCCCACCCGCGACGCGGACCGCACCGGCACCGTCGAGGTCACCGCGATCGGTCGACCTGGCCGACGCCCTGGACCTCGAGACCGCGGTCGCCCAGGCCGCCGCCGAGCTCGAAAGCCGACGGATCGACCGAGTCACTCGACGTGCGCCGGTCGATGGCGCTCGGGGTGATCGCCCGCCACTACCTCGGCGACGCCCTCAACACCGGCCACCAGACCGGGCCGCTGGTCAAACCCCGCCGGGTGACCATCAACGTGCACCTCCGCGACCAGGACACCGGACGCTGCGACACCACCCGCGCCCCGATCTCGGTGGAACAGGTCGAGGGCTGGTGCACCCACCCCGACACCCAGATCATCATCCGCCCGATCCGCGACCTCAACGAGCACATCCGGGTCGACGCCTACGAGGTCCCCGACCGGCTCGCCGACCAGGCCGAACAACGCGACGGCACCTGCGTCCACCCCTGGTGCACCCGACCCGCCCGGTCCTGCGACAAGGACCACTGCATGCCCTACGACCGCGGCGGCACCACCGCATGCGACAAATCGCGCCGCTGTGCCGCCGACACCACCGCGCCAAGACCCACGACCGCTGGACCTATCGGTTCCTCAGACCCGGCGCCTACCTGTGGCGCTCGCCCACCGGCCACTGGTACTACCGCGACGGCACCGGCACCACCGACCTCGGACGGCTCACCCAGGCTGCTTGACCGGCTCGACGCTGTCCTCCGCGCCGATCCCGTGTGCCCGCGCGATCATCTCCTGCACACCGGGCACTCGCGAGAGCTCGCTCGCCGCGACGAAGATGCATGCCTCCACGATCGCCAGGGTCTGGTGGCCGGCAACCCATACGGCGACGACGGCCAAGGCCGAACAGATGGCCCTCGCCACCGGCGTGAAGACGGGGCCGCTGAGGCGGCCGCCGGGACGCGCGAGCTGGCGCCAGACGACGAGAGCGGCGAGGCCGATCACGCGATCGGCAGCCAATCGCTGCTGCTCTGACTCGAGTTGCCCAGATGCACGTAGGACCCGAGCGCGAGAACCTCCGAGATGAAGACGAGCGCGACGATGGCAACGGTCCCAGACTTCCGCATGGGACCAGTCTGGTCCGAGACCGATGAGTACGAAACCCAGCACTAGTCTGACTGTGCATGAGTTGGGCATTCCTGCGTGACCTCGCTGGTCATCGTCGCGACGCCGGGAACCGGCGCGCTCTACACGCTCGCGGCCGGCCTGACGCGCGGCACCCGAGCCAGCATCCTGGCCGCGTTCGCCTGCACGCTCGGGACGGTGCCGCACCTGGTCGCGGCGATCACCGGGCTCGCGGCGGTGCTGCACGCGAGCGGGGTGGCGTTCAACCTGATCAAGTACGCCGGCGTGGCCTACCTGCTCTACATGGCCTGGGCGACCTGGCGGGACAAGGGAGCGCTGACGGTCGATGAGGAAGGCGCGAAGCCGAGCTCGTGGCGCAGCGTCATCGCGGCCGGGATCACGCTCAACCTGCTGAACCCCAAGCTGACGATCTTCTTCTTCGCGTTCCTGCCGCAGTTCGTGCCGGCGGGGGAGCCGGGTGCGTTGGCGCAGATGCTGGCGCTGAGCGCGGTGTTCATGGCGATGACCTTCGTCGTGTTCGCCGCGTACGGCGTGACGGCGGCCGCCGTGCGCGACAAGGTGCTGTCCCGCCCGAAGCTCGTGAACCGGATCCGCAAGACGTTCGCGGCGACGTTCGTGGCGCTCAGCGCGCGCCTGGCCGTCGAGTCTCGGTAGGTCGGGCGGCCCGGGGTAGTCATTCCGGGCCATGCGACTCGGTCGGCGTGGCTGTCGCGCCCGCCGGCCCGCAGTTCCTACGGTCCAAGGGTGGCCAACCTCGTACCGGGCTCATCCCGGCGTACGCTCCTGCGCGGCGCCGCGGTGGCGGGCGGAGTCGGTACCGCCGTCGCCCTGCCCAGCACCGCCGAGGCGGCCACGTACCGCCCGGCGCGCTGGCGTGGGGCGCGGCTGCTGTCGGCCGGCGACCGGCACCTCGCCGGGCGGTTCTCCGCCGGTGTCACGCCGGCCCTGACCGCCGAGGTGCGCGCGGCCGGTGGCGGGCGAGCATGGTTCGAGCGCCAGCTGACCCCGGGGCGGATCAAGGACGGCCAGGCGGACCAGCTGGGCGACTGGTGGCCGAGCCTTCGCCTCGGCCCAGCCGAGCTGTGGCGCCGCCAGGTGCAGGAGATCGAGTTCGGCTGGCAGGTGATGGAGTCGCTACCAGCGCTGGCTGCTGCTCCGCCGGATCCGCACCAAGCGGCAGGTGCAGGAGACGATGACCGAGTTCTGGCTCAACCACCTCAACGTGCCGGCCAACGGTGACGCCACCTTCACGCACCGGTTCGACTACGACCGGCAGATCCGGGCCCGGGCTCTCGGCAGCTTCCGCGACATCCTGTACGCCGCCGTGACGCACCCCGCGATGGGCATCTACCTCGACAACGCCGTGTCCACGAAGAGCCACCCCAACGAGAACCTGGGCCGCGAGCTGCTGGAGCTGCACACCGTGGGCCGCGGCGAGTACACCGAGGAGGACGTCAAGAACTCCGCCCGGATCCTCACCGGCTGGCGCGTCGACATGTGGCGCACCTGGGCCGCGACGTACTCCGCCCAGGACCACTGGGTGGGTCGGGTCAAGGTCATGGGCTTCTCCCATCCGAACGCGGATCCCGACGGCCGCAAGGTGACCCGCGACTACCTCACCTACCTGGCCCGGCACCCGGCGACCGCACGGCGGGTCGCGCGCCGGCTGGCCACCAAGTTCGTCCGCGACCAACCGCCCCAGGCCCTGGTCGACAAGCTCGCCAAGGTCTACCTCGACAACGACACCCAGATCCGGCCGGTGCTGCGGGCCCTGGTCGCCTCGACGGCGTTCCGGGACGCCCGCGGCGCCAAGGTGCGCGACCCGATCGAGGACGTGGTCGCCACCTACCGCGCGCTGGGCGTCCGGCTGCACCGCCCGCCCGCGAACGACGGCGACCACGCGACCCGTGCGGTGCTGTGGCAGTGCCACGGCGTCGGTGCGGACCCGCACGGCTGGCCGCGCCCCGACGGACCCCCGCTCGACAACGAGTCGTGGGCCACCCCGGCCCGGATGCTCGCATCGATGGACGTGCACTGGGTGATGTCCGGCAGCTGGTGGCCGAAGGTGGGGATCACCTACCGCCGCCACCGGGACTGGCTGCCCCGGCGCGAGATCCGGCTCGACGTGCTCGTCGACTACCTGTCCCAGCAGCTGCTCGGCACCCGCTCCACGGCGCGACTTCTCCAGGCCTGCTGCGAGGTCACCGAGCTGCGCCCCCGCACGGTGATCACCGCCGAGCACGGCCTGGTCCGCTGGAACTTCCACCGCCTGCTGTCCACGATCCTCGACTCGCCCGCCCATCTGACCAGGTGACGCCGATGACCGACCCGATCCCGCGCCTGCTGTGGCGAGTACGCCGCGCTCTCCCGTCGTGGCCTGTTCCTCGGGCGCCGCGCTCACCGGCGCCACGACGGTGTTCGGGTCGGCTGTGGTCACCGCCGCCGCTGCGGCGCCGACCGAGGCCGACGCGGTCCTGGTCGTGCTGTCGCTGCGCGGCGCGGCCGACGGCCTGTCCCTCGTCGTCCCGCACGCGGACCCCGTCTACTACCAGGCCCGGCCGCAGATCGCCGTACCCGCCGAGCGGCTGCTCGCCCGGGACGGCACGTTCGGCCTGCACCCGGAGCTCGCCCCGTTGCTGCCGCTCTGGGACGCCGGCCGGCTGGCGGCGGTGCACGGCACCGGGCTGCCCGCGCCGAACCGCTCGCACTTCGCCGCGATGGAGGAGCTGGAGGACGCCGATCCCGGCTCGGCGACCCGGCGGGGCTGGCTGAACCGGCTGATCGGCGCCGACGGCCAGGAGTCGCCGCTCCAGGGCTTCAACCTCGGCGGCGGGGTGCTGCCCACCTCGCTGTACGGCGACGACCCGGTGCTCTCGGCCACCGACGTGTCCTCGGTCGGGATCGCCGGCGACGACGAGTGGGACCCCAAGGACCTGCGCCGCAAGTCGCTGCACACGCTCTGGGATCCCACGAGCGGTCCGCTGGCGTCGGGCGATGCGCTCGATGTTCAACGCCGTCGACGGATTCGCGCCGGTGAAGGAGACCGCCGACCACCGGAGCAGGTACCCGCAGGGCGACCTGGGTGCGGCGATGGCGTCGGCCGCCCGGGTCGTGCGCGGCAACGTCGGGGTGACGGTCGTGACCGTCGACCACGGCGACTGGGACATGCACTCCGACCTCGGCACCCTGGAGTGGGGAGGGATGCGGAGCAACGCCGCGGAGCTCGCCGCCGCGGTCTCGGCGTTCTTCACCGACCTCGGCGACCAGGCCGACAAGGTGACGCTGGTGGCGCTGAGCGAGTTCGGCCGGCGGGTGGCACAGAACGCGAACTACGGGCTCGACCACGGCTACGGCAACGTGATGTTCGTGGCCGGGGCCGGGGTCAAGGGCGGCCGCTACTACGGGACGCTGCCGCCGCTCACCGGCGACGTGGACTCCGACGTACCGGTCACGACCGACTACCGCAGCGTGCTCGCCGAGGTGGTCACCACCAGGTTCGGGGCCTCGAGCGCCACCGTGTTCCCCGGCTTCCAGCCGGAGACCGGTGGGCGTCATGACTTCTCTCTGACCGGCATGAACCCGGAGTCCCGCACCGTCGGGGTCGCCGCCAGCCCGTTGACGACGGCGACGAACACCAGGAACGCCAGCGCCCACGAGTAGCCGCTCACGTCGCGGATCGCCAGGAACGCCGCGGCGAACACCAGCACCTTCACGATCGGCCGCGCCCGTGGGCCGCCGCGCGTCGCCTTGGGCGAGGCGAACATCCCCCAGACCACCGCCCCGACCAGCGGCAGCAGCCACACCAGCAGCCACCGCGGCGAGTGGTCCCAGCCCCAGACGCCGAACGCGACCAGGGCCAGCACCTCGCTGACGAAGACGAGCGTGAGCACCAGGAAGGCCCAGGCGGTTCGCATGGCCACAGTGTGCCTGGCGACGGCTCGATAGGGTCGCCGCCATGAACGCCGCCATGCATCTGCCGATGTTCTATCTCAAGCAGAAGTTCGCGATGACGACGAACCGCTACGAGCTCCTCGCGGCCACCCCCGACGGCAGCTTCGGCCAGTCGCTGGGCGTCGCCCAGCAGAAGCGGATGGCCTTCAAGGAGGAGGTCACCTTCTACGCCGACGAGTCCAAGGCCCGCCGTGTGTTCAGCTTCAAGGCCCGCAAGGCGATCGACCTCAACGCCGGCTACGACATCTTCGACGAGGCGCACCAGCAGATCGGGTTCTTCCGCAAGGACTTCGGCAAGAGCCTGCTCCGCTCGACGTTCCACGTGGAGGGCGCGGGCTACACCGGCACCGGCCAGGAGCGCAGCCAGGGAGTCGCCCTGCTCCGCCGGTTCGCCGACATCCCGTTCCTGCCGATCCACTTCGACTTCGTCACGCCGGAGGGGCAGCCCCTGCTCGGTGTCGAGCGGCAGGGCTCGGTCCGCGACCGCTACACGGTGCACGTCCCCGACCCGCGGGTCGACTTCCGGGTCGCGGCAGCGATCGCGGTCGGACTCGACGCGCTGATGCAGCGGTAGGCGGGCCGGCCATGGTTCTCTTCCCGGATGCCCGTCGCGCCGTCGAGGTGGCGGACGCGGCCGAACCGATGTGGGCCGAGGGGTACGACGTGCGCCGCGGCCCGCGCCGAGACCCTGCGCCTGGCCGCCGAGGAACCGCGCGAGGAGGTCGCCGAGGCCCGCGAGATCGACGCCGACGGCGTGCGCTGCCGCCTCTATCGGCCACTTCAGGACGCCGACGCGGCGGGCTGATCGTCCACCTGCACGGCGGCGGATTCGTCTTCAACGACATCGACGTGCACGACGCGGCGTGCCGGAGGTTCGCCAACCGGGCCGGGCTCCCGGTGCTCAGCGTCGACTACCGACTCGCGCCCGAGCATCCGTTCCCCGCGGCCCGCGACGACGTCGACGCGGCGCTCGCCTGGCTCGATCGGCAGGACGACCTCCCCGGTCCGACGTACGTCCACGGTGACAGCGCCGGCGGCAACCTCGCGCTGGTCGCGGCGCTGCGGCACCCCGGTCGGTTCCGCGCGGTGGTGCTGATCTACCCGTTCCTCGAGCCCGGCGCCGGCTTCGACTCCTACCGCACCGCCGCCGACGGCTTCGACGCCGCGAGGCCGCGTGGTACTGGCAGCAGTACGCCGCCACACCTGCCGACCTCGAGCACCCCGACCTCGCCCCGCTGCGCTCCGACCGGCTCGCCACGTTGCCGCCGACCCTGGTGGTCACCGCGGAGCACGACCCGCTGCGCGACGAGGGCGAGCACCTCGCGTCCCACCTGGCCGACCTCGGGGTCGAGGTGGTGGCCACCCGTTACCTCGGTCAGGTCCACGGCTTCTGGCGGCACCGGGTGTTCGTCGCGTCCGAGGCGCTGATGCGGCAGGTCGCCGGCTTCCTGGCGCAGCACCGGTGACCCGATGAGCCAGTCCGGGAGCAAGCGACCGCACCTCGCGGGCGTGGTGGAGGACCGATGGAACGCCGTGCTCGCGAAGGCACTGGGCCGGCGGGGGTGGCGACACGTCGTCCTTCCGCACGTGGGGTACGGCGGACCCGGGTTCGTCCGGGTCTTCGCGCGGGTCCTCTACGCACCCGCCGGCACCCGCCCGCCGAACAGCGACGCGGCCTTGATGCGCCGCGGCTGGCGCAACTTCTTCACCGTCGAGGCGATCAACGTCCCGGTGACCGTGACCGTCGCCGGCGAGCGGCATCGCGCCGTCACCGACCGGTCGGGCAACCTCGACGCCCGGCTCCCGCACTCCGGCCTGGCACCCGGCTGGCACGAGGTGACGATCGAGACCGCCACCTCCCCGCCGTCGACGGCGCGGGTGCTCGTCGTCGACGACGAGGTCGACTTCGGCATCGTCAGCGACATCGACGACACCGTGCTGCGCACGCTGCTGCCGCGCCCGCTGCTGGCGGCGTACCACACGCTGGTGGTGCAGGAGCAGGCTCGGCTGCCGGTCCCCGGGATGTCCGAGCTGTACGCCGAGCTGCTGGCCGCCCATCCCGGCGCCCCCACGATCTACGTCTCGACCGGTGCGTGGAACACGGCCGGCACGCTGCGGCGGTTCCTGGCCCGGCACGGGTTCCCCGAGGGGCCGCTGCTGCTGACCGACTGGGGTCCGACGAACACCGGGTGGTTCCGCTCCGGGCAGGAGCACAAGCGCGGCTGCCTCCGCGCCCTGGTCGAGGACTTCCCGCGGATCCGGTGGGTGCTGGTCGGCGACGACGGCCAGCACGATCCGACGATCTACGCCGACTTCGCGCGACAGCACCCCGACCGGGTCCGCGCGATCGCGATCCGCGAGCTGTCCCTCGGCCAGCAGCTGCTCGCGCACGGCACCCCGACCTCTCGGACGGACGAGTCGGACGCCGCCCAGCCGGCGGTGCCCGAGGTGCGGGCACCGGACGGCGCCGCCCTCGCGGAGCTGCCTCCGGCCCCTGCTCTGACAGAATCCGGCGCCATGCGCGTGCACCTGGGCTGCGACCACGCCGGCCTCGAGCTCAAGGACCACCTCGTCTCCTGGCTGACCGAGCACGGTCATGAGCCGGTCGACCACGGGCCGTTCGCCTACGACGCCCAGGACGACTACCCGGTGTTCTGCCTGCGCGCCGCCGAGGGCGTCACGGCCGACCGCGACGCCGGGCTGGACAGCCTCGGCATCGTGATCGGCGGCTCCGGCAACGGCGAGCAGATGGCCGCCAACAAGGTGCGCGGCGTGCGGGCCGCGCTGGTCTGGTCGGAGGAGACCGCGCGGCTGGCGCGCGAGCACAACGACGCCACCGTGATCTCGGTCGGCGGCCGGATGCACAGCGTCGAGGAGACCACCCGCTTCGTCGAGGTCTTCCTGGCCACCCCGTTCAGCGGCGACGAGCGGCACGTCCGGCGGATCGGCCAGCTGACGACGTACGAGACGACCGGCGAGCTGCCCGGCACCGATGCCTGAGGGCCACACCCTCCACCGGCTGGCCGACGAGCTGAACGCCGCGTTCGGCGGGCAGCGGGTCCGGGTCGGTAGCCCGCAGGGCCGGTTCGCCGACTCGGCGGCCCTGATCGACGGGCACACCCTGGTGGGGGCCGAGGCCTGGGGCAAGAAGCTGTTCGTCGAGTTCTCCGGCGACCGCTTCGTCTACGTCCACCTCGGCCTGATCGGCGGCTTCGTCGTCCACCCGGACGTCGAGCGAGGTGCCGGCGCCCGTCGGCGAGGTACGGCTGCGGATCACCACGCCGAGTGCGTACGCCGACCTCCGCGGCGCCACCGCGTGCGAGCTGGTCACCCGCGAGCAGCGCGACGCCGCGGTGGCGAAGCTGGGCCCGGACCCGCTGCGCGCCGACGGCGACCCCGACCGGGCCTGGGAGCGGATCCGGCGCAGCAGGCTGCCGATCGGTCGGCTGCTGATGGACCAGTCGGTCCTCGCAGGTGTCGGCAACGTCTACCGCGCCGAGCTGCTGTTCCGGCACCGGATGCACCCGCTGCGGCCCGGCCGCACGCTCCGGTCCGGCCAGTGGCGGGCGATGTGGGACGACCTGGTCGAGCTCATGGAGGAAGGCGTCCGCACCGGGCGCATCGACACGGTCCGGCCCGAGCACACGCCGGAGGCGATGGGGCGCGCCGCACGGGTGGACGACCACGGCGGAGAGGTGTATGTCTATCGGCGTGCTGGACTACCCTGTCTCGTGTGCGGCCGGCCGGTCCGGACCGCCGTGCTGGACACGAGAAACCTGTTCTGGTGCTCGCAATGTCAACCCACATTCCGTTCCCGCGCCGTAGGCTGACGCGAGTCTCGGACCTCCGCAGAAGGCCTCCCCCATGACCCTCGCACTCCCCGGTTTCCGGCGCGCGCGGGTTGGCGCGCGGCGGCGCAGGCTGACCATGATGATGCGGCGGGGCCTGACCCTGGAGACGAGGGTCGCGCTCGCGCTCGCGGCCCTCGGCGCGCTGATCACGATCGGCGTGACGTCATGTGGCCGATGGCGGTGCCGTTCAGCAGCCTGATGCTTCCTCTGTTGCTCGCGAGCGTGTTCCTGGGGCCGCGCACGCTGCCCTGGTTCGTGATCTTCCTGATGGTGATGCTCACCATCTCGGTCTGCGCAGCAGGAGGCGATCCCCGGGCGAGCCGTGGTGGCGACCGTGGTCATGTTCGTGATGGGCCTGGTGGTGCTGATGACCAGCCACCAGCGCGCCAGCCTCGGGGTGGGCGGGTCGCTGGGGGAGTCGATGCTGGTCGACCTGCGCGACCGGCTCCTCACCCAGGCCAGGATCCCGGACCTGCCGGGCAACTGGTCGGTGCAGTCGGCGCTCTACTCCGCCGGTGGTACGCCGTTCGCCGGCGACTTCGTGGTGGCCACCCGCCCGCTCTCCAGCACCCGGCTCGAGGTCGCCGTCGTCGACGTCTCCGGCAAGGGGGAGGACGCCGGCACCCGGGCGCTGATGCTCTCCGGCGCGTTCGGCGGACTGATCGGCGCCCTGCGTCCGGACGAGTTCCTGCCGTCGGCCAACGACTACCTGTTCCTCCAGGACTGGGAAGAAGGCTTCGCGACGGCCGTCCACCTGTCGCTGGACCTGGTCACCGGCGCCTTCGAGATCCGTACCGCCGGCCATCCGCCCGCGGTGCACCGGCAGGCCGGCTCGGGACGCTGGCACGTGCTCCGCACCGAGGGGCCGATCCTGGGCCTGATCAAGGACACGGAGTTCACCTCGGTGAGCGGCCGGCTCGCGCCCGGCGACGCGGTGCTGCTCTACACCGACGGCATGGTCGAGGAGCCGCGCCGTGACATCGACCTCGGCATCGACCGGATGCTCGGCGAGATGGAGTCGCTGCTCCGCGGCACCTGGGACGACGCCGCGAACCGGCTCGCCGCGTCGCTCGGCTCGCGCGACGACGACCGCGCGCATCGTGGTGGTCCACCGCCGCTGGTGACCGTTCACCGGCGCGCTGGCGTTTGGGGCGTGAGCCGCCGACTGTGGCACCATGAGGCCCGCACAAATCACCGGCGGATGTAGCTCAATGGTAGAGCCCCAGTCTTCCAAACTGGCTACGCGGGTTCGATTCCCGTCATCCGCTCCAAGGAGCCTCCCGGAGCAGTTCCGGAGGGCCTCTTGGCGGGGCGTAGCGTAGTGGCTAGCGCGCCTGCTTTGGGAGCAGGAGATCGCAGGTTCGAGTCCTGTCGCCCCGACGTACCAAGCCCCGTCAGGGGTGCAGACATCCATTAGAGGAGAACAGTGGTGAAGAGCGCCGTCGAGACCTTGAGCCCGACCCGGGCCAAGCTGACCGTCGAGGTGCCCTTCGAGGAGCTCAAGCCGAGCCTCGACGCGGCGTACAAGAAGATCGCCCAGCAGATCAACATCCCGGGCTTCCGCAAGGGCAAGGTGCCGCCGATGGTGATCGACCGCCAGGTCGGTCGCGGCGCGGTGCTCGACGAGGCCGTCAACGAGGTGCTGCCACAGAAGTACTTCGCCGCGCTCGAGGAGAACTCCCTCACCCCGCTGGCCCAGCCCGAGATCGAGGTCACCAAGCTCGAGGACAACGAGACCCTCGAGTTCACCGCCGAGGTCGACGTACGTCCGGAGATCACTCTCCCCGACTACGACGGCCTGGAGGCCTCGGTCGACGACGTCGAGGTGAGCGACGCCGACGTCGAGGAGCAGGTCCAGGCGCTCCGCGAGCGGTTCGCCACGCTCAGCGACGTCGAGCGGCCGGCCGCCGAGGGTGACTTCGTGGTCATCGACCTCAAGGCCACCCGCGACGGCGAGCCGGTCGAGGGAGCCGAGGTGTCCGGCATGTCCTACCAGGTCGGCCGCGGCGGCATGATCGACGGCCTCGACGACGCGCTCTCCGGCATGTCCGCGAGCAACGAGAAGACCTTCACCACCCAGCTGGTCAGCGGCGACCTCGTCGGCGAGGACGTCGAGGTGGCGGTGGCCGTCTCCCAGGTCCAGGAGCAGGAGCTCCCCGAGCTCGACGACGAGTTCGCGCAGATGGCCTCGGAGTTCGACACGATCGACGAGCTGTCCGCCGACGTCCGCGAGCGCCTCGCCAACGGCAAGCGGCTGGAGCAGGCCGCGGCCGCCCGTGACGCGGTGCTCGAGGTGCTGCTGGACCAGGTCGAGATCCCGCTGCCCGAGACGGTCGTCACCGACGAGCTCAACGCCCGCCGGCAGAGCGTCGAGCAGCAGCTCTCCTACGCCGGTCTGACGATGGACAAGTACCTCGAGGACGAGGGCCAGACGCTCGAGGAGTTCGAGGCCGACCTGGACCGCCGGGTCAGGGACGCGATCGCCGCGCAGTTCCTCCTGGACGAGGTCGCCAAGCGCGAGGAGCTCGGCGTCGAGCAGGACGAGCTCTCCCAGCACCTCGTCCGCCGCGCCCAGCAGTCCGGCCAGGACCCGCAGGAGTTCGCGAACCACATGTTCGCGCACAACCACGTCCCCGAGATGGTGCAGGAGATCCTGCGCGGCAAGGCGCTCGCGGCGATCGTCGAGACGGCCACCGTCAAGGACGGCTCCGGCAACGTCGTCGAGCTGAAGAACCTGCGTCCCGACGGCACCATCGGCGACCCCGAGGCGGAGGCTCGGCGGAGACCACCGAGGCGGAGGACACGCCCGAAGACTGAGTGCACAGACGTGCACTCACTGGGATAGCCTGCGGGCATGACCCAAGGCCCGGGGGTGCTCGACGCGCTGTCCCTGCTCTCGGAGGTGGCCGACGAGCTGGTCGTCAGGAGCGTGCGCGACACGCATCTGGCGGTCGTCGACCGAGCCGCGCGGCGGTGCCCTGCACCGCGGCATCGCCTCGGCGGTGTACGGCGGCCTCGGGCGCCGGGTTCCGCGGGGCCGCGAGGGGCCTGGACCGCCTCGCGGCCACCGGTGCCGGGCCGCGGCTCGAGGCGGACCGGCGCGGCCGGTTCGTGAGCTCCGCCGTCAACGGGCTGATCGGGGACCGCCTCCTGCGCGAGCGGCCGCAGCTGGCCATCCCGATGGCCGTGCGCGCAGAGGGCCAGGACGTGGTGCTCGACCGCACCGGCCTGGCGCAGGCGTTCCCGGAACCGACCGGTCGGCTCGTGGTCTTCCTGCACGGGCTCTGCGAGAACGAGTCCTACTGGAACCGGCATCGCGACCGCACCGGCACGACGTACGCCGAGACGCTCGCCGACCGCGGGTGGACACCGGTCTTCCTCCGCGCCAACACCGGGCTGGGGCTGCGCGAGAACGGCGTGGCGCTGGCCGCGCTGATGCAGCGGGTGGTCGACGAGTGGCAGGTCCCGGTCACCCGGGTGGCGCTGGTCGGTCACTCGATGGGAGCGCTGATCATCCGGGCGGCCGGCGCGGTGGCGGCCGAGCCGCCCGCGTCCGGCCGCGACTGGAACGACCTGGTCACCGACGTGGTCACCCTCGGCGCCCCGCACCTCGGCGCCCCGATCGCGTGGGGCATCGGGCACGGCAGCCGCGGTCTCGGCGCGGCTGCCGGAGACCGCGGCGTTCGGCCGGATCCTCGACTGGCGCTCGGTCGGCGTGCACGACCTGGTCGCCGGGCTCGCCGAGGACGTCCCTCCGCTCCCTCGTGCGCGGTACCGCCTGGTCGCCGCGACCCTGACCGCGTCGCAGCGGCACCCGGTCGGGCACGTCGTGGGCGACCTGCTGGTGCGACCCCGGTCGGCGTACGGCAGGGACCGGCGCGGGCGCGAGCTGTTCCCCGGCGCCGAGGTGCTGCACGTCGGGCGTACCGACCACTTCGGGCTGCTCAACCACCCGGAGGTGCTCCGCGCCATGGAACGATGGCTCGCATGAACGCCACCGCCGCCGCGTCGCGCGAGCTCAGGGCCGAGGCCGTCGTCGACGCGCCGGCCGACCGGGTGTGGGAGGCGCTCACCGACCTGTCCCGGATGCCCGACTGGAGCCCGGAGCTGGTGCGCATGGTGCCTCTGAAGCGCGGCGGGCTGCGGGTGGGGCAGTGGTACCTCGGCATCAACCGCCGCAAGGCCGTGGTCTGGCCTTCCCGCTCCGTGGTTGCCGTGGTGGAGCCCGGTCGGTCTCTGGCGTGGGACACCAAGTCCAGCGGTGCCCGTTGGATCTGGGAGCTCATCCCCGAGGGCGACCGCACCCGGGTCGTCCACCGGCGGCCGGTGCCCCGCGCGCTCACGCCGATCGGCAAGGTCTTCGCCGCCGGCTTCCTGGGCGGCGCCGACTCCCACGCCGACGAGCTCGAGGCCGGGATGGCGCAGACCGTCTCCCGGCTCAAGGCGGTCGCCGAGGGCTGAGGCCCCTTCCGCTGTCGGCGAACAGGGCGGGTTATCCCGTGGCCCGAGCATCCGCACGGGCTAGGGTCGGCGGCGTGACCCAGACTCCAGGTGGACTTAACGTCCTCGACGACCACATCTACTCGCGGCTGTTGCGGGAGCGGATCGTGTTCCTCGGTTCCGAGGTGCGTGACGCGAATGCGAACGCGATCTGCGCGCAGCTGCTGCTGCTCTCGGCGGAGGACCCCGAGGCCGACATCTTCCTGCACATCAACAGCCCGGGCGGCTCGGTCGACGCCGGTATGGCGATCTACGACACCATGAACTACATCCCCAACGACGTGGCCACCGTCGGCATGGGTCTGGCGGCCTCGATGGGTCAGTTCCTGCTCTGCGCCGGCACCAAGGGCAAGCGCTACGCGCTGCCGCACGCGCGGATCATGATGCACCAGCCCTCCTCGGGCATGGGCGGCTCGGCCTCCGACATCAAGATCCAGGCCCAGCAGTCGCTGCACATCAAGAAGGTGCTCCTCCAGCTGATCGCCGACCACACCGGCCAGGACCTCGAGCAGGTGATCGCCGACGCCGACCGGGACCGCTGGTTCACCGCCGAGCAGGCCCTGGAGTACGGCCTGGTCGACCAGGTCATCAAGAGTGCCCGCGAAGCCGCCGACGACGGGCGCCCCGCCCACAAGAAGGACTGACGCCATGAACTACTACATCCCTCAGTGGGAAGAGCGGACGTCCTACGGCTTCCGCCGGATCGACCCCTACGGCAAGCTGTTCGAGGACCGGATCATCTTCCTCGGCACGCCGATCTCCGACGACGTCGCGAACGCCGTGATGGCCCAGCTGCTGTGCCTGGAGTCGATGAACCCCGACCAGGACATCCAGATCTACATCAACTCGCCCGGTGGCTCCTTCACGGCGCTCACCGCGATCTACGACACGATGCGGTTCATCAAGCCCGACATCCAGACCGTGTGCCTCGGCCAGGCGGCCTCGGCCGCCGCGATCATCCTGGCCGCGGGCAGCCCTGGCAAGCGACTGGCGCTCCCGACCAGCCGGATCCTGATCCACCAGCCCTACACCGAGGGCACGTTCGGCCAGACCTCCGACATCGAGATCCAGGCCAACGAGATCCTGCGGATGCGGGAGCTGCTGGAGAAGATGATCAGCGACCACAGCGGGCGCGACCTCGAGCAGGTGAGCCGCGACATCGAGCGCGACAAGATCCTGACCGCGGAGCAGGCCGTCGACTACGGCCTGATCGACGCCGTGATCGAGTCCCGCAAGTCCGCGCCGGCGCTGGCGACCTGAGACAGACGTCGTGTCCGCTGGACAAACTTCGTGTCGTCCCCCTATCGGGGGCGGCTCGGGGTACCGTCGGATGGTTCACGAACGTGTAGCACCACATATGAGGAGGGCCCCCCGTGGCGCGCATCGGTGACGGAGGCGACCTGCTGAAGTGTTCTTTCTGCGGGAAGAGTCAAAAGCAGGTCAAGAAGCTCATCGCCGGGCCCGGTGTCTACATCTGCGACGAGTGCATCGATCTCTGCAACGAGATCATCGAGGAGGAGCTCAGCGAGGGGACCGAGGTCGGCCTCGACGAGCTGCCCAAGCCGAAGGAGATCTTCGACTTCCTCAACTCCTACGTCGTCGGCCAGGAGCGCGCCAAGAAGTCCCTCGCGGTGGCGGTCTACAACCACTACAAGCGGGTGCAGGCCGGCCTCCAGCCGATCTCGGGCAAGCACAGCAAGGACGAGACCGTCGAGGTCGCCAAGTCCAACATCCTGGTGATCGGCCCCACCGGCTGCGGCAAGACCTACCTCGCCCAGACCCTGGCCCGGATGCTCAACGTGCCGTTCGCGATCGCCGACGCCACCGCCCTGACCGAGGCCGGCTACGTCGGTGAGGACGTCGAGAACATCCTGCTCAAGCTGATCCAGGCGGCCGACTACGACGTCAAGAAGGCCGAGACCGGGATCATCTACATCGACGAGATCGACAAGGTGGCCCGCAAGGCGGAGAACCCGTCGATCACGCGCGACGTCTCCGGCGAGGGCGTGCAGCAGGCACTGCTGAAGATCATCGAGGGCACCACCGCCTCGGTGCCGCCCCAGGGCGGGCGCAAGCACCCGCACCAGGAGTTCATCCAGATCGACACCACGAACATCCTGTTCGTCGTGGGTGGTGCCTTCTCCGGGCTGGAGCACATCATCGAGCAGCGGGTCGGCAAGAAGACGCTCGGCTTCACCGCGGAGGTGCGGGGCAAGGCCGACCGCGCCGCCGAGGACCTGCTCGCCGAGGTGCGCCCCGAGGACCTCACCAAGTTCGGCCTGATCCCCGAGTTCATCGGCCGCCTCCCGCTGATCGCGAGCGTCAACAAGCTCGACCAGGAGGCGTTGGTGCAGATCCTCACCGAGCCGCGCAACGCGCTGATCAAGCAGTACCACAAGCTGTTCGAGCTCGACGGCGTCGAGCTGGAGTTCACCGACGACGCGGTGCAGGCGATCGCCGACAAGGCCATGGAGCGCGGCACCGGCGCCCGGGGGCTGCGGGCGATCATCGAGGAGGTCCTCCTGCACGTCATGTACGACGTGCCCTCCCGCGGCGACATCGCCAAGGTGGTCGTCAGCCGCGAGGTCGTCGACGACGACGTCGCGCCCACGATGGTGCCCCGCGCGTCCGAGGCCAAGAAGAAGAAGTCGGCCTAAGCAAAGACCACCGGTCTAGTCATTTATGACTATTTGATGCCGCGGCCGAACACAGACTCCTGCTGATCCGCGAGACTGTTGCCTCGCCTCGTTGCGGGGCGTGAATCTCGGGTCCACAAGGAGGGTTCCTCTCGGTGAGCGCCAAGCACATGAGCGCAAAGAGCAAGCGCCCTTTCTACGTGTTCGCCGTTGTGGCCGCGATCTGCGCCTTGGTGCTCGTCACCGGTATCCGCACCAGCAAGGCCGGACCCCCGAGTGGTGAGCCGACCGTGTCGGCCGGGTCGACCATGTTCGACAGCGCTGGCCGGCCGATCGGGCCGCTGGCCGAGGCTATGGACGCCCGCCTGCACGAGGCAATGCTGGGAAGCACCGCGGGCGATGGGTCGGGCTCCCCGTCCCCTGATGGGCTCGGCAATCTGAACTCGCCGTCCAACCCGGACCAGAGGGACGACCGACCCGATCCCGAATCGGGCGATTCTTCGGACCCGCCGCTCCCCGGGCTCCCGGGCACGCCCGAGACCGACGACCCCGCCGAGGACGGCGACGACCCGCCCATCGAAGCGCGCGGCCCGCAGGAGGACGACGACGCGACCGAGAACGGGGACGAGTCCGAGGGCGAGAGCGAGACGGCCACGCCCGAGGAGGACCCGGACCCCGACGAGGAGGAGCCCGTCGGGCCGCCGGACGAGACCGAGGACCCCTCCGACGAGGGTGACGACGGCGGCGCAGGCACCCAGGAGAACCCGGACGGGGTGCAGGACCAGGGCCAGGACGAAGGTCAAGGCCAGGAACAGGGCCCTGAGCAGGGCCAGGAGCAGGGCCAGAACTAGTCGGTTCCGACCAGCTCCGCAGCCACGGAGATCTCCGTGGAGTCGTCGGCCGTGAACACCAGGTCACCCACGATCTTGCCGGCGGCGCGCAGGTCGTCGGCCGCCAGCTCCGCGGCGCGGACCAGCTCCTCGGGGCCGGCGATCTCGACCCGAGCCAGCTCGGCCCGCATCGACGCCTTGGCCTGTGACTTCGCGCCGCGGATGCCGATCAGGGCGGCGCCCACGGCGTCGACCGCGGCCGGGTCGGTGGCGGCCGCCGAGCCCAGCTCGGTCACGGTCGGCCAGGGGGCGCGGTGGATGGAGCCCGGGCGCCACCACGACCAGACCTCCTCGGTCACGTAGGGCAGGAACGGCGCCAGCAGCCGCAGCTGCACCTCGAGCGCCAGCGCCAGCGTCGCCCGGGCCGACTCGGTCGCGGCGCCACCGTCCTCGGCGTACGCGCGCTCCTTCACCAGCTCGACGTAGTCGTCGCAGAACTCCCAGAAGAACTTCTCGGTGACCTCGAGCGCGGTGGTGTAGTCGAACGCCTCGAAGGCGTCGGTCGCGCGGGTGATCACCCCGGCCAGCCGGCCGAGCAGCGCACAGTCGATCGGCTCGGTCACGCCGACCGGGTTCAGGGTGGTGGCGCCGACGCCGCCGAGCACGAACCTCGAGGCGTTGAGCACCTTCATCGCCAGCCGCCGGCCGACCTTCATCTGGGTCTCGTCGAACGGTGAGTCGAGCCCCGGCCGGGCCATCGCGGCGCGCCAGCGGACCGCGTCGGAGCCGTACTTCTCCAGGATCTCGGTCGGCACCACGACGTTGCCCTTGGACTTGCTCATCTTCTTGCGGTCCGGGTCGAGGATCCAGCCGGAGAGCATCGCGTGCCGCCAGGGGGTCGCGTGGTTCTCGAAGTGGGCGCGGACCACGCGGGAGAACAGCCAGGTGCGGATGATGTCGTGGCCCTGGGTGCACAGGTCCATCGGGAAGACCCGCTGCCACAGGTCCTCGTCGGTCGCCCAGCCGCCGGCGATGTGGGGGGTCAGCGACGAGGTGGCCCAGGTGTCCATCACGTCGGGGTCCCCGATGAATCCGCCCGGCGCGCCGCGCTGCTCCTGGGTGTAGCCGTGCGGTGCGTCGGTGGACGGGTCGATCGGCAGGTCAGCCTCGCTGGGCAGCAGCGGGTGGTCGTAGTCGGGCTCGCCGTCGCCGTCGAGGGGGTACCAGGCCGGGAACGGGATCCCGAAGAACCGCTGCCGGGAGATCAGCCAGTCGCCGTTCAGACCGCCGACCCAGTTGTCGTAGCGGTGCTTCATGTGCGCCGGGAGCCAGTCGATCTCGGCGCCGTGCTCGAGCATCTCCTCGCGCAGCGCGGCGTCGCGGCCGCCGTTCTTGATGTACCACTGGCGGGTGGCCACGATCTCGAGCGGCTTCTCGCCGCGCTCGTAGAAGTTGGCCATCCGCTGGGTGGGCGTGGGGTCGCCGTCGAGGTCACCGGTCTCGCGGAGCTTGGCCACCATCGCCTCGCGGGCGGAGAAGACCGTCTTGCCGGCCAGGTCGGCGTACGCCGCGGCGGCACCCTGGTGGGCCAGCCACTCGGGCGTCTCGCGGGCGAACCGGCCGTCGCGGCCGATCACGGTGCGGACCGGCAGGTTGAGCTCGCGCCACCAGGTGACGTCGGTGAGGTCGCCGAACGTGCAGCACATGGCGATGCCGGCGCCCTTGTCCATCTCCGCGGCCGGGTGCGCCAGGACCGGGATCTCCACGCCGAAGACGGGGGACGCGACACGTGCTGCCGAACAGCGGCTGGTAGCGCTCGTCGTCGGGGTGCGCGATCAGCGCGACCACGGAGGCGATCAGCTCCGGGCGGGTGGTCTCGACGAACACGTTCTGGCCGTCGGCGCCGTGGAACGCCACCCGGTGGTAGTGACCGGCGTACTCGCGGGCCTCGAGCTCGGCCTGCGCCACGGCGGTCTGGAACGTGACGTCCCACAGGGTCGGGGCCTCCTGGAGGTAGGCCTCGCCGCGGGCGAAGTTGCGCAGGAACGCGGTCTGGCTGACCAGCTGGGACTTGGCGCCGATGGTCGTGTAGTGCTCGTTCCAGTCCACGGAGAGACCGAGGGTGCGCCACAGCTGCTCGAAGACCTGCTCGTCGAGCTCGACCAGGCGCTCGCACAGCTCGACGAAGTTGGGCCGGCTGATCGGGATCTGCTTCTTCGGGTCGGGGTTCTCCGGCGGCGTGAAGTCGGCGTCGTAGGGCAGGCTCGGGTCGCAGCGGACGCCGTAGTAGGTCTGCACCCGGCGCTCGGTGGGCAGCCCGTTGTCGTCCCAGCCCATCGGGTAGAAGACGGCCTTGCCGCTCATCCGCTGGTAGCGCGCGACCAGGTCGGTGTGGGTGTAGGAGAACACGTGCCCGACGTGCAGCTTGCCGCTGACCGTCGGCGGGGGAGTGTCGATGGAGAAGACGTTCTCGCGCGGCTGGCTGCGGTCGAAGCGGTAGGTCTCCTCGTCCCGCCAGCGGGCCACCCACTTCTCCTCGAGCCCCTCGAGCGCGGGCTTGTCGGGTACCACGACGGCACCGGTGTCGGTGCTCGTCGGATCCGTGGCCTGCGAGGTCTGCGTCATGGGGCGGAGTTTATGGGCGGCGCGGGGTGACCGCGAAAACCGGTACCGACCCATCGGCGCAGGTCAGTACGGTTTCGCGATGGATCTGGACTTCCACGAGGACCCCGCCGCGTTCCTCGATGTGGCGGGTGAGCACCTGTCCGAGGATCCAGTGCTCGGCACCGTGGTCGCCACGGTCACCCGACGCGCGCTGGACGGTGTGGACCTGGCCCGCGGCACGGGGCCGCGCTGGTGGCTCACCGTGCACGACGGCGGGCGCGTGGTCGGTGTGGCGATGCGCACCGCGCCGGCGCCGCCGTACCCGATCTACGTGATGCCGATGCCCGACGCGGCCGCGCTCGCCCTGGCGCGGGCACTGCACGAGCGGGACGAGCCGCTGCTCCGCATCAACGGGGCGCTGCCGGCGGCCGAGCTGGTCGGCGCCGAGACCGCACGGCTGGTGGACGGCGAGGTGGCGGTGGCCGAGCGGATGCGACTGCACACCGTGACGAATGTGGTGCCGCCGCGTCCGGTGCCGGGCCGGCTCCGGACCGGCCACGCCCGACGACCTCGACCTGGTGCTGCGCTGGTACCTCGCGTTCGACGTCGACGCCGCCGAGCAGGCCGGCCGTGAGGGCGCGCACCAGATGCTCGAGCCGCCGGAGGAGGACACCGTGCTCCCGCGGATCGAGCAGGGGCGGGTGTGGCTGTGGGAGGACGAGCACGGCGAGCGGGTCCACCTGACCGCCGTCAACCCGCCGGCGTACGGCGTGGCGCGGATCGGCCCCGTCTACACCCCGCGCGAACGCCGGGGCCACGGGTACGCCCGCGCGGCCGTGGCCGAGGTGTCCCAGATGCTGCTGGACCAGGGGCTGCGCGTCTGCCTGTTCACCGACCAGGCCAACCCGACCTCGAACCGGGTCTACGAGGCGATCGGCTACCGCCCCCTCGTCGACATGGCCAACCTGGTGGTCACCACACCGGGCGCTACCAAATCAGGACGGGCTTGACCACCTTGCCGGCCAGGACGTCGGCCACGGCGGTGTTGATCTCGGCGAACGGGTAGGTCGTGATCAGGTGGTCGACGTCGAAGTCGCCCGCCGCGTTCATCGCGATCAGCCGGGGCACCATCTCCTGCGGGTCGGAGTCGCCCTCGATGGATGCCTTGATCACCTTGCCGTTCTGGAGCAGGTCGATCGCGTCGATGGTGTACTCCTCGGCGCCGAGCCCCAGTGCGATCAGGGTGCCGCGCACCCGGAGCGACTGCTGGGCCTGGGTGACGACATCGGAGATCGCGGTCGTGTCGATCGCGTACGTCGCGCCGCCTCCGGTGAGCTCCCTGACCTTGTCGACCACGGAGTCCTCGCCGGTGGGGTCGACGCCGATCGCGCCGTACCGTGCGGCGGCCTCGCGCCGGCCGGGCAGCGGGTCGACGGCGACGGTGGTGCCCACACCCAGGTGCTGCGCGGCTGCGAGTGCGGCCAGGCCGACGGCGCCGACGCCGAAGACGACCAGGCTGTCGTCGGGGCCGGGCTTGAGGACGTTGAGGACGGTCCCCGCGCCGGTCTGGAAGCCGCACCCGTAGGGCGCCACCTTGGTGAGGTCGACGGACTTGTCGACGACCACGCAGTTGTCGGCGTACGCGATGGCGTGCGGCCGAGAGACTGGACTGGCCGAAGAACGAACCGAAGACCGTGTCGCCGTCGCGGGAGTACGTCGTGGACCCGTCCATGCGCATGCCCATGTAGTTGAGCATCAGCGCGGACTCGCAGTAGCCGACCAGGCCGGCCGTGCAGTTCGCGCACCCACCGCAGGACCGGAAGCTGAGGACCACGTGGTCGCCGACCTCGATCCCGGTCACGTCGTCGCCGACGGCCTCCACCACCCCGGATCCCTCGTGGCCGAAGACGTTGGGGAACATCTCCTCCGGCAGGAAGCCCCTGAGGTGGATGTCGGTGTGGCACAGGCCGGTCGCGACGATCCGGACCAGGACCTCGTCGGCGCGGGGTGCGTCGAGCTCCACCTCGGCCAGGGCGAAGTCCTGGCCCTTCTTCTCGACGATCGCGACCGTGGTCCTCATGCGTTTCGCTCCAGAGAGGAGCCTAGAACGTGTTCCAGTCTGGTGGGCCTCCTAGACTCGACCCGCCATGACCGAACCCGCCGCGCCCCGACTCGCCGAGACCTACGCCGAGGTCGAGGACGCGCTGCTCTCGCGGTGGCCGGAGACCCGGCTGGAGCCGTCCCTCGACCGGATCCGGGCGTTCACCGAGCTGCTCGGCGACCCGCAGCGCAACTACCCGGCGATCCACCTGACCGGCACCAACGGCAAGACCTCCACCGCGCGGATGGTCGACACCCTGCTGCGCGCCCTCGAGCTGCGCACCGGCCGGTTCACCTCGCCGCACGTCGAGCGGATGAGCGAGCGGATCTGCGTCGACGGCGAGCCGCTGAGCGACGAGGCGTTCGTGCGTGCGTTCAACGACGTCGCGCCGTACACCCACCTGGTCGACGCGACCGAGGCGCACCCGCTGTCGTTCTTCGAGACCATCGTCGGGATGGCGTACGCCGCGTTCGCCGACGCGCCCGTCGACGTGGCCATCGTGGAGGTGGGCATGGGCGGCGTCTGGGACGCCACCAACGTGATCGACGCCGCGGTGGCGGTGGTGCTGCCGATCGCTGTCGACCACGCCGCCTACCTCGGCGGCACGCCCGAGGTGATCGCCGTCGAGAAGGCCGGCATCATCAAGCCCGGCTCGATCGCGGTGATCGCACAGCAGCCGCCCGAGGCGGCCGAGGTGCTGCTCCGCCACGCGGCCGAGGTCGGTGCGACAGTGGCGCGGGAGGGCCTGGAGTTCGGGGTCGTCTCGCGGGTCCCGGCCGTGGGCGGGCAGTCGGTGACCCTCCAGGGCCTGCGGGCGCGGTACGACGAGCGTGTTCCTGCCCCTCTACGGCGCGCACCAGGCCGAGAACGCCGCCGTCGCGCTGGCCGCCGTCGAGGCGTTCGTCGGCGAGGATCCGCTCGACGACGCCCTGGTGCGCGGGGCCTTCGCCGAGGTGACCTCGCCGGGCCGGCTCGAGGTGATCAGGCGCAGCCCCACGATCGTGCTGGACGCGGCCCACAACCCGCACGGAGCGGAGGCCACGGCCGCCGCCATCGACGAGTCGTTCCAGTTCGCGCCGCTGATCGGCGTGATCGGGGTGATGTCCGACAAGGACCACGAGGGAGTGCTGGCGGCGTTCGAGCCGCACCTTGCCCACCTGATCTGTACCCAGAACTCCACCGAGCGCGCGCTGCCGGCCGCGCGACTGGCCGAGGCCGCCGTCGAGGTCTACGGCGAGGACCGGGTCACCGTCGTCCCGTCGCTGTCCGACGCGATCGACCAGGCCGCGGCTCTGGCCGAGGCGGGTGAGGCCTTGGGTGACCCGCTGGGCTCGGGAGCGGTGCTGGTGACCGGGTCCGTGGTCACCGTCGGCGAGGCACGACACCTGCTGGGAGGACCCCGATGACCGAGACTCCGCGCTCACCCCGCCGCGGCATGTGCGCCGCGGTGCTCTCGCTCGAGGCGATCACGATCGGGCTGACGACCCCGGTGATGATCTCGATCGCTGACGTCGACACCGCCACCGCGCTGTGGGTCGGGCTCGGACTGATGGCCGCGTGCTTCGTGGTGGCCGGGCTGCTCCGCGGTGAGTGGGCCTACCTGCTCGGCTGGGCGCTCCAGGTCGCCGCGATCGGCCTGGGTTTCCTGGTGCCGGTCATGTTCGTGCTCGGGCCGATCTTCGCGCTGCTGTGGGGCACGGCGTACTTCCTGGGCCGCAAGATCGAGCGCGAGCGGGCCGAGGCGTACGCCGCCCGCGACGCTCAGACCTGAGCGGGCATCTCGCTCGGCCTTGCGCGCCCGCTCGGCGCGCAGTGCCGGCAGGTAGTAGTAGGCACCGATCAGGCTGAACAGACCCGCGGAGACCATGGCGACCTGGTTGGAGGTCTGGACGGCGAGCAGTCCCAGCAGCGGGCTGATGATGCTGAGCGAGCCGAACCCGATCATCGAGTTGATCGACACCACGGTCGCGCGGTTGCGCGCCTTCGCCTCGCGGTGCAGCAGGGAGGAGTGCATCGGGCCACCGGACCCGTGCAGCGTGTAGGTCACCAGGTAGGCGGCGATCAGCGCCGCCGGGCCGGCGACCAGCCCCATCACCACCGCGCCGAGACCGTTGAGGATCCGGGCCAGGATCGCCGTCCGCGCGACTCCGAGTCGCGCCGACGTCAGGCCCGCCAGCGCCGCGCCGAGGGCGAAGACGCCCCAGCCCACCGACGCGACCGGGCCCATCAGCGCGCCCGCCTTGTCCTCGCTGCCGAGCATCTCGGCGAGCCGGATCGGCTGGAAGGACTCGAAGACGATCATCGCGGTGCCCCAGAACACCTCGACCAGGACGATGCCGCGGAGCACCCGGTTGGTGCGCAGCATGCCGACGCCGTCGCGGATGACCGTCGGCGTCTCCTTGGCGGAGGCGAGCGCCCGCCGGGCGCCGGTCGTGTCGACGTGGGTGCGGGGCTCCTTGAGCAGGACGAGCGACGGCCAGCAGGTGGACCACGTTCAGCGCGGCGAAGCAGAGGAACGGGAGCAGCAGCGCGGAGTCGAACCCGAAGGGGTTCCAGTAGACCAGTCCGCCGGAGATCAGGGCGCCGACCGCGATCGAGCCGCCGAGCACGGTGCCCTCCGCCGCCAGAGACCGGTCGACGTCGGCGCCGGGTGTCGTGGCGTGGACGGTGTCGACGAACCAGGCCTCCAGCGGACCTGAGTCCAGGGCCCGGAAGACACCCATCAATGCGGCGCCTATTGCGAAGGCCCAGACGGAGTGCGCGACCAGGTAGACGCACGAGGCGACGACGTTGACGACGGCGGCGGCGACGAACACGGGACGACGCCCGAAGGCGTCGGCGAACCCGCTTGTCGGGAGCTCGAACGCGAAGACCACGAAGCCCATCACCGAGAGGGCCAGCAGCGCCTCCGCGACGGAGAGCCCGCGCTCGATCGGGAGCAGCGTCGAGATGCCGACGACGAGACCCACCGGGAACCAGCGGGTGAACGTCAGCGTCAGGAAGACCCGACGGGCGGCGGTGGGGGAGAGGACCTCGGTCATGCCTGCACCACCTCGAGCGGGTGCATCATGTGCCAGACCGACACCCGCTTGGCGTCGGGATCGCCCATGCCGGCCTCCCGGTAGCGGGCCACGAGCTCGATCAGCTCCTCCTGCATCGCCTTGGCCTGGGCGGCGGTCACCTTCGACCACGTCGTCGCCGATGCCGAGCGCGTCCCGCCACTCGACCGGCCAGGACTGCTCGATGTCCATCCAGCGCTGCCATCTGCTCGGCGGCGATCCGGACGTAGTCGCGGGTCAGCCAGCCGAGCGAGGTCTTGGCGTCGTCGTCGCCCTCGAAGTCGCTGGGGTGCCAGGAGTGGTACTCGCTGGCCGCGCGCCAGACCCGGCGCTTGCCCTCGCCCTCGTCGGTGTCCTCGACCAGGCCCACGGACTCGAGCTTGCGGAGGTGGTAGCTGGTGGCGCCGGTGTTGGTGGCAGCCGGTCGGCGAGCTCGGTGGCGGTCGCCGGGCCGTGCAGCCGCAGCGCCGAGAGGAGGCGGGAGCGCAGAGGGTGGGCGAGGACCCGGACGGCCGCCGAGTCGAGCCGGATGTTCGTGGGCATGCGTGCACAATAACTGTGCAGAGGATCTATGCACAAGAGTTATGCAAAGGATTTCTGTACGGCGGCGAGGGCCGCGTCGAGCTGCTCGTCGGTGACCCCGCCGAACCCGACGATCAGGCCCGTCAGGCCGGCCGAGCGGCAGTAGTCGGCCAGCAGCGGGATGTCGAAGCCGGCGGCCCGCGCCGCCCGGTGCGCGCGTACGGCGGCCGGCCCGGGCATCAGCCACGCCGAGTACATCCCCGCGAGCGGTCCGGCCAGCTCGGCGTACGGCGACAGGGCGGCGGCCACCCGGGGCGCCCGGTCGGAGTAGACGCGGCGGGCGGTGCGCACCACCTTGTCGACGTACCCGTCCCGCAGCAGCGACAGGAAGGCGCGCTGCACCGGCCACGGCGCGACCTCGTGGGTCGCCTCGCGCCGCGCGTTGATCGCGTCCAGGAGCCCGGTCGGCGGCACCATCCAGCCGAGTCGGAGGCTCGGCGCGACGCTCTTCGAGGCGGTGCCGAGGTAGGCCACCCGGCTGCGGTCGAGGGTGGCCAGCGCCGGCACCGGCGCCACGTCGTAGCGGAACTCCGAGTCGTAGTCGTCCTCGACCACCACGGCGTCGGCGCGCCGGGCGGCCTCGAGCAGGCCGAGCCGGTCCTCGGCCGGCATCACCCGGCCGAGGGGGTGCTGGTGGGCGGGCGTGACGTAGGCGGCCACCCGTCCGCCGAGGTCCGTGATCGGCGTCAGCGCGGGGTGGTCGTGGACGGGGCGGCCCGCGGCGACGACCGTCTCGACCGCGGCCCGGTAGCCGGGATCCTCGATCGCCACCGCGCCCGGAGGCACGGCGCCCAGCAGGTGTCGCAGCCCGTCGGTGGTGCCGTTGGTCACCACGATCTCCTCGGGCGAGCAGCGCAGGCCGCGGGTGCGGGCGAGGTGCTCGGCGAGGGCCTCGCGGAGCTCGGGCATGCCGCGCGGGTCGTCGTACCCGCGGGGCGGGGTCGCCGCCGACACGTCGCGCCACGCCCGCCGCCACCCGGCGGAGTGCCGAGGGTCGATCCAGGGTGTGCCGGTGTCGAGGCGGACCAGGCTCCGGCGGTTCGGGTCCGGTGCGCGGCGTCGTCGCCGGGACCGGCGCCAGGCCTCCCGACGCGACGAACGTCCCGGAGCCGCGACGCGCCTCCAGCCAGCCCTCGGCGAGCAGCTGGTCGTAGGCCTGCTCGGCCACCGAGCGCGAGACGCCGAGGTCGGCGGCCAGGGCGCGGCTGCTGGGCAGCCGGTCGCCGCGACGCAGGGTGCCGGCCAGCACCTGGTCGCGGACGCCGGCCGCGAGCTGCAGACCCAGGGGAGTCGGGCGAGGAGCGATCCAGGGTGACGGGCAGGGTGGTCATGAAAGTGTCCTGGCGATCTCGCTGGGAATTGGCCCGTGTGTACAGGCCACTGTGCATCCAGGATAGGAGAGTGACCACTTCTCAGGAGACCCCGCTGTCTCCGTCCCAGCGCACCAGGATCACCCGCGGCCGCGACCGCGCGGTCGACGAGCGCGCCGCGCTGCACGCGTTCCTCGACGACGCCCTGGTCGCGCACATCGGCGTCAACGTCGGGCGAGCACCCGGTGGTGCTGCCCACGGCGTTCGCGGTCGACCACGACGGGCCGGACCGCGACGGCACGCTCTACGTCCACGGGTCGGTGGCGGCGGGCTGGGTACGCCGGTCGGGCGGCGCCACCGTGTGCGTGACGATCACCGAGCTGGACGGCCTGGTCGCGGGCCGCTCGGCGTTCCACCACTCGATGAACTACCGGTCGGCCGTGGTCATCGGCGAGGCCCGGCTGGTGACCGACCCCGACGAGCGGGCGCGGGCGCTCGCGATGATCGTCGACCACATGATCCCGGGCCGCTCGGCCACGCTCCGTCAGCACACCCGCAAGGAGCTGGCGGCAACCGCGGTCCTCGCCATCCCCCTGCACGACGCGTCGATGAAGGCGCGGGACGGCGACCCGGTGGACGAGCCCGAGGACGTGGAGGCCGGCGTCTGGGGCGGCTACATCCCGCTCCGCCGGGTGTCGTCGGCCCCGGTGACCTCGGCCGAGTCCGAGGGCAGCCCGGCGCCCGCGGACGTGGTCCGGCGCGCGGCGGCTCTCGCCTGACCACTAGGGTGCGCGCCATGACGCAGCGCACTCTGGTCCTCCTCAAGCCCGACGCCGTACGCCGGGGGCTGGTCGGGGAGGTGCTGTCCCGGTTCGAGGCCAAGGGCCTGACGATCGTGGCGATGGAGCACCGCTTGATCGACGCCGAGCTCGCCGACCGGCACTACTCCGAGCACGTCGACCGGGACTTCTACCCGCCGCTGCGCGCGTTCGTCACCAGCGGGCCGCTCGTCGCGATGGTGCTCGAGGGCGACGAGGCGATCGAGGTCGTGCGCTTGCTCAACGGGGCGACCGACGGTCGCAAGGCGGCGCCCGGCACGATCCGCGGCGACCTGTCGCTGTCCAACCGCGAGAACCTCGTGCACGGCTCGGACTCCGCCGAGTCGGCCGAGCGCGAGATCGGGATCTGGTTCCCGAGCCTCTGAGCCGCGGGAGCCTACGCTGACCCGCGTGGAGATGCACGAGGTGCTGCGCGGGCTTGCCGAGCAGCTGGGTCCGGAGGTCTTCGACGATCCGGACAACTTCCGAGGCGCCCTCGACGACGTGCTCGACGAGGAGGCCAGCCTCGGCGAGCAGAACCTGGTCGTCGACGCGGTCCGCCTGGGCGCCTACGCCTCGATGGTCACCACGCTGCGCCAGGGCGGCGAGCCGGCGTCCGCGATCGCCCAGGCGGGAGCGATGCTGGCGCGCGACCGCGGCGGCGACGACCGGACCAGCGCGAGCTGGGCCTGCGCCTGCCTGGCGTACGCCGTCGGCGCGGTCGACGAGGCCGCGGTGCGCTACTACCGCACCGCGCAGGCCCCGCCCGAGCCGGCGCCATCGATCCCCACCGCGCCGCCGCCCCCGCCGTACTCCCCGCCGCCGCCGGTACCCGCGCCCGACCCGGAGCGTCCGCGCGGGCAGCGGCTGGTGCCGGTGCTCGTGGCCGTGGCCGTGCTCCTGGCCGCTGTGGCGGGAGTGGTCGGCGCCTCACTGCTCATGGGCGACGACGACCCGCCGGCCAGCAGCGCGCCCTCAGACCCGCCGACCTCGTCGGCGCCGACCCCGCCGACCACCTCTCCTCCGACGACGGCGCCAACCACCGAACCCACGACCCAGCCAACGACCGAGAGCCGCCACCGGAGCCGACGCCGGTGGTCACCACGGTCGAGTACACGTGCGGCGCGACCGGCACGGGTGACTGCTTCCTCAGCGAGCGGGCCGGGCCGGGCGTCGCGGATCGGCTGATCCGCAACCACGACGAGGGCACCACGGTGCGGGTGGAGTGCCAGGTGCTGGGGCAGAAGGCGTCCTCGTCGGTGCTCGACCAGTCCTCCCGGGTCTGGGCCCGGACCACCGAGGGCGGCTACGTCGCCGCGATCTTCCTCTCCGGCATCGACAAGTTCCGTGTGACGACGCCGTGCTGATGAGCGCGGCGCGACTGCTGTCCGCGACAGCCCTGCTGGTGGCGTTGGGTGGGTGCGCGGACGACGCGGAGCAACCCTCCGGGCGAGCCGACGGCCAGCCCGCCGTCGACGACGCCGACCACGCCCTCCTCGGAGCCACCCGCGCCGACGAAGTCCAAGCCCCCGCGCCCGACGTACCGTTCCGACGTCCGGCGCCTGACCCCCGCCGACAAGGCCGCGATGACCGGAGTGTCCTGGCGGCCCGGCTGTCCGGTCCCGCTCGAGCGACTGCGCCGCGTGACGCTGAGCCACTGGGACTTCGCGGGGAAGGCGCGATCGGGCGTGCTGATCGTCCGGGACGACGTTGCCGACGAGGTGGTGATGATCTTCGGGCAGCTGTTCCGGGAGCGGTTCCCGATCCGCCGGATCCGGCCCGTCGACGAGTACGACGGCGACGACTTCACCTCGATCGAGGCCGACAACACCTCGGCGTTCAACTGCCGAGCGGCCACCGGTTCCTCCGAGTGGTCACACCACGCGTACGGCCTCGCCATCGACCTCAACCCGCTGGAGAACCCCTACGTCCTCGACGGCCGCACCAGCCACACCGCATCGGTGCCCTACCTCGACCGGGATCGCGTGCGCCGGGGATGGTCGTCGAGGGGGACCGGTGCTGCGCGCGTTCGCGGCGGCCGGCTGGTACTGGGGCGGCGACTGGAGCAACCCCGTCGACTACCAGCACTTCTCGAAGCTCCCGGAGAACTGAGCCGGGCCGGGCCTTAGGCCCGACTGGCGCTGACCACGTCACCCCGGCTGACGTCGTGACGCGCCACGCCGTCGAGCAGCAGGCCGACGTTGTCGCCGGCACTGGCCTGCTCGGCGGTCCTCCGGAACTGCTCGATCGCGGTGACGGTGGTCGCGATCGGCGCGGCGGCCCTCGTCACGGTGACGGGCATGCCCGCGCGGACCGTGCCGCTGGCGACCCGGCCGGTCACCACCGTGCCCCGTCCGGTGATCGCGAAGACGTCCTCGATCGTCATCGAGAAAGGGCCGGTCGCCCGTGGTGGGATCGACGTGGCGCCCGCCTGCAGCTCCTCGAGCGACAGCTCTGCCTCTGACTTCTTCCGGTTCCAGAAAGCCATGGCCCGGGAGCCTATCCACAGAAACCGCGGCGCCGGTTTCGCGGGGCCGCGGCCGGGCAGCCTCCGGACATGGAGCAAGAGCGGCCCGACGAGCCGATCCGCGACCCCTTCTTCCGCGAGCTGCGGCGTCGTCACCCCGAGATCGACATCGTGCTGCTGCCGCCGGAGCCGCCACCGGCCACCGCTGACGCGGACGCCGAGCAGGCCGCCGCGGAGGAGCTGATCCGGGTCGGGACGCAGGCCCGGCAGCTGTGGAGCCGCGATCGCCCCGGAGGCCACCGACGGACCCGAGGTGCGCTACCGGTTCGGCGGAGACGCGGCCAGCGTCCGCCCGGTCTCGACGCTCACGACCCGGCGCGACGACGGCTACGAGGTGCTGGTCCGGCTGCGTCATGAGCTGGAGAGCGACGGGTGGGACGTACGCCGCCCGGACGGCACCGTCGAGCGGCTGACCGGGGTCCTGGACGCGCTCGACGTGTCCGCGTCGTACGCCGAGGCGCTGGGCGTCCTCGTCTTCACGATGAGCGGTCTGTCGGTGACGGTCGGCAACGCCCGGGCCCGCGAGCTCACCGCGTCCGGACGGACCCGCTGATGGAGGTCGTGCCCGTCTCGGTCGGGGTGGCGTCCCGCGCCTGGGACGAGCAGCACCTCGACCTCGCGGCCGCGTCCCGGCAGGTCGAACGGGCCGGCACCGACGGGTTCACCGCGGCCGTCTCCGGCACCGCCTCCCGGTTCTCCGGCGCGTGGACGCGGTTCGCGGGCGACCTCGGCACGGACTGCGAGGCCCGGGCCGACGGCCTGCGCGCCGCGATCGCGGAGTACGTCGCGAGCGACGACCTGAGCTTCCACGAGCTGGTGGCGCTCGGCTCCTACCTCGCCGAGGTGCGATGACCACGGTGACCGTGCCGGCCGAGCCGAGGCCGGTGCCGGCACTGGTCGTCGACCCGGAGGGCATCCGCGACTGCGGGGCCGACCTCCGGGCCGCGTCCGCCCAGATCGACGATCTCGGCACGTTCGTCGCCGGCGGCGCCCGGATCGGTGACTGGAACGGGCTCGGCGCGACGTCCTACCACGACGCCATCGGGCCGACCGGCCGCCGGGCGGACGCGATGTCGCTCGCGCTGCGCGCCGTGGCGCGACGCGTCGACGCCCACGCCGACGAGATGACCCGGCTGGGGACCGGCCGCGACGACCTGGTCGACGCCCGCGGCGACCTCGTCAGAGCGATTGCCGCGCTGCGAGCGGAGATCGACGTCGCCACCGAGGCGGACGCCGCGCGCCTGCAGCTGGAGTCCGACGGCCTTCTCCGGCGGGTGACCGCCTTCGAGCAGGACCTGACGGCCTGGGCCGACGCGGTCCGTGCCGAGGAGTCCGCGATGATCGAGGCCTTCGGCCGGGTTCTCACCCTGGAGCAGGTCGAGCGCACCTACGGCGGCGTGACCGACCCCGCCGACGGGGCCCTGGCCACCAAGCCGCCGGCCGGCGCCACGCCGGAGCAGGTCAACGACTGGTGGGACGGCCTCACCCGGGAGCAGCAGCTCGCGGTGATCGTGGCCGCGCCCGGGGCGATCGGCAACCTCCCGGGGATCCCGTCCCGCGACCGGCACGCCGCCAACACCGTCGCCCTCGACCGCGACCTCGCCGACCCCACGTGCCCCTGGCTCGACAACGCCCGCGCCGCCGACGAGGCCCGCCGCGAGATCGCCAGCCGCACCGACCCGGTCACCGGCGAGCCGATCACCGCCCAGATCTACCTCTACGACCCGGCGGCGTTCGACGGCGACGGGCGGATCGCGATCTCGGCCGGCGACCTCGGCACCGCCGACAACGTCGCGGTGGTCGTCCCAGGGCTGGGCACCGACGCGACCAGTGCGCCCTACCACGCCGACCGCGCCGCGACCCTCTACGAAGCCGCGCGCACCCTCGACCACCACCAGACCAACGCGACGCTGTTCTGGATCGGCTACGACGCCCCCGACAACGTGCCCTGGGAGGACGGCTGGGACGCGGCCGGGGTGGTGCGCGAGGACCTCGCCGAGGCCGGCGGCGCCCGGCTGGCCGACACCATCGACGGGCTGCGCGCGAGCCGCGACGGCGACCCGGCCCACCTCACCGCGATCGGGCACAGCTACGGCTCGACCACGGTGGGCCACGGCGCCCACGACGAGGGCCTGGCCGTTGACGACATCGTCGTCGTCGGCAGCCCCGGGCTGGGAGGCGACACCGACCACGCCGACGAGCTGGGCATCGACCCCGGCCACGTGTGGGCGGGCGCCAACAGCAACGACCCGGTGGCCGACCTGGGCAACCGCGGCGCGTTCCACCTCGAGGCGTTCGGCGGGCTCGGCCTGGGCGACGACCCGGTGGAGGACGACTTCGGGGCGAACCGGTTCCAGGCCGAGTCGACCAGCCGAGGCGGCCTCAACCCGTTCCTCGACCACTCGAAGTACTTCGACCACGACACCGAGTCGCTCGCCAACATCACCCGGATCGTCAACGGCGACTACGACGCGGTCCGGCACGCCGACCACGTGCACGACCCGTGGCTCGGCGGCCCGGAGGACCCCGAGGCCGACCGCAGACCGACAGCGCCGAACACCTTCGACGGCTGACGACGTCACCCGCCACGCCCCGGCGTGCCTCCGCTGATCCAGGCCCCGCGAAACCTACGCTCGGATCGGGTCCGGCGGGTGCGTGCGCACGTCGTCCCGCCCCGCGTTGGTCAGGGAAGGTCCCTGGGCGCGGGTCTTCCCCGAAAGCGCGCGCCGGAGCCACCGTGAGGCCTGCGCATGGCGAACAGCTTCATCGGCCGGGACATGGCCGTGGATCTTGGCACCGCCAACACGCTCGTGTATGTCCGGCGCAAGGGCGTGCTGCTCGACGAGCCCAGCGTGGTGGCGCTCAACGACACGACCGGTGAGGTGCTCGCCGTCGGTCACGAGGCGAAGCGGATGATCGGCCGCACGCCCGACAACATCACCGCCATCCGGCCGCTCAAGGACGGCGTGATCGCCGACTTCGACGCGACCGAGCAGATGCTGCGGTTCTTCATCCAGCAGGTGCACCGACGCCGCTACTTCGCCAAGCCGCGGATGGTGATCTGCGTGCCGAGCGGCATCACGCCGGTGGAGCAGCGAGCGGTCAAGGAGGCGGGCTACCAGGCGGGAGCCCGCCGGGTCTACATCGTGGAGGAGCCGATGGCCGCCGCGATCGGCGCCGGACTCCCCGTGCACGAGGCCACCGGCAACATGGTCGTCGACGTCGGGGGCGGCACCACCGAGGTGGCCGTCATCTCCCTCGGCGGCGTGGTCACCTCCCTGTCGATCCGGACCGCCGGCGACGACCTCGACCAGGCGATCACGGCCTGGATGAAGAAGGAGCACTCCCTGCTGCTCGGCGAGCGCACCGCCGAGGAGGTCAAGATGACCGTCGGCTCGGCGTTCCCCTCGTCGAACGAGCCCGAGGCGGAGATCCGCGGCCGCGACATGATCACCGGCCTGCCCCGCACCGTCGTGGTCTCCAGCGCCGACGTCCGGCTGGCCATGGAGGAGCCGCTGCACGCGATCGTCGACGCGGTCCGCGCCACCCTCGACCAGACCCCGCCCGAGCTGGCCGGCGACATCATGGACCGGGGGATCGTGCTCACCGGCGGCTGCGCGCTGCTGCGCGGCCTCGACGAGCGGCTGCGGCACGAGACCGGGATGCCGGTGCACGTCGCCGAGGACCCCCTGGTGTCGGTGGCGAGGGGTGCGGGCCGGTGCGTCGAGGAGTTCGAGGCGCTGCAGCAGGTGCTGGTCTCGGAGCAGCGGCGGTTCTGACATGGCCCCGCAGAAGACTCCCTCCCGCGGTCTCGTCGTCGCGCTCGTCCTGGCCTGCGCCAGCCTGATGACGCTCGACGCGAACAGCGACGACGGCTCGGCCGTCGATCCGGTCCGTCAGGCGGTGGGTGAGGTGTTCGGCCCGGTCGAGGCCGGCACCACGGCCGTGGTCCGCCCGATCGCTGGAATCCCCGACTGGTTCCGTGGCCGGGACTCGATGCGCGACGAGATCGACGACCTCGAGGCGGAGAACGCCGAGCTGCGGGCGCAGGTCCGCACGTCCGGGTTCAACCGCAACCGGCTGGCGGAGTACGACGGGCTGACCGCCGCGGCCGAGGACCTCGGCTACGCGCTGGTCCCCGCGCGGGTGATCGGGCTCGGACCCTCCCAGTCGTTCTCGGCCACCGTCACCATCGACGCCGGGACGAAGGCCGGCCTGCACCCCGACATGACGGTGCTCAACAACGACGGCCTGGTCGGCCGGATCCTGCGGGTCACCCGCACCACCGCGACCGTGCTGCTGATCGTCGACTCCGACTCCACGGTGGGTGGCCGGGTCGGCCAGACCATGGACCTGGGCTTCCTCACCGGCCAGGGCGAGACGGGCGACGACGCCGGCCTCGACCTGCGACTCGTCGACCAGTCGGTGGTGCCGGCCCGCGACGACACGGTCGTGACCTGGGGCAGCGACGGCGACGCGCCGTACGTCGCCGGCGTGCCGATCGGCCGGGTGGCCGAGGTCTACTCCAGCCTCCGCGACTCCTCCCAGCGGGCCGTGATCGAGCCCTTCGTCGACTTCGCCGCGCTCGACCTGGTCGGCGTCGTGGTGCCGTCCGGCTCCGAGAGCGACCGCGCGGTGATCGAGGCCGACGGGAGCATCGGCCGATGAGCACGATGCGCGTGCTCGGCGCGACGGTGGCGCTCACCGTCGCCCTGGTGCTGCAGGTCTCGGTGTTCCCGCACTTCGCCTGGCACGGTGTCGTGCCCAACCTGGTCCTGCTGGTCGTCGTCGGCGCCGGGCTGGTCCGCGGCGCCCAGTTCGCGATGGTGCTCGGCTTCGTGGCCGGCGTGCTGCTCGACCTGGCCCCGCCGGCCGACCACGTGGCCGGGCGCTGGGCCCTCGCCCTGCTCGTGGTCGGGTACGTCGCCGGCCGGGTCGCGCCCGACGTCCGGCCCACGGCTCCGGCGGTGCTGGCGACGGTCGCCGCCTGCTCGTTCCTGGGCACCTCGGTCTTCGCGCTCAGCGGCCTGGTGCTGCGGGACCCGGCAGTCGGGATCCCCGACGTACTGGAGGTGATCGCCGGCGCCGTCGTCTGGGACGTCCTCATGACGCCGCTCGTGCTCCCGCTGGTCATGGGGCTGTTCCGGCGGCTCGAGGTCGAGCGGGCCGTGGCCCGATGAGTCCGCTCAGGCTCCCCACGCAGCAGAAGAGCCGGCTGCGCCTGCTCGTGATCCAGGCCCTCGTGTTCTCGCTGTTCGCCACCCTGTTCGTGCGGCTCTACTACCTGCAGGTGGTCTCGGGGGAGAAGTACCAAGGCAAGGCGGCCGCCCAGTCGGTGCGCGACATCGTGGTCCAACCCCAGCGCGGCCTGATCGTCGACGCGCATGGGCCGCCCACTGGTGGCCAACCGGATGTCGTGGGTGGTCTCGATCGACCGCACCCTGCTCGGCGACCTCACCGAGCGTCAACAGCGCCGGCTGGTCGAGCGGGTCGCCCACACCCTGGACGTGCCGCCGCGGACCATCACTCGCCGACTGGCCGACTGGAACGGCTCGCCGTTCCAGCCGGTTCCCGTGGCCGAGGACGTCGACCAGGCCGACGCGCTGAGGATCCTCGAGCAGCCGGAGGACTACCCCGGCGTGCTGGCGGACGAGCAGACCGTCCGGGCCTACCCGCACCCGTTCGGTATCAACGCCGCCCACGTCCTCGGCTACCTGAGCCCGATCACCGAGGAGGAGTACGACCTGGCCAAGGACGACGACGACCGATCGGTCAACGGCGCGTCGTGGGTGGGCCGCGCCGGCGTCGAGAAGGAGTACGACGCGTGGCTGCGCGGCATCCCCGGCTACCGCAGCGTCGAGGTCGACTCGATGGGTCGGGTCCTCGACGACGACGACGGGACGCTGAAGAGCCAGCCCGGTGACACCCTGGTCACCTCCATCGACGCGCGGGTGCAGAGCGTCGTCGAGAAGCAGCTCGCGGAGATGATCCGGATCGCCCGGGCGACCCGCGACCCGGTGACCGGCCGCAACTACGTCGCCGACTCCGGTGCGGCGGTGGTGATGGAGGCCGACACCGGCCGGATCGTGGCGATGGCCAGCCAGCCGACGTACGACCCGTCGGTCTGGGTCGGCGGGATCTCCCAGAAGCAGCTCTCGCGGCTCTACTCCACCAAGGCGGGCACCCCGCTGCTCGGCCGGGCCACCCAGGGCCAGTTCGCACCCGGGTCGACCTGGAAGCCGTTCATGACGGCGGGTGCGCTGACCAACGGCTACGGGTTCGACACCCGGCTGAACTGCTCCTCGGCGTTCCAGGTCGGCAACCGGGAGTTCAAGAACTACGAGTCCGGCGCCTACGGCTACATCGGCTTCGACAAGGCGCTCGAGGTCTCGTGCAACACGTTCTTCTACCGCGTGGGCTACGGCTTCTGGCAGCGGTTCGGCACCGACGTCGGCGACGTCCATGCCCGCGACCCACTGGTCCAGGAGGCCCAGACGTTCGGCTTCGGCAGCGAGACCGGGATCGACATGCCGGGCGAGGCCTCCGGCCGGATCGCCGACCGCAAGTGGAAGCGGGCCTACTTCGAGTCCCAGAAGGACTACTACTGCGGGATCGCCGACAAGCCCCAGGACAGCAAGACCAGCGACTTCGTCTACCGGTTCGCCCAGGAGTTCTGCGTGGAGGGCTACGCCTACCGCGCCGGCGACGCGGTGAACTTCGCCATCGGCCAGGGCGACACCATCGTCACCCCGCTCCAGCTGGCCAGGGGCTACGCCGCGATCGCCAACGGCGGCACCCTGTTCGCGCCCGCGGATCGGCAAGGCCATCGTCTCGCCCGACGGCACCGTGGTGCGCCGGATCGCGCCCAAGGCGGTCGGCAACGTCGACGTACCGGACAACGTGATGGGCTACATCGACAACGCGCTCAAGGGGGTCACCCGCCAGGGCACGATGGCGTGGCGGATGGGCGGCTTCCCGCTCGACGAGGTGCCGATCCGCTCGAAGACCGGGTCGGCCGAGGTCTACGGGAAGCAGTCGACGTCCTGGGTCGCGTCGTACTCCGATGACTACGTCGTGGTGATGATGGTCAGCCAGGGCGGCACCGGCTCCGGGACCTCCGGACCGGGGGTCCGCAAGATCTGGGAGTCGCTGTACGGCGTCCGCGGCGACCGGGTCGTGCCCGGCGACGCCGCGATCCCCGGCACCTCGCCGCCGTCCGGCCTCCCCACGTTCCGCGACGACGGCTCGATCCTGCCGCCGAAGGAGGACTGACATGCACCGGCGCGTGAACGGCGTGGACTGGCTGCTCCTCGGCGCGGTGCTGCTGCTCTGCGTGCTCGGCAGCCTGCTGGTCTGGTCGGCCACCAGCACCCGCGACGACCTGACCGGGGGCGACCCGAAGGCCTACCTGGAGAAGCAGGTGGTCAACGTGGCGATCGGCCTGGTGCTGATGCTCCTGGTGATGGCCACCGACCACCGGTGGGTGCGGATCCTGGCGCCGCTGGTCTACGCGGCGTCCGTCGCCGGGCTGGTCCTGGTGCTCACGATGGGCAGCACCGTCAACGGCTCGCGGTCGTGGCTGATGCTCGGCGGGCTGTCCATCCAGCCCTCGGAGTTCGCGAAGCTGGCCATGGTGATCGGCATGGCGCTGGTCGTCGCCGAGCGGAGCGAGGGCCGCTGGCGGGGCCGGGTCGGGCTCGTCGACGTGACCGCGATGCTCGCCGTGGCCGCGCTGCCGGCCGCGCTGATCCTGCTCCAGCCCGACCTCGGCACCATGCTGGTGCTCTCGGCCACCGTCTTCGGGGTGCTCGCCGCCGCCGGTGCGCCCCGCCGCTGGCTCGCCGTGCTCGGCATCGGCGGCGTCACCGCCGCGTTCGCCGGGGTGTCCGCGGGCTGGCTGAAGGACTACCAGCTCGACCGGTTCCTCGCGTTCACCAACCCCGAGCTGGACCCGCGCGGCGCCGGCTACAACGTCGAGCAGGCCCGGATCGCGGTCGGGCAACGGCGGGCTGTTCGGCCAGGGACTGTTCGACGGCTCGCAGACCCGCTCGGGGTTCGTGCCGGAGCAGCACACCGACTTCGTCTTCACGGTCGCCGGCGAGGAGCTCGGCCTGCTCGGCGCCGGCGTGCTGATCGCGCTGCTGGCGATCGTGATCTGGCGGGCGCTGCTGATCGCCGCCCGGACCGACGACGTGTTCGGCCGGGTGGCCGCTGCCGGCATCGCCTGCTGGTTCGGGTTCCAGGCGTTCCAGAACATCGGGATGTGCCTGGGCATCATGCCGGTCACCGGCGTACCGCTCCCGTTCGTGTCGTACGGCGGCAGCTCGATGTTCGCCGGGATGCTCGCCCTGGGCCTGCTGCAGAACATCCATCTGCGGGCGAAGTCGGCCCCTGCGGCCCGGCTGACGCCCTCGCGAAGGGTCCTGGTGCGCGCCTGACACGGGCACTTGGCAAGATGTGGGTCGTGCTCTCGGTCCAGGTACTGCCGCGTCGGGGGGTCAATCCTGCGCGCGGCACTGGCGACGGTCGAGATCATGACGTTGCTGGTCGCCGCGCACACCTGGGCCGGTGGGGGGCTGCCGCGCGACCGGCTGGATGGTGGCGACGGCGGCGCTCGTCTTCGGCGCGGGGACGCTGGTTCTCCGGGGCCGGGCGCCGCTGTGGGCGATGGTCCCGGCGCTGGTCGTGCTCCAGCTCCTGCTGCACAGCTGGATGGCGGTGCTGGGCCCGACGTCGGGCCACGCGCACGGGCCGCACCTCGAGCTCACCTGGCAGATGGTCGCTGGCGCACGTCGCCGGCGGCCTCGCCACCGCGCTGGTCTGGGAGCTGCGCCGCCGCGCGGTCGAGGTCGTGCTGACCTGGTCCGAGGTCGGGCTGCTCCCGGTGCCCACCCTGCGCCGCACGGTCGCCCCGCAGGCGCCGGTGCTGCCGCTGCGCCGCCCGCTCGTCGTCGTACCCCTTCGTGGACCACCGGTCGGGTCTCGCCGTCTGACCGACCTGTTCACCCACTCTCTTCACGAAGGAAACGCATGCACGTACGACGTACTCTCGCGCGCCTCGGCGCCGCTGCCGGCGCCGCCGGCCTGCTCACCCTGGGCCTCGCCGCACCGGCGTCCGCCCATGTCACCGTCACTCCGAGCGACACCGCCGCCGGCGCCTTCGTGGTGCTGACGTTCAGCGTGCCGCACGGATGTGAGGGGTCACCGACCACCGGGATCACGATCCAGATCCCGGAGGAGATCCTCTCGGTCACCCCGACCCGCAACCCGCTGTACGAGGTCGAGAAGACCGTGGTCCAGCTCGACGAGCCGGTCGAGGACGCCCACGGCAACAGCATCACCGAGCGGGTCGGCGAGGTGTCCTACACCACCCGGACCCCGCTGCCCGACGGCGAGCGCGACGCGTTCGAGCTCTCCCTGCAGCTGCCCGACGCCGCCGGGCGAGACGCTGAACTTCCCGGTGATCCAGACCTGCGAGAAGGGCGAGACGGACTGGGTCGAGACGCCGGCCGAGGGTCAGGACGCCGAGGAGCTCGAGCGGCCCGCACCGAGCGTCACGATCACCGAGGCGACCGGCGACGAGCACGGTGCCGCGGAGACCGTCTCGACCGAGGAGTCCGAAGCGGACGCGGTCGACGACTCCGACTCCGACGACGGCAACGGGCTCGCGATCGCCGGCCTGGTGGTCGGTGCGGTCGGCGTCATCGTCGGCGGAACTGCCCTGGCCCGCACTCGCAAGCAGGGCTGAGCACGGTGACACGGTCGGTCGCTCGGAGGTGGGCGCCACGGGCGCTCGCCGCCGGGTGGCTGGCCGTGCTCGCGCTTTTCCTGGCCGCTCCGCCCGCGGCCGCGCACGCCACGCTGGTCTCCACCGACCCGGCCGAGGGGGAGGTGGTGGCGGAGACCCCCGACGTCGTCACGTTCACCTACGACGAGCCGGTCTCGCTGACCGACGGCTCCATCCAGGTGTTCGACGCCGCGGGCGAGCCGGTCGACTCCTCGGCGACCAGCGAGGACGAGGTCGTCACCGCCGACCTGCCCGACGAGCTCTCGGCCGGCACGTACGTCGTCGCCTGGCGGGTGGTGTCGGCGGACGGGCACCCGATCAGCGGGTCGCTCACGTTCTCGATCGGCGCGGCCAGCGAGACCGTGGTGCCGCCGCAGGTCGACTCGGAGTCCACGGCCGGGACCAAGGCCGACCTCGGCATCGCCCAGGGCCTCGGCTACGCCGGGCTCCTGGTGGCCGCGGGGCTGGTCGTCTTCTGCGCCTGGATGGTCGGCGACGTCCGGCTCGCTCCCGAGACCCTCGCCCGGCTGCGCCGGACGCAGTGGTGGGCGTCCGGGGTGGCCGTCGGGGCGGCGGCGCTCGGCGTACCGCTCGCCGGCTCCTACCAGCAGGGCCTCGGCATGGAGGGACTCACCGATTCCGCGGCGTACGACCTGTCGCTGGTGGGCGACGACGTGCTGGTGCTCGCGCTGCAGGCGGTCGGCCTGGTCGCGGCGCTGCTGCTCCGGGAGCGGCGGGTGTGGGCGACCGCCGCGGTGGCCGTCGCCGTGTGGTCGCCGGCCCTGGTGGGGCACACGAAGGCGTTCGAGCCGGTGCCGCTGCTGGTCGTCACCGACGCCCTGCACCTCAGCGCCGGCGCCATCTGGCTGGGCGGCCTGGTCGGGCTGGCGCTCACGCTGCCCGCGATCCGCGGCCGGCGCAGGGACGCGGTCGCGGTGGTCGCCCGGTTCTCCACGGTGGCGGCCGGGGTCCTCGCGCTGCTCGCGGCCAGCGGCACGGTGATGGGCTGGCGGATCATCGGGTCGTGGGACGGGCTGTTCGGTACGACGTACGGACGGCTGCTGATGGTGAAGGTCGGCATCGCCCTCGTCGTGGTGGCGATCGCCGCGTGGAACCGGTGGCGACTGCTGCCGCGGGTGTCCGGTGCCGTCGGGCACGACGACGGGGTGACGGCCACCGGGCTGGTTCGGCGCACCGTGGTCGCCGAGGCGTGCCTGCTGTTCGCGGTGATCGGCGTGACCGGCTTCCTGGTCAACCAGCCGCCGCGGGAGCAGCCGGAGGCCGCCGCCCCCGCACCCGGACGCGTGGAGAGCGCCGCGGTCGAGGACCTGCGGGTGCTGGCCACGATGGCCCCCCGGCGAGCGTGGGCCCAACACGGTGACCGTGCAGATCCAGGACCAGGCCGGTGACCCGGTCGACACGTTCGCCGCGCCGGAGATCTCCGTCGCGTCCGACGAGGTCGACCTGGGCATCGTGCCCGCGGTGCCGGTCGGCGCGGGCACGTACTCCGCCGAGGTGACCGTCCCCGCCCCCGGGACGTGGCGGGTGCAGGTCAGCCTGCGCGCCACCGAGTTCGACAACCCCGTGGTCACGCTCTCGTTCGAGGTCGGCTGAGCGCATCGATCACGAATCGAGAAGCACGGTGCGGGGCGCGGACCTAGCGTGAGGAGACACGACCCACGACGATTCCAAGGAGCAACCACCATGGCCGCCACCAAGAAGACCGCGAAGAAGACCACCACGAAGCGCACGTCGGCGTCCGGGTTCACGGCCGCGGAACGGGCCGCCATGAAGGAGCGCGCCGAGGAGCTGAAGGCCACCGGGCGCGGCGGCAAGAAGAAGGCCGAGGAGGCCGAGGCCTGCCTCGCGAAGATCGCCGAGATGCCGGACTCCGACCGCAGGATGGCCGAGCGCATCCACGCGATCGTCACCTCGGTCGCGCCGGAGCTCGACTCCAAGACGTGGTACGGCATGCCGGCGTACGCGAAGGACGGCAAGATCGTCTGCTTCTTCCAGCCCGCGTCGAAGTTCGAGTACCGCTACTCCACGCTCGGCTTCAACGACCCCGCCAACCTCGATCAGGGCACCATGTGGCCGACCTCCTACGCCCTGACCGACGTCACGGACGCCGACGCGAAGAAGATCAAGTCCCTCGTGAAGCGGGCCGTGAGCTCCTGAGCCCGCAGCGGGACTCAGTACCGAGCTGAGAACCCTCCATCGGTCTGGAGGAGCTGCCCCGAGACCCAGCGCCCTTCCTCGGACACGAGGAAGGAGACGATTCCGGCGATGTCGGCAGGCGTACCGAGGCGGCCGAGCGGCTGGTACGCCGTGAGCCCCTCCCGCGTCTCGTCGTCCATCCAGCCGGTGTCGACGGGGCCTGGGTTGAGAACGTTGGCCGAGATGCCGCGCGGCCCGAGCTCGCGCGCGGCCGAGATCACGATGCGGTCGAGGGCCCCCTTCGAGGCTCCGTAGGGAAGGTTCCCGGTGGTGTGGTCGCTGGTCATCGCGAGGATGACGCCACCACCAGAGGGGACCTGGCGAGCGAAGGCCGCGATGAGCAGAAGGCTCGCCCGTGCGTTGACGGCGACGTGCCGGTCGAAGCTCTCGGCCGTCGTGTCCAGGATCCCCGTCTCCTCGTCGTGGGCATGGCTGAGCACGAGCGCCGTGATCGCGCCGCGGTCCCGGATGACAGCGTCGATCAGCTCTTGCGGGCCGGTCGGCGTCGAGAGGTCGCACGGGTAGTCGACGTCGGTGAGGTCGCTGGTCACCACCTCCCAGCCGTCCGCGACGAGACGTGGTGCAACGCCCGCGGCGATGCCGTTGGTGCGAGCTGCTCCGGTGATCAGGGCGAGAGACACGCCCGCACGATATAGCCGAGCTACTCGACCGTGGCCGTCACCGGCACGGTGTGCAGGAACCCGTCGACCCGGACCTGCACGAAGAACCGGTAGCTGCCCGGCTTGTCGAACGCGGTCTGGAACGTGAGCTGGGTGCCGTCTTCGGTGGCCGCGGGCTCGCCGTACGGGTGGACGTGGACGAACGAACCGGTCTCGAGCTCGAAGCCGGTCACGTGGGCATAGCTGCCCAGGTAGCTTCCGAGGGTGACCTCGTTGCCGTCGCCGTCGTCGACGGTGATCTGCATCCGCCCGTCGGGGCCGGTCTCGATCGGGTCGTCGACGCTGACCCGGACCACCCCGTCGTCGGCGACCGGCTCGGTGGCCGGCTCGACGGCCTCCCACGACCCGGGCACGATCTCGTTGCGGCCGAGCACCACGTGGGCGGCGTGCGGGTCGGTGCCCGGGGTGAACTCGGCCAGCACCCGGTAGGACCCCGGCCCGGCGAGCGCTGCGCGGGCGGTCCAGGTGCCGTCCTTGCCGAGCACCGGGTGGAGGTGTCGGAAGTCCTGCAGGTCGTTGCGGACGACGTACATGTGCAGCAGCTTCGTCTGCTCCTCGACGTAGTCGAGCACCGGCCGGCCGCTCCGGTCGAGGATCCGGAACGACAGGTCGCCCGGCTGCCCCGAGTAGCGCGGCAGTCGTACGTCGGCCAGCGAGTACCCGCCGGCGCTGGAGCGGGTGCCGTCACCGACCACGGTCTCGCCGCCGGGCCCGTGGGTATGGCCGGGGGCACCGGGCGACTGCGGTGAGAGCACGATGGCGTCGTCGTCCTGCTTCGGCTCGTCGTCGCTGCAGCCCGCGAGAGCCAGCGCGGCGACGAGGGCGACGGCGACGGGTCGGAGCACGGCTCCAGTGTGCCAACCGGCCATCAGGGCTTGATCGTCAGGAAGACGAACGCCGCCAGCAGCACCATGTGCAGGCCGCCCTGGAGCGGCTTCGCGCGGCCCGGGCACCACGGTGAGGATCGAGACGACGACGGACATCAGCAGGAGGACCATCTGCACCGGCTCCAGCCCGAGCGTGAGCGGGCCGTCGAGCCAGATCGAGGCGACCGCGATGGTCGGGATCGTCAGGCCGATGGACGCCATCGCCGACCCGTACCCGAGGTTGAGGCTGACCTGCACGTTGTCGAGGGCCGCGGCCCGGGCCGCAGCGATCGACTCTGGAAGCAGCACGAGGAGCGCGATCACGACGCCGACGAACGCGTGCGGGAACCCGGCGGCCGCGACGCCGTCCTCGATCGTGGGCGACTCGACCTTGGCCAGACCCGACGACCGCGACCAGCGCGACCGTCAGCAGCGCCAACGACAACCAGCGCGTCCCGGGCGGAAGGCGGGTCGGCGTGCCCGTCGCGGTCCAGGTCCGCCGGGCCGCGGCCGGTGTCGACCGGCAGGAAGAAGTCGCGGTGCCGCACGGTCTGGGTGAACACGAACATCGCGTACAGGGCCGCCGACGCGACCGCTGCGAACGTCAGCTGCGACGCGGAGAACTCCGGCCCCGGCTCGGAGGTCGTGAACCGGGGCAGCACCAGCGTGAGGCCGGCGAGCGTGATCACGGTGGCCAGGGCGGAGCCGGTGCCCTCGGCGTTGAACTCGGCCAGATGGTGCTTCAGCGCGCCGATCAGCAGCGACAGGCCGACGATCCCGTTGATGGTGATCATCAGCGCGGCGAAGACGGTGTCCCTCGCCAGGGTGGAGGTGTCCTTGTCGCCGGACACCATCAGGGTGACGATCAGCGCCACCTCGATGACGGTCACCGCGACCGCGAGCACGAGCGAACCGAACGGCTCGCCCACCCGGTGCGCCACGACCTCGGCGTGATGGACGGCGGCCAGCACCGCCCCGACGAGGAACACGGCGATCACCGCGGCCGCGACCGACCCCGGATGCCGACCCCACGAGAGCGCGAGCACCAGCACACCCACGGCCGGCGCCCACCAGGTCCAACGGAGACGTCCCTGGGTGGCGGCGCTCATGCCCGAACCCTACGGAACGGCGGAAACGCCGCGGGCGATCACGAGGACCGGTGCACGCAGCGCGTCGGGGCCGGTGCTCAGGTCGCCGTCGACCACGAGTACGTCGGCCGCGAGGCCGGCCCGCAGCGTGCCGGTGACCTCGGCGAGCCCGCACGCCTCCGCCGCTAGCGAGGTCGCCGTGGCGAGCGCCTCGGCCATCGGGTAGCCCGCGGGCACCAGGTCGCCGACCGAGAGCGCGATGCTGCCATGCGGCTTCGTCGCGATCGCGCCGTCGTCCACGCCGGTGACCACCCGGACGCCGTGCTCGCGCATCCGCCCGACGACCTCCCTGCGGGCAGCGTTGAAGGACGGGGGATCCATCCCGACCCGCCGCATCGCCTCCAGGACGCCGGGCGGCGGCGCCGGCAACGCGTCGAACGCGGCCTGGTCGAACCCCAGCGTGGGGTCCACCGTCACGCCGGCGGCGGCGGTTCGCTGCGAGCACCTCGTCCGGGACCCGGATGCCGCCCTCGGCAAGGCCGGTGAAGTGCTCGATGCCGTCGACGCCCGCGGCCAGCGCATGCTCGATGCCCGCCAGCGAGTGCGCGTGGGCCAGGACGGCCAGGTCGGCCTCGTGCGCGGCCTCCACCAGCGCCCGCAGCTCGTCCGGTGAGAACTGCACCCCGAAGATGTCGGTGCCCTGGGTCAGCATCCCGCCGGCGGCCATCACCTTCACGACGTCGACGCCGCGCTCGCGCCGCTCGTCCAGCGCCGCCCTGATCCCGTCGAGCCCCGACGCCTCTCCGCCCAGGTAGTGGCAGTGGCCACCGGGAGTCGTGATCGGCGGGCCGGCGGCGACGATCCGCGGCAGCCCCGGAGTCGCCCGGTCGCGGGCCACGACCGTGCGGTAGTGCCGGTCGCCGAGATCACGGACCGTCGTCACCCCGGCCCGCACCTGGCTGAGCAGGGACTGCCCGATCCACGCGTCGATCTCGTCGTCGTTGGCCGCCCCCAACCGCTCCAACGACCCGAGCGTGCCCTCCGCCGCGAGATGGGTGTGCGCGTTGATCAGTCCCGGCAGCAGCGTCCCGTCGTACGACGCCAGCGTGCAGTCCTCGGGGAGGTCGCAGCCGAACGCCTCGACGCCGGCGATCCGATCGCCGTCCACCACCACCGTGGCGCCGCCCTCGAGGAACCGGACGCCGTCGAAGGCGACCGGTGCGCGCACGGCGTGCATGCGGTCAGTGTGGTGCGTACCCTGGTTCCTTGTCCCCCCAAAACCCGGAGAGTTTTGTCGTGCCCGAGTCCCTGTTCGCCCGCCTGGAGCCGCGCCTGCCGTCGGTCTCCAAGCCGATCCAGTACGTCGGCGGCGAGCTGAACTCCGTCGTCAAGGACTGGGACTCCGTCGAGGTCCGGTGGGCGCTGATGTACCCCGACGCCTACGAGGTCGGCCTGCCCAACCAGGGCGTCCAGATCCTCTACGAGGTGCTCAACGAGCGCGACTGGATCCTCGCCGAGCGCACCTACTCGGTGTGGCCCGACATGGAGCAGGTGATGCGCGAGGACGAGCATCCCGCAGTTCACGGTCGACGGCCACCGATCGGTCGCCGCCTTCGACGTGTTCGGCCTGAGCTTCTCCACCGAGCTCGGCTACACCAACATGCTCAACGCGCTCGACCTGGCCGGCATCCCGCTGCACGCGAAGGACCGCACCGACGAGCACCCGGTCGTGCTGGCCGGCGGGCACGCGGCGTTCAACCCGGAGCCGATCGCCGACTTCCTCGACGCCGCCGTGCTCGGCGACGGCGAGGAGATCGTGCTGGCGATCTCCGAGGTCGTCCGCGAGTGGAAGAAGGACAAAGAGGGCCCCGGCGGCTCTGCCATTGATAGGGACGAGCTGCTCCGGCGGCTCGCGGTCACCGGCAACGTCTACGTGCCGCGCTTCTACGACGTGACGTACGACGACCGACGGCGCCATCGCGTCCGTCGTACCCAACCGTCCGGGCATCCCGCACCGGGTCCGCAAGCACACCCTGATGGACCTGGACGCCTGGCCCTACCCGGCGAAGCCGCTGGTGCCGCTCGCCGAGACCGTGCACGAGCGCTTCTCCGTCGAGATCTTCCGCGGCTGCACCCGCGGCTGCCGGTTCTGCCAGGCCGGGATGATCACCCGGCCGGTGCGCGAGCGCTCCATCGAGACCATCGGCGCGATGGTGGAGAACGGCATCCGGCAGTCCGGCTTCGAGGAGGTCGGCCTGCTGTCGCTGAGCAGCGCCGACCACACCGAGATCGGCGACGTGGCCAAGGGACTGGCCGACCGCTACGAAGGCTCCAACGTGAGCCTGAGCCTGCCGAGCACCCGGGTGGACGCCTTCAACATCACCCTCGCCGACGAGTTCTCCCGCAACGGCCGCCGTTCCGGCCTGACGTTCGCGCCCGAGGGCGGCAGCGAGCGGATGCGCAAGGTGATCAACAAGATGGTCACCGAGGAGGACCTGATCCGGACCGTCGCCACGGCGTACTCCCACGGCTGGCGGCAGGTGAAGCTCTACTTCATGTGCGGGCTCCCGACGGAGACCGACGAGGACGTGCTCGCGATCGCCGACCTCGCCAAGAAGGTGATCGCCAAGGGCCGGGAGGTCTCGGGCCGCAACGACATCCGGTGCACGGTGTCGATCGGCGGGTTCGTGCCCAAGCCGCACACGCCGTTCCAGTGGGCGAGCCAGCTCGACCACGAGACCACCGACGAGCGGCTGCGCAAGCTGCGCGACACGGTGCGCGCGGACAAGCGCTACGGCCGGGCGATCGGGTTCCGCTACCACGACGGCCAGCCCGGCGTGGTCGAGGGCCTGCTCAGCCGCGGCGACCGCCGGGTCGGTGCGGTGATCGAGCAGGTGTGGCGCGACGGCGGCCGGTTCGACGGCTGGAGCGAGCACTTCTCCTACGACCGCTGGGTGGCGGCCGCCGAGACCGCGCTGAGCGGCACCGGCGTCGACCTCGACTGGTACACCACCCGCGAGCGGGGGTACGACGAGGTGCTGCCCTGGGACCACCTCGACTCCGGGCTCGACAAGGACTGGCTCTGGGCGGACTGGGAGGACGCGCTCGCCGTCGCCGACGGTGCCGACGTCGAGGTCGAGGACTGCCGCTGGACGCCCTGCTACGACTGCGGCGTCTGCCCGGAGATGGGCACCGACATCCAGATCGGCCCGACCGGCAAGCAGCTGCTGCCGCTCAGCGTCGTCTGACTCCTTGCAGCGTCATCGGTCAGAGACGGCTCGGCACGTCGCTCGGTGAGTCGGGTGGGTCCGAAGATGGCGTGCGACCTGCCCAGGGTCAGCGCCCAGTAGCGGTCGCCGTACGACCAGTGCCACCACTCGGTCGGATAGTTCGACCAGCCCGGCACCTTCTAGCGCGTTCGCGAGGCAGCGTCCTGTTCTCGCGGGCGGTTCCGGAGATGTTGTCAGCCGCGAAGTAACAGGCTCCGTCGCTCTCTTCCGGGCTGGCATCCACCGGGGTCCCCATGTCGAGTGGCTGGCCGTCGGTTCCGAGCAGGGTCAGATCGACGCGCGGCTCCTGACACGTGCGGTGCTACGTCGGGCGGTGAGACGAACTCGGCTGGCGGCCATGAACGCCGCCTGTTCAGTCAGCTCGGGATCGGCGTCCATCAACCGACGCTGGTGGTTGTCGAAGTAGAACTCCTGGAGGTCGTAGGGGCGATAGCCCTCCATGACGAGCAATCGGACCCCGTCGGGGAGTGCCCGCTGCGCTTGCTGCAGACGCTCGGCTACGCCGCGTCGCAGATACGGATAGGCCGGACTCCCCGGCGAATCGTGCTCGGCGACGGCTAGACTCGGTCCGAGCGAGCGCTCGGCACGGCTCTACGGCCGGAGCAGGGCCCTCGAGGCCCGCGACCTCCCTCATGGTCCGCAGCAGTCCTGCGCGTCGCTAGACGAGGATCTTCTCGTCCAGCTTCCCGCTCTTGGCCTCGGCGTAGCAGACCAGGTGGTCGCCGTTGCTGACGTCGTTCGGGTCCTCGATCACGGCGTTGAGGTCGATGTCGTCGCGGTCCAGGAGCGTCGCCAGGTCGTCGGCGTCGATGATCTCGGCGCAGTAGTCGGCCATGCCGGACTCGATGGCGTCGCGGTTCTCGGAGTTGACCTCCTCGACGCCGACGATCTCGCCGTCGTGGTCCTCGGAGCAGTCCTTCTTCAGCATCGTCACCTCGCCGCCGTCGGTGTCGATGTCGACGCACTGGCCGACCTCGGCGTTGTCCGGCGTGACGGCGTTGTTGAAGATCCACACACCGCCTGCGACCACACCGATCCACGCCAGGATGCCCAGCGCGCCCAGCACGATGCCGAGGATCGCCGCCCAGCGACCCTTGCGCTGCCCGTCCTTGGTGCGCCGGATGCCGATGATGCCGAGGATGATGCCGACCGGCGCGCAGCAGAGGAGACCGGTCACGAACGCCGCGATGGAGACGCCGTCGGTCTTGGCCTCGGGGGCACCGCCGTACTCACCACCGCCGGGGTACGGCGTGGCGCCGTAGGGGTTCTGACCGGGGGGCGGGGGTCCGCCGTAGGGGTTGTCGTTGCCTTCCGGCGGGTTCGGGGGAGTGGTCACGCGATGCTCCTTGCCTGGGCTTGAGACGACCAGACTCTAAGGCCTGAGGGTCGCAGCACGTGGGACATCCGCGAGGATGAAGCGGTGCGTCATGTTCCGGACTCCGCGCGCCGCGCTCGGCTGGCGGTGCGGCACGCGCTGGCCCCGTCCGCCGCAGCGGGCAGCCCGGAGTCCGCGGTGGAGAGACTGACGGTCCTGCACGCCACCGAGCCGGCCACGGTCTACCTGTCGCTGTGGGCGCGGGTGCCCGGCCTCACGGTCGCCGACGTCGACCGGGCGCTGTACGAGGACCGCACGCTGGTCAAGCAGCTGGCGATGCGCCGCACGCTCTTCGTCTTCCCGCGCGACGCTGCTCCCGGCCGCGTGGGGAAGCGCCTCGGCCCGGGTGGCCACGATGCTCCGCGCGCGACTGGCGAAGGAGGCCGTCACCCACGGCCTGGCCGATGACGGCGAGGCCTGGCTGGACCGGGCGATGCGGGCGACCCTGGCCCGCCTCGAGGGCGGGGAGGAGCTGTCCGCGACCCAGCTGCGGGAGGAGGTGCCGGAGCTCGCAGGTCACCTGGAGCTGGCGCCCGGCAAGAAGTACGGCGGCCGGTTCCCGGTCGCGCCGCGGGTGCTGGCCCAGCTCGCCGTCGAGGCGGCGATCGTCCGCGGGCGCAACGCCGGCCACTGGCGGACCGCGCGACCCCTGTGGACCCCGATGTCGACCTGGCTGGGCGAGACGCCCGAGTCCGCAGAAGCCCCGCGAGGGCTACGCCGAGCTGGTGCGGCGCTGGCTGCACAGCTTCGGCCCCGGCACGGCCGAGGACCTGCAGTGGTGGCTGGGCGCCACGAAGACGGCCACCGTGGCGGCGCTCGCCGACGTGGGTGCCGTGGAGGTGTCGCTCGACGGCGGTGCCGCGGGCTGGCTGCTTCCGGACGACCTCGACGAGGTCGCCGACCCGCGGGCCGTGGGCCGCGCTGCTGCCGGTGCTCGACCCCACCGTGATGGGCTGGAAGGGCCGCGACTTCTACCTCGGCGGGCACGCGCCGTCGCTCTTCGACAGCAACGGCAACGCCGGCACCACCGCGTGGGTGGACGGCCGGATCGTCGGCTGCTGGGTGCAGGACGACGCCGGCACGGTGCTGGTGCACCTGCTCGAGCCGGTCCCCGACTCCGCGCGAGCCGCGCTGGACGGCCGAGGCGGAGCGGCTGACCGCCTGGCTGGGCGGCGACCGGGTGAGCACCGTCTACCCTTCGGCTGCGATGAAGGAAGCCCTCCGATGAGCCCGCGCGAGCAGCCCGAGCAGCAGGCGCCGCCGGTCCAGCGGCTCCGGGTCCGCTACGCCAAGCGCGGCCGGCTCCGGTTCACCAGCCACCGCGACTTCAGCCGCGCCTTCGAGCGGGCCGTGTTCCGGGCCCGGGTCCCGATGGCCTACTCGTCCGGCTTCAACCCCCACCCGCGCATCTCGTACGCCGGCGCGGCGCCGACCGGCTCGGCCAGCGAGGCGGAGTACCTCGAGATCGCGCTCGCCGAGATCGGTCGACCCGGCCGCGATCCACCGGGCCCTCGACGAGGCGCTGCCCGACGGGCTGGACGTGCTCGAGGTCGTCGAGTCGCCCGGCGGCGGCCTGGCCGACCTGCTCGAGGCCAGCCACTGGGCGATGGACCTCCCCGCCACCCCGCCCGGCGAGGGTCGGCGGGCCGTGGACGAGTTCCTGGCCGCCGAGGCGGTGCTCGTGGAGCGGATGACGAAGAAGGGGCTGCGCTCCTTCGACTGCCGGGCCGCGGTCGTCTCCCTCGCCGCGTCGGAGCGCGGGCCGGGCTGCCGGCTCGACCTGGTGCTCCGTCACACGGTCCCGGCGGTCCGGCCCGACGACGTACTCACCGGGCTGCGGAGCAGCGCCGATCTGGACCCCGGGCCGCGCTCCGCTGCTGACCCGGCTGGCCCAGGGACCGCTCCATGACGACGGCACGGTCGGCGACCCGCTGGGTTTCTCGCGATAACCCCTTGACGCGAACCGTGTGCGATACTCGCCACGGTCGACGACCTGCGGTCACAGCCGCAACGACTCGACTCGACGACGTTCTCGCAGGTAGGAGGCACGTTCGTCGCCAGACCGCGACGCGGGAGTCGTGACCCGCCGACCGCGGCAGGCGACCGGGCCCCCGGCACCACATCGACGAGGGTGTCGCCGCGAACACCCGAAGGCTTTGCGCTACCGGCCCTGAACACGCGGGCCGGCGGCGTCGGACACGCCCAGCCACCGCAGGTGAGCCGGGCGGAGGAGCAGCACATGGCTGACGACCACACCGGCACGGACTCACCGGCCGGAGAACCCACCGAGGCAGCACCGGCCAAGAAGGCCGCAGCGAAGAAGGCCACGGCCAAGAAGGCCGCGAAGAAGGCGCCCCGCGAAGAAGGCCGCGAAGAAGGCGCCGGCCAAGAAGGCGGCGAAGAAGGCCGCCGAGGACGCGCCGGCGGCACCGGCGGAGGACCAGACCGCGCTGAAGGCCGAGCCGAAGAAGGCCGCGAAGAAGGCCGACCGGCCAAGAAGGCCGCGCCAAGAAGGCCGCCGACCCCGACGCGGGCACCGCCGTGCTCTTCCAGGCGCCCGAGCCGACCGCCGCGCCGCCCGAAGAAGAAGGCCGCGGCGAAGAAGACCGACCAAGAAGGCCACCGCCAAGAAGGAGGCGGAGACGCCCGAGGCGCCCGCCGAGGCGCCCGCCGAGGAGGCCGCCGACCACCAAGGGCCCCGATCGGGACGACTCCGACGAGGACGAGCGGCGAGGGCGGGCCCCGCCGACGCCGCCGCCGCGGCGGCCGCCGCCGCCGCAAGCTCCGGTGACGGCGAGGGCGGCGACGACCAGGCCGCCGGCTCCCAGGGGTCCGGCGAGGACGGCGACAGTCGACGGCGGACGGCCGCAGGGAGAGTCGCGACGTCCACGCGCCGGCGCCGTCGGCGGCGCCGCGAGGGCGACGACGGCGACAAGGGCGGCGACGACCCGCAGAACACCGTCACCAGGGTGCGCAAGGCCCGCTCGGCCGAGGACGAGATCACCGCGGTGTCGGGCTCGACCCGCCTCGAGGCCAAGAAGCAGCGCCGCCGCGAGGGCCGCGAGGCCGGCCGCCGCCGCGCGCCGATCGTCAGCGAGGCCGAGTTCCTGGCCCGCCGCGAGTCGGTCGACCGGGTGATGGTGATCCGGCAGCGCGAGGACCTCACCCAGATCGCCGTGCTCGAGGACAAGGTGCTCGTCGAGCACTACGTCGCCCGCGAGTCGCAGACCTCGCTGATCGGCAACGTCTACCTCGGCCGGGTGCAGAACGTGCTGCCCTCGCATGGAGGCCGCGTTCATCGACATCGGCAAGGGCCGCAACGCCGTGCTGTACGCCGGCGAGGTCGAACTGGTCCGCGCTCGGTCACAAGGACGGCCCGCCGCGCAAGATCGAGTCGGTGCTGAAGTCCGGCCAGACCGTGCTGGTGCAGGTCACCAAGGACCCGATCGGCCACAAGGGCGCCCGGCTCACCAGCCAGATCAGCCTGCCCGGCCGGTTCCTCGTCTACGTGCCCGGACGGCACCACCAGCGGCATCTCCCGCAAGCTGCCCGACACCGAGCGCAACCGGCTCAAGACGCTGCTCAAGGAGATCGTCCCCGACACCGCCGGCGTGATCGTGCGCACCGCGGCCGAGGGCGCCTCCGAGGAGGAGCTGACCCGCGACGTCGAGCGGCTCAAGGCGCGCTGGGAGGACATCGAGAAGAAGTCCAAGGGCAGCGCGCCCCAGCTGCTGTACGGCGAGCCGGACCTGACGCTCAAGGTCGTCCGCGACCTGTTCACCGAGGACTTCGCCAAGCTGGTCATCCAGGGCGACGACGCCTGGGACACCGTGCGCGACTACGTCACCCACGTCGCGCCCGACCTGGCGGAGCGGCTGGAGGAGTACAGCCCGGACGACGGCGACAAGCAGGACGTCTTCGCGGCGTACCGGATCGACGAGCAGATCGCCAAGGCGCTGGACCGCAAGGTGTGGCTGCCGTCGGGCGGCTCGCTGGTCATCGACCGCACCGAGGCGATGACGGTCGTCGACGTCAACACCGGCAAGTTCACCGGCTCCGGCGGCAACCTCGAGGAGACGGTCACCAAGAACAACCTCGAGGCCGCCGAGGAGATCGTCCGCCAGCTCCGGCTGCGCGACATCGGCGGCATCATCGTCGTCGACTTCATCGACATGGTGCTGGAGTCCAACCGCGACCTGGTGCTGCGCCGCCTGGTCGAGTGCCTGGGCCGCGACCGCACCCGCCACCAGGTCGCCGAGGTCACCTCGCTCGGCCTGGTCCAGATGACCCGCAAGCGGATCGGCACCGGCCTGCTCGAGGCGTTCAGCGAGAACTGCGAGCACTGCCAGGGCCGCGGCCTGATCGATCCACGACATGCCGGTCGAGCCCAAGCGCGGCGGCGACGACTCCGACCGCCGCGGCGGCGGTCGCCGCCGCGGTGGTCGCGGACGCGGCCAGGGTGACGGACAGCGCGGCCGCGAAGGCGCCGTCGCCCAAGGACGTGGCCGCGATGGCCAAGGCCGAGCCGCCCGCCGACGAGGACGAGCCGGCGCCCGAGGACGCAGTCGAGGCCGCCGAGGCAGCCGAGCCGACTCCGGAGCCCGAGCCCGAGCCGATGCCGAGCCCGAGCCCGAGCCGAGCCCGGAGCCCGAGCCCGAGCCGGAGCCCGAGCCGGAGCCCGAGCCGGAGCCCGAGCCGACGCGGCTCCGGCCCCGCCGGAGCCGCCGAAGGTGGTCACCCGGACCCGTCGCCGCAGCGCCAGCCGCCCGGCCGGGCCCACCGGCCACGGCCGCAGCCGTGGCGACGAGCTGCGGCGCGGTCCGGCACCCCGCCGAGACCGGACTGGTCGAGCCCGGTGTCGGCTCGGCGGAGCCCGGGACGCCGGAGCCGGAGCCCGAGCCGGCGCCGGTCGTCGAGCACGTGCCGATCAAGAAGAAGGGCTCGCGCAAGCGCTAGGCGGCGTTTTGCCGTGGCCCCGGCGGATCCGTACTATTGATCCTCGGTGCGCGCTCGGCGTACCCCTCTGATTTGAACCCCCTCTGAAGGAGACCGCGGTGTACGCGATCGTGCGCGTGGCGCCAAGCAGCAGAAGGTCGCCGTCGGCGACGTCATCGAGATCGACAAGGTCTCGACGGCGGTCGGCGACACGCTGATCGCTGCCGGTCGTCCTGGTCGTCGACGGCGAGACCGTCACCTCCGACCGGCGCTCGCCAAGGCCGCGGTGACCGTCGAGGTCCTCGGCGCCACCAAGGGCCCCAAGATCGTCATCCAGAAGTACAAGAACAAGACCGGCTACAGGAAGCGCCAGGGTCACCGCCAGCAGTACACCCAGGTCAAGGTCACCGACATCAAGCTCTGAGCCGCAGCTCAAGTCGACAGCTCGAAGGACTGACAGCCATGGCACACAAGAAGGGCGCAGCGTCCACCAAGAACGGCCGCGACTCCAACTCCCAGCGCCTCGGCGTCAAGCGCTTCGGCGGCCAGGTCGTCAACGCCGGCGAGATCATCGTCCGCCAGCGCGGCACCCACTTCCACCCCGGCACCGGCGTCGGCCGCGGCGGCGACGACACCCTGTTCGCGCTGGTCGCGGGCGCGGTCGAGTTCGGCCGCAAGCGGGGCCGCAAGGTCGTCAACATCGTCCCGCGGCGAGTGACTGACGCTCACCGCACAGACCATGCACGAAGGGCGTCCCTAGACTCGGGACGCCCTTCGTCCCATTTCGAAACGATTTCCGCGAGAGAGAGCCATGGCAGTCCCCACGTTCGTCGACCGGGTGACGCTGCACGTCGCCGCCGGGCGCGGCGGCAACGGCGTGGCCTCGGTGCACCGCGAGAAGTTCAAGCCGCTCGGCGGGCCCGACGGCGGCAACGGCGGCCACGGCGGCGTCGGTGATCCTGCGGGTCGACCCCGACGTCACCACGCTGGTCGACTACCACCACAGCCCGCGGCGGCGCGCCGAGCACGGCGGCCAGGGCGCGGGCGGCCACCGCAACGGCGGCCACGGTGCCGACCTGGTGCTGCCGGTGCCCGACGGCACCGTCGTCAGCGACGCCAACGGGAGACGTGCTCGCCGACCTGGTCGGCCCCGGCACCGAGCTGGTCGTGGCCGAGGGCGGCCGCGGCGGCCTCGGCAACGCGGCGCTGGCCTCGGCCAAGCGCAAGGCGCCCGGCTTCGCGCTGCTCGGCGAGCCCGGCGACGAGCGCGACATCGTGCTCGAGCTCAAGGTCGTCGCCGACATCGGCCTGGTCGGCTTCCCGAGCGCCGGCAAGTCCAGCCTGATCGCGGCGATCTCGCGGGCCCGGCCCAAGATCGCCGACTACCCGTTCACCACCCTGGTGCCCAACCTCGGCGTCGTCACGGCCGGGGACACGACGTACACCGTCGCCGACGTGCCCGGCCTGATCGAGGGCGCCAGCGAGGGCCGCGGCCTCGGCCACGACTTCCTGCGCCACATCGAGCGGTGCGCGGCGCTGGTGCACGTCATCGACTGCGCCACCCTCGAGCCGGGCCGCAACCCGGTCGACGACCTCGACGTGATCGAGGGCGAGCTGTCGCGGTACGGCGGGCTCGAGGACCGGCCGCGCCTGGTCGCGCTCAACAAGATCGACGTACCCGACGGGCGCGAGATCTCCGAGATGGTGGTCGACGACCTCGACGCGCCCGCGGGCTGCGGGTGTTCCCGGTCTCCGCCGCGTCCGGCGAGGGGCTGCGCGAGCTGCGCGTTCGCGATGGCCGAGATCGTGCAGGCGGCGCGCGCCGAGCGCGCAGGTCGAGGTCACCCAGCGGATCGTGCTCCGGCCGCCCAGCGCCGACGGCGGCGCGGAGTTCACCGTCAAGCGAGACCGGCGAGGGCTGGCGGGTGCGCGGCGAGAAGCCGGAGCGCTGGGTGCGCCAGACCGACTTCAGCAACGACGAGGCGGTCGGGCTTCCTCGCCGACCGGCTCAACCGGCTCGGCGTCGAGGCCCGGCTGCTCGAGCTGGGCGCCGCGGAGGGCGACACGTGCTGATCGGCGACCCCGACGACGCCGTGGTCTTCGACTTCAAGCCCGGCATCGACGCCGGCGCGGAGAACCTCGCCCGGCGCGGCGAGGACCAGCGCTTCGACGAGCAGCGGCCGGCGGCCCGCCGTCGCCGGGCGATCCAGGAGGCGCTGGAGGACGTGGCCGAGGGGGAGACTCGCGCCGACGTGGCTCGACGCGTGGACCGCGACGATGCGGGCTGAGGTCACCAGCGCCCGCCGGATCGTCGTCAAGGTGGGCTCCTCGTCGCTGACGACAGCCGCCGGCGGCATCGACCCGACCCGGGTCAGCGCCCTGGTCGACGCGCTCGCGGCGGCCCGCGCGCGTGGCACCGAGGTGGTGCTGGTGTCCTCGGGCGCGATCGCGGCGGGGCTGGCGCCGCTCGGGCTGAAGCGACGGCCCGCGCGGCCTCGCGGCCCAGCAGGCGGCCGCATCGGTGGGCCAGGGCCTGCTCGTGCACCGCTACACCGACGACCTCGCCCGACACGGGCTGGTCGCCGGACAGGTGCTGCTGACCCTCGACGACGTCACCCGCCGCTCGCACTACCGCAACGCCTACCAGACGTTCGCGAAGCTGCTCGAGCTCGGCGTGCTGCCCATCGTCAACGAGAACGACACGGTGGCCACCACCGAGATCCGGTTCGGCGACAACGACCGGCTCGCGGCGCTGGTCGCCCACCTGGTCCACGCCGACCTGCTGCTCCTGCTCTCCGACGTCGACGGCCTGTACGACGGCCGGCCGGACGCGCCGGGCAGCACGCTGCTGTCCGACGTGGCCTCGCCGGGCGACCTCGACGGCGTACGGATCGGCCGGACCGGCGGCGCCGGGGTAGGGACCGGCGGCATGCAGACCAAGGTCGAGGCGGCCCGGATCGCGACCGGCGCCGGGATCCCGGTGGTGCTCACCTCCGCCGAGCACGCCGGCGCGGCGCTCGCCGGTGACGCCGGTGGGCACGCTGTTCCACGCGACCGGCCGCCGCCGGCCGACGCGGCTGCTCTGGCTGGCGCACGCGACCGAGCCGAAGGGCGCGGTGCTGCTCGACGCCGGCGCGGTGCGCGCGGTCGTGGAACGCCGCGCCTCGCTGCTCGCCGCCGGCATCACCGGGGTCACCGGCAGCTTCGTGGCAGGCGACCCGGTGGACCTCACCGGTCCCGACGGGATCGCCGTCGCCCGGGGCCTGGTGAACTTCGACGCGACCGAGATCCCGGACCTGCTCGGCCGGAGCACGCACGAGCTGAAGCGCGAGCTCGGCGCGGCGTACGAACGCGAGGTCGTGCACCGCGACGACCTGGTGCTGCTGTGAGCCGTACCCTGGGGAATGCGATGAACACCGTCTACCTCGATCACGCCGCGACGACGCCGATGCTGCCGGCGGCGATCGAGACGATGACGGCGCACCTGGCCGACGTCGGCAACCCCAGCTCCCTGCACGCGTCGGGGCGGCACGCCCGCCGGGTGGTCGAGGAGTCCCGGGAGAAGATCGCCCAGGCGCTCAACTGCCGGCCGGTCGAGGTGGTGTTCACCTCCGGCGGCACCGACGCCGACAACCTCGCCCTCAAGGGCATCTTCTGGTCGCGACGGGCGGCCGACCCGCGGCGCACCCGGATCCTGGCCACCACGATCGAGCACCACGCGGTGCTCGACCCGCTCGAGTGGCTGGCCGAGCAGCGAGGGTGCCGACGTCGAGCTGATCCAGGTCGACGAGCGGGCCCGGCTCGACGTCGACGCGCTCGCGCGCGGCTGTCGAGCGCGATCCCGAGTCGGTGGCCCTGATCTCGGTGATGTGGGCCAACAACGAGGTCGGCACCCTGCAGCCGATCGACGAGGTGGTCGCGATCGCGGCGCCGCACGGCATCCCGGTGCACACCGACGCCGTACAGGCCGTCGGCGCGGTCCCGGTCGACTTCGCCGCCTCCGGTGTCGACGCGCTGACGCTGACCGGACACAAGCTCGGCGGCCCCTACGGCGTGGGCGCGCTGCTGGTGCGCCGAGAGGTCGACGTGACCCCGATCTCCCACGGAGGCGGCCAGGAGCGCGACATCCGCTCGGGCACCCTCGACACCCCCGGCATCGCCGCGTTCGCCGCAGCCGTCGAGCTGTCCGTCAAGGAGCAGCCCGTCCATGCGGCCCGGATGGCCGCGCTGCGCGACGACCTGGTGCGCCGGGTCATCGAGCAGGTGCCGGACGCGCACCTGCACGGGCCCCAGCTCGACGCGGCGGCCCAGCGGCTGCCCGGTAACGCCCACCTCGGGTTCCCCGACTGCGAGGGCGACTCGCTGCTGATGCTGCTCGACGCTCGCGGCATCGAGTGCTCGACCGGATCGGCGTGCTCGGCCGGCGTGCCGCAGCCGTCGCACGTGCTGCTCGCGATGGGCTGCACCGAGGAGGCGGCCCGGCACTCGTTGCGCTTCACCCTCGGGCACACCAGCACCACCGCGGACGTCGACGCGCTCGTGCGCGAGATCGTCCCGGTCGTCGAGCGGGCGCAGGGGCACGAAGGCGTCATGAAGGTCCTCGCCGCCATGTCCGGGGGCGTCGACTCGGCGGTGGCCGCCGCCCGCGCCGCCGAAGCCGGCCACGACGTCACCGGCATCCACCTCGCCCTCTCCCGCAACCCGAAGTCCTACCGCTCCGGGGCGCGCGGCTGCTGCACGATCGAGGACAGCAACGACGCGCGCCGGGCGGCCGACGTGATCGGCATCCCGTTCTACGTCTGGGACCTCAGCGAGCGGTTCCACGAGGACGTGGTCGAGGACTTCATGGACGAGTACGCCGCCGGCCGCACCCCCAACCCCTGCCTGCGCTGCAACGAGAAGATCAAGTTCGCCGCGGTGCTGGAGCGGGCGCTCGCCCTGGGGTTCGACGCGGTGGCGACCGGTCACTACGCGCGGCTCCGCACCGGGTCGGACGGGCTGATCGAGATGCACCGCGCGGTCGACCACGGCAAGGACCAGTCCTACGTGCTCGGCGTGCTCGACCAGCACCAGCTCGCCCACTCGCTGTTCCCGCTCGGCGACACCACCAAGGAGTCGGTCCGGGCCGAGGCCGCCGCGCGCGGGCTGCTGGTCGCCGACAAGCCCGACAGCCACGACATCTGCTTCGTCGCCGACGGCGACAACGCCGGCTGGCTGCGGGAGAAGCTCGGTGACCGGGCACCGAACCACGGCGGCGACATCGTCGACGACGCGACCGGTGAGGTGCTCGGCACCCACGGCGGCACCTACGGCTTCACGATCGGCCAGCGCAAGGGCCTGCGGATCGGACGGCCCGCGCCCGACGGGAAGCCGCGCTTCGTCCTCGACATCGAGCCGGTGACCGGCACCGTGACCGTTGGCCCGCGCGAGCGACTCGCGGTCGACCGGCTCGCGGGCATCAAGCCCCGGTGGTGCGGCACCGTGCCGCGTCGTCTCGAGGGCACGGTCCAGCTGCGCGCCCATGGCGACGAGCACCGGGCCGTGGTGACGACGACGGACGACGCCGTGGACATCGAGCTGCTCGATCCGGCGTACGGCATCGCGCCGGGGCAGGCGGCGGTGCTGTACGACGGCACCCGGGTGGTCGGCTCGGCGACGATCGCGCGCACGCACTGATGCCGTTCGCGACCGGCGTCGGCTCGATGCCCGGCGACGACCAGCCTGCCTACGACGAGGCCGTGCGGGTCGTCCTCGGCGAGCTGCCGGACCTCCCGCACCTGCCTGAGGTGCCGGGGCGGGGCGCCACCGCGTCGATGACCGGACGGGCGCTGGCCGTGGTCGCCGAGCTGGGCGCCGACCTCCAGCCGGCGGGCTGGCGGCTCACCGACGCCCCGGGGATCGACCAGCGGCGGGCCCGGAGCCTGTTCGCGCAGGACCTCGACACCCTCGAGGAGGCGGCGGAGGGGTACGTCGGGGCGTTCAAGGTCCAGGTGGCCGGGCCGTGGACCCTGGCCGCGACCGTCGAGCGTCCCCGCGGCGACAAGATCCTCGCCGACCACGGCGCGCGGCGCGAGCTCGCCCAGGCGCTGGCCGAGGGCGTGCGCGACCACGTCCGCGACCTGCGCCGCCGGCTGCCCGGCGTCGAGCGGCTCGTCGTACAGGTCGACGAGCCCGCGCTGGCCGCGGTGCTGGCCGGGGCGGTCCCGACCGCGTCCGGTTTCGGCCGCCATCGCACCGTCGACCGTCCCGAGGCGTCGGACACCCTCGGCTGGGTGCTCGGCGCGATCGCCGACGAGGGCGCCGAACCGTGGGTGCACAGCTGCGCGTCCGGGACACCCCTCGACCTCGTCCGCGGCGCCGGAGCGCGCGGGCTGTCGGTCGATCTCGGCCAGCAGGGATCGGCCGACCACGACGTGCTGGCCGCGGCGCTGGAGGCGGGGGAGTCGGTGGTCCTCGGGATCGTGCCGTCGACCCGAGCGGCGAGATCGGGGAGGCGGAGGTCGTCGAGCGGGTGCTGCGCTGGCTCGACCTGGTCGGGCTCGAGCCGGCCGCGGTCGGCGATGTCCTGGGCATCTCGGGAACCTGCGGGCTTGCCGGCGCATCCCACGAGTGGGCCCGCCGAGCGCTGCAGATCTCTCACCGGGCCGCCACCGAGCTGACCGACTAGAACCTCCATGGGGGCACGTCCGGACGGCCGCGCGGGCGGTCCGAGCAGGAGTTATCACGCCGGGACGGAGAGCGCCTGCAGCCAGGCCTGCCAGGCCGGCTCCTCGCGCCGTACGTAGTCCGCCGCATCGGCGGAGAAGAGGTACGCCCGCACGCCCGCTGTCGCCGTGCCGTCGCCAATGCTGTGCGTGAAGACGTTGAGCATCCCGGGCACCGGCGCGGTGAGCCGGACCAGCGTCTGCCGCTCGCCGACGCGCTCGACCGTGCCGGTGGCGCCGCGCACCTCGACCGTCGCGCCCTCCTCGCCCAGCCCGAGCGCGTCGTGCAGGGTCGACCAGAGTGCCTCCGCGTCGCCGGGGTAGGAGGCAGTGACCTCGAGCTGCGTGGCCTCCTGGCCGGGGAAGTGCGACAGGTAGAGCCGCAGGTTGTCGAAGAGCGGCATCCAGCTGGCGCCCATGTCGTCCCAGAACTCCGACTCCCAGGCGGCGCCGGTCCCGAAGCCGCTGCTGGTGACGCGCACGACGCAGGTGCCGCCGGACTGCGCCTCGACGAGGAACTCCGACGTCAGCGGGCTGAGCGCATCCGGGTCCTTGCCCATGAGGGCGGCCCAGTCCTCCTCGTAGACGATGCGGCGCGGCGGGTCCCAGCCGGTGACGTGGCCGTCCGAGCCCATCTCGGGGCCCATGCTGAAGTGCAGGGAGCCGCCCTCGCGCTCCTCCATCTCGGTCGGCAGGAACCAGGCGCTCATGCCCTTGGCGGTGGCGATGGCTTGCCAGACCTGCTCCGGCGTGCCCGGAACCTCGACGCTGAACTCCAGGCGGTACGGGACGTTCGGGGTCGTACTCATGTGCTCTCCTCAGGAAGTGGGTGGGCGGCGACGACGAGCCGGTGCGGGCGCCCGTCGTCGTGGTGGTACCGAGCGGCCAGGTCGAGCACCGCGGCGGTCAGGTCGTCCGCGAAGGCAGCCCGGTCGGCTGCCGACCGGAAGCCGATCTGGGTGTCGATGGTCAGGTCGGCAGGCGCTTGCCGGACGCGCCGGCCCGGCGCGCCAGGGCGCCGACCTCGCGCACGAGCCGGCCGGCCAGCGCGACGAGGTAGCCGGCGGACAGGTGGTCGTCGTTGGCGTCCGGGTCGGCAGCGGACGCGCTGACAGCCGCCGGCGACACGACGTACGACGCCGCCGACGCCTGCAGCACCCGCTCGGTGATGCCGCCGTGCCGACGCTCCTCGGACAACTCCACCAGGCCGATGGGCCTCGAGCGCCTTGAGGTGGTAGTTGACCTTCTGGCGAGCGATGCCGACCCGGGCGGCGAGCCCGGCGGCGGAGGCCGGGACGGCCAGCTCGCCGAGCAGCCGGGCCCGGACCGGATCCAGCGCGGCGGCGGCTGCGTCCGCGCTCTCGATGACCTCGACGTCCTGCATGGCGTCATCGTGCCCTTGACAAGAAATCTTGTCAAGGGGTCATGGTCAGTCGACGACAGCGCCCCCGGTGAGGTTGATCTCGGTCGCGGTCATGGTCGCGGCCCAGTCGGACGCGGCGAACACGGCCGCGTTGGCGACATCGTCGTCGCTCACCAGGAAGAGAACGCGCGAGAGGGCTGATCTCATCGGGGATCTCGGGAACCTGCGGCCTCGCCGGTGCATCCCACGAGTGGGTCCGGCGAGCGCTGTAGATCTCTCACCGGGCCGCCACCGAGCTGACAGACTAGGAGATCCATGAAGGCACGACCATTGATCGCGGCCGCCGCGGCCGCCGGGCTGCTGCTGACCGGATGCGGGGACGAGAGCGCACCCGACCCGACGATCGAGAGCCATGACAAGCCCGTCGAGGGCGACGAGCCGATCACCGCCCGCGCCGTCGCCGCCGTGGCGCTCGAGCACGTGTCGACCGAGACGAGCAGCCGCGTCGCCGCTCACGAGGACTACGGCGTCGTGGGTGCCGAGTTCCGCTACGGCGCAGACGGCGAGTACGACGGCGACCTGCTCGCCGTGTCCGTCTCGCCGAGCCGGGGTGACGTCGACCCGTGCCGCGAGATGGACGGGTGCGAGAAGGAGAAGGTGGACGGTGGCGAGCTGATCGTCACGTGGCAGGACGTCGAGCCCGAGGAGGACCCCGGGATCGTGGTGGTGGCCATGCGCCGCCCTGAGGAGGACGTCATCGTCTACTACGCCGGCGACAACATCGAGGGCGATCCGCGGGAGCTGGACCTCAGCATCCCGGTGGAGGACATGACCGCGGTGGTGCGGGACCAGCGGATCAGCCTGACCACCTCGGCCGAGGTGATCGAGCTGGGCGAGGAGCTCGACGAATTCGAGGACTGAGAACGAACGAGGGCCCGGTCACCACTGCGGTGACCGGGCCCTCGTCCTGGGAGGCCGAATCTCAGCCGACGTGCACCGGGGTCTCCGGGCCGTCGGTCGCGAGCTCGGTGTGCTTCACGTTGAGGAACAGCCAGACGATCACGGACGCTCCCAGCATCATGATCGCGCCGAGCAGGAAGGCGTCCGTGGCGCCCTCGGTGAAGACCTGCGACTGCGTGATCGCCGCCATGGCCTCCATCTGGTCGGGACTCGGAGCCGGCCCGCCGGCGCTCTGGGCCGCGTTGGCGAGCTCGGCGCCGCGGTCCGCGAACGTCTGCGTGGCCAGCGTCGACAGCAGCGCCAGTCCGAGCGCGCCGCCGACCTGCTGCATGGTGTTGAGCACGCCCGAGCCGATGCCGGAGTCCTCGTCACGCAGGTGGTGCACCGCGGTCAGCGTCAGCGGGACGAAGACCAGGCCCATGCCGACCGACATCAGGAGGATGCCGGGCAGGATGTCGCTGGCGTAGCTCCCCTCGACCTCGGTCACGGGGAACGAGGTGTCGTAGGGCAGCTGCGCGAACCAGAACAGACCGGCCGCCGCGAGCAGCGTGCCGACACCCGCCAGGTAGCGCGGGTCGATCCGGTTGATCAGGTTGGACGCCAGGCCGGCCGCGGCCACCAGGCCGAAGCAGAACGGCAGGAACGCGACGCCCGCCTCGAGCGGGCTGTAGCCCATCACGTTCTGGATGTACTGGCTGAGGTAGAAGAACATCGCGAACATGGCCGCCGGCGCCAGGAACATCGCACCGAAGCTGGCCGCCCGGGTGCGGTTCAGGAACACGCGGGAGGGCAGCAGCGGGTGCTCCACCCGGCTCTCGATGATCAGGAAGACCGCGAGGATGATCGCGCCTGCCGCGAGGCTCGCGATCGTCCAGACGTCGCCCCAGCCCTCGCTGCCGGCGCGGCTGAAGCCGTAGACGAGGCCGAGCAGACCGAGGGTGCCGGTCACGGCGCCGGGGAGGTCCAGCCAGCCCTTGTGGGGCTGCGACTCGCGCAGGAAGCGCGGGGCCAGCAGCGCGGCCGCGATGCCGATCGGGGTGTTGATCAGCAGGGTGATCCGCCAGCCGCTGATGTCCAGGCCGGCGATGCTGTCGAGGCCGGTGAGCCAGCCACCGAGCAGCAGGCCGACGGCCGCACCGGCGCCGGACATGGCGGCGTACACCGCGAAGGCGCGGTTGCGCTTCGGGCCGGCCGGGAACGTCGTGGCGATCAGCGCCAGCGCCGCGGGCGAGGCCAGCGCGGCACCGAGGCCCTGCAGGCCACGAGCGGCGAGCAGCAGACCTTCGTTGGTCGCCAGGCCGCCGAGCAGCGAGGCGATGCCGAAGATGATCAGGCCGATCATGAAGATGCGGCGCCGTCCGTAGAGGTCACCGAGGCGGCCGCCGAGCAGCAAGCAGGCTGCCGAAGGCCAGCGCGTAGCCGGTGACCACCCAGGTCAGGTTGGCGCTCGAGATGTCGAGATCGGCCTGGATGTAGGGGAGGGCGATGTTGACGATGGTGCCGTCCAGCACCACCATCAGCTGGGCGATCGAGATGAGCACGAGGGCCCAGCCGAGGTGCAGCTCCTTCGGCTGTTTGCCGGGAGCGGCCTCCTCGGTTGCGAGAACGTCGGTCATGAGTCCGCTTTCTTGATGGGGGGCGGTGTGGGGGTGCCGCTGGTGGCGGCGGGGATGATGACTTGGTCGATCACCTGGGTGATCACTTCCTCGGTGGGCGGCTGGCCCATGAGGAAGAGCCGGTGGAGGATGATGCCGGGCAGGGCGGGCGCGAGCAGGTCGAGATCGATGTCCTTGCGGACCTCGCCCCGCTCCCGCGCACGCTCGTAGATCGCCCGGCCGATCGCGATCTTGGGGCCGATGAAGTCGCGGCGCCAGGCCTCGGCGAAGTCGGCGTCGCGGGCGATCGCGGTGATCACGCTGCCGAGGATCGCCATCTGGCGCTCGTCGGTGAGGCCGCCCATGCCGCAGAACGTCTCGAGCAGGTCGCCGCGCAGCGTCCCGGTGTCGGGGACGCTCGGGGCCTCCTTCTGCGAGGCGAGCGCCTCGATGACGAGGCTGACCTTGCCGTTCCAGCGCCGGTAGAGCGTGGCCTTGGAGGCGCGGGCCCGGGTGGCCACGGCGTCCATGGTCAGCCGGTCGTAGCCGACGTCCGCCAGGACGTCGAGGGTCGCGTCCAGGATCTCCTGCTCGCGGTCCCCCTCGATCCGGGGGCGGGAGTGCTCGACGGTGCTCATGGTGTGTCCTCGGTCACAGATGGAACGGTACTGTTTCGTTTCACGAGAACGGTACTGTTTCGTTTCATTCTCCGCAAGTCCTTATTTCGGGTCTGTCTGGACCGGGGGTGCGCTGCGGCAAGATGTCCCCGTGACCGACACCGAAGCCTCCACCACGGCGCCGACACCCGCCCCCGCCGACGCCCGCGACGAGCACCAGCAGCTCGCCGAGCTGATCGAGGACGCCCGCTGGCGCTACTTCGTCCGTGACGACCCGACGCTCTCGGACGCCGACTACGACCGGAAGCTGCGGCGGCTGCAGGAGCTCGAGGAGGAGTTCCCCGAGCTGCGCACCCCGGACTCGCCGACCCAGAAGGTCGGGGGCGCGGTGTCCACGGAGTTCACCGCGGTCGACCACCTGCAGCGGATGGAGAGCCTGGACAACGCGTTCAGCTTCGAGGAGCTGGACACGTGGTACGCCCGCCTGGCGCGTGACGGGGTGGAGTCCCCGGCGCTGCTCTGCGAGCTGAAGGTCGACGGGCTGGCGATCAACCTGCTCTACGAGAAGGGCCGGCTGACCCGGGCGCTCACCCGCGGCGACGGCGTGACCGGCGAGGACGTCACGCCCAACGTGAAGACCATCGACCCGATCCCGCATCGGCTGACCGGGACCAAGAAGTACCCCGTGCCCGACCTGCTCGAGGTGCGCGGCGAGGTGTTCCTGCCCGCCGACGCGTTCGAGCGGCTCAACGCGTCGATGGCCGACGCCGGCAAGCCGATGTTCGCCAACCCGCGCAACGCCGCCGCCGGCTCGCTGCGGCAGAAGGACCCGCGGGTCACCGCGACCCGCGACCTCGGCATGGTCTGCCACGGCATCGGCGCCCGCACCGGCTTCGAGCCCAAGGCGCAGTCGCAGGCCTACGACGCGCTCAAGGCCTGGGGGCTGCCCACGTCGGAGCAGGTCAAGGTGCTCGACTCGCTGAAGAAGGTCCAGGGCTACGTCGAGCACGCCGGCGAGCACCGGCACGACCTGGTCGCCTACGACATCGACGGCGTGGTCATCAAGGTCGACGACGTGGCGCTGCAGCGCCGGCTGGGTTCGACCAGCCGCGCCCCGCGGTGGGCGATCGCGTTCAAGTACCCGCCCGAGGAGGTCAACGCCAAGCTGCTCGAGATCCGGGTCAACGTCGGCCGCACCGGCCGGGTGACGCCGTACGGCGTCATGGAGCCGACGCTGGTGGCCGGGTCGACCGTCGAGAACGCCACCCTCCACAACGCCCACGAGGTCAAGCGCAAGGACGTCCGGCCGGGCGACACGGTGATCCTGCGCAAGGCGGGCGACGTGATCCCCGAGATCCTCGGGCCGGTCCTGGGGCTGCGCCCGAAGGGGCTCCGCCCCTGGCGGATGCCCACGAAGTGCCCGGCGTGCAAGACGCCGCTCGCCCAGCAGAAGGAAGGCGACAAGGACCTGCGCTGCCCCAACCACGAGGTGTGCCCGGCGCAGGTGCGCGAGCGGGTGTTCCACGTGGCCGGCCGGGGCGCCTTCGACATCGAGGGGCTCGGCTACGAGGCGGCGGTGGCGCTGCTGGACGCCAAGGTGATCGACAACGAGGGCGACATCTTCGACCTCTCCGCCGACAAGCTGCTCCGCACCGGCCTGTTCACCCGGGCCGCGAAGAAGACCGAGGAGGGCGACCGGGTCGTCTCCGCCAACGGCCAGCGCCTGCTCGACAACCTCGACAAGGCCAAGCAGGTGCCGCTGTGGCGGGTGCTGGTCGCGCTGTCCATCCGGCACGTCGGGCCGACGGCGGCCCGCGCGCTGGCCCAGGAGTTCGGCTCGATGGAGGCGATCCGCGCCGCCACCGAGGCAGAGCTGGCCGCGGCCGAGGGTGTCGGTCCGACCATCGCGGAGGCGGTGATCGAGTGGTTCAAGGTCGGCTGGCACGTCGAGATCGTCGAGAAGTGGGACGCCGCCGCCGTACGCATGGCCGACGAGCGCGACACCTCGATGCCGCGGACCCTCGAAGGGCTCACGCTGGTGGTGACCGGCTCCCTCGACGACTTCAGCCGCGACAGCGCCAAGGAGGCGATCCTGACCCGCGGCGGCAAGGCCAGCTCCTCGGTGTCGAAGAAGACCGACTACGTCGTGGTGGGCGAGAACGCCGGCTCCAAGGCCGACAAGGCCGAGCAGCTCGGCGTACCTGTTCTGGACGAGGCGGGGTTCAAGGCGCTGCTCGACGACGGGCCCCCCGACTCGTCGGGATAGAGTCGCGCCAGCGACGCAGAACCGGGAAGTCGGTGCAAGTCCGACACGGTCCTCGCCACTGTGACCAGGAAGCTCGAACTCACCGATGCCACTGGACCTGCCAGGTCTGGGAAGGCTGGGGCAGAGCGCTCGACCTGGGAGTCAGGAGACCGCCTGCGTTGCTCCTAGTGCCGATCCACGAGAGATGGAGAGCAACGCCATGAGTGACGCCCCACAGCTGACCGACCGCCTCGACGCAGGGCCAGTGATCTGCGCCGAGGGATTCCTGTTCGAGCTCGAGCGCCGGGGATACCTCAGCGCCGGCGAGTTCGTGCCCGAGGTCGCCCTGGAGTACCCCGAGGCGCTCCGGTCCCTGCACGTCGACTTCCAGCGCGCCGGTTCCGTGGTCGCCGAGGCCTTCACCTACAACGGTCACCGCGAGAAGATGCGGGTGATCGGCAAGGAGGACCTGCTGGAGCCGCTGAACCGGGCGGCCCTGCAGATCGCCCGCGAGGTCGCCGACGCGCGACCCGGCGACCTGATGGCCGGCAACATCTCCAACACCAACATCTGGGACCCGGCCGACCCCGGCCGCCAGGCGGAGGTGCGCGGCATGTTCGAGGAGATGGTGGGCTGGGCCGTCGAGGAAGGTGCCGACCTGATCATCGGCGAGACCTTCTACTACGCCGGAGAGGCGCTGGCCGCGCTCGAGGTCGCCAAGGCCACCGGGCTGCCGGTCGTGCTCACGATCGCCCCGATGGCGCTGGAGGAGATGGCCGACGGCGTCGGCATCGTGGAGACCTGCCAACGGCTCGAGCAGGCCGGGGCCGACGTGGTCGGGATGAACTGCTTCCGCGGGCCCGAGACGATGTTGCCCTGGCTCCGCGAGATCCGGGCCGCGGTCTCCTGTCACGTGGGCGCGCTCCCGATCCCCTACCGGACCACGCCGGACGAACCGACGTTCTTCAACCTGACCGACGACCGGGCCCGGGTGCCGTCGCCGCACGGACGCACGTTCCCCACCGCCCTCGACCCGCTCTACGCCAACCGGTACGAGATGGGCGACTTCGCCCGCCAGGCCGCGGAGCTGGGCGTTCGCTACCTCGGGGTCTGTTGCGGTGCCTCGCCGATGCTGGTCCGCGAGGTCGCCGAGGCGGTCGGGCTCGAGACCGAGGCGAGCCGGTTCTCGGAGAAGATGCAGAACCACTTCATGTACGGCGACAACGAGCGGCTTCCCGAGCACATCGTCGCCCTGGGCGACCGCGCCTGACCGGCTCTCACGAGCCGTCGATCAAGGGGTGCCGGCGCAGCCGGGTCTGGATCAGGCGTCGCTCGGCCTCGTTGCTGGTGAGCTCCAGGGCTCGCTCGTCGGCCGCAGCCGCCTCGGCGTCGCGATCGTTCAGGCGGAGCAGCTCGGCGCGGGTCGCGTGCCACAGGTGGTAGCCATCCAGCCGGTTGGCCAGACCCTCGACCTCGGCCAGAGCATGGGCGGCCTGACGCGGCCCGAGCTGCGCGAGCGCGATCGCCGCGTTGAGGCGGACCACGGGTGACGGGTCCTGCTCGATCAGGAAGCCGTAGAGCGTGACGATCTGCAGCCAGTCGGTCTCTTTCCAGGACCGCGCCTCGGCATGACACGCGGCGATCGCCGCCTGGAGCTGGTAGCTGCCGGGGGAGCGGAGCGAGGCGGCGTGCTCCAGGTAGTGGGTGGCCTGCTCGAGCGCGCCGCGGTCCCACAGGCTGCGGTCCTGGTCGGCGGAGCAGGACCAGCTGGCCCGGAAGGGCTGAACCGGGCGGCGGCCCGGCCGTGCTGGATGGTGAGCAGCGCGGCCAGGCCCCAGGCCTCCGCCTGCTCCGGGAGGCTGGTCGCGACCACCCCGGCCAGCCAGACCGCGTCGGCACCGAGGTCGCGGTCGTGGGTCCGCCCGGTCGAGGAGACGAAGGCCTCGTTGTACATCACGTAGATCACCGCGAGGACGTCGGGCAGCCGCTCCTCGAGGTCGGTCGGGGACCCGCAGGTCGATGCCGGTCGAGACGATCTTGCGCTTGGCCCGGACGATTCGCTGGGCGAGCGCCTGCTCGTTGACGAGGAACGCGCGGGCGATCTGCGGTGTGGTGAGACCGATGACCGCGCGCAGGGTGAGCGGGAGCCGGGCCTCCGGCGCGAGGGCCGGGTGGCAGCACGCGAACAGGAGCGAGAGCCGGTCGTCGGTGGCCGGTACGTCGTCATCGGGCTCGCGCGGCGGGGTCTCGGCGAGCAGCTGGGTCGCCCGCTCGCGTCGGCCCCGGGAGCGGAGCAGGTCCATGGCGTTGCGCTGAGCGGCGGTGGCCAGCCAGGCGCCCGGCCGGTCCGGCGTACCGTCACGGCGCCAGCTCGCCAGTGCCTCGACGACCGCGCCCTGCACCGCCTCCTCGGCGACGTCGAAGTCGCCGAAGCGGCGATACAGGGCGGCCACCAGCCGGCCCGACTCCTCGCGGATCGTGCCGGCCAGCAGGTCGTCGCTCGGGGGTCACTCGAACTGGCTGTAGTCCTCGACCATCGGCCGGATCTCGACGCTCACGCCGGGGAACTCGAGGTGCGGCCAGGACTTGGTGAGCTCGATCGCCGCGTCCATGTCGGGGACGTCGATGACGCTGAACCCGCCGACGACCTCCTTGGCCTCGTTGAACGGCCCGTCGACGACCACACCGCCGTGCTTGACGGTGGTGGCGGTCTCCACGGACTGGAGCTCGGCGCCCGAGTCGGCGATCACCGCCGCGTGCTCCTGGAACCAGGCGTAGACCTTGCCGTAGACCTCCTGGGCCTTCTCGGGGTCGACCTCGGCGAGCAGCGCGGGCTCACTGGTGAACATCAGCACGTACTTCATGGGGTTTCCTTCCGTCGAATCGGATCTTTCACCCCCTCGTCGCCGGTCGCCGACGGAATTCGACAGGTTCCCCGAAAATGATCGTGCGTGGCGGCGGGCGGTCAGGACTCGTAGACGCGCCCGCCGAGCTTCAGCTCACCGGAGTAGTCCGGCGGAGGGCCGACCGGCATGCACTCGCCGTTCGCCTGGCACTTCATCGAGACGCCCTGGCTGTCCTGGGGCTCCTTGACCAGGTCGAGGTCCGAGGTCTCGCAGGCGCCCGTGGTGGGCGAGCAGGTGGTGAGCTGGTGACCGTCGACGGCGAAGAGCTGCCCGTCCTGGCTCCAGCCGTAGCCTCGCTTCGCGTAGTCGACGGTGACGTGCGATCCCGAGCCCACGTCGTAGACGTCCACCGGCTTGTCGCCGTCGTAGGACGAGGCCATGGCGAACCGACCGTCCGGCGACAGGCTGACGTAGGAGTCGTCGGCGTCGATCTCGAGCAACGTCTCGCCGGTGGTGGCATCCACGATCCGGCCGTTGGACTCCGCGTCGTCCGCCGAAGACCTGGGGGAAGCCCGGCGCGATCGCGGTCGGTCTCGGTGATCTCACCGGTGCGCCAGTTCACGACTCGGGCGGTGTCGTCCGTGCCGACGTACACGAGGTCGCCGGACAGCGAGACCGGCGGCGCGGGCCAGCCGCCCCAGGCGAGGCCGTCGGGCAGCGGGATCCGGGCCTCCTCGGAGTCGTTCTCGAGGTTCCAGACCACGACGTCCGTGGAGCCGCTCGTCGTCTCGGCGTAGGCGAGGTAGGGCTGGGCCGGATCCGTGGAGTGCACGGTCTCCTCGGTGACGACGGAGATCGGCTTCACCGTCCCGTCCGACGAGACCAGCGAGAACCGCTGCGGCCCACCGCCGTCGCTGTCCGGGTTGTCGCCCTGGCGCACCAGGATCCCGGCCGAGGTGTAGTAGAGCGACTTGACCGAGGTGTCGTCGATCGTGGCCCGCACGTCGCCGCCGTCGACATAGACGTTGTTGCCGATGGCGAACGCGAGACCGTCCGATGTGGCGCCGGCCGGCTCCACCGCACGGTCGCCGTCACCCCCGACGGCGAGCCAGGTCGCGCCCCCGACCACGGCCAGGACGGCAGCGGCCGCGCCGACCACGGCGACGGAACGGCGGCGGCGCAGGCCACGTCCTCGGGCGAGAGCGGCGTCAGCGGCGACGGGCGGGACGTCGAGGCGGTCGGCCTCGGCGTGCAGCAGCTGGTTGAGGCGTTCAGTCATGGTTGGCTCCCAGGGTGTGCGGGACGACCGCGTCGCCGAGCAGCGTGCGCAGCCGGGCGAGCGCATCCGAGGTCTGGCTCTTGACGGTGCCCTCGGCGACGCCGAGGGCGGAGGCGGCCTGGGCGACGCTCAGGTCCTCGTAGAAACGCAGCACGATCACCGCGCGCTGCCGAGGCGGCAGTACGCCGAGCGCGCTCATCAGCGCCGGCCGGTCGCTGGGATCGTGCTCATGGACGAGGTCGGGGAGCCTGCTCGGTCGGCCGCTCGTTGCGCCATGACCGCTTGCGGAACCACGACGAGGCGGTGTTCACCAGGACGGTGCGGGCGTACCCCGGGGCGGCGTGCACGTCGCGGACCTTGGGCCAGGCGGCGTAGGTCTTGGCCAGGGCGGTCTGCACCAGATCCTCGGCTTCCGCCGCGTCGCCCAGCAACAGGTAGGCGGTGCGGTAGAGCGAGGCCCAGGAGGCGTGGGCGAACTCCGTGAACTCCCCATCGGAGGGACTGCGTGGCATCGGCGGCTCCCTTGCTCGTCACCCTGTCAGATGCGGTGGGAGCCACATCGGTTGGGCGTCCGTGTGCGAGCAGCGGGAGCCGCCGATGGATCTTGGGTCAGGCAGCCAACCTCCGCGCGACGTCGAGCGCTCTGACGACCAGGTGGTCGAGGGCCTCGAGGTCGTCGTCGTCGAGCTCCGCGGACTCGCCGGTGACCTTCGAGACGCCGTACGGGTTGCCGTCGCGGAACTTCACCGGGTCGGTGTAGCCGGGCGGCACGATGATCCCGCCGAGGTGGGCGAACGTCGTGTGCAGGGCCTGGATGGTGGTCTCCTGGCCGCCGTGCGCGGTCTGGGTCGAGGTGAAGGCCGTGTAGACCTTGTCGGCGAGCTTCCCCTCCTGCCAGAGCGGTCCGAGCGTGTCGAGGTAGGCCTGCAGCTGGCTGGTCACGTGGCCGTAGCGCGTGGGCGACCCGAACACGGCGACGTCGGCCCACGCCAGGTCCTCCGGTTCGGCGACCGGCGCGTCCTTGACCTCGTCACGGTGTGCCTGCCACGCGTCCTGACCCTCGATCACCTCGGCCGGCGCGGTCTCCGCGACGTGCCGCAGTCGCACCTCGGCGCCCTCCTTCTCCGCGGTCGAGGCGACCCGTTCGGCCATCGTCTGCGTCGTGCCGTAGGACGAGTAGTAGATGATCGCGAGCTTGGTCGACATGGAACCTCCGTGGCGATTGACTCTTCACGAATCGGTACCCGTCCGGGCGGCGAGCATGAGGATGCGATGCTGCCGGGGTGCCGTACCCCCCGCGCCGGATCGCGATGGTCGTGCTCGGGTGCTTCGTGCTCGGGACCGGCGTCGCGATGCTGCTCACCGCCGATCTCGGCTCGGACGGGTACTCCACGCTGGTCAACGGCGTCTCGAAGGCCAGCGGGATCTCGTTCCTTCTGGCCAACGTGCTGATCAGCCTGCTGTTCCTGCTGGTCGCGGCGGTACGCCGGGTCTATCCCGGGCTGGGCACGATCGTGCAGGTCGTGGTGGTCGGCTGGACCGTCTCGTTCCTGATCGAGGTGTTGGAGACGCCCGACGGCCTGGGGTGGCGGTTCGCCCTGCTCGCCGTCGCCTTCCCCGTGCTCGCTCTCGGCATCGCGAGCTATCTGGGCGCCCACACGGGCGCGGGCCCCGCCGAGGCGGCCGCGCTGGCCTGGGATCCACCGGTGCCCTTCAAGTGGAGCTACAGCATGGTGCAGGGCGGTGGGGCGCTCGTCGGCTGGCTGCTCGGCGCCACCATCGGGGTCGGCACCATCGCGGTGATCGTGGCGCTGGGCCCGCTGGTCGACCTCACCAGCAGGCTGCTCCGCCTGGACGTGCATCAGGGCCCCGAGGCCGACGCCCCGGCACCCTCCTAGGATTGCGTCCATGCCCGAAATCACGCGCGACGAGGTCGCGCACCTGGCGGTGCTCGCGCGCATCGACCTCGACGACGCCGAGCTCGACCACCTGGCCCCCCAGCTGTCGGTGATCCTCGAGTCGATCGCGTCCATCCAGGGCGTCGCAGGCGACGACGTGCCGCCGACCTCGCACCCGATGCCGCTGACCAACGTGTTCCGGGACGACGTCGTGGTGCCCTGCCTGACCGCAGAGGAGGCGCTGTCGGGTGCTCCCGAGGTGGAGCAGCAGCGGTTCGCCGTCCCCCGGATCCTGGGGGACGAGCAGTGACCGACCTGACCAGGAAGACCGCCGCGGAGCTGGTCGACGCGCTGGCCGCGGGCGAGACCAGCTCCGTCGAGCTGACCCAGGCCCACCTGGACCGGATCGCCGCCGTCGACGGTGCCGTGCACGCGTTCCTGCAGGTGGACACCGACGGCGCGCTGGCTCAGGCCGCCGCCTCCGACGAGCGGCGCGCCGCCGGCACCCTCGCGAGCGCCCTGGACGGGGTGCCGATCGCGGTCAAGGACGTGCTGGCCACGCGTGGGCTGCCCACCACGTGCGGGTCGCGGATCCTCGAGGGCTGGGTGCCGCCGTACGACGCCACCGTGGTCACCAAGCTCCGCGACGCGGGCCTGCCGATCCTCGGCAAGACCAACATGGACGAGTTCGCGATGGGCTCGTCGACCGAGCACTCGGCGTACGGGCCGTCCCACAACCCGTGGGACCTCGACCGGATCCCGGGCGGCTCCGGAGGTGGCTCGGCGGCCGCGGTCGCGGCCTACGAGGCGCCGCTCGCGCTCGGCACCGACACCGGCGGCTCGATCCGCCAGCCGGGTGCCGTCACCGGGACGATCGGCGTGAAGCCGACGTACGGCTCGGTCTCCCGCTACGGGCTGGTCGCCCTGGCCAACTCCCTCGACCAGGTCGGGCCGGTGACGCGCACGGTGCAGGACGCTGCAGTGCTGCACGAGATCATCGGCGGCCACGACCCGATGGACTCGACGTCGGTCCAGGACCGGGTGCCCGACCTCACCGACGCCGCGCGGCTGGGCGCGAGCGGCGACCTGACCGGCGTGCGGATCGGCGTGGTCAAGGAGCTCGGCGGCGAGGGCTACCAGGACGGCGTCCTGGCTCGCTTCCAGGAGTCGGTCGACCTGATGGTCAAGGCCGGTGCCGAGCTCGTCGAGGTGTCCTGCCCGACGTTCGTGCACGCGCTGGCCACCTACTACCTGATCCTCCCGGCGGAGGCCTCCAGCAACCTCGCGAAGTTCGACGCGATGCGCTACGGGCTGCGGGTGCTGCCCGAGGGTGTCGACAACCCCAGCGCCGAGGAGGTGATGCGGGCGACCCGCGATGCCGGCTTCGGCGACGAGGTGAAGCGCCGGATCATCCTCGGCACCTACGCGCTGTCCAGCGGCTACTACGACGCCTACTACGGCCAGGCCCAGAAGGTGCGCACGCTGGTGATCCGCGACTTCGACGCGGCGTTCGAGAAGGCCGACGTGCTGCTCTCGCCGACCACGCCGACCACCGCGTTCAAGATCGGCGCCAAGGTCGACGACCCGCTGGCGATGTACCTCAACGACCTGGCCACCATCCCGGCCAACCTCTCCGGCGTCCCCGGCATCTCGATCCCGAGCGGCCTCGCCGACGAGGACGGGCTGCCTGCCGGCGTACAGATCCTGGCGCCGGCGCTCGCCGACGACCGGGTCTACCGGGTCGGCGCCGCGCTGGAGACGCTGCTGCGCGACCAGTGGGGCGGCCCGCTGCTCGACCAGGCCCCAGCCCTGCAGGAGGTGCCCGCATGACCGCGACCCTGGTGCCGTTCGAGGAGGTCCTCGAGCGCTACGACCCGGCCCTCGGGCTCGAGGTCCACGTCGAGCTCAACACCGCGACCAAGATGTTCTGCGGCTGCCCGGCCTCGTTCGGCGAGGAGCCGAACACGTCGGTCTGCCCGGTGTGCCTCGGGCTCCCGGGCGCGATGCCGGTCGTCAACGGCAAGGCCGTGGAGTCGGCGATCCGGATCGGGCTGGCGCTCAACTGCGAGATCGCGGAGTGGTGCCGGTTCGCCCGGAAGAACTACTTCTACCCCGACATGCCGAAGAACTTCCAGACCAGCCAGTACGACGAGCCGATCGCGTTCGAGGGCTTCATGGATGTGGAGGTGGGCGGCGAGACCGTCCGCGTCGAGATCGAGCGCGCACACATGGAGGAGGACACCGGCAAGTCCACCCACGTGGGCACCAGCGGCCGGATCCACGGCGCCGACTACTCGCTCGTCGACTACAACCGCGCCGGCATCCCGCTGATCGAGATCGTGACGAAGCCGATCCTCGGTACGGGCGCGAAGGCTCCGGACGTGGCTCGCGCGTACGTGCAGCAGCTGCGCGACCTGATCCTCGCGCTCGGCGTCTCCGAGGCCCGGATGGACCAGGGCAACCTGCGCGCCGACGTGAACCTGTCCCTTGCCCCCCGCGGGCTCGGGCGGGCTGGGCACTCGCACCGAGACCAAGAACGTCAACTCGTTCCGCTCGGTCGAGCGCGCGGTGCGCTACGAGATGTCCCGGCACGCCGCCGTGCTCGACGCGGGGGAGCAGGTGCTCCAGGAGACCCGGCACTGGCACGAGGACACCGGGATCACCACCAGCGGCCGGGAGAAGTCGGACGCGGACGACTATCGCTACTTCCCCGAGCCCGACCTGGTGCCGGTGGCGCCGAGCCGCGAGTGGGTGGACGAGCTGCGCGGCACGCTGCCGGAGAACCCCGCCCAGAAGCGGCTCCGCCTGCAGGCCGACTGGGGCTTCTCCGACCTCGAGATGCGCGACACGGTCGGGGCGGGCGCGCTCGGCGCTGGTCGAGGAGACCGTCGCCGCCGGCGCTGCCCCGCAGGCCGCCCGCAAGTGGTGGCTGTCGGAGCTGGCCCGGCGCGCCAACGACACGGGAGTCGACATCGCCGAGCTGGGCGTGACACCCCAGCAGGTGGCCGAGGTCCAGGCGCTCGTCGACTCCGGGAAGATCAACGACAAGCTGGCCCGCCAGGTCTTCGACGGGCTGCTCGAGGGCGAGGGCACGCCGGAGGAGATCGTCGCCGCCCGCGGCCTCGCGATCGTCTCCGACGAGGGGGCGCTGGGCGCGGCCGTCGACAACGCGATCGCCGCCAACCCCGATGTCGCCGAGAAGATCCGCGACGGCAAGGTCGCCGCCGCCGGCGCGCTGATCGGCGCGGTGATGAAGGAGATGCGCGGCCAGGCCGACGCCAACCGGGTGCGGGAGCTGATCCTGGAGCGACTCACCTGAGCCGCAGGGAGTAGGCTCCGGCCACCATCAATCCACGCCCGTGGTGGGGGAAGCCGGTCCGAATCCGGCGCTGACCCGCAACCGTAGGCCCGTACCGACTCGGCGGTGCGAGTGAGCCGGAGCACCCGCCGCGACGCGTCCTGAACATACGCTGTCGAGGAAACCAGCGGGTGGGCCCGGCTCCGGTGCCTCCCGTTGTGCAGCGGGAAGGATCCACCATGTCACCCCGTCTCCGTCGCGCGATCGGCCTCGTCGCCGTACCCGGGATCGCGTTCACCACGCTCGCCGCGCTGCCCACAGCGCCGGCGCACGCCGCCGAAGTCGACCCGGCGCCTCTCGACGCGGGAGCGCCTGGCTGGAGGACCAGCTCACCGACGGGCCTGGTGCACAACGACCAGTTCGACTCGACGACTACGGGCTTTGATCGCGTCGACGCCGGCCTGGCCGCTGGCGGCTCGGACGGGACGGTGCAGACATCGTCGACGCGATCGGTGACGAACGTGGCCGCGACGTCGCTACGACCACTGCGTCCGAGTCCCCGACGCAGGGCGACGGCACCACGAGCTCGCCGGGTCGCTCGCCAAGGCGGCTGGTGTTCGCGCAGGCCGCGGGCGACGACCCCACGCGCGTTCGGCGGACGTCGACCTCGTCGACCGAGCTCGAGGCCAGGTCGTCGACACCGGCCCGGCCGTCGGCCGGATCCAGGACGCGCACCCGCGTCAGTTCGAGACGGACTTCGCCAACAGTCTTCGGCCAGACGTTCGCCGTGCAGCGCGCCTCGACGCCGCCGGCAGCAGCCCAGACGGCGAGGCGGCCACCGAGTTCCTGCTCGACCAGCAGTGCGAGCGAGGGCTTCTTCCGTGCAGGACTTCGCCGCGATCGACGCGGCCGACCAGTCCTGCGACGCCGACCCGGCGGCCCAGTCGTCGACGGACGTGACCGCGCTCGCCGTACTCGCGCTGCTGCCGCAGGCCGATGACACCGATCGTCGCAGGCCGCGATCGACGCAGCGACCGACTGGCTGCTCGACGAGCAGGCAGCCAACGGGTCGTTCGGCTCCGGCGCGGACATCCCGACGCCCAACACCAACAGCACCGGTCTGGCCGGCTGGGCGCTCGGCGAGACCGGCAACGTCACGCCGGCGGAGCGAGCGGCCGCATGGGTGCGCGGCCGCCAGGCCGACGAGACGGCACCGTGCCGGACAGCGCTGAGCGACGACCAGGGCGCGATCGCCTACGACACGGCCGCCCTCGCGCGCCGGCCGCAGCGACGGCATCACCGTCGGGCTGCAGGACCAGTGGCGACGTGCCAGCGCGCAAGCGCTGCCGGTGCTGCAATGGGCCATGGACACGGGCGAGGGACCGATCAGCAAGATCGACACCCGCGGGTACCACCAAGCCGGCACCCGGGTCCGGCTCGGGGCCGACGGGTTCGCGCCCGGCGACACGGTCTGCTTCCGGCTCGGCAGCAAGACGGTGGCGCTGGGCGCCACCGGCACCAACGGCCAGGCCCTCGTCAGGGTGAAGCTGCCCGACGGCAGCCGGACCCGCACCTACCTGTCCAACACCGGTGAGGCCGAGGGGCAGCCGCTGTCGTTCAAGGTGCTCGACGGCAAGACCCTCCCGGTCGACCTCAAGGCGCGGGTGGCGAAGGGCGGCACGCCAGGTCGTGAAGATCAGGGGTCTCGCCGTCGGCGAGCACTACAGGGTCACCTACCGCGGCAAGCGGGTGGACGCCGGGAAGGCCAACGACCAAGGTCGGGCCGCCGTCCGGTTCGGCGTCGGCCTGAAGACCGGCGAGGTCAAGGTCGTCGTGCTCGGGGAGTTCAAGAACCGCCGGGCCGCCAAGGCGTTCACCGTCACCCGATGACCATCATCGCCCGCCTCGTCGCCGTGGCCCTCGTGGCCGCGGCGGCGAGCCTCGCCGTACCGTCACCGGCGGCGTACGCCGCGCCGTGCACCGGCGACTCCGGAGTCTCCGTGGTCGTCGACTTCAACGGCCTCGGCGGCGGGGTCCAGCAGGTGTGCGTGTCCGGGGGTGGGGGCGACGCCGCGTCGTCGCTGTTCCCCGCCGCCGGGTTCCCGCTCAGCTACGCGTCCCGGCAGCCCGGGTTCGTCTGCCGGGTCAAGGGCGTGCCGACCAGCGACCCGTGCGTGAACACCGCGCCCGCCGACGCGTTCTGGGGGCTGTGGTGGTCCGACGGCGACGCCTCGAGCTGGACCTTCAGCTCGCTCGGAGCCGCGTCGCTGAGCATCCCGGACGGCGGGATGGTCGCGTTCTCGTGGGACGCCGAGTCCGGCACCGCGCCGCCGAGCGCGAGCCCCAGCCATCCCGACCCCGCGCCGACGCCCGAGCCCGAACCAGCCGCCGCCGAACGACGGCGGCGGCTCCGGACCCGACCAGCCGGCCGCGCCCGGCGGCTCGACCCCGCCGGGCTCCACCCCGTCGCACCAGCCCCGACGGCAGCCCGTCGGCGTCCCCGGGCGCCGAGGACGGCAAGAAGGGCAAGGGGGACAAGGGGAACGGGCGACAAGGGCAAGCAGAAGAAGCCGAAGGCCACGCCCGGCGCGACGCCGACCAGCCCGGCGACGACCGACACCGAGGTCGCGGCCGACGAGGGAACGGCAGTGGCCGATCCGCCGGCGGACTCCGACGGCCTGCCCGGCTGGGTGGCGCCCGCGCTGATCGGCGTGCTGTTCGCGGCCGCCGGCGTGGTTCTGCTCGTACGGCGGAGGCGGTCCGGCCTGTGAGCCCGCGCCCGTGAGCCCGGGGCCGTGAAGGCGCGCCTGCCCCGCGACCTGCACCCCGTGGCCTGGTGGCTGTGGGCGATCGGGCTCGCGGTGGCGGCGTCGCTGACCACGAACCCGCTGATCCTCCTCCTGCTGGTCGGCGTCGCCACCGTGGTGGTGCAGGCGCGCCGCTCGGCCCAGCCGTGGGGCGCGTCCTTCCGGCTCTACGTGATGCTCGGGGTGGCGATCGTGGTCTTCCGGGTGGTGTTCCGGATCCTGTTCGCCGGCACCTATCCGGGCACCGTGGTGCTGGACCTGCCCGAGATCCCGCTGCCCGACTTCGTGCTGGGCTTCACGTTGCTCGGTCCGGTCACCCGCGAGTCGCTGCTCGCCGGTCTCTACGACGGCATGCGGCTGGCCACGATCGTGATCTGCGTCGGCGCGGCCAACTCGCTGGCCAACCCCAAGCGTCTGCTCCGATCGGTGCCGCCGGCGCTCTACGAGATCGGCACCGCCCTCGTCGTCGCGGTCACCGTGCTGCCCCAGTTCGCCGAGAGCGTCCGGCGGGTGCGCGCCGCGCAGTCGCTCCGCGCGGGCGAGTCCGGGCGGGTCCGGCGGCTGCGCAGGTTCCTCGTGCCGGTGCTCGAGGACTCGCTCGAGCGTTCGCTCGCGCTGGCAGCCGGGATGGACACCCGCGGCTACGGCCGGTCCGGCGGCGCCTCCCGCGCCGATCGCCGGCTCACCGGCGCGCTGATGCTGGCCGGCCTGGTCGGCGTCTGCGTCGGGGTGTACGCCGTACTGGACGAGACCGCGCCGCGGTTCCTGGCCCTGCCGATGCTGGTGGTCGGCGTGGCGGTGGCGGCCGCCGGGCTGGTCAGCGCCGGCCGCCGGGTGCAGCGCACCCGCTACCGGCCGGACCCCTGGCTCTGGCCCGAGTTCGCCGTGATCGCGTGCGGGGTCGTGGTCGCCCTGGTCGGCTGGTGGGTCAGCCGCAACCAGCTGCCGATCGCCTACCCCGACCTCTCGGTCGCCCCCGAGATCAGCCTGGTCGCCCTGCTCGGCGCCCTGGTCGGCGTCCTCGCCGCCGTGGCCGCCCCCCGGCCCAAGGAGGTCGCCGGATGATCGAGCTGCGCGGCGTCACGTTCCGGTACGACGAGGAGCCGGTGCTCGCCGACGTCGACCTGACCATCGAGGAGGGCGAGCTGGTGCTCGTCTCCGGCCCGACCGGCGTCGGCAAGTCCACGTTGCTCGGCATGGTCACCGGCCTGGTGCCGCGGTTCACCGGCGGGACCCTCACCGGCGACGTGCTGCTCGACGGGGTCAGCATCGTCGAGACACCGCCGCGGGAGCGGGCGCACGTGATCGGGTTCGCCGGGCAGGATCCGGCCGCCGGGTTCGTCACCGACACCGTCGAGGAGGAGCTCGCCTACGGCATGGAGCAGCTCGGCCTGCCGCCGGCCACGATGCGCCGCCGGGTCGAGGAGACGCTGGACCTGCTCGGCATCGCCGGGCTACGCGACCGCGACCTCCGCACCCTCTCGGGCGGCGAGCAGCAGCGGGTGGCGATCGGCGCGGTGCTGCCGATGCACCCGCGGCTGCTGGTGCTCGACGAGCCGACGTCCGCGCTGGACCCGACTGCGGCCGAGGAGGTGCTGGCCACGCTGACCCGGCTGGTGAACGACCTCGGGATCTCCGTCCTGCTCGCCGAGCACCGCCTCGAGCGGGTGGTGCCGTTCGCCGACCGGATGTGCCTCCTGACGGGGGCCGGCCGGGTGCGCATCGGCACCCCGGGCGAGCTGCTCGCCGAGTCACCCGTCGTTCCGCCGATCGTGGAGCTCGGGCGGGCCGTGGGGTGGGAGCCGCTCCCGCTGACAGTGCGCGATGCCCGGCGGCTGGCCCGGGACCTGCCGGTGGCCGCGCCGGAGACACCTGAGCCGCCCGCCGCGCCCACGGCTCTCACCGCACGCGGCGTCACCGTCATGCACGGGCGCACGGTCGCCGTACGCCAGCTCGACGTGGCGCTCGGCCGGGGGCGGGTCACCGCCCTGATGGGCCGCAACGGCTCAGGGAAGTCGTCGCTGCTGTGGGCCCTGCAGGGTGGGGGACGGCGGCACAGCGGCGCCGTACGGATCGACGACCGGGATCCAGCCGTCCTCGAGGGCGCCGACCGGCGCGGGGTCGTGGGTCTGCTTCCGCAGACCGCCGCCGACCTGCTCTACCTCGAGTCCGTCGACGAGGAGTGCGCCGCCGGAGGGCCGGGCACCCGCGCGATCCTCGACCGGCTGGTGCCCGGCATCGCGGGCGCTGCGCACCCGCGCGACCTGTCCGAGGGGCAGCGGCTCGCGCTCGCCCTGGCGCTGGTGCTGGTGGCCGAGCCCCAGGTGGTGCTCCTGGACGAGCCGACCCGCGGCCTCGACTACGCCGCGAAGGATGCGTTGGCCGGCATCCTCCGGCGGCTCGCCGACGAGGGTCGAGCGGTGCTGGTGGCCACCCACGACGTGGAGTTCGTGGCGCGGGCCGCCGACGAGGTGGTCGTCATCGCCGAGGGGGAGGTCGTCTCGTCGGGCCCGGTACGCCGGGTGGTGGCCGAGTCGCCGGCGTTCGCGCCGCAGGTGATGAAGGTGCTCGGGCCTCCGTGGCTGCGGGTCGACGAGGTGGTCGCCGCCATGGAGACGGCATGAGCACACGCGCCGTCCCGATCACCCCGCGCACCGCCGCGGTGCTCGGCGCCGCATCGGTGGCCGGGCTGATGATGCTGTGCTGGCCGCTGCTGCTGCGGGTGGACGCGACGGACACCCGGGTCGACCCGCCGTTCCTGTTCCTGGCGCTGCTGCCGGTCGTCATCCTCGTGGTCCTCGCGGAGATGAGCGAGGGCGGCATGGACTCGCGGGTGCTGGCGATCCTGGGGGTGCTGAGCGCCGTCAACGCGATCCTGCGGGTGCTCTCCGCGGGCACCGCCGGTGTGGAGTTCGTGTTCTTCCTGCTGATCCTGGCCGGCCGGGTCTTCGGGCCGGGGTTCGGCTTCGTGCTCGGCTGCACGTCGCTGTTCGCGTCGGCACTGATGACCGCCGGCGTCGGACCCTGGCTGCCGTACCAGATGCTCGTCGCCGCCTGGATCGGGATGGGTGCCGGGCTGCTGCCGCGCCGGGTCACCGGCAAGCGTGAGATCGCGATGCTGGCGGCGTACGGCGTGTTCGCGGCGTACGCCTTCGGGTTGCTGATGAACCTCTCCAGCTGGCCGTTCCTGCTCGGCATCGTGGTGCCCGGGCACGAGGGGGCGCTGTCCTACGTGGCCGGTGCGCCGATGCTCGACAACCTGCAGCGGTTCCTCGTCTACACGCTGATCACGTCGACCGGCAGCTTCGACACCGGACGGGCGATCACGAACGCGGTGGCGCTGGTGGTGCTCGGCCCCGCCGTGCTGACCACGCTGCGCCGGGCGTCGCGACGGGTCACCGTCGTGGCACATCCCACATCGACCGGAGCCGCCACCGACGCAGTGTCGTCGTAGAGTGAGCGGGCTCCCGCAGCAGTGCGGGAGCGCCACGGCGCTCAGTGAAGTCCGGTGAAACTCCGGTGCTGTCCCCGCAACTGTGAAGCCGGCCGCGCGAGCGGCCGGACGAGCCAGGTCACCTCGGCCCGTGGTCACGTAACTAGCCTCGGACGAAGGATAGTTCGTGCGGCAACGGCCTTCCGGGCTCTAGCGGTGCGACGACTTTCGTCCTCCGACACCCGGAGGATGCTGTGCCCCACTCGAAGTTCACGCGCCGTCTCGCACGGCGCGCCCTGCCCCTCTGTCCTCGTCGGTCGCCCTGGCGCTCGCCGGCTGCGGCGGCGTCGACACCGTCGACGACGAGACCCCGTCGGGCTCCGGCCCGGCCGCGGAGTTCCCGGTCACCGTCGTCTCCGGCGAGGCGGACGCCGACACCGAGATCACCGTCGAGAGCGAGCCGACCTCGATCGTCTCGCTGAGCCCGACCGCCACCGAGATGCTGTGGGCGGTCGGCGCCGGCGACCAGGTGATCGCGGTGGACGACCAGTCCGACTACCCGAAGGACGTGCCGACCACCGAGCTCTCCGGCTACGAGCCGAACGTCGAGGCGATCCTCGACCAGGAGCCGGACCTCGTGGTGACCGCCTCCGACCAGGGCGACCTGGTCGCCGGGCTGAAGAAGGCGCGGGTGCCGACGCTGGTGCTGCCCTCGGCCGCCGACCTCGACGAGAGCTACGACCAGATCGAGCGGGTCGGCGCCGCCACCGGTCACGCCGACGAGGCCGCCGAGGTGGTCTCCGGCATGCGGTCCGAGATCGAGGAGGCGCTGGCCGACGCACCCGACGCGAAGGGCGTCACCTACTTCCACGAGCTCACGCCCGACCTCTACACGGCCGGCGGCAGCACGTTCATCGGCGAGATCTACGGCATGTTCGGTCTCGAGAACGTCGCCGACGAGGCGGACAAGGGCGACGAGTACCCCCAGCTCTCGAGTGAGTACGTCGTCTCGGCCGACCCGGACCTGGTGTTCCTCGCCGACGGCGAGTGCTGCGAGGTCGCCGCGGCCGACGTCGACGAGCGACCGGGCTGGGCGCAGGTCGACGCGGTGGAGGACGAGCAGGTCCACGTGGTCAACGAGGACATCGTCAGCCGCTGGGGACCGCGGGTGGTCGACTTCGTGAAGCTGATCAGCGAGATCCTCACCGAGCGCGAGCAGGCCCTCGGCGCGGACGGCTGACGGGTTCACGATGGCGCTGGACCTGCCTCGGGAGCGGGCGCTCCGCCTGGTGGCGCGCCCGCGGCTGCGGCTGTCCGCCCTCGGGGTGGGCGTCGCCGGTCTGGCTCGGCGCGGTGCTGATCGGGTGTCTGGTCGGGCCGGCCGGGCTCGGCGTCCGCGGCGTCCTGCTGGAGCTGCTCGACGCGGTGCCCCTGGTCGAGGTCGACTCCGGGCTGTCGGTCACCCAGCAGGCGATCTTCTGGGAGATCCGCCTCCCGCGCGTGGTGCTCGGCGTGCTCGTCGGCGCGACGCTGGCGGCCGCGGGCACGGCGTACCAGGGCGTGTTCCGCAACCCGCTCGCCGACCCCTACCTGCTCGGCGTCTCCAGCGGCGCGGGCCTGGGCGCCACCCTCGGCATCGTGGCCGGCGGGGGAGTCGGGCCGGTCGGGCATCCCGCTGCTCGCGTTCGTCGGCGGGCTGCTGGGCGTCGCCGCGACGTACGCCCTCGGCAGCACCGTCGGGGGAGGCCGCGGAGCCGTGGTGATCGTGCTGGCCGGGGTCGCGGTCGGCGCGTTCTTCAACGCGATCCAGAACTTCGTCCAGCAGCGGTACGACGACTCGCTGCTCTCGGTCTACTCCTGGATGCTCGGCCGGCTCAGCACCGACGGCTGGACGGACGTCTGGATCGCGCTGCCGTACGTCGTCGTGTCGTGCGGCGTCGATCCTGATGTACCGCCGCACCCTCGACGTGATGGCGGTCGGCGACGTCGAGGCCGCCAGCCTCGGCGTCGACCCCGCGCGGGTGCGGCTGGTGCTGGTGCTGACCGCCACCCTCGGCACCGCCGCCGTCGTCAGCGTCAGCGGGCTGATCGGGTTCGTCGGGATCGTGGTCCCGCACGCGGTGCGGCTGCTGTTCGGGGCCGCCCACCAGACGCTGCTGCCGCTGGCGCTGCTCTTCGGCGCGGCGTTCCTGGTGCTCGCCGACGTCGTCGCCCGCATCGGCGCTGGCGCCGGCCGAGGTGCCGATCGGCGTCGTCACGGCAGTGGTCGGCGCGCCGTTCTTCCTGGTGGTGCTGCGGCGGCACAAGGGGGAGCTGTGATCCTCGAGTGCCGTCGGCGTGAACGTCGACCGGGGCGGCGTCCGGGTCGTCAGCGACGTCGACCTGGTGGTCGAGCCCGGCGAGTGGGTCGCGGTCGTCGGCCCCAACGGCGCCGGCAAGACGTCGCTGCTGCACGCCGTCGCCGGGCTGATCCCCGCGACCGGGCCACCTGCGGGTCGGCGGGCTTGACCCGGCGCACGCGCCGCGGCGGCGGATGGCGCGGGTGGTGGCGCTGATGCCGCAGCGCCCGGTGGTGCCCGAGGGGATCAGCGTGCGCGAGCTGGTGGCGCTGGGCCGCACCCCGCACCTGCGCCGGTTCGGGACCGAGTCGGCCGCCGACCGCGACGCGGTCGAGCGGACGCTGGACCGGCTGGAGCTCAGCGAGCTCGCGGACCGTCCCGCCCTGGGCGTCTCGGGCGGCGAGCTGCAGCGGGTGGTGCTCGCCCGGGCGCTGGCCCAGGAGCCACAGGTGCTGCTGCTCGACGAGCCGACCAGCGCGCTGGACATCGGCCACCAGCAGAGCGTCCTCGACCTGGTCGGCGCGATGCGGCTCCAGGACGAGCTCACGATCGTCGCGGCCATGCACGACCTCACCCTCGCCGGGCAGTACGGCCGCCGGGTGGTGCTGCTGCACCGGGGCAGGGTGGTGGCCGACGCCGGCCCCGCCGAGGTGCTGCGGCCGGCCCGCCTGGCCGAGGTCTACGGGGCCCGGGTCGAGGTGCTCCAGCGCGAGGACGGGCCGGCCGTGCTGCCGGTCCGGGACCGCGGATGAGCGTGCTGCTGGCGGCCGGCCTGGACGCGGTGTTCGCCGAACCACCGGCCCGCGCGCACCCGGTCGTGTGGACCGGCGGCTACCTGGACCGGGTCGCGCGAGTCGTGCCGGCGGCGCCGCGGCACAGGGCTGTGGTCGCCGGCGGCGCTGCGTGGCTCGGGGGAGCGGCGGTTGCCCTGCTCGCGGGTCGAGCGGCGGACCGACGCGTCGCTGAGAGGTGTGGCGCTCTGGCCGCTGCTGTCGGCGCGGATGCTGCTGACCGAGGTGCTCGCCGTGGAGCACGCGCTGCGCGACAGCCCCGACGCCGGCCGGGCCGCGCTGGCCCGCATCGTCAGCCGCGACACCTCTGACCTGTCACCCGCGGAGGTGCGCGGCGCGGCGATCGAGACGCTGGCCGAGAACCTGTCGGACTCGGTGGTGGCGCCGCTCGTCTGGTACGTCGTGGCCGGTCTCCCCGGTGCGGCGCTCTACCGCTTCGCCAACACCGCCGACGCCTGCTGGGGCTACCGCTCCCCGCGCTGGCGGTACGCCGGCACGGTGGCCGCCCGCGCCGACGACGCGCTCAACCTGGTCCCCGCGCGGCTCACCGCGCTGCTGCTGCGGGGCCCGGTCGAGCTGACCCGGTTGCGGTCGGAGGCACGACGTACCGCATCGCCGAACGCGGGCTGGCCGATGGCGGCCCTGGCCCTGCGCCTGGACCTGAGGCTGAGCAAGCGCGACCACTACGTGCTGCACCCGACCGGCGCCGATCCCGGCGCCGGTGACGTCGAGCGGGCGGTCCGGCTCGCCCGTCGTACCGCAGTGGCGGCCTTCGCGGTCGCCGCGGTCGCCGAGCACCTGACCCACCACCGAGGAGGACGACCATGACCCCGACCCAGACGCCCCGGGAGCCCCTTCCGAAGCGGGAGCGGACCCGGCCACCCCGGCGCGACGTGCCGTCGATCGTGCTGGTGAACACCGGCGACGGGAAGGGCAAGTCCACCGCCGCGTTCGGCACGATCATGCGGGCGGTGGCCCGGGACTGGTCGGTGGGCGTCATCCAGTTCATGAAGTCCGGCAAGTGGCGGGTCGGCGAGGAGGCGATCGCCCGCCGGCTGGGCGTCGACTGGTGGACCATCGGCGACGGTTTCACCTGGGAGTCCGACGACCTCGACCGCTCGGCCGTCATCGCCCGCGAGGCCTGGACGGCGGCGGCGCTCGCGCTGACCTCGGGCGAGTACGACCTGCTCGTGCTCGACGAGATCACCTACCCGGTCAACTACGGGTGGATCGAGGCCGGGCCGGTGTGGGCCGCCATCCGCGGCCGGGCCGAGCGGACCAACGTGTTCTGCACCGGCCGCAACGCGCCGCCCGAGCTGGTCGAGCTCGCCGACACGGTCACCGAGATGCGCAAGGTCAAGCACGCCTACGAGACCGGCGTGCGGGCCAAGCGCGGGATCGACTTCTAGCGATGGGCGACCCCCTCGTACGACCACGGCGACCGCCAGGTCCCGCCCGGAGCCGTCGACCTCGCCGTCAACGTCTGGGGGCCGCCGCCCGACTGGCTGATCCGTGACCTGCAGACGATCGACCTGGCGGCGTACCCCGACCAGGCTCCGGCGCTGGAGGCGGTCGCCGCTCGGCACGGCGTGGCGACCGACGAGTGCCTGCTGCTCAACGGCGCCGCGGAGGCGTTCTGGCTGCTCGCCCAGGCGTTGCGGCCCCGGCTCGCGGCCTGCGTGCACCCGTCGTTCACCGCCCCCGAGGCGGCGCTTCGCTCCTGCGGGGTCCCCGTGCACCGGGTCGTCCGCGACGCCGCCGACGGCTTCGCACTCGACCCCGCCGCGGTGCCCGACGAGGCGGACCTGGTCGTGCTGGGCCGGCCGGACAACCCGACCGGACGCCACGAGCCGGAGGAGGTGCTGGCCGCCCTGGCCAGGCCGGGCCGGGTGCTGGTCGTGGACGAGGCGTTCGCCGACTTCCTGCCCGACGCCGCGAGCGCGTACGCCGCGGGGATCCCGGGGCTCGTGTGCGTGCGCAGCCTCACCAAGCTGTGGGGGCTGGCGGGGCTGCGGGTGGGCTACCTGCTCGCCGGGCCGGAGCTGACCGGCCGGCTTCGTGCGTTCCGCCAGCCGTGGCCGGTGAGCTCCCCGGCCGTCCGCGCCACCACGCTGCTCGTGGGCGCCGAGGACGAACGGCGAGAGCGCGCGGACGCGGTCGCGCGTGCCCGTGCCGGCCTGCTCGACGACCTGTCCTCGCTCCCGCTCAGCGTGTGGCCGTCCCCGGCCAACTTCCTGCTGCTGCGCGGGGAGGACGACTGGCTGCGGGTGCGGCTGCTCGAGCACGGCATCGCGGTGCGGCGGGCGACGACGTTCCCGGGGCTCGACGGGCGGTACGTCCGGGTCGCCGTGCACCCCGACGCCGAGGTCCGCGCCCGTCTCGTCTCCGCACTGCGCGCGGCGCTGCCGGAGGGTGGCCCGGGCGCCGCGATCGTCGTACCCGACGCCGTACCGGTGAGCCGGACGCTGGTGCTGGGCGGCGCGCGGTCGGGCAAGTCCCGGCACGCGCAACGGTTGCTGGCTCACCGGACCGACGTTCTGTACGTCGCCCCGGGGCCGGTGCCCGACGGCACCGACGACGACTGGGCCGCCCGGGTGGCCGCCCACCGCCGCGACCGGCCCGCCGGCTGGACCACCCGGGAGACCACCGACGTCGCAGGAGTGCTGGCCGGCGCCGAGGCGCCGGTGCTCGTCGACTGCCTGGCCACCTGGCTGGCCGCGGCGATGGACGAGGCCGGCGCGTGGGACTCGGCGGACGGCGACACGGAGTGGCAGCGGCGGCTCGACGCCGAGGTGGAGCGCCTGGTGGCGGCGTGGCGCTCGGCCGCGGTGCCGGTGGTGGCGGTCAGCAACGAGGTCGGCAGCGGCGTGGTGCCCGGCACGCGGGCCGGGGTGCTGTTCCGCGATGCCCTGGGCCGGCTGAACCAGCGGCTGGCCACCGAGAGCGACGACGTACGCCTGGTGGTGGCCGGGCGGGTGCAGCGACTGACAGGGGAGACGGCATGAGTGGTCCGGCGGCGGTCGACGAGGAGGCGCGGGCCGCAGGCCCGGCAGCGGCTCGACGGGTTGGCGAAACCACTGGGCGCCCTGGGCCGCCTCGAGGAGCTCGCGGTCTGGCTGGCCGGGGTCCAGGGTTCGGCCCACCCGCGGCCGCCGGCGGAGGTGGCGGTGGTCGTGTTCGCGGGCGACCACGGCGTCACGACCGGTACGTCGCCGGTCTCGGCGTACCCACGGCAGGTGACGGCGCTGATGGTGCGGGAGTTCCTGCGCGGTGGCGCGGCGGTCACGGTGCTGGCGCGGGCGCACGGCGCTCGGGTGCGGGTGCTGGACCTCGGCGTCGACGACGACCTGGCCGGGGTGCCGGCCGAGGTGGTCGAGCACAAGGTGCGCCGCGGCTCGGGTGCCATCGACCTCGAGGACGCGCTGACGGCCGAACAGGTCGAGGCCGCGCTGGCGAGCGGGCGTCGGGTCGCGGACGAGGAGATCGACGCGGGTGCCGACCTGCTGGTCCCCGGTGACATGGGCATCGGCAACACCACGGTCGCCGCGACGCTCGTCGGGACTCTGCTCGGCCTGCGTGCCGCGGACGTGGTGGGCCGTGGCACCGGCGTCGACGACCCGACCCTGGACGCCAAGCGGGCCGTGGTCGACGCCGCCATCGACCGGGCCGCACCGCATCGCCACGACCCGATGGCCCTGCTGCGCGTCGCGGGCAGTGCCGACCTGGCCGCGGCGACCGGCTTCCTGGTCCGTGCGTCCGAGCGGGGGACGCCGGTGCTCCTGGACGGCGTCATCTCCGGGACCTGCGCCCTGCTCGCCGAACGTCTGGCTCCGGGGTCGTCGGCCTGGTGGTGCGCCGGACATCGTTCGACCGAGCCCGGCGCACCGGCTCGCCCTGGAGGCGCTCGGGCTGTGTCCGATCCTCGACCTGGAGCTGCGGCTCGGCGAGGGCAGCGGTGCGCTGACCGCGCTGCCGGTGCTCCGCACCGCGCCGCTCCTGCTCGACGGGATGGCCACCCTGGCCGAGGTCACCGGGTGAGCTCGCTCGGCGACGGGCTCCGGCTGGCGACCGGCACCCTCACCGTGCTCCCGGTCCCGCCGCCGCGGACGGTCGGCCCACCGGTCGCCGGGCTCGCGATGGCGCTGGCACCGCTCGTCGTACTGCCGCTCGGCGCGGCGGCCGGTCTGGTCGCCTGGGCAGGGGACGCCGTGGAGGCGCCGCCGCTGCTCACCGCCGCGCTGGCGGTCGCGGTGCTGGCGTTCGGGTCGGGGTTCCTCCACCTGGACGGGCTGGCCGACACCGCCGACGGCCTGGCGGTGCAGGGCGACCGCGGGCGCCGGCTGGAGGTGATGCGCCGCGGGGACGTCGGCCCCGTCGGCGTCGTAGCGCTCGTGCTCGTGCTGCTCGTCCAGGTGTCTGCGCTGGCGGGACTGCCCGCCGGCACGCTCTGCCTCGCCGTGGTGGCGAGCCGCGCCACGCTGGTCGTGGCCTGCGCACGGGGAGTCCCACCGGCCCGCGCCGACGGTCTGGGGAGCGGGGTCGCCGGGTCCGTGCCGCCGGTCCTCGCAGCGGTGGTCGTGGGCGCGGTGGCGATGGCCGCCGGTCTTGTCGACCAGTGGCGTGGAGTCGCCGGCGTGGCCGTCGCGGTGGCCGCGGCCGGGGTGCTGGTGGTCGTGGCCCGGCGCCGGATCGGCGGCGTCACCGGGGATGTTCTCGGTGCGTGCGTGGAGCTCGCCCTCGCGGCCTACCTGGTCAGCCAGGTGGTCGTGATCGGGTGAGCCGTCCGAGGTCGGTGGTGCCGGTGCCGTCGCGGTAGTAGGTGTGGCCGGTTCAGGCCCGTGGTTGAGCCGGATACCTGCCCTTGCGGTGTCTCGATGACCGTCGCTGGCCCTCGCTGCTCGACCAGCGTCAGGGCTCGACGAGCAGGATCCGGTCGTCGTTCTTGGCCGGCTCGCCGCGGCCGTCGCGGTTGCTGGTCATCAGCCACAGCCGGCCGTCGGGGGCGACGCCGATGGTCCGCATCCGGCCGTAGTCGCCGACGAAGAAGCCCTTCGGGTTCCGCGCCCGGTTGCCGTCGACCTCTACCCGCCACAGCCGCTCGCCGTTCAGCGCCGCCATCCAGAGGTAGCCGTCGGCGTAGGCGAGCCCGGACGGCGAGGCCTCCTCGGTCGACCACGTGAGCTGCGGGTCGACGTACTCGGGGGCGCCGCCTTTGCCCTCGAACTCCGGCCAGCCGTAGTTGTCGCCGCGCTTGATCAGGTTGAGCTCGTCGAAGGTGTCCTGCCCGAACTCCGAGGCCCAGAGCCGGTTGCCGTCGAAGGCCAGGCCCTGGACGTTGCGGTGGCCCCAGGTCCACACCTCGGAGTCGAACGGGTTGCCCGGCGCCGGCTCGCCGTCGGTGGTGATCCGCAGGATCTTGCCGGCGCGCGAGTCGCGGTTCTGCGCGAGCGACGGCGTGCCGGTCTCGCCGGTGGAGACGTAGAGGTAGCCGTCGGGTCCGAACTCCAGGCGCCCACCGTCGTGGATGAAGCCGTTCGGGATGCCGGTCAGGATCGGCTCCTCCGCGCCGAGCCGGTCGCCGTCGAGCTCGGCCCGCACCACCCGGTTGTCGGAGGTCGTGCTGACGTAGAAGTACGCCGTCCGGTCGTTCTCGAAGTCGGGAGAGAGGGCCACGCCGAGCAGCCCGGCCTCACCCTGCGGGGTGGCCGACTCGATGGTGCCGAGCTCGGTGACCTCGCCGTCGGGCGTGACCCGCAGCACCCGGCGGGTGTCGCGCTCGGTCACGATCGCGTCGCCGTTCGCGAAGAAGTCCAGGCCCCACGGCGCCTGCGAGCCCGGTGGCGATGGTGTCGACGACCTTGGGCGGGCCGCCGTTGTCGGTGGCCGAGGAGGTCGGGGCGGTCGGTGCCGTCGGCTCGGTGGTGGTCTCGCCGGAGGCCGGGGGCGTGGTGCCGGTGATCTCGATCGTGCTCTCGTTGCCGCCCTGGTCGCAGGCCGTCACCAACAAGGTGCAGGCGAGCAGCGCGAGAGCCCGACGCATCAGCCGACCGTCTCCAGGAACTCGAGCAGCAGCTCGTGCACCTGCTCCGGCTGCTCCATCGCGATGAAGTGCGTGCCGCGCAGCTCGACGTACTCACCCTGCTCGAGGCGCCTGGCCGCGGAGGCCATGTCTCGGGTGCCGGCGAGCACGTCGTAGGAGCCGGCGACGAACCGCGCCGGCACGTGCACCTTGCTCAGCGAGACGCGGGCGTGCTTGGACGTGCTCAGCGCGAGGTGGAAGTACCAGTCGACGGGCGTGGTCAGGAACTCCGAGACCGCCTTCACGGCCAGCTCCCGGTCGGCCACCGGGAACATGAACCCGGAGTGGGAGATCACCGCGATCGTGCGCGGCCCCACCGGCAGCCGGGTGCTGACCGGGCTGATCGCCTTGCCGGCGTACTTGAGGACGGTCGAGAACCCGACCGTCAGCGTCCGGGCGACGAACCGCGGCACGAACATCGGCCCGAGCATGGTCGCGAACGTGTCACCCGGCACCCCCGCCACGGCGAACAGGCCCTTCACCCGCTCGGGGTGGTGGACGGCGAGCTCGAACATCGTGTTGACGCCCATCGACCAGCCCATCAGCACCGCCTGGTCGATGCCGAAGTGGTCCATCACCGAGAGCGCGTCCTGCACGAAGTGCTGGATCTCGACGTGCGAGGGGTCCGCCGGCCGGTCGGACCCGCCGGTGCCCCGGTGGTTCCACGACACCACGCGAACACCGCAGTCGGGGTCGAGCAGCGCCGGCCAGGCGTAGGGGTTGGTGCCGAGCCCGTTGCACAGCACCACCGTCGGCCCGTCGATCACCCCTTCGGGGTCGTTGGTCCAGGCCCGCAGGTGGGTCCCGTCGTCGGAGAGGAGGTCGCTGAAACCGAGTGAGGCGGTCGTGTCAGCGGCGCGGGCGGCGGAGGTGGACATGCCTCGATTCTGCCCGAGCGGTCAGCCCGGACACCTCACCGACTGTGGTTAATCGGCGCGCGCCTGCTTCGTCAGGGGTTCAGCAGGGGCGGTCAGGGAGGCGAAGTACTCCTCCACCTCCTGGCGCTCGACGCGGCGCTGGGCGCAGGCGGTGGCCGCCAGCATGGCGTTGCGGCGGGCTTGCTCCTGGGAGGTCTGGGGCCAGGAGCGGAGGTCGTTGATGATGGACGTGAACGGGAGACCGGGTGGATGCATGGGCGCAGCTTCCGGGTGGGGGGTTCCCCCGAACGTAGCCCCGTCGAGGCCTCGCCGCATCACCAACACGTGACTTTTACGTGAACTAGTCCGGTGCCGGCTCGCCGATCATCGGCCGGCTCCGGGTGGCACCGATGCTGGCGATGACGACGCAAACGAGTGCGACCCATTGGATGCCGGTGAGGAACTCGCCGACCACCAGCATGCCGGCGAGCGCGGCGGCGGCGGGCTCGAGGCTCATCAGGATGCTGAAAACCGACGGCGGGAGGGTCCGCAGCGCGGCCATCTCGCAGCTGTACGGGATCACCGAGCTGAGCAGCCCCACCGCGGCGCCGAGCAGCACGATCCGTTCGTCGAGGCCACCGCCGCCGGAGCCGGCGACCACGGGGGTCAGCACCAGGGTGGCCACGACGCTGGCCATCGCCAGCCCGTCGAGCCCCTCCCAGCGCCGGCCGGTCTGCGCGCTGAGCAGGATGTACGCCGCCCAGGCCGCGCCGGCCAGCAGCGCGAACAGCACGCCGACGACGTCGAGGTCGGCAGGCTCCAGGCCGAGCAGCGCGACGCCGAGCCCGGCGAGCACCACCCAGGCCAGGTCGCGTGGTCGCCGGGACCCGATGACGGCCAGGGTCAGCGGCCCGATGAACTCGATGGTGACCGCGATCCCGAGCGGGATCCGCGCGAAGGACTGGTAGATCGCCCAGTTCATCAGGCCGAGGGTCGCGCCGAAGGCGAGCACCACCAGCCAGTCGTTGCCGGACCGGCCGCGCAGCGCCGGGCGGGCGATCAGGGCGAGCACCACGGCGCTGGTCACCAGGCGCAGCCACACGATCGTCTCGGGCGAGACCTCGTCGAACAGCGTCTTCGCGATCCCGGCCCCGAGCTGGACCGACGCGATCCCTACCAGCACCAGCCAGATCGGTGAGATCCTGACCGATGGATTGGGGGTCGCCACCGGGTCAATCTAGGTGGACAGCCAGGTTGGCCGAGCGAGAGGGAGTGCGCGATGGGCACGGTGTTGATGGTCGGGACCCGGAAGGGCCTGTGGATCGGTACGTCGGACGATGGGCGCGAGGAATGGGAGTTCACCGGCCCGCACCACGACATGGAGGAGGTCTACTCCTGCATGATCGACACCCGCGGCGACCGGCCCCGGCTGCTCTCCGGCGCATCGTCCAGCTGGCTCGGCCCGCAGGTGCGTCGTACCGACGACCTGGGCGCGACCTGGCAGGAGTCGCCCGACGGCGCGATCCGGTTCCCCGAGGACGTCAGCGCGTCCGTCGAACGGGTCTGGCAGCTGGCGCCGGGCGCCGAGCCCGGGGTGGTGTACGCCGGCACCGAGCCCGGCGCGGTCTGGCGCTCCGAGGACGGCGGTGAGTCGTTCGCCCTCGAGCGGGCCCTCTGGGACCACCCGCAGCGGCCCGACTGGGGCGCGGGCTTCGGCGGCCAGGCCTTCCACACGATCCTCCCGCACCCGACCGACCCGCAAGTCCGTGACCGTGGCGATCTCCACCGGCGGCGTCTACCAGACCAACGACGGCGGTGCCTCGTGGGAGCCGCGGAACCAGGGCATCCGGGCGGAGTTCCTCCCCGAGGGCCAGCAGTACCCGGAGTTCGGCCAGTGCGTCCACAAGGTGACCCGCGACCCCGGCCGCCCGGAGCGGTTCTACCTGCAGAACCACGGTGGCGTCTACCGCTCCGACGACCACGGCGCGAGCTGGGAGTACATCGGTGACGGGCTGCCTGCCGACTTCGGGTTCCCGGTCGTCGTGCACCCGCACGAGCCCGACACCGTCTTCGTGTTCCCGATGAACGGCGGCGACCGGCGCTATCCGCCGGACGCCAAGGCCCGGGTCTGGCGCTCGCGCGACGCCGGCCGCTCCTGGGAGGAGCTCGGCGACGGGCTGCACGACGACTTCTACGTCGGGGTGATGCGTGACGCGATGTGCGCCGACACCCACGACCCCGCGGGGCTCTACTTCGGGGCCCGCAACGGCGCGGTGTGGGGGTCCTCCGACGCGGGCGAGACCTGGCGGCAGGTGGTCGCCGATCTCCCCGACGTGATGGTCGTCAGGGCTGCAAAGGTCTGAGAGCATCCAGCCATGAGCAGCTTCGAGTTCAGTCGCTCGACGACCGTCAGCGCCGAGCCCGCCAAGGTCCACGCCCTGATCGACGACTTCCACGAGTGGCCGAAGTGGTCGCCGTGGGAGGACGTCGATCCGGCCCTGCAGCGCACCTACAGCGGTGCCGACCAGGGCGTCGGCGCGCACTACGCCTGGAAGGGCAACCGCAAGGCGGGCGAGGGCTCGATGGAGATCACCGGGTCCGCCCCGGACCGGGTCGACATCAAGCTGGTCTTCCTCAAGCCCTTCGCGGCCACCAACGACGTGCGGTTCACCCTGACTCCGGCCGGCGACGCCACCGAGGTCACCTGGACGATGTCCGGCGAGCACAAGGGCGTGTCCGGGCTCTTCACCCGGGTGATGGGCATGGACCGGCTGGTCGGCAAGGACTTCGACAAGGGGCTGGCCCGGCTCAAGGCGGCCGCCGAGGCCTGAAACCCGCGCGAGACCGACGGGTCCCGCCCCGTACGCTTCTCGCATGGATCAGCCGGACATCAAGCCGCGCTCGCGCGACGTCACCGACGGGCTGGAGAAGGCCGCCGCTCGCGGGATGCTGCGCGCGGTCGGCATGCAGGACGAGGACTTCGCGAAGCCCCAGATCGGCGTCGCCTCGAGCTGGAACGAGATCACCCCCTGCAACCTCTCGCTCGACCGGCTCGCCAAGGCCGTCAAGAACGGCGTACACGCGGCGGGTGGGTATCCGCTCGAGTTCGGCACCATCTCCGTCTCCGACGGGATCTCGATGGGCCACGAGGGCATGCACTTCTCGCTGGTCTCCCGCGAGGTGATCGCCGACTCGGTCGAGACCGTGATGATGGCCGAGCGGCTCGACGGGTCGGTGCTGCTGGCCGGCTGCGACAAGTCCCTGCCCGGCATGCTGATGGCCGCGGCGCGCCTCGACCTCGCCAGCGTCTTCCTGTATGCCGGAACGATCCTGCCCGGCAAGGTCGACGGACAGGACGTCACGATCATCGACGCCTTCGAGGCGGTCGGCGCCTGCCTCGCCGGCAAGATCTCGCGTGAGAAGGTCGACGAGATCGAGCGGGCGATCTGTCCCGGTGAGGGAGCCTGCGGCGGCGCCTACACCGCCAACACGATGGCCGCAGTGGCCGAGGCGCTGGGCATGGCGCTGCCCGGCTCGGCCGCACCGCCCGCGGTCGACCGGCGCCGCGACGGCTTCGCGCACCGGTCCGGCGAGGCCGTCGTCGGGATGCTGCGGCGGGGCATCACCGCGCGGCAGGTCCTGACCCGCGAGGCGTTCGAGAACGCGATCGCGGTCACGATGGCGCTCGGCGGCTCGACCAATGCCGTCCTGCACCTGCTGGCGATCGCCCGGGAGGCCGAGGTCGACCTGACCCTGGACGACTTCAACCGGATCGGCGACAAGGTGCCCCACCTCGGCGACCTGAAGCCGTTCGGCAAGTACGTCATGGGTCGACTTCGACGAGGTCGGCGGCATCCCGGTGGTGATGCGCGCCCTCCTGGACGCGGGGTTGCTGCACGGTGACTGTCTCACCGTGACCGGCAAGACGATGGCGGAGAACCTCGACGACCTGGCCCCGGCCCAGCTGGACGGCACGGTGGTGCGCACCCTGGCGGAGCCCATCCACAAGACCGGCGGGCTGACGATCCTCGGGGCTCGCTGGCTCCCGAGGGTGCGGTCGTGAAGTCGGCCGGCTTCGACGACTCGGTCTTCACCGGCACCGCCCGGGTCTTCGACGGAGAGCGGGCGGCGCTCGACGCGCTCACGGAGGGCAAGATCCAGCCCCAGCGACGTCGTGGTGATCCGCTACGAGGGTCCCAAGGGCGGCCCCGGGATGCGCGAGATGCTGGCGATCACCGGCGCGATCAAGGGCGCCGGGCTCGGCAAGGACGTGCTGCTGGTGACCGACGGTCGGTTCTCCGGCGGCACCACCGGGCTCTGTGTCGGCCACATCGCTCCGGAGGCCGTCGACGCCGGTCCGATCGCGTTCGTGCGGGACGGCGACCCGATCACCCTCGACGTCCTCAACCGCACCCTCGAGGTGGAGATGCCGGATCTCGAGGACCGCAAGGCCGGCTGGGAGCCGCTGCCGCCGAAGTACACCCGCGGGGTGCTCGGCAAGTACGCCAAGGTCGTCCAGTCGGCCGCGCACGGAGCGGTGACCTCCTGAGACCCGTGAGCTTCCGTCTCGACCTCGAGCGCCACGGCGTCGTCCTCTCGGTAGTGGCCATGGCGCTGCTGATCGGCGTCGCCGGGCTGGTCCGCGTTACCAACGACCCGCCCGACACCCGCGAGCAGTCCCCGGCGGCCGCAGCACGGGCGGGCGAGGTGCACGAGCCCGCGCGACCACCCGCGCAGTCGTCGCCACGCCCGCGGGCATCCCTGCCGTCGGAGCCCCGCGAGGGGATCTTCGACGACGGCCGGTTCCTGGTGGCCTACTACGGCACCGCGGGCACCGGCGCCCTGGGCGTTCTCGGCGAGTCCGGTCCCGACGAGATGCATCGACGGCTCCTCGACGCGGCCGCGGGCTTCGCCAGGCCGAGCCAGCCCGTGCTTCCGGTCTACGAGCTGATCGTCACGGTGGCCGACCGCTCGCCCGGCAAGGACCGCGACTACAGCCACGACATCGACCACGCCGCCGTACGCCAGTACGTCGAGGCAGCGCGCCGCAACAACGCCCTCCTCCTGCTCGACATCCAGCCCGGTCGCAGCGACTTCCTCGACGTGGCCCGGCGCTGGAAGTGGGCGCTCGAGGAGCCGCACGTGGGCCTGGCGCTCGACCCGGAGTGGCGGATGCACAAGGCGGTGCCCGGCACCCGGATCGGCCACGTCTCGGCGTTCGAGGTCAACCGGACCGCCCGCTGGCTCTCCCAGCTGACCAAGCAGCGCGGGCTGCCCCAGAAGCTGTTCGTGCTGCACCAGTTCCGCACCTCGATGATCGAGGACATCGGCGCGATCGGCCCACGGGCGAACCTCGCGATGGTCCAGCACGTCGACGGATTCGGCACCCCCGGCCAGAAGCTGGCCACCTACGACGCGGTCGCCCGGCCGCGGCAGTTCGCGATGGGCTTCAAGCTGTTCTACGACGAGGACCGGCCGCGGATGGGCTCGGCCCAGGTGCATCGGCTCCGCCCCGACGTGCGGTTCGTGTCGTTCCAGTAGGCCTTCTGTTGTAGACAAGGGCGCGTGAAGAGCGCCGAGGACCTGGACCGCGACGACCCGCTGGCGGCGTTCCGCGATCACTTCGTGGGAGCCGAGTCGCCGCTGGTCTACTTCGACGGCAACTCCTTGGGCCGCCCGCTCAAGGTGACCGGGCCGCGGCTGCGGCGGTTCGTCGAGGAGGAATGGGGCGGCCGGCTGATCCGGGGCTGGGACGAGGGCTGGTTCGAGCTGCCCGAGGTGATCGGCGACGATCTCGGCCGGATCGTGGTGGGCGCGGCACCCGGCCAGACCGCGGTCGGCGACTCGACGACGGTGCTGCTCTACAAGCTGCTGCGGGCGGCGGCAGCGCTGCGTCCGGGGCGCACCGAGATCGTGCTCGACCGCGACAACTTCCCGACCGACCGCTACGTCGCCGAGGGCGTCGCGCAGGAGTGCGGGCTGACCCTGCGCTGGGTCGAGGTCGACCCCGCTGCCGGCATCACCGCCGACCAGCTGGCCGCCGTGCTCGGCGAGCGGACCGCCGTCGTGCTGCTCAGCCATGTGGCCTACCGGTCCGCCTGGGTGGCCGACGTGCCGACGCTCACCCGGATGGCGCATGACGCAGGTGCGCTGGTGCTCTGGGACCTCTGCCATTCCGCCGGGGCGCTGCCCGTCGCGCTGGACGCCTGGGACGTCGACCTCGCCGTCGGCTGCACCTACAAGTACCTCAACGGCGGACCCGGCTCGCCGGCGTTCTGCTACGTCGCGACCCGGTTGCTCGACGACGTGGCGCAGCCGATCCAGGGCTGGATGGGCGCCGCCGCCCCGTTCGAGATGGGGCCCCTCTATCAGCCCGCCACCGGCATCCGGCGGATGCTCAGCGGCACCCCACCGATCGTGGGGATGCTGGCCCTCCAGGACATGCTGGCGCTGGTGGAGAAGGCCGGGGTCGAGGCGGTGCGCGCGAAGTCCCTCGGGCTCACCGCGCACGCCATCGGGCTCGCCGACCGCGACCTGCCCGGCGTCGAGGTCGCCTCGCCCCGCGACGCGGACCTGCGCGGCGGACACGTCACGCTGCGCCACCAGCGGATGAGGGACGTGACCGCGGCGCTGTGGCGGCGCGACGTACTGCCCGACTTCCGCGAACCCGACGGCCTGCGGCTCGGCCTCTCGCCTCTGTCGACGTCGTACGCCGAGGTCGAACGCGGTCTGGAAACGGTTCGCGACGTGCTCGCCGGGCTGTCAGCCTGAAGGCATGCGCTTTCCGGCCCCGCTGCGTCCCGGCGACACCATCGGCGTGACCGCGCCGTCCAGCGGCGTGCCCGACCACCTCCGGCCGCGGATCGATGCCGGCATCGCCAACCTCCGTGACCGCGGCTACGACGTGGTGCTCGGCGAGTGCGTGTACGGCGGCGGCGTCACCTCCGCCCCCAAGGAGCAGCGCGCGGCGGAGCTGACCGCCATGCTGCGCGATCCGGGGATCCGCGCGGTCGCGCCGCCGTGGGGCGGCGAGCTCGCGATCGACCTGCTCGACATCATCGACTGGGAGGCGCTGGGATCGGCCGACCCGACCTGGATGGTCGGGTTCAGCGACCTCAGCACGGTGATGCTGCCGCTCACCCTGCTGACCGGCTGGGCGACCCTGCACGGCAGCAACCTGATGGACACGGCGTTCCGGCCCGCGCCCGGCACGCTGCACTGGACGGAGGTCGCGTCCGCGACGGCGCCGTTCACCCAGTCCAGCCCGGGCCGCTACCGGGAGGGCTGGGACGACTACGAGGCCGACCCCGGGGTCAGCGAGATGACGCTCGACCTCGAGGGCACCTGGTCGCTGCTCGGCGGCGGCTCCGCGGAGTTCGGCGGGCGGCTGGTCGGCGGCTGCATCGAGGTGCTGTCCCCGCTCGCCGGGACGCCGTACGGCGACGTGGCGGCGTTCGGCCGGAAGCACGCCGACGACGGCATCGTGGTCTTCCTCGAGGCCTCGGAGCAGGACGCCTACTCGATCGGCCGGGCCCTGCACGGACTCCGGCACGCCGGCTGGTTCGAGCAGGCCACCGGGATCCTGGTCGGGCGGACGGGAGCGCCCGACAGTCCGGAGCTGACCCAGCGGGAGGCCGTCCTCGACGCGCTGGGCCCGCTGGGCCTGCCGGTCGTGCTCGACGTCGAGTGCGGCCACGTCCAGCCGTTCCTGCCGCTGGTGCTCGGCGCGACGGCGACGGTGGTCGTCGACGGCGAGCGGCGGGAGATCACTCAGACGTTCGACTGACCCAGAGGGAGGAACACATGGACGACGAGCAGGAGATCCGGGCATCTGGTCGAGCGCTGGGCGGCGGCCGTGCACGCCGGCGACCTGGCGAAGGTGCTGGACCGGCACACCGACGACATCGTGATGTTCGACGTGCCGCCGCCGGACAACGGCGTCCGCGGCATCGACGCCTACCGCGACGTGTGGCCGCCCTTCTTCCGGTGGCAGGCCGAGGGCGCGACGTTCGAGATCGTCTCGCTCGACGTGACCACCGGAGCAGACGTCGCCTACGCAGCTGCGCTGCTGCGATGCGGGATGCCCGACGAGCTCGAGGCCCAGCCCGGCGTGCGACTACGGCTCACCCTCGGGCTCCGCAAGGAGGACGGCGAGTGGCGCGTGCAGCACGAGCACCACTCGTTCCCCGACCGGAGCGCACCGTCCTAGAACGCTGTCGCCGGGCTGTGGCAGGGTCGGGGGCATGGACCAGCGAATCAGCCTGGTGACCCTGGCGGTGGCCGATCTCGACGCCACCCGACGCTTCTACATCGACGGCCTCGGTTGGGAGTCCTTCATGGACGTCCCGGGCGACGTACTGATGATCCAGGCCGGTCAGCACCTCTTGCTGTCGTTCTGGGTGGAGCCCCACTTCGAGGCCGAGGTCGGCGCGATCCGGCGCGGTCCGGGCGTCGCCCCCATCACCATCGCCCACAACCTCGCGAGCGACGCCGAGGTCGACGCGGTGCTGGACACCGCGCGGGCCGCCGGCGCCGACCCGGTGGAGCCGGCGAGCAAGCGGGAGTGGGGTGGCTACAGCGGATACTTCGGCGATCCCGACGGGTATCGGTGGGAGATCGCCCACGCGCCCGGAGAGATCAAGGAGCTGGTGGTGCCGCGCTGAGCCGTGGACGGCTCCCCGGGGCCGACCTCATCCGGCCATCGGTGCCGCACCCAGCTCCGTCAGGATCGCCTGCCCCTGGGCCCGTGCCTCCCCACCGGCGAACACGAGGGTGCGGGCTCGCTGGTAACGGGCACCGGCGGCATCCAGCGCGGCGGCTGCGCCGCGGATCGCGTCGGTGTCGTCGGCGTCGATCCCGGCGGCCCTCTCGACGATCGCCGCGGCGATCGGGTTCTCACGTACGACGAACCGGGCGCGGTCGAGACGGCTACGTCGGTCGGGCAGTCTTGCCAGCACTCCGGCTTCGGCCCACACGGCGGTGTACCACGGACGCCAGGCGGCGTCGTGCCAGAGCTTGAACGACTCCGGGTCGGCCGCCACGTGCGTCAGCGCGATGCCGATCTCTCCGTGGTGCAGCGCCACCATCCCGTCGAAGGCCGGGCTGTAGATCGTCTGCCGTCCGCGCAACGGCTCGACGACCCGGCGCATCTCGGCGGTGATCCGGAGCCACTCGTCGCGGCCTTCAGTATCGCCTCGGATGCCGTGGACCATCGCCGCGGCGGCCGGGGCGAAGGCGATCCCTCCGAGCGGCGGCCGGCCTGCTTCGTCCCATCCTCGAAGGAAGCGCCGAGCGAGCACTATCGCCTCGTCGAAGTCGCCCGCGACCGCCGCCGTGGTCAGCAACCACTCGACGGCGAGGTGGTCCGCCTCGCGGAGGAACGGCAGCTCGCTCCGTTGCTGCGCGTGGCGACGTGCTGATTCGAGGTCGCCCGCGGCGAGGTAGACCATCGGAGCCATGTGGAGGGTGTCCGAGTACTCCCAAGCCATTTCGACGTCGCGGGACCGCGGCGCGAGCAGCTCGACCCGACGTCGGACGGTGGCGACGGCCTGGTCCACCTCGCCGCAGATGAGGTGCGCGGCGGTCAGCTGATCAAGCGCGTGGCTCTCGAGGCGGGTGTCGCCCACCCGATGGGCCAGGTCGACGGCACGTTCGGCCAGGTCGGCGTACGTCGGGTCGAACTCGTCCGCCGCGGTGGTGATGGTCAGTACGGCCGCCTCGACGTTGACATCACCGGCGGCGAGCGCGCGCGCCTCCCCCAGCAGCGCCCGCTCCGCGCCGGGCGGCGGCAGCTCGGACATGATGCCCGGTGCGTTCGTGATCAGCTCGGCGGCGCTCGTCAGCTCGAGGGCGGCGCGTCGTGGGTCGCCGGCACGGCGGGCCGCCTCGGCCGCCGCACGGTAGAGCCTCATCGCCTCGTTGCCCGCATGCCGGCCCCAGGCCACGGCCGCGCCGAGGTGCAGCGCCTGAGCGGCATCGGCGGGGTCGGCCGCCAGCGCGGCCGCCTCCTCGTACCGCTCCTGAGCCTCGCTCAGCCTCCCTCGCGCGTAGGCGAGCCGTGCCAGCTGGACGGCGAGCCGGTGGGCGTCGGCCCGCAACGCGGGTTGGTCGACCGCCCAGCCCAGCCCGGCCCGCAGATCGTCCACCACCTCGTCGAACCCGACACCCGACTCCTCGTCGGCCGCCAACCTCTCCGCCGTCGCCAGGCACCAGCCCAGATGACGACCGCGTACGTCGTAGAGCTCACCGATGTCGTCCATTCGCTCGACGCCGTACTGGCAGATGGTCTCCAGCGTCCGGTAGCGCGTGCCCGTCGGGCGGCGGAGCACCGTCACCAGGTTGTGGTCGGCCAGTCGCGCCAGGGTCGGCGTCACGTTGTCCCCCGTCAGCGGCGCGAATCCGGTGACCTCCGCTGCCGCCGTCGAGGTGAACGGGGAGGCGAACACGGAGGCTCGTCGCAGCACCGCCTGCTCATCGTCGGAGAGGAGACCGAAGCTCCAGTCGAGCGCCGACCGGACGGACCGGTGCCGGGGCTCGAGCCTGGCTCCGCCGGTCAGCAGGCCGAGCGCGTCGGTCAGCCCCGTCTCCAGGCCATCGACACCGAGGGTCGCCACCCGGGCCGCGGCCAGCTCGATCGCCAGGGCGACCCCGTCGAGCCGGGTGCAGATCGACGCGATCCGGCGCCGGTCCTCGGCGTACCGCGAGGACCAGCCGGTCATGCCGGCCCGCTCCACGAACAGCTCCTCCGCCTCGTCGAGGGAGAGGCCCGGCACGGAGAGGACGTACTCGAACGGCAGCTGCAGCCGAGTCGTACTGGTGGCCAGCACCGTGACTCCCGGGCAGTCGGTCAGCAGCCGCTCCACGAGCCCGGTCACCCCGGTCACCAGGTGCTCGCAGTTGTCCAGCACCAGCAGCGTCTCGGTGGCGGCCAGCTTCGCGACCAGGGTGTCCGTGTGCGACCTTCCCGGCTGCTCGCCGAATCCGAGGGCGGTCGCCACGGCTACGCCGGTCATCGCCGGGTCGCTGACCGGGACCAGGTCGACGTACCGGGCACCGTTCGGGTAGCGGTCGGCCACGTCTCCCGCGACCGCAATGGCCAACCGGGTCTTCCCCACGCCTCCCGGTCCCACGGCCGTCACCAGGCGGTGTCCGGCGAGGATCTCGGCGAGCGCGGCGCGTTCGGCCGCGCGGCCCACGAACGAGGTCAGCGGAGCGGGCAGCGAGGCATTCGATGCCGAGTCCTGGCCCCTGAGCCGCGCGTGTGAGGCGAGCCCAGCCAGGGCCCGCCGGTCGGCCACGCCGAGCTTGCGAAGCAGCGACGACACGTGGCTCTCGACGGTGCGGACCGATATGAACAGTCGACGTGCGATCTCGGGGTTCGTCAGGTGGTCCCCGACCAGCGCGAGCACCTCGGCCTCGCGCTCCGACACCCCTTGGTCGGCGAAGGAGAGCGGCGTGTCCATGTCAGCGGACCGCAACGAGCTCGACACTGCGGCCGAGCGCGGGCACGTCGATCTCGGTCCGCGGCTCGAACGAGAGGCCGGATCCCGGGGTCAGGTCGCGCAAGGTCGAGGTCACCCACACCTCGCCGGTCGGAGCCCGATCGGCGACCTCCAGAGCGATGGTGACGCCGTCGCCCGAGACATGCGCCCCGCGTCGGGCGATCTCGGCGGTGTGCAGGCCCACCGACAGGTGCATGCCGGCGGCCGCAGCCTGGCGGACCAGCGCCAGCCCGCAGCGCACGGCTCGCCCAGGACCGTCGAACGTCGCCAGCACACCCGAGGGCTTGGCGATGGCAGGCACACCCCGGTGCTCGTCGAGCACCCCCCGCATGATCCCGCGCAACCAGGCCTCGTCGATGGGCTTCTCGAGGTGTACGGCGAGCAGTGTCGTGAGTGACGTCTCGGTCGGCGTGGACGACCCCAGGCCACGGACGAACTCTTCGACCGGATCGAGGATCTGGTCCGGGTCGACGCCGACGAAGTGATCGGTGCCCTCGAGCTCGACGAACCGAGCTCCCGGTATGCGAGCGGCGAGGTAGCGACCCTCCTCGATGTGGACATCGATGTCGTCGCGGCGATGCAGCACGAGCGTCGGTGCTTGTACGGCGCCAAGCACGTCACGCACGTCGATCAGCGACGCCATCTCGATGAGCGCACGCGCCGCGCCCGGGCTGGCGGCCGCGCGGCAGCGCTCTCCCCACCACTTCGGCGAGCTCCTCGTCGGCGCTCGGGCACATGCGGCGCATGTCGGCCTCCCACGCCCAGTCCTGCTCGAGCTGCACGGCGTACCGGGCCCGCTCGTCGGCGCGAAATCCCCACGGATAGTCCGGGGCCCACAGCCGCCGCGCGTAGCTGGAGTAGAGGACGAGGCCGTGGACCCGCTCCGGGTGGCTGGCCGCGTAGAGGATCGCCATCGGGCCGCCCTCGGAGTACCCGAACAGCACTGCTCGCTCGGACCGCGAGGCCTCCATCACCGCCGCCACGTCGCCCATCCGGGTCTCGAGATCGGGGAGCTCGCCGGGCCGGTCCGACATGCCGGTGCCGCGCTTGTCGAACCTGATCAGCCGCGAGAAGGTGCCGAGCCGGTACAGGAAGTGCGCATGACGCGGCTCGGTCCAGTCGAGTGTCAGGTGCGATACGAACCCGGCGACGAGGACCAGGTCGACATCGCCCGCGCCCGTGACCTGATAGGCGATGTTGAGGTCATCGCTGCGGGCGTAGTGGATCGGGGACGCGGCATCGGCGTCGGTCGCGTCGGCCTCACCCGGCACCTCGGTGCCGGCGGCGTACGACTGGGCGAGCCGTGCCAGCTCACGACGGCCGGTCACGTCGAACTTGCGGAGCAGCGACGACACATGGCTCTCGACGGTCCGGACCGAGATGATGAGTCGACGCGCGATCTGCGCGTTCGTCAGGTGGTCACCGACCAGGGCCAGGACCTCGGCCTCCCGCTCGGAGATGCCGGCGTCCGTCGGGGCCTGAGGCTCCACCATCCACCGATCGTGGGACTTCACCGAGCCGTGGTCAATCCGTAAGTAATCCGTGGTGGCCACGGATGCCGCCGGGCGGCCGCAGGTCCGACCGTGGGAGCCCAGGCACCACATCACGAACGGAGATCCGAGTCATGACCATTTCCGACACCACGACCCGCAACGGCGTCGACACCGCCACCCTGTTCGCCACCCTCGACGCCGTGAAGGCGAGCCCCGAGATCGCGAAGTTCCAGTTCCGGGCCACCAACCGGTGGGTCAGCGGAACCCACAACCAGTCCACGATCCACGGCTTCTACGGAGCCGGGCAGGAGCTCGTGCACCGTCAGCCGTCGACGTTCGACGCCGACCACCCCGAGGTCCTGGTGGGCGAGGACCACGCGCCGACCCCCGTCGAGTTCTTGCTGCACGCCATCGCCGCCTGCCTGACCTCGGGCATCGCCAACATCGCCGCGGCGCGCGGCGTCAGCCTGACCTCGGTCGAGTCCACGGTCGAGGGCGACATGGACCTGCTCGGGATCCTCGGCCTCTCCGAGGAGGTCCGCAACGGGTACCAGCAGATCCGGGTCAGCTTCCGGCTCGCGGGCGATGACCCCGACAAGCTGCGCGGGGTCGTCGAGCAGTCGCGGCTCCGCTCCGCCGTGTACGACGTGCTCACCAACGGCGTCCCGGTGACCATCGACGTCACCACCGGCTGACCGCCATGGACGACTTCGACGTCGTCGTCGTCGGCGGCAGGGTCGCGGGCGCGTCGACGGCAATGCTGCTGGCGAGGGCCGGCGTCCGGGTAGCGCTGCTCGACCGCGGCCGCTACGGCAGCGACACCCTCTCCACGCATGGACTGATGCGCGCCGGCGTACTGCAGCTGGATCGGTGGGGCCTGCTCCCGACCGTGGTGGCCGCGGGGACCCCGCCGATCCGGCGGACCAGGTTCCACTACGCCGACGGTGAAGTCGTCGAGGTCGCCCTCCGGGCCAGCGCAGGCGTCGAGGCCCTGTATGCCCCACGCCGCGCTGCTGCTGGACCGCATCCTGGTCGACGCGGCAGCCGCTGCGGGTGCAGAGGTGCTGCACGAGACGGTCGTGACCGAGCTCTTGTGCCGCGACGACCGGGTGGCCGGCGTCCGAGCCCGAGACCGGACCGGTCGGCACGTGTCACTTCGCGCCGGCATCACGGTGGGTGCCGACGGCGCCCGTTCGACCGTGGCATCCCTCACCCGCGCCCCCTTCGTCCAGCAGGGGCGCGCGGTCGGCGCCGTGCTCTACCGCTACTTCGCCGACCTGCCCACCGTCGGCTACGAGTGGGCGTACGGCGACGGGGTCGCGGCGGGGCTGATCCCCACCGACGACGGGCTGACCTGTGTGTTCGTGGGGACCTCGACGGCGCGGATGCGGGGCGTCCGACCGGCCGGCGCCGCCGAGGCGTTCACCACGTTGCTGGGCGAGGCGTCCTCGACGCTCTTCGCGAGGGTGTCGGCCGCCGTGCCCGAGGAGCGCCTGCGGGGGTGGCCCGGCATGCCGGGTTACCTGCGCCGGTGCTGGGGACCCGGGTGGGCGCTCGTCGGCGACGCCGGCTACTACAAGGACCCGATCACCACCCACGGCATCACGGCGGGACTGCGAGACGCCGAGCTACTCGCGAACGCTGTCCTGGACTCGCTGGGCGGGTCGGTGCCGGAGCACGTGGCGCTCTCGGGCTACCAGGCTGCTCGGGACCGACTCTCGGGTCCGCTCTTCTCTGCGACCGAGGCGGTCGCCGCCTATGACTGGGACACCGTGGCCGTCCGGACCGTTGCTGCGCCAGGTGAGCTCGGCGATGGGCCACGAACTGGAACTGTTCCCGGAGCTCGTCGGAAGCGTGTGACATCTCGAGGCGTCGCCGGTGAGCCCGGTTCGTGGCATGGTCGGGAACATGAACGACGACCCGAAACGGAAGCTCAGCTCCCAGGACGTCGAGGCCGAGGGGCTCTCCGACTGGCGGATCCTGTTCCGGACCCTGCACGCGCGGTTCGAGACCGGGAGCTTCGCGACCGGGCTGGAGCTGGTCAACCGGATCGGCGCCGCGGCGGAGGAGCGCAACCACCACCCCGACATCGACCTCACCTACCCGCGGGTCGACGTCCGGCTGACCAGCCACGACAGCGGGGGCGTGACCAGGCGCGACGTCGAGCTGGCCCGGACGATCAGCGGGTACGCCGCCGAGCTCGGCGCCAAGGCCGACACCGCCGCCGTCCAGGTGCTGGAGATCGGGCTGGACAGCGCCGACTGCGAGGAGATCAAGCCGTTCTGGGCGGCCGTGCTCGGGCTGCAGACGTCCAACGGGGACGACCGCGAGCTGGTCGACCGGGCCGGCCGGCTGCCGACGCTGTGGTTCCAGACGACCGACGCGCACGACCCGCCCCGGCAGCGATTCCACTTCGACATCCGGGTGCCTCCCGAGGTCGCGCCCGGCCGGATCCAGGCCGCCATCGAGGCGGGCGGGACGCTGGTCACCGACGAGCACGCGCCGACGTTCTGGGTGCTCGCCGACGCCCAGGGCAACAAGGCCTGCGTCGCGCACCTGGCAGGGCCGCGACGCACTGACCGCCGCGGCCGCCAAATGGTGGGATCGGCGTCCCGTATCCTGGGACGGCTGAGAGACTCGTGCTGACGAGACGACGAACCGACGGCTACCGTGTCCGCATGCGCCAAGAACCTTGTACGCATCGGACGCGCCGGCTGACCCACTAGCCCGCGCGTCGCCCCTCGTTGCCCAGCAACCGAGGGGCTTTTTGTTTGGTGCAGTTGTTGGGGTGTTGGATTCGATCGAGGACCGAGGGACAGGACAGATGACGGAGCAGATGACCGGGGCGCAGAGCCTCATCCGGTCGCTGGAGGCGGCGGGTGCCACCGACGTGTTCGGGATCCCGGGTGGCGCGATCCTGCCGGCGTACGACCCGCTGATGGACTCCTCGATCCGGCACATCCTGGTCCGGCACGAGCAGGGCGCGGGGCACGCCGCCCAGGGGTACGCCGCCGCCACCGGCCGGGTCGGCGTCTGCATGGCCACGTCGGGCCCGGGCGCCACCAACCTGGTGACGCCGCTCGCCGACGCGCACATGGACTCGGTCCCGATCGTGGCCGTCACCGGCCAGGTCGGGGCGGCGGCGATCGGCACGGACGCGTTCCAGGAGGCCGACATCCGCGGCATCACGATGCCGATCACCAAGCACAACTTCCTGGTCACCAACCCCGACGAGATCCCGCGCACCGTCGCCGAGGCGTTCTACATCGCCTCCACCGGGCGCCCCGGCCCGGTGCTGGTCGACGTCGCCAAGTCGGCGCTGCAGGCGCAGACGACGTACGACTGGCCGGCCGAGCTGCACCTGCCCGGCTACCGGCCGGTGTCGCGCCCGCACGCCAAGCAGATCCGGGAGGCCGCGAAGCTGATCCTCGAGTCCCGGCGTCCGGTGCTCTACGTCGGCGGCGGCACGATCCGGGCCCGCGCCTCGGAGGAGCTCAAGGTGCTCGCCGAGCTGACCGGGATCCCGGTGCTCACCACGCTGATGGCGCGCGGCGCGTTCCCCGACAGCCACCCCCAGCACCTCGGCATGCCCGGCATGCACGGCACCGTCGCCGCGGTGGCGGGCCTGCAGAAGAGCGACCTGATCATCAGCCTGGGCGCCCGCTTCGACGACCGGGTGACGGGCAACCTCGACTCCTTCGCCCCCGGGGCCAAGGTGATCCACGCCGACATCGACCCGGCCGAGATCGGCAAGAACCGGCACGCCGACGTCCCGATCGTCGGCGACGTGCGCGAGGTGATCGGCGACCTGATCGTCGCCCTCCGCACCGAGGCCGAGGCCGGCACCACCGGCGACTACGAGGCCTGGGTGGCGTTCCTGGCCGGCGTGAAGAGCAAGTACCCCCTCGGCTACGACACACCGGCAGACAGCCTCGCGCCGCAGTACGTCATCGAGCGGCTGGGCGCGATCTCCGGCCAGGACACCGTCTACACCGCCGGCGTCGGCCAGCACCAGATGTGGGCCGCGCACTACGTGCCCTACGAGAAGCCGAACACCTGGATCAACTCCGGCGGCCTCGGCACCATGGGGTTCGCGGTGCCCGCCGCCATGGGCGCGAAGGTCGGCGTCCCCGACCAGACCGTCTGGGCGATCGACGGCGACGGCTGCTTCCAGATGACCAACCAGGAGCTGGCCACCTGCGCGATCAACAACATCCCGATCAAGGTCGCGGTGATCAACAACGAGTCGCTCGGCATGGTGCGCCAGTGGCAGACCCTGTTCTACAACTCGCGCTACAGCAACACCGACCTGCACTCCAAGCGGATCCCCGACTTCGTCAAGCTCGCCGACGCCTACGGCTGCGTCGGTCTCGCCTGCGACTCGCCCGACGACGTGGACTCCACGATCGAGAAGGCGATGGAGATCAACGACGTGCCGGTCGTCGTCGACTTCCGGGTGCACCGCGACGCGATGGTCTGGCCGATGGTCGCCGCCGGCACCAGCAACGACGACATCAAGTACGCCCGCGACATGGCGCCCGACTTCGACGAGGACGAGCTGTAATGAGCACCCACACCCTCTCCGTCCTGGTCGAGAACAAGCCCGGCGTGCTGGCCCGGATCGCGGGCCTGTTCAGCCGACGCGGGTTCAACATCGACTCGCTCGCCGTGGGCCCCACCGAGCACGCCGAGATCTCCCGGATGACGATCGTGGTCAACGTGGAGTCCTCGCCGCTCGAGCAGGTCACCAAGCAGCTCAACAAGCTGGTCGAGGTGATCAAGATCGTCGAGCTCGATCCCGAGGCGTCGGTCAACCGCGAGCTGGTGATGGTCAAGGTCTCCGCCACGGCGGAGACCCGCGGCCAGGTGCTCGACACCGCGCAGATCTTCCGGGCCACCGTCATCGACGTGGCCCCTGACGCGGTGACGATCCAGATGGTCGGCAACGCCGGGAAGATCGCCGACTTCATGCGCGTGATCGAGCCCTTCGGCGTGCGCGAGCTCGTGCAGTCGGGCCAGGTCGCCATCGGCCGAGGCTCGCGTTCCATCTCCGAGCGCACGCTGCGCCCGGTCGCCGTACCCACCCCGCCGGCAGCGGGCTGAACCAACACAACAAGAAGGAGAAGCCACCCGTGGCTGAGATGTTCTACGACGACGACGCCGACCTGTCCCTGATCCAGGGCAAGCACGTGGCCGTGCTCGGCTACGGCAGCCAGGGGCACGCGCACTCACTGTCCCTGCGCGACTCGGGCGTCGACGTGCGCGTCGGCCTGCCCGAGGGCTCCAAGAGCCGAGCCAAGGCGGAGGCCGAGGGCCTGAAGGTCCTCTCGCCCGCCGAGGCGGTGGAGGAGGCCGACGTCATCGTGATCCTCGCCCCCGACCACGTGCAGCGGAAGCTGTACGCCGAGTCCGTCGAGCCCAACCTCGCCGAGGGCGACACCCTGGTGTTCGGCCACGGCTTCAACATCCGCTTCGGCTACATCACCCCGCCGGCCGGCGTGGACGTGTTCATGGTCGCCCCGAAGGGTCCCGGCCACCTCGTCCGCCGCGAGTACGTCGACGGCCGCGGCGTCCCGGTGCTGGTGGCCGTGGAGAAGGACGAGTCCGGCAACGCCTGGCCGCTCGCGCTGTCCTACGCCAAGGGCATCGGCGGCCTCCGCGCCGGCGGCATCAAGACGACGTTCACCGAGGAGACCGAGACCGACCTGTTCGGCGAGCAGGCCGTGCTCTGCGGCGGCGCCTCGCAGCTGGTGCAGTACGGCTTCGAGGTGCTCACCGAGGCCGGCTACCAGCCCGAGGTGGCCTACTTCGAGTGCCTGCACGAGCTGAAGCTGATCGTCGACCTCATGTACGAGGGCGGCATCGCCAAGCAGCGCTGGTCGGTCTCCGACACCGCCGAGTACGGCGACTACGTCTCCGGCCCGCGGGTCATCGACGAGCGCGTGAAGCAGAACATGCAGGCCGTCCTCGAGGACATCAAGAACGGCTCGTTCGCCCAGCGGTTCATCGACGACCAGGACGCCGGCGCCCCCGAGTTCAAGAAGTTCCGCGAGCAGGCCGAGTCGCACCCGATCGAGAAGACCGGCCGCGAGCTCCGCAAGCTGATGGCCTGGGTCAAGTCGCACGACTCCGACTACGTCGAGGGCAGCTCCGCCCGCTGACCAGAGGCTCGCCTGCTCGACCATCGGCAGTGGCCGAGAACTAGAACGGGTTCTAGGCTGCTGGTCATGGACCTTGCCGCGATCGAGGAGATCAAGCGCCTCAAGTACCGCTACTTCCGCACCCTCGACCTCAAGGAGTGGGACGCCTTCGGGGACTGCCTGGCCGAGGACGTCGTCGCGCGCTACGGCACCCAGGCGATGGACAAGCCGCTGCACTACGACAACCGGGCCGACGTGGTGGCGTTCATGGCGGAGAACCTCGGGCCCGGCATCATCACGATCCACGTCGCCAACCACCCCGAGATCGAGGTCGACGGCGACACCGCCACCGGGTCCTGGGCCTTCGAGGACACCGTGATCGTGCCCGACTTCAAGGTCCAGATCCGGGGCGGCGGCTACTACCTCGACACCTACCGCAAGGACCCGGACGGGGCCTGGCGGATCGCGTCGACGAAGTACGACCGGATCTACGAGGCGATGACCTCGCTGGACGACACCCCGAGCTTCAAGCTGATCGCCAACCGCTGGGACCCGAACCTCCAGCACTGACGCGGTCACTGGAGGGCGATCGTGAGGTTCGTCCCCCTGCTCGGTGTGTCGGTCACCGCGACCTGCCCGCCGTAGCTGCCGGCGGCGACCGGGCCGCCGGTATCCACCACCAGGCTGTCGACGTGACTTCCGCCGGTGCCGATCAGGCGCTGACGCAGCGTCGAGCCCGCCGGTTCGGTGAACGTCGTCGTCGTCGACGACCGATCCGCCCAGACGGTCACCACCCAGCCACCCGGCGTCGTGACGAACGGGCTCTGGTGTGAGGTCACGGTGCCCGGCTCCCCTTCACCCGCGATCGCGGCCACCGGTCCACCGGGATTGGTGCCGGAGTAGGCGAGCACGGTGAGGGAGGCCTTCACAGCCGTGCCACCCAGGGCGACGGTGACGTTCTTGCCGGGATCGGTGGCGGTCGCGACCCGCTGCCAGACGACCGTGGTCAGGGTCCCGGCGACGACCGGGGCTCCGACCTGGGTCCATCCGGCGGGTGCCGCGGGCACGGTGGTACTGCTCACCGACGCGACCGCCACCAACCCGTCCCCCGCCTGGGTCGATGCTGGAATCGGAGTGACGACGCTCGTCGAGTTGGTGACCTTGCCGGTCGAGTCGCGGAACCCGATCGGACTGGTGGCCCCCTCGATCACGACGTCGGTCGTGGTCGATGCCGGAGCGCCGTCGTCATCCGTCACCGTCAACGTGACCGTGCTTGGTGCCCGGTGCGGCGTACCCGTGCTCGGCCTGAGCGCCGGTCGCGGTGGAGCCGTCGCCGAAGTCCCATGCGTAGTTGAGCACCGTGCCATCGGCGTCGGTGGAGGCGGAGCCGTCGAACGTGCACACCTGGCCCGAGCAGTTCGCCGAGATCGACGGCACCGGGGCCTCGTTCGCGAGCGGGCCGATGAAGAGCGTCCCGGCGCTCCAGTTCGAGCTGCCGTCGATCCCGGAGCCGGACACCTTCACCCATCCGCCGGACGCGACGCCGTCGTTGACCGAGAGCCGGTACAGCTCGTTGCCAAGGATCGGCACTGTCGCGCCGGCGTACAGGTTGCCGTTGGCAAAGAACAGCGAGCGCAGCGTGCGGGACGACGGCAGCGATGCGCCGGAGATGGCGAACTCCTTGGCCCCGACGATCATGCTCTCGGGGGAGAACCACCGCCAGTACAGCGCGCCGCTGCGCCAGTAGTAGATCCGCCCGTCGGAGTAGGTCATCCCCACGACGTTGTTCATCTGGGTGTACAGCGTCGGGACCCGGCCCCGGTACGTCGTGGTACTGGAGCCGATGGTGACGTTGCTCCACGTCGGGTCGTTGTACGGGTCGATCAGCACGGCCGGGCCGTACGTCGTGCCGTCGAACGTCCGGTAGTACATCTTCCCGTCGTTCCAGCCGTAGACCAGCTTGTTGCCGATCATGAACGCGCCCCGCATGTTGGTCCAGCTCTGGCCGCCCGGGTTGGGGATCGTGACCGAGGTCGTGGCCGAGCTCCCCGTGAAGGTGAACGCGGTCATCGCGGTGCCGTTGAACCGGTAGACGGTCCGCGGCAGCACCGGATCGGGCTGGCTGACCGGGGCGGTGCCGCCGTCGATCGGGAAGAAGGCGAGCCGCTCCCGGCGGTAGAGCTGGTTGCCGATGTACTCGGTGTCGCTGCCGACGTAGAGACCATTGTCGGTGGCGAGCAGCTCCTCGGCGCCGACACCGCGCGGGTGGCGACCCGGGTTCCAGGAGAGCGGTACGCCGTTGATCGGGTCGAGCGCCGCGAGTCCCGGACGCGGCACCTGCCCGGCCTGCTGGTCCGCCCCGCTCTCTACGGCGTTGATCCACTTCTGGTGCCCGCCGACGTAGACCGCGGTGTCGGTCACGGCTACCGAGAGCAGCGTGTCCTGGCCGGTGTAGGCGACCCACACCGGTTCGACGGTCTGGCCGGTCACCGCGGTGTCGAAACGTGCCGCGGAGTCGCAGAGCGTGCCGGGGAACCCGGCTCCGGTCGCGGCGACCACGAAGTAGGAGCCGTCGGGTGAGAAGTCCACGTCGCGCACGTAGTAGTCATAGGCGTTGCTCGCACAGGCCGGCGTGTAGCGGACCGTCTTCCAGTCGGGATCGACGGTGGCCGCGGTGGCGCCGAGCTGGATCATCATCACCTGGTCGCGGTCGAGCCCGTCCGCGGTCTTGAAGTTGCCGATCGCGACGATGCGGGAGCCGTCGGGGGATGCCGCGAGCTTGGCGACGCCAACGGGCGCCTTGGCCGGCCCGTTCGGCCAGTTGTGGTTGGTCGCGACGTCGATGCCCATGTACTCGTCGACCGCGCCGGTGGTGGCGTTGAGCGCCGCCAGCCCGCCGTGCGGCACGGTGGCCATCGTGGTGAAGGAGCCCGCGACGAAGAGGCGGTTGCCGACCAGCGCCAGGTCGAGGACGGTCCCGTTCGGGCTCGGATTCTTGAAGGCGGTGATGAGCGCACCGGTAGCGGTGTCGATCTTGATGACGTTCCGCACGTTCGTGGTGCGCGCCTTCTTGAACGCTCCGCCGAGGTAGAGGGCCGAGCCGTCGGCGCTGGGCACGATGGCGTTGACCTGGGCGTCGAGCTGGGGGGCGAAGGCGGTGTCGACGAGGCCGGTGACCCGGTCGTACTTGAGCAGGAAGGGTGTGGAGATGGGCGCGCTGGTGCCGGGGTTCTGGGCCGTGGTGAACGTCCCGCCGACGAACACCTTGGTGCCCACCTCCGCGATCGCGTAGGTCCGGCCGTCGAGGATGTTCGGCGTGTCCGCCGGCACGGCAGACGGATGCAGCCGATGGTGACCCGGCTGGGCGTCGGTCGGCGCGGCAACGAGAGCGGCGCCCAGGCAGGCGATGGATGCGACCAGGGCGACCGAGCTCCGCCGGAGGGTTCGAGCGGGCACGGCAGCCCCTCTCCGTGAGGATTCGCTCACCCTGGCAGCGCCCCGTCTGTTGCGGAATCATCAAAACTGGGGGAGAGAAATGGCAAAACGCCGCGCGGCCCGCGTCTCCAGGACGCGAGCCGCACGGCATATGGGGGGTAGTCCGCTACTTGATCTCGGAGCGGAGCAGGAACCGCATCCCGATGGCCAGCGGGATGAGGACCCACACCAGCGTGGTGAACCCGGCCTGAGCCCAGGCCTCGGTGGTGAGACCGTCGGCCCCCTCGAACAGCCGCCCGGTTGCGATGTTGAAGTCGATCCACGGCTGGTTGGCGCTGAACCACTCCGACGTGTTGCGGAGCGCCTCGCCGATGCCCGGCAGGACCAGCGTCATCACGAAGTAGCCCACGATCGCGCCGGCGGAGTTGCGGAACACCACTCCGAGCATGAACCCGGCCAGCATGCCCAGCACGTTGGCCAGGATGATCAGCCCGAAGTCGGCGACGCCGATGTTCCAGGTGGTGTCCACCCCCACGATCGCGGTGCCGACCACGTTGCCGAGCGCTCCGACGGCGCCGGCGACCAGCATGGACACGACGCCGACGATCGACGAAGCAGAGCGCCTTGATCCCGATCACCCGACCCCGGCTCGGCACCAGCGTGAACGTCGTGAGCGCGCTGCGCTGGCTCCACTCGCTGGTGACCGACAGGATCGCGATCATCGGCAGGACCACGGCCATCGGGAAGCCGATCGCCGCCGCGAACGACTCGTAGGTGAGCTCGTCCTCGGGGGCGAAGATGATCGTCGCGGTGGTGGCGATCACGGCGAGGATGCCGATGCTCATCATCAGCCAGAAGCCCGAGCGGGTGTCGAACATCTTGCGCAGCTCGACCCCGACGATCCGTCGGGTGGGGATCGGGTCCGGTACGGCCCGCTCGCGGGTGCGCGTGATCGCGCCGGTCGGGGCGGTCATGGTCGTGGTGCTCATGCTGCGGCTCCTTCGGTGCCGTCGAGGTGGTCGCGCTGGCTCTCGGTGGTCAGCGCGAGGAACATCTCCTCCAGGCCGGCGCCGTCGGCCGCCCGGAGCTCGGTGAGGGGGATGCCGGCCGCGAAGGCGATCTGCCCCACGGTGGCGAGGTCGGACTCGACGAGCACGGCTCGCTCCGCGCCCGGGGTCGCCCGGATACCGGCTTCGGTCAGCGCGTCGGTCAGTCGGGCGGGGTCGCCGGAGCGGACCAGGATCCCGCCGGCGGCGAGCAGCTCCTGCTTGGTGCCCTGGGCGACGATCCGGCCGTTGCCGATCACGACGATGTCGTCGGCGATGACCTCGATCTCGTGCAGCAGGTGCGAGGAGAGCAGCACGGTGCCGCCCTGGTCGGCGAAGTCGCGGAGCAGGTCGCGCATCCATCGGATGCCGGCCGGGTCCAGGCCGTTGGCGGGCTCGTCGAGGATCAGCACCTCGGGGTCACCGATCAGGGCGGTGGCGATGCCGAGCCGCTGGCGCATGCCAAGCGAGTAGTTGCGGACCCGGCGGCCGGCCTCCTCGGGGGTGAGGCTCACCCGCTCGAGCATCGCGTCGACCGTCGAGGCGGGCAGCCCCATCGTGCGCTGGGCGACGACCAGGATCTCGCGGCCGGTGCGTCCGGCGTGCTGGGCTGAGGCGTCGAGCAGTACGCCGACCTCGCGCCCCGGGTTGGGCAGGTCGGCGAACCTGCGGCCGAGGATCGTCGCCCGGCCGGCCGTCGGGTCGGTGAGACCCACGAGCACCCGCATGGTGGTGGACTTCCCGGCGCCGTTCGGGCCGAGGAAGCCGGTCACCCGTCCGGGCTCGGCGGTGAACGTGACGTCGTCGACGGCGGTGAAGGCGCCGTACTTCCTGGTGAGTGAGTCGATCGTGATCATGGGGACAACGTTCGCCGCTGACCGGGGTCCGGCGGATCGGGGACGAGGCCTGACCCGCCCCTGAAACCGACCCCTGGGTGTTCTCAGGGTCACCCTGAGCCGCGGAATGACGGCCCGCCTCTCAGGTGTTCCATGAACATGCGCATCGAGATCTGGTCCGACGTGGTCTGCCCCTGGTGCTACATCGGCAAGCGCCGGCTGGAAGCGGCGCTGGCCGACTTCGCGCACGCCGACGACGTCGAGATCGTCTGGCGATCGTTCCAGCTCGACCCGTCCGCGCCGGACACGCCGGTCGAGACCGTCGCGGAGCACCTCGGCCGCAAGTACGGCGGCGGCGCCGACGTCGGCCGGCAGATGATCGACCGGGTCGAGGCCGTGGCCGCCGAGGAGGGCATGATCTGGCGCCACCACGAGTCGCTCCGGGTCGGCACCATGGACGCCCACCGGTTGCTGCACGCGGCCGGCGACCTCCGTGGTGAGCTCAAGGAGGCGCTGCTGCGGGCCTACTTCGTCGAGGCCCAGAACGTCGCCGACCACGAGACCCTGTCCCGGATCGCCGCCGAGGTCGGTGTCGACGAGGTGGCCGTCAAGGAGGTCCTCACCACCGACCGGTACGCCGACGACGTCGAGGCCGACATCCGTCAGGCCGCGGCGTTCGGAGCGACCGGCGTCCCGTTCTTCGTCATCGACCGGAAGTACGGCGTCTCCGGCGCCCAGCCGGTCGAGACGTTCCGGCAGGTGCTCGACCGCGCCTGGGCGGACAGCCACCCCGCGCTCGAGGTCATCGGCGGGGAGGACGCCTGCGGGCCCGACGGCTGCGCGATCTGAGCCGCGCCTCGTCCAGCGAGCAGGACAGGTTAGGCACACCTAACCGTTAGTCGTAGACTGCTCGGCTGTGGTCGCCAACTTCCTGATCGGACTCCGCGAGGGCCTCGAGGCCGCGCTCGTCGTGAGCATCCTGGTGGCCTATCTGGTCAAGTCCGACCGCCGGCACCTGCTGAAGTGGATCTGGCTCGGGGTCGGCATCGCGATCGCGCTGAGCGTCGGGTTCACGCTGGCCTTGGGCTTCCAGTCGCGGCAGCTCACGTTCAAGACCCAGGAGCTGATGGGCGGCGCGCTGTCGATCGTCGCCTGCGCCTTCGTCACCTGGATGATCTTCTGGATGGCGACGGCGGCGAGGACCATCGCCGGCGACCTGCGCGGCCGCGTCGACGCGGCCAGCGAGCGCTGGTGGTCACTCGCCGTGGTGGCGTTCCTCGCGGTCGGCAGGGAGGGCATGGAGACCGCCCTCATCCTCTGGACCGCGACCCGCACGGCCACCGGCCGCGATCTGCCGGAGACCGCCCCGGTGACCAGCGAGCCACTGCTGGCAGCGGTGCTCGGGATCCTGGTCGCGGTGCTGATCGGCTACCTGCTCTACCGCGGCGCGATCAAGCTCAACCTCACCAAGTTCTTCACCTGGACCGGCGCCTTCCTGATCCTGGTCGCCGCCGGCGTGCTGTCCTACGGCGTCCACGACCTGCAGGAGGCCGGCTTCCTCCCCGGCCTGAACAACCACCTGTTCGACGTCTCCGAGGTGGTCGAACCGGGCTCGTGGTACGCCACGCTGCTCAAGGGGATCTTCAACTTCTCGCCGCAGACCACCTACCTCGAGGGCGCGGTCTGGCTGGTCTACATCCTGATCGTCTTCCCCCTCTTCCTGCGGGTGATCTACCGCCGCTCGCACCACGCCGACCGACGTCCCGTCACGGCCGACAAATAGGCGACAAGTAAGGAATGACCTTGAAGCGCACCATCCTCACCCTGGCCGCCGTCGTGGCGATCGTCCCCGTGCTCGCCGCGTGCGGCACCGAGAGCACCAAGAAGTCCGGAGGAGCGGAGGGTGACGCCCGGTCGCTGACCGTGAGCTCCACCGACGACGACTGCGACGTCTCGGCGGCGGAGGCGCCCGCGGGCACCCTGACGTTCGACGTGACCAACAACGGGTCCCAGGTCACCGAGTTCTACCTGCTGGGCGACGACGGTCTCCGGATCGTCGCCGAGGTCGAGAACATCGGCCCCCAGAACACCGCGCCGCTCACGGTCAACGCGCCCGCCGGCAAGTACGTCACCGCGTGCAAGCCGGGCATGAAGGGGGAGGGCATCCGCGCCGACTTCACCGTCACCGAGTCCGACGAGGAGGTCGATGTCTCCGCCGACGACCAGGAGCTGGTCGAGCAGGCCCAGACCAACTACGCGGCGTACGTCGAGGACCAGTCCGCCCAGCTCCTCGTGAAGACCCAGCAGTTCGTCGATCTCTACAAGGCCGGCGACCAGGACGACGCCGCCCGCGAGCTCTACCCCGATGCCCGCACCCACTGGGAGCGGATCGAGACGGTCGCCGAGTCGTTCGGTGACCTCGACCCGAAGATGGACGCCCGCGAGGCCGACCTCGAGCCCGGCCAGAAGTGGACCGGCTGGCACCTCATCGAGAAGGACCTCTGGCCCGCGCGCGCCGAGAAGTACCAGGCGCTGACCCCGCAGGAGCGGGCGGAGTACGCCGATGACCTGCTCGCCAACACCGAGACCCTCGACGAGCGGATCCAGACGCTGGAGTACCCCATCGACGCGATCGCCAACGGCTCCCGCGGCCTCCTCGAGGAGGTCGCGACCGGCAAGGTGACCGGCGAGGAGGAGTACTGGTCGCGGACCGACCTGTGGGACTTCCAGGCCAACGTCGACGGCGCGCGGGTAGCGTTCGAGGGCGTGCAGGCCATCCTCGAGGAGAAGGACCCAGAGCTGGCCGAGGAGCTGCAGACCCGCTTCGACGACCTGCAGGCGCTGCTCGACCAGCAGCGGGTGGGCGACGGCTTCAAGGGGTACGACGAGCTCACCCCGGACGAGATCAAGGCGCTCGCGGACGCCGTGAACGCGCTGTCCGAGCCGCTGTCCCAGCTCACCGCGGCGGTGGTCTCCTGACGGGGCGGATCTCTCGGCGCGGGCTCCTCGGCGGCGGCGCGGCCGCCGCCGGGGCGGCCGGCGCGTTCGCGGTCGGTCGCGCGACCGCCGACGACCAGCCGGTTTCGGTTGCAGCGGCGACCACCTCGTCGCGGACCTTCGAGTTCCGCGGCGAGCACCAGGCCGGCATCGTCACCCCCGTCCAGGACCGGCTGCACTTCGCGGTCTTCGACGTGACCACCGACGACCGCGACGCGCTCGTCACGCTGCTCCAGCGGTGGACCGAGGCCGCGGAACGGATGACCCGCGGCGACGCGGCCGGGGAGATCGGGCCGGTGGAGGGTGCGCTGGACCTCCCTCCCGACGACACCGGCGAGGCGATCGGGCTGCCGCCGAGCGGCCTCACGGTGACGTTCGGGTTCGGACCCGGCTTGTTCCGCGACGAGAATGGCCGGGACCGGTTCGGCATCGCGGACCGGCAGCCCGAGGCGCTCCGCCCGCTCCCGCACTTCCCGGCCGACCTCCTCGACCCGGCGCGCACCGGTGGTGACCTCTGCGTCCAGGCCTGCGCCGACGACCCACAGGTCGCCGTCCACGCGATCCGCAACCTGGCCCGGATCGGCTTCGGCACGGTCGCCATCCGCTGGTCGCAGCTCGGCTTCGGGCGCACCTCGAGCACCACCACCGACCAGACCACGCCGCGCAACCTGTTCGGGTTCAAGGACGGCACGGCCAACATCAAGGCCGAGGAGACCGTCGACCTCGACGAGCACGTGTGGGTCGGGGCCGACGACGACCCGAGGGGCGGCTGGCTGGCGGGTGGCTCCTACCTGGCCGCGCGCCGGATCAACATGACCATCGAGGTCTGGGACCGCCAGCCGCTTCGTGACCAGGAGGAGTTCGTCGGGCGGACCAAGGGCGAGGGCTCGCCGCTCTCGGGGGGTGGCGAGTTCACCGAGCCCGACTTCGAGCTGCCGGGCCGCGGTGGGCCGGTCATCCCGCGCGACGCGCACATCCGGCTCGTCCACCCGACCAAGCACGGCGGCGCGCGCATGCTGCGCCGCGGCTACAACTTCGTCGACGGCTCCGACGCGATCGGCGGGCTGAACGCCGGGCTCTTCTTCATCGGCTACTTCCGCGACCCCCGCACGCACTTCATCCCGATCCAGAACGCGATGGCCAAGGGCGACGCCCTGATGGAGTACCTCAAGGTCACCGGGTCGGCACTGTTCGCCGTACCACCCGGCATCGGTCCGGGGGAGTACGTCGGGCAGGCGCTGTTCGCCTGACCTCGGTCACGCCGGCTGCATCAGCAGCACCGGACCCGACTGCGTGCGCCGCGGCAGTCGGCGCGCCGCCCGGAGTCGGCCGTGCACCTCGGCGAAGGCGCGGCCGGACCGCACGACGGCTGCGGTCATCTCGCCGGCCTCCTCGAGCCGCACCCGGGGGTCCTGCTCGACCAGGCCCACGAGGTCATGCGGCGCCTCGCAGCCGAGCCGGCCGTCGCCGATCGTGACCACGCGGACCCGGAACTCGACCTCGGCGCCCGAGGCGTCGTACGCCGTGATCCGGAGACGTTCGCCGTCCCCGGTCGCCATGCGCGCAGCGTAGGCCAGCGCAGGGTCAGAGGTGGACAGTCCGCGCCACTCCGATGTCGTCGAGGAACTGCGCGTCGTGACTGGCCACGACCAGCGCGCCGCGGTAGCCGGCCAGCGCCGACACCAGCGCGTCGTACGACGCGAAGTCGAGGTTGTTCGTGGGCTCGTCGAGAAGCAGCAGCCGAGGGGCGGGATCGGCCAGCAGCAGCGTGGCGAGCGTGGCCCGGAACCGCTCGCCGCCCGAGAGCGCCCCCGCCGGGCGGTCGGCGGTCGCACCCCGGAACAGGAACCGGGCCAACCGTGCCCGGACCGCGTTGGCGTCTGCTCCGGGCGCCCGGCTCGCCACGTTCTCGAACACCGAGAGGTCGTCGTCGAGCACGTCGAGCCGCTGGGGGAGCAGCGCGATCGGCACGTGCACCACAGCCTCCCCGCGGAGCGGGTCGAGCCGGCCGGCGAGGGTGTGCAGCAGGGTGGTCTTGCCCGAGCCGTTGGGTCCCGTGACCGCCACCCGTTCCGGTCCGCTCAGATCGAGGTCCACCGCCGTGCCGGTGCGGAGGACCAGGTCCAGCGTGGTCAGCACCGGTTGGCCCCGGTGCACCTCGGTGTCCGGCAGGTCGACCCGGATCTCGCGGTCCTCCCGGAGCCGGGACTCCGCCTGGCCCAGCCGGTCTCGCGCGGCCTCCAGGCGCTCGTCGTGCACCTTGCGGTAGGCCGCCGCGGAGTTCTCGGCGGCCCGCTTCTTCGCCCCGGACAGGATCTTGGGCATCCCGCCGGCCAGCTGCGCGGCGCGGCCCTGCCGCTTGCGCTGGGCGAGCACCCGCTCCGCCTCGACCCGGTCCGACTTCTGGCGTCGCAGGTCCGAGCGTGCGGTGGTCACCGCCTGCTCGGCCGCCGCCTGCTCCGCGGCCACCTGGTCGGCGTACGCCGTGTAGCCGCCGCCGTACCAACGCACGGTGCCGCCGCGCAGGTCACCGATCCGGTCCACCCGCTCGAGCAGCTCGCGATCGTGACTGACGACGAGCAGCGTCCCGCGCCAGGCCTCGACGACCGCGTAGAGCCGCTCTCGCGCCGCGGCGTCGAGGTTGTTGGTGGGCTCGTCGAGCAGCAGCACGTCCGGACGGTCGAGCAGCAGCCGCGCGAGCGCCAGCTGGGTGACCTCGCCGCCGGACAGCTCGCCCATCCGGCGGTCCAGGATGTCCTCGGGCAGCCCGATCCGGGCCAGCTCGGCCGTGGCCCGGTCCTCGATGTCCCAGTCGTCGCCGATGGCGTCGAAGTCCGCCTGGTCGGTCGACCCCGCCTCGACGGCGTGGATGGCGCGGACGATCCGGTCGATGCCGAGGAACCCCGGCACCGGCTGCTCGGTCCGCAGCGTCAGGTCCTGGGGGAGGTAGCCGACCCGACCGGTGGTCCGGACGTGGCCCGCGGTGGGGGTGAGCTCGCCCGCGATCAGACGCAGCAGCGTGGACTTTCCGGACCCGTTGGTGCCGACCAGGCCGGAGCGCCCGGACCCGACCAGAAGGTCGAGGCCGGTGAGGGCGGGGGTGCCGTCGGGCCAGGCGAAGTCGACCGACGACACGGTGATGACAGCAGACATGGAAGCTCCCGTAACGAGAAGGTGGTGGCGGAGGGCGACCTCAGAGCTTCACGGCACGAGTCTCGCACGGCCGCGTCCGCGGTCGCGACGGCTTTTCGGACCGGTCACCGAGGTCCGGTAGGGTTGGCGGCCGGCACAGCGTCGTGCGACCACCTCCCGTTTCTCTACCGAGGAAGCGCTGTGACTGACACCGACCGACCCGTCGTACTCATCGCCGAAGAGCTGAGCCCCGCCACCGTCGAGGCGCTCGGCCCGGACTTCGAGATCCGCAGCTGCAACGGCGCCGACCGCGCCGAGCTGCTCCCCGCCATCGCCGACGTCGACGCGATCCTGGTCCGCTCTGCGACCAAGGTCGACGAGGAGGCGCTCGCCGCCGCCCGGCGGCTCAAGGTCGTCGCCCGGGCCGGCGTCGGCCTCGACAACGTCGACGTGAAGGCCGCGACCCAGGCCGGCGTCATGGTCGTCAACGCGCCGACCTCCAACATCGTCTCGGCGGCCGAGCTCGCCGTGGGCCTGATGCTGGCCGCCGCCCGGCACCTCTCGCCGGCGCACGCCGCGCTGAAGAACGGCGAGTGGAAGCGGTCGAAGTACACCGGCATCGAGCTGTACGAGAAGACCGTCGGGATCGTCGGTCTGGGCCGGATCGGCGTGCTGGTCGCGCAGCGGCTGAGCGCCTTCGGCATGAACGTGATCGCCTACGACCCCTACGTCCAGGCCGGACGGGCCGCGCAGATGGGTGTCCGTCTGGTCGACCTCGACACCCTGCTCGCCGACGCCGACTTCATGTCGGTGCACCTGCCCAGGACTCCCGAGACGATCGGTCTGATCGGCGCCGACGAGCTGGCCCGGGCAAAGCCGTCGCTGGTGCTGGTCAACGCCGCGCGCGGCGGCATCGTCGACGAGACGGCGCTCTACGACGCGCTCAAGACCGGTGCGATCGCCGCGGCCGGCCTCGACGTCTTCGCCAAGGAGCCGTGCACCGACAGCCCGCTGTTCGAGCTCGAGAACGTCGTCGCAACCCCGCACCTCGGTGCGTCCACCGACGAGGCGCAGGAGAAGGCCGGCGTCGCGGTGGCCCGGTCGGTGCGGCTCGCTCTCTCGGGTGAGCTGGTGCCGGACGCCGTCAACGTCCAGGGCGGCGTGATCGCCGAGGACGTGCGCCCGGGCATCCCGTTGACCGAGATGCTCGGCCGGATCTTCACCGGTGTCGCCGGCGAGGTCGCCCAGCAGCTCGACGTCGAGGTGCGCGGCGAGATCACCGAGTACGACGTCAAGGTGCTCGAGCTGGCCGCCCTCAAGGGTGTCTTCAGCGACATCGTCGAGGACCAGGTGTCCTACGTGAACGCGCCGCTGCTCGCGGCCGAGCGCGGCACCGCCGTACGACTGGTCGTCGAGGCGGAGAGCCCCGACCACCGCAACCTGATCACGATCCGCGGCACCCTCGCCGACGGCGCACAGGTCTCGGTGAGCGGCACCCTGGTCGGCATCCACCAGCGGGAGCGGATCGTCGAGGTCAACGGCTTCGACGTCGACGTCGAGCCCACCGACCACCTCGCGTTCTTCCTCTACAGCGACCGCCCGGGCATGGTCGGCACCGTCGGCCAGATCCTCGGTGACGCCGGGGTCAACATCGCCGGCATGCAGGTCTCCCGCGACGCCAAGGGCGGTCACGCGCTGGTCGCCCTCTCGGTCGACTCCGCGATCCCGCCCGAGACGCTGGCCGAGATCGAGCAGGCCATCGACGCGGTCGTCGCCCGCGCCGTCAACCTGGCCTGAGTCGCGCCGTCTTGCCCCTGCCATTGACTTTAGTTCGAGACTCGTACTAAATAGGGGGCATGCCCCTGGTCCTGGGCGTCGACTCCTCGACGCAGTCGACCAAGGCGCTGCTCGTCGACGCCGACGACGGCTCCGTGGTCGACCGAGCGGACCGCGCCGCACCCGCCGGGCACCGAGGTGGATCCCCGGGCCTGGCTGGCGGCCGTCGACGACGCGACCGCCGGACTGCTCGAGCGCGCCGACGCGGTCGTCGGTCGGCGGCCAGCAGCACGGGATGGTCGCGCTGGGCGAGGACGGCGAGCCGGTGCGCGACGCCCTGCTCTGGAACGACACCCGGTCCGCGCCGGAGGCCGCCGCCCTGATCGCCGAGCACGGCGGGCCGCAGGCGTGCGCCGACGCGATCGGCAGCGTCCTGGTCGCGTCGTTCACGGTGACCAAGCTGCGCTGGCTGCGCGACCACGAGCCCGACCGCGGCCGAGCGGGTCGCCGAGGTGCTGCTCCCGCACGACTACGTCGCCCGCCACCTGTCCGCCCCGGGCACCGCGCCGTTCACCGACCGGGGCGACGCCTCCGGCACCGGCTACTTCGCCACCCGCGAGGGCGACTGGCGACCCGACCTCGCCAAGGCCGCGCTCGGGCACGAGCCGCGCCTGCCGCGCGTCGTCGCGCCCGGCGACGTCGCCGCCCACACCGCCGCCGGCCGACCCATCGGCGCGGGGCACCGGCGACAACATGGCCGCCGCGCTCGGGCTCGACCTGCGCCCCGGCGACGTACTGGTCTCGATCGGCACCTCCGGCGTCGCCTCGACGGTGAGCCGGACGCCGATCGCCGACGGGACCGGCGTGGTGACCGGCTTCGCCGACGCCACCGGCGGCTTCCTGCCGATGGCCACCACGATGAACGCCGCCGGCATCCTCGACCTCCAGGCCCGCTGGCTCGGCGTCGACCACGACGACCTGGCCGCGCTCGCCCTGGAAGCGCCGGCCGGCGCGAACGGCGTGACGCTGCTGCCCTACTACGGCGGCGAGCGCACGCCGAACCGCCCGGACGCCGTCGGCACCTGGACCGGCCTCACCCCGCGCACCACCCGCGCCGACCTCGCCCGGGCCGCCTTCGAGGCGCTGCTCTGCTCGCTCGCCGACGCGGTGGACGCGCTGCTCGCCACCGCCGGCGACCCGCCCCGCCGGGTCCTGCTCGTCGGCGGCGCCGCCCGCAGCCCCGCCGTCCGGGCCCTGGCCCCCGCGATCCTCGGTCGTCCCGTCCTGCTCCCGCCGCCGGCGGAGTACGTCGCCCTCGGCGCCGCCCGGCAGGCCGCCTGGGCGCTCTCCGGCGCCGCCGAGCCGCCGGCGTGGCCGCTGCCCGACACCGAGACGCTCGAGGCCGACCCGACCCCCGCCGTACGAGAGCGGTACGCCGCCCTCCGCGACCACCCCGCACCATCAACCACTGAGAGGCATGCAATGACCATCGACATCCCGGCGCCGACCCCGGAGGACAAGTTCTCCTTCGGACTGTGGACCGTGGGCTGGCAGGCGCGCGACCCGTTCGGCGACGCGACCCGGCCCGCGATGGACCCCGTCTACGCGCTGGAGCGGCTCGCCGGCATCGGCGCGTACGGCGTGAACTTCCACGACGACGACCTGATCCCGTTCGGCAGCGACGACGACACCCGCGCCGCGATCATCGAGCGGTTCAAGAAGGGCCTGGCCGACACCGGGCTGGCGGTGACCACCGCCACGACCAACCTGTTCACCCACCCGGTGTTCAAGGACGGCGGCTTCACCAACAACGACCGCGACGTGCGCCGGTTCGCGCATCCGCAAGGTGATGCGCAACATCGACCTCGCCGCCGAGCTCGGCGCCAAGGTCTACGTCTGCTGGGGCGGCCGCGAGGGCGGCGGAGTACGGCGCGTCGAAGGACGTCGCCGCCGCGCTCGACCGCTACCAGGAGGCGTTCAACCTGCTCGGCGAGTACGTCGTCGACCAGCGGCTACGACCTGAGGTTCGCGATCGAGCCCAAGCCCAACGAGCCGCGCGGCGACATCCTGCTGCCGACCGTCGGCCACGCGCTGGCGTTCATCGAGAGCCTCGACCGGCCCGAGCTCGTCGGGGTCAACCCCGAGATCGGTCACGAGGAGATGGCCGGCCTCAACGCCGCCGCCGGCTACGCCCAGGCGCTGTGGCACGGCAAGCTCTTCCACATCGACCTGAACGGGCAGAACGGCCCGAAGTACGACCAGGACCTGCGGTTCGGCGCCGGCAACGTGCGCGGCGCGTTCTGGGTGGTCGACACCCTGCTCGCCGGCGGGTACGACGGTCCCGTCCACTTCGACTACAAGCCGGCCCGCACCGAGGACGACGACGGGGTGTGGGCGTCGGCGAAGGCGTGCATCGACAACTACCTGATCCTGCGCGAGAAGGTGCGGGCGTTCCGGGCCGACCCCGAGGTGCAGGCAGGCGCTGGAGGCGGCGAAGCTCCCCGAGCTGGCGCGGCCCACCCTGGCCGAGGGCGAGTCGCTGGCAGGGGCTGCTCGACTGGCCGCTGCCCGACGTCGAGGCGCTCGCCGCCCGCGGCGCCGCCTTCGAGCACCTCGACCAGCTGGCGCTCGAGCACCTGTACGGGGTCCGTGGCTGAGTCCGGACGTCCGGCAGCGCAACGCCGCGGCGCTGCTGTGGTCGACTGCGTCAGGACGGACCCGCGACCCGGGCGGAGCTCGCCGGCCGCACCGGCCTCGCCAAGGCCACGGTCGGCGCGATCGTCGGCGACCTGGAGCTGGCCGGCGCGGTCAGCGCCCACGAGCAGGTGCGCAGCGGGGATCGCGGCCGCCCGGGCCTCCGGCTCACCCTCGCCGGTGGCCGACACGTCGGCCTCGGCTTCGAGGCCAACGTGGAGTACGTCGCCGCGGTCGTCCTCGATCTGTCGGGTGCCGTGCGACACCGGGTCACCCGTCCGGTCGCCGACGTGCGCTGGGTCGAGCGGGCGCTGGCCGCGCTCGCCGAGGAGGTGGCTGCTCTGCTGCGCGAGGAGGGGCTGCACCCCGTGGGGGCCACCGTCGCCGTACCGGGGCTGGTCGCGGAGGACGACCGGACCATCGCGTGGGCCCCCAACCTCGACCTCACCGGGACCTCGCTTGCAGTGCTGGTCGACGAGGCCTTCGGCTGGCAGGACTGCGTCCGGGTCAGCAACGACGCCGACTGTGCCGCGCTCGCCGAGCTCCACCACGGGGCGGGGCGCGGCACCGACCACCTGCTCTACCTCACCGGCACCGTCGGCATCGGCGCCGGTCTGGTCGACGGACGGCGGTTGGTCCGGGGCGCCCGTGGGTTCGCCGGCGAGGTGGGGCACCTGCCGATCGGCGACTGCCGGAGGCGCGCTGCGGCTGCGGCCGCCTGGGGTGCTGGGAGGCGACCGATCGGCCTGCACGCGATGCTGGCGAGGGTCGGGACTGCCCGAGCTGGACACCCCCGAGGCGACCGCCCGGGCGGTCGCCGACGTGGCGCGGCGCGACCCCGTCGTACACGCGGCGCTCGTGGAGATCGGCGTGGACCTCGGCCTGGGGCTGGCCATCCTGACCGGCGTGCTCGATCCCGCGGTGATCGTGCTCGGCGGCTACTTCGGGCCGCTCGGCGGACGTCATGCTGATGCCGGCCAGGAGCGTGCTCGAGTCGTTGCTCGCGGCGCCGCTCCAGGGGCTGCCCCGACCTGCGGCCGGGGCAGCTGGGCACCGAGTCGGCGGCGCTGGGCGCGGCCGAGCGTTCGCTCGCCGAGGTGTACGACGGCACGGTCGAGGTGGTCTGAGCCTCAGCCGGCGAGCCGCGCGTGTGCGTCGGTGACCGCCGTGGCCAGGCTGGCCACCGGGTCGTCGAAGACCGGCTCGAGCGCCATCTCGGCGGCGCCGAGCAGCACCGAGTCGGTGCCGAGCCCGGGCAGCGCGAGTCGGACCGAGTCCAGGGTCGGCGCCAGCGCCCGCTCCGCGAGCCCGGCCTGCACCTCCGAGCGCAGCATCCGGAAGAGCGGCCGGAAGTAGCCGCCCAGGATCACCATGCTGGGGTTGAACGCGTTGACCACCGCGCCGATCCCGCGCCCGATGTTGCTCGCCACCGGACGGAGCTCGCGGGGTGCGGTCCCCAGCTCGTCGAGGGCCTGGTCGAGCCGCACGACCTCGTCGGCGGGGTAGGAGATGCTCGCCGCGATCGCGTGCGCACCGACCACGGTCTCCCAGCAGCCGCGGCTGCCGCAGTGGCACTCGAGTCCGCCCGGCTCGAAGTTGAGGTGGCCGACCTCGCCGGCGTAGCCCCCTGCTCCCTCGAGGCGTACCCCGCCGGTGATCACGCCGGCGCCGACGCCCACGTTGCCGGAGAGGTAGACCAGGTCGTCGATGCCGACCGCCGCCCCGCGGCGGTGTTCGGACGAGGGCGCCGAGGTCCGCGTCGTTGCCGAGGCTCACCGGTACGTCGAGCGAGAGGGCGGCCAGCACGATCGAGCCGAACGACACGTCAAGCCACCCCAGGTTCGGCGCCTGCCGGACCAGCCCGTCGTTGCGGCGCACCATGCCGGGGACAGCGATGCCGATGCCGAGCATCGGCGCGTTCGGGGGAGCCCACGACACGACGTGTCGGATCAGCGTGGCCACGGACGCGCCCACCTGCCAGGCCTCCGTGTCCTGCGGGATCGCCGCCTCGGCGCGCTCCCAGACGCGTCCGCCCAGCCCGACCCGGGCGACCACCGCGCGATCGACGCCGAGGTCCACGGCCACGACGTACGGTCCCTCCTCGGTCATCCGGACCCCGGCCGACGGGCGGCCCGCGCCGCGCCGTCCGGCCACCGGCACCGCCTGCTCGGTCAGGCCGAGCGTCTCGAGCTCGGTGACCAGGCCGGCGATCGTGCTGCGGTTGAGCCGCATCAGGCTGGTCAGCTCAGCGCGGGACAGCTCCCCGGTGCGGTGCACGTGGCGCAGGAGGGTGCCGAGGTTGTGGCGTCGGACGGCCTCCTGGTTGGTGCCGGTGCCGCCGCGTCCGGTGGAGGGCACAGCTACACACCTGCTGCGGAACGGCGCCGTCGGGAGATCGCGTCGACGCTCGCGGCCAGCAGCAGCACGCCGCCGGTCACCAGGAAGTTGATGTAGCTCGCCTGGTTGAGCAGTCCCAGCCCGTTCGGGATCGTCGCGATCACCAGGCCACCGATGACGCCATCGATCGCCCGTCCGCGGCCGCCGAAGAGGCTGGTGCCGCCGATCACTGCCGCGCCGACGGCGTACAGCAGCTCGTTGCCGCCACCCGAACCGGGGGAGACCTTGCCGGAGTACGACGCGCTGAGGATGCCGGCGATCGCCGCCATGCCGGAGCAGATCATGAACGCGGTGATCTTGACCCGGTTCACGTTGATGCCGGCGCGGCGAGCCGCCTCCGCGTTGCCGCCGACGGCGTACAGGTGCCGCCCGAAGCGGGTGCGGTTGAGCATGAACGTCCAGAAGAGCAGCAGCACGACCACGACCGGCGCCACCCACGGGATGCCGCTGATGTCGAAGATCAACGGGTTGGGCGCGCGGTTCTGGCTGAGCAGGTAGGTGAGGCCGAGCGCGATGCCGGCGAGCACGATGATCTGGAGCACCACGAGCGCGAACGGCTTGTGCACCAGCCCCTTGGCGGTGCGCGAGCGGTAGCGCCAGAGCGACAGGGCCGCATAGCCGACCACGATGACCCCGGCTGCTATCCACCCTGCCGTGACGGGCACGTTCTTGATCGAGAGTCCGCGGAGCACCTCGTCGTTGAAGCGGATCGAGCCGCCGGAGCCGATCAGCTTCAGCGGAACGGCCTGCAGCGCCAGGAAGAACGCCAGCGTCACCACGAACGACGGGATGCCGAGCAACGCGACCAGCAGCCCGATCGCCAGGCCGATGACGACGCCCACGGCGATGCCGGCGAGCGCCGCGGTCCACCACGACCAGCCGTTGTCGACGATCGAGAGCGCGGTGATCGTGGCCGAGGCGCCGCCGGCGACGCCGGCGGAGAGGTCGATCTCCCCGAGCAGCAGCACGAAGATCAGGCCCATCGCGAGCACGCAGATGGAGGCGGCCTGGACGACCAGGTTCGCCATGTTGTACGTCGTGAGGAACCGGTCGTGGGCGCTGCTGAAGACGATGAAGAGCACCACCAGGCCCAGCAGGGCGGGCAGCGAGCCCATGTCGCCGCCGCGCAGCCGGTTGAGGTAGTCGCGGCCCACGTCGCCCAGCGTCGTGGCCTGGTAGGTGTCGACCTCGAAGTCGGTGTCGCCCTTCTGGCCGGTGTCTTCGGTGGAGGTGTTCTCGGACCTGAGACTCATGTTCTCGCTCCCTCAGATCCCCGCCGCCGCGGCGTCCTTGATGCCGAGGTCGCCGGACCGCCCGGCGGTGATCAGCTCGACGATCTGGTTGTGGGTGACGTCCTTCGCCGACACGTCGGCGGCGACCCGGCCGAGGTAGAGCGCCGTGATCCGGTCGGCCACCTCGAGCACGTCGTTCATGTTGTGCGAGATCAGCACGACGCCGAGGCCGCGGTCCGCGAGCCGCCGCACCAGGTCGAGCACCTGGCGGGTCTGCGCCACACCGAGGGCCGCCGTCGGCTCGTCGAGCAGCACGATCTTGGAGTTCCAGAGGACCGCCTTCGCGATCGCGACCGTCTGGCGCTGGCCACCCGAGAGGCTGGCCACGCTCTGGCGCACCGACTTCACCGTGCGCACGGAGAGCGACGCGAGGGTCTTCCGAGCCTCGGTCTCCATGGTCAGGTCGTCGAGGGTGACCCTGCCGCGGAGCTCGCGGCCGAGGAACATGTTGTCGACGATGTCGAGGTTGTCGCACAGGGCGAGGTCCTGGTAGACGATCTCGATGCCGAGCGCGGCCACGTCGCGCGGGCCGTGCACGGTGACCGGCTGGCCCTCGAAGAGGTAGTCGCCGCTGTCGCGGCCGTAGATGCCCGCGATCACCTTGACCAGGGTGGACTTGCCGGCGCCGTTGTCGCCGACGAGCGCGGTCACCTGCCCGGGGTGGACGGTGAAGTCGACGTCGTGCAGGACGTGGACCACGCCGAAGCTCTTGTTGATCTTCCGCAGTTCCAGCAGAGGGCCCGTGGTGCCGGTCGGCCCGTTCGGCTCATCGCCGTGCTCGCTCATGCTCCACTCACTCCATACGTTGCTGGCGTACCCGGACAGGGCAGCAAAATGTTGTGCGAAACAACGAACTGGTGGCACCCGCGCCCCGTCCCCCCGGACAGGGCGCGGGTGCCTCTAGTCGATCAGCCGACGCCGTTCTCCTGGCACAGCTTGGCGAACTCGCCGGCGCAGACGTCCTCGGCGGTCTGGCCGCCGTCGTCGATGACGGACTGGACGTTGTCGATGGTGATCGACTCCGGGGTCAGCAGGATCGAGGGCACGTCGCGGCCGCCCTCGGCGTCCTCAACGGTGTCATTGGTCTCCGCCTCCCCGCCGGTCGCCAGGGCGATCGCGGCGTCGGCCAGCGCGCCGGCCTCCTGGGTGGCGGACTTGTAGACCGTCATGCACTGCCGGCCGGCGAGGACGTTCTGCAGACCCTCGACGGTCGCGTCCTGACCGGTGACCGGAACCTTGCCGGCCTGCCCGTTGCCCTCGAGGATCGAGATCACCGCACCGCCGAGACCGTCGTTGGCGGCGAGCACGCCGTCCACCTGACCGTCGGCAGCGGTGTAGAGCTGCTGGAAGATGACCGCGGCCTCGTCGTTGTCCCAGTCGGGCACGGCCTGCTCGCCGACGTTCTTGTACTGCGTCATCCCGTCGAGCACGCTGTGCGCGCCCTCGGAGAAGAGGGTGGCGTTGTTGTCGGTGGGCGAGCCGTTCAGGAAGATGATGTTCGCCGGCTTGTCGCCGAGACAGTCGGCCAGGCCCTGGCCCTGCAGCTCACCGACGATGGTGTTGTCGAACGAGACGTAGTACTCCGCCGAGCCGCCCAGCGTGAGCCGGTCGTAGTCGATGGTGGCGACGCCCTGCGACTTCGCCTTCTCCTGGATCGCCGCGCCCGAGGCGGAGTCCAGGTTGACGATCGCGAGCACGGTGACGCCGTCGGCGATCATCGAGTCGGCGATCTGGGTCATCTTCTCGGCGTCACCCTCGGCGTTCTGGATGTCGTACTCGACACCCGCCTCCTCGAAGGCCGCCTCGAGTGCCGGTCGGTCGGCGCTCTCCCACCGAACCGACGACTCGGTGTCGGGAAGGATCACGCCGATCTTGCCGGCTTCACCCCCCGAGCCGCCGTCGCCGTTGTCACTGCCCGAGCCGCCGTCGTCATCGCCGCACGCCGTCAACGACAGCGCCAGCCCGATTCCGATTGCCACGATCGCGCTGTGCCTGCGCTTCACATCAACCGCCTCCTAAGCGATTCTGCGGCCGTAACCCCGGTGCAACAATGCGACGGCGATGCTCGGCCATATGTTGTTCGCGACAACATATTCAGTGACGACGGTCACGTCTAGGGGCGCGAAGGAAAAGTTACTCAGGCGAGACCGTGCGCCGATCAGGCGACGCGCACGCGATCGGGCGAGCGGTCCGCCCCGCCACCCCCGCGGCTGACCCGGTCCCAGGCGGCCGCGAGCCGGCGTACCGCCTCCTCGAGCACGTCGCCGGGCCGGGTCCAGGGGATCCGGACGAACCGGTCGAGCCCGCCCTCGACGGCGAAGGCCGGTCCGGGGGCGACGATCACGCCGAGCCGGTCGGCCTCGTCGGCGACGGCGGTGCCGAGGGTGGCGGGCAGCTCGCACCACATCGCGAGCCCTCCGGCCGGGAGCCGGAAACGCCAGTCGGGCAGGTGCTCGGCCAGTGCGTCGGCGAGCCGGTCGCGCTGCTCACGCAGCCGTCGGCGGTGCTCGTCGACGATCGTGTCGGCATCGTCGAGCAGCCGGGCGAGGACGAGCTGCTCCATCACCGGCGCGCCGAGGTCCAGACCGACCCGGGCCCGGGTCAGCGCGTCCATCTGCCCGTGCGGCGCGCGGATCCAGCCGAGGCGCAGCCCGCCCCAGAAGGTCTTGCTGGCGCTGCCGATGGTGATCGCGTCCGGGGCGAACGCCGCGAACGGCGGCGGCATCTCCTGCCCGTCGAGGGCCAGCGCCTGGTGTGCCTCGTCGACCACGGCGACGGTGTCGCCGCGCTGCACGTGCCGGGCGCAGGCGCGGCGCTGCTGCTCGGTCATCACGTGGCCGGTGGGGTTCTGGAAGTCCGGGATCAGGTAGACCAGCCGCGGCCGGACCTGACGCACTGCGGCGCCGAGCGCGTCCAGGTCCCAGCCGTCGGGGTCGACGGCGACCCCGGTCAGCCGGGCGCCGGCGTGCCGGATCGCCTGGATGGCGTTGGGGTAGACCGGGCTCTCCACCAGCACCCGGTCGCGCGGGCCGGTGAACGCCTGGGCCACGATCGCGGCCGCCGACAGCGCGCCGGGGGTCACCATGATCTGCTCGGGTGCCGTCGGCAGGCCCCGGCGCTCGTACGTCGAGGCGATCGCGGACTGGAGCTGGGGAAGTCCCGCCGGGAAGTACCCGTGGCCGCCGAGGTACGCCGGCAGGTCGGCCGCCGCCTCGGCGTACGCCGAGGCCACGCCCGGCGGCGCCGAGGCCGCGGCGCAGTTGAGGTCGATCGCGTCGTGGTCGCCGGGCCGGGGGAGCAGCGCCCGGTCGTGGGCCCGGGCCCGCCCGCCGGGGACCCGGGTGAAGGTGCCGGAACCCTGCCGGGCCTCGGCGTACCCGCACTCGCGCAGGGCGGCGTACGCCCGGGTGACGGTGGTCCGCGAGACACCGAGCCGCTCGGTGAGCTCGCGCTCGCTGGGCAGCCGGACGTCGAGGCCGATCCGGCCGTCGCCGATCAGCAGGCGGAGCGCCTCGGCGAGGCCGGCGTACGCCGGGTCGCGGTCGAACCCGTCGACGAGGGTGGCGGTCCGGGTCGCGCTGATGGCCTGCGTCATGCAGGCCACTGTCTCACGATTGGCTATTTAGGAGAAGGCCAATTGGCACCGACACTGGACGGGTGACCGAGACCGCCACGCCCACCGCGGCACGCCCGCCGATCCTGCTCGACCTGGGTCCGGTGGCGCAGCTGCGAGCGGGTCGGCTGCCGCTGCGGCTGGTCCAGCTGTACGTCGGCCTGCTGGCGTACGGCGTGTCGTTGGCCCTGATGGTGCGCGGCGACCTCGGCCTGGCGCCCTGGGACGTGCTGCACTCGGGCTTCATCGAGCACGTGCCGATCACCCTCGGCCAGGCCGTCATCCTGTTCAGCTTCGTGGTGCTGGTGTTCTGGATCCCGCTCCGGGAGAAGCCGGGCATCGGCACCATCTCCAACGCGCTGGTCGTCGGGCTCAGCGCCGACGTCACCCTGGCCCTGTTCGACAACCCGGACGCGATCGGCCCGAGGGTCGCCCTGATGCTCGGGGGCGTGCTGCTCTGCGGCCTCGCGACCGCCGTCTACGTCGGCGCCCAGCTCGGCCGCGGACCCCGCGACGGGCTGATGACCGGGCTCCACCGGCGGACCGGGTTGTCGCTGCGGCTGGTCCGCACCGGCCTGGAGGTCGCGGTCGTGCTGATCGGGCTGGCGATGGGCGGCGTACTCGGCGTCGGCACGCTCGTCTACGCGTTCGCGATCGGCCCCATCGCGCAGGCGCTGATGCCCTACTTCCTGGTTGAGCTGCGACCGGCAGACGAGCCGAGGTCGGGGCGGCTAGTCTCGCCGCATGAGCAATCAGGAGCCTCCTGCCGCTGAGGCCGAGGGTGGAGCCGCCGCCGCTGCCGCTCCGCTCGCCCCGCCGGACCCCGTCGTCCAGCTGACCGCTGCCGAGGCGCCTTCCCTGGTGATCGAGACCCAGGCCCCCAAGATGGCCCCGCAAGTGGCGGCCGAGGTGGTCCCGGAGCTCGACGCCAAGGTCGACTCGTTCATGCAGGCGCTCGGCTCGACGGACGCCAGGAGCCCCGAGTTCGCCGCGCAGGCCGAGAGCGTGCGGACCATGGGCGACGCCGACATCCGCAAGGCCGCGGAGACCTCCAACCGGATGCTCGAGCGGCCGGTGCGAGCGCTCCGCGAGGGTGGCCTCGCCCAGGGCTCGGCGGTCGGCAAGACCCTGCTCGAGCTGCGGCGCACCGTCGAGGACCTCGACCCGAGCCAGGCGACCGGCGCGAAGCGCTGGCTCGACATCCTGCCGTTCGGCGACAAGATCACCGACTACTTCCGCAAGTACCAAAGCGCCCAGACCCAGCTCAACGGCATCCTGCACAGCCTGCGCAACGGCCAGGACGAGCTGACCAAGGACAACGTCTCGCTCAACCTCGAGAAGACCAACCTGTGGGCGGTGATGGGCCGGCTCAACCAGTACGTCTACGTCGCCGAGCGGCTCGACGCCAAGCTGGCCGCCCGGATCGCCGAGCTCGAGCTGACCGATCCCGAGGCCGCCAAGGCGCTGTCGCAGGACGTGCTGTTCTACGTGCGGCAGAAGCACCAGGACCTGCTGACCCAGCTCGCCGTGTCGATCCAGAGCTACCTCGCGATCGACGTGATCATCAAGAACAACATCGAGCTGATCAAGGGCGTCGACCGCGCCTCGACCACGACCATCTCCGCGCTGCGGACGGCGGTCATCGTCGCCCAGGCGCTGGGCAACCAGAAGCTGGTGCTCGACCAGATCACCGCGCTGAACACCACGACGTCGGGGATGATCCAGCGCACCTCGGAGATGCTCAAGGACAACTCCGCGGCGATCCAGGAGCAGGCGGCGTCCTCGACGATCGGCATCGAGCAGCTGCAGGCGGCGTTCGCCAACATCTACGCGACGATGGACTCCATCGACGAGTTCAAGCTGAAGGCCCTCGACAGCATGTCGACGACCATCGGCGTGCTCGAGACCGAGGTCGAGAAGTCCCGCGCCTACCTCGATCGGGTGCAGAAGCACGACGCCCGCAACGCCGCGGGCACGCTGGACCTGTCGTCGTTGCCCAACAGCTGAACGGACTCGGAGACCAGGTGGGGCTGAAGTCGTGGTGGCAGAGGCTGCGCGGCGCCGACGAACCCGAGGGTCCGCCCGTCCCGGCGGCGCCGACCGAGCAGGACATCCTGGCCGCCCTGAACCGGGTGAACGCGATGCTGCGTGACGGCAACGCGCCGCCGGTGGTGACCTCGCGGGTGGTCCGGATCGCGCGCACCATCAACGCCACCCTGCCCCGGCTGCGCCAGCTGGGGCAGGGGAGCCTCGAGGGGTACGCCGTGGTCGCGACCGCCACCGACTACCTCCCGGAAGCGGTCGGCGGCTACCTGCGGCTGCCGCGCGAGTGGGCCGACACCCGGCCGATCGACGGCTACAAGACCTCGCTGATGGTGCTGATCGACCAGCTCGAGCTGCTCGGGTCGACCATGGACAAGATCTTCGACGCCGCCAACCGCGCCGACGCCCAGGAGCTGCTGCTGCACGGCAAGTTCCTGGAGGCGAAGTTCGGCCACGGGCCGGACGACCTCACGCTGGGACCCCCGGCATGAGCACGCTCGCCGACGCGCTCACCGCGCTCGAGCAGGCCGCCCGCGAGGCGGGTGTCGATCCGGCGGCCGCGCGCCGCGAGGGCGAGTCGCTGGCCGCGACCGTTGTCCGAGCGCTCTCGAGGGCGCGTTCGTCGACTGGTGTGAGCAGACCGGTCGTGAGCGGTCGGCCGAGGACACCAGCTCGCCGCCAAGCAGGGCAACCGCTTCCGCGGCGGTCCGACGCCCACGATGGGCCAGCTGATGGCCGCAGCCGCTCGCCGCACGCGACGGCGTATCGCGAATGCGCTGGCGGACGGTCGCCACTGGCCGCGTTGACCCTCGGCGAGCCGAGCCCGGATGCCGCCGGCGCCGCGCGTCATCGTGCTGGCCGCTCAGCGAGAGCACCGACGGCGCCGCACCGTCCGTTGCGACACTGCCCCGGCCCGCGAGCCCGCTGCTGCGGCAGTGATGAAGCAGCTGCTCGACGCAGCGCAGGCTGAAATCTCGATGACGCTGCCGAACCCGGACCTCGTGGACCCGGACGCTCCGGTGTCGAGGAAGGCGCCGACCAGGCCGCCTCGACCGCAACCGCCGGCCGAGGAGCCGGAGGAGCCCGCCGAGCCCGAGCCGCCGCCGAAGACCGTCGACGAGCTGCTCGCCGAGCTCGACGAGCTGGTCGGCCTGACCGCCGTCAAGGCGGAGATCCACCGGCAGGCCGCGGTGCTGCGCGTCGAGGGGCTGCGCAAGGACGCCGGCCTGGCCGCGCCGACGATCACCCGGCACATGATCTTCAACGGCAACCCCGGCACCGGCAAGACGACCGTGGCCCGGCTGGTCGCGGGCATCTACCGCGCGCTCGGCCTGCTCTCGAAGGGCCAGCTGGTCGAGGTCGACCGCTCGGAGATGGTGGCCGGCTACCTCGGCCAGACCGCGATGAAGACCGCGGACCTGGTGAAGTCCGCCGAGGGCGGCGTGCTGTTCATCGACGAGGCCTACTCGCTCTCCGGCGACCAGTACGGCACCGAGGCGATCGACACGCTGGTCAAGGAGATGGAGGACAAGCGCGACGACCTGGTCGTGATCGTCGCCGGCTACCCCGTCCCGATGGCGGTGTTCATCTCGCAGAACCCCGGGCTGGAGAGCCGGTTCCGCACCACCATCGACTTCGTCGACTACACCGACGACGAGCTGGTCGCAGATCTTCGAGGTGATGGCGAAGGCCGCGGAGTACGACGTCGACGAGCCGGTCCTCGACCGGCTGCGCGAGCTGCTCGGCGCCGTACAGCGCGGCCCGACGTTCGGCAACGCTCGCTACGTCCGCAACGTCCTGGAGGCGGCGATCGGCCGGCACGCCTGGCGGCTCCGCGAGGTCGAGAAGCCCACGGTCGAGGAGCTGCGCAAGCTCACCGCCGACGACCTCGACACCGTCGAGGAAGCCGGGGTCGGGCTCGACCGAGCCCGTCGCGTGGGAGCCCACCCCGATGGACGACGCGCCTACCAAGGAGGCAACGTGACGCAGGCCCAGCAGGCGCCGGCTCCTGCCGCGGCCGCGCCCACCACCGTGGCCACGGTCGGCACCCCCATGCCCGCTCCCAAACGCGCCGAGGACGTGCCCGGCCTGCTCAACCGACTGCAGGTCGCCGCGGTCGTCGTCGTGCCTGGTGTTCGGCGTCCTCGCCGGCGACGCTGCAGCTCCTCGGCTGGCAGGCCAACGGCCGGGCCGCCGACAACACCGAGCAGCTGGTGCGGGTCCAGGGGATCCAGTCCTCGCTGCTCCGCGCGGACGCGCTGGCCACCAACGCGTTCCTCGTCGGCGGTCTCGAGCCGGCCGAGCAGCGGGCCGAGTACGACGCGGCGCTCGACGACGTGCTCCGCGGCATCACCGACGCCGCCGAGGCGCAGCCGGCCGACCGGGAGGCGCTGGCCGCGCTCAACACCGAGGTCGCGACGTACGCCAGCGCGATCGCCCAGGCCCGGGACAACAACCGGCAGGGCTTCCCGATCGGCTCGGAGTACCTCCAGGAGGCCGGTCGCGACCTGCGGGCCGAGGCGCTCCCGATCATCGAGGAGCTGGTGAGCGCCAACTCCGAGCGAGCCGAGGACGAGATGTCCGGCCAGCACCCGATCTGGCTGTTCTGGGTCGGGATCGTGGCCCTGGCCGCGCTGTGGTGGCTGAACCGCCAGATCGCCCAGCGCTTCCACCGCCGGCTCAACGTCGGGCTCGCGGCCGCCGCGGTCGCGGTCGCGGTGCTCACCCTGGCCGCCGCGGTCCTCGCTCAGAACCAGTCCGGCGACAACGACGACCTGGTCGACGGCGAGCTACCAGGACGCGGTCGACGGCGCCGCGGTGCGGACCGCTGGCCAACGACGCCAAGGCCAACGAGAGCCTGCTGCTGGTCAAGCGCGGGTCGGGCCAGGAGTTCCAGGATGCCTGGGTCGTGGCGGCCGGCCAGGTCGAGGACCTGCGCCTCCGGCGAGACGCTCACCGCATGGGATCGGTACGCCGCGCTGCACGGCGAGATCGTCGAGCTGGACGCCAGCGGCGACTGGAACGGCGCCGTCGAGGCGGCCACCACGAGGAGCGACGACGGCGCCTCCGCGGCGCTGGACGTCGTCGACCGGTCGGCACAGGCCGACGTCGACCAGGCCGGCCAGGAGACGACCGACACGCTGCGGTCAGGGCGTCACCGTTCGCGCTGGTGCTGGCGATCGTCGACCCTGCTGCTCGGCCTGGTCGCGGCGGTGCTGTGTGCCTGGGGCATCAACCAACGGCGCAAGGAGTACGCATGAGGACCCGTCGGCTCCTGGTCGCCGCGGCCGCCGTCGTGCTGCTGGCCGGCTGCGGTGAGTACGCCGACACCGCGGTCCCGGAACCCGAGGCGGCCGCGGAGCCCTCGCTGCCGGAGCCTGCCGAGCCGCAGTCGTGCGGTGACCCGACCCGCTCCTACGCGCCCGACGGCTCGGTCGCCGAGCTCCGCGCCGGAGCCGTGGACCAGCTCCGGCAGCGGGACAAGCTGGTCGTCGGCGTCTCCGCCGACACCTACCTGCTCGGCTCCGACAACCCGTTCACCGGACAGATCGAGGGCTTCGACATCGACCTGGCCAAGGCGATCGCCGAGGCGATCTTCGGCGACGGCGACAGGGTCACGTCGCAGCTGCGGGTGATCACGGCGGCCGACCGGATCCCGCTGCTGCAGGAGGGCGACGTCGACATCGTGGTCCGCAACATGACGATCAACTGCGACGCGCTGGGAGCAGATCGCGTTCTCCGCCGAGTACTACCGCGCCGGCCAGAAGGTCCTGGTCCGCAAGGACCTCGAGGAGCAGGGCATCGACACCGCCGCCGGACCTGGCCGGGCTAGCGGGTGTGCGCACCCGACGGCACGACCAGCCTGGCGAACATCCTCACGGAGTGCGCCCGAGGCCGAGCGCGGTCACCGCGGCCAACCACACCGGGTGCCTGGCCAAGTTCCAGAGCGGCGAGGCCGACGCGATCACCGGCGACGACACCGTGCTCGCCGGGCTGGCCGCCCAGGACCCGTACGCCGTGGTGCCCGAGCAGGACGCGTTCACCGACGAGCCCTACGGCATCGCCGTCAACGCGGAGAACGAGGACCTGGTCCGCTTCATCAACGCGCGTGCTCGAGGAGATGCGCGCCGACGGGTCCTGGCAGGACAGCTACAACAAGTGGCTGGCGCCGACCCTGGGCGGAGGGCGACCGGCCAGCCCCGGCCGGTCTACGGCCGCTGATGACGACCGCACCCGCCGCCCCCGGCCGGATCGGCGAGGCGATCGAGCCGGCCGCGATCCAGGACTACCTGCGCGACCTCGACGCCTGGGTGCGGGCCCGGCGACCGAGCTCGACGAGCTCGACGCCGCGGCGCTGGCCGCCGACCGCGGCGCCGAGGTCGCCTCCGACATGGCGCTGTCCCTCTCCGCGTGGAAGGCGGTCTCCGACCGCTACCAGCTGATCTTCGCGACCTGGGACGGCGGCCGGGTGCTCGAGAACGAGCGGCTGCGGATCTCCACGCTGATCTGGGGCCGGCTCGACGGCGCCAGCGACCTGCCCGGCGGGCTGGCGGTCTCGCTGCCCGAGGCGTGCCGGCTCTCCGACGCGCTGGCCGGCCAGCTCCGCACCAGGCTCTCGCTGGTGCCCGGCGCCGACGCGCTCGGCGGCCCGGATCAAGCAGCTGCGGGCCCAGCTGGTGCGGCTGCAGCGACCAGGTGGCCCTCGAGCCGGCGACCGTGCGCGACGCGGCCGGAGGCGAAGCTGGGCGAGCTGTGCCCGCCGGCTGGCCGAGATCACCGAGCGAGCCCGCGGCGGCGGCGACGTCGGAGGCATGCTCGGTCCGCTCGAGATCGACGCCACGACGTACGAACGCGACCTGATCGTCGGCAACGCCACGCCGCCGCGACGCCCGCGACCGGGTGATCGGCGCCCGCGACCTGCGCGCCGACCTCGAGGCCCGCGAGGCCGCGCTGCGAGCAGCTGGCGGCCCGGTGCGTGGAGACCGTCGACCCGGCGCCGCACTACGCGATCCCCGACGTCGACGCGCTCGGGCCGATCCCGAACACGCCCGACGCGATCGGCCCCTACCTCGAGCGCCTCGACCGGGTGGCCCGGGCGATGACGCTCGCCCAGGAGAAGTACGCCGCCGCGCTCGCCGAGCACACCGAGCTGGTCGACCTGCTCGACGCCTACGTCGCCAAGGCCCGCAGCCTGGGCCTGGCCGAGCGCACCGACCTCGCCGAGAGCGAGCGGCAGGCCCGCGAGGTGCTGGCCCGCCGACCGGCGCCGATCTCCGTGTGCCGGCAGCTCGTCACGACGTACCAGACCTGGCTCACCAAGGAGTCTGCATGAAGTGCACCCAGCCGGGTTGCTCCGGGACCATCACCGACGGCTACTGCGACGTCTGTGGCATGGCCGCCGAATCGCCGGTTGAGCGAACGGCGCGCCAGCGCCCGCCTCGAAACCCGCGACGAGCACCGCCGCACCCGCCGTCGCCGACGGCACCCGCTGCGCGCAGCCCGGCTGCACCGGCACCATCGCCGACGGCTACTGCGACACCTGCGGGATCGGCGGCCGACGCTCGACCGCCGGTCGCGCGGCCGATGAGGCCCAGCCGCTGTCCGGTGGCGGAGGCTCGGTGGCGACCTCGGCGAGCAAGGTGCAGTCCGCGGCGTTCGGCTCGGAGCGGGCGACGCACGGGCACGCTCGCGACCCGGCGTACCCGCACCGGGTCCCAGCGGATGCGCGCCGCGCGGCTCGGCGCCGGCCTGACCAGCGTGCCGCCCGCGCCGCCCGTCGACCCGACCAAGGCGATCATCGCGCGACCCGCAGGTCCCCGAGGACAAGCGGACCTGCTCCAAGTGCGGCACCGCGATCGGCCGCGGTCGCGACGGCCAGCCCGGGCGGGCCGAGGGGTTCTGCCCGCAGTGCGGCCAGGCAGTTCTCGTTCACGCCGAAGCTGAAGCCGGGCGACCTCGTCGGCGGGCAGTACGAAGTGGCCGGCGCGATCGCGCACGGCGGCCTGGGCTGGATCTACCTCGCCAGGGACCGCAACGTGTCCGACCGCTGGGTGGTGCTCAAGGGCCTGCTCAACTCCGGCGACCCCGACGCGCTGGCCGCGGCGATCGCCGAGCAGCGGTTCCTCGCGCAGGTCGAGCACCCGCTGATCGTGGAGATCTACAACTTCGTCACCCACGAGGGCGCCGGCTACATCGTCATGGAGTACGTCGGCGGCCGAGTCGCTCAAGCAGATCCTCAAGGAGCGGATGCGCGACAACAACGGCGCCTACGACCCGCTGCCGGTCGACCAGGCGCTCGCCTACATCCTCGAGCTGCTGCCGGCGTTCCAGTACCTCCACGACCTCGGCCTGGTCTACTGCGACTTCAAGCCCGACAACATGATCCAGGTCGGCGACGCGATGAAGCTGATCGACCTCGGCGGCGTCCGCCGGATCGACGACCAGGAGTCCGCGATCTACGGCACGGTCGGCTACCAGGCGCCGGAGGTGGCCGCAGGTCGGCCCGAGCGTCGCCTCCGACATCTACACGATCGGGCGCACCCTGGTGGTGCTGTGCATGGAGTTCCGCGGCTACCAGGGCACCTACCTGCACACGCTGCCGCCGCCGGAGTCGACGGAGCTGTTCGCGCAGCACGACTCGCTCTACTGGCTGATCGCCAAGTGCTGCGCGCCCGACCCGGCGGACCGGTTCGCCTCCGCCGACGAGCTGCGCGACCCAGCTGCTCGGCGTGCTGCGCGAGGTCGTCGCGCGCCGGAACGCCGGCACCGCGCTCACCTCGGCCGCGTCGGTGCTGTTCGAGACGCCGAGCACGTCGCGCGCGGTCCTCGAGTGGTCCTCACCTGCCCGGACTGCGCGCCGACACCACCGACCCGCAGCACTCCTGGCTGTCCGGCGATCGGCGCCGAGGACCCCAGGAGCGGCTCGCGCTGCTCGAGGCGGCGCCCGAGGAGAGCCCCGAGGTGCGGCTCGCGAAGTCGCTGCGCGGCCCTGCAGGCCGGCGACGTCGCGCTCGCGCGCAAGCACGCGGCCGGCCTGCTCGACGACGACCCGTGGGAGTGGCGGGCGCTGTGGATGGACGGCCTGGCGGCGACCAAGCTGCAGGACTGGGAGGGCGCGAAGGCCTCCTTCAACGCCGTCTACCAGCAGATCCCCGGCGAGCTGGCGCCCAAGCTCGCGCTCGCCGTCGCCTGCGAGACGCGGCGGGCTGCCGGACGTCGCGGAGGGGCTGTACGCGACCTGCGCGGCCACCGACGCGGCGTACGTCGCGCCCGCGTCGTTCGGGATGGCCCGGGTCCGCGCGCAGCGCCAGGACGTCGCCGGCGCCGTGGCCGCGCTCGACCAGGTGCCCAAGACCAGCCGCGGCTACCCGGAGAGCCGGCAGCTGCGGGCCGAGGTGCTGCTCGCCGGCAGCGGCAGCGACATCGGGGTCCTCGACCAGGCGATGGACAGCATCGAGTCGGTGTCGATGGACGGGATCACCCGCCAGCAGTACACCGTCCGGATCCTCGAGCACGCGCTCGTCGGTGGTGCTGAAGAACCCGAGCTCCGCGAGCGCCGACGCCAAGATCGGCTCGTACGACGCCACCGAGGTCGGCATCCGCGCGGGCCTCGAACGCGCCTACCGAGCGCTGGCCCGGGATGCGCCCGACTTCGCAGGCCCGGGTCGAGCTGGTCAACCAGGCCAACGCCGTGCGTACCTGGACGCTGACATGAGCGACCACCACCTGTCCGAGCTGCGGCGCCGAGATCGCCGCCGACGCGAAGTTCTGCGAGAGCTGCGGCAAGCCGGTCGGCGATCCGGCCGCGGCCGCGACGACTGCCGCCGCCCCGGCCCCGCCGGGGGACGACCTCGGCAGCGGGCCGATCAGCGCGCCCACCCACATCACTCCGGTCACCGTCGAGACGCCGGCGCCCGGCGGGCGGCGGCCGTGCGTGAGCTGCGGCGGCACCGTCGGCCCGGACACCTACTGCGAGCAGTGCGGCACCAAGCAGCCGAGCGAGCGCGACCACTTCCGGGAGACCCCGGCGCCCTGGGTCGCCGGCGTCTGCGACCGCGGGATCCGGCACACCCGCAACGAGGACGCGATGGCGCTGCTGGCCAGCTCCGACGGCGGGGGAGCGGGCGGTGCTCGTCGTCCTCGACGGGGTCTCCAACACCGACGACTCCGACCAGGCGTCCCTGGCCGGCGCGCGAGCCGCACGCGAGGTGCTCCGCACGCCGCTGCCCGCGCGGGATGGGGACACCGGAGAGCAGGCTGTCCGCGGTCACCAGCGTCTTCGCCGACGCGGTCGACGCGGCCAACGACGCCGTCGTCGCGGTTCACCCCGGACGGGCTCGGAGCACCCGCCGTCGGCGACGTTCGTCGCCGCGATCGTCGAGGGCTCCGTGCTGTCGTACGCCAACGTCGGCGACTCCCGGGCCTACTGGCTGCCCGACGGCGGCCAGGGGGTCCAGCTCAGCGTCGACGACTCGGCCGCGCAGCTCCAGATCGAGGCCGGCATGTCCCGGCTGGAGGCGGAGTCCGGGCCCCAGGGGCACGCGATCACCCGCTGGCTCGGTCGGGACGCGCCCGACCTCACCCCGCGGGTCGGGGAGATCACCCTCGACGCCGACGGCTGGGTGCTGGTCTGCTCCGACGGCCTGTGGAACTACGCCTCCGAGCCCGACGCGCTCGTCGCCCAGATCGCCGCGGCCGGCGACCAGCGAACCCGCGGCGCTGGCCCTGGCCCTGACCGAGTTCGCGAACGCGCAGGGCGGCCAGGACAACATCACCGTCGCCCTGCGCGCGGATTGCCGGGCAGAATGCCGGAGCACCCGCCGACCCAGTGGAGAAGAAGGAGTCCGATGGCTGAGTTCACCGCCGCCGTCTACCAGAACGAGTTCCTTGCCGACGGCGGCACCGACGTCAACGCGATCGTGACGATCACGTGCGCCGGCGCCGGCACCGCCGGCCAGACCGGCGGCGGCTCGGCCGGCGAGATCATCATCGTCGACACCTCGGGCTCGATGGGCCCGGAGACGATGGCGGCCGCCAAGCAGGCGGCCCAGGCCGCGCTGGCCGAGATCGTCGACGGCACCTGGTTCGCGGTCGTCGCGGGCTCGGACCGCGCGATGCTGGCCTACCCGAAGGTCTCGTCGGGTCCCGGGATGGTGCAGATGGACGCGAGCACCCGCAGCCAGGCCTCGGAGGCGATCGGCGCCTTCGTCGGCAGCGGCGGCACCGCGATCAGCACCTGGCTCGAGCTGGCCGGCACCGCTCTTCGCGTCGGTGCCCGAGGTGACCCAGCGGCACGCCATCCTGCTCACCGACGGCGAGAACCGCGAGGGCCCCACCAAGCTCGACGCCGCGATCCGCAAGGCCACCGGCGTCTTCCAGTGCGACTGCCGCGGGGCGGGCACCGACTGGCAGGTCGAGGAGATCCGCCGGATCGCCCAGGCCCTGCTCGGCACCGTCGACATCATCCCGGAGCCCGACCAGATGCAGGCGCAGTTCCAGGAGATCATGCGCACCTCGATGAGCCGCGGCGTCGCGGACGCCCAGCTCCGCGTGTGGACGCCCCAGGGCGCCCAGGTGCTCTTCGTCCGCCAGGTCTCGCCCACCGTGGAGGACCTCACCGACCGGCGGGTGGAGGTCAACCCGCTCACCGGGGGCTACCCCACGGGCGCCTGGGCCGACGAGTCCCGCGACTACCACGTCGCCGTACGCGTGGCCGCGAAGGCGATCGGGCAGGAGCAGCTCGCGGCCCGCGTGCAGCTCGCGATCGGCGAGAACGTCGTCACCCAGGGGCTGGTGAAGGCGACCTGGTCCAACGACTCCGAGCTCACCGCGAAGATCGACCAGCAGGTCGCCCACTACACGGGCCAGACCGAGCTCGCGGCGATGATCCAGGAGGGTCTGGCCGCCAAGGCCGCGGGCGACGAGGCGACCGCGACCACCAAGCTCGGCCGCGCCGTCCAGCTCGCCGCGGAGACCGGCAACGACGAGGCGACCTCCAAGCTGCGCAAGGTCGTCGACGTGGAGGACGCGAAGGAAGGGACCGTCCAGCTCAAGCGGGCCGTCGACAAGGCCGACGAGATGGCCCTCGACACCGCCTCGACGAAGACCACCCGGATCAAGAAATGACGCACCTGCCCGGCCGGCCACGAGACCGAGGCCACCGACTACTGCGACGTCTGCGGCATCGCCATGCCGTCGGCGGCCGAGGCGCCCGCGCCCGCGCCGGACGACACCGCGACGTTCAGCGCCGCCGACCCGGCGGCCGACGGCGCCGCCGACGGGACCTGCCCGAACTGCCAGGCGAGCAACCCGACGGACGCGCTGTTCTGCGAGGCCTGCGGCTACGACTTCACCACCGGCAGCATGCCCCGCACCGCTGCGCCGCCGGGCGGTGCGCCGTCGGCGGACGAGGTCACCCCGGCCGCCGACCCCAACCCGTCGGCCACGCTCAGCACCGGCTGGGTGGCCGAGATCTGGATCGACCCCGACTGGTACGCCGACCAGAAGAGCACCGACCCGCTGCCCTCGCCCGGCGTGCCCACCGTCGTACCCCTCAAGCACGCGTCGATCCTGATCGGCCGGGCATCGCGCAGCCGCAACATCCACCCCGACATCGACCTGTCCTCCGACAACGGCATCAGCCGCCGGCACGCCCAGCTGACCACCGACGGCACCCGCTGGTGGGTCGAGGACCTCGGCTCCTCCAACGGCACCTACGTCGGCGGGTCGGTCGGGCCGCTGCCGACCACCCCGATCCCGCAGGGCCAGAAGAAGGAGGTCGCCGTCGACGACCGGGTCTACCTCGGCGCGTGGACCCGGATCGTGATCCGGAAGGCGTCCGCGGGGGAGATCTGAGATGACGGCGAGTCGATCCGCTCGTCAGAGGAAGGCCGCCGCGCAGGCCGGCCCGCTGGCGCGGTTGAAGATCGAGCTCGGCGACAACGACCAGTTCGTCTACAAGATCAGCTGCGTGGAGTGCGTGGTCAGGGGCGACCGCAGCTGGTCGGCCTATCGCCCCGGTGCGGACAACGGCTTCATGGCGGCGATGGACCGGTGGATCTTCCACCTCAACGAGAAGCACCCCGGCGCCGAGGCACCCTGTCTCGCCTTCCTGCCGGCTGCCCAGGAGCGCTTGCACCAGCGGCGCGAGCAAGCGTGAGGAGAAGCCATGGACCTGTACGAGGTCATGCGGACCACGTCCGCGGTCCGTCAGTTCACCGGTGAGCCGCTGCCCGACGACGTTCTCCACACGATCCTCGACAACGCGCGGTTCGCGCCGAGCGGAGGCAATCGCCAGGGCACCCGGATCATCGTGGTGCGAGACCCGGACGCGCGGCGGGCGCTGGCCGAGCTGAACATCCCGGGCGCGCGCCGCTACACCGCGCAGCGCGAGGCCGGAGAGGGGCCGTGGAACGCCGCCGCGCCGACGCGGCTGTCGGACGACGAGATCGCGGCCACCGAGGTGCCCGACTTCTGGACGACCCCGGTCCTCGACGCAGCGGTGGTGCTCGTCGTGTGCGTCGACCTCCGGGTGGTCGCGGCCACCGACCAGGACCTGGAGCGCGTGGGCATCGTCGGCGGTGCCTCGGTCTACCCGCTGGTCTGGAACATCCTCCTGGCCGCGAGGAACGAAGGCTTCGGCGGCACCATCACGACCATGGCCGTCGCGGAGGAGCCGCGGGTCCGCGAGCTCTTCGGCATCCCCGACGAGTACGCCGTCGCCTGCGTCGTGCCGCTGGGCAAGCCCGAGCGCCAGCTCACCAAGCTGTCCCGGGCTAGTGTCGAGGACCTGACCCGACTCGAGAACTGGGAAGGCGGACCGCTCTCATGACAGGTGCCTCGGACCAGCCATCGATCGACCTGGCAGCGGTCGACGCGGAGCGGGAACGCATCCGCGCGACGTACCTGGAACCCGAGGAGAGCCGCGCGACCTCCACGGCTCGCGGGCTGCACCACTTCGCGATCGTCTGCTCGGACGTCGAGGAGACGGTGCGCTTCTACCAGGGCGTGCTGGGGTTCCCGCTGACGGACATCTTCGAGAACCGCGACTACCAGGGGTCCAACCACTTCTTCTTCGACATCGGCAACGACAACCTGCTGGCCTTCTTCGACTTCCCGGGCCTCGACGTCGGCCCGTACGCCGAGGTGCTGGGCGGGCTGCACCACGTCGCGATCTCGGTCGAGCCGGAGAAGTGGGCGATGCTCAGGGACCGGCTCGACGAGGCGGGAGTCGAGTACCAGAGCCTCAGCGGCACATCGATCTACTTCCGGGACCCCAACGGCGCCAGGCTGGAGCTCATCTCCGACCCGCTGGGGGAGATGTACGGCACCAAGGTGCTGTGATCAGAACGGGTCGTGCTTGAAGTAGACCTGCACGATGCCGTGGTCGCCGCTGCCGACGGCCTTCTGGTCCTCGTAGTTGAGGTGGTCGTTGTTGATGACCAGGCCGTCGAAGACCCACAGCCGCCGGCGGCTGTTGTCGTAGAACTGCTCGCTCAGCAGGATGTGGTCGAGCGACTCGCGCAGGTCCTGGTGGACGTGGGTGTAGTAGACGTCGCGGGAGTCGCGGTACTCCTGGAGCGTCTGCGCGGTGTAGAGCCCGTTGTCGGCGCCGCCGACCGAGCCCCCGACCAGGTAGCCGGGCTGCTCGCTGAGGATGTTGATGGTGTTGCTGTGCTGCCCGTCGTTGAGGTCACCCAGCACCAGCACCGGAGTTGTCGTGTTCTTCATGACGCCGGTGAGGAGCACCCGCAGGGCGACGGCCTCCGCCGTACGCCGGATGGTGGAGATGCCGGACCCGAGAGCGGTGGCGTGGGGCTTGTAGACGTCGACGTCGTCGCGGTACCACCCCTCGTTGTAGAGCGCCGCGGGCAGCTTGGACTTCAGGTGGGCGACGAAGACCTCGGTCGGGGGCTGGTCATCGCGGAGCAGCAGCTGGAAGTGGAGGACGGGGCGGGAGAACGAGTTCAGCGTGACGCTGATGTGCGGCGCCTGCGGGTCCAGCGGGTCGTTGTCGGACTCGAGCCGGACGTTGTCCGGGAACACGCTGATCCAGTCCGGGGTGCCCTGGAGCATGCCCTTGCGGACGATCGCCGCGCAGGTGATCTTGGTGCCGACGGCCGGCGTGGCGAGGAGGTCGTAGGTCTGGTCGAGGCCACTGTCCACGAGCATCTTCTCGAGCGCGTCCGCGTGCCACAGCTCCTGGAACCCCACGACATCGGCGTCGAGCTGGTGCAGCATGTGGGCGATCCAGACGAGCTTGCTCTCGTACTCGGCCTGGGTCCACGGGGTCTGGTTCCGGTTCATGGGCTCGCCGGGGAGCTGCAGGTTGTAGAGGTTGAACGTTGCGACGCTGAATCGTTTGAGGTTCATCGAGTGCCTCTGTCCTGAACATGCCCCCGGGACCATCTCAGGTTAGGTCGCGGAAACTCCCCGGGACAGGCGTTCGCCGGCTGGTGCAGACCAGCAGGACGACGGTGAGCTCAGCGCTTGGTGGCGATCAACGTCGCCGCGTCGGAGGCGACCATCACCTCGACGGTCGTGAACCGCTTGTCGGTGAGCCACTCCTCGCGGAGGGTGTCGACCCGGCCGCCCGAGATCGGGGGCCAGATCTCACACGGCGTGAAGTCGTCGAGGACCACGAGCCCGCCCTCCTCGACCAGGTCGGCGACCGCCTCCACGCCGACCTCGTTGGGCTGGCCGGAGTCGAGGAACAGCAGCGAGAAGGGGCCCTTGTCGAGCAACGTCGACCAGTCCGCCGCGAGAACGTCGACCTGCGGGTCGTCCTCGAAGATCTCCTGGGCGGCCCCGGCGAGCTTCGGGTCGAGCTCGGCGGTGAGGATCCGGGCCCGGTCGTCGCGGACCCCGGACCGGAGCCATGCGGTGCCGACGCCGCAGCCGGTCCCGAACTCCGCCATCGTCCCGCCCCGGGTGGCGGCGAGGGTGGCGAGCAGCCGTCCGGTCTCGTTGCGGCAGAACGACACGTAGCCGGCCTTCCGGGAGACATCGAAGGCGCGGTGCACCACGTCGGGGAGGTCGGGTGGGGCGCTCATGGCGCGAGTCTTTCACTTCCGGACGATCGTCTCGGATCGCGAACAGATGCCGAAACATCATGCGTGCCGGCTTCGGCGGCCCGTAGTGTGTCCTCATCATGCGGAGCGTGTTCGTACTTATCGGCTGCCGCGGCGAGGCTTCTTAGGAGAGGCCACCTCGCCGCGGTGGACGGCGTTGTACGGCTTCTCGACACATCTTCATCGAAGCCGGTGACGCCTTCCGCGGCGGGTCAGCCTCTTGCATCTCGCGCGATCCGCAGTTCTACGCAGGCCAGTGCCTCCCGTGTGATCCACGGTCGACCGTCCCCTCTGCGGACGGCATCTCCGGCTTCGATGGTCAGCGATCAGACCAGGAGTGGACCCATGTACGAGATGTATCCGGCCGAGTGGGGTCCGGCGAAGCACAACCCCGACAACCCCAAGAACACCCAGGCCGTGCAGACCGCGCTTGACCTGCGAGACAACGGGGGCGAGCGCCCCGACGACAACTAGCGTTGCGCCACATGACGACCCCCGCCACGCCCAGCACTGGCAGCGCCCTCGCGCTCGCCGTCATCCCCGGTGACGGCATCGGACAAGAGGTCACCGCCGAGGCGCTGAAGGTGCTCGAGGCGGCGGCGCCCGCGGGTGTGAAGTTCGAGCCGACCAGGTACGACCTCGGCGCCGAGCGCTACCTCGCGACCGGCGAGGTGCTGCCCGACTCCGTGCTCGCGGAGATCCGCGACCAGGACGCCATCCTGCTCGGCGCGGTCGGCGGCAAGCCCAACGACCCGAACCTGCCGCCGGGCATCCTCGAGCGCGGGCTGCTGCTCCGGCTGCGCTTCGAGCTCGACCACTACGTCAACCTGCGTCCCTCCCGGATCTTCCCGGGCGTGACATCGCCGCTCGCCGACCTCCGGCGACGTCGACTTCGTGGTCGTGCGCGAGGGCACCGAGGGTCCCTACACGGGCAACGGCGGTGCGCTGCGCGTCGGCACGCCGCAGGAGGTCGCCACCGAGGTGTCGGTCAACACGGCGTTCGGCGTCGAGCGGGTGATCCGCGACGCCTTCGCCCGCGCCGTCACGGCGTACCCGCAAGAAGCTCACGCTGGTCCACAAGACCAACGTGCTGGTGAACGCCGGCTCGGTGTGGTGGCGGCTCTTCGAGTCGGTCGGCCGCGAGTTCCCCGAGGTGACCACCGACTACATGCACGTCGACGCGGCGATGATCTTCATGACCACCGACCCGTCCCGTTTCGACGTGATCGTCACCGACAACCTGTTCGGCGACATCATCACCGACCTGGCCGCCGCCATCACCGGCGGCATCGGTCTGGCAGCGTCCGGCAACGTGAACCCGGACCGCACCACTCCCTCGATGTTCGAGCCGGTGCACGGCTCGGCCCCCGACATCGCCGGCCAGCAGAAGGCCGACCCCACCGCCGCGATCCTGTCCGCGTCGCTGCTGCTCGACCACCTCGGGTACGCCGACGACGCCGCCGCGATCGAGCGCGCCGTGATCGACGACCTCGCCGCGCGAGCACCCGGCACCACCCGTCGTACCCCCGAGGTCGGCGACGCGATCGCGGCTCGAGTAGCCGGCTGACCGGCGGAATCCCTGGCTAGCCAGGGATTCCTGCACTTCCTGGGTGTTGCAACGCCCAGGAAGTGCCTGAAAACCCCAGGAACCTCCGGTCCCCCCCATCCCATTTAGTAGGAAGACCGACTAAATTGAGCGCCATGCAGATCAGCACCACGCTCTCCGAGCAGCAGGTCGACGACGAGCGGCTCGCGGAGATCCTGGCCAGTCCCGGTTTCGGGATCCACTTCACCGACCACATGTTCACCGTGGAGTGGACCCCCGAGCGCGGCTGGTACGACGCCCGGATCACGCCGTACGGCCCGCTCAGCCTCGACCCGGCGACGGCGGTGCTGCACTACGCCCAGGAGACCTTCGAGGGGATGAAGGCCTACCGTCACGACGACGGCTCGATCTGGACCTTCCGTCCCGAGGAGAACGCCGCCCGGATGATCCGCTCCAACGGTCGACTGGCGTTGCCCGAGCTGCCGGTCGAGTTCTTCGTGCAGGCGGTCGACGAGCTGGTGAAGGTCGAGCAGCGCTGGGTGCCGGACCCGGCAGGGGAGAAGAGCCTCTACGTGCGGCCGTTCATGATCGCGACCGAGTCGTTCCTCGGGGTCCGCCCGGCGCAGCACGTCACGTTCATGGTGATCGCCAGCCCGGCCGGGTCCTACTTCAAGGGCGGGGTCCAGCCGGTGAGCCTCTGGCTCACCGAGGAGTACACCCGGGCCGGCCGCGGCGGCATGGGCGCCGCCAAGACCGGTGGCAACTACGCGAGCTCGCTGGTCGCCCAGCAGGAGGCCCTGGGCCACGGCTGCGACCAGGTCGTCTTCCTCGACGGCCAGGAGGGCAAGTACGTCGAGGAGCTCGGCGGCATGAACATGTACTACGTCTTCGACGACGGCCACATCGTCACCCCCGAGACCGGCACCATCCTCGAGGGCATCACCCGGGCCAGCATCATCGAGCTCGCCGGCAAGCTCGGCCACCAGGTCGAGGAGCGGAAGTTCTCGATCGACGAGTGGCGCGAGGGCATCGCGAGCGGTCGGATCCGGGAGATCTTCGCCTGCGGCACCGCCGCTGTGGTGACGCCCGTGGGCACCCTGCGGTCCGCGAGCGGCGACGTGGCGGCTCCGCCGTCGACCGACCTGACGATGCGGATCCGCCAGGCGCTGGTCGACGTCCAGTACGGCCGCGCCGAGGACACCTTCGGCTGGATGCATCAGGTCTGCTGACCGATGGCGCACCCGGTCATGTACTCGGACGACGATCCGGGCCTGGCCGAGCTGCGTGAGCTGTGCCTGGGCTTCCCCGGCGCCGAGGAGCACGTCTCGCACGGCCGGCCGACCTTTCGCGCGGGCAAGATCTTCGCCTGCTTCGGGGGCTCCGAGAAGATCCGCCCGGGCGACCACCGCCAGGTGCCGAGCGCGCTGATCTTCAAGGCCGATGAGGTCGAGCTGCCGGCCCTCGACGAGGACGACCGGTTCTTCGTGCCCGCCTACTACGGGCCGTCCGGGTGGCGTGCGCTCGACCTCGCGGACCCCGCCACCGACTGGGCGGAGGTCGCGGAGCTGGTCGACACGTCGTACCGCTCGATCGCCGGGCGACGCCTGATCGAGCAGCTCGACTCGCGTGAGAGCCGGGATCCGCGGACTACGCGCGGGTAATCTCGTTGCGTGACGACGCAGCCCGGGAGTGATGCGTCCACGGCTCCGGCGACCGTGGGCGACTACACGCTCCTGCACCGGATCGGTGAGGGCGGAATGGGCGTCGTGCACCTCGCCCGGCGTCCGGGCGGGGAGCGGGTGGCGCTCAAGAGGCTCCGCCCGCACATCGTGGGTGACGAGGAGGCACGACAGCGGCTGGCCCGCGAGGTCGGCTCGCTGAGCCGGGTCCGCAGCAAGTGGGTGGCCGAGATCGTCGACGCCGACCCCTGGGCCGAGATCCCCTACGTCGCCACCCGCTACGTCCCCGGCCTCTCGCTGCACGACCACGTGCAGGAGGAGGGGCCGATCGAGGGCGACGACCTGCTGTGGTTCGCGGCCTGCCTCGCCGAGGGCGTCGCCTCGGTCCACGAGGTGGGGGTGCTGCACCGCGACATCAAGCCGTCCAACGTGCTGATGGAGGGCCGCACCCCGATCCTCATCGACTTCGGCCTGGCCCGGGTCGCCGACGATCCCAAGCTCACCCACACCGGCTGGCTGCTGGGCACGCCCGGCTACCTCGCGCCCGAGATCCTGTACGGCGAGAACGCCACCACCGCCGCCGACGTCCACTCCTGGGCGGCCACCGTCGCGTACGCCGCCATCGGCGGCCCGCCGTTCGGGCGCGGGCCCTCGATGGCGATCATGGACCGGGTCCGCCGGGGCGAGCACGACCTCAGCGCGATGTCCGGCCCGCTGCGCGACGTGGTCGCCGCCTGCCTGCACCCCGACCCCCTCGAGCGGCCCACGCTGGACGCCGTCCTGGGCTGGCTCCGGCCGCAGACGACCCGGCCGGCACCGCTGACGGTGCCGCCGCCGACCAACTCCGACGGAGACCCGTTCACGGTGCCGTTGGCCGTCGCCGGCCCGGTCGCGCCCGACCACGACACCCGGCCCGAGACCGCTCCGCCCCAGACGCTCGTGATGCCCGGGTCGGAGCCGCCCGCACCGGCTGCAGCCCCCACCCTCGGCTACTACGACCCGCCGGCCCCGCCGCCGGTTGCCCCGCGGGCCGAGCATCCGTTCCCGCAGCGCCTCGACCACCCGTGGGAGCAGCAGTGGGACCAGCCCTACCCACCGGCCAAGCCGCCGCTCGCCGAGCGGGTGCGGCGCGGCGTCGCTGGTCTTCTGCGGTGCGTTGCTGGTCGGCGCCGCCTGCGCCGTCGCGCCCTGGGTCGCCGCCACCGTGATCGTGCTGGCGGTCTGGCTGCTGCGCAGCGGGTCGCTCGCCGCCAGCGCCGCGGGCGACCGTCGCCTGCGCCGCGGTCGCAAGTGGTACGACGGCGCCCAGGTCGTCGTCCACACCCCGTGGCACCTCGTCCAGTCGATCCCCGGCACCCTGATGCTGGTGCTGTGGGCGGCCGGGCTGGCGGTGTCGGCCGCGCTGATCTGCTACGCGGTCGCGGCCGGCGACGCGGTCACCCTGTTCGCCAGCGGGCTGGTGCTCGCCGGATCGCTGTGGTGGGGGCCGGGCGGGAGCCGGCTCCGCTCGCCGCTCAACCGGGTGGTGGTCCCGGTCGCCCGCTCCGGCCGACTCTGGGTCGCCGGCGTGGTGCTGCTGCTCCTGCTGGCCGCGGGCCTGGGCCTGATCGCGGCAGACTCCGGGGTCCGGTGGTGGCCCGACACGGGCCAGCCGTTCCGCGACGTCTCCCTCTGACTTCTCGCACCGCGGGTCTACCCCTGGGGAGAGACGAAGTTCTGACTTCGGGTCGATGTGCCGAGCGGCGCCGGCCGGAACCCTGGAGCCATGACCACCACAGAACCGATCGTGAGCGTCCGGGGCCTGACCAAGGCCTACGGCGGACGCACCGTCGTCGACCACCTCGACCTGGACGTCGCTCCGGGTGAGGTGGTCGGCCTGATCGGCGCCAACGGCGCCGGCAAGACCACGACCGTCGAGTGCCTCCAGGGGCTCCGGCGGCCCGACAGCGGCACCGTGCGCGTGCTCGGCCTCGACCCGGTGCGCGACGCCGACCGGCTCCGCCCGATGATCGGCAGCCAGCTCCAGGAGTCCGGCCTGCCGGACCGGCTCAAGGTCCGCGAGGCGGTCCGTCTCTTCGCCGGCCCGGACGCCGTGGACGCCGACGAGCTGCTCGAGCGGTTCGGCCTGACCCACCGGCGCGGCTATGCCTTCGGCACGATGAGCGGCGGCGAGAAGCAGCGGCTGTTCCTGGTGCTGGCGCTGCTGAACCGGCCCCGGCTGGTGATCCTCGACGAGCTCACCCAGGGCCTCGACCCGGCCGCGCGCCGCGAGGTCTGGGCGTCGGTCACCCAGCTCCGCGACGCCGGCACCACGGTGATGCTGGTGACCCACGAGCTCGACGAGGCCGAGGAGCTCTGCGACCGGGTCGTCGCGATGCGGGGTGGCCGGGTGCTCGACGCCGGCACCCCGGCCGAGCTGGTCGCCCGCCACGCCGCCGCTGCCACGGTCCGGTTCGGGCTGCCGGCCGGCCGCCCGGCGCGCGACCTCGCGGCCCTCCGCGACCTGAGCGGCGTCGTCGACGTCGTACGCACCGGCGACCAGGTCGCCGTCGTCGGCGACCGCTCGACGATCGCCCACGTGGGGGCCTGGCTGGTCGGGCACGGCCCGATCCCCGGCGACCTGCGGGTCGAGGCACCCGACCTCGAGGACGCCCTGCTGACCCTGCTCGAAGGCCCCACCGACCAGAAAGAGGCTGCGTGATGACCACCCAGACCTTGACCCGTCCCACCGAGACCGCCGCCGTCGGAGCCCGCCCGCGCCAAGCGCCACCCCTCTGCCGGACGCCGGCTGCTCACCACCGAGCTCCGGCTGATCGGCCGGGACCCGATGACGCTGACGTTCGTGCTGGTGTTCCCGATCGTCTCGATGCTGATCATCGGCGGCTCGTTCGGCACCGAGCCCGACGAGGTGTTCCCGGTGAACCCCTCGCACTGGTACGTCGCGTCGTACTTCTCCGTGGTGATCGGCGCGACCGGCCTGATCATGCTGCCGGTCCGGATCGCCACCTACCGCGAGCGTGGCGTGCTGCGCCGGTTCGCCGCGGCCGGCTTCCCGCGGTGGTCCTTCGCCGTGGCGCAGATGGCCGTCGGCCTGACCGCGATCGCGGTCTCCGGAGCGGTGCTGCTCGCCGCCGCCGCACCCGTGTACGGCGTGCCCGCGGTCGAGGACCCCGTCCAGGTCGTCGCCGGGGTCGTGATCGGTTCGGTGCTGTTCGTCAGCCTCGGCGTCCTGCTCGGCACGCTGCTGCCCTCGGCCCGCGCGGCGCAGGCGGTCGGCCTGATGCTGTTCTTCCCGTCGTTCCTGCTCGGTGTCGGCGGCCCGCCGCCGGCCGTGATGTCCGACGCGCTCGCCAACATCGCGGACAAGCTGCCGCTGGCGATGGTCAACGACGTGGTCCGGCAGGGCTGGCTGGGCCTGGGCGACGCGAACGGCACCCTGGCCACCGTCGGTGTACTGGCGATCGTCGCCACGGCGCTGGCGGCCCGGCGGACGGCCCTGTGAAGACCTAGGCTGATGCGCATGACGAGCGGATGGCGCGACTGCGTGGCTCCGGCCGCGGTCGCGCTGTTCGCGATCGTGGGGGTCGCGTTGTCGGAGCCGCACGGTCCCTGGTGGTCCGCGGCTGCCGCTGGCCTGCTGGTCCTGGTGGCCGGGCTCGCCGTCTGGTCGCGTCACCGGCTGGCCGCTGATTCTCGGCTGCTCGCCGTCGCGGTCGCACTGCTCGTCGTGATCTGCAACGAGCAGCCGTCGAACGTCGGCTGGTTCGGGATGTGTGCTCTGTCGGGCTGGGCGGCATTCGCCGAGCCGGTGCGGTCGCGCAGCGGCCGTCGGCGGCCTCTGCCTGTCGGCGTTTGTCGGTCAGTGGCTCGCGATCACCGACGAGCCCGGTTGGGCAGCCTGGATCGCCGGCACGGTCTTCACCGGGGTCGCCTGCGCCCTCGCCCGGCGGCAGCAGATCCTGCTCGAGCAGCTCCGCGAGGCCCAGGCCGGGCTCGCCGCAGCGCGCCGCCGCCGAGGAGCGGAACCGGATCGCGCACGAGCTCCACGACGTGATCGGGCACGCGCTGACCGTGTCGCTGCTGCACATCACCTCCGCCCGGCTGGCGCTGGCCGAGGACCCGGCCGAGGCGGAGAGCGCGCTGGCCGAGGCCGAGCGGCTCTCCCAGCAGAGCCTCGCCGACGTACGCGCCGTCGTGGGTCTGATGAAGGACCCGACAGGCGACGCACCGCTGCCCGGGGTCGAGCAGATCGACGAGCTGGTCGACGTCGTTCCGCCGCGCCGGCGCCGACGTCACCTGCGAGGTCAGCGGCGACCTCTCCGCAGCTGACCGCCACCGAGGGACTGACCGTCTACCGGATCCTCCAGGAGGCGCTGACCAACGTCGCCCGGCACGCACCCGGGCTCGCCGGCCACCGTGCAGCTGCAGGTCGAGCGACGGGCAGACCCGGGTCCAGGTCGACAGCGCCGGCCGCCCCGGCCGGCCCAGCCACGACGGCGCCGGCCTCGCCGGCATGCGCGAGCGGGCGGAGGCCCTGGGTGGCCGGCTGACCGCGGGTCCGTCGGGAAACGGGTGGCGCGTGGAGGCGGTCCTCCCGGCATGAACACCCGCGCTGATCTGCCCGTGAACTGAGTTGCCTCGGTGAAGGTGCTCCTCGTCGACGACCAGGAGCTGATCCGGGCCGGCCTGCGCGGGATCCTGCGGGCCAGCCACGGGTTCGAGATCGTCGGCGAGCTCGGCGACGGTGCCGGCGTCGTCGACGCGGTCGCCGAGCTGGCGCCCGACGTGGTGCTGATGGACGTGCGGATGCCCGGTGTCGACGGCGTGAGCGCGACCGAGACGCTGCGCCAGGAGGCCGACGCCCCGCCGGTGCTGGTGCTGACGACGTTCGAGGACGACGAGGTGCTCGCCGGCGCGCTCCGGGCGGGCGCGGCCGGCTTCCTCCTCAAGGGGGTGCCCGCCGAGGACCTGCAGCGCGCGGTCCGGGCGGTGGCGGCCGGCGACTCCTGGCTCGACCCGGCGGTGACCGGCCGGGTCCTCGACGCCTACCGGGACGGCACGACGCCGGCCGGACCCGGGCCCGAGCTCGACACGCTGACGCCGCGGGAGCGCGAGGTGCTCGCGCTGATCGGGGCCGGACTGAGCAACGGCGAGATCGCCGACCAGCTGGTCCTGGGCGAGGGCACGGTCAAGACGCACGTCGGCCACGTGTTCGCGAAGCTCGGCCTGCGCGACCGGGCCGCGGCCGTGGTGTTCGCCTTCGACAACGGTCTGGTCGTGCCGCGCTCGCGGTGACCGGATGGCGGAATTTCTGCGCGCCGAGCGGCGTGCGTGGCACGATGGTCGCGTGCATCTGCACCAGATCATCATTTCGTAGCGCGTCGAGCACCCGCCCGACGCGCTGACCTCTCGCACCCCGAGAGGTTTCTTTTGTTGCCGAAATCGAGAAGAGAGCCATGGACCTGCACGGCGAGTTCCACGTCTACGACACGACCCTGCGCGACGGAGCCCAGCAGGAGGGGCTGAACCTGTCCGTCGCCGACAAGCTGACGATCGCCCGTCAGCTCGACGACCTGGGCGTCGGCTACATCGAGGGTGGGTGGCCGGGCGCGAACCCGAAGGACACCGCGTTCTTCCGCCGGGCGCAGGAGGAGCTGGACCTGCAGCACGCCAAGCTGGCGGCGTTCGGTGCCACCCGCCGGGCCGGGATGAAGGCGGCCGACGACCCGCTGACCGCGGCACTGCGCGACAGCGGGGCGAGCGTGGTGACGCTGGTGGCGAAGTCGCACGAGCGGCACGTCGAGCTGGCGCTGCGGACCACGCTCGAGGAGAACCTCGCGATGATCCGGGACACGGTCACCCACCTGCGCGCGGAGGGTCAGCAGGTGTTCCTCGACGCGGAGCACTTCTTCGACGGCTACCGGAGCAACCGCGACTACGCCCTCGAGGTGCTGCGGACGGCGTACGAGGCCGGAGCCGAGGTGATCGCGCTCTGCGACACCAACGGCGGGATGCTGCCGCCGTGGGTCTCGGACGTGGTCCACGACGTCATCGAGACGTCCGGCGTCCGGGTCGGCATCCACTGCCACAACGACACCGGCTGCGCGGTCGCCAACACCCTGGCGGCGGTCGAGGCCGGCGCCAGCCACGTCCAGGGCACGATCAACGGGTACGGCGAGCGCACCGGCAACGCCGACCTGATCGCCGTGGTGGCCAACCTCGAGCTCAAGCTGGACCGCGAGGTGCTGCCGACGGGGCTGCTGCGCGACTCCACCCGGATCGCGCACGCCGTCGCCGAGGTCACCAACATCCCGCCCGCCTCGCGGCAGCCCTACGTCGGCTCCTCGGCGTTCGCGCACAAGGCCGGACTGCACGCCAGCGCGATCAAGGTCGACCCCGACCTCTACCAGCACATGGACCCGGTGGGGGTCGGCAACGACATGCGGCTGCTGGTGTCCGACATGGCGGGCCGGGCCTCCATCGAGCTCAAGGGCCGGGAGCTGGGCTACGACCTGTCCGGTGACAAGGAGCTCGTCGCCAGGGTCACCGACCGGGTGAAGCACCTGGAGTCGCACGGCTACACGTTCGAGGCGGCGGACGCGTCGTTCGAGCTGCTGCTGGCCGAGGAGGTGGAGGGTCGGCGCCCGACGTTCTTCGACGTCGAGTCCTGGCGGGTGATCACGGAGACCCTGACCCACGCGCAGCCCGACGAGGAGGCGGTCTCCGAGGCCGTGGTCAAGCTGACGTCCGGGGGAGTCCGCTACGTCGTCACCGGCGAGGGCAACGGCCCGGTCAACGCGCTCGACTGCGCGCTACGCGCCGCGATCGGTCAGGCGTTCCCCGAGGTCGCGAAGCTGGAGCTCGTCGACTACAAGGTGCGCATCCTCGACCTGGGCCACGGCACCGACGCGATCACCCGCGTGCTGATCTCGACCAGCGACGGCGTGACGAGCTGGGTCACCGTCGGCGTCGGCGCCAACGTGATCGAGGCGTCCTGGGAGGCGCTGGTCGACGCACTCACGTATGGGCTGCGGCGGCACCACTCGGAGTAGCCCGAGTGGTGCCGCCGGCAGGTCCGGTCAGCCGTTGAAGGACGGCTGGGACTGCGGGTTGAACACGTCCATCCGCTTGGCCTTCTTGACGCGCTTGTCGTCGAGCTTGAGCACGTCCAGGCCCTTCTGGATGTCGTTGGAGTAGATGTAGCCGTTGTACCAGTACGCCGACCACGAGCCGCCGACGACGAGCTTGTCGGCGTCGAGCGGGCCGCGCTCGAACCAGCCGATCTCCTTCGGCTTCCGCGAGTTGGTGAAGTCCCAGACCGAGATGCCGCCCTGGTACCACGCCTGCACCATGATGTCCTTGCCCTTGACCGGGATCAGCGAGCCGTTGTGGGCCACGCAGTTCTCGGTGTTGGCCTGGGTGCGCTTGATCTTGTAGTAGCTGCGGAACTCCAGCTGACCGCCGACGATGTCGTAGATGCCGTCGGCGCCGCGCTTCGGGCCGATCGGTCGGGTTGCAGGTCGGCCCGCCGCCGCCGCCGAGCTCGTCGGTGAAGACCACCTTGCGTGCCGTCGTTGTTGAACGTGGCCGAGTGCCAGAACGCGAAGTTGTCGGTGTCCTCGGTCACCTCGGTCACCACCGGGTTCAGCCGGTCGGAGATGTCCATCAGGATGCCGTTGCCCATGCAGGCGCCCGCGGCGATGTCGCGCTGCGGGTAGGCGGTGATGTCGTGGCAGCCGCTGGTCTCGGTCGAGTAGCCGCCGCCGGGCATGCCGCCGTCGGGGAACAGCACCGGGGTCGCCGCGAGGTAGGCGGCGTCCGGCGCGCTGCCCGGGACCTTGACGACGCTGATCTTGTCGTGCGGCGGCTGGCAGTCGGGGAAGGTCGCGCTCGGGAAGTACGACGACACGTAGACGAAGAGGTTGCGGCCCCGCTCGTCCGGCGCGAGCGTGTGGGTGTGCGAGCCGCACGGGGTCTCCACGGCGGCGACGTACTGCGGCGCCTCGGGGTCGCTGATGTCGAAGACCCGGACGCCCTCCCAGGCCTCCTTGTTGGTGGCCGGCAGGCTGGTGCTGGCGCAGGAGTCGTCGCTGCGGCTGGAGTCGACGCTGAGGAACAGCAGGTTGCGCCAGCACCGAGACGTCGTTCTGGGAGCCGGGGCAGACCACCTGGGTGACGACCTTCGGCCGGGTGGGCTTGCGGATGTCGTAGACCATGAAGCCGTTGTAGTTGCCGGCGAAGGCGTACTTGCCCTTGAACGCCAGGTCGCTGTTGAAGCGCGTTCTCGGGCGCGAACGCGCCCTGCTTGGGGATGTTGGCGACCAGGCCCATGTTCTTGCTGCTGGCGGTCGCACCCGGCGGCAGCACTGCGTCGCTGTCGTCGAGCTTGGCCAGGTTGCCGCCCGCGAGGTCGCAGCCCATGCCGAAGTTGTCGCCGGCGCGCTCGAGCTTCTTGACCAGGGCGGGCGGGCAGCCCTTCTCGTAGGTGGCGGCGCCGTGGTCGTGGTCGTCGTGCGCCGAGGAGATCCCCGGCAGCACGGTGAGGGTCAGGGCGAGGGCGGCGAGCAGAGCGAGGAGTGGTCGCCGGATCGCCACAGGGGTCGAAGACATGGCACGGTCCTTCCCGAGAACAGCCGATGCACAATGTGAGTAATCGTCGTACCTTGAAAGAACCATGAAAGTAAAGACTCGGGCCTTGAGAACTTTCGGACTTTCTTCAGCAGCAGCTCTTTTTCTGCTGCTCGCCGCGTGCAGCGGAGGATCATCGGACGAGGGCTCAGCGCCCGAAGGTGACGTCGAGCTCGAGCGACCTGACCATCATCCAGCCCGGCCGCCCCGGCGAGGAGGCGAGCACCGGAGCCCCGGACGAGCCGATCACCGAGGAGCCGAGTCACGCCGACATCGCCTTCATGCAGATGATGGTTCCGCACCACGCCCAGGCGGTGGAGATGGCCGAGCTCGCCCGGAAGCACGCCGTCGACCCAGCGGTCCGGCGGATGGCGGCCCGGATCCGCGCCGCCCAGGGGCCCGAGATCCTGATGATGTCGTCGTGGCTGGAGCAGGAGGGCGTCGAGGTTCCTCAGCCAGGCGACGACCCGCGCGAGTTCGACCACTCGGAGCACGGGCACGACCCGATGATGGGGATGCTCACCAAGCAGGAGATGTCCGAGCTGGCACACGCCCGGGGGAGTCGGTTCGACCGGCTGTTCCTGCAGGGGATGATCCGGCACCACCGCGGCGCGCTGGTGATGGCGGACAACGTCGCAGCCGAGGGGGTCGACGTGCTGGTCAACGAGCTGGCCGCAGACGTGAACGTCACCCAGACCTCCGAGATCGCCACGATGCAGGAGCTGCTCGCGGAGCTCTAGTCGGTCCGGGTCACCCGTCGGACCAGGTCGTCCCACCCGGCCTTCACCCGGTCGAGCGGGAGGTTCTCCTGCTCGGTCTGCTGCACCAGGATGATCGCCTCGAGCGGGGACAGCAGCGCGGCAGCGAGGAAGGCGATGTCGCCGCGCACGCGGAGCTGGTCGAGCAGGTAGCGCACGTGCATCGCCGCGAACGACTCCGCGGCGTAGCTGCGGCCACCGGCGCGCCCGGCAGCCTGGATCAGCCGGGCATGGAGCAGGTTGACCTCCATCCGGGAGTGGCCGAACGCCAGCAGCCGCTCCATCGCCGGCGCGCCGGGGCCCAGGGGTGGCGGTCCGGAGATCACCCGGGCCTGCCACTCGGTCTCGGACCGGTTCAGCAGCGCGGCCATCAGTCCCTCGCGGGATTCGAACCTCCGGAACACCGTGCCCTTGCCAACACCGGCCCGGGCGGCGACCGCGTCCATGGTCACGCCATCGTGGCCGCAGTCGTCGATCAGCTCCTGGGCGGCGCGGAGCAGGGCCTCCCGGTTGCGCGCGGCGTCGCTGCGTTCGGGCGCCGGACCGTCGGCGAGGGGAAGCAGATCCATAACGGGGACATCTTGGCGTGAAGTCCCGCCGAATTCCCCGGAATAGAAACGGACTACGGTCCGTTTCAGCCATCATGACCGATACCACCCGCATCGTCGCCCTGGTCGGCAGCCTCCGCGCCGACTCCCTCAACCGCCGCATCGCCGAGGCGCTGCGCGACCAGGCACCGGACGGTGTCGTCATCGAGATCGCCGACGGCCTGCACGAGCTGCCCTTCTACAACGAGGACATCGACGCCGAGGCGGTGCCGGCCGCCGCCGATGCGCTCCGAACGCTCGTCGGCAGCGCGGACGCCGTCCTCGCCGTGACCCCGGAGTACAACGGCACGATGCCCGCGGTGCTCAACAACGCCATCGACTGGCTCTCCCGCCCTTACGGCGTCGGCGCCATCACCGGCAAGCCCTTCGGCGTGGTCGGCGCGACGCCCACACCGTACGGCGGCAAGTGGGCGCACGAGGACGCCCGCCGCTCCGCCACCATCGCGGGCGCGCAGGTCGTCGACGCGGCGCTGGTCTCGCAGTCGGCCCTCGAGGTCGACGTGCTCAACGACCCCGAGGTGATCGCCCGCTTCACCGAGGCGCTGCGGTCGCTGACGGCGTTCCAGCCCGCCGCCTGACCCTCACTCGACCACGACCCGGCCGGGCGCCCCGTCGCCGAGGAAGGCGGCGAGGCGCTCGGCCTCGTCCCTCACGTCGCGGCGCTCGGCACCGGTGAGCCGCCGGAGCGGCTGGACGGTCACGCTGACGCCGCCGTCGGCGTCGCCGGCGCTCGTCCAGGCCGCCGCGACCCGGCCGTCCACCAGCACGTAGCGGGTGCCCAGGATGCTGAGCCCGCGGTGCTCGTCGTCGATGATCCGGGACCGGTCGTCGTACCCCAGCACCGCGTTGTCGAACGCCGGCAGGAACCGCGGCGGCGCCGGCAGGTCGGGGTCGGGGAGCGTCGCGTCCGCGAGGTCGAGCAGCACGCGGCCCCGCTCGTCGCGGTAGGCGACCAGCTCGGGTCGCAGCCTCTTGATCACGGCGGGCAGTCCGGTCAGGCCCGACCAGGACCGTACGTCGGAGCTGCTCGCCGGGCCGTACGCGCGCAGGTAGCGGCGCACGACGTCGTCCAGGCCGACCTCCGGGCGGGGCTCGGTGCCGAGCCAGGCCTCGATGGTGGTGTTGGACGCCGGCGCCTGGCGACCCCACACGCCCCTCGGCGGCACCTGCACCAGCTCCACCAGCGAGCTCAGCGCGTCGCCCAGGTCGCGCACCACCGCCTCGGGCCACCGGTCCGCGACGGCGCGGGCGACGTCGTTGAGGATCCGCGCCCGCTCGTGGAAGAGCGGGCGCCCGGCCGCGGCGAGCTCGTCGAGGTCCACGCCGTCCAGCCGTCGCCCCAGCCCGCTGCGGACTCGCTGCACCAGCATCGCCTGGAAGAGCGGCCGCATCGCGACGCAGTCGTCGGCGCTCAGCAGATGCAGGGTGCGGCGCATCATCAGCGTGCGCACCGCACGCCGGCTCTCGAGGAGCTCGACGAGGTCCGCCGGCCGGAAGTCCTGCAGCCGCGACCACAGGCCGGCGTACGGCTCGAGCGGCTCCTGGGCCTGCAGCCCCACCAGGTGGGTGATCGCTTCGGCCGCGGAGGCCGGGCGGCGCTCGGCCAGCCACTGGCGGTCGAGGGTGGCGCGGTTGAGGGTGCGCCGGTCGAGCGTCTGCACGGCGTCAACCTAGCGAGGGGATAGCGTCGACGGCATGGCCGAGCTGCACGACCTGACCGCGCTGGAGCAGGGCGAGCTGATCCGGAAGGGCGAGGTCTCACCGCTCGAGCTCGCCGACCACTACCTCGACCGGGTGGACCGGCTCGACGACGTCGGCGCCTTCGTCACCACGACGCCCGACCAGGCCCGCGAGCGGGCCGCCGCGCTGCCGGCGGGGGAGCGACCCCTGTGGGGGGTGCCCACCGCGATCAAGGACCTGAACCTGACGGCCGGGGTGCCGACCAGGTTCGGGTCGGAGGCGTTCCGCGACTTCGTGCCCGACGTCTCCGACGGGGTGACGCTCTCGATCGAGGCGGCCGGCATGGTGAGCCTCGGCAAGACCAACACACCGGAGTTCGGCTCGCCCTGCTACACCGAGCCCGACGTCGCACCGCCCGCGGTGACGCCGTGGGACCGGACCCGGATGGCCGGCGGCTCCTCGGGCGGAGCAGCCGCCGCGGTCGCCGCCGGGCTGGTGCCGGTCGCCCACGGCTCCGACGGCGGCGGCTCGATCCGGATCCCCGCGTCGTGCTGCGGGCTGGTCGGGCTCAAGCCGACCCGCGGCCGGATCAGCGGCTTCCCGATGTACGGCGACCCGATCGGCCTCGCGACCGGCGGCTCGCTGGCTCGCACCGTGCGGGACGCGGCGGCGCTGCTCGACGTGCTCGCCGGTCGGAGGCCGGGCGACCCCAGCTGGGCACCCGCGCCTGCGGGCACTTTCCTGGACGGCCTGCGACCGGGATCCCGGCCCGCTGCGGATCGCCCGGTTCGTCGCTCCGGTGATCGCCGACGTGGAGGTCGACCAGGAGTGCGTGGTCGCCTACGAGGCGGCGTCGGCGCTCCTTGAGTCGCTGGGCCACGAGGTCTCCGACGTGCCGGTCCCGCTGCCCGCCGAGGCGGTGCCGGTCTTCGAGACGTGCTGGGCGGTGCTCACCGCGCTGTCGGTGGTGCCGCCGGAGAAGGAGTCCCTGCTCCGTCCACTCACCACGTGGCTGACCGACCGCGGGCGCGCGGTGAGCGGACCGGAGTTCGGGCTCGCGATCGGCGCGATGCGGCGGTTCGCGGCCGGCGCGCTCACGTCGCTGGCGCCGTACGACGCGGTGCTGACGCCGACGCTGGCGGTGCCGCCGCTGCCGGTCGGGGCGATCCGCAACGACGCCGACCCGGCCGCGGACTTCGAGGCGCAGAAGGCCTTCACGCCGTGGACGTCGGCGTGGAACGTCACCGGCATGCCTGCGGTGTCGCTGCCGCTGCACTGGACGCCCGACGGGCTGCCGGTCGGCGTGATGCTGGCCGCGCGCCCGGCCGAGGAGGAGCTGCTGCTGTCACTCTCCGCACAGGTGGAGGCAGCCGCGCCGTGGCACGACCGGCGGCCTCCGGGCTGGTGAGTCAGTCTCCGGAATCCCCTACGTTGGTCGCCTGCACCTGGCCCTGAGGAGATCCCGGATGAGTGAGCTGACGCCGTACCTCTGCGTCGCCGACGCGCGCGCCGCCATCGAGTGGTACGTCGACGTGCTGGGCGCCGAGGTGGTCTACGCGCCGATCGAGATGCCGGACGGGCGGATCGGACACGTCGAGCTCGCGGTCGATGGCGCTCGCTGGATGATGGCGGACGAGTTCGAGGAGGCGGGGGTCGCGGCTCCCGACGTCGGCCGCGGATCAGCCGTGTCCCTGCACCTCACCGTCGCCGACGTCGACGCGGTGGCAGCCCGGGTGACCGCCGCGGGCACATCGATGGACCGGGGCCCCGAGGACAGCGAGCCGGCGGGACGGGTCGCGGTGTTCCGCGACCCGTTCGGTCACCGGTGGTTCTTGAACCAGCCGTCCGGCTGAAGGCGGCCCATCAGGCCCTGCGCCGCGTGCCGTCAAACGTGCATAAGGGCTGACAGGCCGACAGAACAGGCTGTCTCATGTGCGTGTCGCGGCCCAGTGCACGTTCGGCTGGCCGCTCACATAGCGAACCAGCCGTGCGCCGCCTCCACGAAGTCCTCGCGCGACAGTGAGCCCGCTCCCTCCGGGATCACCGCCAGCAGGGGTACGCCGGTGACCCGCGGCAGGTCCTCGAGGTTGCACCGCTCGGCCAGGTCGGGCTCGGCCGGCCAGGAGCCCACGACCAGCCCGGACGGCTCCAGCCCGCGCGCTCGGAGCGCGCCCACCGTGAGCTCGGTGTGGTTGAGCGTGCCCAGGCCGGCGGCGACCACCACGACCACCTGCACGTCGACGGACCCGGCCAGCTCGCTCGCCAGGTCGAGCAGGGTCCCGCCGTCGGTGTCCAGCCGCACCAGCAGGCCGCCGGCACCCTCGACGATGACCGTCTCCCGGCCCTCGGCGAGCGCGCGAACGCGCTCCGCGTGCTCGGCGACGAGCGGGATCGGCACCCCGGCGCGGCGAGCCGCCGTGTCGGGGGCGAGGGGTTCGTCGAGCCGGGTCCACTCCTCCACGGCACAGCCGGTCAGCGCGTGCACCACCTCGGCGTCGCCGGGCGAGCCGTCGCCGACCCCGGTCTGCACGGGCTTCACCACGGTCACCGGGTCGCCGGCCCGGACCGCGAGCGCCGCCGTCGCCACGGTCTTGCCGACACCGGTGGACGTGCCGGTGACGACCAGCACCGTCATCCGTGTTCCTTGACCACCGCCACGAGCACCTCGGTCGCCCGCGTCCAGTCCTCGTCGGAGATGCCGGCACTGACCGTGATCCGCAGCCGCGAGACCCCGTCCGGCACGGAGGGTGGCCGGAAGCAGCCGACCCGGATCCCCTGCTCGAGCGCCGAGGCCTGGGCCGCGAGCGCCACCTGCGGCGACGGCATCGGCACCGACAGCACCGCCCCGGCGGCGGGCTCGACCCCGAGCGCGGCGGCGAGGTCGTCGGCACGCCGTCGTACGACGTCGGGCAGCTCCGGCCGGGCCCTCAGCACGTCGAGGGCCGCCAGTGCCGCGGCCGCTGCGGCCGGCGCCAGGGCGGTGTCGAAGATGAACGGCCGGGCCCGGTTGACCAGGTGCTCGCGCACGGCGGGGGAGCACAGCACGGCGCCGCCCTGGGCGCCGAGCGCCTTCGAGAGCGTCGCGGTCACCAGCACGTGCGGCGGCGCCGGCCAGCCCGAGCGACCGCACCAGGCCCGGGCCGCGGACGCCGAGCGCGTGCGCCTCGTCGACCACCAGCAGCGCGTCGTGCTCCGCGCACACCTCGGCCAGCTCCACCAGCGGGGCCTCGTCGCCGAGCACGGAGTAGATCGACTCGGCGAGCACCAGCGCGCGCCCGTCGTACGCCGCCAGCGCAGCCCGGACCGCGGCCACGTCGCTGTGCGGCACGACCTCGAGCCGGGCTCGCGACAGCCGGACCGCGTCGACCAGCGAGGCGTGGATGTGGGCGTCGGAGACGACCAGGGTGTCGCGGTCGGCCAGCGCGGTGACCACGGCCAGGTTCGCGTGGTAGCCGGTCGACATCACCAGCGCCGTCGGCTGGGCGGTGAAGTCGGCGAGCGCGTGCTCGAGCCGCTCGTGCAGGGCGAGGGTGCCGGTCACCAGCCGGGACGCTCCCGAGCCCGCACCCCACAGCAGCGCGGCGTCGGCGGCGGCCGCGGTGACGACCGGGTCGCGGGAGAGCCCGAGGTAGTCGTTGCCGGCCAGGTCGAGCACCCGGTCGGTGGCCGACCGCGGGAGCCAGGACGCGACGCAGCCCGGCCTCCTCGCGCTCGGCGGCCTGCGCCGCCAGCCACTCCGACCACTGGCTCATGCCACCGTCACCGCCCGGTGGATCGCGGTGCAGATCCGGTCGATGTCCGCGTCGGTCGTGACGTACGGCGGCATCGTGTAGACGAGGTCGCGGAACGGCCGGAGCCAGACGCCCTCCTCGATGGCGGCGTCGGTCGCCTTCACGACGTCGACGGGGTGGTCGAGCTGGACCACGCCGACGGCGCCGATGGTGCGGACGTCGTCCACCCCGGGCAGGTCGCGGCAGCCGGCGAGCCCGGTGGTGAGGCCGCGGTTGATCCGGGCCACCTCGGCTGCCCAGTCGGTGCCCGCGAGCAGGTCGAGGTTGGCCAGCGCCACCGCGCAGGCGAGCGGGTTGCCCATGTACGTCGGCCCGTGCATCAGCACCCCGGACTCGGAGGCGGAGATCCGCTCGCCGATCGCGGGCGTGCAGAGCACCGCGGCGAGGGTGAGGTAGCCGCCGGTGAGCGCCTTGCCGACGCACATGATGTCGGGGGAGACGCCGGCCGCGTCGGCGGCGAACATCGTGCCGGTGCGGCCGAAGCCGGTGGCGATCTCGTCGAACACCAGCACCAGGTCGTGCTCGTCGGCGACCCGGCGCAGCACCCGCAGGCACTCGGCCGGATAGACGTGCATGCCGCCGGCGCCCTGGAGGATCGGCTCGACGATGATCCCGGCCAGCTCGTGGGCGTGCGCCGCGGCCAGCATGGCCACCTCGTCCGCCCAGGTGTCGACGCCGGCCTCGTCGGCCGGGGGCCGTGGCGCGAAGACCTGCCGGGGCAGCGTGTCGGCGAACATCGTGTGCATCCCGCCCACCGGGTCGCACACGCTCATGCAGCCGAACGTGTCGCCGTGGTAGCCGCCGCGCACGGTGAGCATCCGGGTGCGCTCGGGGCGCCCGGCGCCGCGCTGGGCCTGCAGCACCATCTTCAGGGCGACCTCGACCGACACCGACCCGGAGTCGGCGAGGAACACCCGCTCGAGCCCGGCCGGGCTGATCTCGACCAGCCGCTCCGCGAGCCGGACCGCGGGCGCGTGGGTGAGCCCGCCGAACATCACGTGGGCGAAGTCACCGGCCTGCGCGGCCAGCGCCGCGTCGAGCGCCGGGTGGCGGTAGCCGTGGATGGCCGCCCACCACGACGACATCCCGTCGACCAGCTCGGTGCCGTCCGCCAGCCGCAGGCGTACGCCGTCGGCGCCGACCACCTCGCGGACCGGCGTCGGGTCGGTCATCGAGGTGTAGGGGTGCCACAGGTGCTCGCGGTCGTACGCGAGCAGGCCGTCGTCCGGCGTAGACAAACCTGGACCTAGGCGTTGGGGAGTACGTCGGTGCCGGCGCCGCGGCGGCGGGACGACGGGTGGTGGGTGACCTGGTCCGCGGGGGAGCCGGGCACCAGAGGCTCCTCGGCGCCGAGCACCACGAAGCCGTTGTCGCGGATCATCTCCAGGTCGGCCTCGGCGGCCTGGCCCTCGGAGGTGAGGTAGTCGCCCAGGAAGATCGAGTTGGCCACCTGCAGGGCCAGCGACTGCAGCGAGCGGAGGTGCATCTCGCGGCCGCCGGCGATCCGGATCTCCTTGTCGGGGCACACGAACCGGGCCATCGCCAGGATCTTCAGGCAGCGGGCCGGGGTCAGCTCCCAGGTGTTCTCGAGCGGCGTGCCGTCGAACGGCATCAGGAAGTTGACCGGGATCGAGTCGGAGTCGAGCTCGCGGAGCGCGAACAGCGCCTCGACGAGCTGCTCGTCGGTCTCGCCGAGACCCGCGATCAGGCCGCTGCACGGGGAGAGCCCGGCCGTCTTGACCTTGGTCACGGTGTCGACCCGGTCGGCGTACGTGTGCGTCGTGACGATCGTGTCGTGGTGCGACTCGGCGGTGTTGATGTTGTGGTTGTAGGCGTCGACGCCGGCCTCGCGGAGCCGCTCGGCCTGGCCGTCCTTGAGCAGGCCGAGGCAGGCGCAGACCTCGACCTCGGGGTGCTCGGACTTCAGGGCACCGACCATGTCGGCGACCCGCTCGACGTCGCGGTCGGTCGGGCCCGCGCCCGCTGGAGACCATGCAGACCCGGGTGGCGCCGCCGCGCATTCCCGCGGCCGCCTGCTCGATCGCCTCGTCGGTCTTCAGCCACGTGTACTTCAGGATGTCGGCGGTCGACCCGAGGGCCTGCGAGCAGTAGCTGCAGTTCTCGGGGCACAGGCCGGACTTGAGGTTGACCAGGTAGTTGACCTTGACCGTGTTGCCGAAGTGCTCCCGGCGCAGCCGGCCGGCCGCCGCGACCAGGTCGATCAGCTCGTCGTCGTGGGCCCGCAGGACCGCGAGCGCGTCGTCCTCGGTCGCCGGCTTGCCGTCGAGGATGCTGGTGGCGAGCTGGTCGAACGACGTGGTCATGGGACCTCCTGAGGCGGCGGACGTACCGCGTCAGTATGCCGTCCGGGACCGTCCATCCTGCCCCAGGGTCATCCGTCGAACGTGCGGCGTCACCGGATCGACCTACGGGCTACCTCCGGCGCATGAACGCCTGCTCATGGCTCCGCGTCTTCCGCTCGTTGGCCGGCCGGGCGCGGCAGGCTGAGCGCCACCCGTCCGACCCCGAGACCGAATCCGAACGGAAGCGCGAACCCGGTCCAGAAGACCAGCTCGATCGGCAGGAGAGCCATGCTCAGAACTCGGCCCCGGCCCCTCCATAGAAGGATCCCGAGCGCCACCTCGGCAGCGCATACGGCGACAAAGGCGCCCTGAAGGGCGGTGGAGTTGGGAATGCCCCAGTCCTCGAATGGCCCGTCTCCGTTCGTGGGCAAGCCCCACAAGAGCCACACCTCGTGGTGACGTGCGAAGTACACGGTGCCGACCGCAGCTGGGATGCCGAATCCCAGGCCGGCGACCCAGGCCAAGATCGCGGCCGCGCGCATCACGCGACCAGCGTCCTCCCCCAGGCCCCACGCCGCTAGGGCGAGACGAGTGCATCCACCGCAGCGAGTCGAGCGCGCGGCCGACGTACCCCTTCCCGGCAACTACCTGTGGCGCGATCCGTACAGCGCCGTCCGAGCGATTCGTCAATTCTCTGATCAGGTCACGAGGACGTCGCTAGCCTCTGGCATGTCAGCGGCATGCATGGAGGTGGCGTCGATGAAGAGGCTCGTCCCCGTTGTCATCGTCTTGATGCTCGCGGCTTTCGTGGGCGCTACGCCTTCCGCGGTTGCGCGGTCCACAGACGGCAGCGAAGGCGAACACCTACCGCACCTACACGGCGTGCAGCGCCAGGCCAAGTGCCGAGCCGGCGAACCGGTGCCCCAAGAGAGGCAAGAAGGGCGCGTTCTTCAAGAGCGTGGACGCGCACGTCCAGTACAAGGTGTGCGTCAAGTTCCCGAACGGCAAGAAACTGTGCGCGAGCCACCAAGACGCGCCTCGGGGCACAGCTTCGGATCAACCCGATCACGTCCCACGCGGTCGGCAAGCACACCGTGACCTGGTTCGTCGCCGGTCAGAAGGTCGGCACCCGTCGCTTCACCATCCACAGCTAGCCCCGGCGGATCACTGCCGGTTGCCTTGCGCGCAGGTACCTACCGCTTCCCCCGACCGAACATGCGGCCCAACCGGTTGGCAATCGACCTCGGCGGCTTGATCTCGACCAGGGTCGACCCATCGGGCAGCGGAAGGTTCGCAGCCTGCTCCGCGGAAAGCGTCGTGCGGACGTAGGTGGTGTGGATCGAGTCGATCTGATCGGCGTCGACGAACCGTGTCCCTTCCGCCGTCTGGACGACGATGCCGTCGAACACCGAGACCTTCTCGTCGACCAGAACGGCCTGGACCGTGGCGAAGTGGTGCCCGTCGCTCGTCTGCACCGCTGTGCCTGGCTGGAGCGCGGTGTAGGCGATGGGGTGGTCGTCCGCTTCTGGCATGCAGCAACCCTACGGCCGCCCCGCCATGACGGCCTACTGCGATCCCGTGGCCTGAAGCCTTGTCGAGATGGGCTCGAGGAGTGCGATCAGCTGGTCGAGCTCGAACGGTTCCAGGCCGTCGTACGGGGCTTCTGCCAGGGCGTCGGTCAGCGACTCGATCCGGTCCTTGGTCGCGCGCCCGGCTTCGGTGAAGCGGCCGGAGGCATCGAGGAGGCCGCGGTCGCGCAGGCCGTCCATGACCTCGGCCAGCCGGGCCTTGGGAAGATGGTGGATCCGGCCGAACGACTCCGCCGGGTAGATGCCCATGGCGAGGGCACTCAGCACGTGGGCCTCGGTCCCGCCGATCCGCTCGGAGACCAGCGCGACGACGTGGCCGTCCCCGCGGTGCTCGCGAAGCATGTTGGCCGCGTGCCAGAGACGAGCAACGGGCTCCTCGGGCATCGGGAGCGAGCGGAGCCCGGCGTACATGACCCGCCCCTCGGTCGGGGCGCTGGTCGAGGCCTTGGCCAGGAGCTCGGCGGCGCACGCGAACCCGGGTGTCTCGACGAGCTCGCCGAGGATCCGCCGCAGCGCCGCCACGCAGCCCTGTTCGCGCGCGGCGTGGGCGGCCGCGGGTGTGGTCGTCTCCCAGACCTCGGGGATGTGGCGGGCCACCTCACCGTCGGCGAAGCTGTAGAAGGCCGCGTGGACCACCTCGGCCGGGACCCGGCCCAGCGGCGCGGAGCGTCCCGCGAAGTAGCCGTCCCAGTAGTTGCTGAAGCCGAGCGCGGCCATCGAGTCGTTGGGCTCCTGGGAGAAGAAGTTCACCAGCGAGATCGGCTCGGTGAGCTCGAACAGTCGGCGGGCGACAGGCTCCGGGTGCTGCATCTTGTCATCTCCTGTGGTCGTGACGGCGCCCTCGTGGGCTGCCTCTCGCCAGTACTACGAAGAGACCCGCCGCAATACGACAACGTCGCAGCGCTCACTCAGCCGGAGGTGTCCACGACGGCGCCGGACAGCTCGGCCAGCAGCACGGCGCCCGCGAGGTCGAGCCGGGTCTCGTGGAGCTTGGCGGCGGTCAGGTCGACGCCCGAGAGGCCGGCGCCGCGCAGGTCGGCGCCGGTCAGATCGGTCTCCCGGAGCAGGGCGCCGTCGAGCCGGGCGTCGCGCAGCACCGCCTCGGAGAGGTTGGACAGCGAGAGGTCCGCCTCGCGCAGGTCGAGGCCGGTCAGGTCGAGCTTGGCGAGGGTGGCGCCCCGGATCGTCACGCCCCGCCAGACGCCACCGACCACCTTCAGCGGCCGCAGCGTGCAGCCCTCGAAGACCGAGCCGGTGAGCTTGCAGCCGTCGAGGGTGGCGTCGAAGAAGCTGCAGCCCTGGAAGGTGCAGCCGACGAACGCCGTGGAGGTGTGCGTCGACGAGTTGAACCGGCAGCCGCGGAACAGGCAGTCCTCGAAGTGGGCGCCGCTGCTGGTGGACTCGGTGAGGTCGACGTCGTCGAAGGTGACGCCGACGTGTCGCACCGCGCCGAGCTCCTCGGCGTACCAGTCCTCACCGCGGAAGTTCACGCGTCCACCACGCGCAGCCGCACGGCGGTGGTCTCGCCGACCTCGAGGTCCTCCGAACGCCGGACCGCCTTCTTGAGCGGCAGCGCGAAGGTGCCGGGCTCGTCGCTGTTCGGGAACACCGACGTCCGCCAGGTGGTGGCACCGATGGTCGCCTCCACGCGCACCGAGCCGAAGCCCCGGGGCGGACCGGCGAGATCGCGGATCTCGTCGCTCACTTCCTCGGGCACGGTCACGAAGACCCAGGAGTCGCCCTCTTTGGCCGACCACAGCCACAGCTCCGCTTCGAACTCCACCCGGTCAGTCTGGACCGGCACGACCGACATGGCCCACGTGGCAGGGTGTGAGGCAGGCTGGGGGCATGGGACTCGACCCGACCACCGTCGTCCTGTTCGGCGCCACCGGCGACCTGGCTCGCCGCAAGCTGCTGCCCGGCCTCCTGCACCTGTTCGAGACCGGCCTGCTGAGAGACATCAGAGTCGTCGGCACCTCGCTCGACGAGCACACCACGGACTCGTTCGTGGCCTTCGCCGAGCAGGCTGTGCACGAGTGCGGCGGCCCCGACGCCGCGTCCGAGCGCGACCTCGCGGCCTGGCCGGAGTTCGCCAAGCTGCTGCGCTGGGCGCCCGGCGCGGAGGGCGCCGAGGGACTGCGGCGCGCCGTGGCCGAGGCGGAGGCCGACTGGAGCGGAGAGGTGAGCCGGCTGCACTACCTGAGCGTGCCGCCGAAGGCGGCGCTCCAGGTGGTGGAGACCCTGCGCGATGCCGACCTGGCCGCGAACGGCCGGATCGTGCTGGAGAAGCCCTTCGGCGTCGACCTCGCGTCGTCCCGCGAGCTGAACCGCCGGCTGCACGAGGTGTTCGACGAGGAGCAGATCTTCCGGATCGACCACTTCCTCGGCAAGGAGGCAGCGCAGAACATCCTGGCGTTCCGGTTCGCCAACGGGCTGTTCGAGCCGATCTGGCACCGCCACCACATCGACCACGTGCAGATCGACGTGCCCGAGGAGCTCGGCCTGGAGCAGCGTGCCTCGTTCTACGAGAGCACCGGCGCCTTCCGCGACATGGTGGTCACCCACCTGTTCCAGGTGCTCGCGTTCACCGCGATGGAGCCACCGACCGCACTGGAGCCGGATGCCATCAACGAGGAGAAGAACAAGGTCTTCCGGTCGATGCTGCCGATCGACCCCGCCGACGTGGTCCGAGGCCAGTACAACGGCTACCGCGACATCGACGGCGTCGCCGACGACTCGGAGACCGAGACGTTCATCGCCCTCAAGTGCTACGTCGACAACTGGCGCTGGGCGGGCGTGCCGTTCTACCTCCGCACCGGGAAGCGGATGGCCGAGGGCGCGCGGATCATCTCGATCGCCTTCAAGGAGCCGCCGCGGTCGATGTTCCCCGCTCGCTCGGGCGTCGGCGACCACGGTCCCGACCACCTCACGTTCGACCTCGCGGACAAGGCCCGGATGTCGCTTTCCTTCTACGGCAAGCGACCCGGCCCTGGGATGAAGCTGGACAAGCTGTCCATGCAGTTCGCGATGACCGAGACCGGCTGGGCCGGCTCGGCACTGGAGGCCTACGAGCGGCTGATCTACGACGTGGCGCGCGGTGACCGCACCCTGTTCACGTCCGCCGAGGGCATCGAGCGGCTGTGGGAGATCTCCACGCCGTTGCTGGAGAACCCGCCGGTGGTCCGCGCCTACCGCCAGGGCAGCTGGGGTCCCAACCAGGTCCACCAGCTGGTGGCGCCGTTCGCCTGGCGACTGCCGTTCGAGCGCGTGTGGCGCGACCCGAACGACTCTGGGCGCCTGAGGGCGGGTCAGCGGTAGGCCGCGATCGGGTTCCGCAGCGTTCCGGCGTACATCAGCGACGCCGCCTGGTCGGTCAGGTCGACCATCTGCAGGGTGTTGCGGAGCTGCAGCCGGTTCAGGCAGCTGTGGTCGAACTCCGCCCGGAACAGGTCGTACGACGCCACCGCGTCCGCGAGCTCGGGGTGCTGCTCCTCGTGCTGGGCCAGGCAGCGGGCCACCTCGGTCCAGAACGTCTCCTCGGCCAGCAGCCCGTCGGTCTCGAAGATCGCGGAGAGGTGGCGGAGGAACCCGTCGAACACGTCGGTGTGCAGGGCCAGCGCCTTCACGTCGTCGGTGACCTTGATCCGGATCCGCTCCACCTCCGGCGGCAGCGGGGTGTGGTCGTTCATCACCGCCACCTCCTCACCGATGTCCTTCATCAGCGCCCGCACCGGCACCCCCTCGCGGAGCACGAGCACGACGTTCTCGCCGTGCGGCATGAACGCCAGGTCGTGGGCGAGCAGGCAGTGCGCGACCGGTCGCAGGTAGGCGTGCAGGAAGCTGCGCAGCCACGACGTCGCGCTCTGCCCCGACTGCGCGACGAGCTCGGCCACCAGTGGCGCGCCGGCGGAGTCCCGGTGCAGCAGCGACGCCATCGTCGCCAGCCGCTCTCCCTCGGTGATCCGCGGCACGGGGCTCTCGCGCCACAGCGCGGCCAGCATCTTCTGCTGGGGTGAGCGCACCCCGTGGGTCTGCCACAGCCCGTGGAACGCGTCGCCGGTGTAGCCGATCGCCGCGTGCTCGCGGAGCACCCCGAACCCGCAGCCACGCAGCGTCGGGTCGGCCTCGACGAGAGACGCCACCCAGTCGTTGATGGCCGGCGTCGGGCCCATGTAGGCAGGGGAGAGGCCGCGCAGGAACCCCATGTTCTGGATCGCCACCGCGGTCTTGGTGTAGCTGCGCTCCGGGTCGCTGACGTTGTAGAAGGTGCGGATCGACTGCTGCGCCGTGTGCTGGTCCGGACCCTCGCCGAGCAGCACCAGGTCGCGCCGGGCCAGGTCCGGCGCGAACGTGATCGCCACCTTGTTGGCCCACTGCCACGGGTGCAGCGGGAGGTAGAGGTAGTCGTCGGGGTCGAGGCCGAGGTCGACCAGCGTGCGCTCGAAGCCGGCGTGGGTGGCGTCGTCGAGCTCGGCCGCGTAGTGGTCGGCCTCGCTGCGGCCCATCGCCAGGGAGAGGCGGGTGTGCTCGCGCCGCGCGGCGACCCACACCAGCCGGAGCGTGGACCCGGTCTCGGGGGCGTACGCCGTGTAGTCGTCCAGCCCGTAGCCGATCCGGCCGTTGTTGGCGACGAACGCGGGATGGCCCTCGGTCATCGCGGCCTCGATCTCCTGGAAGTCGGCGGTGGCGAGCCGGTGGGCCGGGGCGGTCTTGTGGTGCAGCTTCCATGCGGAGCTCGCGAGCGTGCTGGCGAGCTCCTCGAGGTAGGTGGGCAGGAGGCTCTCGGGGATGCCGAGCCGCTCGGCGAACTCGACCACGAAGGCCTGCACGTCGAGCTCCGCGGGCCGGTCCTCGACGTGCCGCTTCAGGGAGGCCTCGTCGAGCGCCCAGTGGTGAAGCGCCAGGCGCCGGGCGTCGAACGTGTACGTCGCGCGCCCGTCGGGGCTGATCAGGCGGTGGGTTCGAGGCTGGCCGGTTCGCCCCTCGACCACCGTGGGCTCGAGCAGGCGCTCGTGGGAGAACTCCGCGATCGCCTTCGCGACCAGGTGCCGCTGCGCGCGGGCGAGGGTGTCGGGGTTGAGATGGTCGACGTTCACAGGTCGCACCCTTCCCACGCATCGCGGGAGCACACCGACAGAGCCGCCTCCTTCGTGCGGAGCCGTACCGTGCGCACGACCTCGAACCCGGCCGCCTTGTTGAGCGCCGCGATTCGGTCGTTGCGGACGTCCGGCTCGACGACGACACGGCGTACCGCCGGATCGGCGAAGCAGTGCTCCATCACCTCGCGGAACACCTGACGCGTGAAGCCACGGCGCGGCGCGTCGGTCGGCGCCACCAGCACGTGCATGCCCAGGTCGCCTTCCCGGAGCTCGGGCAGGTCCCGCAGCTCGGAGTGGAACGGGTCGTAGGTCTCCGCCAGGAACGCCGGCTCGCCGTCCGAACCGGCCCAGCCACGCGTCGTGGTGCGGGTCCTCGGCGATCAGGGCGTACTCGGTGGCGACGTCCTGCACGCTCGCACCCTGCATCTCCCAGTAGACGGCCTTGGGGTGGGTGACCCACGCGTGCAGCCGGCCGAGGTCCCGCGGCAGCTGGAGCGGCTCGAGGGTCATCGGGCCCGCCGCAGGTGGTCGGGGACGCCGAAGCTCTGCACCGCGATCCGCTTCTCGACCGGGTAGACCTCCCGGCCGCACATCGCGGCGACCAGCACGGAGTTGCGGTAGGCGCCCATGCCGAGGTCCGGCGCCACGAACCCGTGACTGTGCTCCTCGGCGTTCTGCACGAAGATCTCCTCGCCGGCGCGGTCGATGGCGTAGGTCGGCGAGACGACGTAGCGGCCGTGTTCGTCGAACGCGATCCGGTCGCGCACGCCGTCGAGGAAGGTCGGCACCGTGGCGGAGTAGCCGGTGGCCAGCACCAGGCCGTCGGTGCGCAGGCCGAAGCGCTCGTCGGTCTCCTCGTGGTGCAGCTCGAGGTCGTAGTGGCGCGCCGTCGTGGGTCACACCGGTGACGGCGGTGTTGGTCACCAGCGTGGTGCGCGGCCCGTCGCCGGTGACCCGGAGCCGGTAGTGGAGGTCGAAGATCGCGTCGACCAGGTCGCCGCTGATGCCCTTGTAGAGCGAGCGCTGCTCGCGCAGCAGCCGGCGTCGGGTCAGCTCCGGCAGCCCCTGGAAGTACGCCGTGTACTCCGGCGACGTCATCTCCAGCGTCAGCTTGGTGTACTCCATCGGGAAGAACCGCGGGCTCCGGGTGAGCCAGGTCAGGTGGTAGCCGTGGTCCGGGCTCTCGGCGAGCAGGTCGTAGTAGATCTCCGCCGCGCTTTGCCCGCTGCCGACGATCGTGATCGAGTCGAGCCCCTGGAGCCGCTCCTTGTGCGGAGGTAGTCCGCCGAGTGCAGAGCCGTTCCGGTGGTTGAGCAGGCCGAGGCGCTAGCGCCGTCTCGAGACCACCGACCGCGCGAAAGCACTCCGGCACGCTCGGCGACGTGCCGACGCCCAGCACCAGCCGCCGGGCGCGGTGCTCCTCGCCGGTGCCGGTGCGGACGACGTACGACGTGCCGTCGTGCTCGACCCCGACCACCGGCTGCCCGAAGCGCACGCTGCCCAGCCGCTCGGCGGCCCAGCGGCAGTAGTCGTCGTACTCCTTGCGGAGCGGGTAGAACGACTCGCGGATGTAGAACGGGTAGAGGTTGCCGGTCTGCTTGAGGTAGTTGAGGAACGACCAGCGCGAGGTCGGGTCGGCCATGGTCACGAGGTCGGCGAGGAACGGCACCTGCAGGGTGGCGTCGTCGAGCAGCATCCCGGGATGCCAGGCGAGCTCGTCGCGGGCCTCGAGGAAGAGCCCGTCGAGGTCGTCGATCGGGTCGGTCAGGCAGGCCAGGCCGAGGTTGAAGGGGCCGAGGCCGATGCCGATGAAGTCGTGCATCAGGCCGCCTTCCTGGCCGCGACCAGCTCGTCGCCGACCGCCACCACCTCGGCGAGGATGCCGAGCACGTCGTCGGCTGTGGTGAGCGGGTTGAGCAGGGTGAGCTTCAGCCAGGCCCGGCCGTCGACCTTGGTGCCGGCGACCATCGCCGTCGCCGCGCTCGTAGAGGGTGCTCCGGATCTGCGGCGCGAGCCGATCGGCCTCGTCCTCGGTGACCCCGTCGGGCCGGTACCGGAACACAAGGGTGCTCAGGTGCGGGGGAGCGGCGAGCTCGATGGCCGGCTCGGCGTCCAGGCGGGCGGCCACCTCGGCGGCCAGGTCGACGACGGCGTCGACGTACTCGCCGATCCGGTCGGGACCCATCACCCGCAGGGTCAGCCAGAGCTTCAGCGCGTCGAACCGGCGGGTGGTCTGCAGGCTCTTGTCGACCTGGTTGGGATGCGCTGCTTCCCCTGAGATCGGTTTCGGGTTCAGGTAGTCGGCGTGCCAGGTGACGTGGCGCAGATGGCTGCGGTCGCGCACGATGAGCGCGCTGGCGGAGACCGGCTGGAACCAGGTCTTGTGGTAGTCGACGGTCACCGAGTCGGCGTGCTCGATCCCGTCGAGGAGGTGGCGGCGGGTCGGCGAGACCAGCAGCCCGCCGCCGTACGCCGCGTCGACGTGCAGCCACGCGTCGTGGCCGCCGCACAGGCCGGCGATCTCGGGAAGCGGGTCGATCGCGCCGAAGTCGGTGGTGCCCGCGGTGGCCACGACGGCCATCGGGACCAGGTCGGCGTCGCGGACGTCGGCCAGAGCGCGGCTCAGCTCGGCCACGTCCATCCGGCGTCCGGAGTCGACCGGCACCCTGATGACCGCGCCGTCGCCCAGCCCGAGCAGCCGGGCGGCCTTCTGCACGCTGAAGTGCCCGTCGGCCGAGGCGAGGATCCGCAGCTTGGTCGGGTCGCCGTGGATCGCGAGCGCGCGGTCGCGGGCGAGCAGCAGCCCCTGCAGGTTGGACTGGGTGCCGCCGCTGGTGAAGATGCCGTCGGCGGTCGCGCCGAACCCGATCCGCTGCGCCGTCCAGTCGACCAGGTGCCGCTCCACGAACGTGCCCCCGCCGCTCTGGTCGAAGGTGTCCAGGCTGGAGTTGACGGCGCTGACGAACACCTCGGCGAGCAGCGCCGGCACCACGACCGGGCAGTTGAGGTGGGCGGCGTACGTCGGCTCGTGGAACCACACCGCGTCGTCGAGGTAGATCCGGCTCATCTCGACCAGCGCCTGCTCGGCGTCGTGCAGCGGCCGGTCGAGGTCGATGTCCGCGATCAGCTTGGCCGCCTGCTCGGGCTGCACGCCGGTCGCGGCCCCGGTCACCCGGCGCATCGTCTCCGCGAGATGATCGACGCCCAGCCGCATCGTGGCGACGTACTCGTCGACGTGCTGTGGGTGGAGGAGGTGGTGCAAGGCGGGCTGGTCTGACGGGGAGGCGGGAGCGGCCACCGGAGAACCTTCCGAGAGTGAATTAGGTAAGGCTTACCTTATTCATGGTTCGCACCCGTTCGGCAACCCGGACTCGCCGATTGGGAACTACCTCACACCGGATCGGCCCAAGGCGGTCCGGTCCTATGTCGGCGGTCCGGGAGACCATCGGGCCAGGCCCGAACGAGGAGAAGTCATGGCAACCTTCACCCGATCCGACGACCTGCGGGGAGCGCAGTTCCGCGGCGTCAGCCTGCGGGGTGCCCGGTTCGTCGACTCCGACCTGTCCGGCGTCGTGATGCGCGAGGTCGACATCGACGGCGCGGACATCGATGCGCCGTGGCTCCCTCACGGCAGCTTCCTGCGCATCAACGGCGTCGACGTGATCCCGCTCGTCGAGGCCGAGCTCGACCGCCGCTTTCCCGGCCGCGCCGAGCGCCGCGCCGAGGACCCGGACGGCCTGCGTGCGAACTGGGCCGCGCTGGAGCGCACCTGGGCGGCCACCCTCGAGCGGGCGGCCGCGCTGCCGGAGGGCAGCTGTCGAGACGTCGGTCGACGGGGAGTGGTCGTTCGCGCAGACGCTGCGGCACCTGGTCCTGGCCACGGACCTGTGGCTCGGCAAGTCGATCCTGGGGGTCGAGCAGCCCTTCCACCCGCTCGGCCTGGCCGGACCGTACGCCGCGGACGAGGGGCTCGACATGTCGGTCTTCACGACCGAGGCGCCGGCGTACACCGACGTGCTCGAGGCCCGGGCCGGAGCGGGTGGCGATGGTGCGCGACTACCTCGCGACGGTCACGCCGGATGCGCTGGCGGTGCCGCGCACCAACCCCTGGGCGCCCGCCCGTCACGAGACCACTCTCTCCTGCCTGCACGTGATCCTCGAGGAGGAGTGGGAGCACCATCGGTTCGCGGTCCGCGACCTCGACACGATCGAGGCGGAGCCTCGCGGCTGAGCGTCACCTCACCGCGAGCAGCCGCTCACACTCGGCGATCAGCCGCGCCCGGAGGGGCTCACCGAGCTCGGCGAACCGCCGCTGCTCCTCTGCGTACTCCCGCTTGCCCTCCGGCGTCTCGATCGCGATCGGCGCGAACCCCAGGTCGGCGAGGTCGTACGGCGAGGCGCGCATGTCGAGGACCCGGATGTCGCGGGCCAGCTCGAAGCAGTCGGCCACCAGGTCGGAGGAGACCATCGGGCTGAGCCGGAAGGCGTGCTTGTAGAGGTCCATCCCGGCGTGCAGGCAGCCCGGCTGCTCGTGAGCGGCACGGTCGTCGGGCCCCGGCGACAGCGCGTTGCGCGGACGAGCGGGCGCCGTGAAGAACCGGTAGGCGTCGAAGTGGGAGCAGGCGATCCGGTGGGACTCGACCACCTCGTCGGTCCCGGTCGCGCCGAGCCGGAGCGGCCAGTCGGCGTGCCGGGTCTCGTCCTCGCCGAGGCGGTAGACCATCGCCCACTCGTGCAGGCCGAAGCAGCCGAGGGCGGCCGGGCGGGAGGCGGTGGCGGTGAGCAGTCGGTGCAGCGACTCGACGAGCGGCCGCTGGGCCAGCAGGTACTCGTCGGTGACGCCGGCGGCGCCTTCGGCGATCCCGTAGCCCTTCAGCGCGGCGTACTCCTCGCCGCCCGCCAGCGCCACGCCGTACCCGGGATGCCAGCGGCGCAGCTGCGCGGGCCGGTGGGAGTAGTAGGTGAAGAGGAAGTCGTGGACCGGGTGCTTCTCGCCGGCCTTCCGCCGCGCGAGGTGCGGCGCGACGAACGCGTCGACCCGGACGCGGTGAGCCTCCGCCCGCGTCCGCCAGGTCCTCTCCTCCAGCACCTCCACGACCCCCAACCGTAGGTCGATAGGCTCGGCGGGTGCGCATTGCCAGGTTCACCACAGGAGACGAGCCGGCGTACGGCGTGATCACCGGCGACCTCGACGAGCTCGGCGAGCCGGAGGAGGACGCCGTGGTCGTCGAGCTCGCCGGCGACCCGCTGTACGTCGGCATCAAGCTGCTCGACCAGGAGCACCGGCTCGAGGACGTGCGCCTGCTCGCGCCGGTGCTGCCGCGCAGCAAGGTGGTCGGGATCGGTCGCAACTACCGCGCCCACGCCGAGGAGATGGGCAACAAGGTGCCCGAGGAGCCGTTGTTCTTCCTCAAGCCCAACACCAGCGTGATCGGGCCGGGCGACCCGGTCGTCTACCCCTCGCAGAGCCAGAACGTCCACTACGAGGGCGAGCTCGCGGTCGTGATCGGCCGGATCTGCCGCGACGTACCGCCCGAGAAGGCGACCGACGTCATCCACGGCTACACGATCGGCAACGACGTCACCGCCCGTGACCTGCAGCGGGCGGACGTCCAGTTCACGCGTGGCAAGGGCTTCGACACGTTCTGCCCGCTCGGCCCGTGGATCGAGACCGACCTCGACCCGCAACACTTCATCGACGGAGTCGCGATCCGGACGCACCTGAACGGTGAGGTGGTGCAGGACGGCACCACGGCAGACATGATCTTCGACATCCCCACGCTGATCGCCTACGTCTCCAGCGTGATGACGTTGCTTCCCGGCGACGTGATCCTCACCGGCACCCCTGAGGGTGTCGGTCCGATGGAGGTGGGCGACGAGGTGGAGGTCTCGGTCGCCGGCCTCGGCTCCCTGACGAACAAGGTGGTACAGCGGTGACCAAGGTCCGCGTCCGGATGGCACCCAGCCCGACCGGCAGCCCCCACGTGGGGCTGGTGCGCACGGCGCTCTACAACTGGGCGTACGCACGCCACCACGGCGGCACCTTCGTGTTCCGGATCGAGGACACCGACGCCTCGCGCAACACCCAGGAGTCCTACGACGCACTGCTCGACCTCTTCCGCTGGCTCGGCCTCGACTGGGACGAGGGTCCCGAGGTCGGCGGCGACCACGGTCCCTACCGGCAGTCCGAGCGCGGCGAGCTCTACCGCGACGTCCTCGAGCGCCTGCACGAGTCGAAGTACACCTACGACTGCTACTGCACCACCGAGGAGGTCGACGCGCGCCGGAAGGCGTCCGGCTCCAAGGTGATGGGGTACGACGGCCACTGCCGCGAGCTCTCCGAGGAGCAGGTCGCGGCGTTCCGCGCCGAGGACCGCTCGCCGGTCGTCCGCTTCCGGATGCCCGAGGGCTCGATCTCCTGGGACGACCTGGTGCGCGGCGACATCACCTTCGAGACCCAGTTCGTGCCGGACTTCGCGCTGTGCCGGGCCAACGGCGACCCGCTCTACACGCTGGTCGCACCCGTCGACGACGCGCTGATGGAGATCACCCACGTGCTGCGCGGCGAGGACCTGCTGTCCAGCACGCCGCGGCAGATCGCGCTGCACCAGGCGCTCGCCGAGATCGGCGTGGGCGGCGGCACCGCCCCGCAGTTCGGGCACCTGCCCTACGTGATGGGGCAGGGCAACAAGAAGCTCTCCAAGCGCGACCCCGAGGCCAACGCTCTCGGCTACCGCGATGCCGGCTTCCTCCCCGAGGGGCTGCTCAACTACGTCGCCCTGCTGGGCTGGGCGATCGCGGCCGACCGCGACGTGTTCGACCTCGCGGAGATGGTCGAGAAGTTCGACATCCGCGACGTGAACCCCAACCCGGCGCGCTTCGACCTCAAGAAGGCCGACGCGATCAACGCCGCGCACATGCGGCTGCTCTCCTGTGACGAGATCACCCATCGGGTGCTGCCGTTCCTCAAGGCGGCCGGTGTGGTGTCCGACCCCGTCCACGACGCCGACGCACAGCTGCTCGAGCTGGCGATGCCGCTGGTCGCCGAGCGGATCAACAAGCTCACCGAGGCGGCGGACATGCTGGGGTTCCTGTTCGTCGACGAGGAGTCGTTCAGCATCGTGACCCGGCGACGTCGGAGAAGCTGCTCGAGACGGGGGCCGGCAGGACCGTTCAGGCCTCGTACGACGCGCTCGACGGCGTACACCCCTGGTCGACCGCCGCGATCCAGGAGGCCCTCCAGGCCGCCCTCGTCGATGGTCTCGGGCTCAAGCCGCGCAACGCGTTCGGGCCGGTGCGGGTGGCGGTCACCGGGCGCCGGGTGTCGCCGCCACTGTTCGAGTCGATGGAGCTGCCTCGGCCGCGACCGGAGCATGGCGAGGCTCCAGAGCGCGTTGCGGTGACCGAGGCCGAGCCGGGCGGGCTGCCCTACCACCGGATCCACCGCGCCCGCGCTCGCCCGGGGGCTGCATGGCGGGCGATCCTCGGCGTGGTGGCCTTGGGGTTCGGCGTCGTCGTGCTCGCGCCGTTCGTGGTGCTCGCGGCGTTCGCGATCGGGTACGCCGTGACCGGAGCCGACGTCGAGGCGAGCCTGGACCGGCTGATCGACACCGACAACGTCACGCCGGCGGGACTGGCCTACGTCTTCCTGGTCCTGGCCAGCGCGATCCCGGTGACCTGGGCGATCAGCCGCGTGGTCCACGGCCTGCGGCCGCGCTGGCTGGCCTCGGTGGCACCCCGGATCCGCTGGCGCTGGTTCATGACGTGTCTCGGGCTGGCCGTGATGGCACTCGCGGCCACGCTGGTGGTCTCGGGGCTGCTGCCCGAGCAGGGCGGCGCCGAGATGTCGGGCGAGCTCAACGACTTCACCAGCACCACTCGCGACTTCGCGCTGATCGTGCTGCTGCTGACCCCGCTGCAGGCGGCGGGGGAGGAGTACGCCTTCCGCGGCTACCTCGCCCAGGCCTTCGGTGGGATGTTCGGGCAGGTGTGGGTCGCCGTCGTCGTCCCCGCGGTGCTCTTCGCGCTCGCGCACGGGCTCGGCCAGAGCTGGCCGATCTTCTTCGACCGGCTCGCGTTCGGTCTGGTGGCCGGGACCCTGGTGATCCTCACCGGGGGCCTCGAGGCCGGCATCGCCATGCACGTGCTGAACAACTGGCTGGCCTTCGGGCTGGCCCTCGCCTACGGCGACATGAGCTCGGCGCTCAACCCGACCGGCGGCACCTGGTGGAGCATCCCGGTGACCCTCACCCAGTCCCTGGTCTACCTCGGTCTGGCGGTGGTGACGAGCCGCCGGATCGGGCTCCAAACGAGGACGACACCGGGCGTTTTGGAGGCCCCCAGCGGGCGCGTGTAAGGTTTCCCGTCGGCTCGTCCGGAGCGCGTGAGCGCCTCGTCAGGAGAAGCCGAACACCAGTAAGACAGTGGGATATGGTGTAATTGGCAGCACGACTGGTTCTGGTCCAGTTAGTCTAGGTTCGAGTCCTAGTATCCCAGCGAAGAGCGGCAATTTGGCCGCTCGTTCCGGTACTCGATAGAGTTCCGCAGGTTGATCAGGCCCCCGTTGTGTAGCGGCCTAGCACGCCGCCCTCTCAAGGCGGTAGCGCCGGTTCGAATCCGGTCGGGGGTACCAAGCGAAACGGGCTCTGACCTGCGGAAACGCTGGTCAGGGCCCGATTCGCCATCCCCAGGCTACCGCACCGCCCTGGAAGGCGGTAGCGCCGAGACATTCTCCGGTCGGGTAGTACCCGCAATAGAGGCTCTGACCAGCGGAAACGCTGAGTCGCGGCCAGTTGTGGGGTTCGGCCAGATCCGTGCGGGGCGGCGTTCTACCAGGAGTCTGTGCCATATACGTGCCAGGAATTCAGTGGGCGCCGCGCAGGGTTCCGCACAACCGAATTGGCAGGCTGAGGGCGCAGGAATTGCCGAGGCGGATCCGGTCACGCGCGAGCGCTCCAGTCCGGGGAGGCACTCGTTTCAGCGCGCGTCCTGTGGCGCACTGCGGTTCAACTCCGCTCGCGAGATGCTGGTCGTGATGTGCACGTTGCCCGTGCTGGTGGGCACCAGCATTACCACCGTGCAGCGCATGCTCGGGGGCGCCTCGTGGACGCCATGACACATGGGAGTCGCCGGCGTTCGAGGACCCCCGACACCGTTGGGGCTCTCCTCGATCCCCTTGTGCCACGTCCGCGCCGTCCGCTCGGCGACGCGGATTCTCTGGCCAGGTGATCACACCAGCGCTAGGTGCGTCCGACCGCGAACCGCGCGACAGGAGCCCCCCGCCAATCGAGTAGGTCTGTGCCACATACGTGCCAAAGTCTTGGCCTACCAGCATGGGCCTGCTGCAGAGCTCGAGTCCGGTTCAGGGGCCGCCGGCATCCCGTGGTACACCAGCCTCCTGTACGAGACCTTGATGCTGTCAACTCGCCGCGCGGCGCTGGAGCGCGCCCCTGCTGGCGCGCGAGACCAACTACGAACTGAGTGCCTTCAGTGTTGGACGGGTCATTGTTCGCCCCTCGTGTCGTTGCGCGCGACCCTCCCAGGGAGCACGGGGCGGTCGGAGTCGTCCGTTGGGGGACGGTGACGGCGAGGCATGCGGTCCGCGGCGAGCATGGTGCCGACCACGAGGACGGTGGCAGTGAAGACCGCCATGGCGATGAAACAGATGATCAGAACAGTGGGGGACACGACGGTTCTCCTTCCGCGGGCGGCTGGGCCATCCGAACGGACAGGTTCCCGCGGGATTGGCGGATGGGAGTGGGAGGTGTGTCACAGGGCGCGAGTCGGATGCGAACTCCAGACGACACCGAGGTGTTCAGGTGGTCAGGTCAACTCATCCCAATTGATGGCTGGGCGCTCGGTACGGTTCTCGACCAGGTAGGGCAGCGGGTTGCTGGCCACCCTGGCGCCTGAAGCGAGCCATGCTGTGAGTCCAGTCGTGTTGCGCCGCTCGAGTTCGTCGAGATACCTCTGCCGTTCCTGGACCGTGGCCAGCGTCGCCTTAGCTTCTCTTCGCGAGGATCGGTCTTTGAGGACCAGGTAGCTGGCGCACCAGGCTTGACAGAGTTCCTCGGTGCTCAACAGATCGAGGTCGGGACGTACCTGCGGCGGTGCCCACCCTGGGACGGGGGAGACGAACCCGGGTGCCCAGGCGGCGATCGACATGTTCGGGGGAGTCGTAGCCGCGCGCAGCCATCGGGCGTAGAGGCTCATCGCGGAGGGTGCGGTGGCTGCGACGACGGGTACGAGCAGGAGGACGCCGGGTCCCAGGACGGCCGCGAGACCGACGAATGCCGGTGCCGCTGTTCCGGCAGCCATGGCCCCGGCGAGCACACGTCGCGGGCGAACTCGTTCGTATGGGTTGCCGCTCTCGTCGGCATCGGCGAACACCAGGGTGACCCCAACCAGAGCAAACACGACGAACAGGGTCATCAGAACTGCCAGTGAAATGATGGCGAGCACGGCGATTCCCACCGCTGCGAGCGAACCGCACACGATCAGCCAGGCAACCCGGTACACCCTCATGATGGGTCCAAAAGCGATGTCCGAGGGCCTTCTGGCTGGCGTTCTTGGGTCATCCGGATCAACCTCTCTCAGGACACGACGACGGGTCGCCACCTCGGTGGAGTGCCCGGGTGCTCATCGAGCAGAGCGCAGCACCTGGGTCAGACTGTTGGTGCTCGGGCGGTCTCCCAGCGATCCGCTGCCTCGCGCGGAGTGGTTGGTGACCGTCTCCCACGATGCTCCCTCGTCGACACGAAGTCGCTGGTCGGAATCGGCCAACAACGTTCGGCTTCGTTGCTCAGACTCGGCAAATTCGGTTGGCGTTGGGCGATTCTTGAGCGGGCACCTGACTGTTGACGTCCGGCAGTTTCGAAGGGGTCTTCTCGGCCGGGACGACGACTGTCTCTTCCCCCGGGGATCAGCGATTCTCCGTTGACGGCCAAGAGCTTGGCCGGTCGACGAGGGTGTTTAGGAGGGGGCATGAGCAGGAGACCTGACGTGCAGGTACGCCGGATTTATGACGAGTCGGCCGCAGACGACGGCATCCGGGTCCTGGTCGATAGGCGCTGGCCACGGGGAGTGACGAAGGCCCGTGCGGACCTGGATGAGTGGTGTCGCGACGTAGCGCCGTCCGTTGCGCTCCGTAGGTGGTACGACCACGACTCCGAGAAGTTCGAAGAGTTCGGACGGCGCTATCGCAGAGAGCTCAAGGAGCCCGACCGGGCCGCGGCGCTGAGGCACCTTGCGGCCCTGGCCACAGAAGACAGGTTGACACTGCTCACCGCCACGAAGCCGGCCGAGATCAGTCAGGCAGCTGTACTGCTGCAGTTGCTGGCGACCTGATGCGCTGCAGGGAGGCGCTCGAGGCTGCCGGGCGTCGGCAGGCTGGCGCGCGAACCGTCGCCGGAGCAGCGCCTTATCTACTACGGCCAGCCTGGAGCACATTTCATCGTGAGGCCCGGGACGAGAGTGATCTCGGGACCGGATGTCGACGGAGTCGACGACCCACCCTCGAGCGCTGGGCCGAAGGGGAAGTGAGGAATGAGATGAACGTGCTACTTCTGTTGGTGCTGGTGGTGGGTGGGTTGGGGGCTGTTCGCTGCCGCATCCAGCCTTCGCGTGGTGAAGCAGTATGAACGGGGCGTCGTCTTCCGTTTCGGTCGTGTGCGTCCCACGCTGCTGACTCCTGGGCTCACGATGTTGATCCCGATCGTCGACCGGCTGGAGAAGGTCAACATGCAGATCATCACGATGCCCGTGCCCGCCCAGGACGGGATCACGCGCGACAACGTCACCGTTCGGGTGGACGCCGTCGTCTACTTCAACGTGATGAACCCGGTCCGGGCAGCCGTGGATGTCCAGGACTATCTGGCCGCGATGTCACAGGTCGCCCAGACTTCGCTGCGCTCCATCATCGGCAAGAGCGACCTCGATGATCTCCTCTCTGACCGAGAGCAGCTCAACCAGGGCATGGAGATCATGATCAACAGTCCCGCGCTTGACTGGGGCATCCACATCGACCGGGTCGAGATCAAGGATGTCGCGCTTCCGGAGACCATGAAGCGCTCGATGTCCCGACAGGCCGAGGCCGAACGCGAGCGGCGAGCCCGGGTCATCACTGCAGATGGCGAGCGTCAGGCATCCGAGAAGCTGGCGGAGGCCGCAGAGATCATGGCGGAGCATCCGGCTGCCCTCCAGCTGCGGCTCCTGCAGACAGTGGTGGAGGTTGCCGCTGAGAGAAACTCCACACTGGTGCTTCCGTTCCCGGTCGAGCTGCTGCGATTCCTCGAGCGGGTGACGCCCCCGGAACGAGCAACCACTGATGCCCCTCAGAGCACCACCGGCATCGGCCCCCGGACGGCCCTGGTTGACGCGGTCGATTCATCCGAGCGTCGGGTCTCCCAGACCACCACCGGGGCGGGCACGCGACTCGCCCGATCACCCCTCGGGGTCATGCCCGGCCAAGCCGGCTGATGCGAACGCTAACTTGCCGAGCCCGGGCAACGGCGACGAACACAAGTGGCCGACCCCATGCACTGCGCTATCTCACGCACAGGTTCACACTGAACACCGATGCGTAACCGGGCACGACCTCGAAGGGACTTTGCAGATGACCACTGGTCGACCCTTGGTGCCCCCACCTGAACCACTGCGCGTCGGCAAGGGCCACGAGGTGCCGGATGGGGACCAGGATGCGGCACTGGACGCGCCTGATGCTGACATCCACATCCGGCCGGGCGCCAGCAAGAAGCCGGCAAAGGTCGCAGCACCCACGGACTTCCAGGCCCCCCGGACGGGGCACCGGGAGCCCGATTGGTGTCCCCAGGACATCGTCGAGGAGTGGGGTCTCCAGTCGTTTCCCGCGAGCGACGCCCCCGCCAACTGGTAGGGCCAACACGAGACGGCGACACGCCTCTGAGACTCAGAGCTGTGCCCCGGCTTGCGAGGTGGGGGGTGCTGATTGTGACTACGACTAAGGCCGCTGGCGACGCCACAGATTCAACGGCCCCCGGACGGGGGCTGGGGCGCTCCATCGTCCGCGTCCTCACCACCACCGATCACAAGGTGATCGGCAACCTCTACCTCACCACCTCGTTCTGCTGGTTCCTGATCGCCGGCGTGATGGCGATGCTGATGCGCTCCGAGCTGGCCTTCCCGGGCAACCAGGTGGTCAACGACGAGCTCTACAACCAGCTGTTCACGATGCACGGCACGATCATGCTGCTGCTGTTCGCGACGCCGCTGTTCTTCGGCTTCGGCAACGCGGTGATGCCGTTGCAGATCGGTGCGCCCGACGTCGCGTTCCCGCGCCTGAACATGCTCAGCTACTGGCTGTTCCTGTTCGGCGGCATCATCGCCGCCTCCGGGTTCCTCACCCCGCAGGGCGCCGCGTCCTTCGGGTGGACCGGCTATGCGCCGCTGTCCGACGCGGTCCGTTCGCCGGGTATCGGTGGTGACCTCTGGATCATGGGCCTGTGGATGGCCGGTCTGGGCACCATCCTGGGCGCGGTCAACTTCATCACCACGATCATCTGCATGCGCGCGCCGGGCATGACCATGTTCCGGATGCCGATCTTCGTCTGGAACACGCTGGTCACCAGCCTGCTGGTGCTGATCGCGTTCCCCGTGCTGGCCGGTGCGCTGCTCTCCCTGGAGGCCGACCGCCAGTTCGGCGCCCACGTGTTCGACACCTCGCACGGTGGCGCGATCCTGTGGCAACACCTGTTCTGGTTCTTCGGCCATCCAGAGGTCTACATCATCGCGCTGCCGTTCTTCGGGATCATCACCGAGATCCTGCCGGTGTTCAGCCGGAAACCGATCTTCGGCTACATCGGCCTGGTCGGCGCGACGCTGGGCATCGCGATCCTGTCGGTCGCCGTGTGGGCGCACCACATGTTCGTGACCGGCGCGGTCAACCTGCCCTTCTTCTCGGGCATGACGCTTCCTGATCGCGGTGCCCACCGGCATCAAGTTCTTCAACTGGATCGGCACGATGTGGGGGGGATCTCTGTCCTTCGACACCCCGATGCTGTGGTCGGTCGGCTTCCTGACGACGTTCCTGTTCGGCGGCCTGACCGGGGTCATCCTGGCCTCGCCGCCGCTGGACTTCCACGTCACCGACTCCTACTTCGTGGTGGCGCACTTCCACTACGTGGTGTTCGGCACCGTGGTGTTCGCAATGTTCGCCGGCTTCTACTTCTGGTGGCCGAAGATGACCGGCCGGATGCTCGACGAACGCCTCGGCAAGGCGCACTTCTGGTTGCTGTTCGTGGGCTTCCACACGACGTTCCTGGTCCAGCACTGGCTGGGCGTCGAGGGCATGCCCCGTCGCTATCGTCGACTACCTGCCCGAGGACGGCTTCACCACCCTCAACCAGGTGTCCACGGTCGGCGCCTTCCTGCTGGGCGCCTCGACGCTGCCGTTCCTCTACAACGTCTACATCTCCCGCAACGCCCCGAAGGTCGAGGTCGACGACCCCTGGGGCTGGGGCCGGTCGCTCGAGTGGGCCACCAGCTGCCCGCCGCCCCGGCACAACTTCGACTCCTTGCCCCGGATCCGCTCCGAGTCGCCGGCGTTCGACCTGCACCACCCGGAGGTCGCGGCGATCGAGCTCGACGAGAACCCTGCCGCTGCGGAGGGAAGGTTCGCAGACGCCCCCGACATGGAAGGCCGATCGGAGCTGATTGATGAGAGGACCGATGGGGACGCCAATTCCGAACCGGGGGATGAGAACCGGTGAAGGCGCGCGCACTGGGGACGGGGGAACATGGCGTCGACTGTTTGCCGCGGGTCACGTCATCGGTGGTGGTCGTCTCCGAGCTCCTCCGTTCGGTTCGGTTCTATCGCGATCTCTTTTCATGCAAGGTGACGATCGCGACTCACGATTCTGCGCTGCTGCTCACCCCGGACGGTTTTCAGGTCTACCTGCTGGTGGGTGGACGAAACGCGCCCTACCCCATCGATGGAATCGGTCTGAAGTGCCTGATCTGGGCGGTCGACAGCGCTACGGAGTTGAACAACCTGGAGCGCGCCATCCAGGAGGGAGGTCGCCGGAGTTACCGGCGCACGAGCGGTGGGGTCACCTTTCTAACAACCAGGGACCCTGACGGCATCCGCATCCTGGTCGCGCACCCAGGCCCGGCGGAGCTACCTCGTTTCCTGGTTGCACCCTGGTTGTACGCGTGAGTGGCGTGGTGCCACATGAGTGGCCGTTGGCTGTCACTTTCGGATTGCCGCATGTCAGCAAGCAGAGGACCACATTGTTTCGCCGACTCACGACCTGGTTCGTGCTGGTGCCTCGCGACAGGATGGTGGTACACGCAGGCGGATGAGAGCGATGCCGGTCGGAGTCCGACGCCAACATATGAAGTGGGGTCCCCGTGCCCGGCTCACCAATCGACACCGTGCGGGTGTCGATGTGCCCTCCGTACTCACGCAGCCACGGAGGGCGTGTAGCGGGTTCCTCCGACCAACAGGACCGGAGGAACCCGCTCAGATCCAGCCCAGGAATCATCGCGGCTGACCTCCGACACCTCCCGGCCACGAGCATCGCGCCACGTGCGGCGCACGACCGGAGGCACTGGTGGTGGCCGCACGGCGGCAGCTGCTTCGGCAACAGGCTTCCGGACCAACCAGCTGGCCCAGCTGGATGCCGACGACGCGGAGAGCGACATGGCTCGTAGGGAGATCCACGCTGCCTGCGTGCAGCGGCTCAATCAGTCCTTGCTGAGATCGATGCCGCTCTGCGTCACATCAAGCAGTGCAGGTACGGACGGTGCGGCGGCTACATGTCCTGGGACCGGCTCCGCGCCCTGCCCATGGCCCACATCGTGCGGATCGTGCCGACGCAGTCCAGGGAGGTCGCGGCCGAGCGGCGCTAGCGAAATTGTCAGTTCCACGGTCAGCCCTGGCAATGGACATTTCATGCGTGGCGCTCAACACGCCCTTTGAACGAGTCAGGGGCCAACGGCTGGGTTCGGTAGGGCGTGTTCGGGCCAGCCGAGCAGTCTTGCGCCCAGGACGGCCGCGTGCAGTGTGAACCGGGGGCCAGGGATCCGTTGGGTCGTAGCCAGTCAGCGAACGGACTCGGTCCAGCCGGTAGGTGACCGCCCGCACCGAAAGGTGCAGCTGCGTGGCCGCCGCGGTGGCGACACCTCCTCGGTCGAAGTACGCCTCGAGCGTGTCGAGCAACGGGCGTGCACCACCACGGGCCTGGCGCAGCGGATCGAGGACCGAGTGCACCAGGTCGACGATGGCCGGCTGATCGCGAAACAAGACCCGGTAAATCAGCAGATCCTTTGCTTCCACGATCGGGCTGTCCAACCGCAGGCGTGCGGATGTGGTCAACCCCTCGCGAGCCTCCTCGTAGGAACGGGCAATTCCGTACGCCCCGGGGTGCGCGCGACCAACGGCCACGCGCCAGGGCGAGCCAGCCCGGAGCCGACTGAGCTCGGCGTGGATGAGTTTCCCGAGACCTGCCCGTGGCGCCTGTCCGGCGATGGCCCCGAGTTGGGGGTCCTCGTCGGCCAGGGCGAGGACGACGAGGAGACCATCCTTGGTGGCCACCAGCACGTCACGGTCGCCGAAACGATCCAGGACGACGCGTTCCAACGCACTGGTCGCGGCCTCGATCGAGGACAGGCGCCGCTCAGGTCTGGCCAATGCGACCTGGTGTGCTCGGGTCAGGTCCAGCCCAAATGGCTCTGCCCGCTCCACAAGCTCGCCAAGGTGGGCATCTCCCCGGAGCAGATCGTCGATCAGATCTCGTCGGAGCGTCTCTTCACGCCGCACCAGTTCGCGGCCGGCCTCGGCGTGCCCTTCGGCGAAGGCGGCCACGGCGTCCTCGACGACCTGAAGAACGGCCTCGGCGGCGGCTCGCACGGCCGCGCTGTTGCGTTCGCGGACCACCGCTGGGAGCTCATCCCACACCCGCCGGGCAGCCGAGAGGTACAGGTCCACTCCGTGCCCCGCAGAGACCCCGGTCTCGGCTGCGCGCCGACCGAGCAGGCGCACCACTGCGACTTCGCTGCGCGTGGGACGCCGTCCCGAAGAGGCTGCCTCGGCGAGCATCGGCAGGTAGTCCCCGAGCAGGTCGGCCGACACGTCCCCGGCGTCGTGGCTCGCTCCCTGGGCCACCCGACTCAGCCAGTCGTCCCCGCCAGCGGTTTGCGGGGCCTTCGGCGCGACCCGACTGTGCACCGAGTCACCAGTGGTTCCCATCCTGCATCCGTTCACCCTGCCGAGACGGGCCCTCGCCCCCCACCCAGTAGACGCCAGGGTGCCGCTGCCCGGCAAATTCCACGTATCCGTGAGCCCCGTTCCACAGCTCAGCCGTCATGGGCTGTCCCCGGTGGGAGTGGGCGGTTGCTGTCGTCCGGCAGGGAAGCGACGACCAAGTTGACCGGCGAGCGATCCTGCCCCTGTGGGCGTGGTGCAGCACTCTCGAGAGTATCCCGAGGTTCGGACACCAGCCCGATGGCCTCTGTAGCTGGAAGGTGACGTTCATGGCCAGTTTTCCGAGGTCCGCCCCCGCTCCCAACGCACCCGCGAAGCCCGGTTCCGATCCGTCCCGTGAGGCGTTCCTCCTCCTGCGGACCGTGTTCACTGTTGCCCCGGTGCTGTTCGGCCTGGACAAGTTCACCAACCTGCTGACCGACTGGACCGACTACCTCGCGCCCTGGGTCAACGACATCGTTCCTGGGACCGCCCAGAACGCCATGTACGCCGTCGGCGTGGTGGAGATCCTGGCCGGAATCACCGTCGCGCTGGCTCCGCGCTACGGAGGCCTGCTGGTGGCCGCCTGGCTCGCGGGCATCATCATCAACCTCCTCACCATCCCCGACTACTACGACGTTGCGCTGCGGGACTTCGGCCTGCTCGTCGCCGCCCTGGCGCTCTCACGTCTAGCTGTCGCGCACCCTTCGGGTATGCCGGAATGGATGGTCCGGCGATGACCGTCGACCACGACCGCACCCGAACCGACCTCTGGATCCGCCCCGAGTGGAGGGCAGTCTCCGACCCGGGGCGCACTGATCGGCTGGGTGCACACGGCCCCACGCGGTTGCAGCGTCTGTACGTCGAGCACGGGCAAAGTCCCTGGCTGGACAGCCTCAGCCGCGGCGATCTCCGCGACGGGAGCCTCGCCGGCCTGGTAGCCGACGGAATCCGGGGGGTGACCGCCAACCCGACGACCTTCGCGAAGGCGATCGATGCCTCGGACGACTACGACGAGCAGTTCAGCTGGCTGAGGTCAGCGGGCTGCTCGGCCGAGGAGGCCTACTGGGAACTGGTCATCACCGACACGATCGCCGCCTGCGACCTGCTCCGGCCGGTCCACCGGTCCTCGCATGGGATGGACGGTTTCGTGTCCGTCGAGGTGGCACCCGATCTCGCCGACGACACCGGCCGCACCATCGCGGCAGCGCGGGAGCTGCACCGACGCATCGACCGGGCCAACCTGATGGTGAAGGTTCCCGCCACCGCTCGAGGTGTGCCCGCCATCCGGGCGCTGGTCTCCGGGGGCCGCAACACCAACGTCACGTTGCTGTTCTCCCTGACCCGTTACGCCGAAGTCATTGAGGCATACCTCTCGGGTTTGGAGGCCTTCATCTCGCACGGTGGGGATCCGGCGAGGGTTCACAGTGTCGCCTCGTTCTTCGTGGGTCGGGTCGACGCTGAGGTCGACGAACGGCTGCGGCGCGGCAGCGGCTACGCGCGCTCTCTGGGCGGGCGCGCTGGAGTCGCCCAGGCCAAGCTCGCCTACCAGCTGTTCACCGAACGCTTCTCCGGCAAGCGGTGGGAGCGTCTGGCCAACCACGGAGCGCGTCCCCAGCTGCCGCTGTGGGCCTCCACCTCACCCAAGGACCCCGCCGACCGGGACACCCGCTACGTCGAGGAGCTGATCGGGCCGCAGACCGTCAGCACCCTGCCCGAGCGCACGATCCGCGCGTTCGAGGACCACGGGCAGGTGGCCCGCACGATCGATTCCGGCGTGGAGGAAGCCGGCGACGTGATGCGCGGGCTGTCCGACGCCGGCATCGACATGGATGACGTCGGCCTGAGCCTGGAGCAACGAGGCATCGCGGGGTTTCAATACTCGTTCCAAAAGGTGATCGACGTGCTCGACGCCAAGAGGCAGCGACTCGGCTGCAGGTGAGATGGACTGGACCGGATGGGCACTATTCGGGCTGCTGGCCACCGGCGTCCTCACTGCGGTGATGACGACCGCCCAGCTGGCGGGACTAACCCGGCTCGACCTGCCGCTGGTGCTCGGAACCCTCGTCACCGAGGACCCCGACCGGGCGCGGGTCGCCGGCTTCTTCATCCATCTGGTCGTCGGGCAGGGTTTCGCCCTGGGCTATGCGGCGGTCTTCGCGAGCCTGCATCGCGCTACCTGGTGGCTCGGCGCCCTCCTCGGAATGCTCCACGTCGCCGTCGCTCTGTTGGCTCTCCTGCCGCTGCTGCCGGGGGTACATCCACGGATGGCGTCCGTGCGGGCCGGTCCGGCCAGTACGGCGGTCCTGGAACCACCGGGTCTGCTGGCCCTCAACTACGGGATCCAGACACCGGTGGTCGCGGTCGTCGCCCATGTTCTTTTCGGCGTCATGCTCGGCACCATGCTCGGGCTCCGATGATCGTGCCTGCGCGTGAGCACTGATCCCTGGTCCACGCGAGACGCTACGCCGCCTCGGCCGATAGCGGACTACGGGCTTCTCGGTGACACCCGAACCGCAGCGCTGGTCTCATCGGACGGTGCGATCGACTGGTTCTGCGCACCCAGGTTCGACCGACGCACCGGTATTCGGCCGGTTGGTCGGCGGACCGGAGGCCGGGACCTTCGCGGTAGGGCCGGCCACACCCTCGGCCGTCGTCGATCGTCGCTACCGGGGACACACGGCCACCCTGGTGACCACGTGGAAGGTGGGTCCGGGACGACTCACCCTGACCGAAGGCATGGTGGCCGAGGTTGCCGGTCGTCTGCTGCCGACAACGATTCTCGTGCGGCGGCTCTCTGCCGAAGGGCGTCCCATCACCGCGAAGATCGACTTCGACCCGCGACGAGGCGAGCACCACGTCGCGCCGCGAGTCCGCCAACGTTTCGGCCGGGACCTGCTCTGTGAGTGGGGCGCGCTCGCCCTGTCACTGACCTGCGATCCCGGCTTGAGCTTGGAACCGGGACGACCGACCCTCGTCACGGTGCGACCCGGCCAGCCGGTCACGCTGGTGCTCGCCGTCGCCCACCGAGAACCCCAGATCCGGGTCGACCCATCGGCAGCCTGGGACCTCCTCGTCGAGGATGAAGAGCGTTGGCAGGCTTGGAGCGACGGTGTCGACGACCGGATCCCGTTCCGCGACTCGGTCGTGCGAAGCCTGGTGACCCTGCGGCTGTTGACCTACTCACCCTCGGGGGCACCAGTGGCAGCGCCCACCACGTCGCTACCGGAGGACCTGGGCGGCATTCGGAACTGGGACTACCGCTACGCGTGGCCACGAGACGCCAGCATCGGCGTCGCCGCGTTCCTCGGGGTCGGCAAGGGCGAGGAAGCCCGGAGTTTCTTATGGTGGCTGCTTCACGCGAGCCGACTCCAGCGGCCGCGACTGCCAGTACTGCTCACCCTGGATGGTCGACACGCACCTCGCGAACGCGAGATGGACGGCTGGGAGGGCTACGGCCACAGTGCGCCGGTACGGATCGGCAACGGCGCCGCCGAACAGCATCAGCTGGACGGGTACGGCTGGGTCATCGACGCCGCCTGGGTGCTGGTCCACGACGGCTACCCCCTTCACGGGGAGACCTGGCGGATGGTCTGCGGGTTCGCCGACCTTGTCGCCCGACGGTGGCGCGAGCCGGACGCCGGGATCTGGGAGGTCCGCGACGACGCCGATCAGCACGTGCACTCCAAGATGATGGGCTGGCTGGCCCTCGACCGCGCCCTGCGGATCGCGGAGACCCATCGGTTGTCCGACTCCCGTCGCCGACAATGGCGAACCGCACGCGACGCCATTGCCATCGAGGTGCGGGCACGAGGATTCGACCTTGCCAGTGGGAGTTACACCCGCAGCTACGGATCGGCAGACCTCGACGCAGCGCTGCTGATTCTCCCCCTTCTCGGCATCGAAGAGCCCCACTCACCACGGGTGTCGGGCACCGTCGAGGCCATCCGCGCCAATCTCTCCGCCGGCGGCCCCCTGCTGTACCGGTACCCGCCCGGACGCGACGGGCTGCCCGGGACCGAGGGCGCCTTTCTTCCCTGCTCGTTCTGGCTGGTCCAGGCCCTCGCCCGGATCGGGCTTCAAACAGATGCACGCAACGTGTTCGAGGCGCTGCTCGACCGCGGCACCGACCTCGGCCTGTTCGCCGAGGAGATGGACCCCGCGAACCGGTGCACACCTCGGCAACTTCCCGCAGGCCCTCACCCACGCAGCGCTCGTCTCGGCAGCGCTGGCGCTGCGAGACACCTCGACGCCGGCGAACCGCGGCGACGTCACCTCTCCCCGCCGTTGACCGCGGGCCCGACTTGGTTGCCGAACCACGGCACCGAAGCCGGAACTTCTCGACCGGAGAATGCCCTGCACCTCGGCACCACCGCCGCGACAAGATCGGATATGGCCGATCGACGACCCGAGACCACCGCAGAAACCCCCGGCGCGCGGAGCCTGACCAGCCAGCTCCCGACGCAGACGCATCCGAGATCACGGAATGGCTGGAGTCGCTCGATGCGGTGGTCGACCATGCGGGTCGGACCCGCGCGCACTACCTGATGCTCAGCATGTTGCAACGCGCCCGCGAACCTCGGGTGGGCGTACCCGATGCCGGTACGCACCGACTACATCAACACGATCCCGCCAGAGATGGAGCCGGCCTTTCCCGGGGACGAGTAGCATCGAGCGTCGGATCCGCGCCTACATCCGGTGGAACGCGGCCATCATGGTGCACCGCGCGCAGCGCCCAGGGATCGAGGTCGGCGGGCACATCTCCACCTACGCCTCGGCCGCGGCCTTGTACGAGGTGGGTTTCAACCACTTCTTCCGCGGCCGGGACCATGCCGGTGGCGGTGACCAGGTGTACTTCCAGGGACACGCATCCCCCGGCGTCTACGCTCGCGCGTTTCTCGAAGGACGGCTCGCCGAGAGCCAGCTCGACCGATTCCGACAAGAGGTCTCCCCAGACGGGGGCCGGGGCGGCCTTCCGTCCTATCCGCACCCACGGCGAATGCCGTACTTCTGGGAGTTTCCAACCGTCTCGATGGGACTCACGCCCCTCAACGCGATCTACCAGGCACGGTTCAACCGGTATCTGCTGAACCGGGGCATCAAGGACACCAGCGATCAGCGGGTCTGGGCCTTTCTCGGCGACGGCGAGATGGACGAGCCCGAGTCGCTCGGTGCGATCGGTGTCGCGGCGCGGGAGCGGCTGGACAACCTCACCTTCGTCGTGAACTGCAACCTGCAGCGCCTCGACGGGCCGGTCCGGGGCAACGGGAAGGTCATCCAGGAACTGCGAGGCGTTCTTCCACGGCGCCGGCTGGAACGTCATCAAGGTCATCTGGGGTCGCGAATGGGACACCCTCCTGGAGCGCGACACCGAAGGCGCACTGGTCGACCTGATGAACTCCACGCCCGACGGTGACTTCCAGACCTACAAGGCTGAGTCCGGAGCGTTCGTACGTGAGCACTTCTTCGGCCGCGACCCTCGCACCCGAGCCATGGTCCAGGACCTGACCGACGAGCAGATCTGGGGACTCAAGCGCGGCGGACACGACTACCGGAAGCTGTACGCCGCCTACCGATCGGCCACCGAGCATCAGGGCCGGCCCACGGTCATCCTGGCCAAGACCATCAAGGGCTGGACCTTGGGCTCCCACTTCGAGGGTCGCAACTCCACCCACCAGATGAAGAAGCTGACGCTCGAGGACCTCAGGGACTTCCGGGACCGCCTGCAGATCGACATCCCCGACTCCCAGCTCGACGAGGCGCTGCCTCCCTACTACCGGCCCGCGGCACGGGTCCACCGAGATGGACTACCTCCATGAACGCCGGCGCCTCCTCGGGCGGATACCTGCCGGCCCGCCGCGTGACGAGCGCGCCCCTCGACCTTCCCGACGACGCCGCCTATGCCGTCTCCCGGACGAGGCACGGGAACGCAGAAGGTCGCCACCACGATGGCGTTCGTGCGGCTGCTCAAGGACTTGATGAAGGACCCGCGGATGGGGCACCGGTTCGTGCCGATCATCCCCGACGAAGCGCGCACGTTCGGGCTCGACTCCCTGTTCCCCTCCAAGAAGATCTACTCCCCGCTCGGGCAGACCTACCTGTCGGTGGACCGGGAACTGCTGATGAGCTACCAGGAGGACATCCAGGGCGTCCTACTGCACGAAGGGATCACCGAAGCGGGATCCGCGGCGTCCTGGACCGCCGCCGGAACCTCCTACGCCACGCACGGCGAGCCGATGATCCCGCTCTACATCTTCTACTCCATGTTCGGATTCCAGCGCACCGGAGACGGCTTCTGGGCCGCAGCCGACCAGATGACCCGGGGATTCCTGCTGGGAGCCACCGCGGGACGCACCACGCTCAACGGTGAGGGCCTCCAACACCAGGACGGCCACTCGCTGCTGCTCGCCTCGACCAACCCCGCGTGCCTGTCCTACGACGCCGCCTACGCCTTCGAGCTCGGCCACATCGTCGCCGAGGCGTTACGGCGGATGTACGGCAAACCCCGCGCAGGGGGAGGACCAGAACGTCTTCTACTACCTCACCCTCTACAACGAGCCAATCGTTCAGCCGGCCCAGCCGGCCGAGGTCGACGTCGAGGGCATCCTGGCCGGAATGCACCGGTACTCCCCGGCCCCGCCGGGGGAGGGGCTGCCCGCGCAGATCCTGGCCTCGGGCATCGCCGTGCCCTGGGCGCTCGAGGCGCAGGAACTTCTTCGGCGGGACTGGTCGGTGAACGCCGATGTGTGGTCAGTGACCTCGTGGACGCAGCTACGCCGCGATGCGCTGGCCAGCCGACGAGTGGAACATGACCCACCCTGACGGGCCACGCAGGGAGGCCTACGTCGCCAGTCGGCTACGAGACGCGCCGGGGCCGGTGGTGGCGGTCTCGGACTGGATGCGAGCGGTGCCAGACCAGATCGCTCCGTTCGTACCAGGTACCTGGTCCTCCCTCGGCACCGACGGATTCGGTCTCTCCGACACTCGTCGCGCGCTTCGCCAGCACTTCGGTGTCGACGCGTCCTCGATCGTCCTGCGGGTGCTCGAGCAGCTGGTGCAACGGCGGCGCCCTGGACAGATCCGTCCTCCGCGAGGCGACCAAGACCTACGGACCTGCCGAGATACCCGACAGGCCGAACCGCGACCACAACGCAGAAGAGCGGAGAACACCATGACCGACACCATCCATCATCCAACGACACCCGAAGCCGGACGTGCACGACGGGACCCCGGCCCCCGGACGCGCAGGGCGTTCGAGGAGCTCCGACGCGCGATCTTCGCCGAGGGTGCGCTGGATCGCAAGACCAAGCAGCTGATCGCCGTCGCCGTCGCCCACGTCACACAATGCCCCTACTTGCATCGACGGACACACGTGACTGGCAACCCGGGCAGGGGCCACGCTCGCAGGAGATCATGGAGTCGATCTGGGTCGCTGCGGAGGTCCACGCTGGAGGCACCTTCGCTCATGCGACGCGAGCGTTCCACTCCGAGCAGGCGTCCGCGGGCAACCGGCCGCAATCGAGACGGCTGGACGCCCTGAGATGAACAGAGTGGCCATCAACGGGCTCGGCAGAATCGGGCGGGCGGCGCTCAAGCTCCTGGTGGAGTCCGACGACCTCGACCTGGTCGCCGTCAACGATCTCGCCGACGCCGAGAACCTCGCCTACCTGATCAACTACGACACCGTCTACGGCCGCTACCAAAGCGTCGTGCGCAGCGAGGCCAACACGCTGCTGATCGACGGCCAACGGATCCCAGTTTCTCCGAAGCCGATCCGGCGAACCTGCCGTGGCGCGAGCTCGGGGTCGACGTCGTACTCGAGTGCACCGGCGCGTTCCGGCGCGAGCAGGACCTGAGGAAGCACCTCACGGCCGGCGCCTCGAACGTGGTGCTCTCGGCGCCCACGACGACCGCCGACCGGTTCCCACAGTCGTGCACGGCGTCAACACGGTCAGCAGCGCCCGGATGGTCTCCTGCGCCAGCTGCACGACCAACTGCATCGCGCCGCTGATGGAGGTCGCGCGTCGACGGCTCGGCGCGGAGCGCGCGGTCATGACCACGGTGCACGCCTACACCGCCCACCAGCACATGGTGGACGGACCCAGCAAGAACTTCCGTCAAGGCAGGGCGGGGGCAGCCAACCTGGTGCCGGCGTCGACCGGTGCCGCACAGGCCACCATCCAGGCGATGCCCGGAGCTGGCCGGCCGCTTCGACGGCATCGCCATCCGCGCACCGATCCCGGTCGGATCCATCGCCGACGTGGTCTTCGTCACCGGCGCGCCCGAGGACGGCCGCAGAGGTGAACGACGTGTTCCGTCAGGAAGCCGAGATCCGCCCGGTACGCCGGCATCCTCGGAGTCTCGGAGGACCCCATCGTCTCCGCCGACATCATCGGCGACCCGCGCGCGGCTGTCGTCGACCTCGACCTGACACGAGTCGTGGACGGGACGCTGGTCAAGGTCATGGCCTGGTACGACAACGAGTGGGGCTTCACCAACCAGATGATCCGCGAGGTCCGGGCGATCCTCGGCCTGCCCCGGCGCCTGTAGGTCTCGGCCCTTCGACAGGTCACCCGATGGCACCGGGTCGACTGTGACGCCAGCGTGAGTGCCTGGCGGCGTCGATCGACGTCCCGCCCGCGCGCGTCGTGATCAGCGCGGCAGTGACCCTTGCTCGCGCTGGTCGTCCAGGTTGCGGTTGTGCGGCCGGTCTCGCAGTCGAGGCTCGAGCGCAGCCCTGGCTCACCCAGGGCGTTGCCCCCAGCCGGGAGGCCGTTTCGCCAGTTCTCTGAGCCCAACCTTGCGAAGCTCGTCGCCTCCTGCGTGAACCCGAGAACGGCGTTGATCACGACGATTGCAGCAATCACGACGGCGTCGACGGGCGTGCCGTGAGCGCCCTCGACAATCCATGCGACGAGCAGATCGCAACGGCGGCGAGCAGCAGGTAGATCAAGGGATCCTGGAACTAGCGAGCATCTTGCGCCAGGCGGGCGCCGCCTCCTTGCTGCGCAGCTCGTTGCGGCCCTCGGCCGAGAGCCGCCTGGTGGCTTCCTCGTCCGACAAGCCCATGGCCGGATCTACGCCCAGCCGGATCGCGACCGACTGTGCGTCGGCGAGGGATGCGTCACGTGGCGGCCCGGCCGGAATCACCACGTCTGGCTCCATGACCCGGCCCTGCTCAGATCGACAGACCGGCCCGAGTCGACCGGCCGACGAGGCCGGTTCGTCAGGGGCGGCAGTTGAATAGTTGGCCCTCGAAGCGACAGGCGGCGTACCGCACTGCTGTGCCCTCGTAGTTGTCGGAGACCACGACAAGCCGCCGTCGGCGGACCAACGGCTGCGGGCTGCCACCCAGCCAGTTGCCGACCCGGAGGCTCGTTGCCCGGCTGCCGCTGCTGCACTGGAGCATGTTGGGGACCCCGTGTCCGTTCACTCGGCACTACACCCCAGTTTGGGACACAGGGAAGCTCGGTGAACCGTCTGTGGTGACACCCATTGAGGATCTGGCTGGGCGCTGGCCAGAGACGGTTCGTACCCACCGCCATCAAGAGTCCAACTGACGGGAGCTTTGGCCATACGTGTTCCATCTGAGCAAATTGGCAGTCGATCGAGCATGGACACTTCGCGACCCTTCGAGCGACCGCCTCGCTGCGGTCATCAGTCCCGCTCGCGGACGAAGTCGTCCCAATTGATCGGGAGGCCGCCGGCCCGGTCGTTTGCGAGGTAGGGGAGGGGATTGCTGGACGCCAGGGGGCCAGAGATGAGCCATGCCGCAAAGCCGGTTGGGTTGCGTCGCTCGAACTCATCGAGATACCGCTGCCGCTGGCCCGCGAGCGCCAGAACATCATGCACTGACACTCGGCCCTGCAGGTCCAGGTAGCTGGTGCGCCAACGTCGAAAGAGTTGATCATCGGTTGCAGCGGAGATCGCCGGGAGGTGCTCGGGAGTGGCGTCCGCGAATGCGGCGATCGAAGCCTCCATCTGCGCCGCCGACGGCCAGCGCTGATGTGAAGCATGCGTTCCGTGCTGGCTGCGCATCGCGGCGGTCGCGATGGATGAGCTCCCGCCGAAAACGACCCACAGAATCGCCAGAGCGACAGGTGAGAGGAGAAACGTGATGCTGACTCCGATGATTGGCAGCAGCGAGCAGGCGAGCATCCACCCGACCTGGTACGCGTTCATCGTCGTTCCCCGTCGGCTTGGATGTGCTCAAGCCCCGGATTGCAGGAACGTTCCGGGGAAGCGGACGAGGTATGAACGATGCTTGGCTCGACCGCGTACCCGCACCGTGTGTCCCGCTCGACTTGGCCGGCCACGTCCTCATCGCCCCGCGCACGGGACGCAGAACGCCGTCCAGTGTCGCAGCTCTAGTCGTTCCATCGGGATCTGCGCATCGCAGCCCAGGCACCTGCCGTACTTTCCGCTCTCCAGTCGCGACAGTGCCGACCAGACTTCGACGAGGATGCGTTCGATGCTGGAGCGGTGGGCTTCGACCGCGAGGTCATCGCTGAAGTTCGGGAGCTGGTCCAGCATGGTCTGACGTGCGCGTGCGGCTTCGTCGAGCATGTTGTGGATGTGGGCGGTAGTGGAGCGATTAGGAGCCTTGGAGATGGTCATGGCTGTACCTCGCATGTGAAGTGGGCGCGAACCCCGGAGGGGAATGCGCTGGATGGCGCACGAGCGCCCTGTGGATGAGGGTCAGGCGAGGTGAGGCGGTGCGCGGTCCACGCTGCGACGCAGAACGTCGAGTCCGCGGATGCCCCGGGCCAGCTCGCTCAGGGCAATGGCCAGAAGTGCCGGGCCTCTGGTGACGTGCGGCGGCTCGGGCGAAGCCGTCTGCACAGTGGTCGCCTCGATCATGCCGGGACCATCGCAGGACGTCGACTCGGACTCAGGCCGTGCCGTTGCCTCGCGCGGGCGGACTGGCGCTGACTCCTCACGATGCCGCGGAGCCCGCGGAGTCGCGATCAGGCTTCGGTGGAAACGCTTGCGGTCTAGCAACCCGTCGCGAGGTCCCGGGCAACCATCGCAATTTCGCACAGAGACCCAACTGGGACCAGGGGCCACGCAGCGTCTGGATCACGGGCGCTCATTATCCGCGGATCCGATACCAAGTGAATGCGTCGGCAGGAAGAGCTTTCGCGCCTTGTGCGGAGTCATCCGAGATGGTGGCCGGCTCTGCATGGTCAACGTGAATGAACTCGCCAGCCGCTTTCCCACGTGGTTGGTGGCTCGTGCGCCTGGCCGCCCTCACGATGTCGGTCGCGATGCTGAAGATCCGCTCGACGCGGTCGGGATCTGCCCAGCGATGGGAATCCACGAAGGCCATCCAGCTTTCGGGAGGGATGGTCTCCGTCTCGGAGTAGTCGAGCTCCGGCCAGGTAACCGCCAACTCCATCAGTTCCAGAACCGCATCCTGGTCGTACTCGATGGCCGTCAGCCTTGCGTGGTGTCGTTCCATGGCCCCATCGAAGGCACATGTTGCGCGGCATCCCAGGTGGTGCACCAGAACCGGGGCCGATCCTTGGTCACGCGGCGCGGCCGTCGCTTGGTGGCTAGAGCGGGAACCGGTCCTCGGGTCATGTCGATCGTGAGCCCCACCCCCGGGGGGACTGACCACTGACGGGCGCTGGCCTCTGGCCGCAGATGGAATCGGATCGGAGCCGGCCGAGGGTTCCTTCTTGACGGGTTCGACGACTGGCATGTTGCCCTCCTCATGCGCGGCACCGGCGAACCACTTCGCCTGCCTAGGAGGGACCGTAGGTAGGTCCGATGGCAGCTGCAACGACGGACCACGGCAGGGGTTGGACCATTGTCTTGCCGGTCGTGAGCAACGTCGCGCCGCTTCGACCTGGCCGGATCAGCCGTAGAGAGTCGTGTAGTTGTCGCGCAGGATCATGTTCCCGAGCTCGCCGTCGCCGGCCGCCGCGCGAAGTCGAGCGAGCTCGCCGACGTGATCGCCCCACGGCTCGTCGCTGGCGAAGAGCAGTCGATCCTGGCCGATCCCACGCCGTTCGATCTCCCTGACCAGCCACCGCGGGGCGAACCCGACCGCCCAACTCGTGTCGGTGTAGACCTGCTTGCCCGCCTCGATCCAGTCGAAGAAGCGGCTTCCGATCAGCTTGATGTGGGCACTCACGCCACCGCCGAGATGTACCAGGTGAATCTTGACGTCATCCCCGTAGCGCTCGACCAGGGACCCGATCTCGTCAATGTCTGAAGCTCCGCCGGACGATGTGTGCACGTGTACTACAAGTCCAGCGGACCGTGCCGCCCCGAAGATTTGGTCCAGCTGCGGAGCACAGTCCGGGTCATCGACTCTCCCACCCAGAAGAAAGCTCGTCTTGAGGACCTTCACGCCCTTTTCGCTGGCGTGTGCCAGGGCGCTTGCATTGAGTTCGGCGTCCTGAGGCCGCGGCGACACCCACAACCCGCAACTGACCCTGTCGTCTGCCGCGGCTGCCTCCAGGGCGAGCTCGTTGAAGGAGAAGGACACCGCCGCGTCAGGAACTCCGTAGTTGGGCATGACCATGGCTTGCTCGGTGCCCTCGGCATCGAGATCCGCGAGAAGGTCCTTGACCGTGCCGCGGGCCGACGTGTCGGGATGAACCGGGGGGCCGCCGTAGAACGGAAAGGCCGGGAGGAGGCCGATGTGGCGGTGGGCATCGTTGACGAGGTTGGAGGTCATGAACGTGACTATACTGCAGATTCATGTCGGATAGTAGAGATCACGGGGCAGTGCAGTGTGCCCGGGCGGGCTCGGTTTGGCCGTGACCTCGCTGGCTGAAGGCTCTACGAGTCCCGCAGCGCGACCCAGAGGGCCTGGGCTGCGGAGTCGCCCTCGTTGACCCAGTGATGGGGTTGATCCCCCATGAAGTGGAGCGCGTCGCCGGGTCCGACCTCGTGCCGTGTCCCTGCGATGTCGAAGACCATCGAGCCTTCAAGGGCGAAGACCAGTTCCTCCCCGGCGTGGAGGAGCGGCTTGTCGCCACTGTTCGCGCCCGGATCGACCGTGGCGAGCGCTGCGGCGCTGCGGAACGGAGCGTAGGGGCCAGAAACGCCCGCGAGGGTCAAGCCCGCGTGTGGGGTGAACAACGCGGGCCGGTCCGTCGCCGGCGTGAATGCGACGGGCTCGGGTTGACCCTCGTCCTGGTCGACGAAGTAGGTGACCGGGCGATCCAGAGCCGCGGCGACCTTCAGCAACGTCGTGATCGTCGGCACCATGTCGTTTCGCTCGATCTTGTGGATTGCCGCGGCAGACACCTCGGCCTTGACCGCCAGCTGCTGGAGCGACAGCCGCTGCTCCTGGCGAAGCCGTTTCACCTTCGGTCCGATAGAGCTGACGATTCCGTCGACGTGCTCCTCCATGCGAATCGAGTTCGCAGAGGTGCTCTTGGTCTTGGTCATGTCGTCTCTCCCCTTGACGCTTTGGCGGCATGCAATATAGTAAACGAAAGTCAACCATGGTGGGTGGATTTTCTCGCCGTCCACCTCAGTCGGAGGCCGGAGTGACCCACAAGATCGTAGTCGTCGGTGGTGGAGCAGCCGGGATGGGCGCGGCGGGGGGTATCAAAGCCGTTGACCCTGCATGTGAGGTGACGGTCTACACCGGTTTCGACGACGTGGCCTACAGTCCGTGCGGGATTCCTTACGTGCACGGCAAGGAGATCGACAGCTTCGAGCGGCTGTTCCTCGCCTCCAAGCAGGCATACGTCGACGCCGGGATCGACGTCCACTACAACGCCGACGTCACCAACGTGGACGTGAGCCGCAAGGCGGTCACGGTCGCGGGTCAGGGAGAGGTCTCCTGGGACACCTTGGTGCTGGCCACCGGGTTCGACTATGCGGATCCGGGAGTTCCCGGTGGTGAGCTCGGCGGCCTCTACTACGTGAAGAATATCCGCGAGGCCATCGAGTGGGACAAGGTCCTCGACACGGTCAAGTCGGCAGTGGTGATCGAGGGTTCGCCGCTCGGCGTGGAGATGGTGACGGCACTCGCTCACCGCGGCATCGAGACCCACCTGGTGGACCCGAGTCCGTGGCCGATGTCCGAGATCGCCGATCCGGACATCATGGCGCCGGTCGAGGAGTCGTGGACAGAGCTCGGCGTCACGGCGCACTTCAACACCACACTGAAGGCCTTCGTCGGCGACGGCCACGTGCGGGCAGTGGAGACGTCCGACGGCGAGATCGAGGCCGACCTCGTGGTGATCTGCACCCACAAGGAACCGAACACCGCCCTGGGCGTCGCCGCCGGTCTCAAGGTCGGCTCCACCGGCGGGTTCATCGTCGACGAGCGGATGGCGACCTCCGCCCCAGGGGTGTACGCCGCCGGCGACTGCACCGAGATCCCGAACGGGCTGACCGGCGTGCCGCTCCAAGGGCTCACCGGCAGCCACGCCTACGCGCAGGGCAAGACCGCTGGCATCAACGCGGCAGGCGGGTCGCGCGCCTACAACGCCGTCTACGTGCCCTGGGGAACGGCTGCGGGCAAGTGGATCATCGGCGGTGCGTCACTCGGTGAGACCACCGCAGCCGCGCTGGGGATCCCCTACGTCGTGGGGAGCGCGCAGGGCATCTCGCGGGCCCGCTACTACCCCGGCGTGAAGCCCGTGAAGGTGAAACTGCTCGCCGAGCCGGGAAGCCTACGACTCCTCGGGGCCCAGATGGTCGGCGGCGAAGGCATCAAGGAGCGCGCCGACTTCCTCGCGGTGGCGATCAAGTTCGGCCTCACCCTGCACGACCTGGCCGGCATGGAGAACGTCTACTCGCCGGCGATCGGTGCACTCAACGAGCCGATCGTCGTAGCCGCCCAGAGCGGTGTCGACGCAGCGCGGAAGAACTGACGATGTCCTTCTCCCGCTGGCTACGCAGCAACGCGGAGCACTATCTGCTGATTGCGGCGCAACAGCGGGTCGCCCGCGAACACGGGGCTCGAGGCCCTCGACCGCCGCACGGACTTCGCGAGTTCGTGTGGCTCCGGATCTTCGCACCCGTCTACAGGGCACTGCCCTGGCCACTGCGTCACAAGATCATGCTGGCGATGCCTGGAAGTCACCGTCGCCAGTGGGGGCCACCGCCCCAGACCGCATCCCGCAGCCCTGTCATTGAACTTCCCGAGCACATCAATCCAACAAGAGAAGGAGTCCGACAATGGCACAGATCGTGGGTGAACGCGTCAAGAAGGGCGACGCGATCGTCGACTACGAGGACAAGGTCTTCGAGGACATCCAGGCGGAACCAGGAGAGAGCGCCTACATCCTGATGCACACCGTGCCGTTCGAGGGTTCCGTGGGTTTGGTGAACATGCTGACCGCGACTCGGATCAACCGGAAGGGGTTCGACACGCATCTGGTGCTCTACGGCCCGGGCTCGTTGATGGCCTCGGCCTCCCGCGGCTACCCCAAGGTCGGCGACGAGGCGTTCCCCGGCGCCCTCGGCTACAACAACCAGCTGCAGACGTTCATGGACGAGGGCGGCCACGTCTACGCGTGCCGGTTCTCCGCAGCAGCGCTCTACGGCATGCGAGAGATCGACATGATGGAGGGCGTGAAGGCGATCAACCCGCTCGACGTCCTGGATGCGGTGCTGACGGCGCGCCGCAACAACGCCTTGATCATGCAGACCTGGACGGTGTGAGCCCCCGGACCTCGGCCGCCATCATCTCGGTGGTGGCCGAGGAGTCCGTCAGCAGGACATCGCGGCGTACAGGCGGGCGTGCTCCTCGGCGGCGCGCTGCCAGCTGAACGCCGGGATCAGCTCCCGACCACCCTGGATCAGGGTCTCGCGCAACTCACCGTCGGTGGCCAGACGGCGCATGCCCGCGGCCAGCGACTCCGGATCCCCGACCCGGGTCATCACCGCGGTTCGGTCGGGCGTGAGGTACTCGCGCAGTACGGCGATGTCGCTGGATACCACCGGCAGGTCGGCCGCCATTGCCTCCAGCACGGCCAGGCCCCATCCCTCCTTGAGGGACGGGAACACCAGGGCGTCCGCGCTGCGGTACCACTCATGCAGCTCGGCATCGCTGATCGAGCCGGCCAGGATGACGTCGCGTCCCAGCTCGAGCCCCAGGCCGGGCAGGGTCGCGAGCACGTCGTCGCGATAGCGCGTGTAGTCCTGGAACGAGTGACCGCCGACCACCACCAGGACCGGGCGTGGGCCGGCCATGTGGGTGAGCTCTGCCATCGCCTGGACCAGGAAGACGCTGCCCTTGCGGGGCTCGATGCCGCCCACGGACAAGAACACGAAGCGGTCGGCCACTCCGACGCGTTGCCGTAGGGCATCGCGCCGCGCCGCATCGATCGGAGCGAAGCGGCCCGCGTCGACGCCGTTGTGGATGACGACCGCGTCGGCGCCGTAGTCGTCCCGCAGCTGCTTGCGCCAGTCCTCGCTCACGACCACCAGCTGGTCAGGCTCCTCGATGGCCTTGCGCTGACAGTCGATCAGGGCAGCCGTGGTGAAGTCGTCGACGTGGTGCACGGTGCGCACCACCCGTACGCTCGCGCCCGCGTCTCGTACCCGTGCGGCCGCGCGGGCGGAGATGCAGTCCTGCGTATGAAGGATGTCCACCTCGCCGGCGATCGTCGACAACCCGGCCTCGAGGTCGTCGATCGAGGCGAACACCCGCTTCTCCAAGGTGTCCGCCGGTGGGGAGGTGGGGACCAACGAGTAGGGCGCGCGTACGGGCCGGAAGAAGTCCTGGTCGGCGTTGCCGAGCGCGACGACGCGAACCTGCATCGCCCGGCCCGCCATCGCGTCTGCGAGGGACAGCGTGTGTACGACGCCGCCGCGGGCCTTGGTCGAATACGTGACCAGGGCCACTCGAGGCTCATCGGTTCGGGCAGAGACAGTGTTCACAGTCGGATCCTGACCAGGCTCGGGTCGCCGGTGGCGATCGCCGCGGCGACGAGGGAGGCCCTCGCCGCGGTTTCGGTGACGATGCAACCAGACTGCACGAGTCGATCGCGCTGGGCCCGGTAGCCCTGGGGGTCCTGGTCGGTGCCGAGGACGTAGGCGACGACCTGCGGGCCCCCGTCGGCCATCGCGGACTCTGCTCCCGGCGCGAGAGTCTTCGCGGGGTCGCTGTCGGCACCGTGGCCGAGGACCACGTCGAGGATGATCACCGCGACCTGCGGGTCCGCCGCGTGCTCGCGGAGCAGCTCGAGCCGAGCTTCGGGGTCGATCATCGGGTGCGGACGACCGCGCGTGTACTCCTCCTCGCCCAGGTCCAGGCACTGGTGGGACCCGGCCGGCGCCGGCAGGCCCCACGCCTTGTTGATCGGTGTGTTGGAGTGGATCTCACCCACCGTCCGGCCCAGGATGACCAGGGACTCGTAGCAAAGTGTCCCGCCGGAGAACAGACCCCGGATCAGCCGGCGACCTGGCGCCAGGCGGGCCCGGACCTCGTCCACGGACGGGCCAGCCGTCTCGGTCGTGTCTGGCGCGGCGAACCCCAGCACTCCGAGCGTTGCGGTCACCCCGGATTCCAGGGTGTCGGCCAGGACGACCCCGGGGGGCGCTGGGAACTCCGGGTCCAGGCCGATCAGCGCCGCGACGATCGGGGTCTCGCCGGCTGTCTCGAGCACTGTTGCGGCCACGTCCGGCGCCGGAGGTTTGGAGACGAAGAGGATGACCTTCGTCGCAGGATCCTCGCTCAGGGCCAGGATCGCTGCGCGCGCCATTCGTCCACCCACCTCAGAGGACAGATCGCGACCACCGACGCCGATGACCTTGCTGACTCCCACGCCCCAGCGGTCGAGCAACGCCATTGCCTCTTGTGCGCCGGTGCCCGCAGCGGCGACGACACCGACCGGCCCAGGTGTGACCGCGTTCGCGAATCCCAGACCGACTCCACCGAGCAGCGCCGTTCCTGCACCCGGACCCATCATCAGCCGACCACGCGAGAGCGCGTGGTCCTTGAGCGCTACCTCCTTCTCGATGGGCACGTTGTCGCTGAACAGAAGGACATGCAGGTCCGCCGACAGCGCCTGGTAGGCAGCCAGCGCGGCGTAGTCGCCGGGCACCGAGACGACCGCGACGTTGGACTCGGGCTGCGTGTGCACGGCGTCGCGCAGCGAGCCCCGTGTGTCACGTTGGCCGCCCTCGCCGCGAGCCGGGCCCGAAGACGTGACCGCGGCCTCTCCGGCGGCCAGTGCTTGGGCGGCGATCGAGTCCGTGGTTGCTCTGACGACGAGGAAGAAGTCGTTGGAACCCGCGTCGGCCACCTCCATCGGTTCGACGCCTTCGGCCCGAAGGGTCTCGACATTCGCCGGGGTGGCCATGGCCGCGCTCGCCCACTCCACGCCGTCGACGTCCCGCATCGCCCGCATCCCACGAAGCTGGACAACCGAGTCGACGTAGGTGTCGGGGAAGAGCTTGATGGTCATCGTCATGTGAGCGCTCCCGAGCGGCTTTCGACGTGGGTGATCCGGGTTCCGACTGACTCATCCGCCGGGGCGGTGCTCCCGAGGGTGTCGACGACGAGCCCCGGGCTCGTGATCACCGCAACGCGGCCGTCGCCGCCCCGGACGAACCGCACGGCGGCCCGCACCTTGGGGCCCATGCTGCCGGCCGGGAACTGCCCCTCCGCCAGATGACGTTCGGCCTCGGCGGAGTCCAGCGAGGTCAGCCGCCGCTGGGTCGCCTTCCCGAAGTCAAGCTGGACGGCGTCCACGGAAGTGATGAGGACCAGGGCCTCTGCCCGGAGCTGGTTTGCGAGCTCGGCGGCGGCGGAGTCCTTGTCGATGACCGCGTCCACTCCGTCCCACACGTCTCCGCGACGACCCACGGGAATCCCCCCGCCTCCGCCGGTGACCACGACATGGCCGGCTTCCAGTAAAAGGGAGATCGCGTCGATCTCGACGAATCCCTTCGGATCGGGTGACGCGACGACCCGACGGAAGCCGCGAGCGGAGTCTTCGGTGATGTCCCAACCGCGTGCCTCGGCCAGCTTCGTTGCGGCGTTCTCGGAGTAGAAGGGCCCGATCGGCTTCGTCGGCCGGTCGAACGCAGGGTCGTCCAGGTCCACGATCACGTGACTCAACAGGGCGACGATGGGGTGGCGTCGTCCGCACACGCCGTACAGCGCGATTGCGATCAGTGAACCCAGCTGTCCCTCGGTCATGGCCCCCAGGCTGAACAGCGGCATCTCCGGAACCTCGTTGCGTCCCAGCTCCTGCTGGATCGCGAGGTTGCCGACCTGCGGGCCGTTGCCGTGTACGACGACCACTCGCCAGCCCGCGTCGAGCAGCGTGCAGATGGCCACCGCCATCGCCACGGCGTTGGCGCGCTGCTCGTCGTAGGTTCCCCGCTGCCCCTCGGCGACGAGGGCATTCCCGCCGAGGGCCACCACCGCGGTCCTGGCCACGATCCCTCTCTTCCATGGACAATCGGCTGACACCCACACGCGAGTGCATGCTGAATTCGTTTAGCATACTGGGTAGTCATGAACGATAGTTAACGTTCGCGGCTTCGCACAAGCCGCGGCCCTTTGGTGGGGTGAGGACATGGTTCGGCCCGTCGGTGACATCCCGGTCGAGACGATGGCGAGATTCGCTGCTGCCGAGGCGCGCCTCTACCCGATGGTGATGGTGGATCCGGACGGCTACCAGCTGGTGACCTCGCTGGTCGGGCTCGTCGCCCAGGAGCTGCGTCGGGACTGCGCCGACATCGCGGCGGTGCTCGCTCATCGTGCCGAGCTGATCAGTCGGTTGCCGCACCTGGCCGCCGACGCAGGCCTCAGTGTGGGCGGTCTGCCCGTGGACGCGGTGGTCGACGCCGCGTGCGCGCTGCGATGCAGGGAGCTGTGCGCCATCGGGTGAGGCGGCGCTCGGAGCGCTTGACTTCTCGGGACCACCAGCCTTAACTAAAGGTTACGAATCGTGTCGTGAAGTAAATAGCCGGGAGAGTGCAATGAACATGAGTGGTGGGTCCTCCGGTGTGGCGTCGCTCGAGTCGCTTCCGGCTCAGGGTGCGGACCCCACGGCGGCCGCCGCGGCGCTGGCGACGTTGGTCGTGGATCTGCAGGCTCGTGGCCTCAGGGTCGAAGTCCCGCTCGAGCGGCGCAGTGGGGGCGCTGGCCCCTCGGACTCCGGCATGCTCTGGGTTGGTGGCATCCCCATCACGGTCCCGACCGACAATGCCGCTGCTGCCAACTCTCCTTATGTGCTGAAGGCCGAGGACGACGGCTATGCCATCTTCGAGGGCAGCCGGCGGCTGGCCGGCGCCTCCACCCAGCAACGCCCGCGCTTCTATGACCTGAGCACCGCCGACGGAGTCCCTTACTGGAAGATCGGCCTGCTGCACCTGGACTCGTTCGCAAGCACCGTGGTGCAGACCTGCTCGTACTGGGGCAACGACGACCAGTGCAAGTTCTGTGGTATCGGAGTCTCGTTGGATTCCGGTCGCACCATCGTCAAGAAGAGTCCGGAGCAGCTCGCCGAGGTGGCGATGGCTGCCAAGGAGCTCGACGGTGCTGTGGACGCGACACTCACCACCGGAAGTTCCAACGGCGTCGATCGTGGTGCTCGCTACGTCGCGCGATGCGGACACGCCGTACGCGAGGCAACGGGTCTGCCGGTCGAGGTGCAGTTCGAGCCACCGATGGACCTCGACGTCATCGACGAAGTCGCCGACCTGGGCATCGACTCGGTGGGAATCCATGTCGAGTCGTTCGACCCAGAGGTCCTCGCGCACGTCGCCCCCGCGAAGGCTCGCACCGGCATCGAGCAGTACTTCCGTGCCTGGGAGCGCGCCGTCGCCCGCTTCGGTGAGGGTCAGGTCTCCACCTACGTCATCCTGGGGATGGGTGAGGATCCGGAACTCACGGTGGAGGGTTGTCGGCGGGCGATCGACATGGGCGTGTTCCCGTTCGTCGTACCGATCCGGCCGGTTGCCGGCAGCCTGATGGCAGACGTCGTCCCCCCGCAGCGGGAGTACACCGAGCGCATTTACCGCAAGGTGGCCGCCTACATGAGCGAGCGTGGAATGGACTCGAACGTCGCCAAGGCCGGCTGTGCACGGTGCCAGGCGTGCTCCGGACTGCAAAGCGTCCAGGCCCACCTCCTGCAGATCGGTCCGCGTCCGGTTCAGATTCCCAATGCAGTCTGAATCGAGGCTCGGAACGCCCGAGGTCGCGGCCCGGGTACGACGCCCCGTGCGGCCGCCGCGCGCCGGAATCGTGTGCAGGCGCGTTCGGTCGGTGAGCGAACGCGCCGACCATCTCGCCATTCGCCACCGGATCTTCGTGGACGAGCAGTCCGTGTTCGATGACTCGGACCTGGACTCGCGCGATCAAGACATTTCCACGATCGCGTTGCTGGGCTACAGCGACGGGACCGTCGTGGGAACCGTCCGACTGTTCCTGCTCGACCCAGGTGCGGGCCGCTGGCAGGGCGACCGGCTCGCCGTGCTCTCGCCCTATCGCACCCTCGGGGTCGGGGCCCCGTTGGTCCGTTGCGCGGTAGCGACCGCGGCTGCGCTCGGCGGGCGGACCATGACGGCGCACATCCAGCCAGCGAACATCGCGTTCTTCCGACGGCTTGGCTGGGTCACCGTGGGTGAGTCGGAGATCTACGCAGGACTCCCTCACCAACCCATGAGCATCGTCCTGCCGAGCCAGAGCGAGGGCCTGGCGACCGTTCGCAGCCTCGAGGAGGGGATCAACGGACGAGGCCGGTGACCGCGCTGGCGCCGAGGTCGATCACGGTTTCCTGGCGATCCCCCAAGCGCAACGCCACCAGCCCTGACTCGTTGATCTCACCGACCACCGCTGCCTCGAGCCCACGTGTCCGGAACGCCGAAAGGCAGTCGTTCTCGCGTCCTCGGGGCGAGCACAGCAAGAACGCGTACGCCGGAAAGCAGGTCAGCCAGTCCGGCATCTGCACGCCGACAGGGCACGGGAGTCTCTCCAGGTCCAGCGTCACCCCGAGCTGGCTCCACTCGAGCAGCATCGCCAGCGAACCGACCAGGCCGGCCATGCTGACATCCTTGGCGGCGACACAGGCGCCCGAGGCAGCTACGGAGGCCAGGACGCGGACATCGTCGCCCATCTTGTCGACGCGCTCATCGAAGGAGCGGAAGAACGGAAAGTCGGTTCGCATCGTCCCCGTGGTGCAAGCTGCCACGATCAGCGACTGGCCCGAGGTGACGTTGGTGGTGGACAGCACGGCCGTTGCCCGGCCGACGCCGAAGGCGGACACCGCAGGTGCACCGTCGTGAAGGGTTAAGTGCCCGCCGGCCAGCACCACGTCGTACCACCCACAGGCATCTTTCATGCCGCGCAGGGCTTCGCGGGCGAGCTCGGGACTCCCGACGATCGTGTCGACGATCGCCAGCGGAACGGCGCCCATCGCGGCAAGGTCGTTGACGTTGGCCAGCACCGCTGCGACCCCGGCGCCGTAGGGGTCCGCGGCGACGAAGGCCGGAAGCAGAGCCTCGCCGCATGCGATGATCTGGTCGGCGCCTGACTGGACCGGCGGCCGCCCGGCCCCGAGGTCCACCACCGCGCCGTCGTCGCCCGGCCCATGCACCCAGCTACCAGCGTCCAGGACCTCACCGACGAGCTTGATCTCGCCTTTCGCCCGCAGCGCCGGATGTGATCGCAGGAAGCCGGCCAGCTCGCCGAGCTCGGAGTCCGCCGTCCGAACCGATGCTCATGGATCCCCCTCATGGTGGGCAGGCAGGCCTACCCGCCGACTCCTGTCGGAAAGTGAACGATACATGTAGTATAGGCAACGTGATCGTTCCCACGTTCCTCAGCCTCCCAGAGCGCAGCACGAAGCCCAGGACGGTGGGCCTGACCCATGTGCTCGACAAGGGACTGACCGTCGAGACGGCCCGGTCAGTGCTGGCCGCTGCGGCGCCTCTCATGGACGTGTGGAAGTTCGGTTGGGGCACGGCCTACGTCGACACCGCCTTGACCGACAAGCTGAAACTGTTGAAGGAGCACGCGGTTCGCTCGTGCCTGGGCGGGACGCTGCTCGAGATCTCCTGGGCCCAGGGCAGGGCACAGCAGTGTCTGGACTGGGCCTCGGACGTCGGCTTCGACAGCGTCGAGGTATCGCGCGGTGTCGCCGCCATGACCCTTGCGGAGAAGCACGAACTACTTCGCCGCGCCGCCGAGAGATTCGTCGTGCTCTCGGAGGTTGGTAGCAAGGACCCCCAGCAGGTTCTCACCGCCCAGCAATGGACGCATGAGGTGGCCGGCGACCTCGCCGCCGGTGCCCGCTGGGTCGTCGCCGAGGGTCGGGAGAGCGGGACCGTCGGGATCTACCTGGACGACGGCTCGATCCGTGCCGACACCGTGTCCGCCGCAGTCCGCGGTGGTGGGGTGGACCGGGTCCTCTTCGAGGCGCCCCGCAAGGACCAACAGGCTTGGCTGATCCGCGAGTTCGGTCCCGACGTCAACCTGGGCAACATCGCGGTTGAGGACGTGCTGGCGCTCGAGACGTTGCGTCTGGGACTTCGCGCCGACACCTGCGACCTCGCGCGGCAATGGCAGCCCGCGTGACCGAGCCGACGGACGCCCCACTGCGCAACGTCGTTCCAGGCGCGTATCGCGGAGTAGCCGTGTCCTCGGTCGACTGCGCGCTCGACGAGTCTTCCCTCAGCCGGCATTTCATCGGGCTCGAGGCCTATCGCCGAACCCGGTTCATCGTCGTCCGCAATGGCCTCGACACGGCCATCGTCGCAGTTGAGAAGGCGTCCGGGGATCCGCTCTTCTCGCCCATCACGGCGCTACAGCTCCTAGCCGGGGCCGCCGACTGTGTCTACCTCGTGGAACCCGAGGTGGACACCGCCATACCCACTGAGCTGGCGCAGGCGGCCAAGATCCGCGCACCCGAGAAACGCGGTGTGGTGGTGCAGGGGAGATACAGCCACGTGAGCTTCATCATCGATCCTGCCCCGCTTCGGGTCACAGTCCGGGAAGTCGTGCCGCCCTACCCTCCGAAGCTCCTTGACCAGACCCGGCGGGTGCTGGGGCTGGCGGAGCACCTGCCGCCGATCGAGCTGGTGCCTGACGTTGTCGAGCTCGACCAGCTGGCCCGGTCCCAGCCGTCGGCGGGCTACCTCCTGCCCTGCCGAGGTGGTGGGGTCACGATCGAGGGTGCAACCACCGACTACCTGGACGAGCATCCCGACCGCCGGCCGTGGACGCTCATCGGCTGTGAAAGGTCCCAGCAGATCCACGAATGGTTCTATGGCGAGCGCGCCGAGCAGGTCGACATCTGCCCACGAAAGAGGCCCGGCGGCACGGGCGCAATCCTCGCCAAGTGTTGCCTGCTCGAGACCCGCATCGAGGTCGACGACGCTCGTGTGGTTGTGCCGTGGGGAGCATCGCTGACCCAGATCTCGGAGGCACTGACGACCCTCGCCGCCGAGTGGGAGCCGACGTGGGCACCCGTCTGAGCGACTCCGAGCAGTACGCCCACCTGTGGGGTACGTCCGAGTTGACGCGCATTTTCGAGGAACGCGCGCGACTGCAGACCTGGCTAGACATCCTCACCGCGCTCGCCGCAGCCCAGGCGCGACTGGGCATCATCCCCGCCGAGGCGGCGGCCCAGATCGCCACCCATGCCCGCGCAGATCAGCTCAACCTGGGCTTCGTCGCCGACGAGACCCGGCGGACCTCGCACTCGATGCTGGGGCTGATCGGTGCGCTCCAAGAGGTGCTTCCCGAAGAGGCCCGGGAACACGTGTATGTCGGTGCCACGGTCCAGGACATCACTGACACGTGGTTTGCCCTCGTCATGCGCGATGTCGGGGCAGTCATGTGGAGGGACCTGCGCGCGATCGAAGACATGCTGCTCACGATGGCCGTCGAGCATCGAGACACGGTCATGGCGGGACGAACTCACGGCCAACCGGGCTCGCCGATCACGTTCGGCTACAAGGTTGCGTCCTGGGCCGACGAGGTTCGGCGCCATCTTCAGCGCCTCTCGGAGGGACGTTCGCGATGGCTGGTCGGCCAGCTCGGTGGAGCCGTGGGCACTTTGGGGTTCTTCTCACCGCGCGGCGTGGAGCTGCGCACAGAGTTCTGTGCCGAGCTGGACCTGTCCGACCCGTCCATCTCATGGCTCACCTCGAGGGATCGGATCGCGGAGTTCGGCGCGCTGTTGGCCATGGTGTGCGGCACCTTGGCCCGGATCGGCAACGAGGTCTACGAGCTGCAACGGCCGGAGATCGGCGAGCTGCGCGAGCCGACCACTGCCGACACGGTCGGCAGCATCACGATGCCCCACAAGCGCAACCCCGAGGGCAGCGAGCACCTGGACACGCTGGCCCGACTGGCACGGGCCAACGCCCAGGTGCTCACCGAGGGAATGGTCGTCGGGCACGAACGCGACGGGCGCGGCTGGAAGGCCGAGTGGGTCGCACTCCCCGAGGTCTGCATGTTGACCGGTGTGGCACTCGGACTGGCCCGCCGATTGCTGTCCGGACTAGTCGTCAACGTCGAGACGATGCGGACCAATCTCAACAGATACGGCGACCAGCTGGCATCCGAGCAGATCCTCGCTGGACTCACCAGGAGACTGGGCAAGCACGTTGCCCAGCGGCTGATGCACGACGTCCTCGCACCGGGTACACGCGACGTCCACGAGGTGTTCGACGCGCTGGTCGCCGATGGCGTCGCCACGGAGCAGGACCGCGAGGCGTGGACGACCTGGGAGACCGGCGATGCCGGCAGGATGGTCGATGAGGTTGTCGCCCGCGCCAGCCACGCGCGGTCGGTGGAGCCGGACGCATGGACATGAGTCTTCCTCGGGCCGAGCTCGCACTCCTTCCTACGCCGTTGGTACGTGCGCCTCGCCTGGAGCGTGCACTCGACGCCGGGCCGATCTACCTCAAACGTGATGACCTCACTGGCTTCGGCATTGCCGGCAACAAGGCGCGAGCCCTGGAGTTCCTGATCGGCGCAGCAGCAGCCGACAAGGCCGACGTCTTCGTTGCGGCCGGCAGCGCTTCGTCGAACTTCTGCGCTGCCGCGGCGATGGCAGCGCGTGTCATCGGCATGGACTGTGACCTCTTGTTCCCCGGTGAGCCGCCTACGGACCCGTCGCCAAATGTCGAGTTGGCGCGGGCCTCAGGCGCCCGCTTGCTCTTCGACGCGGTCGAGACGCGCGACCTGCTTGACGAGGCTGTCCTCGAGCATGCAGCGATCCTTCGAGCGGAAGGACGACGACCGTACGCGGTTCCGCGGGGCGGGGCGACAGCAACCGGTGGACTCGGCTATGCCTACGCAGCGCGAGAGCTGGACGACCAGTGCAACCTGGCCGACATCACTGTCCGAACGGTGGTGGTGGCGACCGGTTCGGGGGGAACCCAAGCCGGGCTGGTCGCAGGGCAGGTGGGGTTGGGTCTGCCATGGCGACTCGTCGGCGCGAGCGTGAGCAGGCCGGCTCAGGACATGGCCGACCAGATCCTGCGGCTAGCGCGCGATTGTGCAGCGGCGATTGGCCTCGGCGACCCCTCCGCTGACGACATCGACGTCCGGGAATGTCGCGGCGCAGGCTTCGGTGTCGCCTCGGCGCAGGATCGGGTCAGCTCACGGCTGGCGCTGGAACATGAAGGGTTGTTGCTCGATGACTACTACGGGGCGAAGGCCATGACCTTGTTCAGGGCGCTGCTGGCCGCTGGCGCCGAGACTCCCGCCGTTCTCTGGCACACCGGGGGAGTGGCCGCAGCACTCACTGCCCTGATCCGAGGCTCATCATGACGCCATCGATGCGACGGAGCGGCCCACCGCAGACGGGGCCTGCCCAAGAACTCATAGACAGCGGGTTCGCCCTGGAGAATGCCGACGCACCTTTCCTCCATGAGGGCCTGAACCTCGCTGACATCGCACACGTACTGGACCTGCTGCGACGCGAGATCGTCCCTGCACCAGCGGCCCGTGAATTGTTGCGCCTGCTGCTCGAGGTGCAGCAGATGCCGGTTGAAGACTTTCCGTACAACCCTGAGTTCGGTGAGCCATACAACTCCCGCGAGCGCTTCTTCGTCCAGCGACTCGGCAAGACCGCCGGGTGGCTCCATGCCGGCCGGCCCCGGCGGGAGGCGGCCCGGATCGCCTTGCGGATCCACGTCCGAGACCAGCTCCTCGAGCTCGTCGACGAAGTGGTCAAGTTTGCTCGCGACGCCACCGCACTCGCAGCCCGGCACGTCGGCACCCTCATGCCGGACCAGACCTACCTGCAACAGGCGCAGCCGTCGACGTTCGGCCACTACGTGTTGTCGTTCGTCTACCCCGCAGTGCGAGACGCCCATCGACTGCTGGACGAGTTCGACGACATCAACCGCAGTCCCGCCGGCGCCGGCTGCGTCAATGGAACCCGACTGCTCGACGACCGGACCTTCGTCGCCGCCGCATTGGGCTTCGACGAGGTCATCGAGCACACGCGCGATGCGATGTGGCAGATCGACGGGCTCATCCACGTGCTGGCGAGCGCCTCCAGCCTGCTGTCCACGCAGAGCAAGCTCGCCGAGGACCTCGAGATCTGGTCCAGCAGCGAGTTCGACTTCGTCGACCTCGCAGACGCCTATACCCGGTCGAGCGTCCTGATGCCGCAGAAGCGCAACCCCTACTCCTTGTCGATCGTGCGTGGGGCATCGGGGGTGCTGATCGGGCGCCTGACCGGCTTCCTCGCGGTCGCCAAGAGTCCCTCCGCGCGGAGCGACAACCTGATCTTCGCGTATGGCGAGGTGCCGCGGGCGCTGGACCTCGCGATCCGAGTCACGCGTCTGATGACCGGTGTGGTGCGCACCCTGGAGGTCAACGTCGAGCAGATGGCACGCGGGCTCGATGCGGGCTACACCCAAGCCACTGACCTCAGCGAGTTCATCGTCCAGAGCTGCGGCGTCGACTACCGCAGCGCCTACGAGATCGTCGGCAGGACCGTGCGCGACGCCAGCAACCGGGGCATTGCGGGTCGGCACATCACCGGGGCCATGCTCGACGAGGCTGCAATCGCCGAGACGGGGCAGCCCTGGGGACTGGCGGCGATGGACCTGACTGCGACGCTCGACCCCCGGCAGATCATCGAGAGCCGAAAGGCCACAGGCGGGGCGGCCCCGACGGCGGTCGAGTCGATGATCAGCCAATGCGAACAGAAGGCCGACGATCTCGCCGCGGCGGTGCACCAGCGTCGACAGGTGCTCGACCAGGCGGAGCGACGGCTGCTCGAACACGCCGGGCTCACCGCCGGAGAAGAGGAGAACACTGATGACTGAGTCACGTCGTGCCATTGCGTTGCCGGACGAGTTGGCCGTTGTCAATATTGGCCTTTCGCTGTTTGCCGATGCGGTGAGGGACCAGGCCGCCCCGGTTGAGCACGTGGACTGGCGAATCCCGGCTGACGGGCAGATCGACCTGATCGGTGACCTCGAGCAGCTCTACGGTTCACGGGCGGCCGACATCGACAGGGCCAACGCCGAAGCGGTCCGTCGACTGGACCAGAGCGTTCCGCTCCTGGTGGACGTCGCGCCCGCCGAGTCTCTCGTTCCCGGTGTGCCGGAGCGAACGCTGCTGCACTGCGGGCCCGCCATCGAATGGGGCGATGTCTGTGATCCGCTCCGTCGTTCGATGCGGGCCGCGACCGTCGACGAGGGGTGGGCTGAGTCCGTGGAAGAGGCTGACCGGATCCTCTCCGAAGGCACCGTGAGCCTCCAGCCGGCCTACCTGTACGACACCGTACTGCCGATGGCGAGTGCGATCGGACCCTCGACCCCGGTGTTCGCAGTCGACAACCGAGATGGTGGGACCCGGGCCTTCGCCCCCATCAACCAGGGACCGGGGGAGACCGCTTGGTTCGGGCGCGAGACGCCCGCGGCGATCGACCGGCTTGCGTTCCTGCGGGGGGTCGCGGGACCGATGCTGCGCCAGGTCCTGGACTCGTCGGGGCCGATCGACCTCTTCGCCCTGGCCGCCCAGGGCGTTCAGATCGGTGACGACGTACACATGCGGACGCAGGGCACGACCAGCCTGTTGATCCGCAACCTGCTCCCGCAGATCGCGACGCTGCCGGATGCGGGACGGGTCGACCTGGCGCAATTCCTGTCCGGCAACCATCTGTTCTTCCTGAACCTCGCCATGGCGGCAGCGAAGTCAGCCGCACTGTGGGCTGAGCAGGTCGAGGGATCGAGCATCGTCACGATGATGTGCCGCAACGGAACCTCGTACGGCATTCGACTGGCAGGCTCAACCGAGGTCTTCATCAGTGCGGCACCGGCTGTGGACGAAGCCATGTACTACCCCGACTTCGGACCCGAGACGAGTGCGCGCGACATCGGGGACAGTGCGATCCTCGAGCTGGTGGGGCTCGGTGGTGCGGCTGCTGCGGGCTCGCCGGCGGTCGCCGGCTTCCTGCCGGGCGGGATGGCCGACGCAGTCACGATGACCGAGCAGATGGCGTCCATCTGCGCCGCCGAGAGCACCCGGTTCAAGCTCCCCACCTGGAACAACCGAGGAACTCCACTCGGGGTGGACGTTCGGCGGGTTGTCGAACTGGACAGGACCCCCAAGGTCACGACCGGGATCCTCCACTCGAGCTCCGGTGTCGGCCAGATCGGTGCCGGCGTGGCCACGGCACCAGTCGAGTGTTTCCGCGATGCCCTGCGAGCCCTGGCAGCCGAGGGCTCTGGTGGATGAGGCGCAATCAAATGACTGACCGCACTGTGCACACCCAGTGGACCGGAGGGATGCGAGCCGTCTCCAACGTCGGCGGCTTCGAGATCGTCGTCGACGAACCCGAATCCGCCGGCGGCAGCAACACCGGCCCTCAGCCAACCGACCTGCTACTGGTATCGATCGCATCCTGCCTCGCCCTGGCTATTGCGTTCGTCGCCACGAAACGCGACATTGAGCTGCTCGGCCTCAAGGTGAGCGTCACCGGCAGCTACGACGGACCGAGGTTCGCAGGTATCGCGGTGTCGATCAGCTCGGGCAGCCCGCGTGAGGTGCTCGCAGCATTGATACCCGAAGCCGAACGAGTCTGTTACGTGTCAAACACACTGCGACGGCCGCCCAAGCTCATCATCGACATTGGCTGAACCCTGATGGCCCGCACGATGCCACCGGCCCACTTCTGGCTGCCGCTCCTGGCCTCCCGCTCTAGCGGTGGGCCAGGGCCCAAGGTCGTGGCATCCGTCTGGACTGGCTCGCTCATTCTGATCCTCTGAGCTGGTGCGACGCTCTTCCGGCCTTCCGCGTCTCACGACCCTAGGTCGGACGACGTTCCGCAAGGTCAGGGAGTCTCTGGTGGAGACCGTGGGACGGCGCTGGTTCAGCGCAACGGGTCGAAGGGGGTCAGTTCCGCCGGACGGGTTCCGGTGGTGACCTGTTCCGCGAGGAGCTTGCCGGTGGTGGGGCCAAGGGAGACTCCCCACATGCCGTGACCGCCGGCGACGTGGATGCGAGGGGAGCGGGTGGTACCGATCAGCGGCAGGCCGTCGGTGGTGCAGGGCCGCGACCCGACCCACTCGTCGTGGCGACGGTCGAGGTCGGCGCCGGTCAGGAGCGGGCGTACCGCCTTGACGATCGCCTGGATCCGGCGTGGGTCGAGGGGGTCCTCGGGTGCCCGGAACTCCATCATGCCGGCCACCCGGAGCCGGGGGCCGGTCGGTGTGTCGAGAGGGGTGCAGGCGACGCGCTCTGCGGGGAAGTAAAGCGGTCCACCGGGCTGGTGCTGGGTGTCGACACTGAAGGAGTAGCCGCGCCCTGCCTGCACCACTCGACGTACGCCGAGGTTGCGTGCGAGCTGGCCGAGAACGGCGCCGGTGGCGAGCACCACGGCGTCGAAGCGCTCGACCTGGTGGGGGCCGGACTCCACCAGCACGTTGTTCCCCAGCTCGCGGATGCGCTGCACCGGGGATCCCTCTCGCAGCTTGCCGCCGCCGCTGACCACGGCGTCCGCGAGTGCGTGCACGAACTCGGGCGGGTTGATGTAGCGCTGCCCGTGGAGCCGGATCGCCGCCTGGATCCGCGGCGACAGTGCAGGCTCGAGCTCGCGGGCCTGGTCGCCGTTGATGAGGTCGAACTCGACAGGCTGGATCCGACGGATGTGCTCCAGCTCGCGCACCATCGCGGCGCGATCCTGGACGTGCTGGTAGCCGATCAGGAACGGTGCCGCCTCGCGAGGCGGCGGCACGTCAGTGCGTTCGCACAGGTCGTCGAACGCATCCAGAGCGATCCGGTTGATCGGCGCGTAGCCGGCCATCGCGCGTTCCCAGCGGGTGCCTGTGCAGTGGCGCGCGAAACCCACCAGGAAGCGCCACAGCTGTGGGTCGGCGCGTGGCGGGACGTAGACGGGGGAGGAGGGCTTCAGCGCGGTGCGTACGCCGTATCGCAGTACCGCAGGCTCGGGGAGCGGCGTGGTGATCGCCGGGGTGAGCCATCCCGCGTTCCCCCATGAGGCGCCTGAGGCCACGCGGTCGCGCTCGTAGACGGTGACGGCGACACCTCGCTGCTGCAGGAACCACGCCGTCGCGAGGCCGACGATGCCGGCGCCGATGACCGCCACCTCGCGGGGGCGGTTCATGGCCGGACCTGGTGGCTGCAGCCGACGCAGTGCGTGGTCCACGGTCGTAGCTCGAGCCGCGCGACCGGGATCGCGCCGGTGCAGCGTGCACAGTCTCCGAAGCTGCCGGCGACCAGCCGTGCCTGCGCGGCGCGGATTTCGGAGAGGATCCGGGCGACGCTCTCGCGGTGCGCGGCGGCGACCAGGTCGCCGGGCGTGGGTGGGAGCTCCACAAGCTGGCGCTCGCGACTGGCGGCGGCATCCGCCAGTGCGTTCGCGAGCTGGTCTTTCAGCTCTGCGGAGATTGCCGGGACGGCGCGCGGAGATGCGTGAAGGGTCATGTCGTGTCCTGTCCTCAGGTGGGTGCGCGCGCAAGCGCGTGCCGTGGCTCGGCCGCGGCGGGGGGAGGGGTCAGGAGGAGGTGGGCGGGGCCCGGTCGACGCTGCGACGGAGCACGTCGAGCCCGCGGATGCCCCGGGCGATCTCGCTGAGCCGCACGGCGAGCAGCGCGGCACCGGAGGGCACGTGGGACGGCCCGGCGGTGGTCGCCTGAGTCGTCCGGTGCTCGGTCATGCAGCGACCATAGGCCACCGTCGCCGGCAAATCGAGTCGGCGGCGCCGGTGGTCAGGGGCGGCTGCCGCGGTGCCCTGCCGGCCGGCTGGACGACCGGCTCCACCTGAGGTGCCGGGGGCACCGGGAGGGTGACGTCGTGGCCGGCGTCGAGCCGCACCGGCTCCCCGTGGTGCGACGTCTCGAAGGGAACACCCGCCAGGAGTCGGTACGTCGCCGCCTGTGCTCCCACGCCGGCGCCGGCCCTGTCGCGGCGGACGTCCACGAGGAAGGTGCTGCCCTGGACCGTCATGCGGAAGCACAGCCGTGACAGCTTCGGGGGTAGCCGCGGAGCGAACGTGATCCGGCCGGAGTGGTCGCGCATTCCTCCGAAGCCGGCGACGGCCACCGCCCATGTGTTCGCGGCTGCGGCGATGTGGACGCCGTCCTCCACGTTGTCGTGGAGGTCGAGGATGTCGGTGAATGCGGTCTCGGCCCAGTAGTCGTGGGCAAGGTCGAGGTGTCCCACTTCCGCCGCGAGGATGGCCTGCGGAGCCGCAGACAGCGACGAGTCCCGGACCGTGCGGGCCTCGTAGTAGGCGAAGTTGCGGGCCTTCTCCTCGGGGGTGAAGGCGTCGCCCCGCAGGTGCATGGCCAGCACCAGGTCGGCCTGCTTGATCACCTGCTTGCGGTACAGCTGGAAGTACGGGTAGTGCAGCAGCAGGGGGTAGTGCTCCGCAGGTGTCCCGGCGAAGTCCCACTCCCCGTGCTCGGTGAAGTCCTCCGACTGGGAGTGCACACCGATCTCGTCGTCGTACGGCACCTCGATCGCGTCCGCCGCGGCTCGCCACCTGTCGATCTCGTCCGGCCGACCTCGAGCCGCGCCACTGCGTCCGGCCAGCGGTCACAGGCGTCGGCCGCGGCGCGCAGGTTCTGCTGGGCCATCAGGTTCGTGTAGACGTTGTCGTCGACCACGGCGGTGTACTCGTCCGGCCCGGTGACCCCGTCGATCCGGAAGCAGGTGTCGCTCGAGAAGTGCCCCAGGGAGGCCCACAGCCGCGCGGTCTGCACCAGCAGCTCGACCCCGCGGGTCGCACGCGAACTCCTCGTCGCCCGTCGCCGCGACGTACCGGGCGGTCGCGTCGGCGATGTCGGCGTTGACGTGGAACCCGGCGGTGCCTGCCGGCCAGTACCCCGAGCACTCCTCGCCGTGGATGGTCCGCCAGGGGAACGCCGCCCCGTCGAGTCCGAGCTCCGCGGCGCGCGCCATCGCCGCCGGCAGCGTGCTGTGGCGCCAGGTGAGAGCCCCCTTGGCGGCTTCCGGCGCGGTGTAGGTGAGCATCGGGAGCGCGAACGTCTCGGTGTCCCAGAAGGCATGACCGTCGTAGCCGGGGCCGGTCAGGCCCTTGGCGGGGATGGCCTGGGACTCGGTCCGGGCACCGGCCTGGAGCACGTGGAACATCGACACGCGCACCGCCTGCTGCAGCGCTGGGTCGCCCTCGACCTCGACGTCGCTGCGTTCCCAGAACCGGTCGAGGTACCCCGCTGCTGCGCCGCCAGGGCGTCCCAACCGGCGAGCCTCGCAACGGCGAGCGCGGCGTCCACCTGGTCCCGCAGGGCCGCGGCCGACCGACGGCTCGACCAGCTGTAGGCGAGCAGCTTCACCATGTGCAACGGTTGCCCGGGCCGGAGCTGGCAGGTGATGGTCAGCCGAGCCAGGTCTTCGTCGGACTCCATGGTGGTGACCGCGCCGTCGGGGAGGGCGAGCAGGTGGTCCATCCCGGCAGCGACCCGCAGTCCGCTGCGCATGGTGCGGTGCACGAGGACCGCGCGGTGGTCCCTGTCGTCGGTCAGCTCGCTGTGCAGCGGTCGGGTCAGGGGCGCGGCGTCACGAGGGTCACTCGAGGCCTGGGCGGTGCCGTCGTTGGCCAACAGGTCGGACTGGACCGCGGCGTAGAAGCCGTCGTCCAACGGCTCGACCTCATAGGAGATCGCGGCGAGAACGCGCTCGGCGAACGAGACCAGCCGTCGCGAGGTGACGCGGACGCTCGAGCCGTTGGGTGCCGTCCACTCGGTACGGCGTTCGAGGACGCCGGCGCGAAGGTCGAGCGTCCGCTCGTGGGACCGGACCTGGCCGTACCGGAGGTCGAAGGGCGAGTCGCCGACGTGCAGGCGGATGAGCTTGCCGTCGGTCACGTTGACGACGGTCTGGCCGGCCTCCGGGAACCCGTATCCCGCCTCGGCGTGGGGGAGCGGGCGCTCCTCGTAGAAGCCACTGATGTAGGTGCCCGGCACGACGTGCGGCTCACCCTCCTCGAGCGAGCCGCGCAGACCGATGTGCCCGTTCGACAGGGAGAACAGCGACTCGGTCGCCGCCAGGTGCGACGGGTCGAGACTCGTGGTCCTCAGGTGCCACGGTTCGACCAGGAACGGACCGTCCGTCTCCTCGGTCGTGCCAGTCACGACGGTCCCAGCAGCTCGGACAGGTCGTTGACGACGACGTCCGCCCCGTTCTGCCCGGAGGGCGTCCGCCTGGTCGCCGCGGTCCACTCCGACCACGAATCCGAAGCCGCCGGCCCGCCCGGCGGCGACCCCCGCCAGCGCGTCCTCGAAGACCGCGGCCGCGGCCGGCTCGACGCCGAGCAGCCGGGCAGCCGCCAGGAACATGTCCGGCGCGGGCTTGCCCGGCAGCCCCTCACGCTGCGGCGACCAGCCCGTCCACGCGCTGCTCGACGAGGTGCTCGATGCCGGCGGCGCGGATCACCTCGGCGCCGTTGGCCGAGGAGGTGACGACCGCCGTCCGGACGCCCGCGTCGTGCACGGCGCGCAGGTAGTCGACCGAGCCGGGGATGACCTCGCACGCCGTCTCGGTCGAGCCGCTCGAGCAGCAGGACGTTCTTCCGGTTGCCGACCCCGGCCACGGTGTCGGCCTCGGGAGGGTCGTCGGGCGACCCCTCCGGCAACGTGATGCCGCGGGAGGCCAGGAAGTCGCGCACCCCGTCGCGGCGCTGCTTGCCGTCGACGTACCGCAGGTAGTCCTCGTCGGTGAACGGCGGACTGGTCGCGCGGCGGCCAGCAACGGGTCGAACACCTCGCGCCAGGCTGCCTGGTGCACCGACAGCGGTCTGGGTCAGCACTCCGTCCAGGTCGAACAGGCAGGCTCGGATGCCGTCGGGAAGTCCGAAGCGGCTCATGAGCGTCAACGTACCGGGCGAGGCGTCATGCCTGCCCCTCGCCGACGACGGCAACCGCGCAGCTGGCGCCGTGGATCACCGCGTGACTGACCGATCCGAGGAGCATCCCCTCGAATGCTCCCCGGCCACGGGTGCCGACCACCACCAGGCCGGCGTTGGCGGCGGCACCGACGAGCGCGAGCTCGGCGGGACAGTCCTCGACGCGGTGGTGATGTCCAGCCCCGGGTGGGTATCGTTCGAGCTCGGTCCGCTGCGGAATCGGCAATGCGGGCCGCCGCGGCTCGTAGTTCCCGCTCGTCGACGTCCTGGACCTGATGTCCGCCGGTACAGTCAGAGATCTCCAGTGACGCTCCGGCGATGGTGGCCCGGTCGGCAGCGAAGTCGACGGCTGCGTCGGCTGAGGCGGAGCCATCGGTGCCGACGACGATGCGATACTCCGACCCGACGGGGCGGTCCGCTGATTCGTCCTTGACGACGATGACGGGACAGGTGGCGCGGGCCGCGACGGCGAAGGCGACCGAACCCAGGAGGGCTCCGGTGACGCGTCCGTAGCCGCGACTGCCCAGCACCACCAACGCGGCGTCGGTGCTGGCGGCAGTGAGGGCGTGGGCGGGGCTGGCCACCTCGGTGGCGCCGACGACCCACAGGTCAGCGTGCGCCTCGAGAGCCTCGGCGACCCCACGTGCGGTCACCTCCTCGGCGGCCTCCAACGCACCCGGGCTCCCGTGTGAACAGTCCGGGTCCGGGCTCGACGGTCATCCCGGGGTAGTTGGCGGCGAAGAGCACCATCAGCGGCGCGTCGCGTCGGGCCGCCTCCGCGGCGGCCCACGTGAGGGCGGCGCGGCTATGTTCCTTGCCGTTGTAACCCACCACCACTGCTCCCCGCGGAGGGGCGATGTTGGACCAGGCTCCCACTTCGGTATACATCAATCAGTCTCCTGTCGGCCCGGTTCGGGCAGTACGTCGGTGAGCTCGTCGACGACCAGCAGGTCGCGGCGTACCTGGCCTGCCCGGAACGAGGCCCGGCCGACCATGTGGCTGGCGATCGGCGAGGTGACCAGCTGGAACAGCGCCACCAGGGCCAGCAACCCCAAGGTGCCCGGGTCACGAAGCCGGAGGCCGAGCCCCAGCAGGACCATCAGCAGGCCGAGCACCTGGGGCTTGGTGGCCGAATGCATCCGGGTGAGCACGTCGGGAAGCGAAGGATGCCGATCGCGGCGATCAGGGTGAGCAGGGCGCCCACGAGCAGACAGGCCGCGGCAGCGACGTCGGCGACGTCGGTCCAGGTCATTGCCCTTCCGCCTCCACGTCGTCGCTGCCCGGCGTGAACCGGGCGACGCTCACCGATCCGACGAAGCCGAGCAGCGAGAGGACCACCAGGATCGGCAGCGTGGTGGTGTGCTGGCGCACCGCCGCCTCGAGCGCGAGCCCGCAGATCACCACGGCCACCAGCACGTCGAGCGCCACGACCCGGTCGAGCATCGTGGGGCCGAGCGAGATCCGGACAAGCAGGAGCGGCGGCGACTCCGAGCAGGCCCCCGCAGAGGACCAGTATCGGGGTCACGGGTCCTCCGGATCGCCCGGTGAGCCGTCGGCTGGGTCCAGGTGCTGGGTCTCGGCGCCGAAGGCGAGGACGACTCGACGTTCGAGGCTGAAGACCTGGCGGCGCATCTTGTCGACGCCTGCTTGATCCTTGGCGTCGAGGACGTGGAGGAACAGGGTGTGGGTGGAGCGACGCGCCTCGACCACCAGACTGCCGGGGACCAGCGACACCATCTCGGCGATGACGGTGAGGACGAAGTCCGAGCGGGTGCGCAGGTCGACCTCGATCACTGCGTTGCGCGGCTGACGGTGGAACTGCAGCGTCGTCCAGGCGACCTGGGCGCTGGCAATGACCACGTCTGCCAGGAAGTGGAGGACGAGCCAGCCCAGCCGCAGCGGTCGGACGCGCAGGTGCATCCGCAGCGGGGGGAGCGGGAACACCAAGCAGACCACTACGGCGACCAGGGGCCCGCCGAGGACGTTGATGGCCGACAGATCGCCCCACAGCGCCACCCAGACCACGGTCAGCCACGCCACGGCTGTGAGCTGCAGGCCGCGCCACCTGGCGTGGTCGCGTCGACTCCTCGAGTCCACGAAGTGTTCCTGGCTCATCGCGAGTCCTCCGGGCAGCACGGCCGAGATGTAGAGCTCGGCGGTCGAGCAGATCCTCGCGCGGCGCGTTCGGTGTAGGCGAACAGCGGTCCGGCGACGACGGTGAGGGCGAGGCTGAACCACCAGGCTGCGGTGGCGCCGACCATGGTGCGCGGGGAGTCGTGTCGGGAGCGCGTCCTCTTCGGTCAGCTGGTGGAGGTCCTGGTTGGTGCCGTCGCCTTCGTCGAGGATGCTGCGCGCCTCGTCGCGGTCCCGGGTGCCGAACGTGGCCGCTCCGATGTGGACGTGGTCCCGGTGCCTGACACGCCCTGGTGGGCCTCCGTTCGACGTGTGTGTTCGGACAGCTCGCGGGCCATGTCGTGGGCCTGTTCCGGGGTCCGCCAGAAGGCCAGGTTCCAGGACTTGCCCACGGCGTACAGCGTGAGCAGGCTGGTGAGCATGCCGGCGGCGACCACGCGCGTACGCCAGCGGGGTGCCGACCTGGATGCCGGCCTCGGTGAGGCCGACCTTGCCGAGGAACCCGGACATCGGTGGGATTCCGGCGAGGTTCATGGCGGGCACGAAGTACAGCACGGCAAGCAGGGGCGCGAGCCTGGCCAGGCCGCCGAGCTTGAGCAGGCTGGTGCTGCCGCCGCGACGTTCGATGAGTCCCAGCACCAGGAACAGCGCGGTCTGGATGGTGATGTGGTGCACCACGTAGAAGATCGCGCCGGAGTAGCCGGCCACGTGGCCAGGGCGATGCCGAACACCATGTACCCGATGTGGCTGACCAGCGTGAAGGACAGCATCCGCTTGATGTCCGTCTGGGCGACCGCGCCGAGGATCCCGATGATCAGCGTGAGCAGCGCGGCCGCCAGCAGCAGGTCGGTGAGCGGGCTGTCGGGGAACAGCAGCGTCTGGGTGCGGATGATCGCGTAGACGCCGACCTTGGTGAGCAGGCCGGCGAACACCGCGGTGACCGGTGCCGGGGCGGTCGGGTAGCTGTCCGGGAGCCAGAAGGACAGCGGGAACACCGCGGCCTTGATCGCGAAGGTGGTGAGCAGCAGCAGCTGCAGCACCAGGCTGACCGGACGGGCAGCTCGGCGAGCCGGCCGGCCAGCTGGGCGAGGTTGACGGTGCCGGTGGCGGCGTAGATCGCGGCGATGGAGATCAGGAACAGCAACGAGGACACACGTGACGACCACGTAGATGGTGCCGGCTCGGATCCGGGCGCCGGTGCCGCCCAGCGTGAGCAGCACGTAGCTGGCGAACAGCAGCATCTCGAAGCTGACGAACAGGTTGAACAGGTCGCCGGCGAGGAACGCGTTGGAGACCCCGGCCGTGAGGACCAGGAACGTCGGGTGGTAGATCGTCATCGGGGTCTCGCGCTCGTCGCCGGTCATGCCCTGGCCGATCGAGTAGACGAGCACGGCGAGGGTGACCACGGCCGAGACGAGCAGCATGAGCGCGGACAGCCGGTCCGCGACCAGCGAGATCCCGAGTGGCTCCTTCCAGGCGCCGATCCACAGCACCTGGGGGCCGTGCCGGTCGGTCTGGTAGACCAGCATCGCCGCGACCACGACGACGAGCGGCGAGGATCGTGGTGCTCACGGCCCGCTGCAGGGCGGGTCGCCTGCCGAGGATGAGCGTCAGGCCCGGCGCCGAGCAACGGGAGCATCACCGGCAGCGGGACCAGCCAGGTCATGCCGGCCGCCCCTCTTCCTCGGGCATGTCGAGTTCGTCCTCGACCGCCGCCGCTGGCCAGGTCGAAGCTGTCGGAGGCCTGCGTCGGCCGCGGCGAGACGGCGGATCGCGCGGTCCTCGACGTCGTCCTGTACGTCGTCGTGGCCGGTGAGCTGCCAGCTGCGGTACGCCATCGCAAGCAGGAAGGCCGTGGTGCCGAGGCTGATGACGATCGCGGTCAGCACCAGCGCCTGCGGCAGCGGGTCGCTCATCGCCGGCCGGGTCGGCCTCGTCCGACGATCGGTGCGCGGCCGGGCGCGGCCGCTGGAGATCAGGAACAGCACGTTGACGCCGTTGCCGAGCATCACCAGGCCGACCAGGACCCGGGTGAGGCTGCGTTCCAGGACCAGGTAGACGCCGCAACCGATCATCGCCGCGGCCGCGAGGATCAGCGCCAGGCTCGCGGTCACGTGCCGCACCTCCTGACCGCGGCGGTCGCGGCTGCGGTCCGCGTGCGCCCGATTCCTCCTGCGACGATGTGCCGGTCGATCGCCGGCGCCCGAGGCTGCGCAAGCAGGTCGAGCACCAGGCCGACCACGACCAGGTAGACGCCGACGTCGAAGAACACCGAGGTGACCAGGTGGACGTCGCCGAGCACCGGCAAATGCAGGTCGACCACGGCGCTCTGCAGCACCGCGCCGCCGAAGGCCAGCGGGGCCAGGCCGGACGCGGCGGCGACGAACAGGCCGGTGCCCATCAGCGCGCCGGCGTCGACCGGTGCGGCCTCGTCGAGCTCGTACCGGCCGCCGGCGAGGTAGCGCACGACCAGGGCCAGGCCGGTGACCAGGCCGGCCGCGAAGCCGCCGCCCGGGGTGTTGTGCCCGCTGAACAGCAGGAAGATCGAGAACACGATGATGGTGTGGAAGATCAGCCGGGTGACGACCTCGAAGATGACCGAGCGCCGCTCCGGGGCCAACGTGCGCGGCTCGCCGGCGCAGCCACACCGGCGCCGTCGGTCGGCTCGGCACCCGGTCCGGCTGTCGCCGAGCGCGTCGGCGCGATGTCCGACTCGGCGGATCGACCGACCGTGCGGGTCCGAGGAAGATCAGGCTGGCGACCCCGGTCGCCGCCGCGACCAGGACCGCGATCTCGCCCATGGTGTCCCAGGCGCGGATGTCGACCAGGGTCACGTTGACGATGTTGCGGCCACCACCGAAGGCGACCGCCTCCTCGGGATAGTCCGCCGAGACCGGGGTGGCGGTGCGGGCACCCGTGGCGACGACCATGACCCGGCGACCGCGGCAGCCGACCAGCCGCCCCGATCGCCATCCGCCAGTAGCGGCGCGGGCTGCAGCGGCCGGTCGGTGAAGTACTCCGGCAGCCGGCGCAGCACCAGCACGAACACCACCAGGCGTGACCGTCTCGACGAGCACCTGGGTCAGCGCCAGGTCCGGGGCGCCGTGCAGCAGGAACAGCATCGCCGTGCCGTAGCCGGTGACACCCGACCAGGACGACCGCCTTGAGCCGGCGCCGGGACCGGGCGGTGAGCACCGCGGCGACCGCGATGATCACCGCCACCACCAGCTGCCCGGCGTTGTCCCAGCACCGACGACCTCGAGTCGGCCGTCGGCCGGCGGCGAGCAGCGCCGAGCCCGGGCAGGAGCACGACGACCGAGCAGGATCACGCCGAGGTAGATCGGCAGCGAGCCGCGCTGGGTGAGGCCGGTGACCTCGACCGCCGCCCGGTCCAGCAGCCGCATCAGCCGCTGAAGTAGCCGCGTTCGGCGCTCCACGGCCGGGCTGAGGGCGGCCTGCAGCGCCGCCGAACGACCGCCGGCGCCAGAACAGCAGCAGGCCGAGGGCCAGAGCAGATGACCGACAGCGCCAGCGGCGGGCCCGAGCCCGTGCCACAAGCGCCAGCTCGGTGTCGTTCCTGGCCGGCGGGGAAGCTGCTCGGCGTACGGCTCGAGCATCGTGGTCTCGGCGCCGCCCAGGAAGCCGAGGACCAGCGAGGACGCCGCGAGCAGCACGGGTGCCGCCAGGAAACCGGCGCGGGGTCGCGGTCGAACTCGGTGCGGGCCGTGCCGGGCTTGGTCGCGAACGTGCCCCAGAGGAACGCGCCGTGTACGCGACGGTGAGCGCCGAGCCGAGGACCACCGCCGATCAGCACGGTCCAGCCGGCGAGCGCCGCGAGCCCCGTGCCGTCGCCGTGCCGGCGCGACGTCGATCAGCGCGCCGAACACGCTCTCCTTGGCGACGAAGCCGGCCAGCGGCGGCAGGCCGGCCATCGAGCGCCGGCGAGCAGCGCGCTGACGGCCAGCACCGGGGTCGACCGGCCGACGCCGGACAGCTCGCGCAGGTCGCGGGTGCCGGCCTGGTGGTCGATGATCCCGACGACCAGGAACAGCGTCGCCTTGAACAGCGCGTGGGCGATCAGCATGGCCACGCCGGCCAGCGCCGCGGCCCGGGTGCCGATGCCGCAGGACGACCATCAGGAAGCCGAGCTGGCTGACCGTGCCGTAGGCGAGCAGCAGCTTGATGTCGTGCTGGCGCAGCGACCGCCAGCCGCCGAGCAGCATGGTGAGCCGCCCCAGCGGCGAGCAGCAGGCCGCGCCAGCCGGGCACGCCGGCGAACGCCGGCGCGAGCAGCGCCACCAGGTACATGCCGGCCTTGACCATCGCCGCGGCGTGCAGGTAGGCGCTGACCGGGGTGGGCGCGGCCATCGCGGCCGGGCAGCCAGAAGTGGAACGGGAACATCGCCGACTTGCTGATCGCGCCGACCAGGATCAGCAGGATCGCGACGTCGACCACCGCGCCGGTCGGCGGATCGGCGAGGAGCTCGCTGACCGGTAGGTGCCCGCCTGCGTCCCGAGGATCACGATGCCGACCAGCATCGCCAGGCCGCCGAACGTGGTCACCAGCAGCGCCTGCAGCGCCGGCCGCCCGGCTGGCGCGGTTGGTCGGGTCGTGGCCGATCAGCAGGTAGGAGAAGACCGTGGTCAGCTCCCAGAAGACGTAGAGCAGCAACAGGTCGTCGGCGATGACCAGGCCGAACATCGCGCCGGCGAACGCGACGAAGTAGCCCGCGAACGCGGCCAGGCCCGGCTCGTCGTCGGAGAAGTACCAGCGCGCAGTAGACCAGCACCAGCGCGCCGATGCCGGAGACGACCAGCACCATCACCCACTGCAGCGACCCCAGCGCGAAGGCCAGGTCAGGTCCAACGCGGGCACCCAGCCGACCACCTCGGTCTTCACCAGGGAGTCGGCCACCGCGCGCGTCCCCATCAACGCCCAGCCACAGCGGTCGCGGGAACCAGCGCGAGAACCAGGAAGGCCGCCTGCCGAGGAGCTGATCAGGGCGGGCGCCACGACGGCGGCCACGAAGTGCGCGAGCACCAGGGCAAGCACGAAGACGTTCCTCCCGCCGTCGTCGCGGAATGGGCCTGGACTCAGCCTATGGCCCGGCCTGATGGGTGCTGGTGGCCGCCGGCCACGCGTCAGGTGTTCGGATCAGCTCCTCGATCTCGAAGTAGTTGGCGCGGATGGTGGGCTGCGTGTCCGTCAGCGCGTGACCCAGGTTGCTGTGATCCGCAGGTGGCGCGCCAGTTCGGGTAGACCGCACCGTTCGCTCAATGCCGGTGCTGGCTAACGGGATACGTGTTGACGTGTGAGGGCTGGATTGGCCGCTCATGCTTCCCCCGGTTCACTCGGCACGGCGGGACCAGCGGACCTACGGTCAGCGTGATCGAGAAATCCGACCACGGCGAGGTGGATGACTCCCGCGATCAGCAAGCCGGTGACGGTCACACTGAGCGTGACCAAGGCTGCGTGAGCCAGGAACTCGTTCAAGGTGTTCC